>NZ_QMEZ01000009.1:0-249083 GCF_003315815.1 Micromonospora sp. LHW51205 | reverse complement strand
TCTGCGACCAGTTCGAGAACAGACCGAAGTTCATCGACCCCCACGACGACCCGGTGTCGTGCGTCGTCGCGTAGACCAGGTGCTGCCCGTTGTACGGCACCACCGTGAAGTCCTTCAACGACACCCAACCCGACCGCGGCTGCGCCAACGCGCCCGTCGACGACCACCGGTACGACGACGGCAGGTTGCACGTGCCACCCGGCGGCGGCGTGGTGGGAGGCGGCGTGGTGGGGTTGCCGCCACCACCGTCGACGCGGACGAGCTGCCACTGCTGGTTGGCGCCGTTCCAGTCGTCGTACTGGACGATGTTTCCGCCGTCGGCGGTCGAGGCGCCCTGCACCTCCACCACCTTGTTGCTGTTGCGGTTGATCAGCCGGATGTAGCCGCTGTCGGAGTCGGCCAGCCGGAACTGCTGGTTGGTGCCGTTCAGGTCGGACCACTGCACGATGCTGCCGCCGTTGGCGGTCGACCAGTTGTAGACGTCGAGCACCTTGCCGGACAGCCGGGACTTCAGCCGGTAGTAGCCGCCGCCGGAGTCGACGAACTGCCACTGCTGCTGGTTGCCGTTGTTGCGCGTCCACTGGGTGATCCGCGCGCCGTCGTTGGTGGCCAAGTTGTAGACGTCGAGCGCCTTGCCGCTGTTGCGGTTGACCAGGACGTACCAGGCGTTCGTGTCGACGCTCGCGGCGGCGGCGGGCGCGGACACGGCCGCCACGGCGGCGGCGCCGACGAGGACCGCGGCAGCGCCGGTCGCGACGACTCGCGGCAGCCATCCGCGCCGTCGCGGGGGCGACACCGTCGATGGGGATCTACCAAAAGCAAACATGTTCCTCCCTCAGATCACACTTGTGAGCGCTAACAATCAGCGTCGGCGCACTGACCCCACACCCGGCCTGCCACGCGGCCGTCCGCGCCCGCTCGGCGACCCATCGCTCCCGCCGCCCTGTGCCATCGACTGTGAGCGATAACACGCCGTTCGTCAAGTCGTAACAGTCGATGGAAGGCGGGCGCGTGACGTTACCGGCCCATGTCAGCTTCTCGACCCAGCACTACCGCTGCCCGCACCACGGCTCGACAGTGCACACGGCTGGAGGGGGTGGGGGAATTGGGGCAGCCGGCGAACGAATCCGTCATGATCCGGGACTGGTTCAGCGTGCCGCGGGTGTCCGCCGAGGACCGGGCCGCGATCTTCGGCGTACGCACCCAGGACCCGCGGGTGGAGTTCGTCGCGCTGACCGTCAGGTACTGGCTGGACGCGCACGCCACCCGGTCGATGACCCGCGAGCGGGTCCTGACCGCGATGAGCGGGCGCATCACCGCCGACAACGTCTGGGACCTGGTCGCGATGCTGGCGAGACTGCGGCTGGCCGAGGCGTTCTTCGACCTGGCCGCCTCGGACGTCGACACCGACGGCGCGTTCCGCCGTCTCCTGCTCGGCCTCGACCCCGCGCTGCTCGACGCGATGCGGCACTACGCGGCCTGGAACGGGATCAACCCGAAGCTGTTCCTCGACGGGTTCGCCGTCGGCGTCGGGGAATCCGTCGCGACGGTGGTGGTCGACCTCGGCAAGCTCGTGCAGTTGATCGGCCGCCTTCAGCAGGAACAGTTCACCACGCTCATCGTGCTGACGGTCGACCCCCGCGCCGGTGTGCAACGCATCGCCGACCAGGCCACAGTCGTACGCCAGGCGCTGGCCGGGATCGTGGCCGCGCTGGACCCGACCACCGTCCCGGATCGGCTGCTGGCGCTGTGGCGCGGCTGGGCGGCCGAGTTCGCCCGCCACCTGGAGAACCTCGACCCGTTCGCCGCCGGCCGGCTGCTCGGCCGCGTCGCCGGCGACCTGTACCAGGTGCTCACCGGCCTGGTGCATCTCGCCCGGCTGCTCGGCGGCGTCGCGGTGCGCGCCGCCGTCCGGTACGTGCCGCTGCTGCTCGCGGGCGCCCGCGAGGCGCGCCTGCTGACCGCCCAGATGGCCGCGCTGCTGGTGGCGATCGGCCGGGCCGCGATCGCCGCCACGCCCCGGGTGGGGCTGGCCGTCCTGCGCACGCTCTTCCCGCCGAAGGTGCTCGACGCGCTGTTCCGGCAGGGCCGGGTGCTGCTCGCCGACGCCGAGCTGACGTTGAGCGTGTTCAACCAGGCGGCGCACGCCGAGGCGTTCGCGGGCGCCGGGGCGGGCACTCGGCTCGGCGCGCTGGTGAGCCTCGACGGCCGGCCGGTGCTGATGGCGAGCATGTCGGAGACGGTGTCGTCGGCCGGCCGGGCGGCGACCCGCGCCGAGCTGAGCGAGGCGCTGGACGAGATCATCAAGCGGGTCGAGGACCTGCGCGAGTTGAAACCGCCGAAGACACCCCGGGACGTCCAGGCCGCCGTCGTACGCGCGGCGGTCGCCCGGCAACTGGAGCAGCGGCTGACCACCGCGTTCAACCGGGCGCTCCAGACCGCCGCGTACGAGGAGTTCCGCGCGCTGCGCAAGGCCGGGCAGGCGCAACCGTGGCGGCTCGGCCAGCAGGTGCACCGGCGGATGGCCGCCGAGGTCGCCCAGCTCGTCGGCCGGTCGCCGGGCCTGGAGGCGTTCGCGGAGAAGTCACTGGCGACAGTGGTCGAGGCGGTCCGCACGGCCCACCCGGAGCTGGCGCCCGCGCTGCGCGGCTCCGACGCGGTGCTGCGCCAGACCGTCGCCCAGATGCTGCTCGGCCACCCGGACCGGGATCTGCTGCTGCGCCTCGTCGGCTTCACCGGCAACCCGGCCGCGACCGGGGCGGAGAAGGCCCTCGCCGGCCACCTCGCCGAGCGGTTCCGGTGGAAGGCGTCCACCACCGTCGGGGACCTCCGCTCCGACCTGCTGCTCGTCGACCCCGAGGCGGCCCGCGTCACGAACGTCGACTGGACCTCCTCGACCAAACTGGAGCGCTTCGAGAAGACCTGGGGCACCGTCGCCGACGACCTCGGGGAGACGTTCGACGGTCGCTGGGAGGCGATCGCGGAGGCGTACCAGCGGGCCGCCAAGGGCGGGGTGCCGGCGGAGGTCGCCGCCGGTCTCGAAGAGCTGACCGCGCACGCCGTACGCGAGACGGTCGTCCGCCAGGCCGCCCTCAGCCAGTTGTTCCCCGGATTCTTCGTCACCTCGCACGAGATGACGTACCAGGGGCTGCACTCCCTGTTCACACTGCCGCTGTAGAGGAGCACCGATGGGCAGAGTCGTCGTCGCCGACGCCGATCCGGCGACGCTTGGTTTCAGCACCGCGCATTCCGACAGGTACGTCTACTCCAACTACTTCGTACCGGTCCGGCTCACGTTCGGCGGTGGCGAGACGCCCATCCTGCCGTTCTACGTCAAGCAGGCGCTGATCGAGGCGATCCGCTACGGCGGGCTCGACGGCGACCGGCTGCCGCACCTGCTCAAACAACTCGGCCTCTACGACCTGTGGAAGGCCAACGAGATGGACGCCGCCACCGAGGCGCTGCCCGGCGCCGACTCGGGCATGTCGTACCGGGAGCCGCCGGCGCGACGCCAGACGCTCCTCGGCGACCAGCAGGCGGAGTTCCTCGCCGGCCTGCTCCAGTCCGACGTCGGCATCGCGTTCCTCGACCGCACCCGGATCCGGCCGGTGGGCTTCGCGCTCGGCGAGCACGTCTACGCGCTGGCGCTCGCCCCCGGTGAGGAGGCCGTGCTGGAGCAGCGCACCTACACCAAGCGCGAGCTGACCCTGGAGGAGCAGAACGAGTCGGAACAGCAGACCGACGTCGAGCTGACCAGCGCGCTCACCACCGAACTCCAGGAGGGCTTCGAGCGGCAGAAGTCGCTCACCGACACCTGGGGGCTCAACGCGAGCCACACCGGCCAGTACACCAGCCCGACCGGCATCTGGGGCACCTTCAACGCCAGCCACACCATCGGCTTCGCCACCAGCGTCACCGCGGCGAGCCAGGAGACGAGCCGCCGCGCGGTCAAGGACAGCCGGACCGCCACCTCGAAGGTCGCGGCGCGCTACCGCACCCAGCACAAGACCGATTTCAAGCTCGTCACCGAGACGGGTACGGAGTCGTCCTCGAAGCGCACCGTCCGCAACCCGAACCGGGCCACGCCGATCACGCTGCACTACTTCAAGGTGCTGCAACGGCTGGAGCTGGCCCACGAGCGGTACGGCGCACGGGTCTGCTGGGCCCCCACGATCAAGGACCCGGCGCTCGCCTTCGCCCAGAAGATCACCGGCGGGCGGCAGCGGATCCGCGACAACGCGGTCGCCGCGCTGCCCCCGATGCCGGTGAAGCCGGAGCGCCCGCCGCGTGGCGCGCCCGCCGCGGTGGAGACGCGCGTCGTGTACTCCGCCGTGGTCACGCTCGACAAGTGGGGATTCACCGGCGACATGAGCGCCGACTACGACATCGACGTCACCCTCGACGCCGGCTGGGAGTGGGACGGCAACGTCGACACGATCCGGCAGAACCTCAACCTGATCACCCGCCGCCCGCCGACCGCCATCGCGGCCCAGGTCGTCGGTGTGCCGGTGGTGACGGAGGCGGACGGCCGACCAGTCCTGCGCGTCCGCATCCATGTGGGCGCGGCCAGCTGGCTGGGCGGTCCCGGCGCGCAGGCCCAGATCGCGGCCGGGTTCCGGCGTACACCGACGGTGGTGGACCAGACCGCCGACGACGCGGCGTACAACGCACTGGTCGCGGGCTACCTGACCGATCTTCAGGAGTGGCAGGACCGGCGCGACGCGGCGCTGGCGGCGGCGGAGACGGCGGGGGACGAGTTCGAGGCGCGGCTGCGGGCCGGCTTCTCCCCGGTCAACGAGATGGTCTCGCAGATCGTGGAGGCGCACTTCCCGGCCAGCGTGCGGGACGAGGCGTGGGAGATCGACTTCTGGCACCGGGTCTTCGACTGGGAGCGCGCGTCGTTCGTGGCGTACCCCGGGTGGTGGTCCGGCGGCGACGCCCGCGCCCCGGAGCGCGACCCCGGCGACTTCGTCAACGCCAGCTGGGCGAAGCTCTACCTGCCGGTCCGGGCCGGCATGGAGCTGACCGCGCTGCGGTGGATCTTCGGCAAGGTGGTGGCGACCAGCCTCTCGCCGCAGGTGGAGCACGAGCTGGAGGCGTTCGTAGACGAGCTGACGGCGTACCGGGCCGGCCATCTCGGCACCGGCGACGAGATGCCCGAGCTGACCACCGAGTGCCAGGACGTGCCGGAGCGGGTGTACTGCCTGGCGAAGTGGACCGAGTTGATGCCCACCGACGGCACCCACCTGGAGGTGGTGCAGGGCGCCACCACGGCGGCCGACGAGGTGACCGCCAAGGAGATCAGCGACGCGGAGGCGCTGCGGGCGGCGCTGCTCGACGGCGAGGTGCAGACCAACCGGCTGCGGACCAGGGCGTACGACCAGATGACCGAGCCCGCCGACGTCGACATCCACCTCGGCACGCCGTCCGGGAGCAGCCCCACCGCCTGAGCCGCTCGTCCACCCCGATCCCTCGCCTGACCAGGGGATTGGGGTGGACGATTTCTGGCAAAGTCTGAACTTTCGATTCGTGGCCTAGATCGGTAAAAAGGCGCATAATTGATCCCTTACGCTCGCTCCCTCGGGGCGACGACGACGCCGGCCGGCGAACCGTCCAAAAAGAACCGTCTCCCACCGGTGGGTCGATGGCGCTGGATCCCTAAAGCCACTAGGTTGGCCGTCGCCGCTGTGCTCGGCCGGCATTCACAAACCTAAGGAACACTCATGACGACCGCACCCTTGCGCCAGGATGAGCCCCCGGTCTCGCTGGTCAGGGTCCGCGCGGAGCCGCTCGACCGGCTCTCCGCCGCGGACATCTCCCCCATCGTGCGCCGGGTGATGGCGGCTCACCTCGATCAGACCCGGATCCCGGCGGCGAAGTTCTCGTCGTTCATCTGATCCGCGATGGCCCCGGGGCCCGCCCGCGCGGCGCTCACCGAGTTCGTCCTCAAGGTGCACGCCAGGTGTGACCTGGCGTGCGACCACTGCTACGTCTACGAACACGCCGACCAGAGCTGGCGCCGCCGCCCGGTACGGATGACGCCGGACGTGCTCCGGGCCGCGGCCGGAAGGATCGCCGAGCACGCGGCGGCCCACGGGCTGCCGGACGTCACAGTCGTCCTGCACGGCGGGGAGCCGCTGCTGCTCGGCCCCGACGGGCTGGGCCAGGTGCTCGCCGAACTGCGGCGCGTCATCGGGCCGGTCACCCGGCTCCGGATCGGCATGCAGACAAACGGCGTGCTGCTCTCCGAGCGGTTCTGCGACGTACTCGCCGAACACGACGTGGCGGTCGGCGTATCGCTCGACGGCGACCGGGCCGCCAACGACAGGCACCGGATCTACCGGTCCGGCGCCAGCAGCTACGACCAGGTGCTGCGCGCGCTCGCCCTGCTGCGCCGCCCGGCGTACCGGCGGCTCTGGTCCGGCCTGCTCTGCACGGTGGACGTGCGCAACGACCCGATCGCGGTGTACGAGGCCCTGCTCGCCCAGGAGCCCTCGCGGATCGACTTCCTGCTCCCGCACGCCACCTGGGACGACCCGCCGTGGCGGCCGGCCGCCGGGGACACCGCGTACGCCCGCTGGCTGCGCGCCGTCCACGATCGCTGGCGCGCGGACGGCCGACCGGTCCCGGTGCGCCTGTTCGACTCGCTCCTGTCCACCGCACGCGGCGGACCCAGCGGCACCGAATGGCTGGGCCTCGACCCGGTCGACCTGGCGGTGATCGAGACGGACGGCGAGTGGGAGCAGGCGGACTCGCTCAAGACCGCGTACGACGGCGCGCCGGCCACCGGCATGACCGTCTTCTCGCACGCGGCCGACGACGTGGCGGCAAGCCCGCTCCTGGCCCGCCGCCGCTCCGGCCGGGCCGGTCTCAGCGACGAGTGCCGGCGGTGCCCGGTGGTCGACCAGTGCGGCGGCGGACTCTTCGCCCACCGGTACGGCGCCGGGCACTTCGACCATCCGAGTGTCTACTGCGCCGATCTGAAAGAGCTGATCGTGCACGTGAACGAGAACCCACCGGAACCCGTCCGGCTCGACGCCGGCCTGCCCGACGACTTCATCGACCGCCTCGCGGCGCCGACCGGCGACCGGGTCGCCATCGGCCGGCTCGTCGAGGCACAGATCGCCATCGTCCGCGCGCTGCTCGCCGAGGTGGCCGACCGCCTGCCGGCCGGCGGGGCCGGAGCCGACGGCTGGGAGGCGCTGACCGCGCTCGACCGCAGCGCGCCGGAATCAGTGGCCCGGATCGCGGCCCATCCGTACGTGCGCGCGTGGGCTGTCGACTGCCTCGCCGGCACCGGCACCGGCGCCCGCCAGGGGCCGGGCTACCTGAGCGCGCTCGCCGCCGCCGCCGCGCTCGACGCAGGCGTTCCGGTACGCCTCGACGTGCCGGTGCGATCCGGCCGCCTGCACCTGCCGACGATGGGCACGGTTCTGCTGCCCGAGGTGGGTGACGGCACCGCCCGGGTGGAGACCGGCCCGGGCTCGCTGCGGGTGCGGGCCGGGGACGTGACGGTGGCCGTGAGTCCGGGCGCGGCGGGCGGGCCCCGCTGGTGGCCGACCCGCCGTCTCGTCGCGCCGGACGTGTCGGTGCTGCTGGAGGACGGCGACCCGCACCGCGACTGCCACCGGCTGCCCGCCGATGACCGGCTCGACGACGCGGGCGCCGTGCGCTGGGCGGAGACGTTCGCGGCGGCGTGGCAGGTGATCCGGGACGAGGTGCCTGGCCACGCCGAGGAACTGCGTACCGGGCTGCGGGCGGTGGTGCCGTTGCGGCGCAGCGGCGACGGGGTCAGCGAGGCGTCGACCGCCCGGCAGGCGTTCGGCGGTGTCGCGGCCACGGAGACCGACGCCGGGTCGCTGGCGGTGCTGCTCGTGCACGAGTTCCAGCACAGCAAGATGAACGCGCTGCTGGACGTCTGCGACCTGGTCGACGGCACCGGGCCGATCGACATCACTGTGGGCTGGCGGCCCGACCCGCGGCCGGCGGAGGCCGTCCTGCACGGCATCTACGCGCACGCGGCGGTGGCCGACATCTGGCGCGTCCGGGCGGACCGCCAGGTCGACGGCGCGCAGGCGGTCTACCGGCAGTACCGGGACTGGACGGCCGAGGCGATCGGTGCGCTGCAACGGGCGGACGCGCTCACCCCGGCCGGCTCACGGCTGGTCCGGCAGGTGGCCCGCTCGATGTCCGGATGGCCGTCGTGACCACCGCCGTCCCGCCCGCGCACCGGGTCGACACGCTCGCCGCCGACCTGCGGGCGCTCGGGCTCGGCAGCGGTGACGTGGTGCTCGTGCACTGCTCCCTGCGTGCCCTCGGACCGGTGGCCGGCGGGCCGGCCACGCTGGCCGACGCGCTGCGGGCCGCCGTCGGGCCGTCCGGCACCGTCGTCGTCCCGGCGCAGACCCCCGACAACTCGGTGAGCAGCCCCGCGTACCACGCCGCGACCGCCGGACTCACCGACGAGGAACGCCGGGCGTACGAGGACCGGATGCCCGGCTTCGACCCGGCCGTCACGCCGTCGTTCGGCGTGGGCGCGTTCGCCGAGCACGTACGCCGGTTGCCCGGCGCGGTACGCAGCCCGCACCCGCAGACGTCGTTCAGCGCCTGGGGCCCCCGGGCGGAGGAGCTGATGCGCGTCCACGACCTGGACTCGCATCTCGGCGAGCGCTCGCCGCTGGCCGCGCTGGAGGCCGCCGGGGCCTGGACCCTGCTGCTCGGTGTCGGCTATTCGACATGTACCGCGTTGCACCTCGCCGAGTACCGGTTGCGCCGCCCGCCGCAGCAGCGTCCGTACCGCTGCTACGTGCTGCGCGACGGCCGCCGGGAACGGCTGGACTTCGAGGCGCCGCACCTCGACGCGAGCCCGTTCGCCGAGGTCGGAGTGGAACTCGACAGGGAACCGTTCACCCGGCGCGGCACGGTCGGGAGCGCCCCGGCCCGGCTGCTGCCGATAGCCGCGGCGGTACGCGCCACGGTCGCGTGGATGGACGCCCACATCGGACGGTGAGGGCCTGGTAACCCGAGCGCAACCTCTCTACCCTGATCGATAGACGCCGTATCGTGTCGACCGGGGAGCAGCGCGTGATCATTGACGGTTGGGGGTCAGGCGCACTACCCGTGGAACGGTCGTGTCGCCGTGACCTCTGAGCGGCCCGCGCTGCCGGGCCCGCCCTATTTCTTCCTCAGCTACGTCCCCCCGCCGACGCACAACGACCGCACCCCGGGCGACCACTGGGTCCGCCGCTTCTACCACGATCTCAACCTGGCCATCGACGGCCGGCCCGGCGACCGGTTACGCCGGCAGGGTTTCGCCGACTTCATCGTGCGGCCGCCGGAGGACCGGACGGAACGAAAACGCACCGCGCTCGCCGAGGCCGAGGTGTTCGTGCCGCTGTACTCGCCGGACTATCTCAACCGGGACGACTCGCGCCGGGAGCGGGAGTGGTTCCGGCAACGGCTGATCCGGGCCGGCCGCCCGCCCGACGGCGACAACATCCTGCCGGTCCTGTGGATCCCGTCGCCCGCCGCCGTGCACGCGCCGGACCAGGCCCGGGCGGTGGCGATGGCCGCCGACGTGGACGCGTACGCGGCGAACGGCATGAGCGCGCTCTGCCGGCTGCAGAAGTTCCAGCACGCCTACAAGGAGGTGCTGGGCCGGCTCGCGCAGCACATCGTCGACACCGCCGAGCAGACCCCGCTGCAGGCGGCCGAGCCGCCGACCGGCCCGACCGACCTGCCGTCGTCGCCGACCAGCGAGGTGCCGTTCCGGGCGGTGGTGATCGCCCCCGAGCAACCGCAGGAGCCGGGCCGGCTCAACGGACGGTCCGACACGCACGCCGGCCGGTGGCGCCCGTTCCACGGCCGACCTCCCGTGGTCGACGACGTGACCGACGCGGTGCAGCGGCTGCGGATGCCGATCGACGTCCGCGACTTCGTACCCGATGCCGGGCTGTTCCGGGGCTGCCCGGGCGTACTCATGATCGATCCTCGGGTGGTCGAGACGCCGGACGGTGCGGAGGCCGTCCGCGCGGCCGCCGCCTCGCTGCACCGCTGGGTGGGCGTCGTGGTCATCATCGAGGACCCGGCACCCGGCCGTCGCTCCCAGGCGACGGTGCTGCTCGACCGGGCCATCGCGATCTTCCCGGCCGCGGCACGCCCCCTGGCGATCACCACGTACGACGACTGGCGGGCCGGGATCCACGGCCTGGTCGACCGGATGCGCCGCCGCTACCTGGAGGCACGACCGGCCTACCCGCCGCCAGGACGGCCGATCAGCAAACCCCGGCTCTGGGAGAACCCGCCGCCCGACGAGGGAGTGGACACATGACCCGACGCGAGGGACAGGTCGTCACCTTCTACTCCTACAAGGGCGGCACCGGCCGGACGATGGCGCTGGCCAACGTCGCCTGGATCCTCGCCGCCAACGGCAAGCGGGTGCTCGCCGTCGACTGGGACCTGGAGTCCCCCGGCCTGTCGCGCTTCTTCGCGCCGTTCATCGACCGGGACGCGCTGGAGAGCACCGGCGGGGTGATCGACCTGATCCGGGAGTACGAGTGGGCGACCACCACCAAGCAGGACAAGGGCGACGACCGCTGGCACGAGCAGTACGCCCGCGTGCACAAGTACTCGTTCTCGCTGAACTGGTCCAACTTCCCCGGTGACGGGACGCTGGACTTCCTCGGCGCCGGCCAGCAGAACAACGACTACGCGGGCGCGCTCGCCGGAATGAACTGGGACGAGTTCTACGAGCGGCAGGGCGGCGGCTACTTCTTCGACGCGCTGCGCGCCGACATGAAACGCAACTACGACTACGTGCTCATCGACAGCCGCACCGGGTTCTCCGACGTCGCCGACATCTGCACCATCCAACTGCCGGACGTGCTGGTCACCTGCTTCACCCTCAGCGAGCAGGGCATCACCGGCGCGGCGAAGGTGGCGCGGCTGGTCGAGCACCGCTACGGGTCGCGGCGGATCCGGGTGCTGCCCGTGCCGATGCGGATCGACCCGGCGGAGAAGGTCAAGGCGGACACCGGGCGTGCGGTGGCGCGGCAGCGCTTCAGCGGGCTGCCGAGCGGGATGAGCGAGGCCGACCGGGACCGGTACTGGGCCCGGATGCAGGTGCCCTACCAGGCGTTCTATGCGTACGAGGAGCTGCTCGCCACGTTCGCCGACCAGCCCGGAGTCAACGGGTCGCTGCTGTCCGCGTACGAGGTGCTGGCCCGCGAGATCACCCGGGGCGAGGTGGAGTCGCTGCCGCCGATGAGCAGCGCGGTACGCGAGCGGGTGAACGCCCGGTTCACCCGTACCTCCACGTCGGTGGAGAGCGAGATCGTGCTCCGGCACGCCCCGTACGACCGGGTGTGGGCGGAGTGGATCGGCCACCTGCTGGTCTCGGCCGACGTCCGGGTGACCGACCCGTGGTTCACCGACGACGAGGTGCCCCGGACCGCCCGGGAGCTGATCATCGTGTCCGAGTCCAACGCCAACGAGGAGGCGGTGCTCGCCGCGCCGGACCGCTCGCCCGACCAGGTGCCGCTCGTCGTCTACGTGGCGGACGTACGGCGCCTGGCGAACGTGCCCGCGGCGCACACCGTCTCGGTGGCCGGCCTGGAGGCGCGGACCGCCGCCGCGCGGATCCTGCGCCTGGTCGGCCGCGAGGGGGTGCCGGCCGACCTGGAGCTGCCCACCGGTCCCCGGTTCCCCGGCCGGGACAACACCGTGTTCGAGGTGCCGGGCCGCAACAAGCGCTTCACCGGCCGCGAGGCGGACCTGCGCGAGCTGCGGACGCTGCTGCGCAGCAGCCCGAAGGTGGTGCTCTCCGGCACCGGGCCGGTGGCGCTGCAGGGCATGGGCGGCATCGGCAAGAGCCAGCTCGCGCTGGAGTACGCCCACCGTTACCGCGCCGCGTACGACATGGTGTGGTGGATCGACGCCGACCAGGTGCCGTTCATCGAGTCCGCAATCGGTGATCTCGCGCCCTACCTGGGCGTGCCGTCGTCGGAGTCGAACCGGGAGAACGCCCGTCTGGTGCTCCAGGCGCTGCGGCGCACCGACCTGCGCTGGTTGCTGATCATGGACAACGCGGACGAGATCGAGGGTGTGCTGCCGTACGTGCCGGACGGCAAGGGCCACGTCCTGATCACGTCCCGGAACCTCCAGTGGGTCGAGCGGGCCACCACCGTCCAGGTCGACGTGTTCAAGCGCGCGGAGAGCATCCAGCACCTCACCGAGCGGGTGCCGAACATGCGCGTCGACCAGGCCGACCGGATCGCCGCCCTGCTCGGCGACCTGCCGATCGCTGTCACCGCCGCCGCGGCCTGGCTCGCCGACACCGGCCACTCCGTCGACAGCTACCTCACCGAGATCGCCAAGTTCGGTCCGGGCGCGGTGATGGAGCCGAACAGCAACGTCTCGGTGGAGGCCACCTGGGAGCTGTCGCTCAACCACCTGCGCACCCGCAACCCGGCGGCCTACCGGGTGCTGCAACTCTGCTCGGTGTTCGCCCCGGAGATCTCCGCCGACCTGGTCTACAGCGACGAGTTCGCCGAAGCGCTGGTGCCGTTCCACCCGCAGGCCAAGGAGCGGCTGGTCCGCCAGCAACTGGTGCAGCAGGCCAACCGGCTCGCCCTGGTGCGGGTCGACCTGCGGGCCGAGAACCCGGCTGGAGGTGAGCGGGGCCGGGGCGGCCTGGTGCTCATGCACCGCCTGCTCCAGCACGCCGTCCGGTCCCGGATGACGGAGGCGGAACTCGACGAGGCCCGCCGGCAGGTCCACCTCGTGCTCGCCGCCGCCCGGCCCGAGGGCGAGGTGGACGACCCCGACGGGTGGCCGCGGTTCCGGGTCATCTGGCCGCACCTGGAGGCGTCCAAGGCGCCGCTGAGCAGCAAGGTTGAGGTGCGGGCGCTGATGATCGACCGGGTCCGCTACCTCCAGTTGCGCGGCGACCTGGAGACCGGCCGGCGGCTCGGGCAGGAGGTCGCGCAGACCTGGGAGCAGATGCTCGCCGAGGAGACCGACCCGCGGGCTCGCGACGACCTGCGCCGGCAGTTGCTGCACCTCCAGTTCAACCTCGCCAACATCCTCGCCTTCCTCGGCCAGTTCACCGAGTCCCGGGCGCTGGACGAGGAGGTGCTGGCAGCCCAACGGGAACTGCTCGGCGAGGACCACCCGCACACGCTGATGACCGCAGGCGGGCTCGCCCGCGACCTGCGCGGCATGGGCATGTACAACGAGGCGCTGCGCCTCGACGAGATCACGTTCAACGCGTGGAAGCGGAACTTCACCGAGGAGCACCCGCGTACGCTCGCCGCGCTCAACAACCTCGCCAGCACCCAGCGCCTGATGGGCGACTTCCGGGAGGCCCGCAAGAACGACGAGATGGTGCTGGCCGGGCGCCGCGCGATCCTCGGGGAGAACCACCCGGACACGCTCGCCTCCTCCGCGTACGTCGGCATCGACATGCGCGACGCCGGCGACTTCGAGCAGTCGGTCACCCGCCTGCGCAGCGTCCACCGGGAACTGCTGAACACGGCCGGAGCCGAACACCTGATCACCCTGCGGACGCAGACGAACCTGGCGGTGTCGCTACGCGCGGCCGGGCACGCGGTCGAGGCGGGCAAGCTCCTCGAAGCCGCCTACGAGCTGCTGAACGAGCGGTTCGGGCCGGACAACCCGGAGACGCTCACCTGCCGGCTGAGCCTGTCGATCAACCTGCTCACCGTCGACCTGTTCCAGCGCGCCAGCCGGGAACTGACCGAGGTGCACCGCATCTACCAGCGCAACCTCGGCCCGGCGCACCCGCTGACGCTGGTCTGCATGGTCAACCTCGCCATGGTGGCCCGCCGCGCCGGGGACTTCGCCGAGGCCCGGCAGCTCGCCGGCCGGTCCGCCGACGCGCTCGCCGGCGTGCTGGGCAGCGGGCACCCGTACCCGCTCTCCGGCTGGATGAACCAGGGCATCTGCATCGCCGAACAGCCCGACCCGCCGGAAGGTCGGGAGGCCGCCGACGTGGAGGCGCTGAGCCTGCTGCGGCGCGCGTACGACGGGTTGGTCCGGATCCTCGGCCGCGACCACACGAACACGCTGCGCTGCCAGGCGAACCTGGTGGTGATGCAGGAGCGGGTGGAGAGCGGCCGGCGCGCGGAGCTGGAGGCGGTCACCCGTGAGCTGACCTACCGGCTGGGCGAGAACCACCCGGCCGTCGAGGCCGTCCGGGAGAGCCGGTTGCAGCGGCGCATCATCGACCCGCATCCGATCTGACGGTGGCCCGCTCCACCGGGTCGGCCAGCCAGGCGAGGATCTCCGGCAGCACCTCGACCGCGCCGAAGTGCGCGCTGCGCGGCTGCACGTGCAGTTGCGCGCCGGGGATCTGCTCGGCCAGCCACCGGGTGTGGCTGGCCGGGGCGAAGTTGTCGTCGGCGCCGTGCCAGAGCCGGACCGGCATCCGGATCTCGGCCAGCGTGACGCCCCAGTCGGCGCGCAGCGCCAGCACGTCGTCGATCCAGCCGTCCGGCCCCTGGCGCAGCGCCTCGGCGTAGGCGTCGGTGAGCTGTCGGCGGATCGGCACCCCGGCCACCACCCGGCGGTCGGCCTCGGTCATCTGCTCGACCAGCAGCGCGAGCAGCGAGCCCGGATCGTCCATCGTGCGCTCGGCCCGCAGCCGCAACTGCTCGGCGAGCACCGGCACGGCGCGCTCGGCGGCACCGTAGTCACGGACGTTGGCGTCGGTCATGCCGCCGAACCAGTCCAGCCCGGCCGCCCCCGCCGGGGCGAGACCGACCAGGACGGCGGTACGCCGTACCCGCTCCGGCAGCAGCGCGGCGCAGGCCAGGGCGTGCGGGCCGCCGCCGGACCGGCCGACCACCGAGAACCCGTCCAGGCCCAGGTCGTCGGCGATGGCCGCGACGTCGGCGGCGGCGTCCGCGACCCGGCGGCCGGGCAGCCGGCTGGAACCGCCATAACCCGGCCGGTCGTAGGAGATCAGGCGTACGCCGAGGCGGTGGAGCACGATCGAGCGTGGTCGTGGACCGTTCCGGCTGCCGGGTGTGCCGTGCATCAGGAACACGGGCCAGCCGCGTTCCGCCCCGGCGATGTCGACCGCCAGATCCCTCCTTCCTGTTCGGACGATGTGCTCTCGATGCCGGGGCGAGTGTGCCAATCGGGGCCTCCGAACGGGTGGTGGCGGTACGGGTGGCGTGGTCAGACCGCCTCGGCGGCCGGGACCTGGTCGGGCTGGTTGGGCTGGTCGGTGGGGTCGGTCGCTGCGAGGACGCGCAGCGTGTCGAGGGCGGACACCAGCGAGACCTCGGCCGGCGCCCGGTCGTGCGCCCGCAGGTAGTCCACGAGCAGCCGGCACAGGCTCGCCTCGTCGAGGAACTCGTCCGGCAGCCGGTGCGCCAGCAGCTCGGCCATCGTCCGGGGCGGTATCTTCCGCCAGGCCAGGTCGCCGTACTCGGTCAACGCCATGAGCAGCCACAGCGCGGTGCGGTTGTCGACCCGCGCGGCCGCGAACTGCTCGGCCATCTCGGCCGAGACCACGCCGTCCTCCAGCGGCAGCTCCGCGAGCCGCCCCTCGATGTCGGTGAGTACCTCCCGCACCCGGGCCACGTACCGCTGCGGCAGTCGGTCGAGCCCGTGCCGCAGGATGAGCGCGTGCAGGACCGCGTGGTCGTCGGTCGTGCCGAGCGAGTCGACCAGCTCGGGGAACTCGTCGATCAGGTACGGACACGAGATGATCAGCTCCGGCGGCGCTGTCGGTGAGCTGGGCAAGCGGCTCAGCGCCACCCGGGTCAGCCCGCACACCACCTCGCGTGGCAACTGCGCGCCGTCCTCGGCGAGGCATTCCAGCAGGACCGTGGCGCTCGTGCTGGACACCGCCTCCGGGAACTCGACGGCACGCGCCCACAGTCGCCGGTAGCTGCGCTCGTCGTACAGGATCAGCTGGTGCAGTGACGGCACCGGCCAGCGGCGGGTGGCCAGCTCCACCAGGTCGGCGTGGAACCGGCCCGCCTCGAAGCTGGTCGGCGCCTGGCCGCGCCACGTCCGCGCGCCGGCCTGCAACTGGCCGTAGGTGGTAACGTCGCCGAGCAGCCGGGCCTCCTCGGCCGCCACGTTCACCTTCTCCCCCCGCCGTTCCCGCCGCAGCCCGGCGACGATCCGGCCGTCGGCGTCCCGGCGCAGCCAACTGATCATCGCGAGTTGGCCCTTCTCGTCCAGGCCCGCCCGCCACAGCCGCACCGTGGACACCCAGGTCTCGTCGTCCATCAGGTCGCTGTGGCGCACCCCGTCCGGTGACACGAGCGCGGCCAGCGCGACCAGGTTCGCGGTGTACGCGGCGAGCAACCGCACCGGGTCGTACGGCGCGGGCCGGTAGCCGTCCACACCGGCCAGGTTGGTCCGCTGCCGGGCCTCGGCCAGCAGTCCGGCGACCGTCTCCACGATCGCGTCCCGGTCCCCTGGGTGCCGGAAGGCGAGTTCCCGCGCGAAGCCCACCACCGCCTCCCGCTTGACCAGCGGCTGGTGCGAGAGAAGCGCCCGGAACTGACCGGTGTCCAGCTGATAGCCGAACCCGGCCGGGCTGAGGGTGCGCCGCCGCAGCTCGGCCAGACTCCGCAGCGCCCCGATGACGTACTCGGCGATCAGGAAGTCGCCGATGGTGGTGTGCAGGAACTCGTACGTGCGCCGGGCGTCCTCGCCCTGCACGTCGTCCGGGCCGTACACGACGAAGAAGGCGGCGGTGACCAGTTGCTCCGGGCCGAGCACGTCGCCGAGTTCGAATCGGGAGCCGTCGCCGGCCCCGGGCCCGAAACAGTCGAGGTCGGCGCGGAGCGCGGCCCGGTTCACCAGTTCCCGGTTGCGGTTGAACATGGCGAACGCGGTGATCGCGAGATCGCGCCGCAGTTGGTGTTCGCGGGCCTCCCGCTCGTGCGTCGGGAGGGCGGTCGGCGCCTTCTCGCTCACCTGCCGTCTGATGAACGCGGTGAGCAGGCCGGTGAACAGGTCGGACGATGACATGGCACCGGGACGGCGGTCGGCCCAGTGCTCGTTGTAGTAGATGGCGAGCAGTGTGAGCAGCAAGGGCTGGCGGGCCAGCTCGCCGTGCCACAGCAGCTCGCGGGCGGAGAGCCGGCGGTAGCCGGGCCGGTCCTCGTTTGCCGCGTTGACGGCGGCCAACCAGGCCGTCACCTGGGCGTCGGTCAGGTCTTCCAGCCGCACCAGCGCGGTGCCCTGCGGCACGCTGGCGCGGTCCATCACCAGCATCCGGGACGTGATGATCGGGATGACGGAGTAGCCCAGGTCCCACTGGGTCTCCTGGAACTCGGCCACCCGGTCGATGTACTGGGAGTGGGCGGTGCCGGTGACCTGGACGAGTTCGTCGAACCCGTCGAAGATCACCACAACCGTGGTGTGCTCGGTGGCCCGGCGCAGGTCCGCCCAGCGGATGCGCTCGTCCATCACCTGCTCGATCGCTGCTTCGATCTGCTCGGTCGGCGACGAGTCCCCGGACATCCGGCGCAGCGGCACCACTATCGCGGTGAACCGGCTCGCCGGCAGCCGGGCCGCGATGACCCGGGTCAGCAACGTCTTGCCGGCGCCCGGCTGACCGAGGAGCAGCAGCGGACGGTGCAGGCTCGCCGGATCGGTCAGGTATTCGGAGAGGAAACCGACCAGGTCGCCCCGGCGCGGCTGGTCGTCCCACCAGGCATCCCGCTCCGGGGACGTGTGCTTGCCGTACTCGGCGGCCCGGAAGTCCGGGCTGATGAACCCCTCCTCCACCGTGGGCAGACGCAGGTGGAAGTCGACGTCCTTGATCCGCAGCAGCGGCTGCCGGAACACCGCGGCCAGCGAGCCGGTGAGCCGGTCGAGTGACTCCCGGAGCAGGTCGGGGCGGTCGGCCGGGGCCGGGCCGGACAGCTCGGCGAGATTGCGGTACAGCTGCGCCAGCGCGTCCAGCCGGGCCGAGACCTCGGTGGTCAGGTTCCGGTTGTCGATCAGGTTGTGCTCGATCGCCTGCCGGAGCATCCGGAACCCGAACTCGGGGAGGTCCGCGGCGAGCCGGTCGAAACGGTCCTCGTAGTGCCACATGGCCCGGCCCACGACCCGGGACCGCAGCGACGTGAGGTCGAGCCCACGCCGCACCGACGGCCAGGCGGCGAGGCCCTCGCAGAACGCGATGGTGGCGTCGTACAGCTTGACGTAGGCGGCCTCGACGTCGCGCCGGGTGTCGTCCATGCCGTGGACCGAGGACGGCAGCGGGAAGTATCCGCCGTCGATCTCCTTCGGCAGCGTGTGCTGGCGACGGTCGGCCGCCACCATGCCCACCTTTTCGGCGTCGGTCAGCTCCAGCCGGTCGAAACCCGGCCCGACCTCGTCCCGGAAACCGTCGAAGAACGCGGAGAGCGCCAGCACGGTATGGCTGGCCTCCAGCAGCTTGTAATACGATTTTCCGCCGGTCGTGCGGATGCGGCCGGCCTGGTTTCCGGTGGCGTCCCGGACGAGTTGCATGAGCGCGTTCTTCGGGCCGAGCAGAGCGAGCGCCGCGCCCTGGGTGAGCGCCCCGGCGCCGAGGATCCCCGCGCTGACGACCTTGTCGGTCTCGGTGATGCGCGTGCTGCCCGGGGCCAGCAGCTTCAACGCATCTCGATAGCTGAGGCTCGAACGGCGCGGCATGCCGCCCCTTCCGCTGCTGGCGATCGGGATTCTTCAAGGATAGAAACTTCAGTGACGGAAAGCTATCGATTCCGCACCGGGCGGCTGCTTTGCGACGACTTTTCCATTCATTCATCTCATTCATCTGCTAAATGCGGCCAAGGCGTCGGCCCCCTATGGTCGAGCGGTGGACGACACACGGGTACGGCAGGCGTACGGGGCGGTCGCGGAGCTCTACATCGAACTGTTCGGCAGCACCGCCGCGGTGCACCCGGACGACCTCGCCCTCATCGGGCGGCACCTGGCCGGCCGGACCGGCCCGGTGCTCGACCTCGGGTGCGGACCGGGGCACCTCACCGACCACCTCCGGTCGCTGGGCGTCGACGCCACCGGGATCGACATGGTTCCCGAGTTCGTCGCGCACGCGCGGGCCACCCATCCGGGCGGCGCGTACCGGCTCGGGTCGCTGGACGACCTCGCCGTCCCGGACCACTCCGTCGACGGCATCCTCGCCTGGTACTCGCTGATCCACCTCCCGCCACCGGATCTCGACGCCGTGCTGGCGGGGTTCCGGCGCGCGATCGTGCCGGGTGGACCGCTCGTGGTCGGCATCTTCGCCGGTGACGAGGTGAGCGCCTTCGACCACAAGGTCGCCACCGCGTACCGCTGGCCGGTGGACGAGTTCTCCGCGCGGCTGCGGCAGGCCGGGTTCGCCGAGGTCGAACGCCTGACACGCCTGTACGACGAGACCCACCGCACGCACGCCGCCGTCGCGGCCGTGGCGTCCGGCGCCTGAGCGCGCGCCGTCGTCGGCGCCGGGAAAATGGGCGCGAACGTCTGCCGTCCGCTGTGTCAGGATCGGCGTTCGGAGTTCGACGGCCGGAAGGACACCATGCCCGCGTACGCCATCGCCCACCTCCAGGACGCCGCCCCGCACCCGGACATCGCCGAGTACATCGAGCGTCTCCCGGCCACCCTCGCCCCGTACGGCGGCCGTTTCCTCGTGCACGCCACGCCGCACGAGGTGAAGGAGGGCGCCTGGCCGGGCGCGGTCGTGATGCTCGGCTTCCCGGGCATCGCCGAGGCGCGCGCGTGGTGGGACTCGCCCGCGTACCAGGAGATCGCGCCCCTGCGCTCCCGGCACATCGAGGGCGACATCATCCTGGTCGAGGGCGTTCCCGACGACTACTCACCGACCGGCATCGTGCAGGCGATCCGGGCGGCGCTGCCCTGAGCCGGACCGGCCGGCGCGCCCGTGACCTCGGCGTCGTCGTCGGAACGCTGCCCACCGGACGCCACAACGCGATCACCGACGTCCCCGGCGTCCTGGTGGGGCACACCACCGTGGACGACGGCGGCGACCTGCACACCGGCGTCACAGCGATCGCGCCGAGCGGGCTCGGCCCCGGACGGTGGACTCTGCCGGCGGCGGTGTTCTCCGGCAACGGGCACGGGAAACTCGTCGGCTCGACCCAGGTGGACGAACTCGGCGTACTGGAATCCCCGGTCGTGCTGACCGCGACGCTGTCGGTGTTCCGGGCGGCGGACGCGCTGCTCGGCTGGTTGATGGAGCGCCGGCCGGACGGGGTGTCGTTCAACCCCCTGGTCGGCGAGACGAACGACGGGCACCTGTCCGACATCCGCCGCCGCCCGATCACCGAGGACCACGTCCTGGCCGCCATCGCTCAGGCGACCGACGGGCCGCCCGCCGAGGGCTGCGTCGGTGCCGGCGCCGGCACCACCGCGCTGGGCTTCAAGGGCGGCATCGGCACCTCGTCCCGGACCGTGCGGGCCGCCGGCCGTACGGGGACTGTCGGCGCGCTGGTCCAGTCCAACTTCGGCGGCGTCCTCACAGTGCTCGGCGTGCCGATGCCGGCCGAAGAACTGGTCCCCGCCGCCGACCGGGCCGAACCGCCCGGCAACTCGTGCATGATCGTGGTGGCCACCGACGTACCGCTGGACGCGCGACAGCTCGGGCGGGTCGCCCGCCGGGCGGTGTTCGCCATGGCCCGGGTCGGCGCGTCCTTCAGCGGCACCAGCGGCGACTACGCGATCGGGTTCACCACGTCGGATCAGCAGCCGATCCCGGACGGGGAGATCGACCCGGTGTTCGCGGCCGTGCTGGACGCGGTCGAGGAGGCGCTGCTGAACTCGCTGTTCACCGCAGTCACCACCACGGGCGTGGGTGGCCGTACCAGTCACGCGGTTCCGCACCGGGCCGTGCTCGAGCGGCTGACGGCGGCTGGCCGGCTGATTCCGGAATCACCGGCGGAAACGCGCTGATTGCTCGCAACCCGGCCCGCCCCGCCCAGCCGCGGTGGCTACGGTTGACGCTGCCGGAGAGTCCGGCCGAGGAGGCGTCGAACTGGCCGTGGACGGCTATGGCGTGCAGGTCACGCTCGTGTTCGTGTTGGTGTTGGTGAACGCGGTGTTCGCGGGCAGCGAGATGGCGTTGGTGTCGCTGCGGGAGAGCCAGCTGCAGCGCCTGGAGCGGACCTCCCGGGGCGGCCGGGTGCTGGCGAAGCTGGCGCGGGATCCGAACCGCTTCCTGGCCACCATTCAGATCGGCATCACGCTGGCCGGTTTCCTCGCCTCGGCCGCCGCCGCGGTGTCCCTCGCCGCCCCGCTGGTGGGCCCGTTGGGATTCCTCGGGTCGGCCGCCGAGCCGGTCTCGGTCGTCGTCGTCACCATCATCCTGACCTTCGTCACGCTGGTGCTCGGCGAGCTGGCGCCGAAGCGGATCGCGATGCAGCGTGCCGAGGGCTGGGCGCTGCTGGTGGCCCGCCCGATCGACGCGCTGTCGACGTTCTCCCGCCCGGCGGTGTGGCTCCTGAGCAGGTCGAGCGACGCCGTCGTACGCCTGGCCGGCGGCGACCCCCGGGCGCGCCGGGAGGAGGTCACCACCGAGGAGCTGCGGGACATGGTCGCCGCGCAGCGCAACCTCACCCCGGAGCACCGCACGATCATCTCGGGCGCGTTCGAGGTGGCCGAGCGGATCCTGCGGGAGATCCTCGTCCCGCGCCGCGACGTCGTCACGTTGTCGGCGGATCTGTCCGCGCCGCAGGCGCTGCGCGAGCTGGGCAGGTCGGGGCAGACACGCGCCCCGGTCGTGGGTCGCGGCGGACTGGACGACACCGTCGGCGTGGTGCACATGCGGGACCTGCTCGACCAGGAAGGGCCGGTCGCCGACCACGCCAGCCCGGCGGTGTACCTGCCGGAGACGCTGAAGGTGACCGAGGCGATCCGGGAGCTGCGCGCCCAACGGCAGCAGTTCGCGCTCGTGGTCGACGAGCGCGGGTCCATCGACGGCATCGTCACGATGGAGGACCTGGTCGAGGAGATCGTCGGGGAGATCTACGACGAGACCGACCGGGACGTGCAGGCCGTCGTACGGGAGGCGGACGGCGCGCTGCTGATGCCCGGCGGGTTCCCGCTGCACGACCTGGTCGACGTGGGCATCGACCTCGACGAGGCCACCCTCGAAGCCGGGGACTACACGACGGTGGCCGGCCTGGTCCTGGCGCATCTCGGCCACATCCCGAAGACCCCCGGCGAGACGGTCGAGCTGCCCGGCCTGAGCGCCGAGGTGGCGGAGGTGACGGGCCGGGCCATCACCCGGGTACGCCTGCGGACGACGCCGACGCGCGACGAGCCGGGCTCCTGAGGTCCGGCAGTACTCGTCACCCCAGCTCGGCGTCGAAGCTCCGGCGGGCCTGCTCGATCTGGGGCAGGTGCGCGTCGGCCCAGTCGAGCAGGACGTCGATCGGCGCACGCAGGGTCTTGCCCAGCCGCGTGATCCGGTACTCGACCGCGACCGGCCGGGTCGCCACCACGTGGCGTTCGACGATGCCGTTGCGTTCGAGCCGTCGCAGCGTCGCCGTGAGCGACTTCTGTGTCACCGCCGGGATCGCGCGGCGCAGCTCGTTGAAGCGACAAGGGCGTTCGCACAGCTCGTTGAGGACGCTCAGCGACCACTTGTCCAGCACCTGATCGAGCAGCTCGCGGTGCGGGGCGTCGATGCGCAGCTCGTCGGCGCGAGCGCCTGCGGTATCGCCCATGAAACCAGGTCTCCTTGAAGTGTCCTTCGTCAACTAGGTATCAATGGTAAACCACCTAGGTCCCCATGGAGGAGACACGATGTCCGTCACCCGCTTCAGCCCTGCCGGTCTTCAGCCGCACACGCCGTACCACCACGTGGCGGTGGGCACCGGCGCCCGTCACATCCACGTCAGCGGCCAGGTCGCGCGACTGGGCGACGGCACCCCTGTCGCACCGGGCGACCTCGGTGGGCAGGTCGCGCAGGTGCTGCGCAACACCGGGCGCGCCCTCGCGGGCGCCGACGCCTCGTTCCAGGACGTGGTCCGGCTGACCTTCTACGTCACCGACTGGACGCCGGACAAGATCGGGCCCTTCATGGCCGGCATCGAGTCGGTCGCCGAGGAACTCGGGCTGCCCCAGCCGCTTCCGCCGGCGTCGCTGATCGGCGTCGAGTCCCTCTTCGAGCCCGACGTGCTCGTGGAGCTGGAGGCGACCGCCGTCGCGGAGTGAGATGGGGCAGGCAGCATCACCGGACAGCGACCCGGGGCCGCGGTCGGCGGATTTCCGCCGGCCGCGGGTTGCCGCGTGGTCGAGGGGATCGGTGAAATCTGATGGACGCCCGCAACGTTGCGATCAGGCCGCGCGTGTAGTCGCCGATGAGGGACTTCGACGACTTTTACGCGGCGAGCTACGCGGACCTGACGGTGCAGGTGTACGCCTACTTCGGCGACCTGCACGAGGCCCAGGACGTCGTTCAGGAGGCGTTCTGCCGGGCGCTCGCCCGATGGCGGCAGGTCTCCGGCTACGACGACCCCGCCGCCTGGGTCCGGCGGGTCGCCTGGAACCTCGCGACCAGCCGCTGGCGGAGACTGCGCGTGATGCGGGCGTTCCACCGACGCCAGCGCGGCGAGCCGGTCGTCGCGGGACCGGAACCGGACCACGTCGCGCTGGTCGAGGCCCTGGCCTCGCTGCCCGCCGCGCAGCGGCGGGCAATGGTGCTTCGCTATCTCGCCGACCTGCCGGTCGCGGAGATCGCCGACCGCGAGGGGGTGCCCGAAGGCACCGTCAGGTCATGGCTGCATCGCGGTCGGGCCACGCTCGCCGCCCGGCTCGGCCCCGAACACATGGAGAAGTCGCATGCCTGAGGACATCACCGAGGAGCAGACCCGGAACGCTTTCGCCCTCATGCGCGCGGAGACTCTGACACACATCCGCCCACCGGGAACCGCGGCGGCGCAGCGGACCGTACGAAACCGGCGCCGCACCGGAATCGCCGCCCTCGCCGCCGGCGTCGGGATCGTGGTGGCGGGTGGCTTCGCCGTGACCCACCTGGCCACCAGCGAGCGATCCGCCACCCCGCCTGCGGCACCGAGCCCGTCGCCGTCCCCGTCGGAACTGCCCGCCGAACAACTCGACCGCATGGCCGCCACAGCAGCCGCCGCGCTCGGGATCACCTCCGTGGACAACAAGCAGCGCAGACGTGAGGGAAAAGGGCCCATCCTCATGATCGGCTCCGAGCCCGCCCGGCGCGGCGGCATCAGTGGCACCGGGTACAACGAGAACAAGACCGGCGTCTACGTGCTCGACGTCCTGTGCGTCGGGGTAGGGACGCTCCGGACGCGGTTCTGGGCCGCGACCTCGGGGGCGGACGAGGCCGGCAATCCGGCCCCCATCCCTCCCGACGCCGCCGAGGCGCGGGTGCCCTGCAGTGACGAGCCCGAGCGCGTAAGCCTCAGCGTGCGCGCGCCCTGGCCCAAGAAGGTCTACGTCTCGATCGAGCCGGACCAGGCGGCCGAAGGGCGCGCAGCGCACGCTTCCCTCGTCCGCGTACCGTAGCGCCGCCCGGGCCGCTCCCGCGTCTCGTCGGCGGCCGCGTCGCCCGGTTCCGCTCGTCCAGCGTCGCCGTCGCCGGCTCGGGTACGAGCGGCTACGAGCGCGCTTGGGTGAGGCCTGCGACTTCCGCGTCCATCGTCATCCGCGCATCCATGGAACGAGCCCCTCCCTCGGATAGATCCACCACCACAGGAGGCACGCGGGTGGCCAGTAGGTCACGGCCGCGACGGCGAGATACCAGGGACGCCATCCGTCGAGCAATCCGCGGTAGCCGTGGGCATCAGCCCAGCCGTACACGGCCCAACTCCACAGCGCATAGCCGGCAAGGAGGGCGAGAGACCAGCCGACCCGAGCTGTTCTCCCGGGCCTCCGCCCGCGTCGGCGGAGCAGCGCCTCTCGCGCACGCCAGGCCACGCGTACATCATGATCCTGCCTTGCCAAGGTCACGACCTGTTGGGGAGTTGAGACCGTGATCCGGCGGAACGACCCGCTCGCTCTGATGACGATCGTCATGTGCACGGCGGCCGGCGCTTTCGGCCTCGTAACGCCCTCCCGCATCGTCGACACCCAGCAGTTGCTGCTGATGGTTCTCACGCCGCTCGGCACGTGCGTACTGCTCATGTACCTCGCGGGGCCGGCTGCCTTCGTGGCGGTGACCCGCACGCATGTCGTCGTGGGCAACCCACTCGTCAGATACAGCGTTCCACGGTCACTGGTCGACGGAGTACGGCTCGACGGGTTCGACATCGAGCTGCGAGTCTCCGGGCACCCGCCTGTTCCGATTGCCGCCCTGACCCCCAGCGTGGGTGGCCATCACCGGGTGCGTCCGGGCGGGTACCAGACGCGCTTGAACAAGATCGCGGCGCTCCTGGACCACACGCCGGCGACGCCCGTAGCCGGCACGATGGTGCGCCGCTACCGGCGTGCGCACCTCGGTCTCTTGGCGGTGGACGTGCTGGCTCTGGTCGGAATGGTGCTCTACATCAGAACCGAAACGCTCGCGTAGAAGCGAACCGTGCCCCTACGGTCCAGGGTCAGCTGGACCGTAGGGGCACCTGGTCGACCACGCTCACCCGAGCCGTTTCCGGTGACCTGGGTGGGCCACCGGGATCAGCCCGCGGTGCAGGAACGGATCTGCGGTCTGGCGCCGCTGTTGCCGTTCATCATCGTGGTGAAGCCGAAGGTGTTGCCGCTGCCGTTGGACCGCATCGTCATCACGTAACCGGTGCTGTCCCAACTGGGGGAGCCGTTCCAGGTGGTGGAGACCCGCTGCGGCGGGGTCAGAGCCACGACCACGGTCCAGTTGCTGGCCCCCTGAACCGTCACCGAGGTGTTGTACCGGTCACCCCAGACGTTGGGGGTCGTCGCCGTCGCTGTGCATCCGCCGCTGGGAGGCGGAGTGGTCGGCGGCGGAGTGGTCGGCGTGCCGGTCGGCGGCGGAGTGGTCGGCGGCGGAGTTCCGTCCGGGGCCACCGCTCGGCCGGTGCTCGGTGAGATCATGCCCGGGCAGAGGTTGCGGCTGGTCAGGTTGGCCATGATCTGCGGAATCGCGTCGCGGGTGTTCTGAATGCCGTCGTGCATCAGGATCACCTGGCCGTCCTGAAGACGGCTGGCGTTGGAGACGATCTGGCTGACGCTGGCGCCGTTCCAGTCCTGGGAGTCGACGTCCCAGATCACCTGGCGCAGGCCGAGCGACGAGGCGACCGACTGGAGGGTCGAGTTCGTCTCCCCGTAGGGCGGGCGGAACAACTGCGGCCGGACGCCGGTCGCCGCCTGGATCGCCGAGTTGGTCTGGGAGAGGTCCGACTGCATCTGGCTCTGGTTCATCGAGGTCATGTGCGCGTGGTTCCAACTGTGGTTGGCCACCCACATGCCCGCGTCGACCTGGGCCCGCGCGGCGGACTGGTTGTTCTGCACGTTCTGGCCGACGTTGAACATGGTCGCCCGTACGCCGTTCGCGCGCAGCACGGACAACAGGGCGCTGGTGCTGCCGGTCGGTCCGTCGTCGAAGGTGAGGCCGACGTAGCCGTTGCAGGTGGCGGCGCTGGACGGAGTGGCGGCGACCGCAAGGCCGGCGGCGCCCAGCGCCACAGTGGAGGCGAGCACTGCCAACCGGAAGGTGAGACGCGATTTTCGGGGAGTGGACGGGCGGCGGGAGCCGCGGATGCTGGCGTACATGCGCAGGTCCTCCTTGGGACGAGTGACACCTGACGACGCATGGCTTCAATCGACGCATGCTGATGTCGCAGTGTTCGGAGTATTGCAGCGGCGTTTCGAACAGGTCAATGATTTTCCGGAAGTTTTCCGGAAGGATCGGCTCCCAGTCAGTCGCTGCGCATCCGGACCCATCAGTTGCCATCGCTCGGTGGCTGGGCGACGCGAGGCGGCATGACCGCCGGTGGAGCGCACGAAAAAGGGCCGCCCCGGTTTCCCGAAGCGGCCCCTCAACTGCTGTGCGCCCGAAGGGACTCGAACCCCTAACCTTCTGATCCGTAGTCAGATGCTCTATCCGTTGAGCTACGGGCGCTTGTGCTCGGCCAGTCTACACAACCGGCTTTCGCGCGGAGACTCCGGGATTCGAACCCGGGAGGGGCTTTAAGACCCCAACCGCATTAGCAGTGCGGCGCCATAGACCAGACTAGGCGAAGTCTCCCTGGTGACCCTGAGGTCACCGCGCCCGAGGATACAGGCCCGCACCCGCCCGGGGCAAAGCGGATGCCGGGACCGGCCCTCACGACGCGTTTCCGTCGTGTGCCAGATCACGTCCACGGCTACGCTCCATCGATATGCAGGAGCAGCCGCCGAGCGATCCGCCCCGTCGCGAGCCTGCCGCGAAGGCCCGGCGGACCCGCTCCACCCGACCCACGTTCAGCCCGCCACCCACGCCGGAGCCTCCCGCCGGGAGCGCGACGAGCGACACACCGCCACCCCGGCGTCCGCGCCGGGCCGCGCCGACTGTCGTCTTCCAGCCGCCGGCGGCCGACGCCGCAGCGCCGGCACCGCGACCACGCCCGGCCGCCGAGCCTTCGACAAACGATCCGGGTACGCCTGCCGCCGCGCAGCCCGACCCCGTGCCCGCGGAGGCCGAAGCGAGTACGCCTTCCCCCGAGCCGGCCGCGCGATCACGCCGTCCGGCCAAGGAGTCGGTGCCGACCGAGCCGCCGAGCGAGGACGAGACGCCGAAGCGGACCCGCCGTGCGACCACCGCGAAGAAGGCCGTCTCGAAGAAGGCCGCTCCCCCGGTCAAGAAGGCCGCTCCCGCCGTCAAGAAGGCAACCCGGACCGCCAAGAGCGCCAAGACCCCCACGACCACGGAGGCCTCGACGGCGGCCACGGACGCCACCGCCGTCACGGCGACCCCTCCGGCACCGGAGACACCCGCGTCAGCGGTCGACGCCGCCGAGCCCGCAGCCGCAGCCGGCGATCAAGCCCTGGCCGTCGATCACCCCGCCGTCGACGAGAGTCGCAAGACCGAACCGCCCGCCCTGGACCCGCCGGAAGAAGAGCAGCCGCACGACAAGACCGAGACCTCACCGGCCACCGTCGACGGCCGGCACGCTGCGCGTACCCCGGAAAGGGGCTGGCGGGCGGTGGGGCCGCAGCTGCGCGACCACCCCGGGTTCGCGCCGGAGCTGCTGGCCCTGGCGGCGGTGGACGCGCTCGGGCCGCGCGCCCGGGACTGGGTGGCGCAGGTCCGGCGGGCCTACCCGGAGGCGGACGCCGACGGGGTGGCCCGGCTGGCGACGCGGCGGTTCGTCCGGATGGCCGGTACGGGTGGAGCGCTGGCGGCCGGCGCCGGGATGTTCGCGCCGGTCGCGGAGCTGGCAGCGGTGCTGTGGACGCAGGCGAACCTGGTGCTGCACCTGGCCGCCGCGTACGGGCGGGATCCGGCGCATCCGGATCGGGCGGCCGAGCTGCTGGTGCTGACGTTGGTGCACCCGGACGAGGGCACCGCCCGGGCGGCGCTGGCGGCGGCTCGCGCGGCCGACGAGCCGGCGGACGGGCCGTGGGGGCGGGTGGCGGAGGCGGCGTGGCGGCTGGCGACGCCGGTGGCGGCGCAGGCGGGCGGGTGGCTCGGGCTGCGGCTGGCCGCCCGGCGCCTGCCGGGTGCGGCGGCGTTGGCGGCGGCGATCGGCGGCACGGCGACGGCCGAGCGGGTGGCCGCGCGGGCGGTCGCCCGGTACCGGCCCGGCCGTACCTGATCGACGCCGGTTCGGCGAGGTGGCGGGGGCCGTCGGGCCGCGACACCGCCACCTCGCCGACCCGGCGAAGCCATCAGGCCGGCAGCCGGGATCAGAGCCAGTCGAACCAGGACTTGGGCAGCATCGCGTACCCGACGAACGCGAAGATGTCGAGCAGCGTGTGCGCGACGATCAGCGGGGCGACCCGGCGGGTGCGCAGGTAGAACAGCCCGAAGATCACACCCATGACGGCGTTGCCGACGAACGCGCCGAAGCCCTGGTAGAGGTGGTAGGAGCCGCGCAGCAGGGCGCTCGTGGCCAGCACCGCGCCGATCCGCCAGTTGAGCTGCCGCAGCCGGGTGATGAGGTAGCCGACCACGATCACCTCCTCCAGCACGGCGTTCTGCACGGCGGCGAGGATCAGCACCGGCACCGTCCACCAGAGGTCGGGCAGCGCGGCCGGGACCAGGGTGGCGTTGAGGCCGAGCTGCGCCGCCGCCCAGAACAGCGCCAGCCCGGGCAGGCCGATGAGCGCGGTCAGGCCCGCGCCCCGCGCCAGGTCCGAGCCGGGCCGCCGGAAGTCGACGCCGAGCGTCCGCGCCGGGTCGCCGGGGTCGCGCGCCAGCAGGTGTACGGCGAGCAGCACCGGCAGCAGCGCGAAGACGATCCCGAGCAGCTGGTACGTCAGGTCGAGGTAGGGCCGGGCCGACGCGGAGGTGTTCAGCGCGGCGGTCTGCTTGGACAGCCCACCGGTAGCGGTCAGCTTCGCGATCAGCGACACCAGCGCGTACACGGCCGACTGGCCGAGGGACAGACCGAGCACGAGCAGCGTCTCGGTGCCCAGCATCCGGCGGGAGACCGGGCGGGCCAGCTCGTCAACCGTCACCGGACCATGAAATCACTTCGGCGTCCCGGCCCGGCGATCGCACAGTCTGTGCGACCGACGTACACGCTCCGTGGAGATTCTATGGCTGCCGATCCGCCCGTACGGAGAAGGAGCGTGCCCCTGTGGAGAACTTCGCGCGGCTGCTGAAGGAGAGCTGGGCCCTGGTCGAGGAGGACCGGGAGCGGCTCAGCGGTCACTTCTACGCCCGGCTGTTCCTCCTCGACCCGGAGCTGCGCAAGCTCTTCCCGGTGCAGATGAACGGGCAGGGCGACCGGATCCTGGAGGCGATCGTCACCGCCACCCAGACCGTGGGCGACCCGGAGAGCTTCGACGAGTACCTGCGGGCGCTGGGCCGGGACCACCGGAAGTACCACGTGACGGCCGAGCACTACGCGACCATGGGTGTCGCGCTGCTGGACGCGCTGCGCAGCACCGCCGGGGACGGCTGGAACCTGGAGTACGACCAGGCGTGGCGGGAGGCGTACGCGAGCATCAGCGCGCGGATGCTGGCCGGCGCGGAGGCCGACGGCAACCCGCCGTACTGGCACGCCGAAGTGCTCACCCACGAGCGGCACGGCCCGGACACGGCGGTGCTGACCGTACGCGCGCTCCAGCACCCGCTGCCCTGGCAGGCGGGGCAGTACGTCAGCGTGGAGGTGCCCCGCTACCACCCGCGGGTGTGGCGGACGTACTCGGTGGCGAACGCCCCGAACGAGGAGAACGTGCTGGAGTTCCACGTGCGTACGCCGCCCGGCGCGGCCGGCTGGGTGTCCGGGGCGCTGGTGCGCCGCACCAAGCCGGGTGACCTGCTGCGGGTGGCCGCGCCGATGGGCTCGATGACGCTTGATCCGGAGTCCACCCGGGACGTCCTCTGCGTGGCCGGCGGGGTCGGGCTGGCGCCGATCAAGGCGCTGGTGGAGGAGCTGACCCGGGTCAACCGCACCCGCTGGGTGCACGTCTTCTACGGCGCGCGCCGCCCGGACGAGCTGTACGGGCTGGCCGGCCTGGAGGACCTGGTCGCGACCCACCCGTGGTTGTCGGTGACGCCGTCGTGCAGCGAGGACCCGGACTTCGGCGGCGAACTCGGTGACGTGTCCGAGGTGGTCACCCGGTACGGGCCGTGGACCACGCACGACTGTTACGTCTCCGGCTCGGCCGCGATGGTCCGGGCCACCCTGCGGGCGCTCGCCGCCGACGACGTCCCGCCGGACCACATCCGGTACGACACGTTCGGCAACCTCTGAACCTTGCTCCCCCCGAGCCGGGTCGCGTGCCCCCGCCCCCTGGGGCACGCGACCCGGCCCCCCGTTTCAGTAGCGCCAGGGGGTGCCGGTCTCGCGGTACTCCTCCACCGGCACGAGCGGCACGCCGGGCGCCATCCGGTCGACGTAGAGCCGCCCGTCCAGGTGGTCGATCTCGTGCGCGACCAGCCGCGCCATCGCGTACTCGAACGAGGTGATCACCCGGCTGCCGTCCCAGAGCGCGTGTTCCACGTCGATCCGCAGCGGCCGGGGCACCAGGCCGCGGTGGTCGAAGAAGGAGAGGCACCCCTCGTACTGCTCGTCGGTCTCGGCGGCGGTGTCCACGACGCGCGGGTTGAGCAGCACCACCGGTTCGGCCGCGCGGTCGGCGGGCCGGACCAGCGCGGCGGACCAGCCGATGCCGAGCTGGGGCGCGGCGAGGCCGACGCCCTTGCTGAAGGGGTGCAGCTCGTCCAGCCGGGCCAGCATCGCGGCGAGCCGGTCGATGACCTGCCGGGCGTGCCGTTCCTCGGCCGGCAGGTCGAACTGGCGGGCCGGCTGCCGCAGCAGGTCGTCGCCGCGCTGCACGATGCCCACGGCACGCATCCGGTCGCTGGCCCGAACCCGGGCGCCGCCGGTGGGCGCGCTGTCCGGCTCGGCGTCCGCCTGCGGGCTGCGGAACCGCCACTGCATCCGGTAGCGGGCGTTGAGCGGCGGGTCGTCGGTCCCCCAGTCGAAGATCACCCGGTCGCCGTCGGAGGCACGCTGGATCGGCGTACGCAGCGGTCCTTCCTCGGCCGACAGCGAGGTCTCCGCGCCCCACACCTTGGGGTCGAGGTCCGCGGGCAGGTCGAGCCGCACCGCCAGGTGCCGGGTGGGCAGGCGTACGGCCCGCTGGAACCAGGGGCCCCACTTGTCCTGGCCGACCCGGTACGCGTACTCGATGGTGACCCGGTCGCCCGGGTAGAGCGGGAAGCGTCCCTCGTCGTTCTCGAAGAGCAGCCAGATCTCCTTGAACGCGTCCCGGTCGTGCTTGGCCCGCCAGTGCATCGGCTCGCGTCCGTTGCCGTCGTCCCGGTACGCGGTCAGTTGCAGCTCGGCGAAGGTGAGCGGGTGTTCCCGGTGGTGCCGGTTGGAGCGGCCCGGGTCGTTCGGGTAGCGGTCGACGGCGACCCGGACCAGGTAGCGGGTGACCGGTTCGGTGCCCGCGTTGTACAGCTCCCGCCGGATCGCGCAGTGGTAGCCGTCGCCGATGTGGGTGAGCGTGGCCACCTCGCGCTCGACCACGAGGCCGGTGCCGGGCGGCAGCCACTGCCCGGGGACCGGCGGGTCGCGGTGCGCTCCGCCGGCGCGGCCGTGCCGCAGCTCGTCGTACTCCCGGAAGCGCTGCCAGATCGCGCCGCTGGCCTCCAGGACGGCCTCGGCGCGGCGGGCGAAGTCCTCGGTGGGCCGGTGCCGGCGCCCTTCGACGTGGCTGACGTAGGACGGGTCGAAGCCCATCAGCGTCGCCAACTGCTTCTTGGACAGCCCTCGGCCGGTCCGGTGCCGGGCAAGTTCCGCCGCGAACGAGTCCGCGGCACGCTCGATCGGTGAGGTCGTCATCAGCTTCCTCGTGGCGGGAAGCCCATTTTCACGTTGGGTGGCCGAACGTGTACGGAAACTGCCTCATATTCGACATACACCTTGACATCTGAACGGAGCGCATCGATCCTTACACCGTGCGTCGCCGTTTCCGGCGGCGTTTTTCGTCTTCCGGGCCGGGTAGTACGCGACCGGCGCCGGAGTGACCGGGACCTCCCCGCGACACCGCGACGTCACTTCCCCTCCCGCCGAGGGAGTGGTTAGGCTAGCCTTAGCTTCGGTCGACGGCACGCGCCGGCCGACAGGGCGACCAGACAGGGGACGGCCAGGTGACTGCGGTGATGCCGGGGCGCGACGCCGCCACCCCGTTCGCCCCGGTGACCGCGACCCTGCGCGCCATGTTCGGCACCGACGACCTGCCCGGGCTCGCGCCCGGCCTGCTGGTCCGCGACGAGCTGGACCGCTGGTCCCCGGCCGCCCGGCTGATCGACGGCACGCTGCTTCCCGAGTTCCTGACCCGCGCCGGCCGCCGCTGGGGCGGCACCCCGCACGCCTGTGCCGCGCTCGCGTGGAAGTCCTACAGCTACTGGACGGCGCTCCCAGCGGTGCTCGGCTGGGCGTCGGCCCGGCGGGTGCCGCTGCTCGACCCGGCCGACGTCCTCGTGCACTTCGAGGACCACCACCAGCTGCTCACGCTGGGGCTGCGCGCGTCCACCCCGGTGGCGATGCTGCCCGGTGACCCGCTGGCGCTGGCCGGCGCGCCCGGTGTGGTCGTGGTGCCGGACGAGGCCGCCCTGCTCGGCGCGCTGCGCGCGTCCCTGCTCGACGCGCACTTCGCCCCGCTGATCGCCGCCATCCAGGGCGAGGTGCGGATCGGCACCCGTACGCTGCTCGGCTCGGTGGCCTCCGGCATCGCGCACGGCATCCTGCGCGCGGCGGACGCGCTGCCCGGCTCGTCCGTGGCGACCGTCGGCACGCTGCTCGGCGCGCTCGACCTGAACGACCTGGTCGAACTGGTGCCCGGCCCGGCCGGCGAGCCGACAGTGCAGCGGCGCACCTGCTGCCTGGCGTTCACGCTGCCCCGGCCCAAGGTGTGCCAGGGCTGCTGCGTCCGCCAGGGCTGACCGCTCAGTCGGCCAGCGGCCGGACGTCCCACAACCACACCCCGCCGGTACGGGTGGGCGTGATCCCGCTCAGCTCCGTCATCGCCCGGCGCAGCGCGTCGGCCTGCGGCAGCCGGGGATCGAGGATCACCGCGCCGGCCCGCCAGTAGCGCAGGTCGTCGACGGCGGCCACCCGGTCCTGCGGCGTGATCGGCGGAACCGCGTCGGTGCGCCGTACCGTCTCGAAGAACGTGCTGGTGGGACGCGGCGGCGCGGTGAACAGCGCGATCCGGTCCCCGCCGGGGCGGGTGTCCGGATAGAGGAAGTAGCCGCGGGCCAGCGGCATGTCCAGCCGGGTCTCGGCGGACCAGCGCAGCGGAACCGCGTACGTGGTGTCGGGCAGCGGCAGCGTGACGATGCTGCGTCCGTCGGCGACGTAGGGGCGCCAGGCGCCGGAGGTGACGAACGTCGGGGTCGGTTCGAGGCGCTTGGCCGGCAGCGGGGTGGGCAGGATCGGCAGCAGCGCCATCGCGAGCACGGTGACGGTGGCGAACCGGATCTGCCCGCGTGCGTCCGGATGCCGGGCGGCCAGCCGGCGGACCCGCTCGGCGCCGAGCGCGAGCAGCACGCCGATGATCGGGGTGAGCGCGAGTGACCAGCGGGTGGGCACCACCGAGTGCAGGACCGGCAGGTTCTCCAGCGCGGCCCACGGGCCGGGGATGCCGGTGTCGCGTCCGTCGTAGCGGATCTCCCGGCCGAGCGAGAAGAGCGCGAACACGAGGCCGACCGCGGCCAGGCCGAGCACCGCCGCGTTGCGGCGCATCCACCAGACCAGCGCGGCCACCAGGATCACCAGCGGCCAGCCGAAGAACGCGTTCTCCTCGGTGGCGTTCTTGACCAGCGGTTCACTGCCCCGGGCGTCACCGGCCACCGACTCCCGGGACCAGGCGACGTACGCGGCGAGGTCGGTGGAGTAGCCCCGGATCAGCGTGGAGAGCCCGCTGTACGCGCCGGGACCGAAGAACTGGACCCAGAGCGGGTACGCGAGCAGCGCCCCGGCGACCACCGCGGCCACGGCGAGTCCGGCGGCGAACGGGCGGGCCGCCGAGCGCAGCGCGGGACGGCCGAGTACGAGCGCGAGCACCACCACACCGAGGCCGATGGCGGTCATCAGCAGGATCTCCAGGTTGAGGAACGCCTGCCAGACGATCACCAGGGCAAGGAGTACGCCGTTGCGCAGCCACCGGCCGGGCTCGGCCAGGCGCAGCGTCCGCCAGATGATCAACGGCACCACGAACTGGCTGACGATGTTGGGGTGCGAGTTGGCGTGCGAGATCATCGCCGGCGCGAACGCGCAGAAGGCGGCACCCAGCCAGGCCGGACCGCGAGACCGCACGACAACTCGGGAGAGAAGGAAATACCAGGACACGCCGGTGGCGGCGAGCCCGAGGGTGAGGAAAATCAGGAATGACCAACGCGGACCCGCCCAGAGCGTGACCGGGGTCAGCGGTAATGAAACAGATAATACGGACGTATTGGCCATGAGATTGACGACATCCGGCACATTCATCCGGGCCGAGGTGAACGGATAGGCGAAATCGGTGACGACGCGCGCACCATGCGCCATCATCCATTCGAATTGCGCCTGATCTGTCCGATTGTCCCGGATCCCGTTGCGGGGGTCCACCCACAACCGGGCGGTGACCCAGAGCGCGAGCAGCACGAAGCTGAGCACGGCGAGCACATCGATCCGCCTGCCGTGCCCCGTTTTCGCCGGGTCCGCCGCTGATTCCGGAGTAGTCATGACATTTCAGAGCGTAGTCAGGGTATGACCGGCAGGTGCAATGTTCCGCAGACTCACGTACTATGTGCCGAGTTCGCCGACCGCCGATCAGGCACCCCTCCGCATCACAATTCGGCCCCCCTCCGTCCCCCGATTTCCCCCTCAGCCATCCAGATGGTTGACTCTGACGGTCCAGGCGCGGGTCAGTCATATCGTGAGGAATCGACGCATGGCAGAAATCACTGGGGACCAGCGCGTCCAGTCCGAGGTGCTCGAAGGCCTCGCGACCGCTGTCAACCACCGGCAGTGGTTCGTCGAGCTGGCGGTGCCCTACCTCGGTGACAACCCGATCGAAATCGGCAGCGGCCTGGGCGACTACGCCTCCGCGTGGGCCGAGCAGGTGCCCCGGATCACCGCCACCGAGGCGGACCCGGACCGGCTGGTCCAGCTCAAGGAGCGGCTGGCCGACCACCCGGGCGTCGAGGTCCGGCAGATGCTGCTCCCGCACCACGAGCGTGGCGACTACAGCGCGGCCGTCTCGTACAACGTGCTGGAGCACATCGACGACCACGTGGGCGCGCTGCGCAGCATGCGCGACCTGGTCCGCCCCGGCGGCGCGGTGGTCATCATCGTGCCGGCGTTCCAGTTCGCCATGAGCCCCGCCGACATCGCCACCGGCCACGTCCGCCGCTACACGAAGAAGACGCTCGCCGCGGCCATGACCGAGGCCGGCCTCACCGTGGAGCGGATCCACTACGCCAACGCGCTCGGCCTGATCGGCTACTTCATGGCCACCAAGGTCTTCCGGCTGATGCCGAAGGAGGGCCCGATGGTGAAGGTGTACGACACGCTCGTGCTCCCCGTCACCAAGGCCGCCGAGCAGCGCGTCCGCCCGCCGTTCGGCCAGTCCGTCTTCGCGGTCGCCCGCGTGTAAGGAAGGGCCCCTTGTTAACAGACGTCTGTTAACAAGGGGCCCTTCCTTACACCTCACTCCTTGATCTGGTACGTCGGGCGGATGACCGCCCGGGCCAGGGTGTGGAACGCCAGGTTGAAGCCGACGAAGGCCGGGCTCGCCCCGGCGGGAATGTCGAGGCGGTCCACGTCCACGGCGTGCACCGCGAACACGTACCGGTGCGGGCGGTCCCCGGCGGGCGGCGCGGCGCCGCCGTAGCCGGTCTCGCCGTAGTCGTTGCGGACGCTGAACGCGCCGCCCAGGTCGCCCTCGTCAACGCCGCTGGGCAGCTCGGTGACGGACGCGGGCACATTCACCAGCACCCAGTGCCAGAAGCCGCTGCCGGTCGGGGCGTCCGGGTCGAAGCACGTGACCACGAAGCTCTTGGTCTCGGCCGGGAAGCCCGACCAGGACAGCTGCGGGGAGACGTTCTCGCCGCCGGTGCTGCCGTGCGCGTACCGCGCGTCCATCGGCTCGCCGTTGTGCACGTCCTCGCTGGTCAGGTCGAACGACGGCACCGTCGGCAGCAGCTCGTACGGGTCCGGGGCGATCGGTCGTTCCAGGGTCATCGAAACGGTCCTTCCGGGTACGCGAATGTCCTGCGCCCCTTCATACCCCGTTGTCCGGGCCGCCGTGCTGTCGGCGCACCATCTCGTTGATCCAGACCGGCGCGTACGGCGACGTGCAGCCCGGCGGCGTGGGGTAGTCCTTGAGCACCCCGAGCCGCTCGCCGATGCCGATCGCGCGTTCCCGGTACGCCGGATGTTCGATCCCGATCTGCGCGAGGCAGTGGTTCATCGCCCACTGGAGGCGCTCCGGCGCGCCGGCCATCTGCGCCTCGATCTCGTCGAGCAGACCGGCCAGGTCCAGCCCGTCCGGATTGCGCGCCACCCGCTCGGTGGTCAGCGCCCAGCCGGCGCTCGCCACCACCGGATCGGGATCGGCCGACCAGGCCAGGCGCAGCGGCTCCGCGTGCGGGCTCTTCTTCACCACGTAGCTGACGAGCCAGTCGTGCACCTTCGGCGTACGCGCCTCGCGCAGCATCGCGTCCAGCTCGTCCCGCCCGTACGCCTTCGGCCGGCAGATCAGCAGCGCCAGCAGCCGCGCCGCACTGTCGCCGGTCGCCCACAGCTCCCGCGCGAGGTCCTGCTGCGTCTTCAGCCGCTTCGCGACCGCCCGCAGCTTGCCCAGGTTGACCCCGTGGTCGTCGCCGTGCCGCTCGTTGACCGCGCGGATCTTCGGATCGTCGAGCGCGGCCAGCTCGGCCGTCACCTCGGCCACCGTCGTCGTCTCCGCCACCAGGCCCTCCCGCCGCATCCGTGTCCCGCAGCCTACGGCCGCGCCCGGCGCTCCCGCTGTTCCGCCGCCCCGCCGGTCAGCGTCGTCCCGTCTCATCGCGTTCCCCCGATTCCGGCAACTCGCGCGGTGTCAGGCACATCCGGTGCGGCCGAGACTCGCCGTGGGGGTCGCCGAAGAAGAGAGCAGTCATAAGCCGCAGAGGCGATGGTTACTTCCGGGGCGACACGCCCATGTGTCCGCACGCGCGGCAGACCGAGGCGAGGCGGGGTGGGAGTTGGCGGAGGGTGTGGGATTCGAACCCGGTTCACGTCCCAGGTCAGGGGGCCGGAAGCGCCTTCACCTGCTCGTGGGATCAGGTGAGATCAGTCGATCTCCGCCCTGCTCAGTTCCCACTCCCCCCACGATCCCCCCACGGGGGGCGGGCAGCATCCCGGCCACGGCGGTGAGGATCCCCTCGTCGACCTCCGTGAGGAGATGCCCGTACACGTCCGAGGTGACGGAGATCGAGGCGTGGCCCATCCGCCGGGAGATCGCCGTCAACGGGCGGCCCGCGCTGATCAGGTGCGCGACGTGGGTGTGCCGCAGGTCGTGCAGCCGTACCCGTCCCAGCCCCGCCTCCGCCAGGATGCGGGGCCAGACGCGCTGGCGGAAGTTCCGCGTCACCGGCCGCTTCCCGTCGAGGTCGGTGAAGAGCAGATCGTCGTGCTGCCGGTCGACGAGCAGCGGCGCCAGGGCGTGCCCGACCACCGGCGGGAACGTCACCGTGCGGCGGCTGCGCTCGCTCTTCGGGTCGGTGAAGATCGGCACACCGCCGATGCCGTCGTGCATCGCCTCGACGACCTCGAGGCGGCCGGCGAGCACGTCGACCCGGCCGACTCGCAGCGCGGTCGCCTCCCCGTACCGCAGGCCGGTGGCCACGAGCAGCAGCACCAGGGGCCGCCAGTGGTCGGGGCAGGCCGCCAGGAGCCGCTCGATCTCGGGTGTGGTGAGGAACCGCATCTCCTGGCGGCGCACCTTCGGCAGGCCGGTCGACCCGGCCGGGTTGACCCGGATGAGCCGCTGCGCGACCGCAGCGTCGAGCAGTTTGTGCAGGATGGCGTGCACGTTGCGGGCCGTTTTCGGCGCCACCGGCCGGCGCAGCCACCGACCCGGCTCGGTGGGGTGCTTCTCACCGGCGACGAGCTGCCACACGAACCGCTGGATCGTCAGGGTGTCCAGCTCACCGAGCGGGATGTGGCCGAGCAGCCGCAGGATGTGGTTGCGGATCCGGCTGCCCTCGGTCCGCTGGGTGGTCGGCTTGAGCGTGCTGGCGTACGACGGCCACCACGCGTCGATCCACACGCCGAGCAGGATCTGGCCGGCCTTGGGGTCGATGTACTCGCCGCGGGCCCGGTCGGTGCTCATCCGGGCGACGGCGGCCTTGGCGGCGGTCTTGTTCGGGTAGCCGGATTCGATCGTGACCTTCCGGCCGCCGACCTGCTCACGGATCCGCCAGCCGGGCCCATGCCGCTCGACCCACACAGGGTTTAGCCAGCCCTGCGCGCGCGGCCGTCACCCGGCCGTGGAGTCGTCGCCTCGAACCACTCGGTGACGAACTGCACGCGGGCGAGCAGCTCGACGCGCCGGTTGGGGTCGGCGGTCTGCCACTGGTCGATGAGTAGCTCGATCTCGTCCGGGAGCTGGGTGGGCACCGAGGCGCGGGCGAGCCCTTCGGCTACGCCGGCGCGGGCGGCCAGGTCGTACTTGTCGACGTCGAGCGCGTCGGCGAGCTGCACGATTGACGACAGGCTGGGGCGCTGCTTGCCCGACCGCCAGTTGCTGATCACCGAGGGGTGGAACTCGGCCATCTCGGCGATGGCGGCGTCGTACCGGATGCCCCGGGCCTGCTTGAGCCGGTCGAGGTGGGCGATGAACGCCTCTCGTTCCGGCCAATCGACTGTGCGCACGCGCGCATCTTGCCGCACCGTTGCGCGCGCTGTCACATGCGTGTGATCACGCAATATGCCCTGGTCATGGCGCGGATTGTTCGGCTCGGCGGCCATCCTGTTGCCTCCCAGGGCATAGACAGTTGTGCGCTTGCGCGGCTAGCACTTTCAGATGATGCCAGAGCTACCCCCTTGTCCGGGTGTTGCGCGTGCGCAATCAAGTGCTACCTTGCATGTGCGCTCGCAACTGAGCACGACTGAGAAGCACTGAGGAAGGGAGGAATTGTGGGCGAGCAGCCGCTGACCATCAAGCAGGCCGCCGCAGTGCTCGGCATGTCGCCGTGGACGCTGCGGGACCGGGTCACCGCGGGCACCGTTCCGCACCGTCGCACCGGCAAGGTGCGCGGGGTCGTCTTCGACCCGGAGCACATCGAGGCCATCAAGAGGGCGGACTCGCGCCCGGCTCTCGGTACGCCGTCCCGGGCCGCGGCCCGTACGCGGGTTCCCCGCCAGCGGCGCACCGCCGCCTGAAAGACGCGAGCCCCCGGCCGCCGCGAACGGCCCAGGGGCTCCCTTCACCCGGATCCAAGACGCGATCAAGGAGTCCAGATGCACCCGCAGAGTACCGAACCGATCGCCTGGGCCGCTGGAGCCCAGCCGGCGCCGAAACCGGTGCCGCAGCCGAAGCCGACCGTCGAGAACCCGATGCCGTCCCGCATCGGCCCCCAGCACAACGCGATGCGCTACGACCGCGCCGACCTCGACGACACCGTCCCCGTCCCGCCCGGCGTGCAGACCATCCCCGCTGGCACCCGCCACCCGGCCACCGTCACCGTCGCGGACCCGCTGTGCGGGCACCTGCCCGGCGAGCCCCACGACGATGAGTGCGCGTACTGGCGCGGGGTGGCGCTCGGCGAGTACCCGGCCCCCGACGGCACGTACATGACGCCGGTGGTGTCGCTGCCGCCGTTCGACCTGCGGGCTCTGGCCGAGCAGCACGTGACGGCCGCCGAGCAGGACCGCCGCGAGCGAGGTGCCGCGTGATCACCCTGATCCTCGCCTACCTCGCCGTCGTGCTGCTCCTGACCACCGCCGGTCTCGCCCTGGCCCTGCACCGCAGCGACCGACAGATCACCGGCCTGTCCCAGCGGTGCGCCCGCCAGGCCGCCCGGATCCGCTCCTACCGCGCCAAGGCGCAGCTGCTCGGCGAGGCATGCGACCGGCTCGCCGCCGACCTGGACCGCGAGCGGGCGAAGGTCCGCCACCTCCAGGAGCGCAACGCCGACCTGCGCGACGAGCTGGACATCGCCACCGGTGCTGTCGAGCCGTCCGCGATCGCGGAGATGACCGCGTTCCTCGCCAACGTCGACCCCGAGGACTTCCGATGACCACCACGACGCCGCGCCGGATCACGACCCTTCAGTACCTCAAGGCCGCCGTCGCCACCCGCCTCGGTCTGGAGCCGGAGCACGAGGGCGCGACCCCCGAGTGGGCCGAGCTGCTCCGCAACGGCCTCGCCGAGCGTCCCGCCGCCGGCCGCCGCCGACTCGCCGCCCCGGCCCGCCCGGCGCTGCCCGCCATCGCCGCCGTCCCGCACCGCGAGGTCGTCGACGAGCACCTGGGCGTCCTGCGGGTCGCGGGCCTGGAGCCCGCCCGCATCCACGACGCGCTCGCCGGAGGTGCCCGGTGAGCACCGAGGCGTGGATGGCCGAGGGCATCTGCCGCCAGGTGGACGGGGACCTGTGGTTCCCGGAGAAGGGCGGCTCGCCCCGGGCCGCAAAGGCCATCTGCTTTCGCTGCCCGGTCCAGGAGCCGTGCCTGCGGTACGCGCTCGACCACGACGACCGGTTCGGCATCTACGGCGGCAAGACCAGCGAGGAGCGCCGCGAGCTCAAGAGGAAGGCAGCAGCATGACCGCCCTGAAGACCCGCAAGCCGACCGGCCGCGTCCCGTGGCCCCTCATCCTCATCGAGGGCGGCGAGAAGTCGGGCAAGTCCTGGGCCTGCGCCCAGTTCTCCACCTCGCCCCGGATCGGTCAGATGTACTGGATCGACCTCGGCGAGGGCGCAGCCGACGAGTACGGTGCGATCCCCGGCGCGAACTACCTCGTCGTCGAGCACGACGGCACGTGGGCGCAGATCCAGGGCGCGGTCGACGCCGTGAAGGCCGAGGCCGCCCGCGCCGCCGACGCCGGTCAGCCGCCCGTCGTGCTGGTCATCGACTCGATGACCGCCGAGTGGGACCTGCTCAAGGACTGGGCGTCCGACAAGGCCCGCCAGCGGCACAACGCCAAGGCCCGCAAGTACAACAAGCCGCTGCTGGCCGCCGACGAAGAGCCGAAGATCAGCATGGACCTGTGGAACGAGGCCGGCGCCCGTCACCGCAAGCTCATGACCACCCTGATGACCTTCCCCGGCATCGTCCTCCTGACGGCCCGCGGCAAGGACGTCGCGGCCCTCGACGACAAGGGCGCGCCGATCGCGGGCACGAAGGACTACCGGGTGGAGGGCCACAAGACGCTCGGCTTCGACGTGTCGTGCTGGATCCGCCTCGACCGGTCGAAGCCCGGCACGGTGATCGGTGTCCGGTCGGTGCACGTCGGAATCCGGCCCGGCTACGACGACCCGATCGAGCTGGCCCGGGACTGGACCGTCGAGAACATCGTCTTCGAGACGTTGCGGTGCGCGCCGGCTGAGGCGCACACCCGGGACCTGGTCGCGTTGCAGCCGGCCGAGCCGGACGACGAGCGGCCCGTGTCGGCGCCGCCGGCCGCCCGGCCCGTCTCCGGCCCGCCCGCCGCCCTCTCGGCCGCCGCGACCGGGCTGCTCGACGATCTCGCCCAGTGCACCGACGAGACCGGGCTGCGCCGGGTCTGGCGGGCCGCCGGTGAGGCCGTCAACGACGGCCGGATCAGCCAGGCCGAGGCCGAGCACTTCCAGGGCCAGTGGCGGATCCGCAAGGAGCAGCTCATCCCGTCCAACCCGGCCACCGAGCCGATGCACAAGAAGATCCACGCCTTGTGCCGCGAGGTCGACCTCACCGACCGGGATGACCGGCTCCGGTTCCTGTCCGAGGTCACCGGCCGGCAGATCACCACGCAGCGGCAGCTCAGCCTCCCCGAGGCCGACAAGGTCATCACCCGGCTGGAGGCCGTCGTCGCGCAGAGCAACCCGCCCGCCGAGCAGGAAGGCCAGGCCGCCTGATGAGCCACACCCCGACCCCGGAACAGGCCGAAATCATCGACGCCGCCCGCGCCGGCCACGACCTCACCATCGAGGCCGGCGCCGGAACCGGCAAGACCAGCACCCTCAAGATGCTCGCCCGCGAAGCCGGACGCCGCCGCGGCGCCTACCTCGCCTACAACCGCAGCATCGCCACCGACGCCGCCAAGGAGTTCCCCGCCTCGGTGACCTGCAAGACGGCACACTCCTTCGCCTACGGTGCCGTCGGCCGGCAGTACGCCCACCGCCTCAACGGCCCCCGGGTGCCCGCCCGGCAGGCCGCGATCATCCTCGGCCTCAACGAGCCGGTGAAGGTCGGCCAGGTCACGCTCGCCCCGCAGCAACTCGCCCGCCTCGTCGGCGAGACCATCCAGCGGTTCTGCTACAGCGACGACCGCACCGTGCAGCGGATGAACGTGCCGCTCGTCAACGGCCTCGACCGGGCAGGCCAGGCCGAACTCGCGAAGTACCTCGTGCCGGTCGCCCAGCGCGCCTGGGACACCGACCTGACCCGCCTCGACGGGCAGCTCCGCTTCACCCACGACATGTACCTGAAGATGTGGATCCTCGCCGACCCGGTGATCCACGCCGACTACGTGCTGCTCGACGAGGCCCAGGACTCCAACCCGGCCGTCGCCGGTCTCGTCTCCCGGCAGCCCGCCCAGCGGATCCTCGTCGGCGACCGCGCGCAGGCCATCTACGGCTGGCGCGGCGCCACCGACGCCATGGCCAGCTTCGACGGCCGCCGCTTCCAGCTCAGCCAGTCCTTCCGGTTCGGGCAGGCGGTCGCGGACGAGGCCAACAAGTGGCTGTCGCTGCTCGACAACACCGACCTGCGGCTCACCGGCTACGACCGGATCCCGTCGCGGGTGGAGCCGGTCGCCGTACCGGACGCGGTGCTGTGCCGCTCCAACGGCGGCGCGATGGTCCGGGTGATGGACGCCCTGGGGCAGGGCCGCCGTCCGGCGCTGGTCGGCGGCGGGCAGGACATCCGCCGCATGGCCGAGGCCGCCCAGCGGTTGCAGGCCGGCGCGCCGACGGACCACCCGGAGCTGTTCGCCTTCGCGACCTGGCGGGAGGTGCAGGAGTACGTCGAGATGGACGCCGCGGGCGCGGACCTGCGGGTGTTCGTCCGGCTGATCGACCGGCACGGCCCGCACGAGGTGATGCGGGTGTGTGACGCCCTGGTCGACGAGCGGTACGCCGACGTGGTCGTGTCCACCGCGCACAAGGCGAAGGGCCGGGAGTGGCAGTCGGTGAAGATCGCCGACGACTTCCCGGAGCCGAAGGTGCAGGAGGACGGGTCGGCGCGGATCGCCGCCGACGAGGTGATGCTGGCGTACGTCGCGGTGACGCGGGCGCAGCGGCAGCTCGACCGGTACGGGCTGGCCTGGGTGGACCGGTACACCAGCGGTGGCCGGTCGCCAGATCCGGTGACGGGGAAGGTGTACCCGGAGCACGCGATCCTGCCGGACGCCCCGGACCCGCTCGCCGAGCTGGCCGACGAGCACGCCGGCAGCAGCCCGGCGCCGCGGTGCACGGGCTCCCGGCCGTGCTTCCTGTGCGACCCGGCCGTGCGCGCCACCTGGCCGGCCCCGGTCACCGCCGGAGCCCCCCGTGGCTGACGTCATCCAGTTCCCCGGGGTCGGCGCGCTGCCGGCCCCGGGCCCCCGGCCCGCCCCGGCCGACCTCGACGCGATGGGGGAGCGGTACGTGGCGTACTGCGAGGCCCGCGACACCCCCGGCCGGGAGCGGGACGCCGACCTGCTCGCCCGGGCGGTCGCCGACGACACCCCCGCCTGGCTGGGGGAAGTGGCCCGGCTGGAAGCCCGCATCGCCGAGCTGGCCCAGGCCCGAGGCGGCGCGTGATGACCGACCAGCGACCCGGCCACATGGGCTACTGCAACACCCACGCCAAGCGGCTCTACTCCAGCCGCCGCCAGGCCCGCAAGGTCATCCGCGAGCACCGCAACCGCGCGGGCATGCGCGAGTACCCATGCACCCTCGTGGCCGGCCACTTCCACATCGGCCACCTGCCCAAGGACGTGGTGAAGGGCCGGATCACCGCCCCCGAGATCTACGGGGACCGGCCGTGACCCGCCGCAGCCGCCGGCCGGTCCGGACGCACCCGTACACGCCGTCCGGGGTGATCCCCGCGGACCACAACGGCAACCGGCCGTGCATCTGCGGCCGCGCCGAGGCCAACGCCGCACACGACCAGGCGGCCGTCGAGCAGGTCGACGCCGCCCACGCCGAACAGCTCCGCCGCATCGGAGGCGACCAGTGACCCGCCGACTCCCCGACCTGGGACGCATCGACCCGAACTGCGCCGCGCCCCGGCACGGCGACAACTCCGCATACCGGCAGCACTGCCGCTGCCCCCACGCCCGCGAAGACCACCGCCTCTACAACAAGCGCCACCGGCAGGGCCGACCCCAGCCGGCGTACATCGACGGCACCGGCACCCGCCGCCGCCTCCAGGCCCTCGCCGTCCTCGGCTGGCGGTGGGAAGACCTGGGGCAGCGGCTGGGCACCAGCTGGCGCGGGGCGCAACACCTCGCCCTGGACACGGGCGGTGTCCACCACAGCAGCGCCGCCCGCGTGGCCGCCGTGTACCGGGAGCTGTGTGACCGGCCCGGGCCGTCGCCGATCGCCGCTCAGCGGGCCGTGGCGAAGGGCTGGCATGGGCCGCTGGCCTGGCACGACATCGACGACCCCACCTGCGAGCCGGACACCACCGACCCGGACGCGCCGGTCATCGACGAGTGGGCGGTGACGGAGCTCCTCGCCGGTCGGCTCGGCGCGGACCGGCTGGGCGAGGTGGACCTGATCGAGGCGATGCGTCGCCTCCTGGCCGACGGGCTGACGCCGGGGCAGGCCCGGTACCGGCTTCGGCTGACCAACGCGCACGCCCGCCGCCTGATCAAGGCGATCAACACCACGACCCGCACCATCCCGCCCACCGAGGAGACCCGAGCCGCATGAGCACCGACACCCCGACCACCGACCCGCAGACCGTCGTCGACGAGTTCAACGCCGAGCACGGCAGCGTGACCTGGGTCCGCTACTGGACCGGCACCCGCGACGACGCCCCCAAGTACGACCTCACCGACGGCAAGGCGTGGCTGCTCGGCGGACACACCCCCGTCGTCCGGGTGCGCGGCGAGTCGTCCTGCATCGCCCTGACCCACGTGGACGTCCTGCCGGGCCAGCCCGACGACATCGCCGACGACAGCCGCGACCTGCCCGACCCGGTCGACGCCGCACAGCGCGTGAAGGAGTACATCTCCGCCACCGGCGACGGCATCTACGACGTGGTCGACGGCGAGGTGCTGTACGCCCGCGACCTGGAGGCGCTGCGCCGCGCAACCGAACGGGCCAGCGAGGTCGAGATGTGCGCCGAGAAGACGCAGGCCGAGCTGGAGAAGGTCCGCGCCGACCTGGCCGCCGAGCGCCGGATCGCCGACGAGCTGCGCAACGACCTCCGCGTCTCCGATCAGCAGTACGCCGACCTCCAGCAGTCCCTCGCCGCCGCCCGCAACGCCGACGAGTGACCCGGTGGCCCGGGCGTCACGCCGGCGCCCGGGCCACCACCCCGCACCAGACCGCACCAGACCGCACCAGCAGACCAGGAGCACCGGTGACCGACCTTGAGAACGCGACCGTACGCGAGTGGACCGACCTACTCGCGCGGATCCGCTTCGGCACGGTCAAGGTGGCCGGCAAAACCATCACCGGCCGCGTCATCAAGGCCGTCGGCTACCGCGCCGCGAACTACGCCGACGCCGACGGCTCCCGTGTCCGCCCCGGCCTGCCCCGCCTCGCCGTCGACCTCGAAATCGACCACGGCACCGCCAAGCGAGCCGTCCAGGTCATCGTCCGCGCCGGACTGCTCCGCCTCGTGCGAGCCGGAGCCCGCCCCGGCCTCGCCGACGAATACCAGCTCACCATCCCGAACGACCTGCTCGACCGGACCGGCCTGGAGGTGTGGTCGCCCGCGAAGCACCGCCTGGAGGTCGAGCGGGTGCGCGAGCAGACCCGAGGCCGGTACCGGAAGCGCCCCGAGCCGTCCGCAGACGCCGACACCTGCAGGTCCCAGGAGGACCCGCAGAAATCCGACCTGCAGGTCCCGGAGGGACCCGCAGACACACCCGCCGCCGACCGACCTGCAGGTCCCGCAGGGACTGACATCACCCGACCTGCAGGTCCCGTGAGGACTGACCTGCAGGTCCCGGAGGGACCCGCCACCCACCACGGACCTAGACACAACACCACCCACCCAACCGACGAAGAGGTCCGTACGGCCCTGACAGGTCCGCGCGCGACCGAGCCCGAAGAGCCGGAATTTGTCGATGAGGTAACGCCGGACCCGCAGCCCTCCGGCTGCCCGACACACGGCCGCGCCTTCGCCGCCGGCAACCGCCCCGACGGCCGACCCCGCTGCCCGCTCTGCCGCCGCGCCCCCGCAACCGGACTCGCCCCCGTCATCCCCCTCAGCCGCCGGAGCGCCGGATGACCACCCCATACCGACACCTGACCCCCGGCATGAAGCGCGCCCGCGCCTCCGCCCAGGAAGCCATCCGCCGCGCCCAAGCCCACGCCACCCCGCCGCCGGCCGCCGACCCAGACGACCCCTGGGACGGCGCATGGCCACCCAGCCCGCAGGCCTGGCGCGCCCGCTGCCGCCAGATCCGCCACGACATCGAGGAGACCCGCCGCCATGGCTGAAATCCGCACCATCCGCACCGCCCGCAAGCCCCACGACTGCCAGGCCCAGCCCTGCGAGAACACCATCCAGCCCGGCGAGCAGTACCTGTACGCCGAGATGCCCCCAGGCGACGAGTACATCGGCAACACCGCCTGGGAGCGCATGAAGGTCTGCCAGCCGTGCGCCGAGCGGTGGGGCCAGAGCATGGCCGAGCAGGTGACGCCACGGCGCGCGCGCCGTTCCCGCCGGGGACAGATCGCCCGCCAGGCCGACGCACTCGACACCGCGCCGTCCCGCCGACACGTCGACGAGCCCCGCCTCCACCGCCCCATCCAGACCATCCACGCCCCCGCCCTGAGCGCCTGAGGAGACCCGCCGTGACCACCAACCCGACCCCCGACCACCGCACCCCCGCCCGACGCCTCGCCGACCTCATCGGACCCGACAACGCCCGCAACGCCATCAACACCGCCGCCCACGCCCTCCAACGCCTCAACAACGACCAGACCATGCCGATCGTCCACCCCGGCCGCGTCGACTACGTCGCCACCATCGCCCTCCTCGCCGCACTCCCCACCACCCGGCACGCCACCCAGCCGACCCCGGCCAACGACCGCATCCCCACCCGCGACCTCGGACTACCCCTCGTCGAGCAACTCCGCCGCGAGCGTGACGAGGCCCGAGACGACCTCCGCGACGCCCAAGCCGACCGCAACCACAAGAGCGCCGTCCTCAACGCCACCGCCCAAGCCCTCGGCATGCTCCCCGGCGACAAGGTCGACGACACCCCGGCCGCCGCCAGCCGACTCCGCGCCGAGCTGGACGAGATGCGCGAAGCCCGCGACGTCCTCCGCCAGCAACTCACCACCCACAAGACCACCATCAAGGCCCTCAACGAGCAGGTCGCCACCGCCCACGGCACAATCCGCAGCCTCGCCCGGGCGTACGCCGACGCGGTGCCCGGCGCCCCGGAGCCCGTCCTCGGTTCTGCCGATTCCCACGCGCGGGGTATCCGTCCGGCCGCCTGGGAGCAGCACGCCATCGACGCCGCACAGGACGGCCTCGGCGAAGCCTGGTCGATGCTCGCCACCGACCCCACCGCCACCCGCCGGCTCGCCACAGCCGCCGTCCGCGCCATCGTCGACGCCGGGCTGGCCGGTCCGGGCGGCCGCTGCCCGACGTGCGGGGAGACGTACCCGCGCACCATGCCGGCGGGCGAGGACCAGCGCTGCTGGACGTGCTCGACGCAGGAGGTGGTGGGGCTGCCGGAGTACGGCGGGACGGCCGAGGATGCTCGGCGTCGTCACGCCGTGGTGTTCAACGCCCTCAGCCGCACGCTGACCCTCGTGGACCCGTTCATGCCGTTGTCGGTGCGGGAGCGGTGTGCGGAGGCTGTCCTGGCCGCCCTCGACGCGCTGGAGGACGCCGCCGAGGCGCAGACGCAGGACGGCCGCCAGCACGACGCCATCACCCGGCTGATCCGCGCCGCCCTAGGCGTGCACGCCGCCCGCGACACGGTCCTGCCCCGCAGAGAAGCTCTCGGCGAGCTGGCGGCAGCAGCCGACGCCTACGGCTCTCAGTGGGAGGACTGACCGGTGCCCGCCCGCACCGCCGCCGCCGTCATCGCCCTCGCCCTCATCGCCGGGGTGACAACCGTCCTCGCCCTCGCAGCCGCCAGCGACGCCCACCTCAACCCCGCCGGCGCCATCCTCACCGCGCTGGCCGCCGTGTGGGTGTCCCTCGCCATCCGCCCGCTGTTCCGCCTCATCCGCACCCGCACCACCCGCTGAGGAGCACCGTGACGCCGCACCACCTGCACGCCCTGGCCGCCGCCTGGTCCCTCCAGGCGGCCCGCCAGACCCTCGCCGACCTCGCCCGCGACGAGGCCGCCCAGATCGCCGCAGAGCACCTGGAAGCCCCGTCGGTGCTCCGCTCCCCCGTCTACGGCTCCCGACACGCCAGCGGCGGCCACAGCGACCCCACACCCCGCATGATCGCCCTCGCCGACCGGCCCGAACGCCGCAACCGGTGGGCCGAGATGCGCGAGCGGCTCGACGGCAAGCTCGACTGGCTCGCCGATACCCTCCGCCTCCCGTACGGACTCGACGACGGCATCGACCGCATCATCGAGTGCACCCCCGCGGTGTCACCCGGCACCGCCGCCGCCCTCGGCCGCCACCTGGCCGACGAGGAGCGGTGGGTACGCGACGCCATCCGCCAACCCCGCCCCACCGCACCGCTCGTCGGCGTCCCCTGCCCCCACTGCGGCGAACGCCAGCTGGTGGTGCAGACCGCCGGCCCCGTCGACGCCTGGACCGTCGTCTGCGCCACTGGCCGCCACTGCACCGGCGCGGGCTGCCGCTGCGGGATGCCGGGCGCGGTCGAGGGCGTCGCGCACATCTGGCCCCGCCACGTCGTCCTCAGCCCAGCCGCACAGACGCTCACCCGAGGCCGACCATGACCCGCGACCGCGCCGCCGTCGACAACGCCGTCACCGTCGCCCTCGGCGCCCACCGCGCCCACGCCATGCGCCTACTCCACACCGCCCGCAGCGAAGGCTGGCACGCCGACCTCGTCGAGCGCGCACTCGCTGACTGCGCCGACCAGGTCGAGCACTACCGCAACGCCTGGGCCAACGTGAAAGTCGACGCCGAACGCCGCGAACGCGACGCCGCCGCCCGCGCCCTCGACTGCACCGAACACGGCCACATCATCGACGGCCTGGAAAAGCAACTCACCGCCTCCGACAACTACGGCCGCTCCGCCGACCGGTCCCGCCGCGAATACATCGGGGGCGTCACGCGCCTCGCCGAAGCCGTCGACCGGATCCGCAAACGCATCGCCGACGGCGACACCGACGGCATCCCCGACCTGCCCGACTTCCTCGACACCCTCGCCGAATACCTCGACAGCATCCAGAAGGAAGCGAAATGGCGATGACCAACGACCCCGACCTGGCCCGCGTGCCCGGCTACCGGCACGTCCGCGCCCGCGTCACCAACGGAGCCCCCGAGGTAACCGGCGGCATGTGGCGCATCCGCGAGTGGCGTCGGCGGGCAGGGCTCACGCAGCAGCAGGCGGCGGACTTGCTCGGTGTGCATCCGGGCCGGGTGTGCGCGTGGGAGACCGGCCGCACCACCGTGCCCCTCGCGGTGCTCGCCGCGGTCGCCGACCTCGCCGCGGAGGAGAGTGCTCGGCACCCGCCCGCCGTCAAGGTCAACCATTCACAGCCAGCACTCAGAAAACGCGCACCATAACCACCGCTATGGTGTACCACCACGATTGCGGGGCCGACTGGCCTAGGAAGGTACGATGAGGGCCATGATCCGCGTGGACGGCCGCGAGTGGGGCACCCCCGCCCAACTCGCGGCCCGGCTCGGCCCCGACATCACCCCCGCCATGATCCGCCGCTGGCGCGAACGCAAGAACCTCACCACCACCGCCGGCCTCTCCCCGCTCGACGAGGCCGCCGCCATCGAGCGCGACACCCGTACCTCGACACGCGGACGGCCCCGCCGACTTGACCTTGCCGCAGCCTGACCGCATGATTTGTTCACACCCCACGTAGGTGGAGTGTCCCCACAGCCCGGTTGAGCGATCCGCTCCCGGGCTGTCGTGCGTCCAGGGTCGGGACGCCAGGGGCGGGGAAAGCGGGCCGGCCACCGCGGCGGGAGGCCGGCCCGCACACCCCCATCACCGACCCGCCCCACCCGACCCCCTGACCGGACAAGGCTCCGGGAAGAGGTGAACCATGCCCCGCACCCCCGGCCGCCCCGTCACCCAGGCCGACCACGACCGCGTCCGCGAGCTGCACGCCGAAGGCCTCAGCCGAAACGCCATCGCCAAGGAGATCGGCCGCAGCGGCAAGACCGTCTCCGAGATCGCCGTGAAGCTCGGCCTGACCTTCGACCGCACCCGCACCCGGGCCGCGACCGAGGCCCGCCGGGACGACGCCAAGTCCCGCCGCGCGGCCCTCGCCCTGGCGCTGCTCGGCGACGCCGAACGCCTCCGCGCCCAGCTCTGGAAGCCGGCGCACTACGTCGACCACGGCGGCAAGGAGTACGACCGCGTCGACTGGACCCTCGACGAGCCGGCGTTCGCCGACAAGCTGAAGCTCATGCAGTCCGTCGGCATCGCCGTCGACCGGGCCGTCAAGCTCGACCAGTACGACGCCGACCCCGGCATCGACGCCGCCAAGAGCATGCTCGGCGCGCTCGCCGCAGGCCTCGGCGCCGCCTACGACCAACTCACCCAGCCCGCCACCGATGGCGATTGACACCACCGCGGTCGCCCGACAGCTCTCCCCGGTGCACATCCGGTCGATCGTCGAGTCCACCGCCCGCCTCAACATCTGGCAGGGCTCGGTCCGGTCCGGCAAAACCGTGGCGTCGCTGTTGCGGCTGCTCATGGCCATCGCCGCCGCACCCAGCTCCGGCCGAGTGCTCCTCTTCGGCAAGACCCGCGAGTCCGTCAACCGGAACGTGTTCTCGGTGCTCGGCGACCCCGCCCTGTTCGGCCCCCTCGCCCGCCTGATCAAGTACAACCCGGGCGCGGCGATGGGCACGATCCTCGGCCGTGAGGTCGACGTCCTGGGCGCGAACGACTCCAAAGCGGAACCGAAGGTGCGCGGCATGACGCTGTGCATCGCGTACGGCGACGAGCTGACCACCGTGCCGGAGGCGTTCTTCACCCAGGTCCTCGCCCGGCTGTCGGTGCCCGGGGCGCAGCTGTTCGGCACCACCAACCCGGACGCCCCCAACCACTGGCTGCGGAAGAAGTACCTGCTCCGGGCCGGTGAGCTGAACCTCCGCACCTGGCACTCCACGCTGCGGGACAACCCGCACCTGGACCCGCAGTACGTCGCCGACCTGGCCCGCGAGTACGTGGGCCTCTGGTACAAGCGGTTCATCGAGGGCCGCTGGGTGCAGGCCGAGGGCGCCGTGTTCGACATGTTCGACGAGGACCGCCACGTCGTCACCGACCTGCCCGCGATCGTCCGCTGGATCTCGCTGGGCATCGACTACGGCACCCGCAACGCCACCGCCGCCCTCATCCTCGGCGCAGGCGACGACGGCCGCCTCTACCTCACCCACGAGTGGCGACACGACCCCGCCGTAGCGCGCCGCCAGCTCACCGACGCCGGCCTGTCCCGCGAGCTACGCGCCTGGCTCGGCCGCCTCCAGGTCCCCGGCGCGACCGGACTCACCGGGCTACGGCCCGAGTGGACCGTCGTCGACCCCGCCGCCGCGTCCCTGCGGTTGCAGCTCCACGAGGACGGCATGACCCCGGCCCTGGCCGACAATGCGGTCCTGGACGGCATCCGGCTGATGTCGTCGCTGCTCGGCAACGACCAACTCCGCGTGCACGCCTCGTGCCGGGGCCTCATCGACGAGATTCCTGGATACAGCTGGGATGACAAGGCTGCCGAGCGGGGCGAAGACGCCCCGATCAAGGCCGATGACCACAGCATCGACGCCGCCAGGTACGCGATCAAGACGCCGGAGGTGCTGTGGCGTCCGCTGCTGCGGTCCGCCCACACCCTCGCAGCATGACCCGACCCGAGAGGAAGCCCCGTGCAGCAGCCCAGCGTTGGCCGCATCGTCCACTACGTCAGCCACGGCACGCCGCCGCGCAGCGACGGCACCCAGGCGTTCCAGTCCGAGTGCCGCGCCGCGATCATCACCGAGGTCGGCGAGAACGACACCGTCGGCCTGTGCGTCCTCAACCCGACCGGACAGTTCTTTCACTCGCTCGCCGCCGGTGGCTGCCACCACCAGGAGAACGAGCAGGCCGGCGGGTCCTGGCACTGGCCCGAGCGGGTCTGATGGACAGCCTCGCCGAGCTGGCCGCCGCTCTCACCCCGCCGCAGTACGGGACCAACCTGCACTACCCGACCTGCCCCGGCTCGTGCACCGGATGCCTCCCGCCGCTCCCTGAGGTGCAGCAGCCGGCACCGCTGAACCTCAGCCTGTTCCGTCCACCGCCGGCCATGCGGATCACCACACGACCGCAGGACTGGGCCGCGCCGGCTCGCGCCATCCTCCGTGAACGCGGTGCCTGGCGTACCTGACCATCGACCTGACCGAGGAGGGCCAGGTGCCGATCCCCACCTCCGGCGCCTGGCCGCCGCCCCACGTCACCCCCGCCTACAACGCCTACCGCGACTGGGACGCCTGGTACGCGGGGGATCCCGACCGGCTCCGCGAGGTCTACGCCAACCGCACCACCGCCCGCCCGAAGACCCGGCCCGGGCAGCACGCCGGCGGCCTCTACGGCATGGTGTCCCGCTGGCTGTGGGGCGCACCCAGCCCCGACACCGGCCGCGACGGACGACTCCACGTCCCGCTCCCCGCCGACCTCGCCGCCACCAGCGCGAACCTCCTGTTCTCCGAGCCCCCGAACCTCGACCACGAGGACCCGGCGGTCATGGCCCGGCTGGAGCAGCTCGTCGACGACGGCCTGGCCACCGTGCTGCTGCACGCGGCCGAAGCCGACAGCGCGCTCGGCGACGTCTACCTCCGGCCCGTCATCGACGAGGAAGTGCTCCCCGGCCGGGCGTTCCTCACGGCCGTGCACGCCGACGGAGCGGTCCCCGTCATCCGGTGGGGGAAGCTCACCGAGGTGACGTTCTGGTCGACGCTGCTCGTCGACGGCGACACCCACGTGCGGCTCCTGGAGCACCACGAGGTCGTCAACCGGGCAGGCCGGATCGTGTACGCCCTCCACGTGGGCACCAGCACCCACCTCGGCCGGGCCGTGCCGCTCACCGACGCGGCTGCTTCCGCCTACCTGGCCGACCTGGTCGACGCGGAAAGCGCCCAGCCGACCGGCCTCGACCGCCTCGACGTCGTCCGGGTGCCGAACGCGGGCCCGAACCGGCTGTGGCGCACCGACGGCACCCTCAAGTACCTCGGCCGGTCCGATTACTGCGGCAACGAGCAGTGGTTCGACGCCCTCGACGACGTGTGGACGTCCTGGATGCGGGATCTGCGGCTGGCCCGCTCCCGGATCCTCGTCCCGGAGTACATGCTCCAGTCGCAGGGGCCCGGCCGCGGAGCGACCTGGGACGCGGAGCAGGAGGTCTTCACCGCCCTCAACGGGCTGCCCGGCCAGCAGACCGGCAACGGCATCACCCTGAGCCAGTTCGCGATTCGGCACGCCGAGCACAAGGCCACCGCTGACGCGATCGTCGAGACCGCGCTGCGGCACGCCGGCCTGTCCTCGCAGACGCTGGGCGAGGAGGGTGACGTGGCGGTCACCGCCACCGAGGTGCAGGCCCGGGAGCGGCAGAGCTTCACGACGCGCGGGAACCGGATCGGCACGTGGGCGCCCGCGCTCGCCGAGGCCGTCGAGCTGCTCCTCGCCGTAGAGCGTGCCCAGCTCAACGGGGCCGCCGACCCGGTCCGCCCGAACGTCGAGTTCGGCGACTCCGTCAGCGAGTCCCCGGAGCAGGTCGCCCGCACCGTGCAGCTCCTCTCCGCCGCCGGTGCGGTCTCCGTCGACACGATGGTCCGCATGGTGCACCCCGAGTGGGACGACATCCAGGTCCGCGAGGAGGTCGACCGAATCAAGGGCGACGCCCCGCCGGTCGTGGACGTCTCGGGCAGCCTCGACGCGCTGGCCGGCAACACCCCGCCGCCCGGCGACCAGCAGCAGCCCGAGGACGCACCGCCCGAGGAGTAGCCGGTGGCCGTCGACCCGGAACAGATCGCCGCCATCACCCGCAACACCGTCGACCTGTACCGGGCCGCCGAACAGCAGATCCTCCAGCTCGTCACCCGCTACCTGCGCGACGGCATCGACGGGCCGACCTGGGCCGACGACCGCCTGAACGCGCTCGCCGCCCTGCGCCGGGCTGCCGCCGACGTGCTGCGACGCCTCGACGCCGACGCGCCCGAGCACATCGTGCGGGCCGCGGCGGAGGCGTACCGGGCCGGAGACGCATCACTGCTACGGGAACTCCCCGAGGGCCTGGCCGAGCGGCTCGCTGCCGCGCGCGCCGCCACCATCGTGCCCCGAACCGGGGTCATCGAGTCCCTGGCGGCTGCGCTCGCGCGGGACGTCGGGGAGCGGCACTCCAACGTGCTGCGGCACGTCCTGGACGTGTACCGGTCCGTGATCGCGCAGGCCACGGCGGTGTCGGTGGCCGGTGGGCAGACCCGCCGGCAGGCCGCGCAGTTCGCGTACGCGCGGCTCGTCGACCAGGGCCTCACCTCGTTCACCGACGTGCGCGGGCGCCGCTGGCGGTTGAGCAGCTACGTGGAGATGGCCGTCCGGACCGTCACCCAGCGGGCCGCCGTGCAGGGCCAGACCGACCGGCAGCAGCGCCTCGGCCTGGACCTCGTCCTCGTCTCCGACAGCCCGCGCGAGTGCGCCCGCTGCCGCCCCTGGGAGGGCAAGGTGCTCGCCATCTCCGGCGCCCAGCGCGGCCGGGTCGAGATGGACAGCATGGTCGGCCCGGGCACCGTCACCGTCGACATCGCCGGCACCGTGGACGAGGCCCGCGCGGACGGGCTCATGCACCCCAACTGCACGCACAGCCTGCGCGCGTACCTGCCCGGCGCGACCCGCCGACCGCCCCGACCCACCGCCAACCCAGCCGGCTACGACGCCAAGGACCGGCAACGCGCCATCGAGCGGCACATCCGCCACTGGAAAGAGCGCGAGACCGCAGCCCTCGACGACGTCGGCCAGACCGCCGCCCGGACGAAGGTCCGCCAGTGGCAGGCCGCGATGCGGCAGCACCTCGCCGCGAACCCCGAGTTGAAGCGTCTCCCCTACCGGGAGCAGATCGGTGCGGGCAGTACGCCCCGCTGACCACCTGGCCGGCAAGGACCGGCCGCCATCCAACCCGCCTCAAGGAGGCACCACCGTGGACCCCAAGACCCTGCCCGGCTTCGTCAACCCGCTCACCGGCCACCACGTCATCCCGGGCACGGTGCTCGGGTACCGGCGCGACGGCCGCCCGATCCTGCTCCTCGCGGGCGGCTCGGGCGAGGGCGACAGCGGGGAGGCCGGCGAGACCGGTGAGGGCACCACCGACGACCAGGACGGCGACGCCGGCCAGGACGACGGCAGCAAGACCCCGAAGTACGACGGCGAGGTCGACAAGGCCCGCCACGAGCGCGCCCTGGCCGCCGCCCGCGAGAGCGAGAAGAAGGCCAAGGCCGAGGCCAAAGCCGAACGGGACCGCGTCGCCGCGATCCTCAAGGCCGCTGGCCTCACCCCGGACGGCAAGACCGACCCCGCCGAGCAGCTCAAGGCCGCTGCCGCCGAGCGGGACAAGGCCGTCGCCCGGGCCCGCGACACCGCAATCGAGCTGGCCGTCTACAAGCGCGCGGGCAAGGCCGGCGCCGACCCGGACGCCGTACTCGACTCCCGCGGCTTCCTCAGCTCGGTCGCCGAGCTGGACCCCGACGCCGCCGACTTCGACGACAAGGTCACCGCCGCGATCAAGGCCGCGGTGAAGACCAACCCGAAGCTCTCCGCCACCGCTGGCCAAGGGGCCGGCAAGCAGGGCGCGGACCACTCGGGCGCCGGCAGCGGCAACAAGACCAAGCCCAAGGGCCTTGCTGGAGCTGTCACGGCAGCACTCAGCGGGAACTGACCAACCAGACGAGGTAGCCATGCCCGTAACCCTGGCCGAGGCCAAGCAGAACGCCCAGACCGACCTGGACGTCGCCGTCATCGACGAGTTCACCAAGAGCAGCGACATCCTGGACCGGATGACCTTCGACGACGCGGTCAGCCCGACCGGCGGCAGCACGCTGCTGTACGGCTACCGTCGCCTGACCGCGCAGCGCGGCGCCGCGTTCCGCGCGATCAACACCGAGTACACCCCGGCCGAGGTCACGACCACGCCGCAGTCCGTGGAGCTGAAGCCGCTCGGCGGAAGCTTCCAGGTGGACCGCGTGATCTCGCGAGTCGGCCCGGCCGCCTCCGGCGCGGTGACCCTCAACATGCAGCAGCTGATCAAGGCAAGCAAGGCCAAGTTCGCCGACGCAGTGATCAACGGCGACACCGCCGTGGACGCCAACGGCTTCGACGGCCTGTCGAAGATCCTGACCGGGTCGACCACCGAATACCTGCCGCTGTCCAACGGCGTTTCCACCGGCTACGTGGACTGGACGGCCGTCAACGACAAGGCCACCGCGCTGGCCGCGCAGCGTCACATCAACAACTGGCTCTCGCTGATGGACGAGGACCCGGACGTCATCTACGGCAACCGGCTGACCCTCAGCCTGTTCCACGCCATCGCCGCCTGGGTGGGGCAGATCAGCACCACCGAGGACTCCTTCGGGCGAACCATCACCCGCTACAGGGGCATCCCGCTCGTCGACCTCAAGTCCAAGGCCGGTTCCAACACCGACGTGATCGCCCTGGCCTCGAAGGACACCGACGGTGCGGGCTCGGGCGGCACCATCAGCGGCCTCGGCGACCTGTACGCCGTCCGGTACGGTCTCGACGGCTTCCACGGGGCATCCATGGCCGGCGACGCCGAGCTCACGCGCACCTGGCTGCCGGACTTCACCAAGGCCGGCGCCGTCAAGACTGGCGAGTGCGAGCTGGGCCCGGTCGCTCCCGTCCTCCGCAGCACCAAGGCGGCGGCGGTCTTCCGCAACATCAAGAGCGCCTGATCATGGCGATGATCATCGCTCCGAATCGGGAGTACAACGGCAAGGTCGGTGACGTGCAGTTCAAAGACGGCACGGCTGAGACCAACGACCAGGCAGTGATCCAGTACTGCCGGAGCGCCGGCTACGAGGTGGACGGCGAGATCGCCTCGCCGCCGGAGTCCCCGGAGCCGCCCGACCCGCGCGAGGTTGGCGACGGTCTGATCGGTACGCCGCTGCGCGACGCCGCCGTGGACCCGCGCGAGGGCGACTTCCTGCCGCCCACGAACGCCGGCCAGGCCAACCCGCACGGCCCCGAGGTCGTCGCCCCCGGCATCCACGCCGTCTCCGGCCCCGGGCCGATCGTGCCCGGACCGGTCGGCCGGATCGAGCAGACCGACGAGGGCGGCCAGGTGGTCATCACCGACACCGCCGAGCAGCAGCGGCGGGAGACCACCGCCGCCGAGCAGGTGTTCGTCGAGCAGCGTCCGGTGCCGGAGGTGACCGCCGACCTGGGCGACCGGGCCGACGCCGCCCGGCCGGACGCTCCGGCCGGGAACGCCTCCCAGGAGGCATGGGCGGACTGGGTCATCGCCACCCACCCCGAGCTGGACGAGGCGTCCGTGCGCGGCATGAAGCGCGACGAGCTGCGCGAGCAGTACGGCCCGAAGGCCGAGTGAATCGTGGGGGTGGCCGGACCACGGCCGGCCACCCCCGCCACCCCTGTCACCGAAGGGCAGCAGCATGGCGCGTCTCACCGGCCCGGACGAGGCCTCCCGCGTCGTTCAGACAATCGTCGGGGGCGTCTTCCGAGGCAAGGCCACCCGGCCGGTGCAGCTCTGGGCAGACCAGGCGGCAACCGTCCCGGCGAACGTACTGACCCTCGGCGGACAGGCGATCCCGAACAGCACGGTGACAGTCGACGCCACCTCGATGCTCCCGCTGATCCAGTTCCCGGACAACGTGGACGTGATCTACGCGACCTGCGACGGCGGCCCGGCCTGGCCGGTCTACGCCCGCACGGCAGACCGGCTCGACGTCCTGGGCAGCGCCGTCGACACCTTCGGCATCCGCGCCAACAACCGCCGCTACGGCACCCCCGGCACGCGGCAGGCGTTCATCAACGCGCTGGACGACGCCGAGACCCGCGGCAACTACACGGTGGTGCACATCCCGGCCGGAATGACGATCGACGTGCAAACCACGCTGAGCATGTCCGGCCGCACCTGCCAGATCCTGGGCGCCGGTGCCGGCCTGTCCGGACTGGTGCCCAAGGCCAGCGTCATCAAGGCCTCCGCGCAGACCGGGCCGGTGCTCGACTTCACCGGCTACATCGCGCCGTCCAATTTCATGGGCAAGGTCACCCCGCTGGCGCAGGTGCTGATCGTCGGCTCGGGCGCGCCCGACCCCACGCGGAACAACGCCGGTGTGCGCATCCGCTACATGCAGTCCGCGACGTTCCGGGACATCGCGATCATGAACACCGGCGGCCCGTGCCTGGAGCTGGCGGAGAGCCCGGGCGCCGGGGCGTACCTGTGCGACTTCGAGCGCATCATCATGTCGACGCCGGTCTCGGCGCGCGACAACGACGTCCCCTACTTCTACGCGAACGAGCCGAACGGCAACCGCTTCCGGGGTTTCGGGTTCCGGTCGGTGATCCCGTCCGGCGACGTCGGCCCCTCAGGGGCGGCGATCGTCGAGTCCAACGCGCAGTTCGCCTCCCGCTTCAACCTGTTCGACGCCTGGTGGTACGAGTACCTGCACCCGTCGGCGGGCAGCACACTCTTCCACCACGCCGGGAACGGCAACGTCATCCGCGACTTCCAGTGGTGGGACATCCGGGAGGAGCCGGCGGCTGCCGGCACGGGCACGAGCTACATCCGGTTGGTGCCGCCGCCGTCGCTCGACCTCGGCGGCAACGAGATCTACGGGATGATCCCCGGCGATCAGAACGTGGCCACGTGGATCGACACGGGCGTCGACGTCCGCCAGTCCCGCAACCGCATCATGGGCGTCAAGGGATACCGGGCGAAGAACGTCACCCTCGCTGCCGGCGTCGACTACACGTACGTACACCTGGGTGGCGGTGAGGCGGCGGTGGCCGGCGCTCCGTCCGCGTTCGTCAACAACAGCGCGGCCACCCACAACGTGCTCATCGACGAGGTCAACGGCGACGAATTCCGCAACGGCACCTGGGCGCGGCAGGCCGGGGTCCGCAAGGAATCCGGCGCCCCGGACGTCCAGACGTTCCAATTCGCCGGCACGTGGACGAAACCCGCCGGAGCGGTGACGGTGCAGATCACCGCCATCGGCGCCGGTGGCGGTGGCGGATCGGGCCGCAGGGGTGCGACCGGCAGCGCCTGCTCGGGCGGTGGCGGTGGCGCGGGCGGCGCGATCGTGTCCGTCACGCTGCCCGCTTCGGCGCTGGCGGCGACGCACGCCGTCACCGTCGGCACGGGCGGCACCGGCGGCGCGGCCGTGGCCACCGACGACACCAACGGGGCCAACGGTGCCGCCGGAGGCAACAGCGTCGTGGCCAACGTCCTGGTCGCCTACGGCGGCCTGGGTGGCGGTGGCGGCAACAACTCCACCGGCGCGGCCGGATCCAGCCTCGCCCCGGCCAACGCCAACGGGGCGTTCGGCAACACGGTTGCTGGCGGAAGCGCCGGCAACGCGGTGAGCGGCGGGTTCGGCGGCGCAGGCGGCGGCGGCATCAACACGTCCAACGTCGCCGCGAACGGCGGCGCGCAGGGGTTCTCCACGTACGCGCAGGGCGTCACCTCCGGCACGGCCGGGGTGGTCGACGGCGCTCCGGCCGGGAACGGCAACAACGCGCCCACCGGGTCGCCGCTACCGGGCGGCGGCGCGGGCGGCGGTGCGGCCTCCGTCACCGCGGCAGCCGGCGCGGGAGGCAACGGCGGCCGGTACGGCTGCGGCGGTGGCGGCGGCGGCGCGTCCCGCAACGGCAACAACTCCGGGGCGGGCGGCAACGGCGCGAACGGCATCGTCCAGATCGTCACCTTCTTCTGAGGCCCGCCGCCCAGCCGTCAACTGCTTCACCTGGAGGTGTGCTGTGCCGATTCCCGCCGGACCCGACCCGCAGATCCCGGGCTCCTACGCCACCGTCGCTGAGCTGGCCGACAAGCTCGGCCGCACTCCCGTCAACGCGGCGCAGCTGCTCATCCGGGCGTCGCGGGACGTGGACCGGGCGCTGCTGTGCGCCGTCTACGACTCCACCGACACGGCCGTCGTGGCTGCGATCAAGGAGGCGACGCTGGAGCAGGTCGCGGCGAACCTGACCCACGGCAACAGCACCGGCCTCGGCGGCACCCGCCGCGGCGGCTTCTCCATCGGCCGGCTCAGCGTGCAGGCGGGCAGCAGCGACGACGCGCCGGTCCGGATCGGCTCCCTCTGGGAGCAGGCGTGGACGATCCTCCAGGCCGCCGGGCTGACCGGCCACGGCCCGCAGAGCAGGTGACCTGTGACGTGGGAGGAGTTCTGCGAGCTGCACATCCCGGAGCCGCGGGTGGTCCGCGTCCAGGCGCTCACCGGCTCCGGCGCGTACGGCGACGAGTACGCCGACCCCGCCGACGTGGCCCCGTGCGTCGTCGACGACACCACCCGCCGGGTCGTCGCGCAAACCCAGGACGCCGAGGGCGGCGAAGCGGTGTCGAGCACCACCGTGTTCGCGCCGATGGCGACGGTCGCGCCGCCCGGGTCGCTGGTGACGCTGCCCTGGACCGGCCGCACCGCCCGCGTCCTCGCCGTGTCCGTGATGGAAGACCACGGCCTTGGGCTTCCCGAGCACGTCGAGCTGTCCCTGGAGTGAGTCGTGGCAGACGAGTTCCGCATCGACTGGGACGGCGACAAGGTCCTCGCCGTCCTACAGGATGCCTCCTTCGATGGCACCGAGCTGGCCGCCGAGCACCTACTCCAGGTGGCCTCCAGCCTCGCCCCGCACGAAGAGGGCGACCTGGAACGCTCCGGTGACGTGTCCAGCGAACGAAGCTCCGGCACCGTCGCCGTGTCCTTCGACCGGCCGTACGCGGTCCGGCAGCACGAGGACCTGACGCTGCGGCACGACGACGGCCGCCAAGCGAAGTACCTCGAGGAGCCGATGGGCACCGAGCGGGACACCATGCTGGCCCTGATCGCCAGGGCAGCCCGCAGCAAGGGAGGCTGACCATGGCGACCGGTGACGGCTGGACCTCCCGACTCCTCACCGGCTGCGCCGAGCACCTCCAGGCCGCTGGCGTGGCAACGTGGCGGGCCTCCGGCGCCTACCAGGCGAACGAGGTCGGCATCTACATCCGCGCCATCCCCGCCACCCCCGACCGGATCATCACCCTGGCCCCGTACGTCGTCGCCTCACCGACCGGCCTCGCCGACTACACCCAGGGCGTTCAGATCCGCGTACGCGGCACGAAGGACCCCCGGGTGGCCGAGGACATGGCCGACGCCATCTTCGAGGCCCTCGACAGCGCTCACGGCCTGTCCTGGGGCGGAATCCCGATCGTCCAGTGCTACCGGCAGTCGTACACGGCGCTCGGCGCCGACGACAACAGCCGGTGGGAGAGCAGCAGCAACTACTACGTCGAGGCCATGCGCCCGACACCCAACCGCACCGACTGAGCGAGGAGTACGTCATGCCGACGACCCCCACCACCCGCGTGACCGCCCTCGCCCGGCGGATGCGCGTCGACATCGACACCGCCACCTACCCGGCCAGCCAGTACCAGCAGCTCATGGGCATGCAGGAGGTCAAGCTCGTCGAGGAGCTGCGCACCGAAGGCGACGAGGCGTACGAGGACGACGGCGCCGCCCGCGAGCAGGTCACCGGCTACAGCTGGCGGCTGGAAATCAAGCTGCTCCACTCGAAGAACGCCGCCGGCAGTGCCCTCGACACCGTGCACCGGTTCCTGCGCACGAAGTTCGAGGCCGCGAAGCTCGGCGCGCAGGGGGCCGCCGAGTTCGGGGTCCGCTGGTACGACAAGGACGGCCTGGACGACGGCAACGCCAAGGAGGGCCGCGCCTTCGTCAAGGCGTTCCCGCCGGACGGCGGAAGCCCCGGCGCCCTCGACGTCATCTCCCTGGTCATCCAGGGCCAGGGCAAGCTCCTCCCGATCAGCAACCCGGCCGGCAACGCGCTGCCGGCGGTGACCGGGCTCGTCCCGTCGGGCGGCTCCACCGCCGGCGGGAACCTCGTCCAGATCTTCGGCGCGAAGTTCACCGGCGCGACCGGCGCCGCTGCGGTGAAGTTCGGTGCGAACAACGCCACCAACTACACCGTCGTCACCGACTCGCTGATCGTGGCCACCGCCCCGGCCGGCACGGCAGGCGCGAAGGACGTCACGGTCACCACGCCGGGCGGCACCTCGCCGAACACCACCGCCGACGACTACCTGTACGCCTGATGGCGACGCTCTCCGGGCTCAGCCAGTACTTCGACCCGGGCCTCACCCTCGGTGGGGTGCCGGGCCGGGACGGCACCGAGCGGGAGTACGTGGTGCCCCTGCCCGACGCGGAGCTGGGCCTGTGGTGTCAGCTCCTCGCCGAGGCCGGGGGGCGGATCCACGCCGCGTCGACCGAGGAGGAGATGCAGGCCGCGATCGGCCGCATCGAGGCGCTGCCGGAGCTGAAGGGCGACGACCTGACGCTGGCGCAGCGCACCCTCGGCGACGCCTACCAGGCGATGATGGCCGACGGGGTGTCTCACCCGCACATCCAGTACTGCGGCGCGACCGCGTACGCGTGGATCGTGGGCGGCGAGGAGGCCGCCGAGCGGTACTGGAAGTCCGGTGGCCGCCCGGAAGCGTGGCGCCCGGCGAACCGCAAGGAACGCCGGGCAGCTGGGCAGACCAGTACGGGCGCGGCCGGCAGGACCCGCACACCGGCCTCTACGAGTGGTACGACATCCCCGAGCAGGTCGTCCGGGAGAGGACGGGCGAGGGGCTCTCGTGGGCGCAGATCCTGACGCACTGGCCGCTCATCGAGGCTGACCTCCAGTCGGAGTACGGCATCGACGTCGAGGACCGGGCGCTGATGCGCGCCCGGCCGTGGCGGTGGCTGGAGGCCCGGATCGTCGGCCTGCTCGCGGCGGACACCCGGCTGCACCGGGCGCTCGCCCCCGAGCCGGAGACTCCGGACCTCCCCGGCCGCTAGATCGCCTTGACGATCGCCACCATCCCGGCGCGGGCCTCGTCGCTGGTCAGGTCCTGCTCCCGGGCCGTCCACGACAGCACGTAGCGGCCCGCCTGGCGGGTGTCACCCGCCTTGCCGAGTTCCTTCGCCCACCGGGCGGCGGTGGCCTCGTCGGCGAACTCCAGCACGGTGACCGCGTCGGTGGTGACGCGGGACTCGCAGCCCTTCGCGGTGTCGCCTTCCTTCGCCCGGCACCCGTCGGAGGTGTCGCGCGGGTTCGGGGCCGGCCACTTGGCGGCGATGGCGTCCACGGCTTGCTGTGCCCCGCTCTTCGCCGGTGCTGGCGCGGCCGGCTCGTCGGTTCCTCCGCATCCGGCGAGCGCGCCGACCAGCGCAACACAGACCAGAGCGTGACGTGCCCTCATAACTACCTCCCGTAGCGGTACGTGACCCGAGCACGGTACCGACGTGCGTCCACCGAGGAGGTCATCCGAATGGCGCTGAAGCTGGGCGAGCTGGTGGCCTACCTGAAGGCCGACGACACACACCTGGCGCGCGGCGTGAAGGCCGCCCAGGACCGGATGCGGCAGGCCGGCCAGAAGGCCCGCGAGTACGCGCCCGTCGTCGGCGCCGCGATGGCCGCCGGGATCGGCGCGGGGCTGCTCGGCGGCATGAACCTGGAGGCCGCCCGCGCGAAGCTCAGCGCGCAGGTGGGCGATCCGGCGCTCGCGCAGCGCATCGGTGAGGCCGCCGGCCGCGTCTACGGCCGAGGCTTCGGCGAGACCGCCGCAGACGCCATGCTGGCCGCCCGAGCGGTCATGCAGTCCGGTCTCCTGCCGAAGAACGCCGACGCGGCGATCATCGAGGACATCACCGTCAAGGCCCAGACCCTGGCGCAGGTCTTCGACCTGGACGTCACCCAGGCCGCCCGGGCGGCCGGACAGATGGTCAAGACCGGCCTGGCGCGCAACGCCGAAGAGGCCCTCGACATCATCACCAGGGGCTTCCAGGAGAGCGGCGATCAGGCCGGGGACCTGCTCGACAACTTCAGCGAGTACTCCACCCAGTTCCGCAAGCTCGGCCTGTCCGGGGCGGACGCGATGGGCCTGATGAACCAAGGCGTGCAGGCGGGCGCGCGTGACCTCGACACGGTCGCGGACGCGCTGAAGGAGTTCGCGATCCGGGCCGCCGACGGGTCGAAGAGCAGCGCGGAGGGCTTCAAGGCGATCGGCCTCAACGCCGACAAGATGACGGCGATCTTCGCCAAGGGCGGCCCGGCCGCCCGCGACGCCCTCGGCACCGTGCTGGAGCGGCTCCAGGCGATGAAGGACCCGACCGAGCGCGAGGCCGCCGCGGTGGCGCTGTTCGGCACGAAGGCCGAGGACCTCCAGGGTGCCCTCGGGGCGCTGGACCTCGACACCGCCGCGAAGTCCCTGGGCAATGTCGGCGGCGCCGCCGGGCGGGCCGGAGATGCCCTGGAGAAGACCTCCGCGCAGAAGCTGGAGGCGTTCAAGCGGCAGGTCCAGTCCGCGCTCGTCGAGAAGATCGGCGAGGCCATCCCCACCCTGGAGAAGGTCGGGAAGTGGGCCATCGACAACTCGTCCACCCTGCTCACGGTGGGCGGTGTCATCGCCGGGCTGGCGGTCAGCGTGTGGGCGGTCCAGGGGGCGATGGCCGCGTGGAACGCGGTGACGCTGATCTGGACCGGGATCACGAAGGTCGCGACGGCCGCGCAGTGGCTGTGGAACGCCGCGATGATGGCCAACCCCATCGGTCTGGTCATCCTCGCGATCGTCGCCCTGGTCGCCGGGATCTACCTGCTCTGGACGAACAGCGAGGCCTTCCGCAAGTTCTTCATCGGCCTGTGGGAGCACGTGAGCAGCTTTGTGGTGGCCGTCTTCCAGAAATGGTGGTCGGTCTTCTCCGGGTTCTGGGGCGCGGTCCTGTCCGGCATCGCCTCCGCCGGCCGGTGGATCAGGGACAAGGTCGGTGACCTCGTCGGGTGGTTCACCGGGCTGCCGGGGCGGCTGCGTCGTGGGCTGGCCAACGTCGCGTCGGTCGTTTCTGCCCCGTTCCGTGCCGGTTTCAACGCGGTAGCGCGCGCGTGGAACGCGACCGTGGGCCGGCTGTCCTGGTCGGTGCCCAGCTGGGTGCCCGGGATCGGCGGCCGGTCTATCAGCGCTCCGCGCCTGCCGATGCTGGCCAAGGGCGGTCACATCCTCGGCGCGGGCATGGCGATCGTCGGCGAGGCCGGGCCGGAGCTGGTGCATCTGGGCCGCGGCGCGACCGTGCAGCCCCTGACCGGCGCCGGCAGCGGCGGGGGTGGGGGTGGGATCGGCGTGCTTCGGCTCATCGTGGCCACGCCCGACGGCCGCACCCTCAAGAACGAGCTGATCGACGCGGCGAGCCTGCGCGGGCAGACCGTGGGCCGCTACCTCGGCGTCACCACGTAGGAGAGCCCGGTGAATCCCGACATCCGTGTGCGCGCTGCCCTGGACAGCGACCCAGCCGACCCGTCACCCGCGTGGACCGACATCACCAGCAGAGTTCACTACGGCGACGGCGGCCAAGAGGTACGAGTCACCATCGGCAGGCAAGACGAACAGGCCGACGTCAAGCCGACCGAGATGAGCTGGGCGGTCCGCAACGGCGACAACGCCATGACACCCAACAACTCGGCCAGCCCGTACGCTGGCCGCTGGGAGCAGGGACGCCGCGTCCAGATCGCCGAAGTTGTCGGCGGAAACGAGTACTTGCTCGGCACCGGCTTCCTGGAGATCCCCGACATGCAGATCGTGGACCCGCGCAGCTCCCAGCCGGTGACTGTCTCGGCAGTCGACTGGATGGGCCGGCTGGAGTCCGCGCCAACCTTCGAGGGCACGCTCGCCGAGCACATCAGGTCGCACGGCGGGCCGATGGTGCTGCACTTCCCGCTCACCGACCCGGGCATTCCGATGATGGCGTCGAACGCGGCTGCGCAACTGAGCATGCTGGTCGGCCAGGTTGGTGCCTTCCCGCCCCTACCCAACGTCGACCCGGAGCAGCTGATCAGCCCTGCATCGCTGGACGGGCCGCCCGGGGATGACCAGTCCTACCCCCAATGGCTTCAGTCAATGTCCGAGGACGGGCTGACGTTCAACGGGAACGCGAGTCTGGTGTCTCGCGACCTGAACGTTCAGGTCGCATCGGGCCAGACCATCGCAGTCACCTTCTGGGCGTACCTCGAATCACACAAGGTCAACGCGGGCATCACCCCGCCGAACAGCAGCGCCCTCTGGCTGACCACGGACGACCACGATGAGCAGATCACCGTGGGCGGCGACCCGAGCGCGAACATCTGGCGTGCGACCGTGTCTGTCAACGGCGGTGCCCCTACCGCCGCGGTGAGCGGCCGTCAGCTGGAGACTGAGGCGTGGCGGTTGGTGACTGTCCGGTACACCCTTCCGTCCGGTGCGATCGACTTCTGGGTCGGAGCCGACGTGCAGGTCACCGCGACGACGCCATCGCCGCCTGGGTCGATCACGTTCAACCAGCTCCACATCGGCTACGCCTTGTGGAAGGGCTCGCTCGGGCACGTGCAGGTGCGGGTCGGTCCAGCCGCCTCGACGATGCCGTGGGCGGAGCATCTGGCTCAACACCGGCACGGGTACCGCGGCCTTGACCGGCAGACGGTGGCAGAGCGCATCGTGACCCTGGCGGGCTACGCCGGCGTGCCCGCCACGGAAGTCGTCGTGCCGGAGGCGTGCTCGACGCCGATGCAGGCTGCCCGCCTCGCAGGTCTGGGCCCCGCTGAGGGGTTGCGGCGGGCGGCAACCACCGGACAGGACATCCTTATCACGGACGGGGCGGGCCGGATCACTGCCGTGCCCCGATCTCGCCGGTACAACCAGGCGATCGACCTGGCGATCCCGTTCGGCTGGGTCGGCTACCGCGGTCTGCGGTACCGGCCTGACAAGCCCGTCACTGATGTGACCGTGACCCGGACCGGCGGGGGTGCTGTTCGCCGCAGCAACCGCGCCTTGGCGCTGCGGTACGGCGTCACCGGGCAACAGTACGAGCTGGACAGTTCGATCGACTCTGACCCGGCGAACCTGGCCTCGTGGGCGCTGGCGGCGTTCGGTCAGTCGCGGACCCGCGCGCCCAGCATCCGCATCAACATGCTGCGACGCACGCTCTCGGAGCGGCAGCAGCTGCTCGCCCTGAAGGTCGGCTCCCGGATCCAAATCACCGGGCTACCCGCTGGCAGCCCGGACGACGTGGGGCATCTCATCGTTCAGGGCATCGATCACACGATCGGCCCGGGAGCCCGTCGGTTCATCCAGTTCAACACGTCGCCGCTACTCGGCCCGGCCGCCGGCCAGCCGCCAGCGGGCGTGATGGTCGGGGATCTGGCCGCTTCTACCGCCGTCATCGCCTACTGAGGAGGTGTCCGTGCCTTCCGTACCCGAGACCAAGGCCGCCTGGACCAACGGCGTTGACGCCCTCAGCTCCACGAACCTGCACGCCTACCTGCGGGATCCTCTGCGGTTCCTCATGCACAAGCCCGCCGCCGTGCTACGCCAGTCGGCCGCGCAGTCCCTGACGAGCGCCACGTGGGTGGCGTTGACGATGGGCGTGGAGGACCTGGACGACGACCCGGATGGGGCGGGTGGGCACTCCACCGTGTCTAACACGAGTCGCTACACCGCCCGCTACCCCGGCTGGTACTGGCTTGGCGGCGGCGTGACGATCACGGCCAACGCCACCGGCACGCGCGGCTGCCGGTGGGCGGTCAACGGCACTCCCGTCAACGGCGGCTCCGTGGTGCTGCCACCCACCGGCAGTGGCGGTACCCGGGTGCCCGCCCGCGCGCACCTGGTTTACCTCAACGAGGGCGACTACGTGGAGTTGCAGGGCACCCAGTCCTCTGGCGGATCGCTGAACACCATCGTCATCGGTGAGGAGCAGGCCAGCATGTGCGTGTCCTGGGATCGGCTGGCCGCCTGATGGCCGCATACCTGCGGCTGGAGACAGCGGCCGCCGGTATCCACCTGCACGAGCTGCCCGACGGGCACAGCGACGAGGACCTGGCCGCGCTGCGCGCCCGGTACGGGATCCCCAACGACTGGCAGGACCACCCTGACCGGGGGCAGCCGACAACCCGGCTGCCGGGCGGGGGCTACGCCCCGCCCTCAGGGCAGGGCTGGGACGTGTCGCTGATCGACGGCCCGCTGCACCCATCGCTGCTGGCCATCGCCACGGTGCACGCACTGGCTCATGACCCCGAAGACGCCTTTCCTGAGGAGAACCGTCGATGACCTCTGCGCCCCCGAACCTGCTCGCTGTCCGCACGCTGCTCCTGACCTACCTGAACGTCGACAAGGATCGGACGCGCGTCGACGACCTGGAGCCGGCCGAGGTCGGCATCGTCGGCGACGCCGACCACCGGGGCGGCTACCACTGCGGCTCCAACCGGGTCGTCACGAACGACTACTCGGTGATCGAGTCGTCCCGGGACCGGTCCGGGTTGACGCTGTTCGCGTCGGCGCTGGACGTCGGCCCCTTCTCGGTGCGCTCCGGCGGCGCCACCCACAATCTGCGGACGTTCTCGGCGTGGTTGGTGGCGCAGTGCGTGGCGAACGCGGCCGACGCCCGCGACATCCGGGAGGTCATCTACTCGCCGGACGGGCGGACGGTACGCCGCTGGGACCGGCTCGGCCGCCGCGCCTCGGGCGACTCCAGCCACCTCTGGCACACGCACATCAGCTTCTTCCGGGACGCGACCCGGGCGGGCCGGGACCTCACCCCGCTGTTCCGCCGCTACCTGATCCACATCGGCCTGATCAAGGCTCCGGCGCCGAAACCGGCACCGGCCACACCAGCGAAGGAGATCGACGTGCAGCTCACCGACAAGGTGCCGGGCACCGACAACCCCAACCGGACCGTCGGCGCGATCCTCGCCGACCTGTCCAACCTGCGCAACGAGCTGGTCACCCCGGCCGGCCGGTACGAGGGCCCGGGCCGCGCGGCGGCTGGCGCGCTGGTGCTCGCGCCCGCGCAGCTCGTCGAGCAGCACGCCGCCCTGGTCGCGAAGGTCGAGGGGATGGCCGCCGACATCGCCGCGATCCGCGAGGCCATCACCACGCCCACCACCCCGCAGCAGCACTGACGACCGTCCAGCGCACGTCTGGGCAGGTCAACCGGAAGGGCAGGCATGTGAGTGACACTGCAGCAACGCATCCCGCTCGTGCGGGATCTCGCCACCCTCGCAGCCGGGCTGGCGGGGTTCGCGTACAGCCTGAAGACGGGCGCTGGCCTGCCGCCTCTGCTGGTGAGCGCCGCTCTGATGGCCGGTCCGGGCGTGCTGCAGCTCGTCCTGGCGGGGCATATCCCGGGCGGTGGGCTGTCGTCGGCACCGGCGTCGCCGGAGCCGCCGCCGCCCTCGTCATCGCCGTCTCCCGTGCCGTCGGTGGGTGACCGGTGAGCCCGCACAGGCGGCCGGTGCCGCTCTGGTATGCGCTGCTCGCCGTGCTGGTCTCCGTCCTTGCGGTGTCGGGGGCGGGCATCTGGTACACGCACCACGCGCAGCAGGTCGCGGACCGGCGCTGGTGTGAGCTGTTCTCGGTACTGGGGGAGGGCGGCCCGCCGGCGGAGACGGACCGGGGTGTTCGCATCGCCCAGGAGGTATCGCAGTTGCGCGCCGAACTCGGCTGCTAGCTCGGGGTAGCCCGGCCTCGGTGTTCGTGCTGGTGCTGCGTGGTCTTCCCGCAGCCCGGCTGTCGGCAGCGCCACTGCCGGCCCATCTCCCTACAGCCCTCCACCGGGCAGGCACCCCACGCCGGGACGGTGTCGGTGTGCCCGTCCGGGCAGGGCTGCGGGATCTCTGCCAGCCCGTCTGGCGTCCGTACGTACCGCTGCACCATCCGACCGTACCCAGGAGGAAGCACCATGTGGACTCGCACGTTCTGGAAGCAGGCCCTCGAACGGGCCTTCAAGACGTTCGCCCAGGCCGCCCTCGCGCTGTTCGCCGGTGACGGCCTCGGCGTGCTGGACATCGACTGGGGCGCGGTCGCCTCGGTGGGTGCGCTCGCGGCCATCGCGTCGGTCCTGACGTCGGTGGTGTCGGCTCCGGCCGGTGAGCCGGCCAGCCCGTCGCTGGTGGAGCTGCCGTCGTCCCCGGCCCCGTCGCGCGACCTGGCCTGACCGCTGCACAACGAAGCGCCCCCGCTCGGCTCCGGCCGGGTGGGGGCGCTTTCGTGTATTCAGAAGCGGGCGGCCAGCTCGGTCACCATCTCGTTGATGCGCCGCTCGATCGCGTCGTGCAGCCGGTCGGCCTGCCGTTCGGTCTGCCCTGCCGCCGCGCTGCCCAGCGCTCGGTAGCGGCCGGCGGCGTCCTTGGTGCGGCCGTACTCGCGGATCAGGTCCATCAGGGTCGGCTCGGTCATGTCACGGGTTCCTCTCGGACAAGTTGACCCTGGGCAGGGGGTGGGGCGGGGGTGGGGAATGGGAGCGCTCCCAGGATGGGGGTGGGGCAGGGCCCCCGCCCCTCAGTAGTAGTCGTCCCAGCCGTCGGCCGCCCGCTGCGGGCTGCACCGCCGGTGGATGACCTCGCCGTTCTCGACGCAGATCAGGCTGTCCGGGCCGGCGACCTGGCCGCCGCAGTCGGCGCACGGGCCGTTGCTCTCGCAGTCGCCGCAGGTGGCCTCGGTGGCGTGGACCTCGGCGCTGCACAGGTCCGAGCCGGGGATCCAGGTGTAGGTGTAGGTGTCCGTCGCGGTCTTGATGCCCTTCGCCATTTCCGTCTCCCTCGCTCGCTCCCTTGTGCCTATAGCTTAACGCATGGAGTGGACGATCGTCAACTACTTCCCCAACCTTTTTCCCTACGGTTTTTGGGTTGACGTTCGTCCACTGGGCGGCTATGTTTGTAGCATGGGAAACCCGACCCTCGACCCCGACATCCCCCGCCTCTACTCCCTCGCCGAAGCCGCCGCCGTGCTCGGCTACGGCTCCAAGCAGGGCCTCCACAGGCGGATCCAGGCGGGCGAGATCCCCTGCCGGTACGTCGGCACCACGCTGGTCCTGCGCGCCGACCTCATCGACGCCCTCGCCGCGCAGGAGAACCCCGCCACCGAGTAGCTCGCACACGACAGCGCCCCCGCCGGCACAAGCCGCGCGGGGGCGCTCACGCACTCCAGCACTACCGCAGCCAGTACACCGCTCCGCCCGCCAGCGCCACCAGCACGAGGCCACCCAGGGCGAGCGCCGGCCGATGCAGGCCCATCCGGACCGACCACCGCCAGCGCCGCCACAACCACAGCGCCACGCCCAGCCCAGCCGCCGCCGCAGCGAGCGCCGTGAGCCGGGGCAGCCACCACGCCGACCACCGCAGCGCCAGCCACAACGCCATCCCTGCGGCGGCGACGAGCATCAGCGTCGGCAGCACCCGGCGCATGAACCACCGGACGCCCTCCACTACCGCGAACCACCGCCACATCCGGCGCCCGAACTCGTTCGCAGCACCCCGCCGGGCCGTCCCGAACCACTCCACAGCTCACTCACTCTCCGTCGATCTTCACGGGCTTCACGGACTTCACGCTTCACGGACTTCACGGCCCCGGAGATCGCGCGCACGCGCACGCGTAGGGGCAGGTTGCGGGCCTGCACGTGAAGCGCGTAAATACACGCCTGACGCGCAGGCCCGCGTGACGCTACGTAGCGGACGCGCCCACCAGCTCGGGCATGAGCACCTCGTAGACCCCGCTGTTGGCACCACGGCGCAGCATCTGCTCCGGGCCCGGCTGGCAGAACTCCTTGAGGATCTTCGTGATGGTCGGCGGTCGGAGCCCGTCCTCGCCGACGATGTCGACGATCGGCGCGAACGAGGACGGCTTGACGTACTGGATGCCCTGCTCCCGCGCCTGCTCGATGGCCTGCCGGAACAGCGACCGCACCTCAGCCGGAGTGAACTTCTGGCCCGACGCCGGCTCCACGAACAGCTCGATCCGGGGCCGGGAAGGCACGGTGAGCGGCTGCCGCGGGTCCTCATCGGGTGGGCAGTCCGGGTCGACCTGCAGCGGCGGGCACTCCGGGTCGTCCTCCTCGCCCAGGCCGCCATCCTCGTCCGGCTCCTCGATCTCGCCCGGCTCACCGGCCGGCACCGGCAGGTGCGGCGCGGGCTGCTCGTTGGGCTGCTCGACGGCCGTGAGGTAGGCCGTCAGCTCGGCGATGACCAGGTCGCGGTCCGGCCGGAAGGTTCTGGCCGGCAGCGAGTAGTCCTCTTGGTCGACGCCGGGCAGCTCCGCGTACAGCGCGCCCGGCATCTTGTTCTGCCACTGGCCCGGGTCGGCGCCCGCGAGGATGGTTTCCTCGCTGAGTACGCGCCCGGCCTCCGCGGTGTTCTTCACGCCCATGCAGATCACGCCTCCGATGGTGGATCGGACCGAGGTCGGGAGCCGGTCCCCGGTCGCGCGCTGGATTCCGAGGAGCATGAAGATGCCGACGGACCGGATCGACTCGGCCAGCTCGACGAGGGTGTCCTCAGCCTCGATGAACTTGCTGGCCTCGTCGACGATGACTACCTCGAAGGGCGGGCACTTCGCGCATCCGGCAGTCCACTGCTCGTGGCCGTGGCCGCCGATCTGCTCGGCGCGGCGCGCGACCAGGTCGACCAGCGAGTCGAGGAACCGCTCGCCCTCGGTCGCGTCGCAGATCATCGTGTGCATCGCGGCCCGGAACTCGGCGGGGAGCTGCTTGCCCTTCCGCCCGTCGATGTACGTGACCCGGGCGTCGACCCGGGACCGGGCCTCGACAGCCAGGGTGATCTGCAACTCGGTCTTGCCCGAGCCGGACTGGCCGAGCAGCACCAGCACACCGATCGCGTTGCGGCCCTCGCCGCCGGGCAGCAGCAGGGGCAACGCCTTGCCGGTCTGGTAGACGGCGAGCCGGAGCGGCTCAGCGATGGACCCACCCGGGGACGACAGGCCGGGCCACGCCGGCGGGTTTTCCAGCATGTCCACCGGGCTGATCTCGATGCGGCCCGGGCGCGGGCTGCGCCGGTCGGGCACCATCCGCACGCCGCCCACCGGCACGTTGTGCTGCGAGGCGATGGCGGTGCGCACCTCGGGCTTCATGAGCTGCCCGAAGTCGCCGCCCGGGTTCATCTCGACCTCGGTGATGACCCGCCCGTCGACGACCTTCGGACGGCCGGTCTTCCCGACGTCCTGCAACTCCTTGACCCGGTCGGCCAGCTCACCGAACAGGCTCGGTCGTGAGTCGGTGCCGTCGCCGCGCATGAGCCGGGTCACGGCCAGGCCGACGCACGCGGTGGCCGACACCATCAGGTAGACCATGACCGAGTCGAAGGTCCAGCCGCGGAAGGTGAGGACCCACAGCCCGGCGCACGAGGTGGCCGACATCAGCATCGACATGAGCCGCAGTTCCGGTCGGGCGGTGCGGGCCCGGCCGACTTTCCAGGTCGCCCAGACGATGGCCGTGGAGCAGGCGAGGAGCAGCGCGGAGCGCCACGCCGACTGCCAGGGTGTCGGGTGCGCGTGGGCGCCCCACACCATGGACAGGACGCCGGAGGCGATCAGGCAGGCGATGGACGCCGCGGCGGGCACCAGGTACGGCAGGGGGTTGGCCTGCACGGTGTAGGTGGCGCCGCGCGCGGCGTGGCCGATCGCGGTCGTGGTGGTGGTGCGGCTCATCAGGAGGCTCGCTTCCGGGTGCGCGCGGTGACCTCGAAGTCGGACCGGTCGGCGGCCTCGTCGTCGAGGGCGGTCACGAACGCCTCGAAGCGGTTCTTGCAGACCTTGGCGTAGCTGGCCACGGCCAGCATCGCGTCGGCGCACTTGACCAGCGGCAGGGCGACCATGCGTCCCCACCAGGCGGCGCGGGCGCGGCCGAGGCCGTGGCGGCGGCCGTACCGCTGGATCTTCATGCGGATCAAGCCGGACAGCTCGTCGAGTTCGTCGTGGCCGGCGACGCCGACCTGGCGGATGCCTTCCAGCATCTTGATGAGGTCCTCGTCGGTGCGGATGTCGTCGTCGGGCAGGAGGCGGGCCATCTGGTGCTCCTCGGTCAGTTGGCGGGGCGGCGGTAGGCGTAGGCGATGGCCGTGAGGATCGTGACCACCGCCAGGACCAGGGGGAACGTGCGGGACTCCAGGGTGAGGCGGCCGGCGGTGGACGCGGCGAACGCGGCGGCGGCGACCAGGGCGGCGAGGCTGGCGGCGGTCCAGAAAACCGGGCCGGGGCGCGGGGTGGGCGGGTCGTCGAGGGCCAGGTCGATGTCGTCGTCGAGGTGCTGCATGATGGGTGTCTCCTTCTGGGAGGCGGCGCCCGGTCCGGCTGTAGGAGGTGGGGCCGGGCGCCGCAACTTTGGTGGGTCAGACGGTGAAGTCGATGTCGAGGCGCTTCCACCACGGGAGGCGCTTCTCGGAGGCGATGACGCGGGCGTTGGCGTCCAGGTAGGCGTCGGTCTCCTCCCGGTCGCGCTCGCTGATGCTCGCCAGCTCGCGGCGGGCCGCCCGGTGCGCGGCCCGGGCCTTGCGGGTCTTCTCGCTCATGCGGAACATCAGCGCTGGGCCTTCCTCTGCTCGGCGATCATTCGGGCACCGCGACGGGCCAACGGGGTCTCGACGCCGGCCGCCTTGTCGGCCTGCTCCTTCCGCTGCGCTCGCAGGGTCTCGGTGATCGAGGGGATGGCGGACTCGGACATGTCACTGCTCCTTCGGGGCGTTGTCGGCCATCCACCGGTTGGCGGTGGCCTTGCTGACTCCGGCCGCCTCACCCAGCTCCGCGCCGGTCGGCCGCCGGCCGTGCCTCTTGCTGAGCCGGTTGAACGCGGCCCGGATGCGCCGGTCGTTGTCGCCCGACGCGCCGGTGGTGAGTCGCTCGGTGACGCGCCGCTGAGCCGGGCGCTGAGTCGCTGCGGCGGGTCGCGGTGAGTCGGTGACCGGCTCAGCGACCGGGCCGGGAACCGGCTCACGGACCGGCTCAGCGGGAGGCTCGGGGGTCGGGCCGATCTGCGCCGCGATGTGAGCCGGCATCCGGATCCCGCCCAGCTCCACCACCGGCTCACCGGGCGGCCGCCGGAACGCCCGGTCGTGCTCGCCCCGGAGCCGGTCGGTGGCCTGCCGCATGATGAGCCGAACCTCGTCGAGGGTCTGCCGTCCCCGCTCGTCGAGGTCGTCCTCCGTGCGGAACAGCTCCCGCTCGGCGGACAGCGTTAGGCGGATCTGGCGGCGGGCGGCCTCGACGTCGGCGGGCGTGGCCGCCTTGGTGAGCTGCTGCACGCGCTTGCGGGCGGCGACGAGCGGGTCACGGCGCGGGGGCGCCTTCTTCTGGTCGGCGCGGGCGACGGCGGCTTGCTGCTGGGCGTGCAGCTCCAGGCCAGCGTCGACCAGGGCGGCGATGCGCCGCTGCGCGAACACCTCGCTGAGGTCGTCGACGGCGCCGGGCTTCTTCCAGCCCCACCGCACCAGCAGCCGGTCCGGCGTCCAGATCCAGTTGGACTCCTGCCGCGCGCCAGTCCGGGCCCTGCGCGCCTGGAGCTTCTGCGTCCACAGGGCGGCGCCGACCAGCGGGGAGAAGAACCGGAAGAACCACGTGGCGGCGTTGCCGCCGGCGAAGCTGACGGTGATCGACGCGGCCGAGGACAGCGCCCAGATGATGAGCAGGTAGCTGCCGATGCGGGCGTTCGTGTCGTCGCGGAGCTTCCGCAGCGCGGATGCTCCCTGCGAGTAGATGACCACGTCGTACGCGGCGAACATCACCAGCGTCAGCGGGATCGGCACGCCGAGCTTGTGGTGCACCACCTCGAACATGCCTTCGGTGGTGACGACCAGGAACAGCAGTACGCCGAGGTTAGCGGCCAGCTCGTCGTGCTGGTGGTTCTTGGCGAACCGGCGGATGGTCCGGGCGGCGATGAGCGCGCCGATGATCCCGGCGCCGACGGCGACGTGCTGCGCGTTCTGCTGCGCCAGGTCGAGTGCCGGGCCGACCCAGCTGAGCCAGTCGGGGAGGTTCATGCCCAACAGTGTGCCACACTTACAACGGATGCCACAGTTACCACACTACGGAGGATGATCGTGCCGGTACTCGCCACGCTGGCCACAGCCGCTACGATCACCACGATGGCCGGCACAGTCGAAGAGCTTGAAGCCCGCCTCGACCGTGGCGACTGGTTGCTCCCCGGCGAGGTGGCGAAGCTGCTCGGCATCGACCGGACCACGGTGATCCGCGCCTACCTCAACCCGGAGCCGCCGAAGATCCGTTTCCGGCGCCGGGCTGGCTCGGGTGGGTACCGCGAGTGCCATCCCGGGGATGTGCGCGCCGAGCTGGACCGGCGCCGCCAGGTGCACGGCGAGTCGTAGACCCGACATAGAGACGCCCCCGACCGGACTGGTCGGGGGCGTCTTCTTGTTCAGCGCCGGCTATTCGTCTCCCGCCCGGCGGAAGGCCCGCAGCCAGGGGTCCGGCAGCCGCAGTACCCGCCGTACGGAAGCAGCTCGCGGTCCCCGGCGCAGCGGTGGGTGCCGGACGCCATGGCGCAGCCGAGGCAACGCGGCTGCGGGGCGGTCATCGGCGGCCGAGCGCGACGGCCCGGGCCGTCCGGTGGGCGGCGAGCTGCTGGGCGGCGTGCCTGCCGGTCTCGCATCGGCCGGCCGCGCAGTCCCGGCACCGGCGGTGCGCCTCCACGATCATCGCCGCGACCGCCACGTCACCGCGCTGCCCGATGTCCGGGCACATCGCGGTCACAGCGTCCACCCGGCGATCCCGGCCACCATGAGGACCAGGACGACGGCGGCCACGGTCCACCCGGCGAGCAGGTGCCGGCGTGCGGGCGGGGCGGGGCGGGGAGGCTGGGGGACGGCGGCGCCGTCGGGGCAGCGGCCGCCGGGCCAGGTCATCCGGTGCGGGTCCACGGCCGCCTCCTTCGCGGTGGAGGGTGCCGGGCGGGGCGGTGTGATCGGGGGGACCGCGCCGGCCCCCGCCCGGCCGGGCCGCTTCGTTGCTGACGAGAGGCCCTCAACCGGCAACCTAGAACGCAGTGCATGCAGAGTCAACACTGCATGCACAGTGGGTCACGATCAGTGGGACGCTCAGAGGGCTGACGAGAGGTGGCCCCGCCATGCCCAGACGACCCGTGTACGAACAGGTGATCGACGACATCACCACCGCGATTCGGACCGGCCAGCTGAAGCCGGGCGACCGGCTGCCGTCGATCGCCGACCTGTGCGTCCAGTACGAGGCGTCGGCGACGCCGATCCGGCACGCGCTGCTGCTGCTGGACGCCCGCGGCTGGATCGAGACGCATCAGGGCCGCGGGTCGTTCGTGGCTGCCCATCCGCCGGGTACTGCCGCCGGGTAGTTGCCGCAGGTAAACTAGCGGCCGTCGATCGGTAGCCGCATGATCACTCATTCTTCGCTATCTGAACAGTTTGCCGACGCAAGTTGCACCACCACCAGTCCCATAGGAAAGACTCCCACGATGAAAAACCCGTGGGGGATCGATCTTCAGCACTTGCCCGGCCGCCGTGCCGGCCGGCACGGAGCGGAGGTGGCGACACGTTGTATCACCACGTGAAGCGCCCGACCCCGATCCTGTCGGGCGTCGCCGGTGGCATCTGCGCACTCGGCGTCATCGCCGTCGTCGCCCGAGCTCTGCACACCTTCACCGACTTCACCCTCGCCCCACCCTTCGACACCTTCTCCTTCCTCCTCGCGCTCGTATGCTGGTTCGCCGCCCCGGCCATGGTCGGCTGGATCCGCACCCTGTCCATCCGGCAGCAGAACGCGGAGCTGAGGGCCGAGAACCGCCGGCTGCTGGCCGAAGCCACGGAGCGCGAGTCGCTGCTGGAGAGGATCCGCCTCTGCGACCAGGAGGTCGAGGTCGTCAAGGTGAAGGTCGGCAAGGTGCTGCGGATGCTGGAGCAGCAGCAGATCCCGGTCGGGGACACCCAGGATCTCCGGCGTCTGCACTCCATCAACGGCGGCGGTGGAGCATAGTCCCCCCACCTGCCCCCCACCAGCGAACAGCCCCCGCCTGAAGGCGGGGGCTGAGCTGCATAGAGGGAGATCCACTCTCGGCGGAGGGTGTGGGATTCGAACCCACGAAGACATCGCTGCCTTACCGGTTTTCAAGACCAGCGCCATCGGCCACTAGGCGAACCCTCCCGGCACGCCCCCGAGGGGTGCGCGACCGGGACCCAGTCTGCCACGAACCCCGTACCGGGCAAGCCGCCGTCCCACCTCCGTTGCGAGAATGTGTGCGTGTGGGAGAGTCCGGCAGTGGTGCTGATCAGCGGAATCATGGCCGCAGGCAAGTCCACAGTGGCCGAAGGGCTGGCCCGGCGGCTGCCCCGCTCGGTGCATCTGCGCGGCGACGTGTTCCGCCGCGTGATCGTCAACGGGCGGGCCGACATGACCGCCGAGCCGACCGACGAGGCGCTGCGGCAGCTCCGGCTGCGCTACGACCTGGCCGCCTCGACCGCCGACCGGTACGCAGCGGCGGGCTTCACCGTCGTACTCCAGGATGTGGTCCTCGGCGCGGACCTGCCGGCCATGGTCGGCCGGATCCGGCACCGGCCGCTCGCCGTGGTGGTGCTCGCGCCCCGCGCCGAGGTGGTCGCGGCCCGCGAGCGGGACCGGCCCAAGACGGGGTACGGGGACTGGCCGGTGGCGGACCTGGACGCCGGGTTCCGGGCCGACACGCCCCGGATCGGGCTCTGGCTGGACACGTCCGACCAGACGCCGGACGAGACGGTGGCCGAGATCCTCGCCCGCGCGTGGACCGAAGGGCAGATCGGGTAAGACTGAGTCATGCGCGCGATCACGATCACGGAACCCGGCGGACCCGAGGCGCTCGTCTGGACCCACGTGCCGGACCCGGAGCCCGGCCCCGGCGAGGTGGTCGTGGAGGTGCGGGCCAGCGCGGTGAACCGGGCCGACCTGTTGCAGCGGCAGGGGCACTACCCGCCGCCGCCGGGCGCGTCCGCGTACCCCGGTCTGGAATGTTCGGGGACGGTGCGGGCGCTCGGTCCCGGCGTGACCGGCTGGTCGGTGGGTCAGGAGGTCTGCGCGCTGCTCGCCGGCGGCGGCTACGCCGAGCAGGTCGCGGTGCCGGCCGGGCAGTTGCTGCCGGTGCCGGCCGGGGTGGAGCTGGTCGACGCGGCGGCGCTGCCGGAGGTGGCCTGCACGGTCTGGTCGAACGTGGTGGACCTGGCCCGGCTGGCCGAGGGTGACACGCTGCTGGTGCACGGCGGCGGCAGCGGGATCGGCACGTTCGCGATCCAGCTCGGCGTGGCGCTCGGCGCGACAGTGGTGGTGACCGCCCGCTCGGCGAAGCACGACCGGCTGCGGGAGCTGGGCGCCGCGCACACGATCGACTACCGGGAGCAGGACTTCGTGGACGAGGTACGCCGGGTGACCGACGGCCGGGGCGCGGACGTGATCCTGGACATCATGGGCGCGTCCTACCTGCCCCGGAACGTGGCGGCGCTGGCGACCGGCGGGCGGCTCGTGGTGATCGGCATGCAGGGCGGCCGCAAGGGCGAACTCGACCTGGGGATGCTGCTGGCGAAGCGGGCGGCGGTGCACGCGACAGCGCTGCGGTCCCGTCCGGACGAGCAGAAGGCGGCGATCGTCCGGGGCGTACGCGATCAGGTGTGGCCGCTGGTGGAGGCGGGCCGGGTCCGGCCGGTGGTGCACGCCCGGGTGGACATGGCCGACGCCGCCGCCGCGCACCGCCTGGTCGAGACCAACGACCACCTGGGCAAGGTGCTGCTGGTCCGGTGACGGTCAGCCCTGGCCGGGGCGCGGGAGCATGAGACGCGGGCCGGGGCCCTCGTCGGCGAGCGAGTCGCCGGGGTTGTAGAGCGTGCAGCGCTGCAACGACAGGCAGCCGCAGCCGATGCAGCCGTCCAGGTCGTCGCGGAGCTTGCCAAGCAGCCGGATCCGCTCGTCCAGCCGGTCCCGCCAGGCGCGGGACAGCGCGGCCCAGTCGTCGGGCGTGGGGGTACGCCCCGACGGCAGCGAGTCGAGCGCCGCGCGGATCTCCTCCAGCGAGACACCTACCTGCTGGGAGATCCGGATGAACGCGACCCGGCGCAGCTCGGTGCGGGCGTAGCGGCGCTGGTTCCCGCCGGTGCGGGCGGCGTGGATCAGGCCGAGCCGCTCGTAGTAGCGCAGCGCCGAGGGGGCGACGCCACTGCGGTCGGCGAGCTGTCCGATGGTCAGTGTTGCTTCGTGCATCACACGGCCTTGAGTTGAAGTTCGCTTCAAGTCCGAGGCTATCGGTATGACGACGACCACCGCCACCGAGCTGGGCGCGCTGCTGGACCGGGTGCGCGCCGGCCGCGAGTTCGGCGCCAACGTGTACTCGACGCTGGACGTGCTCCAGGTGCTCTACGACCGGGTGCTCCGGATCACCCCGGCCACCGTGGACGACCCGGACCGGGACCGCTTCCTGCTCTCCAAGGGGCACGCGGTCGCCGGCTACTACGCGCTGCTCGCCGCCCGCGGCTTCGTACCGCCCGATTGGCTGGACGACCAGGGCGGCCCGGCCAGCCGCCTCGGCGACCACCCGGACCGCACGCTCGTGCCGGGCGTCGAGATCGGTTCCGGTTCGCTCGGCCACGGCCTCGGGCTGGGCGTGGGCACCGCGCTCGGGCTGCGGGCCCAGGGCCGCACCGACCCCCGGGTGTACGTGCTGCTCGGCGACGCCGAACTGGACGAGGGCTCCAACCACGAGGCGATCGCGTACGCGGGCGCGACCGGGCTGGGCAACCTGACCGCGATCGTGCTGGACAACCGCTCGGCCACGTACGGCTGGCCGGGTGGCGCGGCGAGCCGGTTCACGGTGAACGGGTGGAGCGCCGCCACCGTCGACGGGCGCGACCACGACGCCCTGCACGCCGCCCTCACCGGGCACGACGATCACCGGCCGCACGTCGTCGTCGCGGTCGTCACGGACGGAGAGTGAGCATGAGCAGCACCATGCGGGACGCGTTCGTCATCAGCACCGAGGAGGTGCTCGCCGATCCGCGTACGACAGTCGTGCTCGCCGACATCTCCGCCGCCGCGTTCGAGCCGGCCGCCGCCCGGTACCCGGACCGGGTGATCAACGTCGGAATCCGGGAGCAGTTGATGGTCGGGGTCGCGGGTGGGCTGGCGCTGACCGGGCAGCGGCCGATCGTGCACAGCTACGCCCCGTTCCTGGTCGAGCGGGCGTACGAGCAGATCAAGCTGGACCTCGACCACCAGGGCGTCGGCGCGGTGCTCGTCGGCATCGGCGGCTCGTACGACCGGGCGGAGGCGGGACGCACCCACCTCGGTCCGGCCGACGTGGCGCTGATCGACACGCTCCACGGCTGGACCGTGCACGTGCCGGGGCACCCGGACGAGGTCCGGCCGCTGCTGCGCGACGTCGTGTGCGGGCAGGACTCGGCGTACCTGCGGTTGTCGATCCGGGCCAACGCGCGGGCGTACCCGGAGGCGGGTGACCTGCGGGTGGTGCGCGACGCCGGGCCGGGCGCGGCGCTGCTGGTGGCGGTCGGGCCGGTGTTGGACGCGGCGCTGGCCGCGACCGCCGACCGGGCGGTGACCGTGGCCTACACCCACCGGCCGCGCCCGTTCGACACGGCCGGGCTGCGGGCGCTGGCCGGAACCGAGGTGATGGTGGTCGAGCCGTACCTGGCGGGCACCTCGGCGCGGGTGGTGTCGGAGGCGCTGGCCGACCGGCCGCACCGGCTGCTGTCGCTGGGGGTGGGCCGCGAGGACCTGCGCCGCTACGGCAGCGCCGAGGACCACGAACGCTGGCACGGCCTGGACGCCGCCGGGCTGCGCCGCTCGGTGGACACGTTCCTCGGCTGAGCGCCCCGGACACGACGCAACCCCGCGACCTCGGCTCGTGCCGGGATCGCGGGGTTGCGGCGGTGCGGGCTCAGTGCGCGGCGGCGGGAGTGGCCGGGCGGCGGCGGGCGCGCTCGCGGGCCAGGATCCAAATCGCCTCGACGCCGTCCTTCCAGGTGATCTTCTTGCCCTCCTCGCGGCCCCGCGCGCGGTAGCTGATCGGCACCTCGTAGGGGCGAATGCGCTGGCGGAGCAGCTTGCCGGTGACCTCCGCCTCCATGCCGAAGCCCCGGGAGCGGACCTGCAGCGAGCGGTACAGCTCCAGCGGCATCAGCTTGAAGCAGGTCTCCAGGTCGCCGATGTAGGAGTTGTAGAGCACGTTCGCGGCGAGCGTGACGCCCTTGTTGCCCATCACGTACCAGAAGCTGTACGAGCTGTGGCTGCCGAAGGTCCGATTGCCGTAGACGACTGTCGCCCGACCGTCGAGCACCGGCTCCAGCAGACGCGGGATGTCCTGCGGGTCGTACTCGAGGTCGGCGTCGAGGATGACCATGTACTCGCCCTCGGCGCTGTCGACGGCGGTCTTGATGGCCGCGCCCTTGCCGGCGTTGCGCTGGTGGGTGATCACCCGGAGGCGCGCGTCGTCGACCCGGCCCAGAATCTCGCCGGTGCCGTCCCGGCTGCCGTCGTCCACGACGACAAGCTCGATCTCGCACGGGTAGTCGACCGCCAATGCCTGCTTGAGGGCATCCGCGATACGTTCTTCCTCGTTGTAGACCGGCATGAGGATCGAGAGCTTCACGGATTCTCCACGGAGGCGATGTCGGGTCGGGGCATAGCGTAGCCTGGCACATTGCTTCCGTCACGACAGCCCAGGCACCTATTCCTGGCGAATCGGAACCACCACGAGCCGGGCCACGTTCCCGCCGCCGTCCTTCGCTCCGGCCACCGCGACAGTCGTGCCGATCTTGATGTCGTTCGATCGGATCGCGGTCCGGCGCTCGACCACCCGCAGTTTGTCGCCGAACGTCCAGGTCGCTGTGAAACCGTCGGTGGATTTCACGGTCATCGACCGTTCGTCGATCGCGGTCACCTCGCCGCGCTGGACCGCCACCGTCCTGGTGCCGCCGTCCCTGGTCCGCACCACCGCCTCGCCGTGCAGCGTGTTGCGCCGCAGCAGCACCCGGGCCCGGTGGCGCTTGTTCCCCTCCGCCCGCTCGCCCTTGCCGTCCGGCCCGGCCTGCGGCGTACCGGTGGACGCCGGCGCGGCTACCGGTTCCACGTCCAGGTCACCGGCGTCGAGGCCGAGCGCGGCGAGCGCCTGGCCCTCCGCGCCCAGGGCGGCGCTCACCTCGACCGCCCGGTCGGGTTCCGCGCCGGGCCGGCTCGCGCCGCACCCGGCGAGTCCGAGCGCGGCGGCGGCGAGCAGCGCGGTGGCGCCGGTGACGATTCGCTGACGTGCCATCTGTGGTCCTTTCCTCGCGGTGACGACCCCGAGCGTTCCGCACCGACACGAGGGAACGGTCAAGCCGATGTTCGAGCCCGGTAAGGATCCGGGGGCACCACGACGGTGAAGGCGGCCCCGCCCTCCGGGGCGTGCCCGGCGGTGATGTCGCCGCCGAGCCGGCGGACCAGCCCGGCGGCCAGCGCCAGGCCCAGACCGCTGCCCACCTTGCGCACCCCCCGGTACCGCTGGTGCAGCGCGCCCCGCTCGAACGCCACGTCCAGGTCGTCGTCGGTGAGGCCGGGTCCGCCGTCCCGGACCTCCAGCGTCCCACCGCCCGCCGGACCGGCGGCCCGGACCGCGAGCACCACCGGCGCCCCCGGCGGTACGACCCGCAGCGCGTTCTCCAGCAGCCCGTCCACCACCTGCCGGATCCGGCCCGGATCGGTGTACGCCGGCACCGGCGCGTCCGGCGTCTCCAGCCGGAACGGCACCCCGAGCGCCGCACACCGGCCGGACCAGGCGCGCTCCGCGTCGGCGGCGAGCCGGGTCAGGTCGACCGGCACCGGTTCCAGCGGGAAGTCGACCGCCTCCAACCGGGCCAGCGCCAGCAGGTCGCGGACCAGCCGGTCCAGGTGTTCGGCCTCGGCGAGCACGGTCCGGCCGGTCGCCGGCACCGCGTCGGCCTCGATCACCCCGTCGGCCAGCGCCTCGGCGTAGCCACGGATCGCGGTCAGCGGGGTCCGCAACTCGTGCGAAACGGAGAGCAGGAACTCGCGCTGCCGCCCCTCGCTCGTGGCCAGCGCGGCGGCGAGGCCGTTGAGCGCGTACGCCAGGTCGGCCACCTCGTCGGGTGGCTCGACCGGCACCCGGACCGTCCGGTCCCCGGCCCGGAGCCGCGCGGCGGCGGTGGCGGCGGTACGGATCGGCCGGGCCAGCCGGCGGGCGAGCAGCAGTCCGGCGGCCGCCCCGGCGGCGAGTCCGGCGAGCAGCGGCAGCCAGAGTCCGCGCAGCACCTGCCGCCAGGGCGCGGCGCTGCGGGCGCGGGTCAGAACCACACCGTCCCCGCCGGGCAGCGCCCGCGCCTCGACCAGCCGGCGTTCCCCGTCGACGAGCCGCCGGCCGGAGACGTTGTCGCCGCCGGCCACCCGTGTCACGAGCTGTCGGGGCAGGCCCGGCCGGTCGGCCTGCCCGTCCCGGATCAGGTACACCTCGATCCGCTGCTGACCCAGTTGGCGGATGAGCCGGTCCCCGGCGCCGTCGCGCTGGCGTACCGCCCGCACCCGGAGCACGTCGGCGGCGAGCCGGGCCTGGGCGGCCAGCGCCTCCTGGTCCCGGCGCTCCGCGCCGCGTACCGCCAGGGGCACCGCCACCAGCGCGGTGACGAGCACCGACACGAGCGCCACCGCGCAGGTGGCCACTACCGCGCGGGCGGTGAGCGTCCGCCCGGGGCGGCGTGGCATCGGTCCGGGCGGCTGCTCAGGCATCGGCGGCGTACCCGACGCCCCGGTGGGTGCGGATCACGCTGTCCGGGCCGAGTTTGGCCCGGACCTGCGCCACGTGCACGTCGACGGTCCGGGTGCCGGCGTGCGCCGCGTACCCCCACACGCCGGCCAGCAGTTCCTCCCTGGTGAACACCCGGCCCGGACGGGCCATCAGGTGCGCGAGCAGGTCGAACTCGGTGGAGGTGAGCTGCACCGGCGTACCGGCGGCGGTCACCGTGCGGCGGGCCGGGTCGAGCGTGACGGCGCCGAGCGTGCGGGGCTGCTCGGCGGACACGCCGGACGTGCGGCGCAGCACCGCCCGCAGCCGGGCGAGCAGCTCGCGCGGGCTGAACGGCTTGGTGACGTAGTCGTCGGCGCCCAGTTCCAGCCCGACGACACGGTCCACCTCGTCGTCCCGGGCGGTGAGGAAGATGACCGGCGTCCAGTCGCCGGCCGCGCGCAGCCGACGGCAGATCTCGGTGCCGGCCAGGCCGGGCAGCGCGATGTCGAGCACGCAGGCCACCGGGCGCAGCCGCCGCGCGGCGGCCAGCCCGGCCTCGCCGTCACGTTCCAGGTGTACGCCGAACCCGTCCCGGGTCAGGTAGAGCCGGACCAGGTCGGCGATGGCGGGCTCGTCCTCCACCACGAGGACGAGCCCGGGCGGGGCGGCGGTGGTCACCGGCCCATGATGACCGACGGTCGACCGCCCGGCCGGTCAGGAAATGTTCGGATCCGGTAAGGAGAGTGTCAGCGGGCCGGCGCCGGCCGGAGCACTGTGGGCCGGGCGCTCGCCGGCGGCTCGCCGATCGTGGCGACGACCCGCTCGGCCGGAGCCCGCAGCCGGGTACGGAAGGCGTGGTTGAGCAGCGTGTCGAGCTGCCACACCTGCTTCGGGTGGTGGGTACGGATGACGAAACGCTCCCGCGCCCCGTCGATGGCGGTCGCCGCCAGCTCCACGCTGTGCGCCCGCGGGTCGGGGCTCCACGTCACGTTGCTCAGCTCGCGCAGCTCCGTGTTGAGGTGCAGGCGCAGCCGGTGCAGCACGCGGGTCTGCCGGGTGACCACCAGCCGCCGGTGGGTGAGCAGCATCAGGTAGTCGCCGCCGACCGGGTCGTCCGGGCGGCTGCACCGGGTGACCAGGATGGTGGCGTCGCCGGAGCCGACGCACCGGCGGAACACCGGCATGTGCCGGGTGACGGTCTGGGTCGCCAGGCCGGTCTCGGCGGCGGCCGGAAGGAACGTTCGCGAGAACACGTCCATGCCCGGTCCAACGACGCGATGACCAGGGGTGATATGGGTCACGCCCGATTTCTGGAACTTCCACACGTGCAAGTCGCACCTGAGGTGCGACACCGGCGGCCGGTCGGCTCAGAGCAACTCGACGATGGTGGCGTTGGCCATGCCGCCGCCTTCGCACATGGTCTGCAGGCCGTAGCGGATGCCGTTGTCCCGCATGTGCTGGAGCATCGTGGTCATGATCCGCGCGCCGGACCCGCCGAGCGGGTGACCGAGCGCGATCGCCCCGCCCCGGGGGTTGAGCCGCTCCGGGTCCGCCTCGGTCTCGGCCAGCCACGCCAGCGGCACCGGGGCGAACGCCTCGTTCACCTCGTACACGCCGATCTCCTCGATGCCCAGCCCCGCGCGGCGCAGCGCCTTCGCGGTGGCCGGGATCGGCGCGGTGAGCATGGTGACCGGGTCGTCGGCGGCGACCACTGCGGTGTGCACCCGGGCCAGCGGGCGCAGGCCGTGCCGGCTGGCCCACTCGGCGGTGGTGACCGCGAGCGCGGCGGCGCCGTCGGAGATCTGCGACGCGGAACCGGCGGTGACCACGCCGTCGGCGCGGAACGGGGTGGCCAGCTCGCCCAGCTTGGCCAGCGAGGTGTCACGGCGGATGCCCTCGTCGGCGGAGAACTTGCCGCCGTCGGCGAGCGCCACCGGCGCCAGCTCGGCCTCGAACGCGCCCGCGTCCTGCGCGGCTGCCGCCTTCTCGTGGCTGGCCAGCGCGAACTCGTCCAGCTGGGTACGCGAAAAGCGCCACCGCTGGGCGATCAGCTCGGCCCCGACGCCCTGGTTGAACGGCAGCGGAGAATCCGCCGCGACGCCGTCGACACCCCGGTAGCGCTCCAGGATGGCCGCGCTGAACGGCATCCCGCCGGCGACGCTGGACCCCATCGGCACCCGGGTCATCGACTCGACGCCACCGGCCACCACCAGGTCGGCCTGGCCGGAGAGCACAGTGGCGGCGGCGAAGTGCAGCGCCTGCTGGCTCGACCCGCACTGACGGTCGAGCGTGGTGCCCGGGACGGACTCCGGCCAGCCGGCGGCCAGCACCGCGTTGCGGGCCACGTTCCAGGACTGCTCGCCGACCTGCGACACACAGCCCCAGATCACGTCGTCGACCAGACCGGGGTCGATGCCGGTGCGCTCGGCGAGCGCACGCAGCACGTGCGCCGAGAGGTCGACCGGGTGCACTCCGGCGAGGCTGCCCTTGCGCCGCCCGACCGGGGTCCGTACCGCGCCGACGATGACCGCGTCACTCATGTCTACTCCCGGGTAACCTCGCTTGCCCCGATAGTACGTGCTGACCGGACCGGCCGTCCTCCCCCGGCATGCGGACGGCACGGCTGGCATGCTGGTCGGATGGATCCACAGTCGCCACCGGTCCGGCAGTGGCGGGTGCCCCGGGAGGCGCCGGTGCTCAAGGCGCTCGGCGCGCTCGCGCTGCTGGCCCTGGGGCTGGTGTTCGCCGGCGGTGACCCGGTCCGCCCGGGGCTGGCCGGGCTGGCCGCGGCCGGCCTGCTCGTCTGGGCGCTGCGCGACGTGGTCGCGCCGGTCCGCCTCGCCGTCGACAGGGACGGGCTGACGGTGCTGCGGGGGTTCGCCGGACGACGCCGGCTGCCGTGGGACTCGGTCGAGGCGATCCGCCTGGAGCGGCGCGCCCGGCGCGGAATCACCGCCGAGACGCTGGAGATCGACGCCGGGGAGTCGCTGCACCTGTTCGGCCGCCGCGACCTGGACGCGCCGCTGGACGAGGTGGCGGCGGCGCTGGACGAGGCCCGCCCCGCCGCGGGCTGAGGCTCAGCCGAGCAGGGCGGCGGTACGGACCAGGGTCAGGCCGATCATCGCGACCAGCACGATCGCGCAGCCCGCCACCTGGAACGCGGTCCGGCGTGACCGGGGGGCGTACGCCAGGATCAGCGACACCACCGCGCCGGCCGCCAGACCGCCGAGGTGCCCGGCCACCGAGATGCTCGGCACGGTGAACGTGAAGATCAGGTTGATCACCAGGATCGGGACGATCGCCGAGGTGTCCCGGCCGAGCCGCCGCATGATCACGAAGATCGCGGCGAAGAGGCCGAAGACCGCCGTCGAGGCACCGGCCGTGAAGCGGTTCGGCTCGGTGAACACGTACGCCGCGACGTTGCCGCCCAGCCCGGCGAGCAGGTAGAGCGCCAGGAAGCGCAGCGGCCCGAGCACCGCCTCCAGCGTCCGGCCGAGCACCCAGAGCGCCCACATGTTCAGCAGCAGGTGCAGCACGCCGTAGTGCAGGAACATGGCGGTGACCAGCCGGTACCACTCGCCGTCGGCCACCCCGCCGATGTGCCCGTCGGGGAAGCGCGCCAGCCCGAGCACCGAACCCCATTCGGTGAGCGGTGTCCCGCTGCCCATCAGGCCGCCCAGGCCACCGCCGGCCACCGCGTTGCCGCTGCGGGCCGAGGCGATGGAGACCAGCATCATCAGCACGTTCAGCGCGATCAGCGCCTTCGTGACGTTGCCCTGGCGGCCGGCGGCACCGCCACCGAAGGCGGTACGCGCCGGCCGCACGCTGCGGCGTCCCTCGGCGACACACTCCGGGCACTGGTGGCCGACGGAGGCGTCCCGCATGCACTCGGTGCAGATCGGCCGGTCGCATCGAGAGCAGCGGATGTACGTCTCCCGGCCGGGGTGCCGGTAGCAGACCGGAGTGGTCGGCACCGGGTCCCCGGTGGTGTCGCCGGGCTGGCCGGAGCGCTCAGTCATGCGAGCAAAGGTACCCGCGTGTCGCTCAGGCCTGCTTGTGCTCGATCTCGACCCGCTCGATCACCACGTCCTGCAGCGGCCGGTCGCTCGGGCCGGTCGGGGTGTTGGCGATCGAGTCGACGACCTTGGCGGACTGCTCGTCGGCGACCTGGCCGAAGATGGTGTGCCGGTTGTTCAGGTGTGGCGTGGGCGACACCGTGATGAAGAACTGCGAGCCGTTGGTGCCCGGCCCGGCGTTCGCCATGGCCAGCAGGTACGGCCGGTCGAAGCGCAGCTCGGGGTGGAACTCGTCGCCGAACTTGTAGCCCGGGCCACCGCGTCCGGTGCCGGTCGGGTCGCCCATCTGAATCATGAAACCGCTGATCACGCGGTGCGAGACGGTGCCGTCGTAGTACGGCCCGCTGCCCGGCTGACCGGTACGCGGGTCGATGTACTCCCGGGTGCCCTCGGCCAGCTCCACGAAGTTGCGGACGGTCTTCGGCGCGTGGTTCGGGAAGAGCTCCAGCCGGATCGGGCCGGCGTTGGTGTGCAAGGTGGCGTAGACAGCCTCGGCCACGGGTACTCCTCACTCGTTGGTCAGTTCCTTGCGGATCCTCCCATGTGCCCGATCTGGCCATGCGGAGGCATCCGAAGGTGGAGGATGACGAAGGAACAACTCCCAGGAGGTGGGACCGTGTTTGGAATCGGGCGGCGAAAGACCCAGGGCCAGCTCGCCAAGGTGGAGCTGAACCAGGGCATCGGTCACCTGAGGCAAGCCGCCACGCACGCGGCGAAGGGTGCCGGCGCCACTGTCGGCCCGCGGGTCCAGGCAGCCCGGGGCGCCGTCGCGCCGACCGCGGTCATGGTCCGGGACCGGGCGTCCAGCGGGTTCGCGTCGACCGCCGCGGCGCTCGCGCCGGTGCTGCTGGCCGTGCGCAACGCCCGGGTCGAGGCCGCCGGCAAGGCGTCGGGTGGCCGCAAGGCGATGGCCGCGAAGCAGTCCGCGATGACGAAGAAGGCGAAGAACATGAAGGCCGGAAAGAAGAAGCAGCGCAGGTCGCGGGGCATGACCGCGGGCCTGCTGGTGGCCGGCACCGTCGCCGGCCTGGCCGGGGCGATGGCCATGCGCCGCCGCCGCGAGCAGCAGGAGTGGGCCGAGTACGACCCGACCGGCACGCTCGGCACGACGGGCACGCTCGGCGCGACCGGCCGGGACAAGCTGGAGCCGATGCGGGAGGACGTGGACACGATCGTGGTGGAGACCCCGGACGCGAGCGCGAAGGTGACGCAGGCCGGCCCGACCGGCGCCGGCTCCTCGGCCGTGGCCAAGGGCAGCAGCGCGTCGACCGCCACCTCCGGCAGCCAGCCGGTGATCCACCCGAACGACCAGGTCCCCGCCGTCGCCGAGGGCGCCCGGGACGTCTCCGGCCGTCCGGCCGACGACATCACCAAGGCCGTGCAGGCCGGCAAGAACGCCGCGAAGGCCGGCGGTCGCCGCTGACCTCGTACCGTCGGATCAGCGCCGGCACGCGGGGCGACCCGCGTGGCCGGCGCTTCCGCGTGTACGGGGCGGCTACAGCCAGCCGTTACGGCGGAACAGGCGGTACAGCGTGAAGGACGCCGCGAGCATCAGCGCCCACACGCCCGGATAGCCGTACGTCCATTTCAGCTCGGGCATGTTGTCGAAGTTCATGCCGTAGATGCCGGCGATCGCCGTCCACACCGCACCGATCGCGGCCCAGGCGGCGATCTTGCGCATGTCGTTGTTCTGGTCGACGGTGACCTGGGCCAGCCGGGCCTGGAGGATCGAGTTCAGCAGGTCGTCGTAGGAGTTCACCTGCTCGACCGTGCGGCTGAGGTGGTCCTGCACGTCCCGGAAGTAGCGCCGGACCTCCTGCGGCACCGCGCGGTTGACCTGCGAGGTGAGCGTCATCAGCGGGCGCTGCAGCGGCGCCACCGCCCGCTTGAACTCGACCAGCTCCCGCTTCATCTGGTAGATCCGCTGGATCCGGCCGCTGCTCTGCCGGTCGAAGACGTCCGCCTCCAGCACGTCGAGGTCGTCCTCCAGCCGGTCGGCCACCTCCAGGTAGAGGTCGACCACGCGGTCGGTGATCGCGTACGCGACCGCCCACGGGCCGTGCCGCAGCAGCTCCCGCTTCGCCTCCAGGTCGGCGCGGACCGGCGCCAGCCGGCAGGCGTCGCCGTGACGCACGCTGATCACGAAGTGCGGCCCGATGAAGAGCATCACCTGGCCGGTCTCCACCACCTCGGAGTTCTCGGTCAGCTCCGCGTGCTCGCAGTAGCGGGCGGTCCGCAGCACCAGGAAGACGATCTCGCCGAAGTGCTCCAGCTTCGGGCGCTGCTGGGCCTTCACCGCGTCCTCCACCGCCAGCTCGTGCAGGCCGAAGGTGGCGGCGATCTCGGTCATCTCGGTCAGGTCGGGCTCGTGCAGGCCGAGCCAGACGAAGCCGTCCCGCTCCTGCCGGGCGGCGGCCAGGGCCTCGGCGTACTGGGGGCGGCCGGGGCGGCGCTCGCCGTCGACGTACAGCCCGCAGTCGACGATCCCGCTGCGCTCCGGGCCGGCCGGCTGGGCGGCACGGGGGGAGCCGTCGGCGTTGAGGATGCGGGACATCGCGCGTACCGGGGCCGCCCAGGCGCGGGGGCGCAGTGCCCGGCTGCCGCCGTCGGCGCCGGCGGTTCGGTCGCGTGCCACCCGGTCCGTCATCTCTCGCCCCCTCTCCCTAGAGCTGCGGCTTGCAGGTTACGCCGACCGGCGGCAGGCGCAGCGCGGGAGCGGGACGGGCGGTGCGACGGGCGTCACGCCCCGGCGCCGGGCGGGCCGGGCCGCGTCAGGGGGGTGAGGGGCGACACGGCCCACCCGGCACCCCTTGGGGGCGGGAGTGATGCTGGGCGTGCCGTCGGCCCTGGCCGGAGCGGCCCGGCCACCGAAAAGGTGAACGGCACTCGCAGCATTGTGGGCTGCTGGCCGGTCCAGCGGGAGTGCCGAACCGGCCAGCGGGGCCTTTTTGTCAGAAACCCGACAGAAAATCAGCCGCGTACGGCGGCCATCGCCTCCGCGAGACGCCGGACGCCCTCGTCGATCCGGTCCGCGGTCACCGCCGAGTACGCCAGCCGCAGCGCGTGCCGGCCGCCGTCGACCATGAAGTCGCTGCCCTTCACCACCGCCACGCCACGCTCGGCGGCGGCCGGCGCGAGTCGGTCGACCTCGACGTCCTCCGGCAGCTCGACCCAGAGGAAGTAGCCGCCGTCCGGCTCCACGAACCGGGCCTCCGGGATGTGCCGGCGCAGCGACTCGGCCAGTACCGCCGACCGCTCGCCGAGCGCCGTACGGACCGTCCGGATCGACTCCTCGATCGCGCCGGAGACGCAGAACTGGTGCACGATCGCCTGGGCCACCATGCCCGGCGAGATGTAGAGGTTGGTGGCGCGCTTCGCGATCGTCGCGATCAGCTCGGCCGGGCCGACCAGGTAGCCGACCCGCACCCCCGGGCAGACCGTCTTGGTGAAGCTGGACGCGTGCACCACCACGCCACGGGTGTCCATCGACAGCATCGACGGCAGCGGCTCGCCCCGGAACCGGATGTCCGCGTACGGGTCGTCCTCGAAGATCGTGAACCCGTACTCGGCGGCCAGGTCGAGCAGCTCACGGCGCTTCTCCAGGGAGAGGGTCACACCGGCCGGGTTCTGGTAGTTGGGGATCACGTGCGCCAGCCGCGGCCGTACCCCGGACTCCAGCAGCTTGCGCAGCTCGGCGGTGTCCAGGCCGTCCGGCTGGATCGTCACGCCGTGCACCTCGCCGCCCATCTGCTGGAGGTTGAGCAGCGTGCGGTCGTACGTCGGGCGCTCGACCACCACCGCGTCGCCCCGGCGGACCAGGTGGTCGAAGAGGAACGCGTCGGCCTGCAGCGAGCCGTTGGTGATCAGCACCTGATCGGCCTCGACGCCGTGCTTCTCGGCGATCCACTTCCGCAGGGGCGGGTAGCCGACGGAGGTGCCGTACGCGGTGACCCCGGCGGGGTCGGCGTCGAAGGCGCGGACAGCGGCGGCCTTGAGCCCTTCGACATCGACGATGTCCAGCGAAGGCGCGCCACGGGCGAACGAGATCAGCTGCTCGGCGGTCATGCGCAGAGCCTAGGGCCTGGCCCGGCGGGTCCGACCGCCATACACGCGAAGTTCAACATGCGGGCGGCCGGGCGGGGCACCGGGTGCGTCCGGGGGATCCGAGGGCACCTCGCGACTGTCTACGATCCGACGGACGCTGGCGCCGGTCCGACCGGACGCCGAAGGATGACGGGTCGCGGCAGACCCGGGAGAACAAGGGATGAGGCTCGTGACCGAGGACGAGGCGGGACGGCTCGACGACCAGCGGTTCGCGCAGTGGCTGGCGACCGAGGCCGGCAAGGCGCTCACCGCGCTGCGGGACCGGCAGGGCTTCGCCGACCCGAAGGCGCTCAAGGACGCCGGCGACCGCGCGTCGCACGAGCTGATGACGGCGGCGCTGGCCCGCCTGCGGCCGGCCGACGCGGTGCTCTCCGAAGAGGAGGCCGACGCCCGCCGCGCATGGGCGGACGGCGAGCGCGCGCCCCGGCACGAGGCGGACCGGGTCTGGATCATCGACCCGCTGGACGGCACCCGTGAGTTCTCCGAGGAGGGGCGGGACGACTGGGCGGTGCACGTGGCGCTCTGGCAGCGCTCCGCCGCGCCCGACGGCGCCCTGGTCGCCGGTGCCGTCGGCATGCCGGCGCGGACCACGGTGGACGGTACGCCGCTCGTGCTCGGCACCACCTGCCCGCCGCCGAAGCCGACCGACGGGCCGATCCGGATCGCGGTGAGCCGCAGCCGACCGCCCGCGTTCGTGGGCGAGCTGGTCGAGATGCTCGGTGCGACCGCCGTACCGATGGGCTCGGCCGGTGTGAAGGTCTGCGCCGTGGTGACCGGCGAGGTCGACGCGTACGTCCACGCGGGCGGCCAGTACGAGTGGGACAGTGCCGCCCCGGTCGCGGTGGCGCTCGGCGCGGGCATGCACGCGTCCCGGATCGACGGTTCGCCGCTGCGCTACAACCGCGCCGACCCGCGCCTGCCCGACCTGCTGGTCTGCCGGCCGGAGCTGGCCGACCAGTTGCTCGACGCGATCGCGCGGACCGGGGTCGAGATGCCCGCTTCGACCGTCACCGACACCCCCGGTCAGGCGTTCGGCTGAGTGTCACGGTACATACGGCCAGGTGAATGAGGGTTATCGTCGGGCAGGTATGCGTGCCGATCTGAGCCCGGACACGGGCCGCCGACAGCCAGGGAGGGTCATGCCGGCCGATCGAGAGCCGCACAACGCCTTCGGGCAGCCGACCGGCCTGTGGCCGGGTCAGGACATTCCACGCCAGGCAGGCGGCCCGTCGCTGCCCTGGCCGGAGGCCGAGGTCACCTCGTCTCCGCCGCCACCGGCCCGGACCGGCGGCGGTGACCTGCCGTGGCCGGAACGGCCGGACGCCGGCCACCGGGACGCCGCCTGGCCGCAGGACGAGCCGACGGTCCACGGTAACCCCGGCTGGGCGCCGCACGACGACGCCGACTGGGCCGGGCCGGGTCCGGCGGGCGACGCGACACGGGGTGCGGGCGCGGCGGCGACCGCCACCCTGACCGGGCCGCCTCCGGTGGACGCCCCGCACGATCCGGCCACCGGCGGGCCGGGCCGCCCGCCCGCTCCGCCGCTCGCACCGGGGACGACTCCGCCGCCCGGCGGCGCCCGGCGACGCTGGCGCGTGGCGGTCGCGGCGGCGCTGGCGCTGGCAGTGGCCGGCGGCGGGGTGGCGGTGGCCGCGCTGCGGCCCGACTCCGCGAACCCGCAAGCAGGCGAGGCGCCCGGATCGGTCGGCCCGGCGACCTCGATGGGCCCGGGCGCGCCGGCTACGCCGGGTGCGTCCCCGAGCGCCGACCAGGGCCTAGGTGGCAAACCCTCGGCCCGCCCGTCGGCCTCCGAGAACGCGGGCCCGGCCTTCGGCGGTACGCGGCTGACGCTGCCCGGCGCCTCGATCGGCGTGCAGAACGGGGAGACCTTCGGTCAGGCGCTGGCCCGCTCCGACCGGACGTTCGGCAAGCTGCGGATGGCCCGGATCTTCTTCCCCGGCCTGCCGCCGGCCTGGTCCGGCAGCCGGGCCGACGTGGTGGACCGGACCGTTGTGGTGTCCTTCAAGGCGGCGCCGCAGGAGATCAACACCGGCAAGTTCGACTCCCGCCTGACCTCCTGGTTCGCCTCGATCCCGCGCGAGCACAACGTCTACTGGTCGTACTTCCACGAGCCGGAGGACGACGTCGAGCGCGGCGCCTTCACCACCGAGGCGTACCGGACCGCGTGGAAGCGGGTGGCCGGGCTGGCCGCCCGGGCGAACAACCCCAAGCTGATCAACACGCTGATCCTGATGTGCTGGACGCTCGACCCGAAGTCCGGGCGCAGCTTCGACGCGTTCTACCCCGGCTCCGACGTGATCGAGACGCTCGGCTGGGACTGCTACAACTGGGGCAAGAAGTGGAAGCGGTACGCCCCGCCGCAGGAGATCTACGGCCCGATGATCAGCAAGTCGAAGGCGCTGGGCAAGCCGTGGGGCGTCGCGGAGACCGGCAGCGACCTGGTGCCGGGTGACCCGGGCACCGGCCGGGCGGCCTGGATCCGGTCGATGACGAACTTCCTCAACGGCCAGCGGCCGGAATTCGTCGCGTACTACAACCAGACCGTCAGCCAGGGCGACTTCCGGCTGCTCGACCAGCCGAGCATCCAGGCGTGGAAGTCCTTCTGCACGGCCTGACCTGACGACCGGACGAGAACGGGCGGGCGACCGAGGTCGCCCGCCCGTTCCGCGTACGCGTCAGATGCCCCGGCCGCGCTTGTGCAGCGTGCGCAGCACCCGGTCGGCCTGCACCGCCCGGCTCGCCACCGCCAGCGCCAGGTAGGCACGCGGCTCCTTCGGGTTGCGGGCCAGCGTGCGCCGCGCCCAGCGGACCGCGTCCCGCCGGTTACCCATGGCGGCCTGCGCGAACGCGATCTGACCGGCCACCCGAGCCTCGCCGTGCGGCACGGTGGCGAACTCCGGGTAGCGGCGCAGAAGCCACTGCAACGCGGTCGAGATGGTCTCCCAGCGCTGTGCGAAGTAGGACCGCTTGTGCCAGCGGACCAGCACGTACGGGCTCTCCACGTTCACCAGCGGCGCGTACCGGGCGGCGCGGAGCAGGAACTCGTAGTCCTCCGCGTAGCTGCCCGGGATCTGCTCGTCGACCAGGCCGATCGCGTCGAGCAGCGCGGCCCGGCGGATCAGGAACGTGGACGGGTGCAGCTCGGTGAGCCGGTCGCGCAGCAGCGCCTCCAGCGAGATTCGGGCGCGGTCCAGCGAGCGGTCCACCGTACGGTCGTCGTAGCTGACCCGGATGCCGCAGCTCACCAGCGCGCCGTCCGGGTGCGCGTCGAGCGCCCCGAACTGGGCGGCGAGCTTGCCGGGCAGCCACTCGTCGTCGTCGTCGCAGAACGCCACCCAGTCGCCGGTGGCCGCCTCGATGCCGGTGTTGCGCGCCCCGGCCAGCCCGGCGGTACGGGTGTTGGTGATCACCCGGATCCGACGGTCACCCCGGTCGGTCTCCAGCGACCGGTCCGGCTCGGACTGGTCGTAGACCACGATCGCCTCGATCAGCCCCGGGTGCGCCTGGCTGAGGATCGCGTCGAGCGCCGCGCGCAGCAGCTCCGGACGGTCCCGCGTCGGTACGACCACCGAGATGCTCGGCCCACTCATGCTCTCTCCACGGACTCGTCGGATCCCCGCTGGCCCAGATAGCCGTAACGGACCCGCAGGGGAAGCGTGGCCAGGCTGACCACGGCACGGCTGCGTCGCGGCAGGCGGTCGCGCCATGCCTCGTCGCGGCGCACTGTCAACGGCCCGCCGCTGAACCGCAACGGGTTGCCGGCGACGCTGTGCGCGCGGAACGGCGCGGCCGGCTCGCTCGCCGCGTCGGCCGCGTCCGCCGAGAGGATCCGCAGCGCGGCCGGGTCGTCCGGCAGGCCGGCGAAGTCCCGCACCCGGCTTACGGTGCCGGCCGGGTCGGCGGTGAAGTCCTCGTACCGCAGCCGCAGCACCTTGGCCCGGGAGGCGAGCAGGTGGAACGCCGCGTTCTGCGCGGTCCACAGCTTGCTCACCTCGAACGGCGAGAAGGTCGGCATGAAGTCCTCGCCGTCGACCACCTCGGGGCGGCGCACCTGCTTGCCCCACGAGTACGCCACCGCCCGGCTGTCCCGGACCAGGTGCAGGACCCGCAGGTCGAGCCCTTCGGCCCAGCGCAGCGCGAACGCGAGCGAGGCGTGCTTGCTGGAGTCCACCACGACCCTGGCGCCGGTCACCGCGAGCGCGGCCCGGTAGATCCGGGTGTACAGGTCGGCGTAGCGGCGCACGTCGGCGAGTTGCTCCGGCGGGAGCGCCTCCTTGGCGAGCCGGGGGATGTGCCGGGTCCGGTCGACCCGGTCCTTGAGCGCCAGCACGTCGTCCCGGTCGACCGCGTCCCAGCCGCCGAACGCCTGGTCGCCGACCTGCCGCCAGAACGGGCAGCCGGTGAACCGCTCGCCGCAGCCGCACCGCTCGTCGGCCCCGAGCGCCCGCTCCCACAGGTGCACGACCTCACCGACGGCGCACACGTCGGCGCTCTGCGCGAGCAGCAGCTCCAGCAGCGTGGAGCCGCTGCGGCCGAGGCCGCCGACGAAGAGGACCCGCGGCGCAGCCGGGTCCGGGCCGCTCATCCGCGCCGCCCGGCGGTCCGCTGGCGTACCCGGCCGGCGACCAGGCCGTCGATCACCGCGCCGACCCGGGCGACCGCCTCGGCGCGCGGGTCCGGACGGCCCGGGTCGGCGGCCAGGACGAACCGGCTCGGGTCGGCCAGGCCCTCGTCCAGCGCGGCGACCAGCTCGACCTCGGACTCGCACAGCCGCACCATGCCGGCCGCGCCCAGGCGGCGGGAGAACAGCTGCTGGTGGTTGTCGACGTGCTCGTCGTGGGCCGGGTCGCGGGGCACCACGATCGGCAGGTGGCCGGTGCGCCGGGCCTCGGTGATGGTGGCCGGGCCGCCGTGGCTCACCACGAGCGTGGACTCCGCCATCGCCTGCTGGAGTTCCTCGTGGCCGAGGAACGGGGTGGCCTCGGGCAGGGCCGGGGTGCGGCTGTGGCCGTACTGGAGGACCAGCCGGACCTCGGGCCGGGCGGCGTGCCAGCGTTCCAGCCAGCCGACCAGCCGGTCGAAGCGGTGCACGTCGGTGCCGACCACGACCAGCACGAACGGCCTGGACCGCCGGTCCCGCTGCTGGGGAATGTGCGCCATCAGAGGAGGTTCCCCACGACGGTCGCCTCCGGGTACATCCGGCGCTGCTCCTCCCACTGCACGAGCATCGCGGAGAGGAAGGGACGGCAGAGCCGGGCGGTGAGTGTCGCGCTGTCGATCCGGTCGTACACCTCGATGTAGACCGTGGGGATCTTGCGCATGCGGGCCGCCACCACGAACGGCAGGGCGACCCCGGCGCCGGTGGTGACGACCGCGTCGACCTGGCGCCGGCGGATGACCTTCAGCGCGAGGAACGCGTTGCGTACCAGGTTCTTGACGTTGCGTGTGGTGGGGTGGTGCGCCCAGACCACGTCCTCGCCGGCGAGCAGCGAGCGCGCGTCCGGGGTGTCGAAGGTTACCCATGCGCGGCGCCGATCCCGGTACCACGGTTCCAGGGCCAGGAGCTGGGCCAGGTGCCCGCCACTGGAACCCACCAGCAGGACCTGTCCCGAGTCCTCGGTTGACCCGCTCACCACAAACGTCCTCCCGTACGCGGATGACGCGTCCGGATTTTTGTGAATGCCCCTCGGACGCGTCCTGACAACCTACTGGCGGGCCCGTGGGCAACTGAAGGGGCCATTGGACGGATCCTGGCTCGCCGGTCGGCTCACCTCGCGATTCCCGTCAACGGGATGCGCGTCGACCGGCCGTCGGGCAGGTCAGCCCGGCCGCGCCCGGACCACGGGCCGGGACACCCGGACGAAGTGAGATGTGTCAGGATTCCGTCACCGCTCCGCACGAGAGCCGTCGGCGACGTCGGCTTACCGGGGGCAAGTCGGGCCCGGCACCGGGAAACCCGCCGAATGGTCAGCGCCGATCGGCCATTTCTACGCGGGCTGCCCACACCCGGGCAGGCTTACCGGAACGTGAGCAGACTTTCCCTCGTCGTTCGGATCGGGGACACTCAAGGCCACGGTCAGGTCCAGCTGTGCCGTGGACTGCCCGGCTCGGTCGAAAGGGAGCGACAGACTCTGATGCCCTCACCCCATTTGGCCGAGAGCGACGCCGACGGTCTTGCCCTGATGGCCTACCTGGGCTGGCTGCGCCGCCGTTGGTGGATCCTGCTGCTCGCCGCGGTCCTCGGCCTGGGCGGAGGGGTGGCGCTGAGCCAGATCCAGGAGGCGCGCTACACCTCGACCACCTCGCTGCTGGTGCGCCCGCTCGGCTCGGGCGCGGAGAACAACCCCAACGCCAAGGTCAACCTCGACACCGAGGCCCAGGTGGTCCGCTCGCTCGTGGTGGCCGAGCGGGCCAAGGCGCTGATGAAGGTCGACACCGGGGCCGACCAGCTCGTCAAGTCGGTGACCGTCAAGGTCCCGCCGAACAGCCAGATCCTCCAGGTGGCGTACGAGGCGAACAGCCCCGAGGGCGCCCAGTCGGGCTCGCACGCGTTCGCCCAGGCCTACCTGGACCTGCGCAAGGCCACCGCGCAGAAGTCGCTGGAGAACGAGACCAACGCGCTCAAGCAGCAGATCGCCGACCTGCAGAAGCAGTTGAGCGCGATCGCCGGGCGGATCGCGGCGGCGCCGTCCAACTCGCCCGAGCGCGAGCGGGCCGACGCCGACCGCCAGCTCGTCACCAACCAGATCGGCCAGCTGTACAACCGGCTCAACCCGCTGACCGCGGCCGGCTCCGACCCCGGCGAGATCATCTCCGACGCCCGGCTGCCGGAGCGGCCCAGCTCGCCGAACCGCACGCTCAACCTCGCCAGCGGCATGGGCGCGGGTCTGCTGCTCGGCATCGTGCTGGCGCTGGTGCTGGACCGGCTCGACACCCGGATCCGCCGCGGACGCGACATCTCCGACCGGGTCGGCCTGCCGCTGCTGGTGGAACTGCCCTCGCGCGCGCTGTCGCTCGCAGTCCTGCCGGCCACCCACCGGGCCTCCCGCGAGCTGGGCCGGCTGCGCAACGTGCTGCTCTCCGCGGTGCCCGAAGCGGCACAGGGCGGGCGCGGGCGCCAACTGCTGCTCTGTGAGGCCTCGTCCGGCGCCGCCGCCGGGTTCGTCGCCGCCAACCTCGCCGCCTCGTACGCCCGTACCGGCCAGCAGGTCGCGCTGATCACCACCAAGCCCGACTCGGCGGTGGGCGCCATCACCGGCGTGGCCGAGGGGCGGCACAGCCTCGCCTCGGTGCTGCGCCGCGACGTGCCCCCGCTCAAGGCGCTCGCGCCGGTGCCGGGGCTGGGCCAGCTCCGGGTGCTGGTGCCGGGCGACCTGGACGCCGATGTCGAACTGCCGGTCGCCGGGCTGCTGGAGATCCTGCACGAGCTGTCCGCGCGCTTCGACCACGTGATCATCGAGACCCCGCAGCCCACGTTCGCCGTGGAGGCCCAGGCCCTGGGCCGGTACGTCGACGCGGTGATCATGGTGGCCGAGGCGGGCAAGACCCGTAGCGGTGAGATCACCGCCGCCCTCCAGCAGTTCGAGCAGGTGAACGCGCCGGTGATCGGCGCCGTGCTGGCTCCGCGCCTGCCCGAACCGCCCGCCGGCGCCACCCGCCCGGCGACGTCCGGTGGGTCGAACGCGTCGAGCGCCCCGGCTGCCCCGGCCAACCGGCCCAAGCCCCGGCCCAGCCCCGGCCCGTCCGCCGAGTCGACCATGGTGCTGCCGCGCATGCAGTCGTCCCGGCCCGCCCCGGCGAAGCCGGCCGCTCCGGCGCCGCAGATGCCCGGCAAGGCCACCCCGCCCGCCGCTGGAGGCAAGCCGGTGCCGCTCAACGGCACCGGCGGCACCTACCGCTCCCGGGGTGACGGCGACGGCCGCAGCTACGCCCTCGACTCCGGCGAGGACCTGGGGTGAACCGTCGGCAGATGCTCCGCGCCGCCATCGCCCCCGCCGTCGTCCTCGGCGTCGGGACCGGGTGCAGTGAGCCCGAGCCCAAGCCGGGCAAGGTCCAGGTGGTGGACCCGGGCGACGTCACCGCCTCGCCGTCCGCGGCCAGCGCCTCGCCGACCCTGCCCAAGGGCCCGCTGACCGGCGCTCCGGTCAGCACCCCGGCCGCGACGACCCGCCAGGCGGTCGCGGTGCCGCTGCGGGTGAGCCCCGCGACCACACCGGCCGGCCTGGACGCCGCCGACCTGGTCTACGCCGAGTTCGCCGAGTCGGACACGCTGCACCTGACCGCGGTGTTCCACTCCAAGGACGCCACCAAGATCGGCCCGGTCACCGAGATCCGGCCGGTCGACATCCGGTCGCTCACGGTGCTGCGCCCGTTCGTCGGCTACAACGGCGGCCCCACCGGCTTCCTCACCCAGTTCGAGAACTCCGACCTCAACGGCGTCACGCCCGACGACGACAGCAAGGTGTTCTCCGGCGACTACACGTCGACCGCCGCGCTGCTCAAGGCCGCCCCGAAGGGGGGCCAGCCGCCCCCTGCGCCGATCGACCACGCCACCGACGGCGAGGCGCTCGCCACCCGCGACCTCGCGCCCGCCACCGAACTCACCGTCACCGTCTCCGGCGGTCCGCCGATGGTCTGGCGGTACGACCAGGCGAAGTCCGTCTGGGCCGGCAAGATCGGCAAGGTCACCGTGACCGCCGCCTCCGTCATCGTGCTGACGATGGAGTACCGCACGCTCGACGTACGCAACCCGTCCCCACGCTCGCTGCCCTCGGCGAACGTCTTCGGTGAGGGCGCGGTGCTCGCCGTGTCCGGGCCGAACAGCGCCAAGGGCCGGTGGCGCAAGCCCGGCCTGCCCCTGCTCTGTACGCTCGCCGACACCGGCGGCGACCTGCTGCGCCCCCAGCCCGGCAACGCGTGGGTCATCTACGCGCCGACCACCGCCAAGGTCTCCGTGAAATGAGCACCGCCACCCCGCCCCGTACCGCGCGCGGGTCGGTTCCGCTCGCCGCGGTGCCGTCGCCCGGCGGGAACCGCCTCCGCACGGTGCGGGTACGGCCGGAGGGCTGGTCGTGGCGGCTGCCGACGGCATGGCCGCTGATCGCGGTCTTCCTGCTGTACCCGCTGTGGTGGGTGCTCGGCGTGTCGAGCTTCGTGTTCGTCATCTTCGCGGTGCCGATGGTGGCGCAGATGCGCAAACGCGGCCCGGTCCGGGTGCCGCCCGGCTTCGGGATCTGGATGGTCCTGCTGCTCTGGGTGTTCCTGTCCGTGCTCACCCTCGACCTCACCGCGCCGAACACGCTGCCGCCCGGCGGCAGCGGCAAGTACATCGGCTGGGGCATCCGGCTCGCCAACTACGTCGCGATGACAGTGACCATGCTCTACGTCTACAACCTGCGCGAGCGGGAGCTGTCCCAGCGGCGGATGGTGCGGCTGTTCGGGTTCATGGGCGTGGTCGTGGTGCTCGGCGGCTGGATCGGCTCGCTCTTCCCGAACCTCAGGTTCGTCGCGCCGCTGCGGTTCGTGCTGCCGCAGTCGATCGCCGGCCACCCGTACGTCACCTCGCTCATGGAGATCAAGTTCGCCCAGGTGCAGCAGGTGATCGAGGGGGAGGCCAGCTCGCCCCGCCCGTCCGCGCCGTTCACCTACACGAACTCGTGGGGCCAGAACACCGCGATCCTGCTGGTCTGGCTGATCGTCGGCTGGGTGGTGCTGGGCAAGCCGCTGCGCCGTACCGCCGGCGTGGCCATCGCGCTGGCGGCGATCTTCCCGATCGTCTACTCCCTCAACCGCGGCCTCTGGATCGGCCTCGGCATCGCCGCCGCGTACGTGGCGCTGCGGCTCGCGCTGCGCGGCCGGATGGTGGTGCTCGGCGGGCTCGCCCTGGCGGTCGGACTGATCGGCGTGCTGATCGTCGCGACCCCGCTCGGCCGCACCTTCGACGAACGCCTGCAGAACGGGCACAGCGACGACATCCGCACCACCCTGTCGCAGGGCGCGGTCCGGGCGGCCAACCAGTCGCCGATCCTCGGCTACGGCGGCAACCGGGCGCTGATCGGCAGCAACCGGTCGATCGCCATCGGCAAGTCCGAGGACTGCAAGCAGTGCGGCAACCGGGAGCTGGGCAGCAACGGCCAGGTCTGGGCGCTGCTCGTCGGGCAGGGCTGGGTCGGCGCGATCTGCTACAACGCGTTCTTCATCTACTGCATCTGGCGCTACCGGCGCGACCACAGCGCCATCGGGATCGCCGGCACGCTCGTGCTCATCCTCATGCTCTTCTTCCAGTTCACCTACGGTGCGATGGAAGCAACCCTCGCCTACGCCCTGATCACTGTCGCCCTGCTGGCCCGCAACGACCGGATCCGCCGGTCGCTCGCGCCCGCGCCACCGCAGGGCACGATCGCCGGGCTACGGGCCCGGCTGGAAGCGACCGGTGACCGCTGATGGTGTTCCGCGTACCCCCGGACGGCGACGGCCGTGCCGCGTACCTCGGTGAACTGGCCGGGCTGATCTGGCCCGCGCCGGCCGAGCCCAGCCTGCGCCGCGGCGGCGCCGGCTGGGTGGTGGTGCCCTCGGCGGCCCGCCCCCGGCTGCTCGTGCCCACCGGCTCCGGCCGGGCGGCGGCGAGCGCGGTCCGGCACTCCACCGAGGCCGTCGGCCGCAAGGCCAAGCTGGTCCGGCAGGGCCTCGCCACCGCGTTCCGGCTCGGTCTCGGGCCGCTCGTCTTCCGCGACCGGCTGGTCGTCGACGGCGGCGGGCTGGACGCGCACCTGGCCGAGGTGCTGGGTGAGCCGGCGCTGGTCAGCCTGCACATCGGGCCGGCCCGCGCGAACCGCAAGCCGGTGCTGCAACTGCTCGCCCCGGACGGCCGGGCCCTCGGGTACGCGAAACTCGGCGTCGACCCGCTGACCCGCGCGCTCGTGCACGCGGAGGCGGACGCGCTGCGCCGCCTCGCCGAGGTGCCGCTCGGCCCGGTGGTCCTGGCCGGGGTACGCCACCACGGCGACTGGCACGGGCACGCGCTGCTCGTGCAGGAGGCGCTGCCGGTGCGGCTGCCCCGGGCTGCCCCGGCCGCCGCGCAGGCGGCCGAACGCGCGGCCATGGTGGCGGTCGCCGGCTGTCTCGGCGTACGCCGGGAGTCGTGGGCGGCCAGCGGGCACGCGGCCCGGCTCACCGCCGCGGTGGACGCGCTCGGACCCCGGCCGGAGGCCGGGCGGCTGCGCGCGGTGCTGAAGTCCGTCGCGGACGCCGACCCGGTGGTCGCCTTCGGCGCGTGGCACGGGGACTGGAACGGCGGCAACAGCGCGGTGCTCGCCGACGGCCGGGTGCTGGTCTGGGACTGGGAGCGGTTCGAGGCGGACGTGCCGGCCGGGTACGACGCGCTGCACCTGGCGGTGCAGGGCGCGATGAGCCACGACGGGGTGGAACCGGTCGAGGCCGCGCGTGCGCTGATCGCCGGCGCCGGGGCAACCCTGGCACCGTTCGACCAGACCGGTGGGGGCGCCGATCTGGTCGCCGTGCTCTACCTGGTGGAGCTGGCTGCGCGCTACCTGCGCGACCGGCAGGCGGAGGCGGGTGCGCGACTGGGGCACGTCGACACCTGGCTGCTGCCCGCCGTGGAGGAACACCTGGCCCGCCGGGCCCGGTGAGAGTGAGGAGTGGGGACGTGACGGTGGCCAGGGAGCAGGCGCTCCGCGCGGTGAAGTCGGTGAGCCGGACGGTCGGTCGGTTGACCGCCGGTTCACGGATGGTGCCGGGATTCCTGATCGTGGGGGCGCAGCGCTGCGGCACCACCTCGCTCTTCAAGACGCTCTCGCAGCACCCCGGCGTGCTGCCGCCCGCGTACCACAAGGGCGTGCACTACTTCGACATGGACTACCACCGGGGGATGAACTGGTACCTCGGGCACTTCCCCACCACGGCCAAGGCCGAGGCGGTCAAGGCCCAGATCGGGGTACGCGGGATCACCGGCGAGTCCAGCCCGTACTACATGTTCCACCCGCTGGCCGGGCAGCGCATCGCCAAGGACCTGCCCTCGGTGAAGCTGCTGGTGCTGCTGCGTGACCCGGTGGAGCGGGCGTACTCGGCGCACTCGCACGAGCTGGCGCGGGGCTACGAGACCGAGTCTGACTTCGAGCGGGCGCTGGCGCTGGAGGAGCAGCGGACCGCGGGCGAGCGGGAGCGGATGATCCGCTCGGCCGCGTACGCGAGCGAGCACCTGCAGCACAACGCGTACCTGGCCCGGGGCCGCTACATCGAGCAGCTGGAGCGGCTGGAGGCGCTCGTCGGGCGGGAGCGGATGCACGTCATCGACAGCGACGACTTCTTCGCCGACCCGCGCCCGTCCTTCGACGCGGTCTGCGACTTCCTCGGGCTGCCCCGCTGGGCGGACATCGCGTTCGGCAAGCACAACTCGCGGTCCCGTTCGCCCATGTCGGCGGAGCTGCGGGCCCGGCTGGAGGACCACTTCGCCCCGTACGACGAGCGGCTGGCGGCGTGGTGGGGACGCGTGCCGTCGTGGCGGCGGTGACCCGGCCGGACGCCGGCGGCACCCCGACGCTCACCGCACCGCCGCCCGGCCCGGGCGCGGGGCTCGGCGGCGCGGCCCGGCAGGGCTTCGCGAACCTGGTCGGTGTCGGCCTGGCCGCGGTGGCCGGGTTCGGGCTCAACATCGTCATCGCCCGGGGCTGGTCCGTCCGCGAGGCCGGCATGTTCTTCGCGGCCACCAGCGCGTTCATGATCGCCGCGTCGGCGGCCCGGCTCGGTACCGACGTCGGCACCGTCTACTTCGTCAGCCGCCAGCGCACGCTGGACCGCCGCGACCAGATCCGGGGCACGATCCTGGTCGGGTTGCTGCCGGTGCTCGCGGTCGGCGCGCTGCTCGGCCTCGCCGGCTGGCTGGCCGCGCCGGCGCTGGCCCGGGCCACCATGCCGGAGGCCGGGCCGGAGGCGGTGACCGCGCTGCGCATCCTGCTGGCGTTCGTGCCGCTGGCCGCGCTCAACGACTACGCGCTCGCCGCCTGCCGGGGCTTCGGCCAGATGCGCCCGCTGCTGACAGTGGAGCGGCTCGGCCGCACGCTGGTGCAGTTCCTGGCCGTGGCGGTGGCCGCCTGGCTCGGGCTGTCCGCCACCGTGGCGCTGCCGTTGGCCTGGGTGGTGCCGTACCTGCTCGCCGCGGTGGTCGCGCTGTTCTGGCTGAGCCGGCTCGTCGGCCGGGCGGGCCGGCAGGTGACCCGGCCGGTGCCGGCGCGTGAGCTGGCCGGGCCGTTCTGGCGCTTCACCGGGCCACGTGCGGTCAGCAGCCTGGCCGCGATCGTGGTGCAGCGGCTGGACATCGTGCTGCTCAGCGCGCTGCGCGGGCCGGCCGAGGCGGCCATCTACACGGCGGCGACCCGGTTCCTGGCGCTGGGCCAGCTCTCCAGCGTCGCGCTGTCCAGCTCGGTGCAGCACCGGCTGGCCGCCGCGTTCGCCCGCAACGACCGGGCCGAGGCGGGCCAGCTCTACCAGGTCGCCACCGGCTGGCTGGTGATCCTCTCCTGGCCCGCGTACCTGATCTTCGCGGCCTTCGCGACGCCGATGCTGGCGCTGTTCGGCGCCGGTTACGCCGACGGCCGCCGGGTCGTGGTGCTGCTGGCGCTGACCATGCTGCTGGCCACCGGATGCGGCATGGTCGACATGGTGCTCAACATGGCCGGGCGCACCGCGTGGACGTTCTACAACGCGATGACCGGCACCGTGCTCAACGTGGTCGGCAACCTGCTGCTCATCCCGCGGTTCGGCATCCTCGGCGCGGCTCTGGCCTGGACGATCTCGATCCTGGTCACCAACCTGGTGCCGCTGACCCAGCTCTGGTGGTCGATGCGGCTGCACCCGTTCGGCGCCGGCACCCGTACCGCGATGGCGCTCGCCGTCGTGGCGCTGGGCCTGCCGCTGGGCGCGGCGAGCCTGCTCGACGCCACGCCGCCGGTGCTCGCGCTGGTGAGCGCCGTCGGCCTGGCCGCGTACGCGGCGGGTGTCTGGCGCTGGCGGCGCACGCTGAACCTCGACGCGCTGCGGTCCCTTCGCCGCGGCCGCAACCGCGCCGGGTCGGACCCGGCCGCCCAGTCCTGACCGATCCTGCGCACCGATGGGACCTTCGATGACCAGCGACTCCCCCCTCGCCCCGCACTCCGGGCTGTCCACCGTGAAGGCCGCGAAGCTCGCCGCGGTCGGCCTGCTGGCGGACCGCAAGGAACGCCGCGAGCTGGAACGGCCGGTGGAGGCGGGCAACCGCCGCCTCACGCTGAAGGTGGAGCGCCCGATCTTCATCCTGGGGGCCCCGCGTTCCGGCACCACGTTCCTGGGCAGTTGCGTCGGCGCGCTGCCGGACGTGTCGTACCACTTCGAGCCGCGCCTGACCAAGGCGGTCGCCCGCTGTGTCTACGAGGGAAGCTGGACGCCGCAGCGGGCGGCCCGCTACTTCCGGGGCTACTACGGCGCGCTGCTCGCCGCGTCCGGCCACGGTGGACTGCGCTTCGCCGAGAAGGACCCGGAGAACTGCTTCATCGTGCCGTTCCTGACCGAGGTCTTCCCGGACGCGGTCTTCCTGCACGTCTACCGGGACGGCCGGGACGTGGCGGTGTCGCACGCCGAGCAGCCCTGGCTGAACGCCGCGTCCACCGGCACCGGTCGCAGCGGCCGGGGCGGTACGCCCTGGGGCGCCGCGCCGCGGTTCTGGGTGGAGCCGGAGCGGCGCGACGAGTTCACGCAGGTCTCCGACCTGGGCCGGTCGGCCTGGATGTGGCGGCGCTTCACCAGCAGCGCGCTCACCCAGCTCGCCGAGCTGCCCGCGGACCGGGTGCGGCACCTGCGCTACGAGGACGTCGTCACGCGGCCGGCGGAGGCCTCCGAGGTGGTCGCCGACTTCCTGGAGGTACGCGACCCGGCCGGCCGGGCGGCGTTGCACGCCCGCTTCGCCAAGGCCCGGCCGGGCTCGGTGGGGCGCTGGCGGCAGCGACTGACCGAAAAGGATCTGGCCGATGTGCTGGCGCAGGCCGGACCGCTGCTGACCGAGCTCGGCTACCCCGCCTGAGCGCTCCTCCCCGGGTAGAGTGCCAGGGGTCGCCCGCCCGGCCCGGCGTGCCTCTCCGCTCACGCGGATCCGTCAGGGCCCCACCGTGGCCGGCGACCGTCCTGGGGAGAGGTTGCGGTGGTACGACGGTTACGACTGACGATGGCTGCCGTGCTGGGCCTGGCCTTGCTGGCACCGGCCGTGACGGCCTGTGAGATCGGCTCCGAACGGTCCGACGAGGGGACCACGGCGGCGCCGCCTCCACCGACCGTGACGCCGCGGACCGCGCCGGTCCGCACCACCGGCCGCGGGCCGGAGCCGCCGGAGCAGGGCGCCTGGCTCGGCACCTGGGTCAAGCCGCAGTACCACACCGCCACCGGGCGGGCCGCCGCGTTCGACGAGTTCAACCGGGCCGCCGGCGGCACACTCGCCATCGCGCACATGTTCCACGAGTGGAACGAGCCGTTCCCGGGCGCCAGCGAGCGGGCGTTCCAGGCCCGGGGCAGGCTCCAGATGATCTCCTGGCAGGGCACCGACACCCGCTCCACGGTCAGCGGCATCTACGACACGCTGATCCGGGAACGCGCGCGCGACGTCAAGGAGTTCGGCGTTCCGGTGCTGCTGCGCTACCGGTGGGAGATGGACCGGCCGAACCTGGCCGCGAGCATGCACTCGCCGGAGGACTACGTCGCCGCGTGGAAGCACGTCCGCGGCATCTTCACGGAGATGGGCGTCACCAACGCGGCCTGGGTGTGGTGCCCGCACGCGGACGGCTTCGCCGAGCCGCAGCGCCGGGCCGCCGCCTACTACCCCGGCGACGACCAGGTCGACTGGCTCTGCGCCGACGTCTATCCCAGCCCGGAGTGGAACAGCTTCTCCAACCGCATGGACCACTTCATGGCGTTCGCCAAGAAGCACCCGCGGCCGGTCGTCATCGGCGAGTTCGGCCTGACCCAGGACGGGCGTCCGGGCCAGCGCGCCGACTGGATGCGCGAGGTCGGGCCGTACCTGAAGAAGCACCCGCAGATCAAGGCGGCGGTCTACTTCGCGGCGAAGCAGACGCAGAAGCCGATTTACGACAGCACGTTCGGCGACGACCCGGAAAGCGAGAAGGTCTTCCGGGAGATGGCGACGGATCCGTACTTCCAGCCGCCGATGCCCGACCTGAGCGTCCCCTCAGGGACACCCTCCGTGTCCGGCGAGTGATAGTCGCTCGTCTTTTCGTGCGACCCGGGCCGTTTCCTCGGCCAAAAAGGCCGATCCCGGGTGGACGCGCGACCGGCGAATGCGAGAAGGTATTGCTCTCACGTCTGCGGTCGGTCGAGTGACGCCCCGCCTCAAGTCGGCACCGGCCACGATCGCAGCGCCTCCGACGTATTCCCCCCGGAGTAGCCTGTGGCTTCCTCGATCCTGAGACACCGCTCGGTGTCCGCCTTCGGCGCTGCCGTACTCGGCATCGCCACCCTGTTCACACCGGTGCCGGCGCTCGCCGCGCCGACCACCGCGCCCGCGCCCGACCACAGCACGATGGTCGGCGAGGTGCCGTCGGACAAGACGCCGAACATCAACGACGGCAACGTGGTGGCCATCCACGACGCCGGCAGCAAGGTGATCGTCGGCGGCTCGTTCACCAACGCGCAGAACCGGGGTTCCTCACCCACTCCGGTCGACCGGCGCGGGCTGCTCGCCTTCGACAAGGCCACCGGCAAGATCGACAATGCGTTCGCGCCGGTGCTGGACAACGACGTCACCGCCATCATCGCCGGCCCGACCCCGGGCACCGTCTACGTGGCCGGCAAGTTCAACAAGGTCGGCGACAAGAACTTCCGCAAGCTGGCGCTGCTGAACGTCGCCGACGGCACCCCCGTCGAAGGGTTCAAGGGCCCGGCGTTCAACGGCACCGTCAGCGACATCGCGCTCGTCGACGGCCACCTGCTCGTCGGCGGCATCTTCACCACCGTCACCGCGACGACCAACCGCAACGGGCTGGCCTCGCTGAACCCGACCACCGGCGCGGTGGACGACTACCTCACCGTGGCGCTGACCGAGAACCACAACTGGACCCCGACCAACAACGGGGCCTCGGCCGGTGTCGGCGTGGAGAAGTTCACCGTCTCGCCGGACGGCAAGCACCTCGTGGTCATCGGCAACTTCAAGAAGGCCGACGGCGTCGTGCACGACCAGATCGTGCGGATCAACCTCGGTGAGAACTCCGCGACCATCGCCGACTGGAACACCGACAGCTACGCCGCGGCCTGCAAGTACACCGCGTTCGACTCGTGGGTGCGCGACGTCCAGTTCTCCCCGGACAGCAAGTACTTCGTGGTGGTCACCACCGGCGCGTCCTACCCCGGCACGCTCTGTGACTCCGCGGCCCGCTGGGAGACCGACGCCACCGGCGCCGGCCAGAAGCCGACCTGGACGAACTTCAGCGGCGGCGACACCTTCCTCTCCGTCGGCATCAGCGAGAAGGCCATCTACGTCGGCGGCCACTTCCGCTGGTCGAACAACCCGCTCGCCCGGGACAAGGCCGGACCGGGCGCGGTGCCGCGTGCCAGCATCGCCGCCCTCGACCCGGTCAGCGGCCTGCCGCTGTCCTGGAACCCGGGCCGCCACCCGCGCGGCTACGGCGTCACCGAGATGCTGGTGACCCCGGAGGGGCTCTGGCTGGGCAGCGACCAGGAGTACATCGGCGACTTCGACTACCAGCGCAAGCGGCTCGCGTTCTTCCCGCTGGCCGGTGGCAACGCCCCGCACTCGACCAGCACCAAGGGCCTGCCGGGCAACGTCTACCAGGCCGGTCGCGCGGCGCAGACCGAGGTGCTCTACCGGGTCAACGCCGGCGGTCCGGCCATCCCGGCCACCGACGGCGGGCCGGACTGGGCCGCCGACAGCGAGGCCTCGCCGAGCCCGTACCACAACACCGGCAACAGCGTGACCACGTACCCGACGAACGCCACGTTCGACGCCACCGTGCCGGCGAGCACGCCGGCCACGCTGTTCAACTCGGAGCGGTGGGACGAGTCGACCGCGCCGGACATGCAGTGGGACATCCCGGTCGCGGCCGGCACCCGGATCGACGTCCGGATCTACATGGCCAACCGCTGGTCCGGCACGAGCAAGCCGGGTAACCGCAAGTTCGACGTCAGCGTCGACGGCGTGCTCAAGCTGAACGACTTCGACCCGGTCGTGGCCGCCGGTGGCACCGACCGCGGCACGATGCAGTCGATCTCCCTGGTCAGCGACGGCGTGGTCGACATCGACTTCGGCCGGGTGGTCCAGAACCCGCTGGTCCACGGCATCGAGATCGTCAAGACCGCGCCCACCCCGGACGCCTCGGACGTGCTCTACCGGGTCAACGCCGGTGGCGACCAGATGGCCGCGCCGAGCGGGCCGGCCTGGGCCGCGGACACCGCCGCCGCGCCGAGCACCTACCACAACACCGGCAGCCAGGTGACCAGCTACACCACCAACGCCGCGCTCGACGCCACCGTGCCGGCCGGCACGCCGGTGGAGCTGTTCAACTCGGAGCGGTGGGACGAGTCGACCGCGCCGGACATGCAGTGGGACTTCCCGGTTCCGGCCGGCACGCCGGTGCAGGTGCGCCTCTACCTGGCGAACCGCTACGCCGGTACCGCCACCGCCGGCAAGCGCAAGTTCAACGTCAGCATCGACGGCGTCGTCAAGCTGAGCAACTTCGACCCGATCACGGCGATCGGCGCAACCAACCGGGGCACCATGCGGGCGTTCCCGGTCACCAGTGACGGCAACATCGACATCGACTTCGGTCGCGTCCTGGAGAACCCGCTGGTGCAGGCCATCGAGATCGTCAAGCTGCCGCCGGTGCCGCCGTCCACCACGGTGGACAGCATCACCAAGCGGACGTACGACGGCGCGTCCTCGGTCGGCAACGCGATGTCGGTGCCGAACGGCGACAACACCGGCTGGTCGAACATCAAGGGCGCGTTCTGGGTCGGCGGTGACCTGTTCTACGGCGTCGGCGGCGACCTCTACAAGCGCTCGTTCGACGGCACCGAGTTCGGCACCGCGAAGAAGCTGGACCCGTACCACGACGCGAAGTGGGACCTGGTCGTCACCGGCTCCGCGCCGGAGGGCTCCACCTACGCCGGCATGACCGGCAACTTCTCCGCCGAACTGCCGAACGTGACCGCGATGTTCTACTCCAAGGGCCGGGTCTACTACTCGCTGGCCGGTCAGAGCACGCTGTTCTGGCGCGGGTTCGCGCCGGACACCGGCACCGTCGGCGCCGAGCGCAACACGGTCACCGGCACCACCGGCTTCGCCGACGCGGGCGGCCTGTTCCTGGACGGCGACACGCTCTACGTCGTCTCCCGGAGCACCGGCAACCTCGCCTCGATGGCGTGGTCGGGCGGCGTGCCGACCGGTACCGCCACGGTGCGCAGCGGTCCGAGCGTCGACGACGTGGACTGGCGCGGCACCTCGGTCTTCGTCGGCCCCTGACGGGCGGCACGACCGAAACAGAACACACACGACGATGGCCCGGCCGGTATCGGCCGGGCCATCGCCCTTCTCCGGCGCCCGTCGCGCCGGCCCGGTTCAGCTCCGGGTCGGCGCGTGCTGCCCCGCCCAGACCCGCATCAGATCCCGTACCGAGATCACTCCAGCCACCTCACGCCCGTCGAGCACGACCAGGTGCCGGAAACCGCCCCGGGCCATCGCCGCGGCGGCCTCCTCGACCGTCCAGTCCGGGCCGGCGTAGACGACGTCCCAGGTCAGGTGCGCGCCGGTGCGCTCGACATCCGGGTCGAGCCCGGCACCGATCGCCTTCAGCACGTCGCGTTCGGTCATGATCCCGACCCCTTCGGAGTCCGGGTCGATCACGACCGCCGACCCGACACCGCGGGCCGACATCATCCGGGCCGCCTGCCGGAGCGTGTGCTCCGGCCCGACCACGAGTACCTCGCTGGACATCGCTTCGCGTACCTGCATCACACATCACCCCTGTGGGACGGCGACTGAGTACGGACATGGTGGGCCCTCTATGCGTACCGGGACAAGGACGGGCATCGCCGGAGGCGGCGCGGATGGCTACTGTCGGAGGGTGCCCACCGAGCCCCTGCGCTGCGCCGGCGCGCTGATCGTCGACGACGACGGCCGCATCTTCATCCAACGCCGATCCCCCGACCGACGCCTCTTTCCGAACTGCTGGGACATCGTCGGCGGCCACCTCGAACCGGGCGAGGAGATCGACGACGCGCTGCGCCGGGAGGTCACCGAGGAGACCGGCTGGTCCGTGTCGCACGTGCTCGGCCTGGTCGGCGAATACCGTTACACCGCCGACGACGGGCTGACCCGGGTGGAGACCGACTTCCTGGTCCGGGTGGACGGCGACCTGAGCCGCCCTCGGCTGGAGGCCGGCAAGCACACCGAGTTCCGCTGGCTGGCGGAGTCGGACGTCGACCTGCTCGACGAGCACCGGAACGTCAACGACGGGCTGATCCGGCGGATCGCCGAGGACGGCTTCGCCGCGCTGCGTTCGATCGGGCTGACGGGCTGAACCACTGCCGGTCGGCGCCCGGCGATATCCTCGCCGGGTGGAATCGGGTCGAGAAGAGGAGCGTGTCGGCATGATCGGGATGGTGCTCGCCGCGGGAGCGGGGCGCCGGCTGCGGCCGTACACCGACACCCTGCCCAAGGCCCTGGTGCCGGTCGACGGGGAGACCACCATCCTCGACATCGCGCTGCGCAACCTCGCCGAGGTGGGGCTGAACGAGGTCGTGATCGTGGTCGGCTACGCGGCCGACGCGGTGCGGCAGCGGCAGGCCGCCCTGGAGGAGAAGTACGGCGTCACGCTCACCCTGGTCCACAACGACAAGGCCGAGGAGTGGAACAACGCGTACTCGCTGTGGCTGGCGCGCGAGTACTTCTCCCGGGGCGTGTTGCTCGTCAACGGCGACACCGTGCACCCGGTGAGCGTGGAGAAGACGCTGCTGGCCGAGCGCGGGCCGGGCATCCTGCTCGCCGTGGACACGCTCAAGCCGCTGGCCGAGGAGGAGATGAAGACCACCTTCGACGCCGCCGGCCAGCTCACCCGCATCACCAAGTTGATGGACCCGGGCGAGGCGTACGGCGAGTACATCGGCGCGACGCTGATCGAGCCGCAGGTGGCCGAGCCGCTCGCGGACGCGCTGGAGGCGACCTGGCGGCGCGACCCGAACCTCTACTACGAGGACGGCTACCAGGAGTTCGCCGAGCGCGGCGGCGAGGTGCGGGCGGCCCCGATCGGTGACGTCTCCTGGGTCGAGGTCGACAACCACGCCGATCTGGCCCGGGCGCGGGAGATCGCGTGCCGCTACTAGCCCGCAGCGTCCTCACCCCGCTGCACATCGACGTGCGGCGGGGCGCGGTGGCCGACCTGGCGGCGATCCTCTCCGACGGGCGGATCTCCGCCGGTGGCGACGTCGCCGTGGTGGTCGGGCCGGGGCAGGGCGAACGGATCGCCGAGCTGATCCGGCCGTCGTTGCGCTCGGCCGACGTGTTCACCGTGGCCGGGGGGACGCTGGACGCCGCCGACGACCTGGGGACGAAGCTGCGCGCCCGGTCGTACGACGCGGTGGTCGGCATCGGCGGCGGCAAGACGATCGACGTGGCCAAGTACGCGGCGACCCGGCGCGGGCTGCCGATGGTGTCGGTGGCGACGAGCCTCGCCAACGACGGCATCGCCTCCCCGGTGGCGAGCCTGATCACCGAGGGCCTGAAGGGGTCCTACGGGGTGCACATCCCGATCGCGGTGATCGTGGACCTGGACTTCGTGGAGGCCGGGCCGGAGCGGCACAACCGGGCCGGCATCGGCGACGTGGTCAGCAACGTCAGCGCGCTGGCGGACTGGGAACTGGCCCGGCGGGTCCGCGGTGAGCGGGTCGACGGGCTGGCCGCCTCGCTGTCGCGCGCGGGCGCCGAGGCGGTGCTCAACCACCCGGGTGACATGAACGACGACGGCTTCGTCACGGTGCTCGCCGACGCGCTGATCTCCAGTGGCCTGGCGATGGCGATCGAGGGCACCAGCCGGCCGTGCAGCGGCGGCTGCCACGAGATCATGCACGCGATCGACGCGCTCTTCCCCGGCACCGCCTCGCACGGCGAGCTGGCCGGGCTCGGCGCGCTGTTCTGCACGTACCTGCGCGGCGACGAGCGCCGGTTCGCCGAGATGGCGGCTTGCCTGACCCGGCACGGGCTGCCCCGGCTGCCGGCCGAGGTCGAGCTGACCGACGACCAGTTCGTGGAGGCGGTGCAGTTCGCGCCGGCCACCCGGCCGGACCGTTACACCATCCTCGAACACCTCGCGATGTCCGCTACCGAGACGCGGGAGCGGCTGGCAGACTACGCCGGTGCCCTCCGCGACCACATTGGCTGAGCCCCGTCCCACAGTCGCCGACTTCCACCGGGTCAACCGGGGAGGCGGCTTGTTCAGCGAGTCGATCAGTCAGTGGATCGGGGCGGCCTTCGCGCTTGCCGCCCAGCGCCTGGGGTTGCGCCCGACCGCGCTGACGCTGGCCAACCTGGTGCTGGGGCTGGCCGCCTCGGTCACCGTGGTGGCGCTCGCCGACGACGTGGCCGCCGGCACCGTTGCGGCCTGGGCGGTCGGGCTGTTCGCGCTGGTCGCGTGGCAGATCGCGTACGCGCTGGACTGCGCCGACGGGCAGCTCGCCCGGGTGACCGGGCAGGGCAGCGCGGCCGGCGCCCGGATCGACGTGCTCTGCGACGTGGCCGCCCAGATCGCGCTGGTCGCGGCCATCGGCGCGACGGCGGTGGCGCAGCGCCCGTCCACGCCGGTCTGGCTGGTGGCGGTGTTCGCGGGCACCTGGATGGTCAACCTGGTGACGTCGGTGATGCAGTCCGGGCCGAACGCGGCGAGCATGGTCACCTCGACCTCGCTCCCGGTACGCCTGGTGAAGCTGGTCCGCGACTACGGCGCGGTGATCTTCGTGGCCGGCCTGGTGCTGGCTTTCGCGCCCGCGCTGGCGTTCTGGGTGATGGTCGCGTTCACGATCGTCAACGGCGGCTTCCTGCTGGCGAGCATCGCCTTCTCCGCCCGCGCCTCCCTGCGGTAAGGAAGGGCCCCTTCTTAACGCCTCGTGCATAAAAAGGGGCCCTTCCTAACACCCGGGCTCAGCACACCTGGGCTCAGCGCGCGGGGCGGCCTCCGGGGGCGGCCAGGCCGGCGTAGATGTCGATCAGGCGCTTGGTGATCACGTCGGGGTGGAACGTGCGCTCGTACCGGCTCCGGGCCGCCGGAGCCAGCGCTGTCGCCTCGGCGGCGGCCAGCGGCAGCGCGGCGGCCAGCGCGTCCGCCTCCGGCGCCACCACCCAACCCGCCTCGCCGCGCTGCACCCCGACCGGCAACGCGACATGCCCGTCGCCGGGCGCGGCGGTGGCCACCTCGGCCGGGCCGGTGCCGGCGGGCTCGCGCGGGCCGTCCGCACCCACCAGGTACGGGATGCCGCCCAGCGCGGTGCCGAGCACCGGCCGCCCGGACGCCAGCGCCTCGATGATCACGGTGGGCAGCACGTCGTGCCAGGTGGAGGTGGCCAGCACCACGGAGCTGTCGGCCAGCGCCGCGCGTACCCCGGAGCGGTCGAGCTGGCCCAGGTAGAGAACGTCGGGCCGCTCCGCGGCGGCCGCCTCGGCGAGCGGGCGCAGCTCGCCGTCACCGGCGATGCGCAGCGGGCCGAGCGCACCCACCGGATGCCGCCGCCACGCGGCGAGCAGCAGGTCCAGCCCCTTCTCCGGGCTGAGCCGCCCCATGAAGAGGAAGCCGTTCCCGACCGGCGCCGGTGTGCCCGGGTCGGGTACCGCGTTCGGCTTGACCACGATCCGCTCGTCCGGGATGCCGTAGTCGCGCAGATGATCAGCCACAGCCGTGGTGAGCGCGATGTACCGGTCCACCGACTTCCAGGTCGGGCGGTGCACGGCGAGCGTGGTCGCCATCAGCGCGCTCTGCGCCCGCGAGTTGCGGTAGCAACGGTGCACGATCGCCGGCACGCCCAGCGCCCGGCCCCGGCAGTCCTGGCAGATCACGCCGTCACGGAAGTACAGCCCGGAGGAGCAGACCTGCCGGTAGTTGTGCACCGTCTGCACCACCGGCACCCCGCGCTTGTGCGCGGTCCGCACCACCCACGGCGAGAGCAGAGGGTACGGGTTGTGCAGGTGCAGCACATCCGGCCGGTGCTCGGTCAGCAGGCGGTCGAGGTCGTGCTGGGCCTTCGGGGCCCAGATCGGCGAGATCGGCAGCAGCGCCTTGGCCGGCTTGGACATCGACGGGATCTCGTCGGAGCTGCGCAGGAACGGCAGCACCTCCACGCCGGCGGCGGTCAGCTGGGCGACCTCCGCGTCGACGATGGTGTTCTCGCCGGAGGGCTGGGCTTCCCGGTACCGGTTGTGCGCCACCACGATTCTCACGGGAAAGAAGGCTACCGTTGGACGATGCCCGAACTTCCGGAGGTGGAAGCGCTCGCCGGTTACCTGCGCGAGCGTGCGGTGGGCCGCCGCGTGGAGCGGTTCGAGGTCGCCGCGATCAGCGCGCTCAAGACGTACGACCCGCCGCCGAGCACTGTCGCCGGCCGTACGATCACCGGCGCCGGCCGGTACGGCAAGTTCCTCGATGTCCGGTTCGACGAGGGACTGCACCTGGTGGTCCACCTGGCCCGGGCAGGCTGGCTGCACTACCGGGAGGCGTTCCCGGCGGCGACCCCGCTGCGGCCCGGCAAGGGCCCGATCGCGGTGCGGGTACGCCTCGACGACGGCTCCGGCTTCGACCTGACCGAGGCGGGCACCCAGAAGAAGCTGGCCGCCTATCTGGTCACCGACCCGGCGCTGGTGCCGGGTGTGGCGAAGCTCGGGCCGGACGCGCTGGAGGCGGATCTGCCGACCTTCGCCGAGCGGCTGCGCAGTCGCCGGGGCCAGGTGAAGGGCGTGCTGACCGACCAGTCGGTGCTCGCCGGGGTGGGTAACGCGTACTCCGACGAGATCCTGCACGCGGCGCGGCTGTCGCCGTTCGCGATCACCGACCGGCTCACCGACGACCAGCTCGCCGGCCTGCACGCGGCGACGCGCACGGTCCTCGGCGACGCGGTACGCCGGTCGATGGGCCAGCGGGCGGCGGAGCTGAAGGGCGAGAAGCGCTCCGGGCTCAAGGTGCACGCCCGCAAGGGCCTGCCGTGTCCGGTCTGCGGCGACACGGTGCGTGAGGTCTCGTTCGCCGATTCGAGCCTCCAGTACTGCCCCACATGTCAGACCGGCGGGAAGCCGCTGGCTGACCGAAGGTTGTCCCGTCTCGTACGGTGAGTAACCGCACCCGGCGATTACTGAGTGGAATCGACCCGGGATCACCGAAGGTCCGGGTCCGCCCCTCTACCCGAGTGGTCATCCATCGGTATAGTGGCTCGGTCCCCGGCTTCACAACTGATTCGGAGCCGGCCAGATCTCACCGAGCACCAGCGGCACGGCTTCTTCGCGGGGGCCGGTCCGGGCCGGGCCCGCGTGGGAGACTGGGACGGTGAGCGACCCGGATCCTCACGGCGAGTGAGGGTGCGGGTCATGCGGGAGGACATGGGTTGAGGTGACGACAAGCCTCCAGCGCCCGGTAACCGACAGAGGCCGGAGCAAGAGCGTGCGGCACGTCGACAGCTTTGAGATCCAGCCGCCGACTCCGCCGTCGCACAACGGCGTACCCCGGTCGGCGTGGGCCCGCGCCCGGCGCCGGGTCTCCCGGTGGCACCGGCCCTACATCCTGTTCCTGCTGCTGCTCGACTTCGGCGCGGCGGCTCTGGCCAGCTTCCTGGCCGTGCAGATCTTCGAGCAGGCCGACTCGGGCTTCCGCAACTCCCCGCAAGCCTGGTTCTACACCGTGGCGTTCGTGCTCCTGCCGCTCGGCTGGCTGCTCTTCCTCTGGGGCAACCGGGCCTACGACCGGCGCTACCTGGGGCTCGGCCCGGACGAATTCAAGCGGGTGATCCGGGCCGGCGTGGCGGTGGCGGCGGCGGTCTCGTTCATCGCCTTCGCCACGAAGACCTACTCCCTGTCCCGGTGGACGGTCGGCTTCGCGCTGCTCGGCGCGATGTTGCTGATCGTGCTCGGCCGCATGATCGCCCGGGCCGCCCTGCACGGGCTGCGCCGCCGGTTCGGGCACGCCGGGCACCGGATGGTGCTCGTCGGCACGCTGCCCGAGTGCCTGGAGGTCTACACCACTGTCACCCGGCACCCGTCGGTCGGCCTGATCCCGGTGGCCATCCACCTCACCGACGGGTACGCCGCCGCCCGCGGCCTGGAGACCCCGGTGCCGGTGTACGCGGGCCGCGACGTGCTCGCCCTGGTACGTGAGGTCGGCGGCGACACCATCGCGGTCTGCGGCTCGGCCAGCGCCGAGCCGGGCGAGCTGCGCCGCCTGGCCTGGCAGCTGGAGGGCTCCGGCGTCGACCTGGTGGTCGCGCCCCAGCTCACCGACATCGCCGGTCCCCGGGTGCACATCCGCCCGATCGAGGGCCTGCCGCTGCTGCACGTCGAGGAGCCGACCCTGTCCGGGCCGGCGCTGCTGGTCAAGAACCTGATGGACCGGGTGGCCGCCGGCCTGGGCCTGCTGATGCTGGTCCCGCTCTTCGCCGCCATCGCCCTGGCCATCCGGATCTCGGACCCCGGGCCGGTCTTCTTCCGCCAGCCCCGCGTCGGGCACGAGGGGCGGACGTTCCGGGTCTGGAAGTTCCGGACCATGTACGTCGACGCCGAGGAGCGGCTCGCCGGTCTGGTCGACCGGAACGAGACCGACGGCATGCTGTTCAAGATGAAGCAGGACCCCCGGGTCTTCCCGGTGGGCCGCTTCCTGCGGGCCACGTCGCTGGACGAGCTGCCCCAGCTGATCAACGTGCTGTGGGGCGAGATGTCGCTCGTCGGCCCGCGCCCGCTGCCCGCCGACGACGGCGACTTCCTCGGCGACGTACGCCGCCGGCTGCTGGTCCGGCCGGGCATGACCGGGCTGTGGCAGGTGTCCGGCCGCTCCGACCTGTCCTGGGACGAGGCGGTCCGGCTCGACCTCTACTACGTCGACAACTGGTCGCTGGCGTACGACCTGAGCATCCTGTGGCGGACCGTGGGCGTGGTGCTGGCCCGCAAGGGCGCGTACTAGCGCTACCGGGCCGGCACCCGGCAGGATCGCTGCGTGGGTGGCAACCTCTCCGCCGTCTTCGCCGTCGTCTCGCTCGTGACCGCGTTGGCGGCGGCGCTCTGGGCGGTGCTGCGGCTGCGTGGCCGACGGGGCATCGCCACGGCGACGCAGCGCGCCACGTACGAGGTGCTGCACACCGCCGGGCTCGCCGCCGAGCCGCTGCGCGCCGGGCTGACCGCCGCGGACGCGGCGAAGGCCGTACGCCATCTGCGGGCCCTGGTGGGCGCGGCCGGGCTGGCGCTGACGGACCGGGACACGCTGCTCGCCGTCGACGGGCAGGGCGCGCACCACGGCGATCAACTGGTCGCGGCGGCCCGGCGCGCGGTCGGCAGCGGGCGTTCCACAGTGCTGGGCGAGTCGGAGCTGCGCTGCGACCTGGTCGACTGCCCGGTCCGCGGCGCGGTGGTGGCGCCGCTGCGCGCGGACGGCCGGGTGGTCGGCGCGCTGGTGGCGGTGGCCGGCGAGCGGCCGGCCCCGGGTCTGGTGCAGGCCACGCTGGAGACCGCGCACTGGGCGGGCGACCAGCTCGCCCTGGCCGAGCTGGAGTCGTCGCGGGAGCGGCTCGCCCGGGCCGAGGTGCGCGCGTTGCGCGCCCAGATCAGCCCGCACTTCATCTACAACGCGCTGACCGCGATCGGTTCGTTCGTGCGTACCGACCCGGAGCGGGCCCGGGAGCTGATCCTGGAGTTCGCCGAGTTCACCCGCTACTCGTTCCGGGCGCACGGCGAGTTCACCACGCTCGCCGAGGAGCTGCGCTCGATCGACCGCTACCTGACCATCGAGCGGGCACGGTTCGGCGAGCGGCTCCAGGTGCGCCTGCAGATCGCCCCCGAGGTGCTGCCGGTGACGCTGCCGTTCCTCTGCCTGCAGCCGCTCGTGGAGAACGCGGTCCGCCACGGGTTGTCCCGCAAGCCGGGCACCGGCATGGTGAGCATCGAGGCCCGGGACGCGGGCGCGGAGTGTCACATCACGGTGGAGGACGACGGGGTGGGGATGGATCCGACGACGCTGACCGCCGGGATCGCCGAGCTGTCCGGGGCGGGCAGCGACCCGGCCGACGACCCGGGGCAGCACGTCGGTCTCTCGAACGTCGACGAACGGCTCCGGTCGGTCTTCGGGGACGGGTTCGGCCTGGTCGTCGAGACCGGCCTCGGCTCGGGTACGAAGGTGAGCATGCGGGTGCCGAAGTTCCACCCCGGCGTACGGGTTTCCTCGTGACGGGGTTCCTTCGGGTGCTGGCGGTGGACGACGAGCCGCCCGCGCTGGACGAGCTGGCGTACCACCTGCGCGCCGATCCCCGGGTGGCCCGGCTGCACACGGCGGGGGACGCGACAGAGGCGCTGCGGGTGCTCCGCGACGACGACGTGGACGTGGTGTTCCTCGACATCCGGATGCCGGGGCTGGACGGCATGGAACTGGCCCGGGTGCTGCGCCGGTTCGCCCGTCCGCCGGCGATCGTGTTCGTCACCGCGTACGACGACGGCGCGGTGGACGCGTTCGACCTGGGCGCCACCGACTACGTCCGCAAGCCGGTACGCGCCGAGCGGCTGGCCGAGTCGCTGCGCCGGGTGATCGGCGCCCGGGTGGTGCCGTCGCACCCGGCCGCGCTGGCCCGGGCGGAGGAGGATCCGACCATCCCGATCGAGCTGGCGGGCACCACCCGGATGCTGCCCCGTTCGGCGGTGCGGTGGGTGGAGGCGCAGGGCGACTACGCGCGCCTGCACACGGCGGACGGGTCGCACCTGGTCCGGGTCTCGCTGGCGACGCTGGCCGAGCGCTGGGCCGATGCCGGGTTCGTCCGGATCCACCGTTCGTACCTGGTGCAGTTGCGGCTCATCGCCGAGTTGCGGCTGGTCAACTCCGGCTATGTGGTGGTGATCGACGGATCCGAGCTGCCGGTGAGCCGCCGGCACACCCGGGAGCTGAAGGACAAGCTGGTCCGTGCCGCGAAGCAGGACTGGAGTCGCTGAGGGAGGGGTCACCGCAAACCCTGGCGTACAATGTACGGCAGACCGTACGACAGGGTGGGGGACCGCATGTCCGACGACCGCTTCGACGCCGCCGCAGAATTCGACAGCCAGCTCGACCGCCTCGTTCAACTCGGCTATCCGGCGCTGGCCGGGCAGACCGAGGAGACGTTTCGCGCCCTGCTCAGCCCGCTGCGCGACGCGGCGGTCACCGGTTCCGCCGGGCTGCAAGGCCCCACCGGGGGACGGGTGCCGTTCCTGCTGGTGACCACGCGGGAACTGGTGCCGGTGCCGGAGCGGATCGCGCTCACCACGCTCGCCGGCAAGCGCAAGACCGGCATCCTCGACCGGAACTTCCCCGCCGACGACCTGCCCACCTTCCACCCGATCAAGGAGCTGGAGGTGCCGGCCGGGCCCGCGTACCTGCTCTTCGACGTGGACCGGGGCGAGGAGTACCGCAACGTGGCGCCGTCGGCCGCGCTGGAGGACATGACCGCGAAGGACCGGCTCCCCATCACCATCGACGAAGGTCTGGCGTTCGTCACGCTGTACCCGGAGGCGCTGGCGAGCAACAGGTGCTTCTCGCTCGTGGGCTCGCGCTGCGGTGACCGGCGGGTGCCCGCGCTCTGGATCAGTCAGGGCGCGCCGAAGCTCGGGTGGTGCTGGTTCGGCAACCCGCACACCTGGCTGGGCTCGGCGACCTCGAACCCGGTACGGGTGGGACTCGGCTGACGCCCAGGCGGGATCAGGGCGCTCAGAAGATCTCGGCGACCGGCAGGACGAGCGGGAACGGCTGGTCGGCGCGGTACACGTCGGCGGTGGAGAGCACCACCGACTCGCGGTAGCGGCCGTCGACGTTCTCCAGCACGGTCAGGGTCTCCTTGCGCGGCTCGACGAGCCAGTAACGCGCGATGCCGGCCACGCCGTACTCGTGGCGCTTGAGGACCAGGTCACGACCGGCGTTGCCGGGCGAGACGACCTCGACCACGAGCAGCACGTCGGCCGGGGCGAGGGCCGGGCCACCCCGCTCCAGTGCCTCCTCGCGGGCGACGAAGACGTCCGGCACGAAGTAGGAGGAGCGCTTCGCGCTGACGCCGACGTCCTGCCCGACGAGCAGACCGGCCGGAGCCTGCCGGTCGAGGAGCCGGCGGAGACGGTTGGCGATCGCGCCGTGCCGGACGTCGGCGTGTGGGGACACGAGCAGGCTCCCGTCGAAGATCTCGTAGTCCTGGCCGTCCTCGGGGAGGTCCTGGAGGTCGTCCACCGTCCAGACGTCGCCGGTGCCGGGTCGTGCCGGGCTGGTCACTGTCACACCTCCTCTCTACCGGCTCACCCTGACACCCCGCCCGGTCGTCCACAACGACTCCGCGCCGTCCACCGGGTTATCCACAGGGGTGAAGCGTTATCCACAGGTTGTGCACAGGGCGCAACGACGCGGTCTTGACAATTCGGCTCAGCGGGCGAGACTGCCGGGGGTGACCGGAGCCGAGGAACAGCATCCACCGGGGCGGCCCGTCGAGACCGCCCCGGTGCCCGGCCCGCGCGCGTCGCCGGCGCCCGCCCCCCGGCAGCCGGAGAGCCCGCAGCCGGCCGCCACCCCGCAGCGGACCCGGATCGTGCTGGCCGAGGTCTCCCGGGCCGGCAGCCCGGCCGACCGCACCCGCTCCGAACTGGCCCAGCAGACCCCTGTGGGCGAGACGCTGGTGCAGGGACTGATGCGGGCCCAGCTCTCGCTCGCGTTGCGGCTCAGCCTGCTGGTGATGATCGGGCTCGGCGGCCTGCCGTGGCTGTTCGCCATCGCGCCCTCAGTCGGCCGGGTCACGGTGCTCGGGGTCAACCTGCCGTGGCTGCTGCTCGGCGTCGTGTCCTTCCCGTTCCTGATCGTGGTCGGGTGGGCGTACGTGCGGCTGGCCGAACGCAACGAGCAGGACTTCGTCGACCTGATCCGACGGCCGGAACGCTGATGTCCAACGGGTACGTGGTCCCGGCGATCGTCGCCGTCACGCTGGTCACCGTCGGCATCGGTTTCTACGGGCTGCGGCTGGCCCGCACCACGTCGGACTTCCTGGTCGCCTCCCGGGCGGTCAGCCCGACCTGGAACGCCGCCGCGATCGGCGGGGAGTACCTGTCGGCCGCGAGCTTCCTCGGCGTCGCCGGGCTGATCCTCAAGTACGGCGTGGACGTGCTCTGGTACCCGGTCGGCTTCGCCGCCGGATACCTCGCGCTGCTGCTGTTCGTGGCCGCGCCGCTGCGCCGCTCCGGCGCGTTCACGCTGCCCGACTTCTGCGAGGTACGGCTCGGCTCCCGGCGGCTGCGGACGCTCGCCACCGTCTTCGTGATCTTCATCGGCTGGCTCTACCTGGTGCCGCAGTTGCAGGGCGCCGGGCTGACCCTGGCCACGCTCACCGGCTCGCCGTACCCGCTCGGCGCGCTGCTGGTCGCCGTGGTGGTGACCGCGAACGTGGCGCTGGGCGGCATGCGGGCGATCACCTTCGTGCAGGCGTTCCAGTACTGGCTGAAGCTCACCGCGCTCGCCGTGCCCGCGATCTTCCTGGCGTTGCAGTGGCAGGCCGACGCCCGCCCGGCGGTGACCCCGCCCGACGGGCCGACGTTCCGGACCGCGACCACAGTCGTGGTCGAGCACCGCGCGACGCTCACGCTGCCCGACGGCGACATCCGGGAGGTACGCCCCGGCGACCGCCTCGAATTCGCCGCCGGTGACCCGGTGCCGGAGGTGTCCGGCGCGGCGACCGGCCCCGCCGAGTGGCTGCTGCCGGACACGGCGGGGGAGAACGACAGAGGGCTGTTCGCCACGTACTCGCTGATCCTGGCCACGTTCCTCGGCACCATGGGCCTGCCGCACGTGCTGGTCCGCTTCTACACCAACCCCGACGGCGCCGCCGCCCGCCGCACCACGCTCGTGGTGCTGGCGCTCGTCGGCGTCTTCTACCTGCTGCCCACCGTCTACGGCGTGCTGGGCCGCATCTACACGCCACAACTGCTTGTCAGCGGCCAGACCGACGCGGTGGTGGTGCTGCTGCCCGGGGCGGCGCTCGGCGACGGCACCACCGGCCGGCTGCTCGCCGCGCTGGTCGCGGCCGGCGCGTTCGCGGCGTTCCTGTCCACCTCGTCCGGCCTGCTCACCAGCGTCGCCGGGGTGATCTCCACGGACGTGCTGGGCCGCGGCTCGGTACGCGGCTTCCGGCTCGCCACGGTGATCGCCGGCGGGGTGCCGGCGTTGCTCTCGCTGAACGTCTCCGGGCTGGACGTCTCGCAGGTGGTGGGGCTGGCGTTCGCGGTGGCCGCGTCGAGTTTCTGCCCGCTGCTGGTGCTCGGCATCTGGTGGCGCGGCCTGACCGACCTGGGCGCCGCCGCCGGGGTGCTGGTCGGCGGCGGCGCGGCGGTCGGCGCGGTCCTGCTCACCGTGCTCGGCCCGCCGCTGACCGGATGGCCGGCGACGCTCACCACACAGCCGGCCGCGTGGACGGTGCCGCTGGCGTTCGCGGTGATGGTGCTCGTCTCCATGGCCAGCCGACGGCGTCTCCCGCGTGACGTCGGCGCCACCATGCTCCGCCTGCACACCCCGGAGTCGCTGCGCCTGTGAGGCGGGGCCGCGCTCGCTCGGCCCCGCCTCACCTCCGCGCACCCGTCAGCAGGTGTCCGTGCCGGCACACAGCCGGTTCGCCACCGACCGGGCGGTACGGCGGGCCTCGGTGGGCGTGGTCTGGGAGTCGAGGCGGAGCTGCGCCACCAGATCGCCCTGCCGGACGACGAGCCAGCGACCGGGCCGCCCTCCGACGTCGCTTCCCACGAGAACGCCGTCGTCACCGCCGAGCGACTCCGCCATGATCGACAGCGAGTCGCCCGGCTGCTCCATCTCGCAGCCCGTGACCAGCTTGCGGAGATTCTTCATCACCGTGGTGGCGGACGTGCCCGAGTGCCGGGTCACCCGCTGGACGATCCAGTCGGTGGGCGAGTTGAACGCCACCGACCGGGTGGCCACCTCCCCGTCGGACAGCGTCGGCGACTCGTTCACGCAGAAGGAGGACATGAACTCCAGGGACCAGTCACCGCCCACCTTTCCCGTCTGCATCGTGAAGCCCGTCGGCAGGTCGGCGAGCTGGAGCGTCGCCGCCGCCGGAATCGTCCGGCTCGGCGTACGGCTGGTCGGCCCGCCGCCGATGCTGGCGGCCGGCTCTCCCGCGGTGCGACTCGGCGTCGGCGCCCCGCTCGCCGACGGCTCGGCCGACGGCGTGGTGCTCGGCGTGGGCGCCGGCGTCGGCGTGATCGGATCGACTGTCGCCGGGGGCACCGGTGGCGGTGCGGCGTCCGGGCGGGCCAGCACCACACCGGTCGCCACGACCGCGACGGCGACCGCGGCGGCCAGGCCGGCGGCGAGCTGGGTACGCCGGGCCCGTTGCCGCCCTCGGCGGCGCACCTGCTCGGTGGGCGCCCAGATCAGGTCCTCGGTGTCCTGGTAGAGGTCGGAGAAGATCGGGTCAGGCATTGCGGACCTCCTCCGGGAAGTTCACGTCGAGCAGGGCGGCGAGAGCCTTGCGGCCCCGGGCCAGGCGGGCCTTGACGGTGCCGCTCGGCACGCCGATCTGCGCCGCGATCTCCGCGACCGACAGGTCGGCCAGGTGGTAGAGGACGATCGCCTGCCGCTGGTCCGCCGACAACTGCCGCAACGCGCTGACCAGCGCGACAGTGTTCTCGGAGGGTGGCCGGACCGGAGGTGGTGGTCCGTGCCGCCGGTAGGCGACCACGCTGTTGCGGACCTTGCGCCACCGGTTGACCAGCAGGCGGTGCCCGACGGTGCGCACCCACGCCTCCGGGTCGTCGTACGTGCCGACCTGGGACCAGCGCTGCCAGGCCCGCGCGTACGCCTCCTGGGCGGCGTCCTGTGCCTCGCTCCGGTCGCCGCCGAGCGCGTACAGCACTGTCACCACGCGTTGTCTGCTGTTCCGGTAGAACTCCTCGAACCCACTGTCCGGATCCATCTCTCTCCCCGCTGCCGTTCGTACGCCTGACACCCCCCGCCGTGGTGGGCGGTTGCACGCCGTCGGCGATCCGACTCGTACCTCTCAGGGATGAGGCGAGATCATCCTGCCGTCCGAGCAGCCGTTGGGCGGGGACCGATACGGTCGGACCATGACCGACCAGCACCCCGCGCTCTCCCTTCGTGGCCTGGCCAAGCGCTTCGACACCAAGATCGCGGTGGCGGGCGTCGACCTCGCCGTGCCGACCGGCTCGTTCTACGGCCTGCTCGGACCGAACGGGGCCGGCAAGACCACCACGCTCTCCATGGCCGTCGGCCTGCTGCGGCCCGACGCCGGTGAGGCGCGGGTGCTCGGGTACGACGTCTGGGCCGACCCGGTACGCGCCAAGAGCCTGCTCGGCGTGATGCCGGACGGCGTACGCCTCTTCGACCGGCTGAGCGGGGCGGAGCTGCTCGCGTACCACGGTCTGTTGCGCGGCATGGACCCGGCGGTGGTCGACCAGCGGGCGGCGGAGCTGCTCGACGTGCTGGCGCTCTCCGACGCCGGGCGCACGCTCGTCGTCGACTACTCGGCCGGCATGAAGAAGAAGATCGGCCTGGCCTGCGCGTTGCTGCACGGCCCGCGCCTGCTGGTGCTGGACGAGCCGTTCGAGGCGGTCGACCCGGTCTCGGCCGCGCTGATCCGGGACATCCTGCACCGGTACGTCAGCGGCGGCGGCACGGTGATCTTCTCCAGTCACGTGATGGAGGTGGTCGAGCGGCTCTGCTCGCACGTGGCGATCCTGGCCGAGGGCCGGATCAAGCGGGTCGGCACGCTCACCGAGGTGCGCGGCGACCGGTCGCTGGAGGACGTCTTCGTGGAGGTCGTGGGCGGCCGGACCGCCACCGGGGAGGAGCTGTCGTGGCTGTCCCGGTGACCGCCCCCGAGCGGCCGGCCCGGCGCGTGTCGTCCCGGCACTTCGTCCGGCTCAAGCTGCGGGTGCTCGGCAACAACTTCCGGGGCCAGAAGTGGCGGATCGCGCTGTTCGTGCTGGGCCTGCTGCTCGGGCTCTGGTTCGCCGCCGTCGGGTTCTTCCTGCTCGCCACGCCGGGCCTGGCCGACGAGCCCCGGTACGCCCTGATGGTGGCCGCCTTCGGCGGTGGTCTGCTCACGCTCGGCTGGCTGCTCCTGCCGCTCGTCTTCTTCGGCGTGGACGAGACGCTCGACCCGGCCCGGTTCGCGCTGCTGCCGTTGTCCCGCCGCACCCTGGTCACCGGCCTGCTCGCCGCCGCCCTGGTGAGCGTGCCCGCGCTGGCGACGGCGCTCACCGCGGCCGGTCTGGTGGTCACCGCCGGGCTGCTGGGCGGCTGGTCAGCCGCAGTGGTCGGCGCGCTCGGCGTGGTCGCCGGGCTGCTGGTCTGCCTGGCCGGGGCCCGCGCGCTGACCAGCGCGTTCGCCACGATGCTGCGGTCCCGCCGGGTACGCGACCTGGCGGCGGTGCTGCTCGCCGTCCTGGCCGCCCTGCTCGGGCCGTTGCAGTTGCTGGTGCTCGCCGCGGTGCAGCAGACCGACTGGGACCGGCTGGACGGGGTGGCCCGGGTGGTCGGCTGGACGCCGTTCGGCGCGCCGTGGACGGTCGGCGTCGACGTGGCCGAGGGCCGGGCCGGCGCGGCGGTCGCGAAGCTGCTGATCGCGGTCGCGACGCTCGGCGTACTCCTGTTCTGGTGGTCGCGGTCGCTGGAGTCGGCGATGGTGGGCGCGGCGAGCGCCGGCCCTTCGCGCGCGCCGCGCGGCGTGGCCGGCGGCGCGGTCACGCAGTTGTTCCCCCGCGCGGTGGGCTGGGCGCGGCGGGACCGGTTCGGGGCGCTCGTCGCCCGCGAGTGCCGCTACTGGTGGCGGGACGCGCGGCGGCGGGCCAACCTCATCACGGTCGCCGTGGTCGGTGTGTTCGTACCGGTGATGGTCAACCTCGGCGGCGTCTCGTTCTCCACCGAGGGCGGGGCGGAGTTCGGTGGCGGCGACTCCTCACCGGCGCTGGTCAGCCTTTCCATGATCTTCGTCGGGGTGCTCGCGTCGCTGACGCTGGCCAACCAGTTCGGCTTTGACGGCAGCTCGTACGCCGCGAACCTGGTCGCCGGGGTGCCCGGGCGGGTGGAGCTGCGGGCCCGGATGACCGCGTTCTCGATCTACGTGGTGCCGATGCTCGTCGTGATCGCGGTCGCGCTGGCGCTCTTCCTGGGGCGTCCCGCATGGCTCGGCGTGATGGGTGGCGCGTTGGCCGCCGCGTACGGCTGCGGGCTGGCGATCAACGGGTTCGTGTCGGTGCTCGGCGCCTACTCGCTGCCCGAGTCGAGCAACCCGTTCGCCATGAACAGCGGCGCGGGGTTCACCAAGGGCCTGCTCACGCTGGTTTCCATGGTCGCCTCCGCGGTGGTGGCGGTGCCGTTCGTGGTGGCCGCCGCGCTGCTCGGCGACGTGTGGCTGTGGCTGGCGCTGCCGATCGGACTGGCGTACGGGGTGGGCGCGGCGCTGCTCGGCGCGTACCTCGCCGGGGACACACTGGACCGCCGGCAGCCGGAGCTGCTGGCCACCGTCACGCCGAGGCGCTGATGCCGGTCGTCGAGGCGGTCACCACGGTCCCGATCCCGCCGGAGCTGGCGTTCGCGGTCTCCCAGACGGTCGCGCCGGTCCGCTACCGCTGGGATCCGTTCGTCCGTGAGCAGCACTTCGTCGACGGCGCGGCGGCGCCCGGCCGGGGCGTGCGCACGTACACCCGCTCCCGGCACGGCCTGGTCATGGTCAGCGAGTACGTCTCCTGGTCACCGCCGACGAACGTCGGCATGAAGATGGTGCGCGGGCCGTGGTTCTTCGAGCGGTTCGGCGGCGGCTGGCGCTTCGCGCCCGGCCCCGAGGCCGGCACCACGATCGCGACCTGGCGGTACAACTTCCGCTGCCGCCCGGCGTTCCTGCGCCCGGTGGCCGAGCGGATCGGGGTGTGGCTGCTCGGGCGCGACATCCGCCGCCGGATCGCCGGGTACGCGGCCGGATGCGCGGACCCGGAGGTGCTGGCCGCCGCCCGCCGCCTGCTCGCCGACGGCTGATCCCGGTTACGCGGTGCGGCGCATCGCCGCGTAGACGTGGTGGCCGTCGCCGACGCTCGTCATGGTGACCAGCTCCCAGCCGTAGTTGGACAGGTGCTCGACCGCTTCCATCAGCGGCTGGAACGCCCGGCGGCCCCAGGTGTTGTTCGCCCGGACCAGCAGGTGCCGGTGTGGATAGGCACGCAGGTCGACCTGACCGCCGAGGACGGCGTCGGCGGCGACGACCCGTTCCTGGGCGAGTTGCTGCGGGGGGATGAGACTCATGCCCGGCAGGGTATGGCGTTGCGTCGAACCCCGCCCGGCAGCGGGCGGCACAATGTTTCACGTGAATCCAGAGCCGGGCGCGCAGATCCATTCCACCGACCCGTTCGCGGCGCCGGCCGGGCAACGCTCGCCGGCACGCCGGCTGCGCGGCCGGCTGGCGGCCCCGGTGACGCTCTGGACCGCACCCGGCCCGGCCGGGCTGACCGTCTCGTCCACGCTGGTCGCCGAGGGCGAGCCGGACCGGCTACTCGGCCTGGTCGACGCGGAGTCGGACCTGTGGGCGGCCATCGAGGAGGCGGGGCGGTTCGCGGTGGTCCCGCTGGGCCCGCAGCACCGGCAGCTCGCCGACCGCTTCGCCGGCCTGTTCCCGTCGCCCGGCGGCCTGTTCGCGCTGGACGCCTGGAACGAGACGCCGTACGGGCCGGTGCCGGCGGACGCCGGCGGGTGGGCGGGGTGCCGGCTCGACACCGCCCGGGAGTACGGCTGGGGCCTGCTGGTCGAGGCGACCATCGAGTCGGTCGACCTCCCCGAGGACACCCTCCCCCTGCTGCACTACCGCGGCCGCTACCGCGAGCTGACCGACTGACCCACCCGGCGGTCGGGGTGACCGGTTAGCGGAGTGACGTGGGTCACTCGGCGCAGCCGGGGCGCCGTTCGGCGCAGCCGTTCGCCGCCGGGCGGCGGAGCCTTCCCGGGCGGGGAGCGCGCTCTCTACCGTGCGCGAAACTCCCCCACGCCTGCGAAGGTGGTGATCCACAGATGTCCACGGACACACCCGCGTCCGCGCCCGCCGAGTCGGCGGCGGAACGGTACCTCGCCGTCCAGCGGTCCGACGAGTTCGCCGGGTTGCGGCGCGCGCTGCGCGGCTTCATCTTCCCGATGACCGTCGCGTTCTTCCTGTGGTACGCGCTCTACGTCATCCTCTCCGCGTACGCGCGGGGATTCATGGGCACGAAGCTGATCGGCAACATCAACGTCGCCCTGGTCTTCGGCCTGCTCCAGTTCGTCTCCACGTTCGTCATCGCCTGGCTCTACTCCCGGTTCGCCAACCGCCGGATCGACCCGGTCGCCGACCGGATCCGCGACGAGATCGGGGAGGTGACCCATGAACACGGTCCTCGCGGCTGAGGCGGGCAGCACCACCGCCCGGAACCTCACCATCACGCTGTTCCTGGTCTTCGTGGCGATCACGCTGGCGATCACCGTCTGGGCCAGCCGGCAGACCAAGACCGCCACCGACTTCTACGCCGGCGGCCGGTCGTTCTCCGGTTTCCAGAACGGCATGGCGATCGGCGGCGACTACATGTCGGCGGCGTCCTTCCTGGGCATCGCCGGCATCATCGCGCTCTACGGCTACGACGGCTTCCTCTACTCGATCGGCTTCCTGGTCGCCTGGCTGGTGGCGTTGCTGCTGGTGGCGGAACTGCTGCGCAACTCCGGCCGGTACACGATGGCGGACGTGCTGGCGTTCCGGATGCGGCAGCGGCCGGTCCGGACCGCGGCGGCGGTCTCCACCATCACCGTGTCGATCTTCTACCTGCTGGCCCAGATGGTCGGCGCCGGCGCGCTCGTCGCGCTGCTGCTCGGCATCAAGCCGGGCACCACCTTCCTCGGCATGGACGCCGACACCGCCAAGGTCGCCACGATCATCATGGTCGGCGCCCTGATGATCATCTACGTGACGGTCGGCGGCATGAAGGGCACCACGTACGTGCAGATCGTCAAGGCGTTCCTGCTCATGGGCGGCGCGCTGGTGATGACGCTGCTGGTGCTCGCCAAGTACAAGTTCAACCTGTCCTCGCTGCTCGGCGACGCGGCCAGCGCCTCGGGCAAGGGAGCGGCGTTCCTCGAACCCGGGCTGCGCTACGGCGTGGAGACACCCGGCGACGCGCTGAAGACGTTCTACAGCAAGATGGACCTGCTCTCGCTGGGCATCGCGCTGGTCCTCGGCACGGCCGGCCTGCCGCACATCCTGATCCGCTTCTACACCGTGCCGACCGCGCGGGCGGCCCGCAAGAGCGTGCTCTGGGCGATCGGCATCATCGGTGCGTTCTACCTGCTCACCCTGGCCCTCGGCTTCGGCGCGGCGGCGATCGTCGGCGGGCAGGCGATCACCGAGCAGGACAAGGCCGGCAACACGGCCGCGCCACAGCTGGCCGAGGCGCTCGGCGTGGACTTCCTCGGCGGGAACCTGGGCGGGGCGACACTGCTGGCGATCATCGCGGCGGTCGCGTTCGCCACGATCCTCGCCGTGGTCGCCGGGTTGACGTTGGCGTCGTCGTCCAGCCTGGCGCACGACTTCTACGCCAACGTGGTGAAGAAGGGTGAGGCGTCGGAGCGGCAGGAGGTGAACGTCGCCCGGATCTCCGCGCTGGTGATCGGCGCGGTCTCGATCGTCCTGTCCATCTTCGCGCAGAACCTGAACGTGGCGTTCCTGGTCGCGCTGGCGTTCGCGGTGGCCGCCTCGGGCAACCTGCCGGCGATCCTCTACAGCCTGTTCTGGAAGCGGTTCAACACCTCGGGCGCGGTCTGGGCGATCTACGGCGGCCTGCTCTCCGCCGTGCTGCTCGTCTTCTTCTCGCCGGTCGTCTCCGGCGCGCCGACGGCGATGTTCCCCGACCACGACTGGCACTGGTTCCCGCTGTCGAACCCGGGCATCATCTCGATCCCGTTCGGCTTCCTGTGCGGCTGGCTCGGCACGATCCTGTCCAAGGAGAGCGACGAGGAGAAGTACGCGGAGCTGGAGGTGCGCTCGCTCACCGGAGCCGGCGCGCACTGATCGGCACGTCGAGCGGGGCCCCTGCCGTACGCGGGGGCCCCGCCTCGCGTGTATAGGCTGACCGCCATGAAGGTCGCTCCCCGCTTCGGTAGCGGACACCGCATCCTGGTCACCGGCGGCGCCGGTTTCGTCCCGTCCCACCTGGTCGACCGGCTCGTCGAGCGCGGCTGCACGGTAGTGGTGCTGGACAACTTCGTCACCGGGTCCAAGGAGAACGTGGCCCACCTGCTGGACAAGCCGACCTTCACGCTGGTCGAGGCGGACATCTCCGACGGCCTGCCGCACCACCCGGCGATGACCGAGCGGTTCGACGCGATCCTGCACATGGCGTCCCCGGCCAGTCCCACCGACTTCGAGAAGCTGCCGGTGGAGATCCTCCGGGTGGGCTCGGTGGCCACGCTGGCGCTGCTGGAGCGGGCCACCGACGACGGCGCGCGGTTCCTGATGGCCTCCACCTCCGAGGCGTACGGCGACCCGAAGGAGCACCCGCAGCGGGAGACGTACTGGGGCAACGTCAACCCGATCGGCATCCGGAGCGTCTACGACGAGGCGAAGCGCTTCTCCGAGGCGGCCACCATGGCCTACCACCGCAGCCGGGGCACCGACACCGCGATCGTGCGGATCTTCAACACGTACGGCCCGCGGATGCGCCCGGACGACGGCCGGGCCATCCCGACGTTCATCTCCCAGGCGCTGCGCGGCGAGCCGATCACCGTGCACGGCACCGGCAACCAGACCCGCTCGATCTGTTACGTCGACGATCTGGTGCGCGGAATCCTGCTGCTGCTCGACTCGACGCAGACCGGTCCGATCAACTGCGGCACCGAGCACGAGATGTCGATGCGGCAACTGGCCGAGACGATCGTGTCACTCACCGGAAGCACGTCCGAGGTGAGCTACATCACTCGCGCCTCCGATGACCCGGAGATGCGCCGACCGGACCTGACCCTCGCCCGCGAACTGCTCGGATATGAGCCGAGCGTCACGCCCGAAGACGGACTCCGGCGCACGATCGAGTACTTCCGCGGGCGGCTCGGGTACTGAACCCGCCCGGGACGCGGCTGACATCGGCGCGCGTACGAGGGCGTCGGTGGCCCGGCCGACCTACCCTCGGTTACATGTCAGCGACCTCGTCTGCCGGCTCTCCGTTCCCGCACCCCCTGAACCGGGACGCGGGCCGCGCTCCGGTTCCCGGCTCCGGCCGGGGCGCCACCGGGCGCGCCCGCACCTCGGATGCCCGCTGGTATCCCCCGCACGACGAGGCGCCCCGCTCGGGGCGTACCGGCGGTCCGGTGGGGCCGACCGGACCCGGCGGCCCGGGCGACGGCGGTCCGGGCGGTCCGGGCCGGCGCGGCCCGCGACCGCGCTGGGGACGCATCGGCCTGGTGGCCGGCGTCGCGGTGCTGGTGCTGGCGCTGCTCGGCGGCCTCGGCGCCTGGTTCTACGCCCGTAATCTCGACGACGACCTGGCCCGCACGGACCCGTTCGCCGGGATCACCGGCGGACGCCCGGCCAAGCAGGTCGACGGCGCGTTCAACATCCTGCTCGTGGGCAGCGACTCGCGGGATCCGGACGCCCCGGTCGACGGCTCCGGCAAGTGGCGCGCGGACACCGTGATCGTCATGCACATCCCGGCCGACCACAAGCGCGCCTACCTGGTCTCGGTGCCGCGTGACCTGTACGTGCCGATCCCGGAGAGCGCGGGCGCGTCCTGCGACTCCGGCTCCCGCAACAAGATCAACGCGGCGTTCGCGTTCGGCGGCCTGCCGCTCGCGGTGAAGACCGTGGAGTGCTTCACCGACGTACGGATCGACCACGTGATGGCCATCGACTTCGGCGGCTTCAAGGAGGTCACCGACGCCCTGGGCGGGGTCGACCTGAAGGTGGAGCGGACCATCACGTCGATCCACAAGCCGTACCGGACGTTCACCAAGGGCGTGAACCACATGAACGGCGCCGAGGCGCTGGACTGGGTCCGGCAGCGCAAGCAGTTCCCGGACGGCGACTTCGCCCGGATGCGGCACCAGCAGGAGTTCCTGAAGGCGCTGATGGACAAGGCGGCGAGCACCGGGACGCTCACGAACCCGAAGAAGCTGAACGACTTCCTCAAGGCGGTGACCGCCGCCGTCACGGTCGACCAGGGATTCTCGTTGACCGACATGGCAGTGCAGTTCCGCAGCCTGCGGGGCGAGAACCTGACGTTCGTCACCAGCCCGCACCTGGGCGGCCAGACCATCGACGGCCAGTCGGTGGTGGTCTCCGACCGGGAGAAGGCGCTGGCGATGTACAAGGCCATCGCCGCGGACCGGATGGCCGAGTGGATGCAGGCCAACCAGAAGGGTTCGGGCGACGACACGGGCGGCTGACGCCGGCACGACATGACCGGGAACGAGCGCTAGGACCTCACCACCACGGAGGCCAACCGCCGACCGGCTCCTTACCCCTGCCCGTTCGGCCACAACCCGAGGATGTAGGCCGGTATTGACGGGAATTGCGAGCCTACGAGGTCGCGAATACGGGAACAGATACGTAAAGTGGTCCCGCCCCCGATCACCGAGCTGGAGCACGCATGTCGGTCCAGACCAGCCGTCGCCCGCAGTCACCGGCACCCGGATCATCCGGGCGGGTCCCTCCGGTCATCCCCACACAACCCGGTTCCGGCGGTCGCGGTCCCGGTGGTGGCAAGAAGAAGCGCACCAAGCGCAAGGACCCGCTCTGGGCGAAGCTCACACTTGTGCTCGGCGCGGTGCTGATGGTGACCAGCGGTGTCGCGATCGTCGGCAGCAAGGCGGTCATCGGTCAGGCCACCGACAACATCGCCCAGCGCAACCTGCTCGGCGGGGCGGGCAAGAGCGAGGCCGAGGGCGGCAACAGCCTTGAGGGCCCGATCGACATGCTGCTGCTCGGCGTGGACGCCCGCGAGCGCTGGGCCGCCGACGACGTCCGGTCGGACACGATCATCATCCTGCACATCCCGGCCAGCCACGACCAGGCGTACCTGATCTCGATCCCCCGGGACACCGAGGCGCGTATTCCGGCGTTCGAGAAGAGCGGCTACAAGGGCGGCACCGACAAGATCAACGCGGCCTTCTTCCACGGCGCCCAGAACGGCGGCGGCTGGGAGGGCGGCGCGCAGCTGATGGCCAAGACGATCAAGTCGATGACCGGAATCGGCTTCGACGGCGCCGCGATCATCAACTTCGGCGGCTTCAAGAGCGTGATCGACGCGCTCGGCTCGGTACGCATCTGCGTGAGCCACGAGGTCAAGTCGCACCACATGTCGTACGTCGACGGCAAGCCGATGTGGAACGCGGACGCGAAGAAGACCGGCAAGCCGTACAAGGCAGTGGTGCACAAGAAGGGCTGCCGGGAGATGCAGGGCTGGGAGGCGCTCGACTACTCCCGCCAGCGCTACGGCCTGCCGAACAGCGACTACGACCGGCAGCAGAACCAGCAGCAGCTGATCAAGGCGATGGCCAAGAAGGCCACCGAGGGCGGCATGCTGACCAACCCGATCAAGCTGAACTCGCTGATGAAGGCCGCCGGCAAGGCGTTCGTCCTGGACACCGGCGGCGTGCCGATCGCGGACTTCATCTTCACGCTCAAGAACCTCAACGGGAACGACCTGGTCACCCTGCGGACCAACGGCGGCACGTTCGCCGGCAACAGCAACGGCCGGGAGACGTTCAACGAGACGACTATGGACATGTTCCAGGCGGTCAAGAACGACAAGCTGGCCGACTTCGTGGTGAGCAACCCGGACGTCCTCTCCACCCGTAAATGACCTGCTGACCTGCGCGAAAGCGCCATCGGTCGGCCGATCCCCCCGTAGCCTGACGTGAGCGGGTCTCATGTCGCGGCTACGGGGGGATCGTCACGTCCAGGCCAGCACGGAACCGACGCGGGCGGGGCGCACCCGCCCGCTGGGCCCGGTTCCTGCTCGGCACCGGACTCGTCCTGGTCCTGCTCGCCGCGCTCGGCGTGGCCGGGCTGAACTGGCTCACCCACCGCTACGACCGCACGGTGGCCAAGGAGCAACTGCTCGACCCGGCCGCCCGGAACAAGCGGACAGACCTGGACGGCGCGCTCAACTACCTCCTGATCGGCTCGGACCACCGGCCCGGCGCGAACCCCGAGGACCAGCGCTCCGACAGCATCCTGATCGTGCACGTGCCGGCCGGCATGCGGCAGGCGTACCTGATCTCCGTGCCGCGCGACCTGCTGGTGGCGCTCCCGGCGGCGCCCGGCTTCCCCGGCGGCCAGGACAAGGTCAACGCCGCGTACGAGCACGGCGGCGGGGGCGAGGGCGGCGCACGGCTGCTCAGCACCACGCTGACCCGGCTCACCGGCATCCGCTTCGACGGCGCCGCGCTCGTCGACTTCTCCGGTTTCAAACAGGTGATCGACGAACTCGGCGGCATCCGGATGTGCGTGGACACGCCGGTGCGCTCGATCCACACGAAGCACCAGTTCGACGCCGGCTGCCAGCAGATGGACGGCGCCCGGACGCTCGACTACGTCCGCCAGCGCTACGACCTGCCCGGCGGCGACTACGACAGGCAGCGCCACCAGCAGCAGATGCTCCGGGCGGTGCTCGACCGGGCGGGCGAGACCCACCTGCGCACCGATCCGGTGAAGCTCGACCGGGTGCTGCGCGCGGCCGGCGGAGCGCTGACCGTGGACACCAACGGCGTACCCCTGGACGAGCTGCTGTTCGCGTTGCGCGGGCTACCGGCGGACGCCCTGCGCGGCGTCCAGGTGCCCTCGTACCCGCAGACCATCGACGGCGTCGCGTACGTGGTGCTGGACAACGGCGGCGGCGGTCTGTTCACCGCGCTGCGCGACACCCGGATGCCGCAGTGGGCCGGCGCGAATCCGCGCTGGGTCAACCGGCTGTGAGCGGTCCGGGCGGCTAGGCTTGGTGACCGTGTTCGGAGCCTCACTACCAAGCGTCCCCGCGTCGGCCGTGCCCGACGACGTCTACCTGCTCGACGTCCGCGAGGACGACGAGTGGGCCGCCGGCCACGCGCCGGCCGCCCGTCACCTGCCGATGACCGAGCTGCCCGCCCGGCTGGCCGAGATCCCGCAGGACCGCGACGTGGCGGTGATCTGCCGCTCCGGCGGCCGCTCCGCCCAGGTCGTCGGCTATCTGCTGCGTAACGGCTGGGACCAGGTGCGCAACGTCGAGGGCGGGATGGGCGACTGGGCCGCCGCCGGCCGCCCGGTGGTCACCGACGACGGGCAGCCGGGCCGGGTCGCCTGAGGCGGTCATGACCGTCCCCCTGGTCTTCGCCCACCGCGGCGCCTCGTACGACCTGCCGGAGCACACGCTCGCGGCCTACCTCCGTGCCATCGAGGAGGGCGCGGACGGGCTGGAGTGCGACGTCCGGCTGACCCGTGACGGGCACCTGGTCTGCGTGCACGACCGCCGGCTGGACCGCACCAGCAACGGGCACGGGCTGGTCAGCGCGCGTACGCTCGCCGAACTGGACGCGCTCGACTTCGGCTCCTGGCACCGGGCCGCGACGCTCGCCGAGGACGACGAGCCGCTGGACGAGTCGCACACCCGGCTGCTCACGCTGGAGCGGCTGCTCGACGCGGTGCTCGACGCCGGGCGGCCGGTCCGGCTGCTGATCGAGACCAAGCACCCCTCGCGTTACCGGGGCGAGGTCGAGCGCCGCCTGGTCACGCTGCTGCGCCGGTACGGGCTGGACGAGCCCCGCCCGGGCCATCGGGTCCAGGTGACTGTGATGTCGTTCTCGCCGCTGGCCGTACGCCGGATGCGGGAACTCGCCCCGGCGCTGCCCACGGTGCTGCTGCTGGAGGTGCTGCCGCGGCTGCTGCCGCTGGGCCGGCTGCCGTTCGGCGCCCGGATCGCCGGTCCCGGCGTGGACCTGGTCCGGGCCCGCCCGCGCCTGGTTCCCTCGCTGCGCGCGGCCGGCCACTCGGTGTACGTGTGGACCGTCAACGAGCCGGAGGATCTGGAACTCGTGCTGGAAGCCGGCGTGGACGGGGTGATCACGGACCGGCCGGCCCGTGCGCTGGCCCGGTTGGGCCGGTGAGTCCGGTCGATCGGTATCGGCCACGGTCGACCGGCCGGGGGTGTCCGGGAGGGCTGCCGCGCGGCACACTCGGGACATGCCGGAGCGAACCGACTACCCCGCCCTCATCGCCGGCCACACGACTGTGATCAACATGATCAACGCGGGCGAGTCCGGTCCCGCAGTGCTCAACCGCCTGCTCCACGAGGTCGGACCGGCGGTGGGCGCGGCCGGTCTGGTCTTCGTGGAGTTCACCCCGGCCGGCGGACGGGTGATCGCGGCGACCGGCCGCGCCGAGTTCGTGCTCGGCCGACCGCTGCCCGCCACCGACCCGGCCACCGTCTGCCTGCTCGCCGGGCCGCCGGTGCGGGAGGTCCGGGTCGACGCGATCCCGGGCGCGCTCGCCGACGAGGTGGCCGGCCGGGGGCTCAGCCGGATGATCGTGGCGCGTGCCGAGATCGGCGGTCTCACCGTCGGCAGCCTGCACGCGCTCTACCCGCTGGGCGAGCCGCCGGATGCCGCGCAACGCGCCGTGATCGGCTACGTGGCCGCGTGCGTCGCGCACATGTACGGCGACCAGACCGGCCTGCCGGTGCACGGGGACGGCCCGGTGGTGGCGGCGCTCGCCGACGGGCTGGCCGTGGTGGACCGCGACGGGCGGATCCGGCTCTGGAACCCGGCGGCGGTCCAGGTGACCGGCCGTCCGGCGGAGGAGGCGCTGAGCCGCCCGCTGCCGTTCCCGCTGCCGCCGCCGGGCCAGGTGCTCGACCACCGGATGCCGGACGGGCGCTGGCTGCGGATCACCTCCGGCGAGCTGCCCGGCCCGAACGCGCTGCGCGTGGTCACCTTCCGCGACGTCACCGACCAGCAGCGGCGCGACCACGACCGCGATCTCTTCGTGGCGGTGACCAGCCACGAGCTGCGGACCCCGGTCACCGTGATCAAGGGGTACGCGGACACCCTCACCGACCACTGGGACTCGCTGAGCGACGACGACCGCCGGCAGGCCGCGCGGATCATCGGCCAGCGCGCGAACGAGCTGGCCCGCCTGGTCGACAGGCTGCTGACCGCCGCCACCGAGAACCGTCCCGGCGGGGAACCGGCCGCGCCGTTCGACCTGGTCGACGCGCTGCGCGCGGCGGCGACGGACCTGCCGGCCGACATCCGGCACCGGGTCGTGCTCGACCTGCCGGCCGACCTGCCCAAGGCGCTCGGCGACCGGCACAGCCTCGCCACAGTGCTCACCGAGCTGGGCACGAACGCCGGGAAGTACTCACTGCCGGACACCCCGATCGAGGTCACCGCCGAGGCGAACGAGCGGACCGTCTCGTTCCGGGTGGCCGACCGGGGCATCGGCATCCGCCCGGAACACGTGGAGCGGGCCTTCGACCGGTTCTGGCAGGGCGAGTCCGGTGACCGCCGGCGGTATCCGGGCGCGGGACTCGGTCTCTATCTCGTCCGCCAGATCGTTGAACAGCAGAATGGATGGGTATCCCTCCGGCCCAGAGCCGGTGGCGGTACGGTCGCAGAGGTGCGGCTGCCGCGGGGTTGACCCGGCGCTCGCAGACGGGGAAGGAACGACGTGTCGACTGGTCCGCCCGAACGGTCGTGGTGTGTGGTGGTGCCCCACGACCCGACCGGCGCGCGTCTGGCCCGGCACCGGCTCGCCGACGAGCTGACCGGCGTCGTACCCCCGATTCTGCTGGCCGACCTGGTCGCGGTCCTCGCCGAACTGGTCGGCAACGCGGTCCGGCACGCCGACGCGCTGCCCGGCGGCGTGGTCCGGGTGGCCTGGCGGCTGCGGGTCACCGAGGAGGGGCCGAGCATCCAGCTCCGGGTCACCGACGGCGGTTCCGGCGCCGGCCCGTGCATGCGGGCCGCCTCGCCGGACGCCGCCGACGGGCGCGGGCTGCACATCGTCGCCGGGCTCGCCAGCGGCTGGGGCGTGGAGCGCGACGGCCTGGGCCAGAGCGTCTGGGCACGGTTCGATCCGGCCCCGGCGCACCGGCCGGGCCTGGTCGCGGCCGGCTGAACGCACGGGCAGGCGGGTCCTGCCCCCACCCGCGCGGCCCGGCATCTAGGCTGTCTCGCCATGAGCAAGCGTCGGAAGAACCAGCGGGTCGGCGAGAGCACCCCCAAGCGGGAGAAGGTGCGCGACGTCTTCGTGCCCCGGCCGTTCGAGGGCCTGGTCGACGAGCCGGAGTGGATCGCCCTGCGCGAGCTGGTCCCGGCCGCGTCCGCGCCGCTGCGGCTCACCCCGGAACTGATCGAGGAGTACGGCGACCGCCCGGTCACGCTGGCCACCGTGCTGCCGATGGCCGCCCCGGCGATGACCAAGCCGGACGGGCGCGTCTTCATCGGTCTGCAGCGGCACCAGCAGTCCGGCGACGTCTCCCGGGACCTGGCCGACGCGCTGATCTCCGCGCTGCGCACCGAGCCGGGCGGCCAGGTGAGCGTGCCGCCGCTGCCCGGGCCCGGCCCCCGCCTCCAGGACATCCTGGTGGACGGCCCGCTGGAGATCACCATGCACGACGGGTTCGACTTCTGGCTCGACCCGGGCGCCGCCGACGACCCGAACGTGCAGGCGTCCCTGGAGCGGGCCAACTCGGCCATCTACCCGACCGTGAAGCTGGCCACCGCGCGGGCCGCGTACTGGTGCCAGGTGCCGGAGAAGGCCCACGTGCGGATGGTCCTGCCGGAGGACGAGGACGCCGCGCTGGACGCGCTGTCCCGGCTCGGCGCGGCCGGCGCGCTGACGCTCGGCGACGACACGAAGTTCGCCGGCATGTTCCGGGCACACGGGCGTCTCGCGCCGGTCTGGGACCTGCCGGAGGACACCCCGGCCGCCGAGTGGGAGGCGCCGCTGGCGGAGTTCGCCAAGCGTTACGCCGAGGCGGTCGCCGAGCAGGCGCCGCTGGACGCGGCCGGCCGCCGGTCGCGGCAGGGGCTGCTCGGCCGCCAGCTGACGCTGCGCTGACGTTCCGGGTCAGGCGGCCCCGCCCTTCTCCCGCACCAGCGGGCAGGACATGCAGCGCGGGCCGCCGCGCCCGGAGCCCAGCTCCGATCCGGCGATCGCGATCACCTCGATGCCGGCCCGTTCCAGTTGCGCGTTGGTCTCCACGTTGCGCTCGTACCCGACGCAGAGCCGGGGCGCGAGCGCGAGCGTGTTGTTGCCGTCGTCCCACTGCTCGCGTTCGGCGGTGACCGGGTCGAGGCCGGTGTCGATCACCCGGAGCTGGTCGAGGTCCATCGCGTCGGCGGCGGCGCGCAGGAACGGCGCCGGGCCGTCGACCCGCAGGTCGTCGCCGTCCGCGCCGACGATCACCGTGTACGCGGACAGCTCGTTGGCGATGTTCGGGTACATCAGCACGGCGTCGGTATCGACCATCGTGCAGACCGTGTCCAGGTGCATGGTGGCGCGCTCCTGCGCGATCGGGACCACCAGGATGGTGTGCGCCAGGCCGGCGGCGAACACCTGCCGGGCCAGCCGCTCCGCGCCGGCCGGGGTGGTGCGTTCGCCGACGCCGACGGCGAGCACCCCCGGGGCGAGCAGCAGCACGTCGCCGCCCTCCAGATGCTCCAGCCGCGGGTGGTAGACGAACTCGGTGCCGACGAACCGGGGGTGGTAGCGGTAAATGGCGTCGGTGAGCGTGGTCTCCCGCCGTCGCGCCGGCATGGCCAGGCTGGTGACACCGACCCGGTCCCCGATCCACACCGACGAGTCGCGGGTGAACAGCAGGTTGGGCAGCGGGTCGATGACGAAGTCGTGCCGGTCCATCAGGGTCCACACGAGACCGCCGGGTCGGTCGCCGCCGATTCGCAGCTCCTCGTGGGCGAGGCCGGCGATCAGCACGTCGGCCAGCCCGGCCGGGTCCAGGTACGCCAGGTGGTCGGCGACCCGGCGCCGCAGGGTGTGGCCGAGCCGGCGGGACCGCAGCACCTGCTCGGTCAACTCGGCCCGGGCGTCCGGCACGGCGAGCGTCTCGGCCAGCAGGTCGGCCAGGTAGAGCACCTCGACCCCGCGGGACCGCAGCGCCGCCGCGAACGCGTCGTGCTCCTCCTGCGCCCGTCCCACCCACGGGATGGCGTCGAACAGCAACGAGTCGTTGTTGCGTGGGGTGAGGCGGGCGAGTTCCGGTCCCGGGCGGTGCAGCAACACCGTCCCGAGCCGGGCGACTTCGCTGTCCACATAGTGGGTCACCCCCGCAGCCTAGGGCAGGCTTGCGCACCATTCGGAAAAGAAGCGTGGATGAATATGGCATTCATCCACACTCACTCCGGCGCCCCGGCTTGCCGAGCCCCCGGGGGCGCAACGTAGGGTAGTGGAGACATAACTTCGAGAGACCTTTTGCCGGAGGTCGCGATGACTGTCTTTCCCGCTCGTCGAGCCGTACCGAGCAGGGCACTGCCGCCCCGCACGGTGCCGCACACCCGGGTCGAGCCCACGTCGGTGCTCGAACCGGCCCGACCGACTCCACTGGAGTGGGCCCGGCGTCGCCGGGCGGAGCGGGGGGCCCGCCGGTTGGAAGCCGCCGGGGCCCGCGCCCTCGGCCAGCTCGACCACCTCGGGCCCGCCTGGCACGTCATCGAGTGGCCCCGGACGGACCCGGCCGACATGCTGCTCGACCGCGTCCGCGACGACCGGGCCGGGTTCCTGGCCATCGGCCCGAGCGGCCTGTTCGCGGTCACCATCGCCGACCACGGCCGCGCGCGCGTGCTCGTCGCCGGTGACGTCGTGCAGATCAACGGCAAGCGCCCGCCGTACGTGGCGGAGGCGCGCCGGGACGCCAAGCGGGCCAGCAAGGCCCTCTCCGACGCGGTCGGCCTGCCGATCCCGGTCACGCCGGTGCTGACGTTCGTCGGCTCCGGCGTGATCAGCGTCTACGGGCTGCCGAAGGACTGCCTCATGGCCACCCACCGGGAGCTGGACCGCCTGCTCGTGGCCGGCGGGAACCGGATCAGCCCGGCCACCGCCGAGAAGCTGTCCCGCGTGGCCCAGGCGCCGTCGACGTGGTTCAACGGCACGTACCGTCCAACCGCCGACTACCGGTGGTACGACGAGGGCCGAACGGCCGCTGACAAGCGGGCCGCCCGCCGGTAACGTCTCCGGCGACGCCACGCGGCCCCCGGCTCCGCCCCCGACTGGTTCCGTCGGTCCGCGTCGTCGCCGGCCGCCCGGCAGCCGATGCTCCCGCCGCACCGACCGGCTAGCGTGGACAGACCGTCGGTGTACATAGGAGGCGCGGTGGCCCACGTCGAACTCTCACTCTCGGACGTGTTCGCGCCCCCGGCGGGCTCCACCGAGCAGGAGTCCGACAACTTCGGGCAGTGGTCCGGCATGGTCTCCCGAGCCGCCGAGCCGTGCCTGCTGATCGACGCCGGCACCACGGTCGTGGCGATCTCCTCGTCCGGCTGCGCGCTGCTCTGCCTGGGCGCGCCGGGGGACGTGATCGGCCTGCCGCTGCTGGAGGGCGGCCTGCGCCTGGTGGACTTCACGGCCAGCCCGAGCGAGCTGACCGAGCAGGAGACCGACAAGATCCCGCCGCTGCTCGCGCTGCACTCCGGGCGACTCGCCCGGGGTCTGCTCCGCGTGCAGGGCCCCAACTCCGACGCCGGCCGCACGGTCGACGCGATCTCCACCCCGGTGCTCACCGACGGCGTGGTGGCCGGCTCGCTCACCTTCCTCTCCGCGGTCTGACCGGCACGCTTCCACCCGGGCCCGGCCTCCTCCTACGATGGGCTCGGCCCCCGCCGTACGACGACATCCCTCGATGCCGAGGACGCCCACCGTGCTCCGCACCCCCCACCCCGGTCGCCGGCACCGCCCACTGGCGCTGCTGGCGGTGCTCGCCCTCGCCGCCTGTGGCGCGCCGCCCGAGCTGCGCACGCCCCCCGCCGCCGTCACACCCGCTCCGGTGCCGTCGGCGTCCGCCACGCCCACCCCGAGCGCCACACCGGCGGCGCCTGTCACGCCGTCCGCGCCCGTGCTCTCCCCGTCCACTCCGGTGACGGCGACGCCGTGCCGGGGCCGGCCGTCCGGCGACCGGATCGTCGCGCTGCTGCGCGGGTCCGCCGGAGTGCTGCCCCGCGACGTCCGGGTCACAGTGGCCACCGGTCCGCTCTGCGCCGAAGGGTGGCAGTACACCGTGCTGGCGGTCGCCGGACACGAGGAGCTGCAGGTCGTCACCCGGGGCGGCAGCGGCACGCCGACGCTGGTGACGGCCGGGACGGACGTGTGCGGCGTCGAGGTGCGGACCCTCGCGCCGCCCGGCATCCGTACCCTGGCCTGCGACGGCACGCCGGGTGCGTAGGCTGGTCGGCATGCCGGGAACACCGCCGACCCGCTTCGTCTACCTGGGCCCCGAGGGCACCTTCGCCGAACAGGCCCTGCGAACGGTGCCCGCCGCCGAACGCGGGGAGCGCACACCGGCGCGTAGCGTCGGCGAGGCGCTCGACGCGGTACGCGCCGGCGACGCGGACGCGGCCCTGGTGCCGCTGGAGAACTCCATCGGCGGCGCCGTCGGCGTGACGCTCGACGAGCTGGCCGAGGGCGACCCGTTGGTGATCACCCGCGAGGTCGTCCTGCCGGTGGAGTTCGTGCTCGCCGCCCGGCCCGGCACCACGCTCGCCGACGTGCGCGGCGTGGCCGCCCACCCGCAGGCGTCCACCCAGTGCCGGGGCTGGCTGCGCGAGCACCTGCCCGACGCCACGGTTGTCGACGTGCTCTCCAACGGCGCCGCAGCGGCCGGCGCGGCGAGCGGCGAGTACGACGCCGCCATCTGCGCCCCGATCGGCGCGACCCGGCACCGGCTGGCGGTCCTCGCCGACAAGATCGCCGACCACCCGGACGCGGTGACCCGCTTCGCGCTGGTGTCCCGCCCCGGGCCGCCTCCGCCGCCGACCGGTGACGACCTCACCTCGCTGGCCGTCTACATCGCGCACGACCGGGTGGGCGCGCTGCTGGCGGTGCTCATGGAACTGGCGGTGCGGGGCGTGAACATGACCCGCATCGAGTCCCGCCCCACCGGTGAGGCGCTCGGCCGGTACGTGTTCTTCCTGGACTGTGCCGGGCACGTCGCCGACGTACGCCTCGGCGAGGCGTTGCAGGGGCTGCGCCGGGTCTGCGCCGACGTGCGGTTCCTGGGGTCGTACCCCCGGCACCGCTGGAACGCGGCGGCGGGTGACCGGTCGGCGGCGGCGTCCACCGGGCCCTCCGACCTCGACTACGCCGACGCGGCGGCCTGGGTGGCCCGGCTGCGGTCCGGCGAGCTGAGCTGACCGGCCCGGGGCGACCACGGCGGGCGCCCCGGGCACCGGAGGGTCACTGCAGCAGGCCGCCGAGCACGCCGCCCTGCTGCTGGGAGCCGCTGCCGGCCACCGGAGGCTCCTCCGAGGGCTGGACGACGACGAAACCCTGACCGGCGAAGCTCATCGTGAACGCCTCACCGGTGCTGCGGCCGAGCAGCGTGCCGAGGCCGAGCTGCTCGGCGCGGTGGTAGCCGGTCTGGAGGTTCGCCGACCAGCAGACCGCCGCCTGCGGGTCCACGTACGTCGGCGCGTCCACGTTGAGCACCACCGGGGTGCCCTTGGTGGTGATGGCGATCCGGCCGTGCCCGGTGAACACGCAGTTGAACAGGCCGGAGGAGGACGCGAAACCGGCGCCGCCGACCATCTTGATGTCGTACTGCAGGGTCGAGTCGAAGGCCAGCACGCTGGAGCCGTTGATGGACAGCGCGTCGCCCGGCTCCAGGTCGATGACGTGCACGTCCTTGGCGAAGTCGGCGAGGAACACGTCGCCGCGCCCGGAGACCTTCATCAGCGGCACGCCCTCACCGGTGAGGCGCTGCTTGATGAACTTGCCGATGCCGCCGGAGCCCAGGGCCTGGAACTGCACCTGGCCCTGGTAGGCGACCATCGAGCCGACGCGGGCCATCGCCTCGCCGTTCAGCTCGATCTTCAGCATCTTGGAGTTCTGCAACCGCATGCCCGGCTGCTGGGACTCCTTCTCAAGGTTCTCCGCGGAGAACAGCGCGCTGCGCATGGGTTTTCCTCCTGGGTCAGAATGTGCCTGACCACGGAGGTTAGGGGACCGGCGCAACCGCCGGAATCAGCCGGGCGGGGACCCGGTCAGCCCCAGCCCAGGGCGTGCAGACGCTCGTCGTCGATGCCGAAATGGTGGGCGATCTCGTGCACCACGGTCACCGCGACCTCCTCGACGACGTCGTCGTCGGTGTCGCAGATCGCCAGGATCGGATTGCGGTAGATCAGGATGCGGTCGGGCAGCACGCCGGAGTAGTCCCAGCCGCGATCGGTGAGCGCGTGCCCCTCGTACAGGCCGAGCAGGTCCTCGCCCGGCGGCGGGTCGTCCTCCACCAGGATGACCACGTTGCTCATGAGCCCGAGCAGCTCCTCGGGCACCTCGTCGAGTGCCTCGCCGACCAGTTCCTCGAACCGGTCCCGGCTCATCTCCACGGCCACGCGGCCCGGTCACTCCCCCAGAATCGGCACGTCACACGGCGAGGGCGGCCCGCAGGACACCCCCGCCGTGCCGTACGTGATGGTCAGGCCAGGCGGGCGTTCAGCGTGATCTGCGCGCCCGGCGACAGCAGCCGGGAGATCGGGCAGTTCTCCTTGGCCGCCTCGGCCAGCTTGGTGAACTCGGCCTGGTCGATGCCCGGAACCTGACCGACGGTCTCCAGGTCGATCCGGGTGACTGTCATGCCGGCGTCGGTCTTGTCGAAGTGCACCTTGGCGGTGGTCTCCACCGCCGTTTCCTGGGCGCCGGCGTCGGCGAGCTGCTTGGACAGCGCCATCGAGAAGCAGCCGGCGTGCGCGGCGCCGATCAGCTCCTCGGGGTTGGTGCCCTCGCCCTCCTCGAAGCGCGACTTGAAGGAGTAGTTGCCGGACAGGCCGCCCTTGCCGGTGCGGACGGTGCCGGACCCCTCGGTGAGGTTGCCCTGCCAGCGAGCGGATGCGGTACGGATAGGCATGGCACGACGCTACGCGAAAGCGGGCCGCGTCGCACCGCACCTGTGGACCACGATCCGGGCCGTCGGGTGTGTGCTGTGCCATGATTCGACGCAGGCCCGCGTACGGGAAGGGTGGCCATGTCACAGGATCTCCCCGTCCCCCGCCAGGAGAAGCGAATCCCCGTGCGGGACGACGACACCACTGTCGTCGAGTGGGGTGACGCCGAGCCGGAGTCCCCCGGCCGGGCCGGACGCTCGCTCGCCGCCCTGGGCCGGGACCGCCGCCTGCCGACAGTGCTCGCCGGGCTCGCCACGGTGGCCGCTGTCGCCTCGCTGATCGGCGAGTGGCTGATCATCACGGTGCCGGCCGAGGCCCGGGACGACGACGCGCCCACCCGGCTGACCAGTGGCATCTCCGAGATCGGCGGGTTCGGGGTGGCGTACCTGGTGGGCCTGCTCGGGCTGTCCGTGGCGCTGGCTCTGGCGCTGCGCGGCGCCCCGGCGGTCCGTCGGCACGCCGCGCTCGCCGGGCTGGGCCTGTCGGCGGGCGTGCTCGGCGTGCTGGTCGCGACCGCCGCCTCCCTCGAGCAGCTGGCCCGGCGCATCCTGTTCTTCGTCGGGGACCAGCGCCTCGACGTGGAGCACGGGCGCGGCCTGGTCACCGCGTTCCTCGCCGTGGCGCTGCTGGCCGCCGCGCTGCACCTGGCCGGCCGGAGCGCCGGGGACACGCCCGCCGACGAGGAACCGGACCACGACCACCCGGACGACCGGCCCGCCTGGCGGGGGCGCGCCGCCACGGACGACCTGCCGCCGGCCCCCGCGGACCTGACGGTGCAGCCCGCGGTGCCGTTCGCGGACCCCGACCGGTCCCGCTGACGCCGCATACGTCGGCCACCGCGGCTTCGCCTCCGATTCGCCGGAAAGCCGTGGTTGCCGCCCGTTCCGCGAGATACGGTTGCTGCCCGCCGTCCCGTGGTCGCGGCACCGAAGACCTGGTCGGCCGGCGTGACGGCGCGGGCGAAGGAGGAACCATGACCCGCCCGGGACTGCCCAAGCTGATCGCCACCGACCTCGACGGCACGCTCGTCCGCAGCGACGAGACCGTCTCCGCGTACACCCACCGGGTGCTGGACCGGGTGCGGTCCGCCGGGATTCCGGTGGTCGGCGCGACCGGCCGCGGACCGCGCCTGACCGAGCTGACCCGTAACGACATCCGGGCCGCCGACTTCCTGGTGATGGCCGGTGGCGGCCGGGTGGTGGACCAGAGCGACCCCGACGGGCCGCTGGTGCTGCGCGACGAGCGGCTGCCCGGCGAGGTGCTGGCCCGGATCCTCACCGACCTGGAGGCGGCGGTCGGCCCGCTCACCGTGATGGTCGAGGCGTCGGACGAGCACGACGCGCCGCTGTGGGGCGACTACCACCCGAGCTGGCCCTACCCGGACCGGTTCGAGGCGCGCAGCCGGATGGAGTGCCTGTCCTGCGACGTGATCAAGGCGTTCGCGCGTACCGCCGACCACCACGTGGACGAGCTGCTGGCCGCCGCCCGGGCGATCGTGCCGCCGGAGGTGGCCACGCTCACCCAGGCCGGGCTCGGCTTCATCGAGATCTGCCCGCCCCGCACCGACAAGGCCAGCGGCCTGAGCGTGATCGCCGAGCGGCTCGGCGTCGACCCGGCCGACGTGCTGGTCTTCGGCGACCAGCCGAACGACCTGCCGATGTTCGACTGGGCCGGGTGGGCGCGGGTGGCGGTGGCGAACGCCCACCCGGAGGTACGCGCCGCCGCGGACGAGATCACCTTGCGCAACGACGACGACGGGGTGGCCGTCTACCTGGACCGACTACTGTCCCGGTGATGGAAGATCCACCTCGGCTCGTCGCCTCCGACATCGACGGCACGCTGCTGCGCGACGACCGGACGCTCAGCCCGCGTACCGCCGGCGTGCTGGCCCGCATCGCCGCCGCCGGCACGCCGGTGGTCCTGGTCACCGGCCGTCCGATCCGCTGGCTGCAAATGGTGTACGAGCAGCTCGCCGCGCCGCTGCCGGCGATCTGCGCGAACGGCGCGGTGGTGTACGACCCGGTCACCGACCAGGTGCTGCGGGCCGACCCGCTCGCCCCGGAGCTGCTGGCGGAGGTGGCCCGGCGACTACGGGCCGAGGTGCCCGGGGTCAGTCTCGCGGTGGAGATCGTGGACAGCCGGCAGATGCGGCACGAGGCGCACTACCCGCTGCGCTGGGACGCCGACCTCGACGCCATCCGGGCCGTCGAGTCGCCGGAGGAACTGCTGGCCGCACCCGCGGTGAAGCTACTGGCGCGCGCCGGTGAGCAGGACCCGGACGTCTTCGTGCAGGTGGTGGCGGGCGCGTTGGAGGGGCTGGCCGAGGCGACCCACTCGTCGTACAGCGGGCTGATCGAGATCTCGGCCGCCGGCGTGACGAAGGCGGCCGGCCTGGCCTGGTACGCGGAACGGCTGGGCGTCGGCGAGCGGGACGTACTGGCCTTCGGCGACATGCCCAACGACGTGCCGATGCTGGCCTGGGCCGGACGCGCGGTGGCGGTCGCCAACGCCCACCCGGCGGTACGGGAGATCGCGCACGAGGTCACCGGGCCGAACACCGAGGACGGCGTGGCGGCGTACCTGGAGAAGGTCTTCGAGCTGGACTGAGCGGCCGGGGCGCGTGACGCGCCCCGGCCGGCGGGTCACAGGTACTGGCCGGGCGCGTGGCCCTCGCCGGCGCCGGGCATCCCGGGCATGCCCGGGATCACGCCGCCGGGGCCGCTGGGCAGCGCCTGACGGCCCGAGCGCATCTGCTCCAGCTGGACACGGGCGGCCATCTGCTGGGCCACCAGCGCGGCCTGGATGCCGTGGAACAGGCCCTCCAGCCAGCCCACGAGCTGGGCGTGCGCGATCCGCAGCTCGCCCTCGCTCGGCGTCTGCCGCTCGGTGAACGGCAGCGAGAGCCGCTCCAGCTCCTCGCGCAACTCGGGCGCGAGGCCCTCCTTCAGCTCGACGATCGAGCGCTCGTGGATCTCCCGCATCCGGTTCCGGCTGGCGTCGTCCAGCGGCGCCGCCTTCACCTCCTCCAGCAGCTGCTTGATCATGCTGCCGATCCGCATCACCTTGGCCGGCTGCTCGACCAGGCGGGTCGGGTCCTCGCCCTTGCCCTCCTCGTCGGTCTGCACCGTGCCGACCGGGCGGCCGTCCGGCCCGACCACCACCACGGTGCCGGGGATGCCATCGTTGCCCTGCTCGTCGTCCCGTCCGGAATGCGCTTCGGTCATGGCACCCATCTTTACCCACGCCGACCATGTGCACGCGGCCGGACCGGAGGGAGCTACCGTCGCCGCATGCTCTCCGACCCACGCGAGGTGCTGACCCGCCCGTCTCCGCCGCCGGACGCCACAGTCGCCTACGGCGACCACCCGGACCAGCTCGCCGACCTGCGCCGGCCCGCCGGCGACGGGCCGGCCCGGCCGCTCGTGGTCGTGGTGCACGGCGGTTTCTGGCGGGCCGAGTACGACAGGGCCCACACCGGCCCGATGGCGGCGGCGCTGGCCGCGCTCGGCCACCCGGTCGCGCAGATCGAGTACCGCCGGACCGGCCAGCCCGGCGGCGGCTGGCCGCACACCCTCACCGACGTCCGCACCGGGGTCGCCGCCCTGCCCGGTCTGGCCGCCGCCGCGCTGCCCGGCCGGGTGGCGCCCGTACCGCCGATCCTGATCGGCCATTCCGCGGGCGGGCACCTGGCCCTGTACGTGGCCGCGCGCGCCCCGGAGACGGTCGCCGGGGTGGTCGCGCTGGCCCCGGTGGCCGACCTCGCGCAGGCGTACCGGCTGGACCTGGACGGCGGGGCGGTGGCCGCGCTGCTCGGCGGCTCCCCGGAGGACGTGCCGGACCGGTACGCGGACGCGGATCCGTCGAATTTCGTACCCATGCGAACACGGACCGTAGTCGTGCATGGCGAGCAGGATCTTCAGGTTCCCACCTCGATCAGCCGATCCTGGGTGGCCGCCGACCGGGCTGCCGGCGGCACTTCCACCTTGATTGAGCTGCCTGAATGCGAGCATTTCGGGCTGATCGACCCGGAGGCGGCCGCCTGGCCCCGGGTGACACAGGCGTTGCGGTCGCTTCACGATGATCTTCCGGGCATTGACGCAGCGTCGCCGACCAGGTAGAACGCCGAAGGGGTGTGCACCATGGCCACCCCGTCGGGAAGGAAATCGGTGGCACAGATGAACCGCAGGCGGGCTCTGCAACTGCTGGCCGCGCTGGGCACCACCGGACTGGCGGCGGGTTGCGGCTCCGGGGAGGACGACACCGGGGAGCAGGCCGGATCCGGCAGCCCGATCAAGATCGGGCTGATCGTGCCCGGCAGCGGGGCGAACAAGGCCATCGGCGACGAGATCACCAACGGCTTCCAGCTCTACCTCCGCCTGCGCGGCCAGCAGATCGCCGGCCATCCGGTCACGCTGGTGCCGGCCGAGGAGGGCTCCACCGCCGCCAGCGGCAAGGCCGCCGTGGAGCGGCTGATCAAGGAGGGCGTGCTCGCGCTCACCGGCGTGGTCAGCCCCACCGTGATGACCGGCATCAAGGACTCGGTCGAGCAGGCCCGGGTGCCGCTGATCGGCTCCAACGCCTCCCCCTCGACGCTGCAGGGCGTCGTCTACATCTGGCGCACGTCGTACGTGCTGACCGAGCCGGGCGAGGCGCTCGGGGAGTACCTGCGCCAGAAGCTCGACGCGTCGAGCCGCATCGCCATCTTCGGCACCCGCGGCCAGGGCAGCCAGGACGTCGTCGAAGGGCTGCGGCGCGCGTACGAGCGGGGTCGCCGGCTCACCGAGGACCCGATCTACACCGACGACTCCGACAACCCCTCGCGGAATCTCTACGCCGGGCCGATCCGCAAGGCGCTGGAGCGGAAGCCGGACGCGGTCTTCTGCCACTACTCGGGCGCCCAGGCCGTCCAGTTCGTCAAGCAGCTCTACGCCCTGGGCTACCGGGGGCCGATCTACGCCCCCGGGTTCCTCACCGAGGGCACCGCGCTGGACCAGCTCGACGACGGCGAGAAGGGCCGCGACCGCAAGCTGATCGAGGCGAACGGCATCGAGACCGCGCTCAACTACTCGGCCGATCTCAACAACACCGCGAACCGGATCTTCGCCTCGGCGTACCGGAAGACGTTCAACTCCGCGCCGACCACGTACGCGATGGCCTCCTACGACGCCGCGCTGGTGCTGGACAAGGCGATCCGGCTGGCCGGGGCGAACCCGTCCCCGCAGCAGGTCAACCTGGCGCTCGGCAAGGTCGGCCAGGTGGACAGCCCGCGCGGCCCCTGGCAGTTCAACCAGACCCGTACCCCGCAGCAGAAGTGGTACCTGCGCCGGGTGCAGACCGACGGCCGGCTGCTGTCCAACATCGTGATCAACGAGCTGGCCACGCTCGGCTGACCGGCCCCCGTACGCGACGAAGGGCGGTCTCCCCACCGGGAGGCCGCCCTTCGCGCGAGGCGTGGCTCAGTGCCGCAGTTCGGCGATGCAGCACTTCACGCTGCCACCGCCCTTCTTCAGCTCGGACAGCTCCACCGGGACCGGGTGGTAGCCGGCCGCCTTCAACTTGCCGGCCAGCCGCGTCGCCTCGTTGTTCAGCACCACGTTGAGCCCGTCGCTGACCAGGTTCAGGCCGAACGCCAGCGCGTCCTCGTCGTCGGCGACGATCGCGTCCGGGAACAGCTGGGCCAGCACCTTCTGGCTGGCGGCGGAGAAGGCGCCCGGGTAGTAGACGATGTTCTCGTCGTCGATCGAGGCGAGCGCCACGTCCAGGTGGTAGAAGCGCGGGTCGATCAGGCGCAGCGAGACCACCGGGCGGCCGAGCGCCTCCTGCGCCTCGGCGTGCGCGGCCGGTTCGGTCCGGAAGCCGTGCCCGGCGAGGATCAGGCCGCCGTGGGCCTCCGGCAGGTACGCGAAGTCGCCCTCGCCCTCGTTGGTCTCGTTCGGGGCGATGAACCGCCAGCCCTGCTCCTCGTAGAACGCCCGGTGCGCGGCGGCCTCGGCGGTCCGCTGCTCGTGCTTGAACCGGGCCCCGTAGACGGTGCCGTCGACCACGAACGCGCCGTTCGCCGCGTAGACCATGTCCGGCAGCCCCGCCTCGGGCGTGAGCAGGTGCACGTCGTGGCCGAGCCCGACGAGCGTCTCCCGCAGCCGGTCCCACTGCTTGACCGCCAGGTCGGCGTCGACCGCCGTGGTCACGTCCATCCACGGGTTGATCGCGTACTCGACCGTGAAGTGCTCGGGCGAGCACATGAGATATGTCCGCTTTCGCGAGACTCGCTGCTGGTTCACGGTCACCAAGAGTAGGTACGGTACAACTTTGGTAACAGCCACAAGCATTGCTTCCCGGGAGCAGAACATTGCAGATAGACGCGGTAGACCAGCGAATCATTGCGTTGCTCGTGGCTGACGCCCGCGCCTCGTACGCGGACATCGGCACCCGGGTGTCACTCTCCGCCCCCGCCGTCAAGCGACGGGTCGACCGACTCCGGTCCGCCGGGGTGATCCGGGGATTCACCGCCGTCGTCGACCCGGCCGCTGTCGGCTGGACCACCGAGGCGTTCGTCGAGCTGTTCTGCGCCGGCCGGACCACCCCGGCACAGATCGGCGCCGCCGCCCGACGGCACCCCGAAGTGGTCGGCGCGTACACCGTCTCCGGCGAGGCCGACGCGCTCGTGCACCTGCGCGCCGCGGACATCTCGCACCTGGAGGAGGCGCTGGAGCGGCTGCGCGCCGAATCGTTCGTCACCTCGTCCCGCAGCACCATCGTGCTCTCCCGGCTGGTCGAGTCCCCCGGCGTCGGACCGTCCACGCCTTGACCTCAACCTCGCTTCATGTCGTGCACTGGTGACCGGCTCGAAGCGAGGGGGCGGTATGCGTGCGGTGTGGCTGCGGGAGTTCGGCGGACCGGAGGTGCTCGTGCCCGGGACGGCACCCGATCCGGCACCCGGACCGGGCCAGGTGCTCGTCGACGTGGCACACGCGAACATCACGTTCGTCGAGACGATGTTCCGGGCCACCGGCTTCGGGCCGTTCGACGCCGAACTGCCACTGATCCCCGGCAACGGCGTCGGCGGGACGATCACCGAACTCGGACCCGGCGTCGATCCGGCGCTCGCCGGGCGCGTCGTGGTCACCGCCACCGGCGGCACCGGCGGGTACGCCGAGCGCGTCGTGGTCGACCGGAGCGCCCCTGTCCCCGTACCCCCGGGGTTGGCCCTGGACGCGGCGGTGGCGCTGATGGCCGACGGCCGGACCGCCCTGATGCTGGCCCGGGCGGCCGGGCTGCGGCGCGGCGACCGGGTCCTGGTGGAGGCGGCGGCCGGCGGCGTCGGGTCGCTGCTCACGCAGTTGGCGGCGGCGTCCGGGGCGACGGTGGTGGCCGCCGCCGGCGGCCCGGCGAAGGTGGCCGGGCTCCGCGCGGCCGGCTTCGACCTGGCAGTCGACTACCGGCAGCCCGGCTGGACCGGCCGGGTCCGGGACGCCGTCGGCGCGGTCGACGTGGTGTTCGACGGCGTGGGCGGACCGCTCGCCCGGGAGGCGTTCGACCTGCTCGACCCGGGCGGGCGGATGCTCAGCTTCGGGCTCGCCGGCGGCGCCTGGGCGGACATCCCGGCCGAGGCGGCCACCGCACGCGGCGTCACGCTGCTGAGCCCACGGCCCGGCCCGGACGAACTGCGCGCCCTCACCGAGGCGGCGCTCGCCGAGGGCGCCGCCGGCCGGCTGCGACCGCAGATCGGGCAGCGCTTCCCGCTGGACCGGGCCGCCGACGCGCACGCCGCGATCGAGGCCCGGCAGACCGTCGGCAAGACCCTGCTCGACGTGCGCTGACCCGGCTCAGAGGTACATGCCGGTGCGGTGCTCCTCGGCCCGCGCCGGCTTGTCCCCCTCGCCGAAGAAGCGCTTGCCGCCGAACTCGCCGTGCAGACGGTCGTCCAGCTCGTCCGCGAGACCGGTCATCACCTGCACCGCGAGCATCAGGTGGGTGGGCTGGAAGTTGCGGCCGAACACCGGAATCGAGGCCCACACCGTGTCGTCGGCGCAGTAGAGCCGCCCGATCGGCATCCGGTTGGTCAACTCGGACAGCTTCACGTACAGGCGCTCGGTCGGCTCGACCTCGGTCAGCACCGGCGAGAAGACGTCCACGAGCGGCGGGTTGTCGCGCACCCGGACGAACACCATGGCCGAGCCGGCCCGGATGTTGATGTCACCGTCGGAGTCGACCTGAAGCTGGTCGGACGCGGACTTCAGCATGGTCGACACGACGGTGCGGACCCGCTCCTCCAGGGCCAGCACGTCGTTCTCGCCGGACTGCGCGGCCGCCGCCGCGGCCAACGCCTCGTCCAGGTCGGCCTCGACGTCGCGGTCCGGGCCGAACTCGCTGCGGGCCGTACCGAGCGGCTCCACCGGCAACGGCTCACCCTCGGTGTCGTGCACCAGGTAAACGAGGAAGGCGGGATGCGGGGCGCCGTAGACGTCACGCAGCGTCCGGGACAGCACGGCGGCCAGCCGGGTCGCCTCGTCGGTGCCGCAGTCCAGCCCGAACTGCTCACCGGAACCCGGCACCACGCCCGGCGGCGACCAGCCGAGCGCCACCATGTCGGCCACCGCCGCCCGGTCCAACCGGTAGCCCTGGGGCAGCGTGGCGTTGCCTACCGCCCGGGCCGAGAGGCGACCCTCCTCGCCCGCGTCCACGCTCACCGAGTAGACGGCGTCCCCGGTGCCGGAGGCGGTCGGATCGAGTGTCACCTCCAGGTGACCACCGGCGGGCAGTGCGCGTAGCCGCTCGGCGAGCGCCCGCGCGAACTCACGCCAGGCCTCGGTGACCTTGGCCCGCAGATCGGCGGTGGTCGGCTCGTCGAGCAGGATCGACTCGTGATGCTCCGGCGCGCTGCCGGTGGCGTGGTGTTCCGGCGTGCTGCCGGCAGGCTTGTCGACCGGCGCCGAGGGGTGGTCTGCCGTCATGATCGCCTCCGTCCGTCCCCGCCACCCTACCCACGCGCGGCGGCGACCGAATCACGCGCAAGGCGCTATTCCGCGGGCGTGGACCCACCCAGATCCACCGGCCACGAGCCGGCCAGCGCGCTGAGCCGCTCGGCCGCCGCCGCCGGGTCCGCCCCGCGCCCCACCGCCACCCCCAACAGGTACGCGGTGACCGGCGCCCCCGGCCGGACCACCTGATGCGCCACGTCCCGGGCCACGTCCAGCACTGTCGGCACCGGCACCCCGGCCGGGTCCAGGTCCAGCTCGGCGCAGACCGCCGTGACCCAGTCGTCCAGCACCGTCATCTCGACCACTCCTCCGCCCGGCGTACGTCCTCGTCAGTGTCGCAGTCGAACCAGGGCGGAGGACCCGAGCCGGACCACGACACCTCGCGTACGGCGACACCGGTCAGCAGTCCGCGTACCGGCGCCCCGTCGAGGGTGCCGCCCCGCGTCGCGGCGAGCCGGTCGAGGGCGGCCCGCAGGGCCGGTAACCGCCACACCGCGCAGAGCTGCTGGCGGCGGCCGTCGCCGTCCACGTAACAGGCGAGGGCGACGGTCGGTCCGCGCGGGGGGAGCGTTGATGCCCGCTCGGCGGCCGGTTCGCGTTCCCGCTCGGCGGCCCGATCGTGTTCCCGCTCGGCGGCCCGATCGTGTTCCCGCTCGGCGGCCAGGTCGCGTTCCCGTTCGGCGGCCGGGGTGTCGAGCGCGTGCCGCAGCTCGGTCACGGCGGCGGCGGTGAGCAGCGGGAGATCGGCGGCGAGCAGGGCGACTGTTGTCGTACCCGGGTCGAGCAGCGCCAGCCCGGCCGCAATGGCGGCCACCGGCCCGCCACCGGGTGGCTCCTCACGTGTCGTCCGGACGCCGTCGGGCACCGGACCGGACGGGCCGACCACGATCCGCTGGTCCGCGTCGGCCACCGCGGCCAGTACCCGGTGCAGCATCGGCCGGCCGCCGACCGGACGGGCCGGTTTGTCGACGCCGCCCATCCGCCGGGCCGCGCCACCGGCAAGGACCACCGCCGCGTACCCCGTCACCGCCTCACCCTATCCACGGCCACGACCGTCGAATCCCGGCTCGGGCACGAGGCCCGGGCCCGTGCCCGGCTTCGCTGGCGGTTTTCCGACGTTGATCAACTCCATCTCGCCGAAGTGGCGGCATCCGGGGCCGTCCGATACCGCCACTTCGGCGATCTGGTGTCGATCATGATCGGCTGGGCCGGCGGGGCACGTGAAGGAGTGGGGGTGGGGTGCGGGCAGTGGAGGGGCCGGGGAGGATGGCGGGATGGGACGGGCGACAGACCGGCGGAGCGTGCTGCGGATCGACCTCGACGCGACGGGCGAGGGCCGGGGCCGGATCCGCCGCCAGGACACCCTGGCCGCGGAGGAGCCACTGGAGATCCGCGTGGGCGCGGCCGGGCCGGGTCGGCGTCGACCGCTCGCGGTGACTATGCGTACGCCCGGCGACGATCTGGACCTGGCGATCGGCTTCCTGCTCACCGAAGGACTGATCCGGTCGGCCGAGGACGTGCACACCGCACAGCTCTGCGCCGGTGCGGAGACCCCGAACACCTACAACGTGGTCGACGTGGCGCTCACCCCCGGTGTTCCGGAGCCGGTCACCGATCCGTCGCGCAACTTCTACACCACCAGTTCGTGCGGCGTGTGCGGCAAGGCGAGCATCGAGTCGGTGCGTACCCGTTCGCGGTTCGCCGTGCGGGACGACCCGCTGGTGGTCACCGCCGAGTTGCTGGCCGCGCTGCCGGACCGGCTGCGGGCCGCGCAGCGCGCCTTCGACCGCACCGGCGGCCTGCACGCGGCCGGCCTCTTCACCGCCGACGGGGAGATGGTGGTGCTGCGGGAGGACGTCGGGCGGCACAACGCGGTGGACAAGGTGATCGGCTGGGCCGCCCGGGAGGGGCGGTTGCCGCTGGCCGGGCACGTGCTGCTGGTCTCCGGGCGGGCCAGTTTCGAACTCACCCAGAAAGCGTGGATGGCGGGCGTGCCGCTGCTCGCCGCGGTGTCCGCGCCCAGCACGCTCGCCGTCGAGCTGGCCGAGGAGGCCGGGATGACGCTTGTCGGCTTCCTGCGCGGGCCGACCATGAACGTCTACACCGGGGCGGCCCGGATCGGCGGCTGACGGCTCAGCGCCGTGGACGGCGACGGCGACGGCGCAGCACCGGGCCTCCGTCGGAACCGGGCCAGCCGTCCAGCTCGGACGGGGCCACCCCGCGCCGAAGCGCCTCGTCGAGCAGCAGCGCGAGCGAATAGCCGGGGTGGGCGGACAGCACCCGTTCCAGGGCGACGGCCGCCAGCGCCCCGTGTCCGGAGCGCCAGGCGGAGAACGCGAGCAGGCAGCCCGGCGCGGCGATCAGGTCCGGCTCGGCGCGCCGCGTCACGTCGGTCCAGAGGCTGATGTCGGCGTCCCGGCCGTCGGTCCGGGACCAGGCGTGATCGCGTACCGGGATGTGGGTGAGCAGGACGGTCAGCCAGGCCACCTCGTCGTCGTCGAGCCGCTCGCCACGCCGCTGCCTGCGGAACGCGGCCCGCACCGCCGCCGTGCCCGCGCTCCGCACCGCGCGTGGTGAATCCTCCGGACCTCCACCGTCGGCCCGCACATCACCGTCCCCCGGCACGGAACTGCCGGCCTCCGGGCCCCGGCCGGACTGCGCGGGCGTCCCGCCGGTGAGCGCGGCCAGGCGCAGACGGGCCCGGCCGGTGGCCCGGCGCATGGCGAGGCGTACCGGCCCGTCGAGCGGGGACACCTGCGCGGCCAGCGCGGCCCGGTCGGGCAGGGCGACCTGGCCGGCGAACACGGCGGCGGCGCTGACCTGGCTGGCGGCCGGGTCGTACGGGGTGCCCTCGGGCGGGCAGCAGGACGGCTCGGCGCACAGGTACGACCACCAGCGGCCGTCGGTGACCCGCAGGGCGTCGAGCACGACCAGGCCGGCAGCGGTCAGCGCGTCGCCGATCGCGTCCACGGCACCGGTCACCCGGGCGGCCGGACCGTAGCCGACGACTGTGGCGGCGTCGGCGTCCTGCCGGGCCACCACGTGTGCCAGGTGCCGGGCCGCCGGGCCGGGGTCGGCGCCGGGTGTGGGCAGGTCTCCCCGGGCGGCGAAGACGACGCGCCGGCCGCGTACCGCGACCACCACGACGCTGTCGGCCGGGTGGAAGCCGAGCAGGTAGGGCACGGCCGTGACCATGTCGGCGGGCGTGCGGACGGAGAGGCGGGGTTGCTCGGTGGAGTTCATGCCGGGAGCGTGGGCGGTGGAGTGCCACCGCGTCCGCCCCTGTGGACGACACGCGGTCCGTCCACAGATACGGAGCGTATCGGTCCAGGTCAACGGCGATCCGTGGCGTCGCTTGCCCCACGGTTGTCCGGGGTACCCGCTACCTTGCGCTCATGGACCTGGCGTACCTGCGGGCACACCCGGAGCACCTGCCGACCTTCCTGACCCACCAGCGGATCCGGGAGACCCCGGTCTCCGGCGGCGACATCTGCGCCGCTTCCCGGCTCACGCTGGACGACGGGCACTCGGTGTTCGCCAAGACGTGGCCGGAGCGGGCGGCGCGTCCACTGCCGGAGGGCTTCTTCGCTGCCGAGGCGGCCGGGCTGCGCTGGCTGCGCGAGGCGGGTTCGGTGCCGGTGCCGGAGGTGGTCGTGGCGTTGCCCGATCTGCTCGCGCTCGACTGGGTGGAGCCGGGCGAGCCGACGCCGGAGGCCGCGGAGGCGTTCGGGCGTGACCTGGCCGGGCTGCACCGGGCCGGGGCGCCCGCGTTCGGCGCGGACTGGGCCGGGTTCATCGGTGCGCTGCCGCAGGACAACACGCCCGATCCCGGTCCCTGGCCGGACTGGTTCGCCCGGCGCCGCCTTCTGCCCTACCTACGCAGTTCGGTCGACGGCGGCGCGCTCGACGGTTCCGGGGCGGCGCTGGTCGAGCAGGTCGTCGCCCGGATCGGCGAGTTCGGCGGTGACGAGCCGCCGGCCCGGGTGCACGGCGATCTCTGGCCCGGCAACCTGCTCTGGGGCGCCGACGACCGGGTCTGGCTGGTCGACCCGGCCGCGCACGGTGGGCACCGCGAGACCGACCTGGCGCAGCTCGCCCTCTTCGGCGGCCCGCCTCACCTGGACCGCGTCCTGGCCGCCTACCGGGAGGCGTGGCCGCTGGCCGACGGCTGGCGGGAACGGGTGCCGCTGCATCAGCTGCACCTGCTGCTCGTGCACACCGCGATCTTCGGCGCGGCGTACGCGGACGCGGTGGCCGCCACCGCCCGGGCCGCCCTCCGGGGCCTCGACCGCGCTACGGTCGACGGATGAGCGCCCCCCGGACGACGACCGACGGCGTCCTCGCCGACCGGTACGGCCGCGTCGCCCGGGACCTGCGGGTCTCGCTGACCGACAAGTGCAACCTGCGCTGCACCTACTGCATGCCGGCCGAGGGCCTGCCCTGGCTGTCCGGTCCGCAGCTGCTCACCGACGACGAGATCGTCCGGCTGGTGGGTGTCGCGGTGACCCGGCTCGGCATCACCGAGGTGCGCTTCACCGGCGGTGAGCCGCTCATCCGGCCCGGCCTGCCCGGCATCGTGGCGGCGGTCGCCGCGCTCACGCCCCGGCCGCGCATCTCGCTGACCACGAACGGCATCGGCCTGGCCCGCATGGCGTCGGCGCTGCGCGACGCCGGGCTGGACCGCGTCAACGTCTCGCTCGACACGTTGGACCGCGACCGGTTCACCGCGCTGACCCGGCGCGACCGGCTCGCCGACGTGCTCGCCGGGCTGGCCGGGGCCGCCGAAGCCGGGCTGACCCCGGTGAAGGTCAACTCGGTGCTCATGCGGGGCACGAACGACGACGAGGCGCCCGCGCTGCTCCGGTTCGCGCTCGCGCACGGCTACGAGCTGCGGTTCATCGAGCAGATGCCGCTCGACGCGCAGCACGGCTGGGACCGCTCGACCATGGTCACCGCCGACGAGATCCTGGCCTCCCTGAAGGCCGCGTTCGCGTTGACGCCGGACCCTTCCGAGCGGGGCGCGGCACCGGCCGAGACGTGGCTGGTCGACGGCGGGCCGGCCCGGGTCGGGGTGATCGCCAGCGTGACCCGGCCGTTCTGCGGCGACTGCGACCGCACCCGGCTCACCGCCGACGGCCAGGTGCGCAACTGCCTGTTCGCCACCGAGGAGTCGGACCTGCGCGGCGCGTTGCGCGACGGCGCGGACGACGAGGAGCTGGCCCGGCGCTGGCGCGCCGCGATGTGGGCCAAGCGGGCCGGTCACGGCATCGACGATCCGACGTTCCTCCAGCCCGCGCGTTCGATGTCCGCGATCGGAGGCTGAGGGTGGAGCTGACCGTCCGCTACTTCGCCGGCGCCCGAGCGGCGGCCGGACTCTCCGAGGAGACCGCATCCGCCGGCCGGTCCCTGGACGAACTCCTCGATGACCTGGCCGCCCGCCACGGCGAACGCCTCGCGGTGGTGCTGAAGGCGGCGAGTTTCCTGGTCGACGGCGTGGCCTGTCATGATCGACGGGCGCTGTTGCCGGCCGGGGTGACGGTGGACGTGCTGCCGCCCTTCGCGGGCGGCTGAGGGGGGCACACGTGCTGGCCATGGCGACATTCCTGGGCTTCGTCGTGCTCGTGATCGGCTTGATCCACTTCTACCTGTGGAAGCGGCTGGTCCGGGACACCACGCGCCCGGGGCGGTGGCGCCGGGTCGGCGGGGTGGCGATCGCGGCGCTGGCGGTGCTCGTACCGGTGACTCTGGCGGGCACCCGCAACGGCTGGTACTGGCTGGCCTGGCCCGGCTACCTCTGGGTCGCGCTCATGTTCTATCTGCTGGTGATCCTGCTGGTGCTCGAAGTGCCGACCGCAGTGGCCCGGCTGGTGCTGCGCCGCCGCGCCCGCTCGGTGGTCGCCACCGGCCCGGAGCCCGAGCCCGTACTCGTGGGCGCGGCGACGGCGGAGGGTGCGACGCCACCGCCGGTCGACAGCGCCGGCGCGCCGCCGGCCGGCGCCCTCGCGCCGGACCACGACCCCTCCCGGCGGCTGCTGCTCGCGCGCGGGGCGGCGATCTTCGCCGGGCTCACCGCCGCCGGCGTCACCGGGTACGGCGTCCGCACCGCCATCGGTCCGCCGCAGCTCGACCGGGTGCAGATCCCGCTGGCCAAGCTGCCCCGGAGCATGGACGGGCTGCGCATCGCCACCGTCTCCGACATCCACCTCGGGCCGCTGCGCGGCCGGGCGCACACCGAGCGGATCGTCGCGATGATCAACCGGATGGACGCCGACCTGGTCGCCGTGGTCGGTGACCTGGTCGACGGCACGGTGGCCGAGCTGGGGGAGGCCGCCGAACCGCTGCGTGACCTGCGGTCCCGCTACGGCAGCTTCTTCGTCACCGGCAACCACGAGTACTACTCCGGCGTGGAGGAGTGGGTCCGCGAAGTGGACCGGCTCGGCCTGCGCGTGCTGCAGAACGAGCGGCAGGAGATCCAGGCCCGGGGCGGCGTGCTGGACCTGGCCGGGGTGAACGACGTGAGCGCCGCCGGCACCGGGGTGGCCGCGCCCGCCGACTACGCCGCCGCGCTCGGCGACCGTGACCCGAGTCGGCCGGTCGTGCTGCTGGCGCACCAGCCGGTGGCCGCGCAGGAGGCGGCGAAGTTCGGCGTCGACCTCCAGCTCTCCGGGCACACGCACGGCGGCCAGATGGTGCCGTTCAACCTGGCGGTGAAGCTCGAACAGCCGGTGGTCTCCGGTCTCGGCGAGATCGACGGCACGAAGGTCTACGTCACGAACGGCGCCGGTTTCTGGGGTCCGCCGGTGCGGGTGGGCGCGCCGCCCCAGGTGACGCTCGTGGAGCTGCGCGCCCCATAGCGCGCACCCGCCGCCGAGTCCAGCACCGCATTGCTCAGGTCACCCGTTCGCGTGGCGGCGGGCGGGCGGGGGACCGGACGTGACAGGATGCGGCGTGCCTCCGTTCAGCGCCGCACCCTCCGGTGGCCTCCCGCCGTACGTGGCGGACCTGCACATCCACTCGAAGTACTCGCGTGCGTGCAGCCGCGACCTGACCCTGCCGAACCTGGCCTGGTGGGCCCGGCGCAAGGGCATCGGCGTGCTCGGCACCGGCGACTTCACCCATCCCGCCTGGTACGACCACCTGCGCGAGACGCTGCACCCGGCCGAGCCGGGCCTGTACCGCCTCGCGCCCGAGGCGGAGCGGGACGTCGCCCGGCGGCTGCCGCCCCGGCTCGCCAGTGAGGCGGAGGCGGACCCGGTCCGGTTCATGCTGAGCGTGGAGATCTCCACGATCTACAAGCGCGACGACCGCACCCGGAAGGTGCACCACCTGATCTACCTGCCGGACCTGGACGCGGTGGCCCGGTTCAACACCGCGTTGGGCCGGATCGGCAACCTCGGCTCGGACGGGCGGCCGATCCTCGGGCTGGACTCCCGCGACCTGCTGGAGATCACGCTGGAGGCGAGTCCGGACGGCTATCTGGTGCCGGCACACATCTGGACGCCGTGGTTCTCCGCGCTCGGCTCGAAGTCCGGCTTCGACGCGATCGCCGACTGCTACGCGGATCTGGCCGAGCACATCTTCGCGGTGGAGACCGGCCTGTCGTCCGACCCGGAGATGAACTGGCGGGTCGGCAGCCTGGACCGCTATCAGCTGGTGTCCAACTCGGACGCGCACTCGCCGCCGGCTCTGGCCCGGGAGGCCACGGTCCTCACCGCCGACCGTGACTACTTCGCGATCCGCGAGGCGCTGCGCACCGGGGACGGGCTCGCCGGAACTGTCGAGTTCTTCCCGGAGGAGGGCAAGTACCACGCCGACGGGCACCGGTTGTGCGGGGTGAACTGGCCGCCGCAGCGGACCCGTGAGGCGGGCGGACGCTGCCCGGAGTGCGGCAAGCCGCTCACCGTGGGCGTACTCAGCCGGGTGGAGGAGCTGGCGGACCGGCCGGAGGGGCACCGTCCGGCGCACGCGCGCGAGGTGACCCACCTGGTGCCGCTGGCCGAGATCCTGGGCGAGCTGAACCGGGTCGGCGCGCGGTCGAAGAAGGTCGAGGGCAAGCTCAACGAGCTGGTCGCCGCGCTCGGCCCGGAGCTGGAGATCCTGACCCGTACCCCGGTGGAGGAGATCGGCCGGGTCGGCGGCGAGCTGCTCGCGGAGGGCATCGGCCGGCTGCGCCGCGGCGACGTGCGCCGGGTGCCGGGCTACGACGGGGAGTACGGCGTGATCACGCTGTTCGACCCGGCGGAACTGGGCGGCCCGGGTGCCGGGGCGGGGCAGGAGACGCTGTTCGACGTACCGGTGCCCGCGCAGCGGCGGCCCGCGGAGCCGGCGCCGAAGCCGAAGGCCAAGCGCCCGGCGGCGGTCCGGCCGGAGCCGAAGCGGACGCCGCCGCCCGCACCTCCGATCGCGACGCCGCCGTCCCCGCACGAGCCGTTCGAGCCGATGCTCGCCGGGATGGAGGAGGTCGGCACCGGCCTGCTGGACCGGCTGGACGCGATGCAGCGGGTGGCCGCGTCGGCGCCCGGTGGTCCGCTGCTGATCGTGGCCGGTCCGGGCACCGGGAAGACCCGCACGCTCACCCACCGGATCGCGTACCTGTGCGCGGAGTTGAACGTCTTCCCCGATCAGTGCCTGGCGATCACGTTCACCCGGCGGGCGGCCGAGGAGCTGCGGCACCGGCTGGACGGGCTGCTCGGCCCGGTCGCCGAGGACGTCACTGTGGGTACGTTCCACTCGCTGGGCCTGACCGTGCTGCGGGAGAACGCGGCGGCGGCGGGGCTGCCGGCGGACTTCCGGATCGCCGACGACGCGGACCGGGCGGCGGCGCGCGCGGAGGCCGGTGACGACGACGAGCGGTACGCGGCGTTGCTGCGCAAGCGGGACCTGGTCGACCTGGACGAGCTGCTGACGCTGCCGGTGTCGCTGCTCAAGGGGGACCGGAAGCTGGTCCGCGAGTACCGCGAGCGGTGGAAGTGGATTTTCGTCGACGAGTACCAGGACGTCGACGCGGTGCAGTACGACCTGCTGCGGCTGCTCAGCCCGCCGGACGGGAACCTCTGCGCGATCGGTGACCCGGACCAGGCGATCTACTCGTTCCGGGGCGCCGACGTGGGCTACTTCCTGCGCTTCTCGCAGGACTTCACCGACGCGCGGCTGGTCCGGCTGAACCGCAACTACCGCTCCTCGGCGCCGATCCTGGCCGCCGCGGTGCAGGCCATCGCGCCGTCGTCGCTGGTGCGGGGCCGTCGCCTCGACCCGGCCCGGCTCGACCCGGAGGCGCCGCTGGTCGGCCGGTACGCGGCGGCTTCGCCGTACGACGAGGCCGACTTCGTGGTCCGTACCGTGGACGAGCTGGTCGGTGGCCTGTCCCACCGCTCGCTGGACTCGGGGCGGATCGACGGGCGGACCACGTCGCTGTCCTTCTCCGACATCGCGGTGCTGTACCGCACGGACGCGCAGGCCGCGCCGATCGTGGACGCGCTGACCCGGGCGAACATCCCGGTGCAGAAGCGCTCGCACGACCGGCTGCGGGACCGTCCCGGCGTGCCGGCCATCGCCCGCGAGCTGCGCCACGCCGGTCTGGACGGTTCGCTCCCCGCCCGGGTACGCCAGGCCGGGCAGATCCTGGCCGAGCGCTTCGCGGTGCCGACGCTCGACGGCTCCGGCGCGGTACGCCCCGAGGACGTCCGCACGGCGGTGGACCTGCTCACCCCGCTGGCCCGGCGCTGCGACGACGACCTGGAACTGTTCCTCAACCAGCTCGCCACCGGCGCGGAGGTGGACGCGCTGGACCCGCGCGCCGAGGCGGTCACGCTGCTGACGCTGCACGCCGCGAAGGGCCTGGAGTTCCCGGTGGTGTTCCTGGTCGGGGCCGAGGACGGGCTGCTGCCGCTGCGCTGGCCCGGAAGCGAGCCGGACGACGACGCGGTGGCCGAGGAGCGGCGGCTGTTCTTCGTCGGGCTGACCCGGGCGCAGGACCGGCTCTACGTCAGCCACGCGGGCCGCCGTGCCCGGCACGGCGCGGAACGCGACACCCGCCCGTCGCCGTTCCTCGACGTGATCGACCCGGCGTTGTTCGAGCGCCTGGACGCGACCGAGCCCCGCCGCCCGAAGGACCACCAGCTCCGGCTGATCTGACCGGGCACGCCTCAGCTGAGGACGGCGGCGAGCCACGCGCCGCCGAGCAGCGCCGGGCCGAACGGCACCGGCGTGTCCCGGCGTACCCGGCCGGCGGCGAGCAGGACGAGCACCGCGACTCCGGCGAGCACGTGCGGCAGGAGCAGCCCGAGGCGCAGCGCCGGCCAGCCGAGCCAGCCCAGCGGCAACCCGAGCGCGGCGGCGAGCTTCACGTCGCCGAAGCCGAGCCGGGCGCGGGGCAGCAGCGCCAGCAGCGCGTACCCGAGGAAGGAGAGCGCGGCCCCGGCCACCGCGACGGCCAGGCGGCGCGGTTCGCCGGTCGCCGCCGTGGCAGCGGTGAGGCCGAGCCCGCCGCCGAGCGCGACCATGCCGACGAGCGGGTCGGGCAGCCGCAGCGCTGTCACGTCGGTGACCGCGAGCGCCAGCCCGACGGCGGCGACCAGCAGCAGCGCGGGCAGCGCCGGGTCGGCGGCCCGGGTGGCGGCGAGCCCGCCGAACGCCACGGCGCCGGCCAGCGCGAACGCGCCCCGGCGCGGAGCGTCGCCGGCGGGAACTGTGACGAACGACCGGCCGACCGGTACGGCCACCCACCCGGCCGACGCGCCCACCAGCGCGGCCCCTGTCACCAGCAGCGCCGACACGGGCGGGACGCTACCGCCCGGCGGGTTCCCCGGCTGCCCCGTCGACGGCTGGTGGCGGGGACCGGCGGGGTCGCTCGGTGCTCACCACCACCGCCACGCCGACCACGATGATCGCACCGCCCAGCAGCACCTGCGAGGTGATCGGCTCGGCGACGAACAGCGCGCCGAGCGCCACCGCGACCACCGGGTTCACGTACGCGTACGTGGAGACCAGGGAGATCGGCGCGTGCACGAGCAGCCAGACGTACGCGGTGAAGGCGACGAGCGAACCGGCCACCATCAGGTACGCCAGCGCCGCCCAGGACCGCCCGGTCACCTCGGCGAAGCTGAATCCGCGCAGCTCGCCGCGGGCGACGCCGACGAGCGCGAGCACCGCCGCGCCGGCCAGCATCTCGTAGACGGTGGCCACGAACGGGTCGGCGGGCATCCGGATCCGCCCGGACAGGTACGAGCCGACCGACCAGCTGGTGGCGGCCGCGACCACTGTGAGCGCGCCGGCCACCGGCACGCCGTCCACGCCGTCGCGGGGCAGCACCAGCACGACGAGGCCGGCGAACCCGAGCGCCACCCCGAGGAACGTCCACGGCCGGGGCCGGTCCCCGCCCACGGTCCGCAGCACCACCACCAGCAGCGGCACGGTGGCCACCAGCAGCGCGGCCACGCCCGAGGGAACCGCGGTGCCGGCCGGACCCGACTCGGCGAGCACCACCAGTCCGTTTCCGCCGGCGAGCAGCAGCACGCCGATCAGCGCGGCGGAGCCGACGCGGCGCACGGGCACCCGCAGCGCGCCGGGGCCGCGCCGCAGGCGCAGCACCACGGCGAGCACCACGGCCGCGCCGGCGAACCGCATCGCCGCGGAGATGAGCGGCGGCAGGGACTCGACGGCGACCCGGATGCCCAGGTACGTCGAGCCCCAGAGCAGGTAGACCAGCACGAGTGCGGTCCAGATCAGGGCGGTGCGTGTCGGCGGCGTCGCGGAATCGACAGCGTTCGTCGCACTCGTGGGGCGTGAGCTCATCGAGGGTCCACGCTACGGTGACCACGGCGTCGGCGTCCCCAGTTGGTGGCCGGCCTCTCAGCACTGGCGTACGCAGGAGGCGTTCATGTCGAACTTCGGTCCACCGGGCGGCGGCTCCCCCGACCCCTGGGGACGGCCCGACGACGGCTACGCCCCGCAGCCCGATCCCCGCTACGCCGCGCAGCCCGATCCGCGTCACGACCCGCAGTACGGCCCGCCGGGCGCGCAACCGTACGGCCCGCCCGCCGATCAGTACGGGCCGCCGGCCCAGCAGTACGGGCCCGCCGACCGGTACGGCCCACCGGCCGATCAGTACGGCCCGCCGACGCAGCGCTACGACCCGGCGCCGGCGTGGTCCCCCGGCCCGCCGCGGCAGGGTCACCCGGCCGACCCCTACGCCGGGCCGCAGTACGGCGGGGAGCCGCAGTACGCCGAGCCGACGCCGCCGAAGCGCGGCAAGGGCCCGCTGCTGGTGGTGGTGGTCGTGCTGGCGGTGCTGCTGCTCGGCGGCGCCGGGGCGTACTGGATGCTCGGCCGGGACGAGGAGAGCCCGACCGCCGGGACGACGGCGGCCACCGCGCCGGGCGCTGATCCGACCGAGGCGGCGCCGAGCGATCCGGCGGAGGCCACGCCGACCGCGCCCGCGCCGGCCTCCTCGACCGATCCGCGTTTCGTGAAGGCGGGCCAGTGCGTCGCCAACGAGGGTGGCGGCGGTCAGCCGAAGCTGGTGATCGCCGACTGCGCCCCGAAGACGTACGAGGTGCTGCGGCGAATCGACGGCGCGACGAGCGGCAAGAAGGACGCGGAGGCGAAGTGCGGGAAGGTCGACGGGTACACCGACTGGTACTTCTTCGACAGCGAGCTGGACACGCTCGACTTCGTGCTCTGCCTGAAGCGCCGCTGACGCGCCACTGACGCCCCGGCCCGTCGGTAACCAAAACTAGGGCTGTCTAGCATTCACGCTAGACAGCCCTAGTTTTATGTCGAGACCGACACGCGGTAGCTGCATCTACGCACGTCTAGCCTGGCCGCTAGAGAAGCCGATACTGTGCGATTCGTGGATCCGGTCCGCAACCCGTACGCGCCGGGCGCCGGCCAGCGCCCGCCCGAACTCGCCGGGCGGGGGCGGGAACTGGACGTGTTCGACGTGGTGCTGGAACGCATCGCGCGTGGCCGGCCCGAACGCAGCCTGATGCTCACCGGGCTGCGCGGCGTCGGCAAGACCGTCCTGCTCAACACGCTGCGGTCCGAGGCGATCAACCACCTCTGGGGCACCGGCAAGATCGAGGCGCGGCCGGACCAGTCGCTGCGCCGCCCGATCGCCGCCGCGCTGCACATGGCGGTCCGCGAACTCGCGCCCCGGCACCGCGCCCCGGACCGGATCGACGCCTTCCTCGGCGTACTCAAGGCGTTCGCGCAACGCTCCGCCCCCACCGGGCGCGGCGGCGCGGCGCCCAAGCTGCGCGACCGCTGGCAGCCCGGCATCGACGTGCCCGCGAGCAGCGGACGCGCCGACTCCGGCGACATCGAGATCGACCTGGTCGAACTGCTCAGCGACGCGGCGACGGTCGCCACCGACGTCGGCACCGGCATCGCGATCTTCATCGACGAGATGCAGGACGTCGGCGCCGAGGACGTCTCCGCGCTCTGCGCCGCCTGCCACGAGCTGTCCCAGCTCGGCGCGCCGCTGATCGTGGTGGGCGCGGGCCTGCCGCACCTGCCCGCGGTGCTCAGCGCCGCCAAGTCCTACTCCGAGCGGCTCTACCGCTACCAGCGCATCGACCGGCTCGACCGGATCGCCGCCGACCAGGCGCTCTGCGCGCCGGCCGAGCGGGAGGAGGTCGAGTACGAGCAGAAGGCCCTCGACCTGCTCTACGAGAAGTCCGGCGGCTACCCCTACTTCGTCCAGGCGTACGGCAAGGCCACCTGGGACCACGCGCCCCGCTCGCCGATCACCGCGGCGGACGTCCGGGTCGCCGCGCCCGAGGCGGAGGCGGAACTGGCGGTGGGGTTCTTCGGCTCCCGGTTCGAGCGGGCCACCCCGGCCGAACGCGAGTACATGCGCGCCATGGCGACGCTGGCGCTGGTGGACGGCGAGGAGGGCAGCCGCGACGACATGGACGCCGCGGTGCCGACGGCCGAGATCGCCCGCGCGCTCGGCCGCAAGCCGGCCAGCCTCTCCCCGGCCCGCGACGCGCTGATCAAGAAGGGGCTGATCTACTCCGGCGAGCGGGGGACGGTGGCGTTCACCGTCCCGCACTTCGGCCGCTACCTGCGCACCCAGCCCGCGTGACGGCCGCGACCGCTCAGACCCGCGACCACGGTGGTGGGAAAACCACCTCGCCGGACGGCGGTGGCGGTTCCTCGCTCGCCGACGGCGGCAGCACCAGCGCCTGCCACGGCTCGCCCAGCCCGGACCACGGGCTGGTCAGGCCCAGCCGGTCCGCCGGGCCGAACCCGAACCGCCGGTAGTACGCCGGGTCGCCCAGCACCAGGACCAGCCGTTCGCCCAGCTCGGTCGCGGCGTCGAGCGCCGCCTGCACCGCCGCCGTGCCGTGACCGAGCCGCTGCCGGTGCCGTGCCACAGCCACCGGGCCCAGCGCCAGCGCCGGCCACACGCGGCCGTCTTCGGTGCGTACGCCGACGCGCGTGAGCAGCGCGTACGCCACCACCTCGCCGCCGTACTCGGCGACCATGGCCAACTCGGGAATCCACGCCGGGCTGTGCCGCAGCTCCTCGACCAGGCCGACCTCCGGCGGGGTGGCCACGTCGGGCCGGGCGAAGGCGGCGGCCAGCACCCGGGCCACCGCCGGCTCGTCGGCGGGGCCCTCCGGGCGTAGTCGCAGCGTCGTCACCCGCGCGACCTTACCGAACGCGACCGGTCCATCCGCGACGGTCGCTGAAATCGATACCGTCCGGACGTCCACGTCGGCCGATACCTTTCGTGTGTTGCGGGGATGACGACGCCCCCGACGGGGTAAGACTGAGCCATGAAGCCCGTGCGCTCCCTCGCCCGAGTCATGTTGAGCGGCATCTTCGTGGTCAGCGGCGCCCGCAACCTGCGCAACCCGGAACGCCTGGTGCAGGCCGCGGAGCCGGTCACCGGGAAGGTCGCCCCGCTGATCCGCAACGTGCACCCGCGCATCCCCACCGACACCGTGTCGCTCATCCGGGCCAACGCCGCCACCCAGCTCGTCGGCGGTCTGATGCTGGCCACCGGCCGGTTCACCCGTCCGGCCGCGCTGGTGCTCGCCGGCTCTCTGATCCCGACCACCGCCGCCGGTCACGCCTTCTGGAACAACGACGACCCGGCGGCGCGCAACAACAACCAGGTCCACTTCCTGAAGAACCTCGGCCTGCTCGGTGGCCTCCTCCTCGCCGCCGCCGACACCGAGGGCAAGCCGGGGCTGCGCTGGCGCGCCGGCCACCGGATCGACCACTCGCGCCGGTCGGTCACGCGCGCGGTCCGCACCGCCCGCCGCGATGCGAAGATCGCCGTACGCTCCGCGGCGGCCGCCCGCCGAATCCCTGGTTGACACCCCTTTCGTACGGCCACCACCCCCCGCAAGGCCACCAATCACCTGAACCGTCCGAGACCCGTTAACGCGGTGGAAATGTCGCAAACACGTGTGGGATCGGACACGGTCGCGTAACGCGGGAGGCAGCAACGTGAGGCGCCGTTCTAGGCTCCGTTCTGGACCTGGACGGGTACGACGACCTTGGTACGGGGGTGGCCACGCCATGCCGACGTCAGTCGGTAGACGGACCAACCGCCTCGCCCCGACCTCCCGCGTCGACCGCCGGACCGTCGTGCGCCTCGGGATCGTGGCCGCCGTGTCGTACGCCGCGTGGCTGGCCATCGGCGCCTTCGGACGGCCGTACAACTTCTTCGACATGAAGATCTACCACGGCGCGGTGGTGTGGTGGGCCAGCGGAAACGAGCTGTACGACTTCGTCGCGCCGTCGACGACACTGGGCTTCACCTATCCACCGTTCGCCGGTGTGGTCATGCTCCCGATGTCCTGGCTGCCCGTCGACGGCGCCGGCTTCGTCAACGCCCTGGCCAGCATCGCCGCGCTCGCGGTCGTCCTGGCGGCGCTGCTGCGCCCCATCGTGGACCGGCTCGGCTGGCCGCTCTGGTTCACCGTCGGCATCGCCACCCCGCTCGCGGTGGCCATCGAGCCGTCCCGGGAGACGCTCGGCTACGGCCAGGTCAACCTGCTGCTGTTCGCGCTCGTCATGGCCGACATGGTGGGCCTGCGCTGGCGCGCCAAGCGGGGCACCCACCACGAGACCGCCGACTCGCCGCTGGCCCGCTTCGTCTACAGCGGCGCGTGGGCGGGCGTCGGCATCGGGCTCGCCACAGCCGTCAAGCTCACCCCGGCGTTGTTCGTCGCGTACCTGATGCTCACCCGGCAGTGGCGGGCCGCGCTCACCGCCGTCGGCACCACGATCGGCGTGACCATCGCGACGTTCGGCCTGGTCGGTGAGGAGTCCCGCGCCTACTTCACGAGCGTGCTGTGGCAGACCGAGCGGGTCGGCGCGGCGGACATGACCGCCAACCAGTCGCTCGCCGGGCTGCTGGCGCGGCTCTACGACTCGATCGAGACGCCCGGCCTGCTCTGGCTCGCCTTCTCGGTGCTGCTCCTGGCGCTGGGCCTGTCCCGCGCGATCAGCGCCCGCGCCGACGGCGACGAGCTGACCGCGTTCACACTCGTCGGGCTCACCGCCAACGTGATCAGCCCGATCTCCTGGTCGCACCACCTGATCTGGGTCATCCCGGCGATCATCGTGCTGGCCGACGCCGCGGTACGCCGCCGCGACGCCAGCCGTGGCCTGCCCCTGCGCGGCAGCGGCCCCTCGGCCAACGGTGTGCCGGCGCTGCGCCCGCCGATCTGGTACCCGACGTTGACCGGGCTCCGCCACGGCGTCGGCGCGCTCGGGCTCTACCTGCTGTTCCTGATCTCACCGATCTGGCCGTACGAGCACCAACTCCCCGAGGTGTCCCACTACCAGGACGGCCTGTTCGGCGCGCTGATGGAGAACTCCCTGGCCATCGCGCTGATCGTGCTGGTGGCGGCGCTGCCGTGGCGTCCGGGAGCCGAGCCCGCGTTCTACCACGACCGGTTCAGCCGCGCGGCCGCGCTCGCCGGCCGGCGCTGAGCACTCAGGGGCAGTTCACCCATTCCTCGGTGCCGTCGTCGAAGACCTGCCGCTTCCAGATCGGCAGCCGCGCCTTCACCTCGTCGACCAGCCGCGCGCACGCGGCGAACGCGGCCGCCCGGTGGGCGGTGCTGACCGCCGCCGCCAGCGCCACGTCGCCGATCTCCAGCGGGCCGATCCGGTGCGACACCGCGACCGCGTACACCGCCGGGTCGGCGGCGATCTCGGCCGCCACCTCACGCAGCACCGCCTCGGCGGTGGGGTGGCCCTCGTACTCCAGCCGGGTGACCCCCCGCCCGTGGTCGTGGTCGCGGACCACGCCCTGGAAGGAGACCACCGCGCCGGCCCGGCGGTCGGCGACCGCCGCCTCGTGCGCGGCCAGGTCGAGCGGCCGGTCGGTCACCGCGCCGAGCACCACGCCTGCCCGCACCGTCACGACGTCTCCCGTCGGCTCGTTCGTCGCGCTCACCCGGCACGCTCCCCGGGGGTCAGCGGCAGCGGCACCAGCGGCACCCGGTCGCCGGCCGCGCCGCTGGCGCCGGGCCGGATCACCGCGAAACCATCCGCGCCCGCGAGACCGCGCAGCATCGCCGACCCGACGTGCCGCACCGGGTACGCCGTGCCGGCGACCCGGTCCCAGCGGGCCAGCGCCAGATGGGTGTAGTCGCCGCGCCCCGGAATCGGCTCGGCCAGCGTCACGTGCGGCAGCACCGGCATCGGCCGGCCGGTGAGACCGGCGAGCAGCGGCGCGACGAGCGACACGAGCGCCACCACCGCGGACTGCGGGTTGCCCGGCAGGCCGGCCACGAACCGCACCCGCCCGTCGTCGCCCACCAGCCGGGCGAGCAGCATCGGGAAGCCCGGGCGCACCGCCACCGTGTTGACCACGTAGTCGGCGCCGAGCGCCTCCAGCGTCGGGTGCAGGTGGTCGACCGGCCCGTGCATGGTGCCGCCGGTGGTGCAGACCAGGTCGGCGTTGGCGAGCGCGCCCCGCACCGCCGCCACGTGCGCGGGCAGCGTGTCGGCGACCGGGCCGACCACGTCGGCCGTACGCACCTGGCAGCCGTAACGGCGCAGCCAGGCGGGCACCGACGGGCCGAGCGCGTCGCGGACCCGCCCCGCGCCGGGCGGACCCGAGGTGAGCAGTTCGTCGCCGAAGACCAGCAGCGCGGCCCGGGGTGGGCGGCGGACCCGCAACGTGTCGTGCCCGCAGGAGGCGGCCAGGCCGAGCACCGCCGGATCCACCGGTGTGCCGGCGGGCAACAGCTCCTCCCCGAGGTACGCCTCCTCGCCCGGCTCCCGCCACTCCGGCGCCGGGCGGGGCGTGCCGGTCACCAGGCCGTCCGCCGTGCGGGCCGACTCCTCGATCCGCAGGATCGCCGTCGTGCCCTCGGGAACCATCGCGCCGGTGGCGATCTCGACGGTGCTGCCGTCGGCCTCCAGCGGCGCGGCGGTGTGCCCGGCGAGCACCCGGCCCACCACCCGCCACGGCCCCGGGCCCCGCACCGCCCAGCCGTCCACGCTGGAGGTGGGGAACGCCGGCAGGTCGGTACGCGTCGTCAACGGCTCGGCGAGGGTGTGCCCGTCGGCCTCGGCCAGCGGGCGGGCGACGGCGGGGAGCGCGGCGGACAGGCCCACCGCGTACACCCGGGAGCGGGCCTCCTCCCACCCGGCCGGTGGTGGCGTGCCCGCCTCGGCCGCGGCGGCTTCGGTTTCCGTGCTCATCCGGCGAGCCTAGCGCCGGGGCACGTGGCCCGCGGGTTCAGTGGTCGCCGCCGCGAAGCTGGTCGACCGCGTGCCGCAGGATCGGCCCGAGCACCGCAAGGCCGTCGCGGGCGCCGCCCCGCGAGCCGGGCAGGTTGACCACGAGCGTCCGGCCGGTCACCCCGGCCAGCCCGCGGGACAGCGCCGCGGTCGGCACGGTGTCGCGGCTGTACGCGCGGATCGCCTCGGCGATGCCGGGGATCTCGTAGTCGAGCAGCGCACGGGTCACCTCGGGCGTGCGGTCGGTCGGGGTGATGCCCGTGCCGCCGCTGGTCAGCACCACGTCCACACGTTCCTCGCGGGCGGCGAGCAGCGCCTCACCGACCGGATCGCCGTCCGGCACCACCACCGGCGGGTCGACCTCGCAGCCCAGCTCCCGCAGGCCGGTCACGAGCAGCGGGCCGCTGGTGTCCTCGTACACCCCGGCGGCGGCCCGGTTGGAGGCCACGATCACCCGGGCCCGGATCACGGCCGGTCCTCCGGCCGGACCCATTCGCCGGTCTTGCCGCCCTCCTTGCGGAGCACCCGGACGGCCTCCACCGAGGCGGCCGGGTCGACCGCCTTCACCATGTCGATGAGAGCGAGGCCGGCGACCGCCACCGCGGTCAGCGCCTCCATCTCGACGCCCGTCCGGTCGGCGGTCTTCGCGGTGGCGGTGATCTCGACCGTGTCGGCGGTCAGGTCGAGGTCGACGGTGACGCCGTGCAGCGCGATCGGGTGGCAGAGCGGGATCAGGTCGGGCGTGCGCTTGGCGCCCATGATGCCGGCGAGCCGGCCGACGGCCAGCGCGTCGCCCTTGGGCAGGCCGTCGCGCCGCAGCAGCTCGACCACCTCGGTGGTGGTGCGGAGCCGGCCGGCGGCGACCGCGAGCCGGCCCGAGACCGGCTTGGCGGAGACGTCGACCATCCGGGCCGCGCCGGCCGGGTCGACGTGGGTGAGCTGCGCGGGTTCGGTCACGGCCCGACCCTATCCGCCGGGTACGACGACGCGCGTGCTCCGGGCCGTCGGCGGGGAGGAGCGCCGTGTCGGGTGCAGATCCACGACGCCCCTCCCTCACCTACCCACCGCCGATTCGCTGGGGGGAACTGGCGGTGGGGGCCTTCGCTCGGCCTGGCCCGCCCTGGCGGTGAGCCCTCCCCGTGGCCGATGGCGGGACGCTAACGAACGCCGCGATAAGAAATCGATAAGGCGGGTCAGGTCGGTGGTGACGGCATCGCGGCGAGCTGCCGCCGCAACTCGTGACGCTCCGGGGCGCCCATCCGTTCGAAGATCGCCAGGGCCCGTTGCCGGTACCGTCGCGCCTCGACCGGCTGCTCGTCCACCAGGTGCTCCGCCAAACCGCTGAGGGCGCGGGCCTGCTCGTACGGGTGGGCGATCCGGGTGGCGATGGCGAGGGCTTCCTCGAGCACGGCGGCGGCCTCCCCGCCTCGGCCGACGGCTCGCAGGGTGACGGCCAGCTCGTTGCGCGCCTCGGCTTGGACCTGCTGCTCACCGGAAGCGGCGGCGGCCTCGATGGCGGCTTCATGATGCCGCAACGCCTCCTCGTAGCGGCCGAGCTGGCGGTAGGTCCCGGCGAGGTCGCTGATCGTCTCGGCGCGGGCGAAGCCGCTGCCGGTGCGGTCCCGGAGCGCCAGCGAGGCGCGTAGCAGGCGCTCGGCCTGCGCGTTCTGCCCGAGCCGGTACCTGACGCCTCCCAGGTGCCCCAGCGCGTTCGACATGTGGAACGGGTCCTGCCTGGTGCGCGCGACGAAGAGGTGGAGCCGGTGAACGGCCATCGACTCGTCGTACCGGCCGAGGCAGCGGAGCGTGAGGCCGAGGTTGGGCAGAACGGGAAGGGTGTCCAGCACGTTGCTGCGCAGAGTCAGGCGGTTGATCTCCAGCGACTGCTGAAGTCGACCGGTGAGCCAGTACACCACGCCGAGGTTGAACCGCGCCCGCTGCGCGCCCGCTGCGTCCCCGAGCCCGGTGAGGATCGAGACGACCTCGTGCAGGTGGGTGGAGGCGTCCTGGAAAGCGCCGGTACGCACACAGGCCGACGCGAGGTAGTTGTGCATGAGAGCCACGGCGTGCCGATCTCCGCACCGTCGGGCCGCTGCCAGACCCGCGGAGTGGGTGACCGAGATGTCGTCGAAGTAGCCCCGGGTGTAGAAGAAGCGCCAGCTGGCGCGCGCGAGCCGCCAGGCCATCGGTTCATGGCCCTCCTCAGCCGCCTGGCGGGCGAAGGCGATCAGATTCAGGCGCTGGTCCTCCAGCCAGTCCAGATCGCCGTGCTCGCGTCCGACGAGCAGGTCCGCGCGGCGCGGCTCCCCGAGCCGCAGGTGCAGCGCGAGTACGCCGCTGTCCTCGGTCTGCGCCGAGGCCCGCACCACCGAGTGCAGCAGGTGATCCAACAGGTTCTGTACCGCCGCGTGGCGCGCCGGCCGCTCGTCCTCCTCCCGGGCCAACTCGGCGGCGTACCGCCTCATCAGATCGTGCAGGCGGTACCGGCCCGCCGCGGTCTCCTGCACGAGGTTGCGGTCCACCAGTTCGTCGAGGACGTCCGCCGCCTCCCGCCACGGCAGATCGTTTAGGGCGGCGACCATGGCGGTGTCGAGGTGACCGCCGGTGACCAACCCGAAGGATCGGAAGGTTCTCCTGCACGCCTCGTCGAGCGGCTCGTACGACTCGGCGAACGCCTCGATCACGCTCCGCGCCTCGGTCCGGAGACCGGGAAGGATCATCGATCTGTCGTTCAACCTGTCGACGAGATCGGAGATCCGCCAGTCCGGCCGGTGAGCGAGGCGGGTGCCGGCCAGCCTGACCGCGAGGGGCAGACAGCCGCAGATGCCGACCAGGCGGCGTGCGGCCTCCCGTTCGGCTGTCACCCGCCCGTCCCCGACAAGTGTCGTGAGCAGTTGCAGCGCCTCGGGCTCGGAGAGAACGGCGAGGGACACCGGCGGCCGTTCGGTGAGCGCCAGCAGGCGACGCCGGCTGGTGACGAGCACCACCGCCGGCCCGGAGGTGGGCAGCAGCGGTTCGACCTGCCGGCTGTCGGCGGCGTTGTCGAGCACCACCATCGCGGCCCTCGTGGCGAGTTCTCGCCGCCACATTTCCAATCGATCGGGCAGTTCCATCGGTATCCGGCCGGCCGGCACACCCATTTGGCGAAGAAGGATGTCAAGCGCTGCGGTAGGCGTCATCCGCGTGTCCTCGGTGTGCCCGCGCAGGTCGACGAAGAGCTGCCCGTCGGGGAAGCGTTCGGCCAACCGCGAGGCCACGTGCAGGGCGAGAGTCGTCTTGCCGCAGCCCGCCATGCCGTCGATCAGGCGGATCGTCGGGACTCCGCCGGACCGCTCGCGCACGTCGTGCAACAAGCGATCGACAATTTCCTTCCGGCCGACGAAATCCGGCACCGTGCGCGGCAGCCAGTCATGCGTACGGGATCTTTTCCGAATTGTTTCCGCCTCGGTGACGGAGTTCGGGACCCGCCGACGGGCGAGGGCGGCCGCGACCCGCAACTGCTCCATCTCCTCGCTGGGCGGCACGCCCAGTTCGCCGGTGAGGGCCTCGCGCGCGGCGCGGTAGACGGCCAGCGCGCCACCCGCGTCACCGGCCGCGGTGAGGGCACGCATCAGGAGACACTGCGCGCGCTCCCACAGAGGCTGACGCGAGACCTCCTCACGCAGCAGCGACGCCGCCGATTCCGGGCGCCCCAGGATGAGATGCGCCTCCGCCAGCGACTCCAGGGCTGCCCGGCGTTCCTGGCTCGCGGCCTCTCGCCGGGCGGTCAGCACCGGCCCCAGCGTCAGCCCGGCGAGCAGCGGGGCCGCCGCGGCGCCCACATCCTCCAGCAACGGGACCGCCCGCGCCGGCGCTCCCGCCCGCATCAGTTCCCGAGCGTGGCGCCAGCGCGCGGTCAGCCGGTACAGGTCGATGAGGCTCTCGTCGGCGAGGAGCCGGTAGCCACCGGGCTCACGGACGATCCTGAGCCTGTCATCCGCGTACGAGTCGAGGCTGCGACGCAGGTTGCCGGCGTAGGTCCGAACATTGGCGATCGCGGAGCGAGGCGGATCGTCGGGCCACAACTCGTCCACCAGGTCGTGCATGGGGACCAACTGATTGGCCCGCACGACCAGCAGCGCCAGAACCAGCTGCTGTTTGGGGGTTCCAAGCGAAAGGCCCGCGGCGCCGATCCGCACCGCCAGACCACCGACCACTTGGATTTCCATGCTGCTGTTCCGGCCCCAGTCGGCTCTTGTCCACGGGCACACGGGAGCGTAATCGATTAGTCACAAACCCGTTGCCCCGGCAGCGGTCTCGCACACCGACACCACTCTCGTCCGACCCGGCGGTGAAAGCCGCCCAAAGCACGGTTGTAATGTTCCGCCGCCACGACGACGCTACAGGCGACGTAAGGCTCCTCAGGCCATTCCCATGGCGCTGAGCGACTACGCGGGTACATGAAGGAGACGATCGGCTCCGCTCCGCATACACCCCGTGGACACAACGTCATTTACTCCGCAATAGTTACTTATATTGCGCATACCGACATTAATGCTTCCTTATCGCCCTACCTACGCTCTAACCTGCTCTTCCAAGACAGGGGGCGCCACGAAGCGCCAAGAGAGATATGCGAGGAGGGTCGTGACAATGCGCAGCACCGAATGGAACTGACGAACCTTTTGGTCATCAAGCAACCACGACCCGTTTCGATATCCGAGGAGGCGGCAAAATGCGTAGCACCGAATGGAACTGAGAGTTCTCATATTTCCGGCGAAGGGGTAGGCTGCCGCTCATCGCATTCCGACGGTGAGCGGCGGGTGATGCCGGTTGAGCCGAACAGCGGACGGCCGACAAGCCGTCGAGCCCATGCTGCGCGTGATCGTGTCCGTCTTGAGCGTGTGCGCGACGTTCGTCGCGCTCGCCGCACTGATCGCCGTCTGGGCAGAGCCACCGGACTCCGTACGTGACCTCGTCACCGTCACGGCCCTGGTGGTGACGGTCGCCCTGGCCACAGTCATCAAGACGCCGGTGCGAATCCGGTCGACCACAGTGGCCTTCGCCTGGGTCGAGACTGCGATCGTCGTCGGTCTCGCCGTCGCGCCGGCCTCCTGGCTGATCCTGGCAACCGGCATCGGCGTAGCCTGCGGCTCGGTCACGCGACTCGCGCCCATCAAGACCGCATTCGGCGTCGCGAAGCACACGTTGGTCGCCGGGGGCAGCGCTCTCGTCATCCTGCTGCTCGGCAACGCGTGGCCGCCCCGCGAGCCGCTCCAGATCGTTCTGCTGCTCGGAGTCGTCTACCTCGTCGCGGCCGTGCTCGACGACCTACTCGCGATGCCGGTCATCGCGCTCGCGTCCGGCACGCCCATCGTGCGGCAGTTCCGCACCGACCTCGACCTGCGGGTGGCCGGCTTCGCGGTCCGCTTCCTGGTGGCCGCCTGCACCGTACTCATCCTGCGGGCCGACCCCCGGCTGCTGCTCGCCGTGCCGGCACTGGTGCTCAGCCTCCACCTGGCCTATTCCACGCGGATCCGCACCCGCACCGAGCAGCAGGCGTGGCAACGACTCGCCCGCGCCACCGACGCGCTCAACGTGGTCGACCTCGACCAGGTGCTGACCACCGCAGTCACCGAAGCCAGCGAACTCTTCTCCGCCGACGAGATCGAGATCGAACTGCGCGACGGCGGACGCACCGTCCGCGGCAACGCCGCAGGCATCGCGTACGACGGAACGTCGCCCCAGCCCAGCGACATCGACGGCCGGGTCATGCCGGTCGCGCTGGAAGGCCACAACCGCACCGACGACCTCGGCGTGCTGCGGCTACGGTTCGCCGGTCCGGTCGAACTCTCCGAGCGCGAGCAGTACACCCTGCGTACCTTCGCCTCCGCCCTGTGCACCGCGGTCCGCAACGCCCAGGCGTACGCCGAACTCGCCCGCATCGCCGAGGACCACGCCTACGCCGCCACCCACGACGCCCTCACCGACCTGTCCAACCGGCGCCACCTGCTGGACGAGGGCAGCGCCCAGCTCACCACCCGGCACGCCGACGGCGTCACCGCGCTGGTGCTGATCGACCTCAACCACTTCAAGGAAGTGAACGACACCCTCGGCCACGGCGCCGGTGACCAGGTGCTGATCCAGGTCGCCGAGCGGCTGCGCGACGCCGCCCGCCCCGACGACCTGGTCGCCCGGCTCGGCGGGGACGAGTTCGCCGTGCTGCTGCGCGGCCTGCCCGCCCCGGCCGTCGCCTCCCACCGCGCCGAGGCCCTGCTCAACGCCCTGCACGACCCGCTCGACGTGGACGGCATGCGGATCAGCGTGGAAGCCAGCGGCGGCATCGCGGTCGCCCCCGCCACCGGCGGGATGCCCGAGCTGCTTCGCCGCGCCGACGTGGCCATGTACCAGGCCAAACGCGCCGGCCAACGACTCGCCACCTACGCCCCCGCCCGCGACACCGCAGACCTCAGCCGGCTCACCCTCGGCGGGGAACTGCCCCGCGCCGTCGCCGACCACGAGTTCACAGTCAACTTCCAGCCCATCGTCGACCTCGCCGGCGGCGAGGTGATCGGCGCGGAGGCCCTCGCCCGCTGGCACCACCCCACCCACGGGCTCATCGACCCACTGCGCTTCCTCGAAGCGGTGGAACGCTCCGGCCTGCTGCCCGCGTTCGCCGAGGCGATCCTCGACCAGGCGCTCATCGCCGCCGGCTCCTGGCGCGACGCCGGCTTCGACCTGCCCGTCTCGGTCAACGTGTCACCCCGCAGCCTGCTCGACGCCCGCTTCCCCGGCGCGGTCCTGGCCCGGCTGCGCGCCCACGACCTCCCGCCGGACCGGCTCGTGCTGGAACTCACCGAGACGCTCACGCTCAGCCAGCTCGACGTCGTCGACCGCGTCCTCAGCCGCCTGCGCGACTCCGGCGTCCGCCTGGCGCTCGATGACTTCGGCACCGGCTATTCGTCGCTCTCCCTGCTCTCCCGCATCCCCGTACACGAACTGAAGATCGACCGCAGCTTCGTCACCGCCATGGAGACCGCGCCCGAGGCCGCCGCCGTCATCCGCTCCACCCTCGACCTCGGCCGCAGCCTCAACCTCACAGTCGTCGCCGAGGGCGTGGAGAGCGAACCCCAGCGCCGCGCCCTCTGGGAACTCGGCTGCGCCGCCGGCCAGGGCCACCTGTTCGCCCGGCCACTGCCCGCCGCCGCGCTGCTCGCCAGCCTCCAGCGCGGCCACGGCGGCCGCACCGGCGCGCTCGCCCCGGCACTGCACGACGCGGGCGCCGTGATCCGCCTCCCCGGACGCCGCGCCGGCGGCGCCCGCACCCGCCCCAACCCGTCCGCCGCCGGCGACTCCCGGCAACCCTGACCCCGCCGGGCCACCGCGCCGGTCTGCCAGACTGGCCCGCGTGACCGCCCACGCCGACCCCGCAACCACCGTCTCCCGCCGCTGGTCGGCACTCGACACCGCAGCCGGTGGTCTCGCCCTCGACCTGGGCCTCTACGCCGCCGCCACCGTCTTCGCCGCGGTCACCGCCGCCACCTCCACACTGCCGCCGCACCGCGCCTGGGGCGCCGTCGCCACCATCGGGTACGCGCTCGCCACCCTCGCCGCGACCACGCAACTGCTCGCCCGCCGCCGCGCCCCCGGCACGCCCCTGGCCGCGCTGCCCGCACGTTGGACGGTCACCGGAATCACCTGGGCCACCACCGCGCTGCTGCCGATCGTCACGCAGAGCCTCGAACGGGCCGGCGGGCGTACCGACCGCGCCCAGGAGGAGGTGATCGTGGTCGAACACGCCGGCGCCCGCCTCGCCGAGCACGGCACCCCCTACCTCGGTCCCGACGCCATCGCCGCGCTGCCCCCCGGCGAACAACTCCTCGGCTACACCCCCTACCAGCCCGGCATGGCCCTGTTCGGGCTGCCCCGCGCCGCGGTGGACGCCTGGTGGACCGACGCCCGCGTCTGGTTCGCCGTCGTCACCGCGCTCACAGTGATCGCCCTCGTCGCCACACTGCGCGCGAGCGGCGGCCCGGCCGCGCCCCGCCGCGACGCCGCCGTGCTGCGCGCCGTCCAAGCCGCCACCGTCCTGCCCGTCTGCGCGCTCACCCTCGCCACCGGCGGCGACGACCTACCCGTACTCGCGCTCTGCCTGCTCGCCCTCGCACTCGCCGCCACCGGCCGACCCGGCCGCGCCGGTCTCGCCGTCGGCGCCGCCGGCGCGCTGAAACTCTTCGCCTGGCCGATCGCCCTCGTGCTGCTCTTCTGGGCCGCCACCAGGCGGGCCACCCTGCGCACCGCCCTCGGCGCCCTCGGCCTACCAGTCCTCGCACTGATCCCGGTGCTGCTCGTCGACCGCGAAGCCCTCGTCGAGAACGTGCTGCGCTTCCCCCTCGGCCACGGCCTGGTCACCAGCCCCGCCCAGTCACCCTTCCCCGGCCACCTGATCGCCGAGACGCTCCCGGCCGGCCGGGCGATCGCCGCCGCGCTGCTCGTCGCCGCCGGAGGAGCCATCGCCGTCCGGCTGCTGCGCCGCCCGCCGCGCACCGCCGCCGCCACCACGATCATCTGCGGGTACGGGCTGCTCGCCGCGATCCTGCTCATGCCCTCCACCCGCTTCGGCTACCTGCTCTACCCGATCGCGCTGCTCGTGCTCGCCCCGGCGCTGACGCTCACCCGACCAGGCGACCCGACGGCATTCCCGGCAACCGCCCCGCGCGATCCGGCCGGAAGGCGTACACCTGAGGGATGACCACCTACCGCGACCGGGCCGAGGCGGGACGGCAACTCGCCGAACGTCTGACCGACCTCGCCGGCCGACCCGACGTCATAGTGCTCGGCCTGGTCCGCGGCGGCGTACCCGTCGCCCGGGTGATCGCCGACCGGCTCGGCGCCCCCCTCGACGTGCTGGTCGTCCGCAAGCTCGGCGTCCCCTGGGCGCCCGAGGTCGCGTACGGCGCGCTCGGCCCCGGCGGCGTGCAGATCCTCAACGAGATGGTTGCCGGCCGGATCAGCGAGAACGACCGCGCCCAGGTCCGCCGCCGCGAACAGGCCGAACTGGAACGCCGCGAACAGCGCTACCGCGGCGGCCGCCCACCGCTGGACCTGACCGGACGCACCGCCGTCGTCGTGGACGACGGACTCGCCACCGGCGCCACCGCACGCGCCGCCGTCCAGGTCGCCCGCCACCTCGGCGCCGCCCGCGTCCTCGTCGCCGTCCCGGTCGGCTCCGAGCAGGCGTACGAGATGCTCGCGCGCGAAGCCGACACGGTCGTGAGCTGCCAACTCCCGCCCGACTTCGCCGCCGTCGGCGCGTACTACGAGGACTTCCACGAGGTCACCGACGACGAGGTCACGCAGGCGCTGACCGCCGCTGCGTGAAAACACCCGGTACCGTCGTTGTCATGCAGATGACCTGTCCCAAGTGCCGCGGAGAGATGCGCCAGTACGAGCGCAGCGGAGTAGTCATCGACCAGTGCGGCGAATGCCGGGGCATCTTCCTCGACCGCGGCGAGCTGGAAAAGCTGTTCGATGCCGAGGCCAACTGGAACCGGCAGCACGGCGGCGCCCCGCAGCAGGCCGCGCCGGCCGGTGCCGGCTACCCGCCACCCCCGCCGCCCCCGCCCGCCGCCGCGCCGCACCAGCCCGGCTACGGCGCCGTCCCCCCGCCCCCTCCTCCGCCGCCGCCCGGTCACGGCTACGCCCAGCCCGCGTACGGCCACGGTCAGCAGCACTACGGCTACCACGGCCACTACCGCCGGAAGAAGAAGCACGGCTTCCTCGGCGAACTGTTCGACTGACCGCCGACGTCGCCCACGCCGGGCCGGTGCGCCGCATCGACCCGGCGTGCCCGTCGTCGTACTTCTTCACCGTGCCGGGCGCGGCGCGCCGTGGCAGGCTGCACGGCATGAGCCCGATCCGGCAGCACGAAGCGCTGGCCCAGGCGTACGACGGCATCACCGCCGTGGTCACCCCGCTCGACGACGCCGCCCTGCAACGCCCCACCCGGTGCCGCGGCTGGCTCGTCGCCGACCTGCTCTTCCACGTGCTCTGCGACGCCCAGCGCGCGCTCGTCGCCCTGGCCAGCCCCGCACCCGGGCCGCCCGACGTGGACGACGTCAGCTACTGGCGCGCGTTCCCTCCCGGCGACGACGACGCGAGCGCCCGGCACGCCTGGTGGGCACGCCGCTCCGCCGTCGCCTTCGACCGGCCCACCGGCGTGGTCCGGCTCTGGTCCGACACCGCGCCCGCCGCCGTCCGCGCGGCCACCGCAATAGACCCCGACGGGTACGTGACCACCCAGGGACACGTGCTGCGCGTACCCCATCTGCTCGCCACCCTGACCACCGAGGCGGTCATCCACCACCTCGACCTGGTGGTGGACCTGCCGGACGCGCCGCTGCCGGCGGCCGACCCGACGCGGGTCGCGGTGACCACGATGGACGGGCTGCTCAGCGACGAGGCGGTACGGCCGGCCGGCTGGGCCGACCACGAGTACCTGCTGAAGGCCGCCGGCCGGGTGCCGCTGACCGACCGGGACCGGCTGGAGCTGGGCGAGGCCGCCGGCTGGTTCCCGCTGCTCGGCTGACGCCGCTCAGACGATCGCCATGTCCACGAAGCGCGACAGGTGCAACTGGGCGGCAACCGTCACCGTGTCGGTCGGCCCATTCCTGTGCTTGGCGATAATGAAGTCCGCCTCGCCCGCGCGCGGCGACTCCTTGTCGTAGTAGTCGTCGCGGTGCAAAAGGATAACAACGTCCGCATCCTGCTCAATTGATCCCGATTCACGCAAATCGGACAATTGCGGACGCTTGTCGGTACGCTGTTCCGGGCCACGGTTCAGCTGACTCACCGCGATCACCGGGCACTCGACTTCCTTGGCCAGCAGCTTCAGGCCACGGGACAGGTCCGCGACCTCCTGCTGCCGGCTCTCGGTGCGCTTCGGTGAGGTCATCAGCTGGAGATAGTCGACCACGATCAGCTTCAGGTCGTGCTTCTGCTTGAGCCGCCGCGCCTTCGCCCGGATCTCCATCAGGTTCATGCTCGGGGTGTCGTCGACGAAGAGCGGCGCCTCGCTGATCTCGCCCATGCAGCGGGCCAGCTTGGTCCAGTCGTCGTCGGAGAGCTGCCCGCTGCGCAGGACGTGCAGCGGTACGCGCGCCTCGGCCGAGAGCAGTCGCATGACGATCTCGACCTTGCTCATTTCCAGCGAGAAGATCGCCGACGCCTGGTTGGCCCGGATCGCCGCATTTCGGGCAAAGTCCATAGATGCGGTTGATTTGCCCAAACCAGGCCTGCCGGCCACGATAATAAGTTGGCCGGCGTGCAGGCCGTTGAGCAGTCGGTCCAGGTCGGTGAAGCCGGTCGGCACACCGGTCATCACGCCGCCCTGGGCGCCGACCGCCTCGATCTCGTCGAGCGTGGGCTGCAGCATGTCGGCCAGGACCGCGAAGTCCTCGCTGACGCGCTTCTCGGTGATCTCGTAGACGGCCTGCTGGGCGAGGTCGACGATGTCGTCGACGTCGCGGCTGCCGCTCGGCCCGGTGCCGTAGCCGAGCTGCACGATCCGGGTGCCGGCCTCGACGAGGCGGCGGAGCACCGCCCGTTCCCCGACGATGCGGGCGTAGTAGGCGGCGTTCGCGGCGGTGGGCACACTGGCGATGAGCGTGTGCAGGTAGGGCGCGCCGCCGATGCGGGCGAGGTCGCCGGAGTCGGCGAGCGCGGCGGCGACGGTGATCGGGTCGGCGGGTTCGCCGCGTCCGTAGATGTCGAGGATCGCGTCGAAGATGGTGGCGTGGACGGGGCGGTAGAAGTCGTTGGTCTTCAGGATCTCCACGACGTCCGCGATGGCGTCCTTGGACAGCAGCATGCCGCCGAGTACGCACTGCTCGGCAGCCACGTCCTGCGGTGGTGTCTTCTCGAACGGCGCGTCGCGCGGCGGCGGCTCGGACGACGGTTGCCCCCCGGTCCGTTCCGTACGCGCCTCGTCGGTGACCGACACGGGTGCCCCCCTTGCTGCGTCGGATCGAGTCCAGCTCTATCGCTGGGGTGTGACAACTTCCGCCGACCCCTCCGGTCGATCGGGGGTCATCGCCCGGCGGTCGGGGGGACCACGATACGGAACCCGAGGTCAGCGACTCAACAAGGCCGGTGGATGAGCCTCGGGACAACCTGTGGACGCCTGGGGACCGGCATGTGCGCAGGGTGTGCACAGGGTGTGGAAAAGTGATGGGGAATTCCGGGCGTATCGCCTCTGACCTGCGCTTTTACTGTCCCCACCCTGTGGACGGAAGATTTCCGGCTGAGCTTTGTCGTCGTTCGTCCCGTACTATCGCTGCGAACGGCGACACCTGGGACAGCGGGTTTACTTTCGGGTTGAGAGAGGTCACGCTCCGGCCGTGAGACACCGGGACTGGGGAAGCGGGGAGGACAGCCCGCGCGAGCGACGGCCGAGCGGTTCCTGGGACGAGCCCGCCGGGCCGCGCCGGGCCGACTCGTACGCGCCGGAGAGCTACCGCACGCCGAGTCGGCGGCGGGCGATCGAGCGCGGCCAGGACGAGCCGGTGGACACCTACCTTCCCCGCTGGGCTCTGGAGTCCGGGGTGAGCCGCGCGGACGGTGGCGGGCGGCACGCGGCGCCCGACGACGACGAGATCGAGGTCGAGACGCCGTCGTCCGAGGGTGGCCGGCGCACGGAGGCGGGCCGCCGTCGGCGCGATCGGCCGGAGCCGCGGGCGATCGGTGCGGGTCCGTTGTCGGACCACACCGCCGAGTGGACGATGGACGCCCCCCAGGAGCGGGGGTATGTGGGGAACAGGCGTGCCGACTCGGACGACGAGCCGGTGTCGGGGGTGTCGCCGCGTAGTCGTCCCCGTCGCGCGGCGACCCGGCGTCCGCAGGTGATCTGGTCCGGGCTGCCGGATTCGGCGGGCTCGGGCGACGAGGAAGCCGCGCGGGACAGCGGGCGGTCGGGCGGGCGGCGTCGATCGGCGTCGGGTTCTTCCTGGCCGCCGCCGGTGGCGTCGGACTCCGCCTGGTCGCGTTCGGCGGTTGCGGGCTCGGACCGGTCCCGTCCGGCCGCGTCGGATGCCGACTGGCCCGCGTCGGCGGTGCCGGAGTTGCGGCGGCCGGCGTCGGAGTCGGAGTCGGGCTGGTCGCGGTCGGCGTCGTCGGGCCGGTCGGCTCCGGAGACGGGCTGGTCGTCCTCGGCGGCTTCGGAGACGGGCTGGTCGCGGTCGGTGGCCCCGTCGGGTTCGGAGCAGTCCCGGCCGGCGGCGGATCCCTGGCAGCGGCGTCGGGCGGCCGACCGTGAACCGCCGGAGCCGCCGCCTGCGGTCGACCCGTGGGACGCGTCGGGCGTGCACGCCTGGGGCCGGTCGGCGCCCGGTGGCCGCTGGGAGCAGGCGGAACGCCGGTGGGACCGCACGGAGCACACGGGCGAGTGGGACCGGTTCACCGACACCGGTTATCTGGAGCCGGTGCGCGACGAGGTCGATCCGTGGGATCGCACGGCTCCGCCGGTGCGGGAGGGATGGGCGTCACCGGAGCGGGCCGAGGCGTTCTGGTCGGGTACCCGGCTGGCCGGGGACGATCCGCGGTGGATGGAGACACCGCCGTCGGCGCCGAGGTCACCGGCGGTGGCGTACTCGGCTCCGCGTCCGCGTGCCGTGCCGCGCGGTCGGCCGGTGACGCCGGCCGGGTCGACGCTGCGCCGGCGGGTGGAGACGATCGGTGGCGGCTCGTGGGGCCGGCGGCTGGAAGACGACCTGCTGGATCCGGATCCGGGCGGTCCGCTGCGGCCTCTGGTCTACACGGTGGCCTGCTATCTGGTCCCGGCCGTGCTGCTACTCGTCGGTCTGCTGTTCCTGAGCGGTCAGCCGCCGGAGGGTTGCGTCACCGACATCACCGGTGGCGGCTGCGACTCGCCGCGTACGCATGCCCTGGATTCGCTGGTGTCGGCGGCGCCGCGGTTCGGTTTGGCGTTGGTGAGCAGCCTGGTGGTGGCGGTGCTGCTACGGCAGGTCGGGACGACCTGGCGGGCGGCGACGGTGGCGCTGGCGGCTGCCGTGGTGGGCGGTGGTCTGTCGACCGTGGTGATCAGCGCGGTGACCGGCAACCCCCTCGGCTGAGACCCGGAGGTGCGGCCGGGGCCGTGGTGACGGAGATGCGGAAGGGCCCGCACCGGTGTCCGGTGCGGGCCCATCGCGTCGTGCTACGGGTGTCAGCCCTTGACCACGTTCAGGTCGAACTTGGCGGTCACCTCGGGGTGCAGCCGGATGCTGACCGGGTAGGAGCCGAGCGCCTTGATGTGGCCGGGCAGCTCCAGCCGGCGGCGGTCCAGGGTCGGGCCGCCGGCGGCCTTGACGGCGTCGACGATCTCGGCCGGGGTGACCGAGCCGAAGAGCCGGCCGCCGTCGCCGGCGCGGGCCTTCAGGTTGACCTTCAGACCCTCGATCTGGGTCTTGACCTCGGTGGCGTGGCCCAGGTCGCGGATCTCGCGGGCCGAGCGGGCCCGCTTGATGACCGTGACCTGCTTCTCCGCGCCCTTGGTCCAGGCGATCGCGAAGCCCTGCGGCAGCAGGTAGTTACGGCCGAAGCCGTCCTTCACCTCGACGATGTCGCCCGGAGAGCCGAGGCCGGACACCTCCTGAGTGAGGATGATCTTCATGTCCGTGCCTCCTCTCAGCGGGCCGTGGCCGTGTACGGCAGGAGCGCCATCTCGCGGGCGTTCTTGACCGCACGGGCGATCTGCCGCTGCTGCTGCGAGGTCACGCCGGTCACCCGCCGAGCGCGGATCTTGCCGCGGTCGGAGATGAACTTGCGCAGCAGCGCGGTGTCCTTGTAGTCGATGTAGGTGATCCCGTCCTTGTCGAGCGGGTTCACCTTCTTCTTCGGCTTGCGAAGTGCCGCAGCCTTAGCCATTGCTCGTGCTCCTGGTTTGCGATCGCGGGCGCTCGGCGCCATTAGAACGGAGGCTCCTCGTCGAAGTTTCCGCCCGAACCACCGCGGGAGGGGGCGGGGGCAGCAGAGGCCCAGGGGTCGTCGAAGTTGCCTCCGCCGCCACCCTGGCCGCCACCACCACCGAAGCCGCCGCCACCGCCGCCGGAGCGGGACATCTTCTGCACCTTCGCCGTGGCGTAGCGCAGCGACGGGCCGATCTCGTCGACCTCCAGCTCGATGACGGTGCGCTTCTCACCCTCACGGGTCTCGTACGACCGCTGACGCAGCCGGCCGGACACGATCACCCGAGCGCCACGCTGCAGCGACTCGGCGACGTTCTCGGCGGCCTGGCGCCAGACCGTGCACGAGAGGAACAGCGGCTCGCCGTCCTTCCACTCGCCGGAGGCCTTGTCCATGAAGCGGGGCGTCGAAGCGACCCGGAACTTGGCGACCGCCGCGCCGGAGGGGGTGAAACGCAACTCGGGGTCATCGGTCAGGTTGCCGATGACCGTGATGGTGGTGTCTCCTGCCATGACCATCTCCTCGCGCACTCATCTTTGTGCCGTACAGGCTCTCAGAGCCGTACGACAGCGTGGATGAGGCTTGATCCGGACGTGTCGGGACTAGATGCTCAGCGCATCTCCGGACGGATGACCTTGGTGCGCAGCACCGACTCGTTGAGTCGGAGCTGACGGTCCAGCTCGCCAACGGCCTCCGGCGTCGCCTGGAGGTCGATGACGGCGTAGATGCCCTCGGCCTTCTTGTTGATCTCGTACGCGAGGCGCCGGCGGCCCCACACGTCGGTCTTCTCCACCGAGCCACCCGCGGTCCGGATCACGTTCAGGTACGTGTCGAGCGACGGGGCGACGGTGCGCTCCTCGAGGCTGGGGTCGAGGATCACCATGACTTCGTAATGACGCAAGACGTGCTCACCTCCTGTGGGCTAAGCGGCCACGGTCCTTCCGTGGCAGGAGGTCGTGCGTCGTTGCCGTGACCGGTTCCGGGGGAACCCGGCTGGACACGGACAACCGGACCAGGATAGCCGGTGCGGACGATCATGGCCGGACCGGTCGGCCGGCACGGCCCGGACGCGGCGACAGGGGCCCACCTTCGGCCTCGAGAGCCGGCAGGTGGACCCCTGTCCACGGGGCCGCGGGGCGTCCCGTCCGCATTCCTTGGGTGGGACCTGGGGAGGAACGACCACACCGATGAGGTTGGATCGAAGACGCCCCGCGGAGCTTTATCGTGTTGTCACCTGTGCTGACCATACAATGGCTCTCGTCACCACTTGGGGTAAATTGAGGATTTAGTCCGGACTTCCATTTGATGTGCCGGATTCCTGATGGATCCCGCCCCGTCGTGCCGGGCCGCACGCCGGGGCGTCCCGTCACCGGGCGTCGGCCCCCTCACCCGTACGTGCTGTGGACCACGTCCGGGCGGAGCGTCGACCATCGATCCCACCTCGGACAACGACCGCCGGGCCGGGTGGTGACGCCTCCGACCCGCCGGGCGTCTCCGGCGAGCGCGGCGACCGTCGCAGGCGCGACGTAGGCTGCCCTGCATGCGAATCGGAGCCCACGTCGATCCGACCGACCCGCTGGCCGAGGCGGCCGCCCGGCAGGCCGAGGCGGTGCAGTTCTTCCTGGCCGACCCGCAGGGCTGGAAGGCCCCGAAGCCGCGCGAGGACGCCGAGCGCCTGCGCGCCGCCGACGTCGACCTCTACGTGCACGCGCCGTACGTGATCAACGTGGCCACGCTCAACAACCGGATCCGCATCCCCAGCCGCAAGCTGCTGCTCGCCCACGCCAACGCCGCGGCGGCCGTCGGCGCCAAGGGCCTGATCGTGCACGGCGGCCACGTCAACGCCGGCCAGGACGTCGCCGTCGGCTTCGACAACTGGCGCAAGACCTTCGCGTACGCGGCGGAGTCCGGCGGATTCCCGCTGCCGGTGCTGATCGAGAACACCGCCGGTGGTGACAACGCCTGTGCCCGGCACCTCGACTCGCTAGCCCGGCTCTGGGACGCGCTCGGCGACCACGAGGTCGGCTTCTGCCTCGACACCTGCCACGCCCACGCGGGCGGCGAGGAGCTGCTGGGCCTGGTCGACCGGGTGAAGGCGATCACCGGCCGGATCGACCTGATCCACGCGAACAACTCGAAGGGCGCCTTCAACTCCGGTCAGGACCGGCACGACAACCTCACCGGCGGCACCATCGACCCGGAGCTGCTGGTGGCGGTGATCCGCGCGGCCGGCGCGCCGGTGATCGTGGAGACCCCCGGCGGCGTCGAGGGCCAGGCCGCCGACATCGCGTTCCTGCGCGGGCAGTTGGGTGCGGCGGAGTGACCGCCGAGAAGTCCGGCACGACCGGCCGCCGGTCCGGCGCCGAGACCCGGGCGGACGGGACCGGCGCGAAGAACCCGCCGGACGACGCGGCCGGGGCCGGGCCGGGGAGCGGCTCGCCCGACGAGCGCGCGTCCGGCGCGGACAGCTCCGGTGAGGACGACACCGCGGGCACGGTGACGAGTGCCGGCAAGGCGAAGCGGACCCGCAAGGCCCGCCGCACCGGCGCGGCGAAGGCGGCAGGCGCGGCGAGCACCGCCGACAAGACGAGCACCGCCGACAAGGCGGGTGCCGGCACCGACAAGGCGGAGGCCGGCACCGACAAGGCGGAGGCCGGCACCGAAGCCGGGACCGAGGCCGAGGCCCGGGACAGAGCGGACGCCGCCAAGAAGGACGGCGACGCCGCGGAGAAGAGCGACGCCGCGAAGCAGGACGGTACGGGCGACGACGAGCCGGCCGACCCCTGGTCCGCGTTCGGTCCGGCACCCGAGCCGGTGCTCGGCCGCCCCCGCCGGGCCGTCCGCGCCGTGGGCCGGTTCCTGGTGCACGAGTGGACGCTCGCCGTCGTCGCCGCGCTGGCGCTGGCGGCGGCGATGACCTGGCCCACGCTGCGCTATCCGCGGCACACGCTGCCGCAGGACTACTGGGACCCGAGCCTGCAGGCGTGGCAGATGGCCTGGTCCGGGCACATCCTGCGGACGAACCCGGCGCAGCTGTGGCACTCGAACACGTTCTATCCGGAGAACTGGAGCTTCGCGTTCTCCGACACGCTCCTCGGGTACGCCCCGGCCGGCCTGATCGGGGTCGGCCCGGAGCACGCCGTGCTGCGCTACAACATCATGTTCGTGCTGGCGCACGCGCTCGCCGCGTTCGGCGCGTACGCGCTGGCCCGGCAGCTCGGCGCGGGCCGGATCGGCGGCGCGGTGGCCGGGGCGAGCTTCGCCTACGCGCCGTGGCTGCTGGCCCAGGCCGGCCACCTGCACATCATCTCCAACGGCGGCATCCCGTTGGCGCTGGCCATGCTGGCCCGGGGGCACGGCTGGTCACTGCGGTACGGGTACCGGCCGCGCCGCCGGCACGCGGGCTGGGCGTTCGCCGGGTGGCTGGTGGCCGCGTGGCAGCTCAGTCTCGGCTTCGGCATCGGGCTGCCGTTCGCGTACATGCTGGCCGGGGTGGTCCTGGTCTCGGTGGTGCTGTGGTTCGTGCGGCGGCGCAAGGTGAAGCGCCCGTTCGGCCGGCGGCTGTTCCTGGCCGACGTGCTGGGCGGCCTCGTCTTCGCGGCGGTGGGCGCGGCGCTGGCGGTGCCCTACTTCAAGGTCGCCGAGCTGCACCCGAACGCGGAGCGCACGATCGGCGACATCGGGCTCTACTCGCCGCCGGCGAGCGGGTTCTTCACCGCGCCGGCCGAGTCCCGGGTCTGGGGTGGTCTGCACGAGGGTGCCCGGGCCGTGCTGCCCTGGCATCCGGAGATGACGTTGTTGCCGGGCTTCGTGCTCTACGCGCTCGCCGCCGGGGGGCTGTTCTTCTCGGTGTGGCGGGTCCGGCACCGGATCTTCCTGCTCGCCGGTGTGCTCGTCACGATGGCGCTGGCGATGGGCACCCGGTTCTTCGGCGGCCGGTTCACCTACGTGCCGTTGTTCGACTATCTGCCGGGCTGGAGCGGGCTGCGCACGCCGGGCCGGATGATGCTCTGGACCACGCTGCTGCTGGGTCTGCTCGCGGCGGGTGCGGTCACCGCGTTCTGCATGCGGGTACGCGAGCTGGCCGCCGAGCGGGTGCCGCCGTGGCCGGGTCCGTGGCTGCGGCTGGCGACGCTGCTGCCGTTGGCTCTGGTGCTGGTGGAGGGGTTGAACGCCACGCCGCAGCCGGTGGTGCCGCGGCAGCCGGCGGCGCTGCGGACCGTGGACGGGCCGATGCTCGTGCTGCCGAGCAGTCAGAACCGGGATCAGCCGGTGATGCTCTGGTCCACCGACCGGTTCCAGCCGATGGTCAACGGCGGCAGCGGCTTCACGCCCCGGTCGCAGGCCCGGATCCGGGAGGCCACTGTCAGCTTCCCGGACTACGCGAGCGTCGACTACCTGCGGCAGATCGGCGTGAAGAACGTGGTGGTGTTGCGCGACGAGCTGGAGGGCACCCCGTGGGAGGGGATGCTGGACCGGCCGGTCGACGCGCTGGGCGTGGCCCGGGAGCAGGTCGGCGAGGCGGTCGTGTTCCGGCTGTAGACCGGAACACGACCGTCTCGGTCACACCGGCACGGGTTCGGCGGGCTGTTCGGCGGCGCGCGCCCGCCAGCGCTGGTGCCAGGGCGCGTCGGGCGCGCCGTCGAGCACCCCGCCGTCGGGGTCGTCGGCGTAGGTCTGCCGGACCGCGTCGAGTTCGGGCCGCATGATGTCCCGGATGACGAACCCGCAGAGCACCGCCACGGTGATCAGACGCAGGCTCGACGCCAGCACGAAGACGCCCTCGGGGAAGACGGGCCGGGACATGGCCGTGCCGAGCAGTTCGCCGTAGAACGCGGCGAAGTAGCCGACCTCGGCGATCTGCCAGGCGAGGAACGCGCCCCAGCGCGGCCGGGCGAGCACCGCGAGCGGCAGCAGCCAGAGCACGAACTGCTGGGACCAGACCTTGCTGAAGATGAGGAACGCGGCGACCACCAGGAAGGCGAGCTGGGCCAGCCGGGGCCGGCGCGGCGCCAGCAGCGCCAGCCCGGCCACGCCGAGGCAGGCCAGCCCGAAGAGCAGGTACGACACCCAGTTGAGCGTGGGGATGTTGGCGTTGAGCCATTCGAACGGCCCGAGTTCGCCGGGTGCGGACGGGCTGATCCGGCCGTCCAGGTAGCGGCCGATGTACCAGAGCGTGCCCCAGTCGATGGGTCGTGTGGTGTTCAGGTCGAAGAAGCGTTCCCAGTTCTCCCGGTAGGGGATCGCCACGGGCAGGTTGACCGCCACGAGGGACACCAGTGCGGTGGCGGTGGCGACGAGCCCGGCGGCCAGTTTTCCGGCCCGTAGCGCGAGCACCAGGATCGGGCCGAGGAGGAACAGCGGCCACATCTTGGCCGCGCCGCCGAGTCCGATCAGGACGCCCGCCACCGCGGGCAGCAGCATCGCGTACCGGTCGGGGCGGGCGCGCGCCCAGGCCAGCAGGCCGAACGCGGCCAGGCCGATGGCGAGCAGGTCCCAGTTGACGGTGGCGGTGAGCACCAGGGCCGGGGAGAGCGCGAACAACGCGGCGTCCCAGGGTCGTCGGCGGCGCAGGCTGAGGATGACCGCGACGGTGGCGACGGCGAGCGCGCCGAGCACCAGCGCGTTGAGGTTGTAGAACCACTGCCCCTGGTTGATGGCGGGGTTGTCGACGCCGAGGGCGTGCACCGGCAGGCCGAGCGCGCCCATGAAGTAGCCGGTCAGCACCGGGTACTCCACCGGGTGGTCGGCGTAGGGCACCTTGCCCTCGTTGAGCCCTTCGGCGTAGTAGAGCGCCAGCACGTCGGTATAGCACATGCGGGTGTACTGGATGTTGTTCTGCCACGCGCCGTCCTGGCAGGGGGATTTCTGCACCCAGTGCAGTGCCAGCGTCAGGCAGACCAGCGCCAGCACGATCCGGCCGGCGGTCCAGAACCGGCTCTCGCGGTCGGCCGGCCGGTCCAGGGCGGCGGCGTGGTCGCCGAGCGGCCCCCCGATCAGACCGGAGGCGCCGCGGACGAACCAGTCCGAGCGGGACGGGTGGTCAATCGTCTCGGCCGATCGCGGCGCCGCCTCGGACGCGCCGGGCTCATCGATGCCTGCGGGCGACTGGGTGCTCATGGAGAGGCATCCTGCCGTACACAGGGGGTCGCCGTCCCGTCGCGCGCGGAGAAATTCCGGTACGCGAAACGCCGGCGGCTCGGGTCCGGCCGCCGCCGTCAGGTCGTGCGCGTCAGTTCTGGCGTGTCGGTGGCGTGCTCGGTAGCAGCCCGCCACCGCCGCCACCACCGCCGGGGCGTCCGCCGCCACCGGGTAGCCCGCCCCCGCCGGGGTTACCACCCTGGTCGCCGCCGCCGGGGTTGCCGCCGCCGGGCGTACCGCCGGGGCAGAACAGGCCCAGCGGGTCGCAGCCCGGTCCGCCCGGCTGGCCCGGCTCGTTCGCCGGCGGCGGCGGGGCCTCGCCGTTGCCGGCGTCGTCCTTGCCGACGTTCGCCGCGGGCGGGAACTCTTCCTTGTCCTTGCCCTTGAGCGCGTCGTCCATGAAGCGCTTGAAGATGTCACCCGGCATCCGGGCGCCGCTGATGTCCCGGCCGTCCTTGTACTGGATCGGCTTGCGGTCCTTGACGTTGCCGACCCATACCGCGGTGGCGAGTTGCGGCGTGTAGCCGATCATCCAGGCGTCGCCGTTGCGGGTGGTCTTGTCGCCGAGTTCCCAGGTGCCGGTCTTCTCGGCCACCTGACGGCCGTCGTCGAGCCGCTTGTTGATCTGGGCCGGGTACTGCTTGAGCACGGAGGTGACGTCGGCGACGATGTCCTTGTCGATCCGCTGCTGCCCCTTGAGCTTCTCCGCGCCGACCAGGTCCCACTTACCCGTGTCCGGGTTCTGCTTCTCCACCTTCCGGATGAAGTGCGCCTTGTGGTACATGCCCTGGTTCGCGAACGTGGCGACGCCGTTGGCGTGGTCGAGCACCGTGATCGGGTACTGGCCGTACCCGAGGACGTGGAAGAACGGCGACGGTGCCAGGTCCTTCGGGTCGGCCTTGGTCAGGTCGTGCGCCTTGGCCGGGTTGGTGTCGGTCTGCCACATCGTGGTGACGCCGGCCTGCTTGGCCATGTCGAGCACCTTGTCCGGGCCGATCTGCTCGGTGATGTAGTAGAACGGCACGTTCAGCGACTTCAGCGTCGACAGTTCGAGCGTGCAGGAGTCACCGCAGGAAACCTTGTCCGCGCCGGCGTTGCTGACCTTGAACTTGGTGCCCTTCGGCGTGAAGGCCGTGCCCTTCCACCGGGACTTGAGCGAGATGCCTTCCTTGAGCGCCGCGGCGAGCGTGTAGATCTTGAAGCTCGAACCCGGTGAGTGGCCACCGCTCACGACGCCGTTGTCGACGTTCTTTCCGGCGTAGTCGGTGCCGGTGCCGTTGTCACCGCCGTAGTAGGCGAGCACGCGGCCGGTCTTCGGGTCGATCGCCACCACGGCGGCCATCAGGTTCGACCGCTGGCCGGCGAGTTCGGAGCCCTTCCTGGCCCGCTGGGCCGCGTCGAGCGCCGCCTCCTGCATCTTCCGGTTGATCGTGGTGGTGATCCTGTAGCCGCCGCGGCTGAGCGCCTTGGCGCACAGCGGCTTCTTGTCCGTCACCTCGGCCTCGTTGTCGGTGCAGAGCTTCATCTCGCGCAGTTCCTGCGAGACGTAGTTGACGACGTTGCCGTACGGGGTGTCGATGCCGTAGCCACCAGCGCTGCTCTTCGACGGCTTCTGGATGTTCTTCGGGTACTCGGTGGGGTGCTGCGGCGTGTTCGGCGCGTCCAGCCACTTCTCCGTGATCATGCCGTTGATCACATAGTTCCACCGGTCGACGGCGGCCTGCGCGTTGATGGCCGGGTCGTAGCCCTTGTGCGTGGCGCTGGGCTCCGGCTGCTTGATCAGGGCGGCGAGCACCGCGGCCTCGGCGACGTTCAGGTCCTTGACGTTCTTGGCGAAGTACGTCTGCGCCGCCGACTGGATGCCGTAGGCGCCCCGGCCGAAGTAGATGACGTTCAGGTAGTGCTGCATGATCACGCGCTTGTCGTACTTGTCGTTCAGCTTGGAGGCGAGGATCGCCTCCTTCACCTTGCGGCCGTACGTGTCCTGGTTCAGGTTGTCGAACGCGTTGCGCGCGTACTGCTGGGTGATGGTCGAGGCGCCCTGCTTGTCGCCGCCGGTGAGGTTGTTCCACGCGGCCCGCGTGATGCCCTTGTAGTCCACACCGGAGTGCTTGTAGAAGTTCCGGTCCTCCGCCGCGGCCACCGCGTGCTGGACGTGCTCCGGAATCTGGTCGATGGTGACGAGTTGGCGGTTCTGGTCACCGATCCGCGCGAAGGCCTTGCCGCTCGAGTCCAAGATCGTGGTGGACAGCGGCGGGATCGTGTCCTGGGGGAGCACCACCTTGGTGGAGTACCAGGTGAAGCTCACCACGCCGATGCCGGCGAGCATGATGAACACGGCGAAGCCGGCGATCAGCATGTTGATCCGGCGGCGCTTCTTCGCGCGCGCCGGGTCCTCGCCGCGACCGCCCCGGCCGGGGCCGGTCGGGCCGCCGGGACCGCCGGGACCGCCGGGACCGCCACCGGCGGAGCCGGGCACCCGGGCGCGGCCGCCCACCGCCGCCGCGCCGACGCTCGCCCGGGCGCCGACGCTCGCGCGCCCGCCCACGCTCGCCGCCCCCACGCTCGCCGCGCCGACCGCGGCACGTCCGGCCGGAGCGGCCGGGGAGACCGGAACCGACGCCCGTCCGGCGCCCGCGCGCCCGGAGGCGCCGGGTGCCGGCGAGACGGGCACCGAGGCGCGGCCACCCGCGCCGGCCCGGCCCACCGAGGCCGAGCCCGATGCCGGGCGCGGCGCCGGAGCGGCGCCACCGACCGAGGCCCGGCCGCCCGAGCCGTACGGTGTCGCGGAGGCGCGCGCCGAGGCGCCGCCGTCCGGGGAGCCGGACCAACCGTTCCCGCCCTGGTTCCACTCGGAACCGGGGTCGCCGTTCGGGCCCGGGATCTGGGCCCGCCCACGCGAAGAACTGGGATCGCCGTAGTTCATTCCTCACACCCTGCCGGTCGCGGTGGGGCGCGGGGGCGCCGCCACCGGGTTGCCGTGAGCTGGAACACGGGACGTTACCCGCCGGCCGTGCCCGCGGTTGCCCGTCAAATCCGATCTATTCGGACTAATTACGTCTAAGGGCTGTCGATTCCGCCACCCGGGGAATGGGCCGGCAGAGATCGGGACAGCCACGTTCACCGTTGCGCCTCTCGCCTTCGCCGAGGGGTGGAGCCGTTGGCCGCGACGGAATCCTCCGCGCCCTCCGCCTCGCCCACGAGACCGTCCCGGCCGAGCAGGAACTGCTCGACGAGATGGTTCCAGTCGCAGCCGGGGCAGACCTCCACCACGAACACCTGGAACTCACGCAGCGTCATGGCCAGGACGGGCAACTCGGCCCGGGTACGCGCCTGGCCGGCCGACTGCTTGAGTTCGTCACCGTAAATGTAGTGGACGTGGATCAGGTTCTCGCTGCGGCAGATCGGGCAGCGGTGATCGGTCGGCTCGCCGTGGAAGCGCGCAGCGTTCTTCAGGTACGGCGAGGCGTCGCAGACGTCGTACGTGCCGATCCGCCCGGCGAGCAGTTCACGCAGCACCGCCCGCTTCTGGAGCGAGTAGTCGACGACCTGGCGCTGCGTACGCATGCGGCAAAGGGTACGCGCTCCGACGAACCCAGGCGACCATGGTCACGATGCGTGATGATCGCGTCGCGTAAGACAGGGTTTGCCCCGTACATCGGCGTCCGCTAACGTGCGATGTATCGGTCCGATACATCGCGGTGGTTAGTGCTCCGCGCAGGGGGAAAGAAGGGATGGCCCGTGCTCGAGCTCGCCATCCTCGGCCTCCTGCAGGAGGCGCCGATGCACGGCTACGAACTGCGCAAGGAGCTGACCGCCAAGCTCGGCGCCATCCGGGCGGCGATCAGCTACGGCTCGCTCTACCCGACCCTGCGCCGGCTGCAGGCGGCGGGATGGATCACCGAAGCCGCTGAGACACCCGCGACCGCCGAGGAGGTTCCCGCGCTGACCAGCCGACGTGGTCGGGTGGTCTACACCATTACCGCGGAGGGCAAGGAACGCTTCGCCCAGCTGATAGCGCAGGCTGGACCCGAGACGTACGACGACACGGGCTTCGGGGTGCACTTCGCGTTCTTCGCCCGGACCGACCAGGCCACCCGGCTCCGGATCCTGGAAGGTCGTCGTCGCAAGATCGAGGAACGTCGCGAAGGTCTTCGTGACGTGCTCGGCCGGGCAGCCGAGCGACTCGACGCGTACACCCTGGAACTGCAACGCCACGGGCTCGACGCCTGTGAGCGCGAAGTCCGCTGGCTGGAGGAGCTCATCGCCAACGAGCGCTCCGGCCGGGCCCCGGCCGACCCGCGAACCGGGACGGCCGACGGCCGACGAGACAACGACAGCCCGCCCACGCCTGGAACGTCCAGGACAGAGCGGCCGTGATGAAGAAGAAGGAGGCAGACGCTATGGGCTCCGTCCGCGTCGCCATCGTCGGTGTGGGTAACTGCGCCTCGTCCCTGGTCCAGGGCGTGGAGTACTACCGGAACGCCGACCCGAACGACCGCGTCCCGGGTCTCATGCACGTCACCTTCGGCGACTACCACGTATCCGACGTGAAGTTCGTCGCGGCGTTCGACGTGGACGCCAAGAAGGTGGGCATGGACCTCGCGGAGGCGATCGTCGCCAGCGAGAACAACACGATCAAGCTGTGCGACGTGCCGCCGACCGGCGTCACCGTGCAGCGCGGCCCGACCTTCGACGGTCTCGGCCAGTACTACCGCGAGATCGTCGAGGAGTCGGACGCCAAGCCGGTCGACGTGGCGCAGGCGCTGCGCGACGCGCAGGTCGACGTGGTCGTCTCCTACCTCCCGGTGGGCTCCGAGGAGGCCGACAAGTTCTACGCCCAGGCCGCGATCGACGCCGGCTGCGCGTTCGTGAACGCCCTGCCGGTCTTCATCGCCTCCGACCCGGAGTGGGCGAAGAAGTTCACCGACGCCGGCCTGCCGATCGTCGGCGACGACATCAAGAGCCAGGTCGGCGCCACGATCGTCCACCGCGCCCTGGCGAAGCTCTTCGAGGACCGCGGGGTCGAGCTGCTGCGCACGTACCAGCTCAACTTCGGCGGCAACATGGACTTCATGAACATGCTGGAGCGCAACCGCCTGGTCTCGAAGAAGATCTCGAAGACCCAGTCGGTGACCTCCCAGATCCCGCACGAGATGCAGAAGAGCGACGTGCACATCGGCCCGTCCGACCACGTGCCGTGGCTGGACGACCGCAAGTGGGCGTACATCCGCCTGGAGGGCCGTTCCTTCGGCGACACCCCGCTCAACGCGGAGCTGAAGCTCGAGGTGTGGGACTCGCCGAACTCGGCCGGTGTCATCATCGACGCCGTCCGGGCCGCGAAGATCGCGCTGGACCGGAAGATCGGTGGCCCGATCCTCTCCGCCTCCTCGTACTTCATGAAGTCCCCGCCGGAGCAGTACGCCGACCACGACGCGCACGCCGCCGTCGAGGCGTTCATCGCCGGCGAGATCGAGCGCTGACGCGCTGAAACGCTGAAGAAGGAAGGCCGGGTCCGCGCGGACCCGGCCTTCCTTCTTCGGGTACGTCAGGACCAGGCGCGCCGCAGCGCCACGGCCGCCTCCAGCTCCAGCAGCGTCACCTTGCGCGGCAGCCCGCCGCCGAAGCCGACCAGCTTGCCGCCCGCGCCGACGATCCGGTGACAGGGCACGATCACCGGCACCGGATTGCGGTTGCAGGCCACCCCGACCGCCCGCGCGCCGCCCGGGTCGCCGACCGCCTTCGCCACCTCGCCGTAGGTCTTCGTCTCCCCGTACGGGATGCCTGTCATCTCCCGCCAGACCGCGCGTTCGAACTCCGAGCCGCGCGGGGCCGACACCGGCACCGTGAACTCGGTCAGCTCACCGGCGAAGTACGCCCGCAGCTCCGTCACCGCCAGCCGGGCCACCGCGTCGCCGGGCTCGTCGGCCGCCCCGTCCACCCGGCCGAAGTGCGCGCCGCGCACCGCGTCGTCGTCGGTGCCGACGGAGAACTCCCCGATCGGTGAGTCGAGCACTGTCCAGCGCATGCCACCCATTGTCGCGCGACGGGCAAAGATTTCCCCGCCCCGGGCGTCTGGAGATGCGGAGGTGGACGGTGGCAGAGGTCGACGGGGAGTTCACCGCGTTCGTCAACGAGCGGGGAGCGGCCCTGCTGCGGGTCGCCTACGCGCTGGCCGGCAGCCAGCACGCGGCGGAGGATCTGCTGCAGAACGCGCTGGCCAAGGCGTACGTCCGGTGGCCCCGGATCCACGGCGACGCGGAGCCGTACGTGAAACGGATCCTCTACCACGACCAGGTCTCCGGCTGGCGGCGGCGGGCGCGACGCGCGGAGGTGCCGGTGGCCGAACTGCCGGAGCGACCGGCCGCCGGCGACGACAGCGACCTGCGGCTGCTGGTGCGGGACGCGCTGCGGACACTGCCGCCGCGCCAGCGGGCCGTGCTCACCCTGCGCTACCTGGAGGACCTGAGCGTCGAGCAGACAGCCGCGCTGCTCGGCTGCCGCCCCGGCACCGTGGCCAGCCAGAGCACCAAGGCGCTGGCCCGTCTCCGGAAGCTGGTGCCGGGGCTGGACGGGCTGACGAACCGGACGGAGGTGACCCGATGAGCACGTCGCTGGACGAGACGCTGCGGACAGCCGTACACGATCTCGCCGACGGCGCCGCGCCCGCGCCGGACCTGGCGTGGCGCGCGCTCGGCCGGGGCCGCAGGCTGCGCCGCCGACGGCGGGTGGGCACCGCCGCTGCCGCGGTCGTCGCCGTGGTCGCGGTGGCGCTGCCGTTCGTCCTGCTCCGGCCGCGTCCCGCCCCGCCGCCGACCGCGCCGCCGGTCACCGTCGACCCGTCGCCTGTCATCAGGTCGGCGCCCGGACCGGACTGGGCGGACGGGCCGCTGGTGCTGCCCGGCGACTGGGTGGTCACCGGCACGCAGGCGAGGGCGGGCGGCGCCGGGCCGTCGTACCTGCTCGACCGGGGACGCGGCAGGTACTTCGGCAACGGCCGCTACGACGCCGTCCTGCCGGCGCCCACCGGCTCGCTGGTGGCGGTCTGGGACGACGACCGGCCCCGGCAGGTCGGCCTGGTCGACGTGGTCCGGGGCACCACCCGCTGGTACGAGCCGGGCCGCGCGCTCGCCTGGCCGAACTGGTCGCCAGACGGTCGCCGCCTGCTGTTCACCAGTCTGCGGGTCGGTCACCCCGGGTTCGTCGTGCTCGACGTGGACGGCACCGTCCGCTCCCACGCTGTCGACACCGGCCGCTATCCCTGCACCGATTCCTGCCCCTTCCTGTGGAGCCGGGACGGGCGGGAGGTGCTGCTACCGCAGACCGACCCGAGCGGTCCCCGGTCCGAGGCGGTCCGGCACCCCCGGCGGGGCGTGCAGTTCTTCGCCGCCGACAGCGGCCGGCCCACCCGGTTCGAGCCGCTGCCGGGCGACCCGGCCGGGCCCTGGGCGTGGTCACCGGACGGGCGGCTGGTGGTGGTGCAGGGGCAGAAGGAGCCGCTGCTCGTGGAGGCGGCGACCGGCCGCGTGGTGAACCCGTTGCCGGTGGCCGACGTCGTCTGGGTCGGCGACGACCGCCTGCTCTACCGGCGGCCGTACGGGTCGCGGGACTTCGTGCTCGCCGACACCACCGGCCGCGAACTCGTGCGTCAGCCGCTGCCGGAGGACCTCGCCCTCGCCGAGGTGACGATCGCGCCGCGCTGACCCGGCGCTGAACCTCTGCTGGACGTAGTGGATGTTGCACGGCGTCGATACCGTGCAGGTCATGGCCACCGGGACGCTCATCTTCCTGATCATCGGCGGGGTCGGTGTGGGCGTGCTGACGCTCGCCCTGCTCGGCTCGGGAGTGCTCCACCTCGGCCAGCCGGACGTCGACGGGCCGGTGTCGCTGGAGGCGGCCGCCGGGTTCACCGGCGCGTTCGGCTTCGGCGCCGCGATCGTCAACGAGCTGCTCGGCGGGCGTACCCCCGGGATGATCGCGGCGGCGGTGGCCGGCGGCGCGCTCGCCGCCGTGCCCACCGGCTGGCTGGCGGCCCGGCTCAGTCGCGCGGCCCGCAACATGCGCACCGACGCCACCCCCACCCGCGACCACCTGGCCGGCGCGATCGGCCTGGTGGTGACGCCGATCCCCAGCGGCGGCTACGGCGAGGTGCGGGTACGCCTCGCCGGCCAGCCGGTGAAGCTCAACGCCCGCGCCGACGGGCCGATCCCGGTCGGCACCCGGATCTTCGTGGTCGAAGCACTGAGCGAGACCAGCGTGCACGTCGAGACCTACTGACACCAACAGACGGGAATGCCCATGCCCCTGCTCGTCGCCATCGGCGGCGCGGTCCTCCTCGCCGTCGTCCTCGTACTCTTCGTGTTGTCCCGGATCAAGGTGGCCGGGCCGAACCAGGCGTTCATCGTCACCGGCCGCAAGGGCCGCACCACCCAGACCGCCGACGGAGCCCGCTCCACCGACATGTCCGGGCAGAAGGTCGTGCTCGGCGCCTCGGTGTTCGTCCTGCCGGTGGTGCAGAAGCTCCAGTCGCTCGACCTGTCCAGCCGCCGGATCGACGTCAGCATCCGCGGCGCGGTGAGCAAGCAGGGCATCCGCACCGAGCTGCACGGCGTCGCGATCGTCAAGGTCGGCGGCACCGAGGACGCGATCCGCGCCGCCGCCCAGCGCTTCCTGAACCAGCAGGAGGAGATCGACAACTTCACCCGCGAGGTGCTGGCCGGTGCGCTCCGCTCGATCGTCGGGCGGCTCACCGTCGAGGAGATCATCCGGGACCGGGCGGCGTTCGCCAGCGCGGTCGCCGAGGAGGCCGAGCACTCGATGACCAACCAGGGCCTGGTGCTGGACACGTTCCAGCTCCAGGACATCCTGGCCGAGGGCTCCTACCTGCAGGACCTGGGCCGGCCGGAGGCGGCCCGGGTGCTCAAGGACGCGGCCATCGCCGAGGCGCGGGCCCGCCAGCAGGCCGAGCAGGAGCGGCTGCTCGCCGAGGAGGCGATCGCCGAGGCGAACCGGAACCTGGCGCTCAAGCAGGCCGGCATCCAGGCCGAGATCGACGCGGCCAAGGCGAAGTCGGCGGCGGCCGGGCCGCTCGCCCAGGCCGAGCGGGACCAGGCGATCCTCTCCGAGCAGCAGAAGGTGGCCGAGCGCAACGCCGAGCTGAAGCAGCGCCAGCTCGACACCGAGGTGCGCAAGCCGGCCGACGCGGCCCGGTACAAGGTGGAGCAGGAGGCCGAGGCGAACCGCAACGCGGCGGTGCTCAACGCCGACGCGCAGCGGCAGGCGACCATCGCCGCCGCGCAGGCCGCCGCCGAGCAGGCCCGCCTCACCGGTGAGGGCGAGCGGGCCCGCCGGGCCGCGCTGGCCGAGGCGAACGCGATCGAGGGCGCCAAGGAGGGCGAGGCGGAGCAGCGCCGGCGTTCCGCGATCGCCGAGGCGGTCGAGCGGGAGGGCCAGGCCGAGGCGGCGGCCATCCTCGCCAAGGGTCAGGCCGAGGCCGACGCGATGGCCCGCAAGGCCGAGGCGTTCGCCGCGTACGGCGAGGCGGCCGTCCTGGACCTGCTGGTCAAGGTGCTGCCCGAGGTGGTCGGCGCGGCCAGCGCCCCGATCGGCGCGATCGACAAGATGACGGTGATCTCCACCGACGGCGCGTCGTCGCTGACCAAGTCGGTGGCCGGGAACGTCGCCCAGGGTCTCCAGCTGGGCAGCGACCTCACCGGCATCGACCTGGCCGGGCTGCTGGCGCGGCTGGGCAGCAGCGCGCAGAACAACGGCAAGAGCACTGTGGACGGCAGCACCGTCGACGCGTGACGAACGACGGCGCCCGCCGGGTCTCCCCTCGGGGAGCCGGCGGGCGCCGTTTCGGTGTGGCGGGTCAGAGCGCGGCGAAGACGAACTTCTCGCCGGTGCTCAGGCCCAGGGTCTCGCTGTTCCAGTCGATGACGCGGCTGGCGATGAGCTGGCTGCCCCCGGTCGCGCCGGCGGTGACCGCCTTGCCGTTGGCGTTCGCCCGCAGGTAGACCGAGCCGTCGGTGTTGTAGTCGAGAAAGTCGAAGACCTCCCAGGCGTCGATCACGGTGGCCTTCGCGATCAGCGCCCGGTTGCCGCCGGCGTCCGCCGTGACGAACTGGTTGTTCGCCAGCGCGCGCAGGGCGAAGAACCCGTCGCCCACGCTGACGACCTCGTACCGCTCCCAGGCCCCGACGGTCGCGGCCCGGGCGATCAGGGGCCGGGTTCCGCCGCTCTCGGTGGTCACGTAGTTGCCGTTTGCCACCGCCTTGATGCCGACCACCGGGGGCGCCGCGTCGAAGTCGAACGTCTCCGCCGCGCCGATGGTGGTCTTGCTGGCGATCAGCGGGTTGGTGGTGTTCGAGGCGGTGACGTACTTGCCGTTTGTGACGGCCTTCAGACTGACCGAGCCGTCGGTGTTCGTGACGATCTGGAACTTCTCCCAGTCGCCGATCGCGGCGGACCGGGCGATCAGCGGACGGTTGCCGCCGCTCTCGGCGGTGACGAACAGGTTGTTCGTGACGGCACGCAGGCCGTAGTAGCCGTTGCCGGCGTCCACCACGTCGTACCGCTCCCATGCGCCGACCTCGGTGCCGCGCGCGATCAGCGGCCGGTTGCCGCCGCTCTCCGCCGTCACGTACAGGCCGTTGCCGCGGGCCTTGAGGCCGTACGACTCGCGCGCCACCACCGCGTCGCCGACGTGCAGCAGCCGGTCGGGCGAGCCCATGATGTCGTGCACCGCGCCGCTGACGCTCGTGCCCACGACCGAGTCGCGCACCTGCTGCGGGGTCCAGCCCGGGTGTGCCTCCAGCACCAGCGCCGCGGCGCCCGCCACGTGCGGGGAGGCCATCGACGTGCCGTTCATCGTCTCCGTGCCGGTGGCGGTGCCGGCCTTGGCCGAGACGATGCCGGTGCCCGGCGCGAAGGTGTCCAGGCAGGTGCCGTAGTTGGAGAACCAGGCCCGGAAGTCGATCTGGTCGGTGGCGCCGACGGTGATGGCCGCCGGCACCCGCGCCGGTGACTCGCCGCAGGCGTCCTGCATGCTGTTGCCGGCCGCGACGGCGTAGGTGATGCCGGAGGCGATGGAGCGGGCGACCGCGTCGTTCACCGCCTGGTCGATGCCCCCGAAGCCGAGGCTCATGTTGGCCACCGACGGCCCGGTGGCGTGCGAGGTGACCCAGTCGATGCCGGCGAGCACCTGTTCGCTGCTGCCGCCGCCGTCGCAGTCGAGCACACGTACGGCGACGAGCGCGACGTCCTTGGCGACCCCGTACTTCGTGCCGCCGATCGTGCCGGCCACGTGCGTGCCGTGCCCGTCGCAGTCCTGCGCCACGTCGTCGGACTCCACCGCGTCGTAGCCGTTGCGGGCCCGGCCGCCGAAGTCCTCGTGGTCGATGTCGATGCCGGTGTCGATGACGTAGGCGGTCACTCCGGCGCCGGTCGCCGGGTAGGTGTACCGGCCGTCGGTCTTCGTCCGGGACTGGTCGATCCGGTCCAGCCCCCACGGCGGGGTGGTCTGGGTGCCGGTGGCCTGGTAGCGCTGGACCTGCTGCACGTAGGCGACGGCCGGGTCCGCGGCGAGGCGCTCCGCCTGCCGGCGGTCCATGCTGGCGGAGTAGCCGGACAGCGCCTTGCCGAACACCCGACGTACGGAGCCGCCGTGCTCGCCGGCGAGGGCCGACGCGGTGGACTTCACCTTGGCGGGACCGGCCTTGCCGTCCTTGAGGACGACGATGTAGCGGCCGGGTACCGCCGCGGCGGTGTCGGCGCCCCGGACCGGGGCACGCTTCGGGCCGGCCGGGTCGGCCGAGGCGGCGCCGCCGGTGGCGGCGCAGATGATGGAGGTCGCGGAGGTGAGGGCAAGCCCCACCAGCGCGGAGCGGCGCAGCGCGCCATGACGTGACACTGAATGCTCTCCCCGTGTCCAGCGGCCGTCCCTTCGGGACGGGCGGATGTGATCAGGACAGCCGTACCCGTCGATCCGGGTGGCTGATGATGACCATCATCATGCGCGAGACATCGACCGATGCACGTCAACCTTTCGGTCGACACGCCGCCGTATCGTCGTGGAGCTTCCCCGCGCGGGGAGGTCAGCCGATGATGCCCTCGTCGCGGGCCCAGCGCAGCAGCGCCGCCTCGGCCTCGTCGCGGTCCAGCGGCCCGCGCTCCAGTCGCAGCTCCTTGAGGTGCTGCCAGGCACGGCCGACCACCGGTCCCGGCGGTACGCCGAGCAACTCCATGATCGCGTTGCCGTCCAGGTCGGGCCGCACCCGGGCCAGGTCCTCCTCGGCGGCGATCCGGGCGATCCGCTCCTCCAGCGCGTCGTAGTCGGCCGCGAGCTGCGCGGCCTTGCGCCGGTTGCGGGTGGTGCAGTCGGAACGGGTCAGCTTGTGCAGGCGGGACAGCAGGTCGCCGGCGTCGGTGACGTACCGGCGCACCGCCGAGTCGGTCCATTCGCCGCGGCCGTACCCGTAGAAGCGCAGGTGCAGGCCGACCAGCTTGACCACCTGGGAGGTGATCTCCTTGGAGTAGCGCATCGCCTTCATCCGGGCCTTGGTCAGCCGGGCCCCGACCACCTCGTGGTGGTGGAAGCTGACCCGGCCGTCCGCGCCGACCGCCTTGGTGGCCGGCTTGCCGACGTCGTGCATCAGCGCGGCCATCCGCAGCACGAAGTCGCAGCCGTCGGACTCCAGTGACATGGCGTTGCTGACCACTGTGAGCGTGTGCTCGTAGACGTCCTTGTGCTGGGCGTGCTCGTCGATGGTGAGCTTCAGGCCGGTCAGCTCGGGCAGGAAGCGCTCGGCCAGGCCGGTGTCGACGAGCAGCCGCAGCCCGGTGATCGGGTCGGCGCCGCAGAGCAGCTTGGTGAACTCGTCCCGGATCCGTTCCGCGGTGATCCGGTCCAGGTCGCCGGCCATCTCGGTCATCGCGGCGCGGACGTCCGGGTGGACGGCGAAGCGCAGCTGGGCGGCGAACCGGGCCGCGCGCAGCATCCGCAGGGGGTCGTCGCGGAACGACTCCTGCGGCGTGCCGGGGGTACGGATGATCTTGGCGGCCAGGTCGGCCAGCCCGCCGTACGGGTCGGTGAACCGGTGGTCGGGCAGGCTGACCGCCATCGCGTTGACGGTGAAGTCGCGGCGCTTCAGGTCTTCGACCAGGCTGGTGCCGTACTGCACCACCGGGTTACGGCTGACCTGGTCGTAGACCTCGGCCCGGAAGGTGGTGATCTCCAGGTTGAGGCCGTCGCGCTGGCAGGCGATGGTGCCGAACTCACGCCCGGTCTCCCAGATCGACTCCGCCCAGCCACGGATGACCTTGACCGTCTCGTCTGGGTGGGCGTCGGTGCAGAAGTCGAGGTCGTTGCCGAGCCGGCCGAGCAGCGCGTCGCGGACGGATCCGCCCACCAGGTGCAGTTCGTGACCGGCCTGGGCGAAGCGCCGGCCCAGCTCGTCGGCGACCGGTGAGACTCGGAGCAGTTCGGCGACGGCGTTGCGCTGCGCGGCGGTCAGCTCGCGGCGGTCGGCGGCGTGGGAGGCGGAGGCTTCGGACATGGGATCGCCAGCCTATCGGGCCGAGGGTGGATCGACCGCGCCGGGCGCGGGTAACGGGCGGAGGTTGACTAAGGTTCCGGTTGGGCGGGGCCGGCCGGACCCGGTTGCGACGTACCCCTTGGAGGCTGGCAGATGAGCGGCGGGCTCTACCGCAGCGCGAACGCGCACGGCGGCGGCCTGCCGCCGGACGACGGCGCCACCTTCATCTCCGCCGAGCCGCTGAACCAGCCGGGCGTCGAGGCCGTCGCGCCCCCGCAGGAGGTGGTGGCCGAGACCAGCGCCGCGGCGAACAGCGCGGTGATGGCCATCGGCAGCCTGGTCAGCCGGGGTACGGGCTTCATCCGCAACCTGATGATCGGCGCCGCGCTCGGCACCATGGTCGGTGACGCGTTCACCACCGCCCAGTTCCTGCCCAACCAGGTCTACGAGTTCCTGCTCGGCGGCGTGCTGACCAGCGTCCTGGTGCCGGTGCTGGTCCGCCGCCGCAAGATCGACGCGGACCGGGGCGAGGCGTACGCGCAGCGGCTGCTGACCCTCGCGGTGCTGGCCCTGGCCGCGACCGCGCTGATCGCCGTGGTGCTGGCCCCGGTGCTCACCGCCGTGTACGCGGCCGGCAGCGACGACCCGGCGTACACCACGCTGGTCACCCGGCTGTCGTACCTGATGCTGCCGATGCTGTTCTTCACCGGCATCAGCGCGTTGATCGCCGCGGTGCTGAACACCCGGGGGCACTTCGCCGCCCCGATGTGGGCGCCGATCCTCAACAACATCGTCTCCATCGGCACGTTCGGCCTGTACATCGTCGTCTACAGCGCGAAGGCGCTGCCGCCCGGCGAGGTGGGCTGGGACCGGATCCTGCTGGTCGGCGGCGGCACGCTGCTGGGCGTCGCGGTGCAGGCGATCGGCCTGCTGCCCGCGCTGCGCAAGGTCGGCTTCCGGTGGAAGGCACGGTTCGACTTCCGCGAGCTGGGGCTGCGCGAGCTGGCCCGGCTCGGCGCCTGGATGTTCTGCTACGTCGCGGTCAACCAGCTCGGCCTCTTCGTGGTGGTCAACCTGCTCAACCGGGCCACCGGCGGGGACGGCCAGAACGCCGGCCTGCTGATCTACAACAACGTCTTCCTGCTGCTGATGATGGCGCACGGCATCATCGCCGTCTCGATCATCACCGCGCTGATGCCGCGGATGAGCGCGGCCGCCGCCGAGAACCGGTTCCACGACGTCACCGCCGACCTGTCCCGGGGCACCCGGATGGTCACCGCGGTGCTCGCGCCCATCGCGGTCTGCTACGCGGTGCTGGCCGCCCCGATCTCGGTGGTGGTGTTCCGGTACGGCGCGTTCACCGGCGACAACGCGGTGGCCACGTCGACGGTCCTGCTGGTGGCGGCGCTCGGCCTGGTGCCGTTCGCGGTCAGCCAGCTCTTCACCTTCGCGTTCTACGCGCTGCCGGACACCCGTACCCCGGCTCTGGTCAACATTCCGGTGGTGGCGCTGCGCGTCCTGCTCCAGGTCGGTCTGTTCCTGATCTTCTCGAACACGTTCGCGGCGGCCGGGATGATGCTCGGCAACGCCGTGTCGTACCTGGCGGCGGCGATCATCTCGGCGATGCTGCTGCGGCCCCGGGTGGGCCGGATCGGGCTGGGCGGGATCATGCGCACGCTCGGCCGGGTGGTCGTGGCGGCCCTCGGCGCGGCGGTCGTCGGCCTGCTCGTGGTCGCGGTGCTGCCGGGCGACCCGGCGAGCCTGAGCTGGCTCGCCGCGGCGGTCCAGTTGGTGATCGGCGGCGCGGCGATCGGCGCCACCTACCTCGGGCTCGCCATGGTGCTGCGGATCGGCGAGATCACCGAGGTGGTCGGGATGGTCCGGCGGCGCCTTGGGCGTTGACCCCCTCGGTGACCGACGGTGAACGAGGATCACCAGGCTGGGGATACGGCTGTGGATAACTTGGAATTCCCCCGTCCACTGGGCCTCTCGGCCTGTGGACAACCAACCGTACGGACGAGGGAGCGCAGGCCGGGAAGGGGAAAACCTCCCCGTCGCCGCACCGGTACGCCCCTGTGCCACCTCGTTGCCGTCAACCTCTAGATTGGCGGTGCGTGTCCGGCTCGCCCGCCGGGTGGGCGGGCGACCCGGCCGGGAGCCCGTGGCGACTGGCCTTCCGGCCGGTCACAGCGGGAAGATGACATGTCGGAGAACCGGGCATCCCGGGTAAGGTCGCTCTCGACGGGTACGACCGGGATCGACGCGACCGTCGAGACCGCGGCCGTTCCACCGAAGGCAGAGCGGGAAGCCACATGCCCAGCAGCACGGGTCCATCGATCGACGCGATCACCGAGGGAGGACGGGTGACCCAGGTCGGCGAGGGTCAGGAAGCGGAGGAGACCTCTCCTGCGGTCGTGACCTTCGGTGCTCCCACGGTCGGTGAGCTGCTCGCCGAGCGGTACGAACTGGTCGAGCACATCAACAACGACAGCGCGGGCCGGTTGGTCTGGCGCGGTGTCGACGTGGTGCTCCGCCGTCCCGTCGCGGTGGTCCTCCGCTACCCGGGTGGCGACTCCGCCACCGAGATGCTTCAGGCCGCGGTCGCCGCGAGCCGCGTCATCCACCCCAACCTGGTCGGCGTCTACGACGCGATCGACGAGGACGACCGCGCCTACGTGGTCCGCGAGTGGGTGGACGGGCAGTCGCTGCGCGAGATGGTCGCCGCCGACGGGCCGCTCGACCCGGCTCGGGCCACGGCGATCGGCAACGCCGTCGCGAGCGCCCTCGCCGCCGTACACGCCACCGGCATGGTGCACGGCAACCTGCACCCCGGCACGGTGATGATCAGCGACGACGGCCGGGTGGTGCTCGCCGACGCGCGTACCGACGGGGCGGACAGCCAGCAGAACGACCTGCGCGCGGTCGGTGGGGTGCTCTACTTCGCCCTGACCGGGCACTGGCCGCACGGCGAGGCCCCGCTGCACGGCGCCACCGCCGGGCACGGCCGCGCCGCCCTGCCGGACGCGGTCCGCGACGCCACCGGCGCCATCGCCGCGCCCCGGCAGGTGCGTGCCGGCGTGCCGGCGTACCTCGACGACCTGACCATGGACCTGCTCGACCGGGAGATCGACCCGCCGGCGTCGGACGTGCTGGCCGCCGAGCTGAGCCGGCTCGACATCCCGGCCGACGAGCAGTTCCTGGAGCAGGCCGGGCCGCTGCGTTTCACCGCCGAGCCCGGCGAGGAGCCCTCGCCGCTGGCCGCGGCCGGCGGGCGCAAGGTCGCCATCGGCATCGCCGGCATGCTGGCTGTCGCCCTGGTCGGGCTGCTCATCGGCATCAACGCGCTCGGCGGTGGCGACGACGGCGACAAGGAGCCGGTCGCCCAGCCGTCGAACAGCGCGCCGGCCAGCGCCGGCGGTGGCGACGAGCCCGCAGCGCAGGTCCGCAAGCTCACCATCCAGGACGTACGGATCATCGACCCGGACGGCGATCGCGCGGAGGTGCGCAACGCCGAGAAGGTCATCGACGGCGACGACGACGAGGGCTGGGAGACCAACACCTACCGGACGAACGCCAAGTTCGGCGGCCTCAAGAAGGGCATGGGCGTCTGGATTGACCTGGGTGCCCCGCACTCGGTCAAGCAGCTGGAGGCGACGCTGTCGGCCACCGGCGCCACCGTCGAGCTGCGTACCGGTGCCCGCGGCGACTTCCCGTCCACCTCCGCCGGCGACAAGCAGCTGGTGAACGCCTACTCCACGGTGGTCGGGCCGGCGAACGAGAACGGCGGCACGAAGATGATCTTCGACGCCTTCCAGCCGGACCAGAAGTACCAGTACCTCCTCTTCTGGATCACCAAGCTGCCGGTGAAGGACAACGGCAGCACCTGGAAGCTCGGCGTCCAGGAGATCACGGTCCAGGGCTCGTGACCCGTCGGCCGCGCCCGCCGCGCCACCTCCGCCGGACGTGGTGATGGCGGAACGCGACGACCCGCAGCCCGGCCGCTCCGACCTGGACCTGCTCCGGGCCCACGTGGCGGGCGACCGGGACGCCTTCACCGAACTGTTCCAGCGGCACCGCGACCGGCTCTGGGCGGTCGCCCTGCGTACGATCGGCGACCGCGAGGAGGCGGCCGACGCCCTCCAGGACGCCATGCTCTCCGCCCACCGCGCCGCCGCCCGGTTCCGGGGCGACTCGGCGGTCACCACCTGGATGCACCGGATCGTGGTGAACGCCTGCCTGGACCGGATCCGGCGGCGGCAGACCCACGCCACCGTCCCGCTGCCGGACGGGACGCACACCGACGGCGAACCGGGCCGGCACACCGGCGGGCGGGAACCGGCCGCACCGGCACACGACCACGACACCGCGCTCGTGGTCCGGCAGGCTCTCGCGGCGCTACCGGCCGAACAGCGGGCCGCGCTGGTCCTGGTGGACGTGCAGGGCTATCCGGTCGCCGAGGTGGCCCTGATGCTCGGCGTCGCCGAGGGGACCGTGAAGAGCCGGTGCGCCCGGGGCCGGGCGAGGCTCGCCGTCCTGCTCGGGCACCTGCGGACCGGTTCCGACTCCCCCGCGGCCGACGTGCCGCGGGTCACCTCCGGGAACCGGCGGGGCCCCGAGGGCGTCGGATCCTCGTCGGGAGCGTCCCGTCAGGCCGTCAGCCAGGAGGAGCCGTGACTTCCCGGGAGTTCAGCGAGGTCGACCACGACCTGCTCGCCGACTACCTCGGCGGGGCGCTGGACGGCACCCCCGAGCAGGCGACAGTGGCCCGGCTGGTCGAGCAGGACCCGGCATGGCGGGTCGCGTACGAGACGCTCGCCGAGGCGGTCGACCTGGTGCACGCCGACCTGGCCGGCTGGGCGGCGGCGCCCACGCCGGAGATGCCCGTGGCGGTGACCGACCGGATCACGGCGGCGCTCGCCGGGGCCGGACCGGGCGCGCTGCGCGACGGTACGCCCGTCGTACCGGCTCAGGCCGGCGGCGCGGCCCGCCCGCCCGGCGCCGCGTCGCGTCCCGAACGACACAGCGGCCCCGGTCGTCGTCCCCGGCGCTGGGCCCGGATCGCCGGGCCGGTGGCCCTGGCCGCGGCCTCGGTCGCGGCGGTGGGGCTCGGTGTCGGCCGGCTGGCCGACCCGGGCGACGGCGGTACGGCCGACCGGGCGGCCGGGGAGGCGGCGCCGATGGCCGCCGCGCCGTACCGGACCACCGGACCGGCGCTGCGCAGCGGCACCGACTGGACCCCGGAACGCCTCGCCGCCGCCCGCGTGCCCACCGGGGCGAAGTCGACGCCGCAGGACATGGCCGCTCCGTCCGGCGCGGCGCGGGAGAACGGCCCGGAGACGCCGCTGTACAGCGACAAGTACCGCGCCGGGGGGTTCGCCGGGCTGGACCGGCTGACCCGGCCGGAAACGCTCGGCGCGTGCCTCACCGCGATCGGCGCGGAGCACGGCGCCACCCCGCTCACCATCGACATGATCGACTACGCCCGGTACCAGGGCGCTCCGGCGCTCGTGGTGACGTTCGCCGACGCGACCGGCGCCCGCTGGGGCTGGGCGAGCGGGCCGGAGTGCGGCGTGCCCGGGTCCGGCGCGGACACGCGCTTCCGTACGCGGGTAGGGTGAAAACGCGGTCATCACGCGTGTCCCGCCACGTGACCTGACCCACCGGATGACCGGCTCGGGAATCCCCGCTTCGTACGATGACGTTCTGCAAGTCAGGCGCCGGCGCCGCTGAGCCGTCGGCACTCGGGATCGACATCGGTGCGGCCGGTGACGAACACACACATCGGGAGACGGCAGTGGACGAGGTCCGCAACCTGATCATCATCGGCTCCGGTCCGGCCGGCTACACGGCTGCGGTCTACGCCGCACGCGCCAACCTGAAGCCGCTGGTGATCGAGGGCGTGCAGTCGGGTGGCGCGCTGATGACCACCACCGAGGTGGAGAACTTCCCCGGTTTCGCCGACGGCATCCTCGGGCCCGAGCTGATGGACAACATGCGCAAGCAGGCCGAGCGTTTCGGCGCCGAGTTCCTCACCGACGACGTGACCCGGGTCGAGCTGAAGGACACCGGCGAGATCGGCTCCGACGCGGTCAGCACCGTGTGGGTGGGCGAGACCGCGTACCGCGCCCGCGCCGTCATCCTCTCCACCGGCTCCGCCTGGCGGCCGCTCGGTGTGCCGGGCGAGCAGGAATACCTCGGCCACGGGGTGTCGTCCTGCGCCACCTGTGACGGCTTCTTCTTCCGCAACCAGCACATCGTGGTGGTCGGCGGCGGCGACTCGGCGATGGAGGAGGCCAGCTTCCTCACCCGGTTCGCCGAGTCGGTGACGATCCTCCACCGCCGCGACTCGTTCCGCGCCAGCAAGATCATGGCGGACCGGGCGCTGAGCAACGAGAAGATCAAGGTCGAGTGGAACACCGTGGTCGAGGAGATCCTCGGCGACGACGGCAAGGTCAACGGCGTACGGGTGCGCAACGTGCACACCGGCGAGAGCAAGGTGCTCGACGTCACGGGCGTGTTCGTGGCGATCGGGCACGACCCGCGCAGTGAGCTGTTCCGCGGCCAGGTGGAGCTCGACGACGAGGGGTACGTGAAGGTCGAAGCGCCGAGCACCCGTACCAGCGTGCCGGGCGTGTTCGCGGCCGGTGACGTGGTCGACCACACCTACCGGCAGGCCATCACGGCGGCCGGCACCGGCTGTGCCGCCGCGCTGGACGCCGAGCGCTTCATCGCCACCATCCAGGGCTGAGAGTTCGACGAGCAAGGTTCGGAGGAGGAGAGTTCATAGTGGGAGCAACCAAGGCGGTCACTGACGCGAGTTTCGTCAGCGACGTGCTGCAGTCCGACAAGCCGGTCCTGGTGGACTTCTGGGCGGAGTGGTGCGGCCCGTGCCGCAAGGTCTCGCCGCTGCTGGAGGAGATCGCCGGCGAGATGAAGGACCAGGTCACCATCGTCAAGCTCAACATCGACGAGAACCCGGAGACGGCGCGCGCCTACCGGGTCATGTCGGTGCCGACGCTGACGATCTTCAAGAACGGCCAGCCCGTGCAGTCGATCGCCGGCGCCAAGCCGAAGGGCGAGTTGCTCAAGCTCATCGAGTCGGCGCTCTGAGCCGTACCGGCAGCGCCGGAACCCCCGTCACCCCGCCCGGGTGACGGGGGTTCCGGCTTTCCTGACCTGCATGAACACGAACCCGCCGGGTACCGGTCACGGTACGCTCCGTAAGCATCTCGTCGGAGTTCCGGTCCTGCCAACGTCCGTGCATAGGGGGTCGTCGTGCATCCGATCCGACCCGGTGACCAGGGACCGGCGGTGGCCGAGATCCGTACCGTCCTCGTCGGCCTGGAGCTTCTTCCCGCCGAGGGCGGAGGCGACGACTACGACGCCGAGACCGAACGCGCGGTCCGGGCGTTCCAGCAGTCCCGCGGCCTCAGCGTCGACGGGCGCGTCGGCGCCGAGACCTGGCGGGCGCTGGACGCGGCCCGCTGGCGGTTCGGCGCCCGCGCGCTCTTCCACGCCGTACCCGAGCCGATCACCGGCGAGGACGTCCGCTCGCTCCAGGAACGCCTCCTGGAGATGGGGTACGACGTGGGGCGCGCCGACGCCATCTACGGCATCCGCACCTCCCGCGCGGTGGCCCAGTTCCAGCGGGAGATGGGGCTGAAACCGGACGGGTCGTGCGGGCCGCACACCGTCAACGCGCTGCGCCGCCTCGGCCGCAAGGTGGTCGGCGGACGCCCGCAATGGCTGCGCGAGTCCGACGCCATCCGGCAGGCCGGGCCGGAACTGGTCGGGCGGACCGTGGTGATCGACCCGGGGCACGGAGGCACCGACCCGGGCGTGGTGGTGCCCGACGGCCCGCTGCACTGGACCGAGGCGGACCTCGTGCACGACCTCGCCAGCCGGCTGGAGGGGCGGCTCGCCGCGGCCGGCGTACGGGTGCAGCTGACCCGGGGCCCCGCGCCCGCGAGTTGCCTGCCCGACGCGGACCGGGCCCAGCTCGCCAACTCCCTCGGCGCCGACGTGTTCATCTCGCTGCACACCGACCACCACGCCAACCCGGCCGCCGAGGGGGTCGCCACCTACCACTACGGCACCGACAACGGCGTCACGTCGGCGACCGGCGAACGTCTGGCCGGGCTGGTGCAGCGGGAGATCGTGGCCCGCACCGGGCTGCGTGACTGCCGTACCCACGCCAAGGCGTGGGAGCTGCTCCGGCTCACCCGGATGCCCGCGGTACGCGTCGAGGTCGGCTACCTGACCTCGCCGGACGACCGGGCCCGGCTGGTCGACCCCCGGTTCCGGGACCGGGTGGCCGAGGCCATCGTCGCCGCGGTGCAGCGGATGTACCTGCCGATCGAACGCGACGTGCCGACCGGCTCGATCGACGTGACCGAACTGCGGGCGGCACTCGCCGCCGGCACCGTCGTCGACTGATCCCCGCTCAGCTGGTCGAGCGGGTGGCCGGCGCCGGGCGGACCGGCCGCAGCAGCGTCTCCGGGCTCATCGAGCCGAGCAGCTTCTCCAGCGCGTACTCGACGTCCGACTTCCAGCTCAGCGCCGTCCGCAACTCCAACCGCAGGCGCGGGTAACGCGGGTGCGGCCGGACCGTCTTGAAGCCCACCGAGAGGAAGAAGTCGGCGGGCGCCACGCAGGCGCGGGCCGGGTCGTCCGCGTCGTCGCCGAACTTGGCGTCCCCGAACGCCTCGATCGCCTTGATGCCGCGCTTGGTCAGGTCGCGGGCCACGCCCTGGACCAGCATCCGGCCCAGGCCGCCGTCGGCGAAGGCGGGCACCACGTGCGCCGTCATCAGCAGCGCCGCGTCCGCCGAGACCGGCGAGGTGGGAAACGCCATCGAGCGCGGGACGTACGCCGGCGGCGCGTACATGACGAAGCCGGCCGGCATCCCGTCGACGTAGACGAGCTTGCCGCAGGAACCCCACTCCAGCAGCGTCTGGGAGACCCACGCCTCCTTCTCCAGGCCCGGGTCACCTGCTGCGCAGGCCCGCTCCGCGGAGACCGGATCCAGCTCCCAGTAGACGCAGCGCCGGCACGATCGAGGCAGGTCCTCCAGCGTGTCCAGGGTCAGGCTGACCAGACGTCGCGACATGAGCGCACCCCACCAATAGGCTCGGAGCGCCGGTTCCTCCCGCGCCCTCCTGCTCCCGACGAGCGATCGTACGCCCCTGTCCGGCGGTACGGGAGGGAACGCGTGAACCCCCGCCCGGACGGCCGAGTGGCGGGTCCGGGATGTGGACGTGTCCACACGGCCGGTGCCGCTACCGTCACCGGGGACTACGATCGACCAACCGGCCCTCGCCGCCAATGGATGTCGGCATCGCGGGTACCACACCGGGCGGCAGCCCCGCCGACACCCGATCGAGGTGATGTCATGACCGGCACGACGCTCGACGACTACACCGACAGGTACGCCCGGCGCGTCCGCGGGATGACCGCCTCGGAGATCCGGGCGCTCTTCGCGGTGGCCAACCGGCCGGAGGTCGTCTCGCTCGCCGGTGGGGCACCCTACATCGCGGCGCTGCCGCTCGACGCGGTCGGCGAGATGCTCGGCCGGCTCGGCTCCGAGCACGGCGCCACCACCCTCCAGTACGGCGTCGGCCAGGGCGCCCCGGAGCTGCGCGAGCGGATCTGCGAGGTGATGTCCCTCTCCGGGATCGACGCCTCGTGCGGCGCCTCCCCGGAGGACGTGGTCGTCACCGTCGGCGGCCAGCAGGCCCTCGACCTGGTGGCCCGGCTCTTCCTGGACCCGGGTGACGTGGTGCTCGCCGAGGGGCCGACGTACGTCGGCGCGCTCGGGGTGTTCCAGGCCGCCCAGGCCCAGGTGGCCCACGTGCCGATGGACGACGAAGGGCTCATCCCGGAGGCGCTGGAGGTGGCCATCGCCGACCTGGCCCGGGCCGGCCGCCGGGTGAAGTTCCTCTACACCATCCCCACCTACCAGAACCCCGCCGGCGTGACGCTGAGCGAGGAGCGGCGCGAACGGGTGCTCGACATCTGTGAGCGCGCCGGGCTGCTCGTGGTGGAGGACGACCCGTACGGTCAGCTCGGCTTCGAGGGCGAGGCGCCCCGGCCGCTGCGGGCCCGGCGGCGCGAGGGGGTCTTCTACCTGAGCACGTTCTCCAAGACGTTCGCGCCGGGCCTGCGGGTGGGCTGGATCCTGGCCCCGCACGCGGTCCGCGACAAGCTGGTCATCGCCAGTGAGGCGCAGATCCTCTGCCCGAGCGCCTACGCCCAGTCGGCCGTCTCCACGTACCTCGGCACCATGCCCTGGCGGCAGCAGCTCAAGGTCTACCGCGAGATCTACCGCGAGCGCCGGGACGCGCTGCTCGACGCGATGGCCGACCTGATGCCGGAGGGCACCACCTGGACCAGGCCGCAGGGCGGCCTGTTCGTCTGGGCGACGCTGCCCGACGGGCTCGACTCCAAGGCGATGATGCCGCGGGCAGTGGCCGCCCGCGTCGCGTACGTGCCGGGGACCGGCTTCTACGCCGACGGCACCGGCGCCGGGAACATGCGGCTGAACTTTTCCTTCCCGACGCCGGAGCGGATCCGCGAGGGTGTCCGCCGGCTGGCCGGGGTGATGGAGCAGGAGATCGCGATGCGGAAGGTCTTCGGCGCGGTCGGCGGTGCCGGACCCCGCCGACGCCAGGGCGGCTCGGACGCGCCCGGTCCCGACTTGGCATGATGCCCGCATGTCCGACAGCCCTGCCGCACCGCCTCCCGTGACCGGATCCGCCGTCGACGAGCTGCACGTGCTCGTACTCGCCGGTGGCCTCTCCTACGAGCGGGACGTCTCGTTGCGGTCGGGCCGCCGGGTGCTCGACGCGCTGCGCGCGGTCGGCGTGCAGGCGGAGCTGCGCGACGCCGACGTGGCGTTGCTGCCCGCGCTGACCGCCGACCCGCCGGACGCGGTGGTGATCGCCCTGCACGGTGCCACCGGCGAGGACGGCTCGCTGCGCGGCGTGCTCGACCTCTGGGACGTGCCCTACGTCGGCTGCGACGCCCGGTCGTCCCGGCTCGCCTGGGACAAGCCGTCGGCGAAGGCGGTGCTGCGCGAGGCGGGCATCCCGACGCCCGACTGGGTGGCGTTGCCGCACGACCGTTTCTCCGAGCTGGGCGCGGTCGCCGTCCTGGACCGGATCGTCGACCGGCTCGGGCTGCCGCTGATGGTCAAACCGGCGCAGGGCGGCTCCGGACTGGGCGCCGCCGTGGTCCGGGAGGCGGCGTCGCTGCCGGCCGCCATGGTGGGTTGTTTCGCGTACGACCAGACCGCACTCGTGGAGCGCTACGTGCCCGGAATGGACGTGGCGGTCTCCGTGCTCGACCTCGGCAAGGGCCCGCAGGCCCTGCCCCCGGTCGAGATCGTGCCGCGCAACGGCGTCTACGACTACGCGGCCCGCTACACCGCCGGCCGTACCACCTGGCACGCGCCCGCCCGGCTCGACGCCGCGACGACAGCCCGGGTGACCGAGGTGGCGCTCGCCGCGCACACCGCGCTCGGCCTGCGCGACGTGTCCCGGGTCGACCTGATCGTCGACGCCGGCGGTGACCCGCACGTGCTGGAGGTGAACGTCTCTCCGGGCATGACCGAGACGTCGCTGCTGCCGCTGGCGATCCAGGCGGCCGGGCTGGACTTCGGCCGGGTGCTCGGCACGCTCGTGACCCGGGCCGCCGCCCGCCGCTGAGGTCAGCCCTCCCGGGTACGCCCCGCCCGCGGCTGGCCGTCGTCGACCACGTCCTCGGCCTCGCCCGCAGTCGGGGCGTCCCCGGTCTCCTGCTCCTCGGCCGCCTCGGATCCGTCCTCCGGCTCCGGGTCGTCGACCGACGGGCCCGCGGAGGGGTCTGAGACGCCCCCTGCCGCCTCGGACTCCGGGATCTCGTCCGCAGCCTCGATCACTGATGCGGGCTCGTCCTCGGGCTCCTCAGCGGCGTCCGTGGCCGAGGCCGGGGCAAAGCTCGACGGGGCCTGCCACTGGATGCGCGGCGGCTCGGCGAGCGGCCGGCCACCGAACTCGGCGAGCCACGCGGCCACCAGGGCCAGATTCTCCCGCCACTTGTCCTCGGAGATGGGGGGCAGGATCGAGTCCCACAGCGACAGGAACGTGCCGCGCAGTTGCAGCCGCCCGTACGGCCGGGCCAGGAACCACAGGTGCAGGTGCGCGGAACCGTCGCCCCAACGATTCACGTGGACCCGGGCCACGCCGTCGAGCGACCGGACGGCCCGCTCCAGGCGCACGGTCATCACGCCCAGCTCGGCGGCGAGCAGATTCGGCAGGTCGCCCAGATCCAGGTGGGACCGGGACTCCAGGATCAGGACCATCGGCAGACCGGTGGGCCGGTCCATGGCACGGACCCGCCACCGCTCACCGACCCAGATGTACGCCTCGTCGGGCGCATTGCAGGCGGTGCACTCCCGGTCCGCCTCGCCGCGGCGGGGAGGTTCGAACGGTACGGGCTCGTCGAGCTGCTTGACGCGGAGATCGCCCTCGAAGGGAAAGGACGGCCACTGGGTGAAGTCTGGAACTGAGGGAGGGGTGTCCGGCACGACGCTGACCCTAACCGAGTTGGCGACGCCTGTCCCTACCCGTTCCACTGGCCGCGCACAGGTTGTCCACCACGTTGTCCACAGGGTGCCGAGATCACCAGTACGGTGCGTCATCCACTGCTCAGCAAGGGTTTCGGCGCCTCGTTTCACGTGAAACGAGACGAGCCTGTGGACAACTGCTGTGGATAACTAGAGGGCGTGTGGATCCGTTCTTCCAACGATCGGGCGCGCGATCCGTACCGGGTTCGGGAAGGGCTTCTTGCGGTCGGTTTCACGTGAAACGACGGCGGTCGGATCGTCCGTGGTTCCACGCCGGTCCTCGGTGCGCCGAGTGCTGGGTCCTACGTCAGCCCGGCGCGGGGGTTCGCTGGGCCGGGGTTCTCGCTGGCCGGCTGATCCACGGTGACTCTCGACCGGTCCGCCGCCCCGCCGAGTCGACCAACCGGTATGCGACATGAAGGCACAGCCCGGCCGGACACCCGCCGAGTGCCAAGCAGCCGGGACGGCAGCGTCCGCCAGAGCCGGCCCACGAAGCGGCATCCGAGCCACCTCGGCTCAGCGGCGCACCGCGGCTCACCCCGAGCCACCGGGGCCAGCCGGGTCACCGGGGCTCCTGCCGTTCCCGGCCGCCCCGCCGCTTTGGCCGCCCCGGCCGAACGGCCCGCTCCGGCCCGCTCTGGTCGCTCTGGTCGCTCCGGTCGCTCCGGTCGCTCCGGTCGCTCCGGTCGCTCCGGTCGCTCCGGTCGCTCCGGTCGCTCCGGTCGCTCCGGTCGCTCCGGCGAGCATTCTCGCGCCCGCTTCGAACCTGCGAGAAATCAGCGGCTAGCGACAACTCATCCGGCTCCTGTGCGGGTGGTCTGGAGGCGTTGCTGACAGGGTGGTCATCGGCCGGGGCGACGGGGACATCTTGGGAAACGCGCGCCCCCAGACGGAACCACTTCGGTCCGAGCTCGCCAACGCCAGCCGCCCCGGGGTGCGGTGGAACACTATGGGTGTCTCCGAGGCGTTTTGACACCCATGGTGTTCCACTCGGTCCAGCTGCCGCTCTAGCGGGATGGCAGCGCGCGGGGCGGTGGGTGTCGGGGCGGTGAGTGCGCAGCGACGGCGGCTGCAACGACGGCCACCGGCGCGGGGCATCGGCGAGACGGCCGCATCAGCGACGCGATGTCAGCATCGACGCGATGGACGCGCGTCATCGTTTGGCCGGGTGGCCAGTAGCGGCCGGCATGGGACTGGGCCCGAAGGGCGGGCCACGGTGACCCAAAGGCGACGAGCCCAGGTCTGCAACCCACGTGGTTGCCCTTTGCCCACGCCCGAGCGGAGGTTCACGTTCGGCAGCGGCCGCCGCTTCGTGGGCAGTTCGATGTACAGCTTCGACCAGTAGCGTCGCGCGCCGCATCGGCGGGGCGGTGGGAGTGCTCAGCGGCCTCACGCGGGCCTACCCGTTTCACGTGAAACGCCGCCGCCTACCGACCGGGCTGCACCCGGTCTTGCCCTCCTTCTGAGGCGAGTAGTCCGCGAGTTCGGCACCCCAACCCGGGGCAGAAGCGAACCAGCCGCCCAGGTTCCGCCAGTCGCCTTAGCCACCCGGCCTATCCCGCCGCCGCGCGACCGCGTCGCCTCGGCACATCGCCACCGCGCTACCACCGCTACCCCCGCCACCCGCATTACGGCGCCACCGCGCCACCGCGCCACGACGCCACCGCGTCACCCGCGCCCCCTCGCCACGCGCCACCGCGCCACCGCGCCACCGCGCACCGGGCACCAGGCACCGGGCACCGGGCACCGGGCACCGGCATTCTCGTTTCACGTGAAACCAGCGGGAAGGACGCCGAGCCGGCCACGCCCTCGCGCGGGCAGCAGCAGACGGTTCGCAACCGAAACGGCGTCCTGGAGAAAGAGAACCGGCCGCACCCCCTCGCGGGCGATGCGGCCGGCCGGGCAACCTCTGACGGCTATGCCTCGGGCTGCTCCTCACCGTCCATGCCGATGATCCCGACGATCCGCTCCAGGTCGTCAACGGTGGCGAACTCGATCGTGATCTTGCCCTTGCTCCGGCCGATGTCGACCTTCACCCGGGTGTCGAACCGGTCGGAGAGCCGGTCCGCGAGATCGGTGAGCGCCGGGGCGTGCGGCTTCGGCCGGCGCTTCGCGGCAGCCGTCTTCGCCGGCTCCTCGGCGAGCGCCAGGTGCACCAGTTCCTCGGCACCGCGTACGGAGATGCCCTCGGCGACGATTCGCTTGGCGAGCTGCTCCTGCGCCTCGGCGTCGTCGAGGCTGAGCAGTGCCCGGGCGTGACCGGCGGAGAGCACTCCGGCGGCGACCCGGCGCTGCACGGCGGCCGGCAGGTTCATCAGCCGGATGGTGTTGGAGATCTGCGGGCGGCTGCGGCCGATCCGCCGGGCGAGCTCCTCGTGGGTGGCGCCGAACTCCTCCAGCAGCTGCTGGTAGGCCGCCGCTTCTTCCAGCGGGTTCAGGTTGGCGCGGTGGATGTTCTCCAGCAGCGCGTCCCGGAGCATCGCGTCGTCCTTGGTGTCCCGGACGATCGCGGGGATGGTCTCCCGGCCGACCGCCTGGGCGGCGCGCCAGCGCCGCTCACCCATGACGAGTTCGTACTTCTCGGTGTCGAGCTGGCGGACCACGATCGGCTGGAGGAAGCCGACCTCCTGGATCGAGGTCTTCAGCTCCTCCAGCGCCTCCTCGTCGAAGACGTGCCGGGGCTGCTTCGGGTTCGGCACGATGGCGTCGACCGGGATCTCGGCGAAGCGTGCGCCGGGCACCGGGCTCAGGTGCGACTCGGGCTCGACGGCCGGCGACGGGGTGCTTCCGACACCGCCGGTGATGGCGGCGGTCGCGCCCGCGACCGGAGCCGAGGGCGACGCGGCAACTGCCGACGACTCCGGTTCGGTGGCCGCCGGTTCGGCGCCCGGTACCGGTCCGGTGGGGATGAGGGCGCCGAGCCCTCGGCCCAGTCCGCCGCGGGGACGGTTCTTCATGCGACGCCTCCCAGCGACATCTCCGCACTACGCATTCCGGCTCACCGGCTCCTTGACGCCTCGTTCCGCGATCTCCTGGGCGGCCTCGAAGTAACTCGTGGCTCCCCGCGAACCGGGATCGTAGGTCATCACCGACTGGCCGTAGCTCGGTGCCTCGGAGACACGCACGTTGCGCGGGATGACGGCCTGGAGCACCTTGTCGCCGAAGTGGTTCCGGACGTCCTGCTCCACCGCGTCCGCCAGCCGGGTGCGCCTGTCGTACATGGTGAGCAGGATGGTGGAGACCTCGAGCTTCGGGTTGAGGTGCTGGCGCACCAGGTTGATGTTGTTGATCAACTGGTTGAGCCCTTCCAGCGCGTAGTACTCGCACTGAATCGGGATCAGCACCTCCTGCGCGGCCACGAGCGCGTTGACGGTCAGCAGGCCGAGCGACGGCGGGCAGTCTATAAAGACGTAGTCGAAGTGCCCCGGGTACGCGGCGATCGCCCGCGCCAGGCGCGACTCCCGGGCCACCACGGAGACCAGTTCGATCTCGGCGCCCGCCAGGTCGATCGTGGCCGGTACGCACCACAGGTTGGGGATGCCCTCGACGGCCTGGGCCACCTCTTCGAGCGGCACGCTGTCGATCAGGCAGTCGTAGACGTCGGGCACGCCGGTGTGGTGCGGGACGTTCAGACCGGTGGAGGCGTTGCCCTGGGGATCAAGGTCGACCACGAGCACCCGGTTGCCGTGCAGCGCGAGCGCCACGGCCAGGTTCACGGTGGTGGTCGTCTTACCCACGCCGCCCTTCTGGTTGGCGACGCACATCACCCGGGTCCGGTCCGGGCGGGGCATGGTGACCTCGCCACTGGGATTCAGGATCTGCACGGCGCGCATCGCCTCCATAGCCAACGGTGGATCATCCTCTTCGCGCGTCGGGGTTTCACGTGAAACGTACGTGCTGGCGTCTACCTCATCGCCGTACCCGCTCGCCTGTGGCGTGTCGGACGGCGTCACGGTGACCTCGGGAGCGGCCTGGTGCGGCACGGCCGAGACGGGCGGCTGGGGTTCGAAGCGAGCGGGCACCGCGACGTTCGCCCGCACCGCGGGTGGCCGCGGCGTCGGCGCGTTCGCCGGGCCGTCTGCCGGGTCGAGCGGGTCACGGGCCGGCGGGACGTTCGCCGGCGCCGACGAGACGGGCCGTACGGAACCGGCGGGCGGCGCGTCCCGCCGCTGCGGCGGCGGCTCGGCCGGCGGGTAAGAGGCGGACGGATCGCGGGGCTCGTTCACCGTCCACTCCCGGTAGTTGGTTTCACGTGAAACGGGGCCGGGGGATTTCCCTCCGGGCCCGGTCAACCGTGGATCGTCGTACCTGCCGTCGTCATGCACCTGTCATCCCTACCCGCTCCGGATGGTCGGTCCGCACCCGTCGAATCGAATACCGGGCGCTCGCCCGGCGTGGTCGGCTCGGCGGGAACCATCGGGTTCGGGTGCCGCCCGGCACCGCCGTTCCACACTATCGACGCGCGGTCAGCCTACGGCCGACGGGCGCGGTGGGTCCATGTCGGGTTGTGATCGATCGCGTCACGCCCACCCGGTCCAACGACCGGGTGGGCGTCCGGACAGCCGTTTCGGTCAGCGGTCGCCACGACGGCGGCCGCCACGCGACCGCTTCGGCTTCTTGGCCCGGCGCGGGTTCACCACGCGCTCACGGACCACCTCGACCACGGTCGCCGGGGACTCGATCACCCCGTCGCCGCACCGGTGCAGCTCGGGCGTGCCGCCGCCGAGGCGTACCACCGCTTCGGTGTGCTCGGCGATCTCCTCGGCGGCCGAGGCGCCCTTGAGTGCCACCAGGCGGCCGCCGGAGACCAGCAGCGGCAGGCACCAGCCGGCGAGCCGGTCCAGCGGCGCCACCGCGCGGGCGGTCACGATGTCGGCGGACAGCGGTTCCCGGTCCCGCGACCCGGCCGCTGCCTCCTCGGCCCGTCCGCGGAAGACGCGGACGTCGCGGGTCAGGCCGAGGCGTTGCACCGCCTCGATCAGGAAGGAGGTACGCCGCGCGAGCGGCTCCACGAGCGTCACTGTGAGATCGGGACGCGCGATCGCCAGCACCAGGCCGGGCAGTCCGGCGCCGGAGCCGACGTCGATCACGCTCGCCCCCTCCGGGATCCGCTCGGCCACCACCGCGCAGTTGAGCAGGTGCCGGTCCCAGAGCCGCGGCGTCTCGCGGGGGCCGATCAGACCGCGCACGACGCCGTCGGTGGCAAGCAGTTCCGCGTACGCGGCGGCGAGGTCGAGCCGGTCGCCGAAGAGCGCGCGGGCCGCCTCCGCCAGTTCCGGCGGCAGCGTCGCGGACGCCGGGTCGGGGGCGGCCGTCGACTCCGCACCGTCCACAGGGGATGGCGTGTCCTCCGCCGGCTCCGCGAACACCGGGTCGGCCGCCGCAGCCGCGGCCACCGGTGCCACGTCCGCCGCCGGCTCACCGGAGAACGCGGGCATCACGTCCACCGCCGGGTCGGCGGGCTCGACCCCGGTCACCACCGCCGGCTCGGCCGAGAAGGCGGGCTCGCCGGGGTCGGTCGCGGCCCTTTCCGGGTACGCCGGGTCGGCCGGCCCGTCGTCGTCGGAGAAGACCGGGTCGACTGTGGGATCGGGGCGCACAGCCGACGGCCCGGGCGGCGTACCACCCGGGCCGGCCACGGCGCCTGCCGTCGTCTCGTCGGAGATCACGGACCTCAGTCCGTCACCGGACGCACGACGATGCGGCGGTTGGGCTCGACGCCCTCGGACTCGCTCTCCACGCCGCTCATCGCGTTCACCACGTCGTGCACGCACTTGCGCTCGAACGCGGACATCGGCTCCAGGCGCACCGGCTCACCGTGCTCCTTGACCTTCTCGACCGCGTTCTTCGCCACGGCGGCCAGTTCCTTGCGCCGGGCGGCCCGGTAGCCGCCGACGTCCAGCAGCAGACGGCTCGGCGTGCCGGTCTGGCGGAACACGGCCAGCCGGGCCAACTCCTGGAGCGCCTCCAGGGTCGCGCCGCGCTGGCCGACCAGGTTCTGCAGCCGTCCGCCGACGACCTCGACGACCGGGCGACCGCCGGAGACCAGCTCGTCGATGTCGCCGTCGTAGTCGAGGATGTCCAGCAGACCCTCGACGTAGTCGGCGGCGATCTCACTCTGCCGGAACAGGTCGCTGTCGGCCGGGGCCTTCTTCTCCCGGGCCTCGCCCGAGGCGTCCTCGGTCTCGGTGGCGGCGGTAACGGGGGTCTCCTCGTCCAGGGACTGGTCGGCGCTGGGGATGCTGGTCTCGGTCACGGGTCTCATCTCCGTACTCGCTCGGCCGGACCGTTCGGGGGTCCGCTGGTCTCCCGGGGCCGGCGGGAGGTTCGCCGGTTGCCCTCGGGCACGTCTGTACGGGCCAGTTTCGCCCGCGGCCGCGCGTCGCGCGGCGATTCCGGCCCGGCGCCGACTCCTCGGATGGCAGCACGTGACCGGAACGGGCCACCGCCGGTGTCGCGGCGGTGGCCCGGTGGAACTCAGCCCTGTCGCTTGGCGGGCCGGCTGCCGCCCTTCTTCGGGTTGACCGGCTTGGCGCCCGGCTTCGGTCCAGCCACCTTCGGCGCCGCGGCCGGGGCCTTCGCCGCCGGCTGGGCCGCCTTGCGGCCGAACAGACCACCGGTCTTGGCCGGCTGCACCGGGCCCTTGCCGCCGGTGTTCTTGGCGGCGGTGGTGCTCTTCGCGGTGGGCGGCGGCGGGAACTTCCGCAGCACCCACTGCTGCTGGCCGAGCGTGAAGAGGTTGTTGGTGACCCAGTAGATGATCACACCGATCGGGAAGATCGCGCCCGAGATCAGCAGCGACAGCGGGATGCCGTAGAGCATCAGGCGCTGCACCATGCGCTGCTGCGGGTCCTCGGCCCAGCCGGTCTTGAGGATCATCTGACGGCTGGTCAGGTAGGTGGTGGCGATCATGATGATCACCAGGATGCCGGCGACGACCTTGACGGTGCCGGTGTTCGCGCCCAGCCGGCTGAGCTCCTCGGCGGTGGAGCCGAACTTGCCGGAGATCGGCGCGGTGAAGAGCGTCGCGTTCGAGGCGCTGTTGAACTGGTCGACAGTCCAGCCGTACAGGGTCTTGCCCTGGTTGTCCGGGCTGAGGCGGCGCAGCGTGTGGAACAGGCCCAGGAAGACCGGGATCTGGAGGAACATCGGAAGGCAGCCCATGAGCGGGTTGGCCTTTTCCTTCCGGTAGAGCTCCATCATCTCTTTCTGGAGCGTCTCCCGGTCACCCTTGTGCTTCTCCTGGAGCTCCTTCACCTTCGGCTGGAGCGCCTGCATGGCACGCTGCGACTTGATCTGCTTGACGAAGACCGGGAACAGGATCACCCGGACCGTCACCACCAGGAAGATGATGGCGAGGATCCAGGCCCAGTTCGTACCGATCACGGCCCCGACCGGAACTCCGATGGCGTCCCAGGCCGAGTGCCAGGTCAGCAGGATCCACGAGATCGCGTAGTAGATCCAGTCGAGACTAAACACTCAGGCTCCAGTCACGTCGGCACGGCGGCGGTCGCCCGGCTCCGGAACCGGGTCGTGTCCACCTGGGTGGAAGGGATGGCAGCGCGACAGCCGACGGACCGTCAGCCAGGCGCCCCGCAGCGCACCGTGCCGGGACACCGCCTCCACGGCGTAGGCACTGCACGACGGGTAGAACCGGCAGCGGGCCGGCAGAGCCGGACTTATCCACCGACGGTACGCGATGATAGGCGCCAGCAGCATGCGGGCACCGCTTGTGGGCGACGGAGTCGCGGTCGGGCCGGTCACCGCGATCGCCGTCCCCGGGGGGAGCGCGCGGCGGCGAGAGCGGCGTCGAGGTCGGCCCCGAGCCGGGTGTACGTGGCGTCGGCGGCTGCCGGCAGCGCGCGTACCACGAGGGTCGTGCCGGCGGGCAGCTCGGCCAGCCGCTCGCGGACCAGGTGCCGGAGCCGGCGGCGGACCTTGTTCCGGACCACCGCGCCGCCGACGGCCTTGGACACGACGAAGCCGGCGCGGCTCGGTGCGGAGGTCTCCGCACCGCTGGTCCGCGCCGGCTCCGGCGAAGGTGTCGCGGTGGTGCCGATCGGCTCGGGGGTGGTCAGGTGGACCACGACGGCGCCACGGCCGACGCGTCGGCCACCGCGAACCGCTGCGGCGAAGTCGCTACTGCGCCGCAGTCGTTGCGCGGCGGCCAGCACGACTGCCCACGTCCCCGGACCGGACCTGTCGGCCTCAGGCCGACAGGCGGGCGCGGCCCTTGGAACGACGGGTAGCGATGATGGCGCGGCCGGCACGGGTGCGCATGCGCAGCCGGAAGCCGTGGGTCTTCGCGCGCCGGCGGTTGTTCGGCTGGTAGGTGCGCTTGCTCACGTCAGGCTCTCCGTTGTCGTACGCCCCGCGCGGCGGATCGCCCGGGGTCGTGTGCTGGTCCAGGCCACCTTGTCGGTGACCTCCGATCGGCGCTGCCGTGACGCGCTCCCCGGCGATGCGAGGTGACAGCCACGGACAGCAAGCATCAATCACCCTAGCAGAGGGCGAGAGAGCAGCCGCTCCAGCCTACGCAGGGGCGCAATGACCGTCAAACGTCACACTCGGGCGTCCGACCTGCGTCGGAACGACGACCGAAGGGGCGGTTTTCACTGATGTTGCCAACGTCGTCAGGGTGTCGCCGGTTGATGGCGTGGGGTCCGCGCTGTTAGCGTGCCCGATTGCGGTCGGCGTCGGGGGTCCGGGGTTTGTCGCCGATCGGCAAGACCGGACACGCTGTTGAATCGTTCGGCACGGTGAACCCGCTTCAGCGCCTCCGTGGATCGAGGGGGGCAGGTCCGACCCGCGTCCGGTGGGCGGTCACAATCGGTCGGTACACAGGCTGTGGATAACTTGTGGATGACGACCGGTCAGCCGTCCGGGCGGGCGTGAGGAGCAGGCGAGGGGGTGGCACGACGGTGACCGGAGCGACCGACCTGGCCGCGGTGTGGACGGCGACCACCGACGAACTCGCCGACGAGATCATCTCCGCGCAGCAACGGGCGTACCTCCGGCTCACCCGGCTGCGGGCGATCGTCGAGGACACCGCGTTGCTCTCGGTGCCGGACGCCTTCACCCGCGACGTGATCGAGTCACGGCTCCGCCCGGCCATCACCGAGGCGCTGAGCCGCCGGCTCGGACGGCCGATACAGGTGGCCGTCACCGTACGGGTCACCGAGGACCCGGGCGCCCGCCCGGCCGGCACCGTCTACCGCAGCAGCCCGGAACCGCTCCCCGAGCACGACGGCGCCGCTCCGCTACCCGGCTTCGACCAGGCCGCCCCGACCTTCCCGTCGCCCCGCCCGGAGCCCGGTTACGCCGACTCGCGCCCCGAGCCCGGTTACGCCGAGTCCCGCCCGGAACAGCAGGTGGACGAACCGGCGCCCCGGCAGCGGACCGCGGACGGCGGCCGGCCCCACCTGATCCCCGCCGGCCGGGACGCGCAGGACACGCTCTTCAGCGCCGCGTTCGCCGAGCCGCTGCGCGCCGCACCCGAGCGCCGCGCCTTCGACGAGCGCACGCGCATCGAGCCGTCCGCTCCCGACGCCGGGGGTTACGAGCCGCGCTACCGGGAGAACCCGGCCGCCGACCCGGGGCCGATGCGCGGCCTGCCCCGCGACGGCGCCACCGACAACGGCCCCGGCCGGGGTGGCGCCGACCACCACCGTCCGGGTGGCGGCGGCCAGGCCGACCGCAGGCTCCCCGGCGGTACGGAGAGCGGCGGCAACCGGCTCAACCCGAAGTACATGTTCGAGACGTTCGTCATCGGCTCGTCCAACCGGTTCGCGCACGCGGCGAGCGTGGCGGTGGCCGAGTCGCCGGCCAAGGCGTACAACCCGCTGTTCATCTACGGCAGCTCGGGACTGGGCAAGACCCACCTGCTGCACGCCATCGGGCACTACGCGACGACGCTCGGCAACGCCCGCTCGGTCCGGTACGTCTCGACCGAGGAATTCACCAACGACTTCATCAACTCGCTGCGCGACGACAAGACCAGCGCGTTCCAGCGCCGCTACCGGGACGTGGACATCCTCCTGATCGACGACATCCAGTTCCTGGAGAACCGGGAACGGACGCAGGAGGAGTTCTTCCACACCTTCAACACGCTGCACAACGCCAACAAGCAGATCGTGATCACGTCCGACCGCTCGCCGAAGCAGCTCGCGACGCTGGAGGACCGGCTGCGTACGCGCTTCGAGTGGGGCCTGCTCGCCGACATCCAGCCGCCGGACCTGGAGACGCGGATCGCGATCCTGCAGAAGAAGGCCGCCCAGGAGCGGCTGTTCGCACCGCCGGACGTGCTGGAGTTCATCGCCTCCCGGGTGTCGAACTCGATCCGCGAACTGGAGGGGGCCCTGATCCGGGTCACCGCCTTCGCCAGCCTCACCCGTTCCTCGGTCGAACTGTCGCTGGCCGAGGAGGTGCTGCGGGACTTCATCCCGGACGGCGCCGGCCCGGAGATCACCGCGGACCAGATCATGGTGTCGACCGCCGACTACTTCGGGGTGAGCCTGGAGGACCTGCGCGGCCACTCCCGGTCCCGGGTGCTCGTGAACGCCCGCCAGGTGGCCATGTACCTGTGCCGCGAGCTGACCGACCTGTCGCTGCCCCGGATCGGGCAGGCGTTCGGTGGCCGGGACCACACCACAGTGATGCACGCGGACCGCAAGATCCGCCAGCAGATGGCGGAGCGGCGCTCGCTCTACAACCAGATCGCCGAGCTGACCAACCGCATCAAGCAGAACACCTGACCCCAGCTCTCCCACGCCGCCCGCGCACTGCCCGTCCGGCGGCTCCGGCGGTGATCAAGGAGTTTGTGTCGGGACGACACGTCATTCCTGCCCCGAACTCCTTGGTCAACAGGGCGGGGCTGCTGCGCAGGAGTCCGCCGACCCGAGCGCCTCGCCCAGCGTCTGCACGGACCCCGACCGCAGATCTTGGAAGGAAACGGCCGCCACAGGGGCCCTCGCCTTCCAAGATCTCTGCGGAGCCGGGGCTTGGCCCTCGCACGAGTCGCCCGGGCCCCGAGCCCCACCGAAACTTTGCGTCGATCATGAGGTTGACGGCGACAAACCGGGCGCCAACTGCCGCCAACTTCATGGTCGACACGTGCGGGGCGGGAGCCGGAGGGCGGGCGGGGACGGGGGCGGCGCGCCGAGGAAGGCTCGCGTTGACGCCCTGTTGACGTGATGAAGGTGACCAGCGGACGCCCGACAGGCGGCTGACGGCAAGCCGACAGCACGGGTTCGTTGACCCTCGACCCGGTGGAGGGCCCAGGATCGGGCTGTGTTCGTCCACAGCTCGTGCCCCTTGTCCACAGCCCCTGTGTCACAGGCAGTGGACAACCACCGTCCGCACCCGGCCGGTTACCCACAGACTGTGGACAACTCCTGGGGACGAGGCTGTGGACGCCTGGGGATGACGATCACCTTGTCCCCAGATGACAGGTCGCCTGTGGGCGAGCTGTTGAAGGTTCTGGGGATTAAGGCGGTCGACGCTGTCGGCGCTGTCCACAGCGCTGGGGAGAAAACCGGTGGATTAGCGGTGGACAACCGGTGGACAGCCGTGGAAAACCCGGCGGCTGGCGGGGGCTGTGGACCGGGACACGAGTTTTACCCCCGGTTCTCCACAGCCAAACCACCGGTGGATAACGTGTCTGACCTGCGCAGACGTTGGTTCTCCACAGTTTGCACAGGTGCGATGAAGACGATGAGTTATCTCTTCTAAACAACAAAAACCAATCATCACCGTTGGACTTCCTGTGGATCGGGCCGGAGCGCTGCCGTCGGCAGTCACCCCGGGCACCTGGATCCACGGGGTCGGGCGCACAGCCGATGCCCGCGCGCCCTAAGGTGCGATGGGTACCCGCACGGTCGGGCGGGACGGGTGGCAGCGGTCGGCATGAGAGAGTTGTCGCTGACGTCGACGCGGAGGCATTGATGAAGTTCCGAGTGGAGCGCGACGCGCTCGCCGAGGCGGTCGCGTGGACCGCCAAGAGCCTGCCCAACCGGCCCTCCGTACCGGTGCTGGCCGGGGTGATGCTCCGCGTCACCGACGGCAACCTGCAGGTCTCCGGCTTCGACTACGAGGTCTCCAGCCAGGTGACGGTCGAGGTGCAGGGTGACGCGGACGGCGCCGCCCTGGTCTCCGGCCGCCTGCTCGCCGAAATCACCAAGGCCCTGCCGGCCAAGCCGGTGGACATCGCCGCCGTCGGCGCCCACCTGGAGCTGGTCTGCGGCAGCGCCCGCTTCACGCTGCCCACCATGCCGGTGGAGGACTACCCGACGCTGCCGGAGATGCCGGAGAGCGCGGGCACCGTCGACGCCGCTGCCTTCGCCACGGCCGTGGCCCAGGTTGCGGTGGCCGCCGGCCGCGACGAGACGCTGCCGATGATGACCGGTGTACGCCTCGAGCTGAGCGGCGGCACGATGGCCATGCTGGCGACCGACCGATACCGCCTCGCGCTGCGCGAGATGGAGTGGAACCCGGACGACCCGGAGATCAGCCTCAACGCGCTGGTGCCGGCCCGTACGCTGCACGACACCGCCAAGGCGCTCGGCCCGCTCGGCGGCCACGTCACCATGGCGCTCTCCTCCGGCGGCGCCGGCGAAGGCATGATCGGCTTCTCCGGTGGCACCCGCCGGACCACCAGCCGCCTGCTCGACGGCGCCAACTACCCGCCGGTGCGTTCGCTGTTCCCGGCCGACCACAACGCCGAGGCCCGCGTCGCCGTCGCCACGCTCATCGAGGTGGTCAAGCGGGTCGCTCTCGTCGCCGAGCGCACCACCCCCGTGCTGCTCAGCTTCAGCGCCGACGGCCTCGTGGTGGAGGCGGGCGGCACCGAGGAGGCCCGGGCCAGCGAGGCGATGGAGGCCACCTTCACCGGTGAGCCGCTCACCATCGGCTTCAACCCGCAGTACCTCATCGACGGCCTGTCCAACCTCGGCGCCCAGCACGCCCTGCTCCGGTTCGTCGACGCGTTCAAGCCCGCGGTCATTTCCCCGGCCGGCGAGGATGGCGAGGTCATACCGGGGTACCGGTACCTCATCATGCCGATCCGCGTGTCCCGCTGATCGCAGGCAGCACGACCCTGACGTACGGAGGTAGGAGCAGATGCAGCTCGGCCTGGTAGGACTCGGCCGGATGGGCGGCAACATGCGGGAGCGGCTGCGCGCCGCCGGGCACGAGGTGGTCGGCTTCGACCACAACCCGGAGATCAGCGACGCCGCGAGCCTCACTGAGCTGGCCGAGAAGCTCCAGTCGCCCCGCGCGGTCTGGGTCATGGTTCCCGCCGGCGTCACCGACGCCACCATCGACGAACTCGCCGAGGTGCTCGGCGAGGGCGACATCATCATCGACGGCGGCAACTCCCGGTTCAGCGACGACGCCCCGCGTGCCGAGCGGCTGAACGAGCAGGGCATCGGCTACATCGACGTCGGCGTCTCCGGCGGCGTCTGGGGCCGGCAGAACGGGTACGGGCTGATGGTCGGCGGCGCGCAGCAGCACGTCGAGCGCCTGATGCCGATCTTCGAGGCGCTCAAGCCCGAGGGCGAGTTCGGCTTCGTGCACGCCGGCCCGGTCGGCGCCGGCCACTACGCCAAGATGGTGCACAACGGCATCGAGTACGGCCTGATGCACGCCTACGCCGAGGGCTACGAGCTGCTGACCGCCTCCGAGCTGGTCACGAACGTTCCCGGCGTGTTCAAGTCGTGGCGCGAGGGCACCGTGGTCCGGTCCTGGCTGCTCGACCTGCTGGACCGGGCGCTGGACGAGGACCCGGAGCTGGCCGAGCTGAGCGGCTACACGGAGGACACCGGCGAGGGCCGCTGGACCGTGGACGAGGCGGTACGGCTCGCCGTGCCGCTCAACGTCATCACCGCGTCGCTGTTCGCCCGGTTCGCGTCCCGGCAGGACGACTCGCCCGCCATGAAGGCCGTCGCCGCGCTGCGCCAGCAGTTCGGCGGCCACGCCGTCCACAAGCGCTGACCGGTATCCACAGCCTGTGTACGTCCGCCGGCTCGAACTGGTCGACTTCCGCTCGTACGAGCGCGTCGGCGTGGACCTGGAGCCGGGGCCGAACGTGCTCGTCGGCGCCAACGGCGTCGGCAAGACGAACCTGGTCGAGGCGCTCGGCTACGTGGCGACCCTGGATTCGCACCGGGTCGCCACGGACGCCCCGCTGGTCCGGATGGGCGCCACCTCGGCGGTGATCCGCTGCGCGGTGGTGCACGAGGGCCGGGAACTGCTTGTCGAGCTGGAGATCGTGCCGGGCAAGGCCAACCGGGCCCGCCTCGGCCGGTCCCCGGCCCGGCGCGCCCGGGACGTCCTCGGCGCGCTGCGCCTGGTGCTGTTCGCGCCGGAGGACCTGGAACTGGTCCGCGGGGACCCCTCGGAACGTCGCCGCTACCTGGACGACCTGCTGGTCACCCGCCAGCCCCGCTTCGCCGGGGTACGCGCCGACTACGAGCGCGTGGTGAAGCAACGCAACGCGCTGCTGCGTACCTCGTACCTCGCTCGCAAGACCGGTGGCACACGCGGCGGTGACCTGTCGACGCTGGCCGTGTGGGACGCGCATCTGGCCCAGCACGGCGCGGACCTGCTCGCCGGCCGCCTGGAACTGGTCGCCGCGCTCACCCCGCACGTGGCGAAGGCGTACGACGCGGTGGCGGCCGGCCGCGGCGCGGCGGGCATCGCGTACCGGCCCTCGGTCGAGCTGCCCGAACCCGGCGCCGACCGCGCGGCGCTGGCGGAGGCGCTGGCCGCCGCGCTGACCGCGAACCGCGCCGCCGAGATCGAGCGCGGCACCACGCTCGTCGGCCCGCACCGCGACGACCTGGCGCTCACCCTCGGCCCGCTGCCCGCCAAGGGGTACGCGAGCCACGGCGAGTCGTGGTCCTACGCGCTGGCGCTGCGGCTGGCCGGGTACGACCTGCTGCGCGCCGACGGGATCGAGCCGGTGCTGGTGCTCGACGACGTCTTCGCCGAGCTGGACACCGGCCGGCGGGACCGGCTGGCCGAGCTGGTGGGCGGCGCGAGCCAGCTGCTCGTCACCTGCGCTGTGGACGACGACGTGCCGGCGATCCTGCGCGGCACCCGGTACGCGGTGGGCGACGGGACGGTGCGACGTGTCTGACGACGAGGTGCAGCTACCGCCCGCGCGGCTCGGGCCGGGACGCGACGCGCGTACCCCGGGAAAGCCCGCGGACGGCGAGCCGGGCGCGAACCTGCCGGAGGGCGCGACCGGGCCGGAACTGGCGCGGGCTGTGCTCGACGCGGCGAAGGCCCGGCGGCAGGCGGCGGCTCCCCGGCGGCGCGGCGCGGTCCGCGGCGACGGCGAGAAGCGGCTGCGCGGCTACTCCGGCCCGGGGCCGGACCCGCGCGACCCGCAGCCGCTGGGTGCGGTGCTGGACAAGCTGGTCAAGGCGCGGGGCTGGCAGCAGCCGGCGGCCGAGGCGACGGTGTTCGGCGCGTGGGAGAAGGTGGTCGGCCCGGAGGTCGCCCAGCACAGCCGCCCGGTGAAGCTGGAGGACGGCGAGCTGACGGTGGAGGCGCGCTCGACGGCGTGGGCGACGCAGTTGCGTCTGCTGGCGGGCTCGCTGTTGCAGCAGATCGCCCGCGAGGTCGGCCACAACGTGGTGCGCAAGCTGCACATTCACGGCCCGGCTGCGCCGTCGTGGTCGCGCGGCCCCCGGCGGGTACGCGGGCGCGGGCCCCGCGACACCTACGGCTGACCGTCGCCGCCCGAGCGCTGGGCCTCCCGCCGGGCGCGCTTGAGTTCGCGCTGCTCGCGGCTCCACTGCTTGCGGCGTTCCAGGTCCTGCTTCCAGGCTTCGCGGGCCAGCCGGGAGCCGCCCTGCACCGCGCCCTGGACCTGGGAGGGGCCGGCGAGGTTCTGGAACACCCAGCCCAACAGGCGGCCACCCTTGCCGGAGGCGTCGCCCACCTGCTCGTCGTCGCTCATCCCGCCGCCCTCCCTGTTTTGTGTGCAAACCATTGGTACACCAATCGTTGCTAGGATCGCAACGACGACGAGGAGGACGAGGTGACCGACCCGATCGAGGAGGACCCCCTGGCGCTGGAGCAGCAGGTCTGCTTCGCGCTGTCGGTCGCCGCCCGGAGCGTCGTCGCGGTCTACCGCCCGCTGCTGGAGCCGATGGGGCTCACCCACCCGCAGTACCTGGTCATGCTGGCGCTCTGGCAGCACGCGCCGCTGTCCGGGCGGGATCTGAGCCGGCTGCTCCAGCTCGACCCGGGCACGCTGTCACCGCTGCTCAAGCGGCTGGAGGCGGCCGGCTACATCCGGCGGGAACGCGACGCCGCCGACGAGCGCAGCCTGGCCGTCTCGCTCACCGCCGAGGGGCAGGCGCTGCGGACGCAGGCCGAGCGGATCCCGCCGGCCATCGTGCAGCGCCTGGGTCTGCCGCTGGCCGACCTGCGGCACCTGCACACGGCGCTGACCGAGGTGATCGCGGCTGCCAACCGGGCCACGTCTTCTTTCGGCGCTGCGACGCCCGGTCAGGCGTCGGCGTAGACCGCGAAGCCGCGCTCCGCGCAGCGCCGGTAGAAGGCCGCCAGCACGCTCAGCTCGGCGCAGGTGAAGTTCCACTGCGGCGGGTCGCCGCTCTCGTCGCGCAGCCGGTCCAGCCGGCTGTCCAGCCAGCGGAGCTGCTGCTCGGCGAGCCGCCCGTCACCCAGCAACGCGCGCAGCACCTCGCTCACCGACTCGAACGTGACCGCCTCGCCGTACGGCCGGTGCCGGGCGACGAACTTCTCCAGGCCCTCGGCGATCCACGAGCAGCCGTCCGGGTCGATCACCGGGTCCTCGTCCTCGGCCGAGTTCTCCGTGGCGTAGAGCACATTTTCCAGCCCGAGGATCAGGTCGACCAGTTCGGTGTACGCGGTCGCCCGTACCGTGCCGGTCTTGGCGATCAGCTCGGCGAGCGCGGCGGTCGGCGCGGAGATCCGGGGGACGTCCACGATCTCGCCGAAGTCCACGAACTCGGCCGGCGCGACCGGGTCGTAGAAGCGGCCGGTCCGCGGCCAGTGCACCGCGACGTTGTCCAGCCCCATCGGGCGTCACCTCTCACCAAGCGTTTTCGGACCATCTTCGACGATCGTCCCGGTTGCGGGTGCGAAAGATCAAGACCGCAACGGCGGCGCCGCAAAAGCTACGGCACGCCGGACCCGGCCGCGACCCCCGGTCGGGACAGCAGCCGATCACCGGTCGGATGATCGTCACGGCTCACGGTGGCCGGTGGCGCGGCGGTGCCCCGTTGGCGTGTAGGGGGAGTCGCGGGAGGCGCGGTTCGTCCGGCTACGGCATTCTCAGCCGCCTCGGAGAGGGTGCCGAGTGGCGGTTTGGTCGGCTCCGCACAGTAAGATTGGGAGCGAGACGAAAGACCCGAGACGGAGCGACGGGCAGGGGCCCTCCGGGCCCTCGATCATAGTCCCGCCTCGGGTCCGAGCCGATCGCGATCCGCGGGCAACCGTGGCGCCCGGCGTACACGATCCGTGCCTGGTGATCCCAGGGGCGGTCCGTGCGCGCCGACGTCGCGTCCTGTCCGCCGAACCCGCGCCCCCGCGCCCACGCGCGGCCGGTGCGAGAAAGTGGCCGAGCGTGGCAGCGGAGGACAACAAGAAGTACGGTGCCGAGTCCATCACCGTTCTCGAAGGCCTGGAAGCGGTCCGGAAGCGCCCCGGTATGTACATCGGGTCCACCGGCGAGCGCGGTCTGCACCACCTGGTGTGGGAGGTCGTCGACAACGCGGTGGACGAGGCGCTGGCCGGGCACTGCGACACCATCGACGTGGTGCTGCTGGCCGACGGCGGCGTCCGGGTGACCGACAACGGCCGTGGCTTCCCGGTCGACCTGCACCCGAAGCTGAAGAAGCCGGGTGTCGAGGTCGCGCTGACCGTGCTGCACGCCGGCGGCAAGTTCGACGGCAAGGCGTACGCGGTCTCCGGTGGCCTGCACGGCGTGGGCGTCTCCGTGGTCAACGCGCTGTCCACCCGGATGGCGGTCGAGATCCACAAGGACGGTTTCGTCTGGCGCCAGCGCTACGACCACTCCAAGCCGACGCCGCTGGAGAAGGGCGAGGAGACCGACCGCACCGGTTCGGCCGTCTCCTTCTGGCCCGACCCCGACGTCTTCGAGACCGTCGACTTCGACTTCCACACCATCTACCGGCGCCTCCAGGAGATGGCCTTCCTCACCCGGGGCCTCACCATCCACCTGCTCGACGAGCGGGTGCCGGAGGACGAGGACGGCAAGACCCGCGAGGTCACCTTCCACTACGAGGGCGGCATCGCCGACTTCGTCCGCCACCTCAACGCCTCCAAGAGCCCGATCCACAAGACGGTGGTCGAGTTCGGCGCCGAGGAGACCGGCATGTCGGTCGAGATCGCCATGCAGTGGAACGAGTCGTACGGCGAGTCGGTCTACACGTTCGCCAACAACATCAACACCCACGAGGGCGGCACCCACGAGGAGGGCTTCCGGGCCGCGTTGACGAGCGTCGTCAACCGCTACGGCGCCGACAAGAAGCTGCTCAAGGGCGACGAGCGCCTCTCCGGTGAGGACATCCGCGAGGGCCTGGCCGCGATCATCTCGGTCAAGCTCACCGACCCGCAGTTCGAGGGCCAGACCAAGACCAAGCTGGGCAACACCCCGGTCAAGGGCTTCGTGCAGCGGGTCTGCAACGAGTCGCTCGTCGACTGGTTCGACCGCAACCCGGCCGAGGCGAAGATCATCATCCAGAAGGCGTCCCAGGCGGCCCGGGCCCGCATCGCCGCCCAGCAGGCGCGCAAGCTCGCCCGGCGCAAGTCGCTGCTGGAGTCCGGCTCGATGCCCGGCAAGCTGGCCGACTGCCAGTCCACCGACCCGCGCGAGTCCGAGGTCTTCATCGTCGAGGGCGACTCGGCCGGCGGCTCGGCCAAGCAGGGCCGCGACCCGCGTACGCAGGCGATCCTGCCGATCCGCGGCAAGATCCTCAACGTGGAGAAGGCCCGCATCGACCGGGTGCTGAAGAACAACGAGGTGCAGGCGCTGATCACCGCGCTGGGCACCGGCATCCACGACGACTTCGACATCGAGAAGCTGCGCTACCACAAGATCGTGCTGATGGCCGACGCCGACGTCGACGGCCAGCACATCCAGACGCTGCTGCTCACGCTGCTGTTCCGGTTCATGCGGCCGCTGGTGGAGCTGGGGCACGTCTACCTGGCCGCCCCGCCGCTCTACAAGATCAAGTGGAACAAGAAGGGCGACGACGCCCAGTACGCGTACTCGGACCGGGAACGCGACGGGCTGATCGCGCTGCGCCAGCAGAAGAAGCCCAACGCCCGCCCGGACGACATCCAGCGGTTCAAGGGTCTCGGTGAGATGAACTACCCCGAGCTGTGGGAGACCACGATGAACCCGGCGACGCGCACGCTGCGCCAGGTCACGCTCGACGACGCCGCAACCGCGGACGAGCTGTTCAGCGTCCTGATGGGTGAGGACGTCGAGGCACGTCGGTCGTTCATCCAGCGCAACGCCAAGGACGTGCGGTTCCTGGACATCTGACGGACGCGCCGGGCCGGCCGTTGATCCACCGGCCGACCCGGTAGTCCACAGAGTTATCCACAGTCTGAACGCTTTCCACAGCCGTTATCCACAGCGAGACCATGACTGAAGAGTCTGATAAGGGTTAACAGTGACCGATACTCCCGAGTCCACCCCGAACGAGCCGGAGACCCCGGAGACACTGGCCGCGGTCGTCCAGCACGACCGGATCGAGCCGGTCGGCCTCGAGGTCGAGATGCAGCGCTCGTACCTCGACTACGCGATGAGCGTCATCGTCGGGCGGGCCCTGCCGGACGTCCGGGACGGGCTCAAGCCGGTCCACCGCAAGATCCTCTACGCCATGTTCGACTCCGGCTACCGGCCGGACCGCGGGTACGTGAAGTGCTCCCGCGTCGTCGGCGACGTGATGGGCCAGTTCCACCCGCACGGCGACTCCGCCATCTACGACGCGCTGGTCCGGATGGCGCAGCCCTGGTCGCTGCGCTACCCGCTGGTCGACGGCAACGGCAACTTCGGCTCCCCCGGAAACGACCCGGCCGCCGCCATGCGATACACCGAGTGCAAGCTCGACCCGCTGGCGATGGAGATGCTGCGGGACATCGACGAGGACACCGTCGACCTGCAGGACAACTACGACGGCCGGGCCAAGGAGCCCACGATCCTGCCGTCGCGGATCCCGAACCTGCTGATCAACGGCTCCGAGGGCATCGCGGTCGGCATGGCCACCAAGATCCCGCCGCACAACCTGCGCGAGATCGGCGCGGCGGTGCAGTGGTGCCTGGAGCACCCGGAGGCCGACGAGGCCACCACGCTGGAAGCCCTGCTGGAGATCGTCAAGGGCCCGGACTTCCCGACCCACGGCCTGATCGTCGGCCAGGCGGGCATCCAGGACGCGTACCGGACCGGGCGCGGCTCGATCCGCATGCGCGCCGTGGTCGAGGTCGAGGAGGACAAGCGCGGCCGGCCGGCGCTCGTGGTCAGCGAGCTGCCGTACCAGGTCAACCCGGACAACCTCGCCGAGCGCATCGCCGAGCTGATCAAGGAGGGCAAGCTCGCCGGCATCGCCGACATCCGCGACGAGTCCTCCGGGCGTACCGGCATGCGGATCGTGCTCGTGCTCAAGCGCGACGCGGTCGCCAAGGTGGTGCTGAACAACCTCTACAAGCACACCCAGCTCCAGGAGACGTTCGGCGCCAACATGCTGGCGCTCGTCGACGGCGTGCCGCGCACGCTCAACCTGGCCCAGTTCATCCGGTACTACGTCGAGCACCAGATCGAGGTGATCCGGCGGCGGACCGCGTTCCGGCTGCGCAAGGCCGAGGAGCGGGCGCACATCCTGCGCGGTCTGTCCAAGGCGCTGGACGCGCTGGACGAGGTGATCGCCCTGATCCGGCGTTCGCCCACGGTGGAGGACGCCCGGCAGGGCCTGATCCGGCTGCTGGACATCGACGAGGTCCAGGCGACCGCGATCCTGGACATGCAGCTGCGCCGGCTGGCCGCCCTGGAGCGGCAGCGCATCCTGGACGACCTGGCGAAGCTCGAACTGGAGATCGCCGACCTCAAGGACATCCTGGCCAAGCCGGAGCGGCAGCGGCGGATCGTCTCGGAGGAACTGGGCGAGATCGTCGCGAAGTGGGGCGACGACCGGCGTACGAAGATCGTCCCGTTCGACGGCGAGGTCTCGATGGAGGACCTCATCGCCCGCGAGGACGTGGTCGTGACGATCACCCGCACCGGGTACGCGAAGCGGACGAAGGTCGACCTCTACCGGTCGCAGCGGCGCGGCGGCAAGGGCGTCAGCGGGGCGACGCTCCGCCAGGACGACATCGTCAGCCACTTCTTCGTATGCTCTACCCACGACTGGATCCTGTTCTTCACGAACAAGGGTCGGGTCTACCGGGCGAAGGCGTACGAGCTTCCCGAGGCCAGTAGGGTGGCCAAGGGCCAGCACGTGGCCAACCTGCTCGCGTTCCAGCCCGACGAGCAGATCGCGCAGATCATTGAAATCCCGAACTACCAGGTGGCGCCCTACCTGGTACTGGCCACGAAGAACGGCCTGGTGAAGAAGACGCGGCTCGAGGAGTTCGACTCCAACCGTTCCGGCGGCATCATCGCGATCAACCTGCGCGATGAGGACGAACTGGTCGGTGCGGTCCTGGCCGCTCCGGAGGACGACCTGCTGCTCGTGTCGAAGAACGCCCAGGCGATCCGCTTCAACGCCACCGACGAGGCGCTGCGTCCGATGGGCCGGGCCACGTCCGGTGTGATCGGCATGCGCTTCAGCGGCGAGGACGAGTTGCTCGCGGTCGAGGTGGTGCGAGAGGGTCTGGACGTTCTGGTCGCGACGAACGGGGGTTACGCGAAACGTACCCCGATCGAGGAATACCCGGTGCAGGGCCGGGGAGGTAAGGGCGTGCTGACCGCGAAGATCACCGAGCGACGCGGTGGCCTGGTCGGCGCGGTAGTGATCGATCCGGAGGACGAGCTGTTCGCCATCACCAGCAACGGCGGCGTCATCCGGACTCCGGTGAAGCCTGTACGCCGTACGCGTGACCGGAACACAATGGGGGTCAAGCTGATGGACCTCCCGGACGGCGTGACTATCGTGGCGATTGCTCGCAATGCCGACGAGCCTGACGAACAGGACTAGTTGATGACGGAGACACAGGCGAAGTCGGGGAACAAGGGGACCTCGGCCACCCCGGCCGAGGAGGAGGCTGCGCAGGGCGGTACACCAGCTACCGGCCGTGCGGCCGTGGGCCGGGCCACGGTTCCCGCCGACGCGCCTGCCCCGAAGTTCACCCGCGCCCCCGGCATGGCGCCGCCTCCGGACAAGCCGGGCGAGGACTCGGGTTCCCGGGACTCGTCGGCCGAGACCAAGGTCGACGCGCCGACGTCGGCCAACGGTCTGGCCGCTCCGGCGGCCAAGCCCGCGAACGCCACGAGCACACAGCCGATCAAGCCACCGGCCGCGGCCGGCCGGGCCTCCACCGGTACGACCGGCACCCAGCCGCGTATCGGCGCCGGCCTGGGCACCGCGCCGAAGACGTCGCCCGACGGCGCCCGTCCGACCACCACCGGCGCCACCGGCCAGTCCCGGCCCGCGAACGGCGGGGGCCTGCCGCCGGGCGTCAGCGGCGCGGCCGCTGTCGGCGCCGCGCGCGTGGGCGAGGCGGTACGCGCCGCGCGTACCTCGGTCAGTTCGGCCGCGTCGCGCGGGCCGCGACGGGCCCGGCTGAACCTGAAGCGGATCGACCCCTGGTCCGTGATGAAGTTCGCGTTCGCGGTGTCCGTGGTGCTCTTCATCGTGGTCGTCGTGGCGACCTCGGTGCTCTACCTCGCGCTGGACGCGATGGGCGTGTTCAAGAGCGTCAACGACAGCCTGACCGACCTGGTGAACGCCGGCGGCGGCCAGGGCGGCGGCGGCTTCCGGATCACCGCCAAGGGCGTGATCCTGACGTCGGCGCTGATCGGCCTGGTCAACGTCGTGCTGTTCACCGCGCTGGCCACGCTCAGCGCGTTCGTCTACAACGTCTGCGCCGACCTGGTCGGCGGGATCGAGCTGACGCTCGCCGAGCGGGACTGATTCGGTCGACGCCGGGGCGCCGCGCAAAGCGGTCGCCCCGGCGTCGTGCGTCCGGGTAGGTTCGGGGTGGCGCGGGTGCTTCCGCCACGGACCCCCCGATTTGGGCGCGGCGGAGGCGATGGGTTAACCTTGCTCGTCGCCACGCGGGGCTATAGCTCAGTCGGTTAGAGCGCAGAGCTGATAACTCTGAGGTCGCTGGTTCGATTCCAGCTAGCCCCACCGCACATCGTCCGACGGCAGTCGAGCACGAGGGGTCAAGCACATGTTCAAGAAGCTCCTGATCCTGGCCGGCATCGTCGGTGTGGCCGCCGTCGTGGCCAAGAAGGTCAAGGCGTCGAACGACGAGCGCGCCCTGTGGCACGAGGCGACCACCGCGCCCGACCTGCGCTGAGCGCCGACACGGGGCCCTAGCTCAACTGGCAGAGCACTGCCTTTGCAAGGCAGGGGTTAGGGGTTCGAGTCCCCTGGGCTCCACCAGCACTTTCCCCGGTTGATCTCGGTCCCGAGTACAGCCATTCGTACAGCCAAGCGGTCACGCCATCCCCTCCTCGCCGAGGACCCGGTCGATGGCCGAAGCAGCCTGACGAGCCCGCGTCGGCAGAACGTGCCCATAGGTGTCAGCCGTCATCCGGATCGTGGAGTGCCCAAGCAGCTCCATCACCGTGCGCAACTCCTCGCCTTGGTCGAGCAGGAGCGTGGCGAACGCGTGCCGCAGATCGTGCAGGTGTAACCAGTCCAGACCGGCCACAGCCCGGAGCTGCTCGAAGCGGCGGTTGACGTTCCGCGGCTCCATCGGAGTGCCGATCGTGCTGGCGAAGACCAAACCGAAGTCCGACCACAGCTCCCCCGCCGCGAGTCGTTCCTTGGCCTGCCGGGCCCGCTGAGCCTCCAACGCCCGGACCGCCAGCGCGGACAGCGGCAGAGGCCGACTCGACCGGTGCGTCTTCGGCGGCACGAACTCCAAGCCGCGGTCCGTGCGCTGGACCGTCTGGCGAACGAACAGCGCCTTACCGGGCAGGTCGACATCCGACCAGCGCAGGCTCAGGTGGGGCCGGGGTGTTGTCTCTCCGGCCCCTTCCGGTCCGATTAGTCAGTTCGTGCTGTCCCGCAGGCTCGCTCCGCGCTGTCAGCCGGCAAGGCCCCCGGCGCACCTCGCCTGTAGGCGATGTTGTGAATTGAGCCGCGGAGGAGGTGGAAGCCTGAGCAGGTCGGTTGAAAGAGGACCGGTGTTGTCGGTGTCGGCGGAGTTGGCAGGCGACCGCTCACGGAGCGGACGAGGCAGTCACCTTCACGCACGAGATGAGCCGCAGCGGTTTCCCCGAGGTGATATCGGACGACGGCACGGAGTTGCGTTCGTGCTTGTCAACGCCGGCTGAACTTTGACCCCTCTGTTCCGGCCGAATGTTGACCCCCTCGTTGGTTGTTGATGTTCAGTCGTTGGTCTTGGTTGCTGCGGGAACGCGGCCGAGGTCGCGGTCTTTGAGTCG
>NZ_QMEZ01000008.1:0-250873 GCF_003315815.1 Micromonospora sp. LHW51205 | reverse complement strand
CGACTCAAAGACCGCGACCTCGGCCGCGTTCCCGCAGCAACCAAGACCAACGACTGAACATCAACAACCAACGAGGGGGTCAACATTCGGCCGGAACAGAGGGGTCAAAGTTCAGCCGGCGTTGACACTCAGACCAGGGAGAGGGAGGATTACCTCCGTGCGGGCGGGGAGCACATCTCGCGCAGCCGTTCGTACTCCGCAAGATCGGGATCACCCCGCATGCGCGAGGAGCAGGACAGCCGCACCGTGACCGCGTACGCCGCCGTCGGATCATCCCCGCGTGCGCGGGAGCAGTCCGGCGACGACAAGGGTTATCAAGGGGCTCGTGGCAGCGTGCGTACCCCGTTCAAACGGCGCCGATTCCGGCCGAAGCTGTCACGCCGGCAGAAGGCAGTCAACCGGGCCCACGCAAAGATCCGCGCCTGCGGCGAGCGCGCGATCGCCACCCTCAAATCCTGGAAGGTCCTGGCCAAACTGCGCTGCTGCCCGCGCCGCGCGACCGCGATCGTGCAGGCCATCCTCGTCCTGCACCACGTCGAAGCCAACCGCTACGCAGGATGAAAAACGCTCATTCACTACTAGCCGCAAGATCATTTCGCTGACGGCGATAGACGTCGCTGACTGGTGCTCATGGATAGAGCATAGTTCGTGATGCTCCAGGCGGAGAGCGTCGGACGCTGTGAAGGCCGGTGGCAGCCAGCGGGCGGAAGTGGCAGGAGTCGCCTGCTCACTGAGGTAATACGTCTCGTCGCCAAAGGCATAGCCACATCGAGCGTTACCGTTTCCGGCCAGAGCGGCCTGAGAGGCAGCGGCCTGGCTGCCGAGAAGCGGCAGCATCTGGGGCTGACGTCTGGGAACGCCGATGCTGATCGTCCAGGGCGTCAGGCTTGCGGCGGCGCTCTGCGCAGTTGCATCCGTTGACGTGAGTGGCCGATTGGCCGACCGAAGGCCGCTGCAGGCCCTCGGATGGTTCGCCGGCCGTGCCGTCGAAGTCGTCGGCCGGAAGGATGCGTTTGCGGTAACCGCGCGGCCTGACGCACGGACGACGATCGGCGGGCAAGGCCATCTGGTTCTGCCATCCTCGGTGCGCCGAAGCTGCGGCATCGGCCCGGGCCATAGACTCCTGGTGTTGGCGTACCCGGACCGCTCCTTGCTGGTGGCCTACACCATGAGCGCCTTGGAGCTGATGCTGTCGCGATATGCCGAAGAGCACGAGGCGACGTGATGGGAACGGTGTTCGATAAGGGAGATGAACTGGCCGCAGCTCGGCTCCTCCTGGCTCGGCTGGGCGTCACGCCGGAGCAGCTCTTGACGGCGCCGAGCACACCTCGCGCCGTTCCCACATTCGACGAGTACATCGACCGTGTGTCTCAGGCAGTCACGGCAGGGACAGGGCGCGTCTACGGCACCTACTGGAAACGCGTGCGGGAGGTCTGGGGCAGCAGGCGCCTAGATGAGCCGACCCCGCTGGAGATCAGGCAGCTCGCCGAGCGGATGAAGGAGCAGTTGGTCGAACAACGGAACTCTCGCGGCGGGCGGACGGCAGCTGAGCATCTCATCTCGTCACTCAGGTGCCTCTACAGCTACGCCGAAGCGGACGGACTCATCGCTGAATCCTACAATCCGGCGAAGCGGGTACCGAAGCCCCGACGTCTGGCCAAGCCCGTCGGGCCGCATATGATGACCAGGTAGGTGCCGGACGGCGTCTGCTCGATGAGGTGACATGGTCAACCGTGTGACTGCTGACCGGCTGACGCTGGTCAGCGTGGTGGATCACTGGTTTTACCTGCAAGAGCCGACCTTCGTCGCCGCCGGGCAGACCTATTGGATCGATCGTGAGACCAGCCAGTTGTGCGTGGATCGCGATGGTCACCGTGTAACCCGGCATGGCCGTGCCCGGTACACCGCTTGGATGGCCCGTTAGGGACTTGTGTCGAAACTGATCACAGCCCATTCGTTGATGGCGGCGAGTGTGGATGGTGGCTTCGTAGCGGACGGCGAGTCGAAGCGGGTGGCCTCGGTCCGTTCCGCCGTGGAGCGGGTCCGGTGTCGCCCGTCGCCAGCAGATGCTCCGCGCCCTTCAGCAGCGCCCGGACCGAGCGGTGGTTCACCTCAACAGCGGAGGTGGCTATGAGCAAGGCGGACTTTGCGTGGGCTGCCGCGAGCTTCGAACGGGCCTGGGCTCGTGCCGCTCCGCGCGATGAACGGCGGCACTCTGTGCGCGGCGAGCATCTCGTCGGTGCCGGCGAGGCATGCGTTCAGGAGCCGGGCAGGCAGGCGCTGCGGGCGGAAGCTTCCACTTTGATCGTCAGGACGGATGGCGCATCGGCTACGCCTCGCTCGTCAGGGGCAGACCCGTTGACGTCGGGGACCAGGCCCGTTCCACGTTGTGCGGACTGACGGCGGAGATGGGCTTCGGGGAGAGGAGTGGTTGACCGGCAGCCGAAGGCGCATGGACAGCGGCGACGGGGGCCAGCGATGAGAGCCGTTCAGGGACTAACCTGACGCGGTGTCGATCAGCAGCAGCGAGTTCGAGGCGTGCCGGCGGCTTTTCACCTACCGTGCGGGGATCTGGGTCTACCGTTTGGCGATCCTCTTGGCTGTTTTTCCGTGGCTGTTCCGGGCGGCGGGTGTGCGGCTGATGTCCCCACAGGGGGCGGCGATGATGGCTGCCGTTGGCTTCATCTTGGTGTTTGCCGGCCATCGTCTCGTTCTCCGCTCCTATCAGGGAGCGGGGTATCTCGGTGACGGCTACGACCCGTTGCGGCCGCCGGGCGGCCTGGTTGCCCGAGATGTGTTCCGCCTGACGTATTGGTAGCCGCATCGGTTCGACCAGCCTGCGGCGGTTTGCCGGGCTGGTCAGCCGAGCGGAACGACCTGCAACCGGCCCGCGTGCCCGTTGCGTGCCCGATGGGGTGGGCGACGGCCGTCAACTACGGTCAGCTCCAGGTGTGACGGCCAGCATAGCGGCGCAGCTTAAGCCAGGTGATTGCCGAGCGGCTCCCGTCCGTTCCCCACAGTTCCTCAACCGTGTGTGGCCAGTCCGTATTTTGCCGGGGCAGCTCGACGATCAGCTAACGGTCGGTCACGTGCCCTGACAGGCGAGGCCGCAGGGTCAGTCGTGTCTTCTGGACAGCCCTCGCCCAACTAATGTTGCCATTTATCGCGTCGCAACCGCCGCCGAGCTCGACGACATCGTGGCGCGCAGCGTCGGTCGCTGCGTTTTACCCGTGGAATCGGGCGACGACGGGGGCGTGGTCTGGTACGACGGCCTTCTCTCGGCTGCGGGTGGAGGCGCCGATGGAGGTGATGTCGTCGACGAGGGAGTCGACGTTGCTCAGCTGGAGTTGGAGGTCGCGGGTTGCCAGGATGTGGTCGATGAGTTCGCCGTTGCCTTGGTAGATGCGGGAGTATGCGCGGGCTGGGGGGAGGCGTCGTCCGAGGTTGTATAGCCGGACGGCGTCGCCTTTGTCGGGGCGGTTGACGTCTCCGTCGGCTGGGCCTTCGAGCAGGACGGTGGTGATGGCGTCGGGGCCGTCGTTGAGGTCGCCGCAGAGGATGGTCGGCGTGCCGGGTTGGCCGTTCGCGGCGGCTGCGGCGAGGGTCTGGTTGAGGTGTACGCGAAGGGCGACGGCTTCGGCGGTGCGCCGCAGGAGGGCGTAGCCGGCGCCGCGAGCGCGTTCGTCCTCGTTGAGGGGGTGGCGTCGCCCGCCCGGGTAGGTGAGCAGTTTGCTCTTCAGGTGCGCGGTCAGCAGCCGCAGGCCGACGCCGCCGCAGTCGACGTGTACCTGAAGCGCTCCGCGGCCCATGTGGGTGAGGGTGTCGCCGTTGACGTCGGGGACCGCGAGGACCTACGGATCTTCTGGACACCGGAGACTCAGTGCGCCGTCCTGCGCAGCCTCCAGCGAATCGAGAGCCTGAAGGATGTCGCCCTGCTGTCAAGCCGTCGCGGGCTCACACCGCTCGCCCGATCGCGGCTAACCCGAGCAACGCGACGGGCGTCGGGGACCCTGATTGGGTGAGCCGGGGGACGGCCGCCGCCTCGGCTGTCCCCGCACCAGATCCCGCGCGGCGCGAGCACTGCCTTCGTCGGCGTGGTCCCGGCCGGCTGGCGCAAGAGTTGGCGTCGCTGCCGTCACGATCGCGCCGCTGATTGGGGTGGGTTATGACTAACTTGATCTTTAACCTGTGCGGCGTGGCCTCGGTTTATTCGAGGTCTTCGTTTTCTTCGTGCTGCCTTTCGGTTGTGTGCTGCTGGTGGTGGTAGCGATGTGGACGTCGTGGCGGGTTGCCGGGTGGCGGTTGGGTAGTCCGGGTGGTCGGCCGGGTCCTGGTCGGGAGGGTTTCGGTGCGCGGGCGGGGGTGAGTCGTTCGGGTGGTGCGGGGCGTTCCCAGGGCCGGCGGAGGTCGCCGACGGCACCTCGGGCGAGGCGTAGCTGGGTGTAGGCGGCCAACACCAGGCAGGTCCAGCGGTCGGCGGCGTGCGGGTCGCGCAGTTTCCGGCTGGTCCAGCCGAGGGTCTGCTTGAGCATGCGGAAGGTGTGCTCGATGTCGAAGCGGCGCAGGAACGCCTGCCAGAGCAGGTCAACCTCGGCGGTGGTGGCAGCGGGTTGGGACCACCACAGCCAGACCGGCTTCGCGGTGGCACCCGCTGGGTAGCCGGTCGACGGTTAACAGGATCACGGTGCCTTCGATGATCGGTAGCGGGCCGTGTTGGGCGGTCCAGGCGGTGCGGTGGGTCAACCGCGGGTGCAGCCGGTGCCAGGCCCGTGCGCTCGCGGTGCCGTAGAGACGGGTATCGGTGGTCGTGGCGACGTCCGGGTCGCCCCAGCTGCCCGGGTCACCGAAGATGAACTCGCCACCGTGCCTTCGTGGGCGGCCGGTGGTGCCGGGCAGCCGAGGTGGCGTGGGTCGGCGCAGCACCCGGTCGGAACGCATCCGCACCAGAACCTGAACGGGGAGATCGGCCAGCAGGAACGCCAGCCGGGGCCCGTCGTATCCGCATCCGCGACGATCCACACGTCCGGATCACCAGGCCGCCACTGCCCGGCAGCGATCAGCCGCTGCACCACGTCTCGCAACTGGCCGGCGGTGACCGTGGCGGCGTCGTCACCGGGCCCCAACCGGCGGGCGTCCAACGGCGCGGTCCACGAGGTGCGCCCGGCCTCCAAAGCGGTGACGAACGAGTACGGCCAGCCCGGAACCCCGATGTGGGCGTCCTTGCCGCGTCCGTAGGTGTGACATAGCACCCGCTGCGGGCAGGTGTGCGCCTCCGGCCGCAGCCAGCACGTCACGTCCACCGCCAGGACGATCCGCCCGTCCGCGGCCCGCGGCAGCGGCACCGCCGCCACCGCGGTCCGCAACCGTTCGATGTCAATCCGGCCGCGGTTCAACGCCGCATACAACGAGCCGTGACCACGGCGATGCTCACCCACCAGCGACAACTCCACCAGCGACCGCACCGGCGCATCCCCGCACAACAACGCGTCGGCCAGCTCGAACAACGCATCCCCACGAGCGGTCAGACACGCATGGAACTCACGCCGGAACGCGGCCAGCCGCCCGACCCCATCAGTCGTCCTGGCATCGTGCACACTGATCACCAGACAGCCCTTCGTGTGCGATCTTCTTCCCTAGACAAGAGGAATGATCGATCAAGGGCTGTCTGGTGATCAGCCGGGGTCGATGGCGCCGCCCAGCGGGTTAAAGCTCAAGTTAGGCCGCGTGTCGAAGTGGCTGAGCGCCGAGCAGCACGGCTGTACCCTCCGACGGTCCGAGGTCGCAGCTAGGTCACCCGCAGAAGATCGGTACCGGTGTAGCGCTGCGGTCCTCTCAGGACGACGACGACCGGGCCTCCCAGGACTGACCGACCTGCCGCAGGTTGGGATCATGGCGCGTAGGTGCGGCCGTTCCAGCGATAGACGAGGTGATTGACGGTGCCTTCGGCGCAACTGGGGTCGCAGTCGTTGAGGGCTCTGTCGACCTCGTACCGTCCGTCCTTGTCGGTGTCGACCAGTTTGGCGCCGTAGAACCGGGCTGCGTACTCGCCCGGCTTCGGCAGGGTCTCGAAGTCCTCGAAACCGTCCGGGCTCGGCGCCAGCACGATCACGCCGTTGTGCCGCCCCGGATTGAAGTTGAAAAACAAGTGACCCGTCCGGTCCGTGGCAGGGTTGGCGAACCGGAGGAGTGGCCACCCACCGGACCAGTGTTGCCATCGCACCGTACCCTCGGCGTCCACGGCGACGATGTTCGCGTCGGGTTCGACGTCGGACAGCGTGGAGGTGGTCACGAGCGAGATACGGCCCCAGGCCGGATGTTCGATCTGAACCGTGCCGGTCACGAAACACGTCTTTTTGCACACACCCGCCTCGGCCAGTTGGAAGCCGTTCACAGTGCCGGCAGGCTGTGTGGTGGGCGGGTCCAAGACTTCCGGGCCAACCACCACGTCTTGGACCTCGTCGGCCAGTTTTCGGCTCGTGCCAGCATTCTCCAGGTACAGCGAGTTGCCGTGCTCCCGCTCCTGCTTGAGTACCAATCGTTTGCCGCCGGTCAGGATCCGCATCCCGCGTACGGGTGTGCGGTCGACGCTCTGCCATTTTACCCCGTCGAGCCGCCAGAGCGATGGCTGCACGGTCTCGGTGTCGTCGAGTGCGTCGGTGCAGCGCTTTGTCGACAGGGTGGCGTTCAGCTTGCCATCTGCGTCCCACCAGAGGTCCCAGACCTCCATCCAGGTTCCCTTTTCGGCCGCGCCGGGCTTGAGTTCCGGTAGGTCGGTGATCTGCCCGCTGCTGCCGTCGAGGTACTGGTAGGTCGAGTCGACGCACCGGCCGTCGTCCGTCGCCGCGCTGAACACGAATCGCGGGACGCCGTCCGGGGTGACCGTGCCAATTGCGTTGGCGGCGGCCATCATGTGGTACTCGGCGACCTTCTCCGCCGCGGAGTTGCCCGACCGTACGGAGAAGATCTCGTCCATGCCATAGAAGGTCTCTCCCGGAACCTCCGGCGGGCGCGCCCGCAGTAGCAGGGTCTCACCGCCGGACGCCATAACCTCGACCGGCTGCAGGCGGTCAGGAAGGGTTACCGGAAACTCCTGGGGGGCCGCTCCGAGGGCCAGGTCGATGACGTACGGCTTGCGCGCCGACGTGACGTAGGCGATCCGATCGGTGCCGACCGGTACTGCGGCTGTGCAGTCGCAGCCAAATCGGTGCGTCATGCCGGAGTGCACGTTCACGATCGTCAGATAGGGGGACTCGGACGAATCCGTACCGTGCGAGACGACGAAGTTGCCGCTGTCCGTCCAAAACACACTCCGCCCACCGCGGTACTCGCCCGGCGTCCGGATGAGGCTCCCGGTGCCGGTCTCGATGACGAGTTCGCCCGGGATGGTGTAGGCGTAGCGGGCCGTCGGCGTCTCGGAGGGACTGGCAGCCGTCGGGCGCTCGTTCGCTGGCCGGGTGCCGACGTCTGATCGCAGCCACAGGAGGCTTGCGGTCGTCACCGCGAGCAGGACCAGCACGGTCGCCACGATCACGGCCGGCATTCTCTGCGTACGGGTCATCGTCACTCTCCTAGACTTCCGACGATCGCCGATCGAATCGAGTCCCCGAACATCCGGTCCAAGGCCGTCTGGCGCCATGCCTTACGCTCCGGTTCCTGACCGGCTCGCACCGACCGAGCTACGACGTCGGCCTGCCGTTCGTCGAGGTCGGCCGGATCGGTCAGGCCAGCAACGACGATCCGCAGGTTGCCGCTGGGCGCTGGGACCGTGAGCACCGCCGCTCCGCCATCGAGCAGCGGAAGCAGATACCGCTGGGCTTGCCGGGGTCCGACGAGATCGATCTGCACCAGCAGGCCTACCCCTGCGGCGGCGTTCGAGGCGCGCAGTTGCAGTGTCCCTGGCTCGACGGCATGGCTAGTAACCGACAACAGCCCGGTCCGATCCGCCCAGTGGTGCTCGCCATCCCGCCGTCGCCGCAGGTCGACTGGGAGGTGTTCGTTGAGTAGTGCCAGGTAGTGCGTCGACTCCGGGCCCAGCTCCGCGAGCCGCTCGGGCGGGATCACTCGGTCCGACCTCGGCCAGAGCACATCACCGTCGACTCGGGTGCAGACCTCCCGACCGGCGGCGATCAGGATGCTCCGCCAGGCCGTCTGGGTGCCGAGACTTGCCGCTGCGACGGTCGATCGGCGGATAAGCTCGACGTCCCAGTCCTCGATCTCGGAGACCGCCATCGGCGCGCTCGCCCCTATCGGTCGGAGCGGATCCAGGTTGTCCAGGCGGGCTCGGGCCCGTGCCCTCCCTCCGTGGTCCGGGGCGAGAGGTAGCCAGATGAGTTGGGTGTCGCCGGTGACCGCCGAGTATTCGACCGGCAGCACGCTCGGCCCTTCTGCGGTCGCGGATGCCGCGAGCTCAAAGCAGTCGCGGTGCGAATTGTGAGTCACCGCGAGGCGCGTGCTACCCACCCAAGCCATGGCCTCGGCCGGTCGGCCGGCTCCGTCGGCGGCGGTCAGGACTCCGCTGCGAGGCCGGGTGACACCGGAGTCTGTCAGGTCGGGCAGCACGAAGGCCCCTGGGCCACGTAGCAGCCGCAACCCAGGGCCGGCCGGTTCGGTCGCGGCCCGGAAACGGTGTGAAAAGACCGGCACCACATCGGCCGGTGCCGGGACGGTTGCGCCCGGTAGGACTGCGACTCCGACTGCTGTGCCCGGATAGGTCACAGTCGGCTGGGTCAGGTCGGCCACCGCCAGCAGCGGGCGTAGGCCCTCCCACGCCTTTGTCAGCCGTGGACCGAGGCCGTCGGGAGCCTCGGCCGCCACCCGGGACATCGTCGCCGCGAGGAGCTTCAACCCGGCAGTCCACAGCGGTAGGTTGTTTCGGCATGCTTCGTACAGCGCATCCCTGATCCAGGTTCCGTCGTGCGACAGGTCCATTGTCTGAACGGCTCGTGCGACGCGCAGGATGTCTGCGTCCGGTCCGATGGCGGTCATCCGGTCTAGGTCGAGCAGTCCCGCGTAGGCAAGGGCGACGCGCTGTGCCGGGGAGAGGACTGCCTGAGTTCGCAGGCTCTCGGCGATCAGACGTACCTGGCGGAGGCGGCCCAGGGTCAGCAGGCTCATGAGCGTGTCCACAATTGGGTCCGGTCCGGTCACGGTGATCGCCACATCGGCCCGTCCCTGGGTCTGTCGGGCACGCAAGGTCACGTCCACGGTGTGGCCTGGTGGCACGGCGACGAAACGCGACGGGAGCGACGCGCCGCCGATCTGGACGGCGCCCATGGTTCCCGCCTCGAACCCCGAGGTGGTTATCCGTATGCCGTGCCGGTCGCCGTTCCGGATCGCGCGCCGCCGGATCGGCGTCCAGGTTCGCTCGACGGGACGCCAGTGCCGTAGCCAGATCGTGTCGTATTCGCGCATGTCCAAACCGCCGTCTTCCGCTTCGCCGAACCGGACCAGGCCCGTTCCGGCTGGGCGCAGCAACCAGGGCTGGCGAGCGAGCGGGGCGACGTTGATCGCGTGGTGTACCGGGTTGCTGGAGCCAGCGGGCAGCTCCACGCCGTCGATCACGTCGGCGCCGCTCGGCGCGGTTACCAGGACAGTGACGCGCGAGGTTGCCGGTAGGTCAAAGTCGCGGGCGTCTCCGACGGCCACGGCGGTTTCGGCGACCTGCCGGCCGTGATCGTCGAGGATCTCGACCAGCAGCGGCATGCCGTACGCGCTGTGGACCGGCGCGTGCAGGTGGAGGCGCAGCCGGGCGTTCATCGGATCCGCAGTTCCAGCGACCGCCCCGGCGGCTGCAGGTCCAGGCGCTTCCGGTAGGGGGCGAACTGCTCTTCGGCGAAGGTTGCCTCAATCAGGTGACTGCCCGCCGACGACCGTACTGGCCAGGGAAGTTCTGTGTGATCGAGGCGCACGAGCGGTCGTGACGGCGGTTCTGGCGAGCACCGCAGGGTGGCCATCCGCTGGGCGTCGGGAGGTGTACAGCACAACGTGATGTCCACCGCGGGCGGCTCGGGCAGAGTCCAGAGCGTGGCGTCGCCGAAAAGGTTCTGCTGTACAGGTGGGTGGTCCCGGGCGTGTGGATTCCGGCTCATCAACGTCGAGATCGCATCGATAAGACTGGTGGTGCGCACCGACCACTCCAGCCGGTCGTCGAGGCGCGCTGCGGCGCCGGCGAACGCCTGGATGAGCGCGTCCGTGAAGTAGGAGATACCACCGATCGGTCCTCGTGCGCTGCCGAACGGCAGCGCGGAGAGAATCGAGACCGTGTGCCTGGCGGCCACGCCAACGATGCGGTTGGCGACCGTACCGAGCCCTTCGACGGAAGGGCTGTGCCGCATCAGCCACGCGGAGGACCCAGCGCAGGCGTCGATGAAGAAGCATTGCGTGTCCGGGCCTGTCTGCACGCTTGCGTCACGGGTCTTTTCGAAGTCGAATGCGCCGAGGAACGGCACCTGGTCGTGTTCGCCGAAGTCGGCGGTCAGCAGCATCCGGCGGGTCTCGGCCTGCAGTCCGTGGCCGCAAAAGTAGAAGAGGCCGACGTTCTCCTGGTGGCCGCCGGCACGGTCGCGCCATCCCGCGTACGCGTCGCGGATTGCCGCGATCGTGGGCTCCACCAATCCGCCCGTCACCAGCAGGTCCACGCTCGCCAGCGGGACCCTCCAGAGTTCGTGTGACGCCCCACTGAGCCACTCGGCCAATCGGCGGGCCGAGACCGGTGGCGACGTCAGCTGGCCGAGGCCGGCAAAGTCGAGCGGGTCGGGGAGTTCCCGGCCGGTGCCGCCGGGCAGGTGGCGGTAGCTGCCGACACCGATGACGAGCGCGTGCAGCCCTGGGCCGGCCACGGGACGAGAAAAGTACATCAGCCGACCTCGTTCAGGAAGGCGGCCAGTCGGTCGAAGAAGCTCGGCCGTATGAAGTAGGAGGAGTGCGACTTGATCAGGCCCACGCCGGTCGAGAACGCCCTGTCCTGTACTCCCTCGAAAATCCGGCCGGCGGCGAAAGCGAGCACGTCGCACGAGTCGTAGACGTTCAGCCAGTGGCCGATGCTGGCCGGGACCGGCGCGCGGTCGCGCAGTGGGTCGGCGGGCGCGTGGACGCCCTCGAAGAGGTCCAGTTCGGCGAAGAGCCCGACCTGTGAGCCGACGGTGACGAGCACGTCGCAGCAAAGCTCGGGTCGAAGGTGATTCAGCAGGTCGAAGACGATGTTTCCGCCCATGCTGTGCGCGATCACGACCACTCGGGGATCCGCCGCTGACCTCGCTCGTGCCGCCTCGACCAGCGCCTCCGCAACGGTTCGCGAGATTGGTGCCGCAGCGCCAAATTGCTCCCGTTGCCGCAGGTAGGTGACCGCGTCTCCGGCAAAGACGGCAGCCATCTCGTGCAGCTTGCGGCGCAGCAACTCTAGGGCGGATGCCGAGACGAGCCGCGTTCCGGAGGTACGGATGCGGCTGAGCCCTTCCCGCAGCAGGTCGACGGTACCGGCGTCGCCCCGCCCGAAGGCTTCGTCGTGGCCGCCCTCGGTCGCGAGCGGGCCGACGATGTGGCGGAGCAGAGCGACGTCGTCCTGGAAATCGTCGGGCACCGTCGTGGCTTCGGAGCCGAGGATCCGGACGACCGTGGCCGCCAGCGTGTCCAGCTCGGCCTCCGTGGCCCACTCGACATCGGCGGCCGCGCACCAGAGAAGATCGGTCGCGGCGTGCAGTGATCTGCCGGAGGCGGCGAGCAGCATGTGCGCGGGCGGGGCCGGCAGGCTGCCGAGGGTCGACTCGGCCAGGAGCACCTCGGTCGGCGCGACTGGCTCGGTGCCGAACGCCTCGTCGTCCGCATCCGGCAGCGAGAGGTGGTTCCACCGGAACCGGGCAGCGACGTCTCCCCAGTACGGGTTCAGCACCGTGACCGCCTCAGGCTCCAGCCCCAGCGGCCGGCACAGGAAACGGCGTACGAGCGCGGTGCGGGCGGCGACCCGGCGCGTGTACGCCCGACCACTGCGCGTACCGACACCGTGCACGACGACGATTGGCATGGGTCACCACTCCGGGATCTCGTTGACGGACACGGCGCGCGTGCCCGTCTCCGTCCATTGGCCTGACGCGTTCCGCCGCAGCTCGTAGGTCGTCCAGTTGCTCGGACAGCAGTCCGAGTCGGCGCGGGTGTAGACACCGGCCCAGACGCGCAGGGCGTTTTCGCCGCGCTCCACGCGCCGTACTGTCGAGATGGTCTTCTCCACTCGTCCCTCGGTGACCAGGGTCAGCGTGATAAACCCGCCGCGAGACGTTGCCCGATGACCGACCGCCAGGGAACGCTCGCCGTGCCGTTGCGACACCGGCCAGACGAAAATTTCTGCACCCGTCCACCCGTCGCGAGTGCGCAGCACTGGCACCCAGCTCTGTCCGTCCTCGGTGCCGCGATAGACGACCAACTGGCTGGCGCTCTGGCCGTCGGGAGTCGCGACGCCCGGCGTGATGGTCCAGGCATAGTCGTCCTGGCCACCGACCACCAGGTCGCAGGCACTCCCGTCGGCATTCAGGGAGCCGCAGTCATGGTCGCCGCGGCGGGGCCTGGGGGGCTCGGTCGCGGTGACCAGCACGTCGTCTGGACCGGTACCGTCGCCGCTGGGTGCGGAGGTCGCCGGTGTGGATTGAGTTGGCGTCCCGCACTGCTTCCTCAAGCCGACGTCCGAGCGGCGGCCGTACTGGGACAATTCGTCGCCGGTGAGCGCGCGGCCCGCCAGTTCACAGACCCGCGCGACCAGCCGGTCGGCGTCGAGGTGCCAGGTCAGGGCGATCGGCTGCTCGGGCGTCGGTGCGAACGATGCCGCGACTGCGTACCGTCGCTCCACCGGCAGCACGCGGCCGACCATGGTGCCCCGGGCACCGCCCACGGCCAGTCGGGTCACCGGGCGGCCGACTGGCGCGGACGCGACCGTGCCGAGCGTATTTGGGTCGAGGACTACCAGTTCATGGTCGACGGCGGCGACGATCCGGCCGTCCAGGAGCGTCGACGAGACCGCGTGGACGGCGTCGCCCACGGTGACCGGATTCGTCGCCGGGCTCAGATCGGAAGTCCAGGCGCGAGCCACACCGTCGCGTCCGGCGGCGACGACGCGGTCGCCGCTCACGACGACGCCGATCACGCCGCCCGCGTTCGCCGGGACCGCTGTCTCCTCAATTAGGTCCGGGAGACCGAGCCGGACGAGCCCGCCGATGCCGTCGGCGTTGAGGTCGCCGTCGCGCCCGGGAAGGCCACCGACAAGCAGACCGCGGTTCGCGACGGCGAAACTAGACGGGATCAGGCCCCTGAGCATCGCGGTACTCGACACCTGCCATGTGTCCGTGTCCCAGAGTTGCACCAGGCCGGAGCGGCACCCGACGGCCAGCCTCGTGGGCTCGGCCGGTAAGAAGGCTACCGCGGTTACCCCGTCGCAGGCCGCGAGCTTATGTGCGATGTCTGACAGTTCGGCCTCGGTGAGCGTCTCTCCGTTCACGATCCGGAGTGGCGCGGCCGACTTGGGATCCATGTCAGCGATCGCCACCAGCCCCGATCCCGAGACGGCGACGAGCCCGCCGCTCCGGATACCCGTGGGCAGCGTTCGTCGCCCGTCGCCGTTGACGCGGATCAGTCCTTGTTCGGGGTCAAGAGCGTAGACGGTGCCGTCGGAGCCGATACCCACGTCCAGTGGTGTGACGTCGGCGAGCGTCTCCGCCAACGGCCGTCGATCCTGCAACCAGACCCGCACCGCACCGCTGGCGACCGGAGTGAGGACGCGATCGCCGGCGATCGCCGCGGCCGGCGCGGTGCCGGCGCGGATGTCGCGTACGGAGAATCTGAGGGTTTCCGTCGTGTCGAGGGACACGTCGAGCAGGACGGTCTGCCCCAGCTCCCCGACGGCGATCAACCGGCCGCTCACCGCTATGGTCCGGACGGCCCGGCCGACGCCGCCCACCGGGGAGGCCGCAGCCTGGCGGCCGCTGTCCAGGTTCCATGCTTCCAGACCCGCGTCGGAGCCGATCAGCAGCACTCCGGCGCGTGTGGAACCCACACTCGAGTACCACCCGGCCTCGGGGATCAATGACAGTGCGTTGATGGCTCCGCGATCGGGCGTGTCCAGCAGTGTCGTCTTCGGTTCCGTACGCTTGCCGGTGGTGAGCAGCCCGCGATAGTCGACCTTGACAAGGCGGCTCGCGGCGGTACCGGCGTAGAGCGCGTCGCTGCCCGGCGGTCCGAATGCGACGGCGCCGATCGCGGCGCCAGCTATCGGCAGGGTTCGGTGCGGTCGCACCTCCGCCAACGCCTTGCCCGTCGCCGCGTCCACGAGGGTGATCCACCCTTGGTTGTCCCCGGCCGCTATGACCCGACCGTCCGGACTGTAGGCCACCGTCCACACCTCGCCCGGATCGTGCTCGCCGAGGCCCGCGTCGGGACCGGAGACGAGCGAGCCGCCCTCAAGCCGCCATAACGCCAGCTTGGAGTCCGCGCCGACGGTCGCGAACGAGTCCGGCACCACCGGATTGACCGCAATCTGGTTGATCGCGCCGTCATGGGCGCTTCCCTCCCGCATAGAGACCCTCCGCTCCGCCACCCGAGCGGCGAACAATCGCCCGTCCCCGGTCCCTCCGAGCAGCACGTCACCGCTGGGCAGCCGTGCGACCGCGGTAGCGTTGATCCGGTGCGTATTGCCGGTGATCTCTCCGCCGAACTGCCCGTTGTAGGTCAGCTGCCGGAGCAGCTCCAGTGCCGCATCGGCATGCCCGGTACGATCGGGCGCCTGCGCGTAGGCCTGCGCAGCTAGCAGCGCCGCCTGGATCGGGTCCTGATCTCTACGGTTCTGAGCCGCGGTGATCAGGTTCGCCGAAGCAGCCTGCCGGGCAGCCCGATCCTGTGCACTCTGTCCGGTTACGAAGAAGACTGTGCCTGTGACGGCGACCAGGAGAATCGCGGCGAGCGCGGCGAGCGCGGCGCGTCGCTGGCGCGGGGAATACTCGGTCGCCCGGCGCAGGGCCTCGTCGATGGTCGAAGCCCATTCGGGCTCCAGCTTCTCCACCAGCTTCGCTTTGGCATCCTTCTTGTTGCCTTCCGGCAGGATCGGCCGCAGTTGGCGTTCGGCTGCCGCGATCAGTTTCGCGTCTACGCCCTCGATCTGGAGGACCTTGCCCTCCGGCGTCACGACCCCGGTCAGTGCCACCCGGCCGCGTAGCCTCCGGCGCCGTGTGACGCGCTCCCGCAGACTGGTAGCAGGCAGTTGGCGTCGCACCAGGGCACTTAACAGCACACCGAAGGCCGCACCCGCTGACGTGCCCTCGATGTAGCTCACGGGCTGGATCGGACCACCGTCGTCGGTACGCATCCGCCACAGCACACACGGCGGCTTGTCCAACGCGCGGGTAGTGGCCGCCCACGCGTCCTCTATGCCTTTCTGGAATCGGTCGTCCGCGCGGATCAGGCTCATCACGCGCGGGTCCGGGAACAGACCTGGCGGTCCGCCCGGCAGTTCCTCCAGTTCGAGCATCGCAGCGGCACCGGTCACCTTGGTGCCGCCCGCGTTGGCGTCTAGGAGCACGTGGGTAGCGAAGGGCTCCACCATCGAGTCCGGCCTGCGCAGCAGGATGACAACGAGCCCGGCCATGGTCCGGGCCGGGCTAGCAGCGAATGTGCTCAGTTCGCCAAGCGCGCGTAGCACGGCGTCACCGCCGCCGCCCAGGGCCGCGCCGGGCAGTTCGGTGCTGAGCATGGTCCGCAGCAGCACTCGCGAGCCTTCCCAACGCCGCATCACCGCATTGAGATCATTGTTCAAAGTGTGCGAGTAGGCGCCCGAAACGACGCGCGCGGCCGCCACAAGTGCCTCAGTCGGTCCCTTGAGCTGGCGTCCGGCGGGCGCATCCGGCATCTCGTCTATAGCCCTCTCAAAAAGCTCCGTCGCCGGACCTGCGAGCCATTCGGGGTCGACGGCGACCGCCTCCACGCATGCGTCCCACACGAGGTGGCGTCGCCCGGTCGTCGCGTGCAGCAGATCGTCGTGGCCAGCTCGGTCCGGATCACCAAGCCGGCTCAGCTCGGCGATCGCGCCGGACGGCACCACATTCGCAGGCCGGTCTTTGGGAGGCGAGTCACTAGACATCGGTGAACATGGTCTATGCGGACCACCAGCAGCGGCAGCGGACACTTGCCTACGTTCCGCGACTGGTCGTCCACGCAGCGCTGCCGATCGGGGCGACAAGCGCCCGACGGTCGGGATGCTCCCTCGGACGAAAGGCGAGGCATTCGGTCCCACTCGGCGCGAATCCAACGGCGATCGGCGGATACATCCCGAGTTGAACTCGGCGATCGTGTCCGAGATCGTCGACGCTGGCCCGCGCTGTCGAACCGTCGTGGGACTGTTTTCTCGAGTCAGCCGGTGGGACGACAGCGATCCCGACCAAGTGCCGGACTCGCCACCCGAGTGGGCGCGCGTGGTCACCATCGGATCCGCTCCCACCGCTCGGTGAGCCCGGCCGGCGGCAGCAGATCGGTGGGGCGCCTCGAAGAATCCGGGCTGCTGTAAAGCAATGAGCCTTTTTCATCCTGCGTAGCGGGCGGCTTCGACGTGGTGCAAGACGAGGGTGGCCTGCACGATCGCGGTAGCGCGGCGCGGGCAGCAGCGAAGCTTGGCCAGGATCTTCCAGACCTCCGATAGCTGTAAGGGTCAAGCGAGGGTTGGGTTTCGGGTGGGGAATGCCTTGGTCTCGTCGTAGAGCTGCCGTGTGGTGAGGCATTGGTGTAGGCAGCCGATGAGCCGGTTGAAGAGGTGGCGTAGGGCGGCGGCGTGGCGGTCGGCGTGGACTTCCCGGCGTCGTTTGTAGTGCTCGCGTGCGTGGGGTGAGTTGGTGGCGGCGACGAACGCCCAGACCCAGCCGGCGGCAGCGAGTCGGTCGTTCTTGACGCGGCGGTGAGTGATGGAGATGCTCCGTCCGGAGGCGCGGGTGACGGGTGCGGAGCCGGCGTAGGCCTTAACGGCGCGGGCGTCGGTGAAGCGGGTGCGGTCGTCACCGAGTTCGGCCAGGACACGGGCGCCGGTGAGGTCACCCAGGCCGGGAAAGCTGGTGATGATCTGGTAGTCGGGGTGTTGAGTGAATGCTTGGGCGCAGGCTTCGCCGAGCTGAGCGACGTTGGCGCACTCGGTGTTGAGGGTGGCCAGCAACGCCAGTGCGGTAGTGCCCATCGCGTCCTCGATCATCGACGGTTGCCGTAGGTGTGGCACGCGTAGTGCCTGCTGAATCTCGGCGGCAAGGGCGTCGATACCGCGTTGGCGGCCGCCGCGGCGCAGCGCTGCGGCGATGCGTGCCTTGCTCAGCTTGGCCCCGGCTGCCGGCGTTGGGGCAACGGCGAGGATCGCGCGGGCGTCGCTGCTGGTCAGGTAGTCCTTGCGGTTGATGAAAGCGTCGAGGAAGGCCGGGTAGTACTCGCGGAGCAGTGAGCGAAGCTCGTTAGATGCCTTGGTGCGCCGCCAGGTCGCGTCCTGCTGCGCGCGGGCCAGGACGGCGATGGCGCGAGCGAGTTCGGTGTCAGCGGGCAAGGCGCGGTGGACGTGGGCGTCGGTGCGCAGGATGTTCGCCAAGACCATCGCGTCGGCGTGGTCTGACTTGCTGCGCGAGACGCTGTGCCGGTCCCGATAGCGGGACACCGCCATCGGGTTGATCGCGTAGACGGGCCGGCTACTGGCCCGCAACGCCGCTACCAGCAGCCCGCGTGGCGTCTCGATCGCCACAGGGATCGGGTCCTCGGCGGTGTCGCCGGCGGCGGCCATCATGTCCAGCAGTTGTTGCCAACCTTCGACCGTCTCGTGGATGCGCCTCTTGGCCACCAACTCGCCGTGCTCGTCGACCAGCGCGACGTCGTGATGCCGTTCGGCCCAGTCGATTCCGCAGAACACCTTGCTCAAAGCTGCTCCCGTTCACTCGAACGTTTACATCGACCTAGGTCAAACCCTTGGTAGGATCGCGCGGCACCCTAATAGCGAGGCTCGTGGCCTACCCTCCGATTAGCCATTTCGCGATCCCAGCGACCACCACGACTCCCGTGCTGGTTCAGAGCTCGACGGCTCCCGGTAAGCGAGGGGTGCATCATGCTGGCGGGCTCGAACCACGAACAAGTAACCATCCTGACCTGCGTGAAGTGATCCGCCCCCGGCAGTGCCGGTCGTGCTGGGCCTGTAGCGACCGTGCGCCGGCAATCGAGACAATCCTGGCTGAACGGCCGCCGCCCGACCACCTGACCGTGCACTCGGCAGGGCGCACCAAGCCTGGAAAGAGGCCTCACAGGACCGGGGTCTTGAGTAGGAATCCACCCGGCTTCGGCATAGTCCCGAGGTCAACGGCGGCCGTTCGGGTTCTATTAGGTCTTGAGCGTGGCGATCGCGCGCTCACCGCGGGCGCGGATCTTCGCGTGCGCCCGGTTGACCGTCTTCTGCCGGCGTGACAGCTTCGGCCGGAAGCGGCGCCGCTTGAACGGGATGCGCAGGCTGCCGCGGGCGCCCTGGTAGCCCTTGTCCGCGAAGGTCATCACATCGGCGCTGGTCAAGGCTTCGATGATGCCGTGGATGCGGGCGGCGGTCAGGTCATGCGTTGAACCGGGCAGCGCGGCCGATGCCCAGACGAGACGCCCGGCCGCATCCGCGATGACCTGCACGTTCACGCCGTGACGTTTGTGCTTGCCGGAGTAGTACGGCTTCTGGTTGGCGACCCGGTCGATCGGGATCAGCGTGCCGTCCAGGATCGTGTAGGCCAGTTGTCGGATGCGCCGCATGGCGGTGTCCAGGTCCTCGGCGGCAGCGCTGAGCAGGGCGATTGCTTCTTGAACATAGCGCCAGGCGGTCGCGACGCCGATCTCGAAGCCGGCGGCGAGGCGGGTGTAGGTGTCGCCGTTGCGCAGGTGGGCCAGGGCGAGTAGTGCCTGGCGGCCCGGGGTCAGTCGCCTCCACCGGGATTTGCGCTGCTGGCGGTGGCCGCGGATTCGCTCGGCGAGGTGGTTCAGGGTCCGGTTGGACAACGGGATCGTGGCAGGGTAGGACAGCATGGCGAGGCTCCCGGTCGGGGCATCGGGTTTTGGTCGATTTGCTGTCCTACCTGGAGCCTCGCCCTCATCGATCAGCACCCCTTGCCGACCCGGGCTGACCTGCAAGATCAGGCTGGAAAGGGCTCAATTCATCACGTACGCGCATACTGCTGAAATTCGTGTCACCGGAGCCAGCCGAACAGGCCTGCTTCCAGGTGTTCAGCCGCGACCTTGAGGTGGCTGCTGTCCGGGTGGACGTAGGCCCGCTTGGCCAGCGTGCCGCCGTCCGCGTGGCCCGGCCTGGTCGTCGCCGCGTTGAACATGGCCGCCGTCACCCGCGGCGGCGATGTCACCGGAGTGATCTTCCACAGCGACAGGGACAGCGAATGCTGCTCGGCCGACTTCGCCCGGGTGTGCGCCCGCTGGAAGGTACGCCAGTCGATGGGCCGGGTCGGCTCGTGCTTCGACAACGCCGTCGGCGACGCCGGTGAGCTGGCGGTGGCCGAGGGAGTCCCGGGGGTCTGGCGGGTGGACCCGGCCGCGCTCGGGCAGCCGTTCACGGCGCGTACAGGCGTTGTTGTCGCCGTTTGACCGGCTGGTGCACGACGGGGTCCGCCTCGAAGAGCTCTTCGAGTACGAGTACGAGTACGTGCATGTACAAACCGAAGGCGAACCGACGGTGGGGCTACTTCGCGTTGCCGATCCTGCACGGCGACCGGCTGGTCGGAAAGGTGGACGCCACGGCCGACCGCTGGCGCGGCACATTCACCGTGCACGCCGTCCAAGAAGACGTGCCCTTCACTCTGCAGGTGAGCCGCGCCGTGCACGGCGAGCTGCGCGACCTGGCGTCATGGCTCTCGCTGACCCCGGAGGGTGTGGCTGACGGGTGATCGCCGAGGCCCCCGCGCCCCGACGAGCACCCGTCGCTGTCCACGATCTGAGGTCCCCGCCTACGAGATCCGGCGGAGCCGGCGCACGGCCAGGTAGAGCAGCAGCAGGGCGAGGGCGACGAAGATGCCCGTCTCGATGCCCTGGAACAGCCAGAACCGGTCCGCCGGCTGGTACAGCTGCCAGTTGTACGCGCCCGGTTGGAGGCCCAGCTCGGCGCCGCAGACCCGACCGTCCGGGCCCTTGCCGCCCGGCGGGCACTGGATGCGGGTATCCTCCGCGATCATCGTCCCGTCCGGGTTACGGACGCCCTGGGTGAGGATCCAGTCCCCCCGGCTGATCTCCGGGGGTCCCTCCCTCTCGATCGGGAAGGTCTGGGTACGGGCGGGCTGGTAGTGCGGCCGGGCCAGGAGCGCTACCGCCGCTCGTACGCCGATGAACCCGGCGAGGGTGATGCCCATGGCGGGCAGCATCCGCTTCCAGACGGTGCCGGCGAAGACGCCCAACGCCACGGCGAAAAGCGTGTAGCCGATCGGGACGATGCCCTGCAGATCGAAGACGATCATGCCGAGGCGACCTTCGTAAGCGGCCTGGGTCAGCGGCGCGACCCACCACGACATGCCCAGCCCGTAACCGATCGCCAGGAGCAGCACAGCGGCTCCGACCAGCCCGAACTTCGTCAGCGCCCAGCGGGTGCGGCCGACACCCTGGGTCCAGACGAACCGGTGCGTGCCCTGCTCCACCTCACGGGCGACCAGTGGCGCGCCCCAGAACAGGCCGACCAGCACCGGCAGGGTGATCAGCAGGACGGCCAGCAGATTGAGGCTGCCGTACTGGTTGCTGAAGCGGTGGAAGCCCGCGTCACATGCCTCGCGGGTCGACGCGGCCACGTCGGCGTGGGCAAGCTGGCCAACACAGTCCGCCAGCCCGAGGTCGGCGAAGGTGTTCCGCATCGACAGGCCGATCGGCACCAGCACGGCCGCGAGCACGGCGAACGCCAGCACTGTGAAAAAGGCCTGCTTGCGGTGTTGTCGCCAGGTCAACCAGATCATGCTGCCACCCCCCACTCGCTGTGACTGGTCTGCGCGGTGCCCTCGGCCAGGTAGGCCAGGACGACGTCCTCCAGGCTCACCTCGCGGATCGTCCAGGCCGGATCGGTGACCGGCCCGTCGGTGCGGACCAGCAGTGTCGACTGCCGGTCGGTGTGGCTGGCCCGGACGACGGCGGCGACGCCCCCGATCGGGCCGCCGTCGTGCCGTGGGCCGACCAGTTGGCGGTGCCCGGCGACCAGGTCGTCGACCGCGCCGGTGAGCTGTACCTTGGCGGCGTTCAGCACGATCAGGTAGTCGCAGACGCGCTCCAGGTCGGCCAGCAGGTGCGAGGAGAGCAGGACGGTGGTCCCGGAATCCGCGACGCTGCCCATCAGGGACTGGAGGAACTCACGCCGGGCCAGCGGGTCGAGGCTGGCGACCGGCTCGTCGAGCAGCAGCAGCCGGGGCTGCTTGGCCAGCGCCAGGGCCAGCGCCATCTGGGCCCGTTGCCCGCCGGAGAGCTTGCCCACGGGTCGGTCCGGTGGAATGCCGAGCTGTGCCAACCGGGTGCGGGCCAGGTGCGCGTCCCACCGCTTGTTCAGCTTGCCGCCGGCGACGACCAGCTCGGACGCCGTGAAGTCCCGGTAGAGCGGGGTGTCCTGGGCGACGAAGCCGATGTCGGCGAGGCCGTCCGTGTCGCCGTACGGCGATCGACCGAACACCCGTACCGTGCCCGCGTCGGGCTTGAGTAGCCCGACGGCCAGGTGTAACAGTGTGCTCTTGCCCGCGCCATTGGGCCCGACCAACGCGGCGATCCGGCCGGCCGGCAGGCGCAGCGAGCAGTCCCGCAACGCCCAGGCCCGGCCGTACCGCTTGCCCAGCCGGTCCGCCTCCAAGACATGGTCCATTCTCTGTCCTCTCGTTCCGCTCACGCGGGTTCCTTCTGCGGGGTGTCTTCAGGGAGGGTGGCGCGCAGCGTGGTCTCCACCAGGGCGATGACGTCCTCGGCGGTGAGGCCGGCAGCCTGCGCCCGGTGCAGCCAGGCAACCAGGTCGTCGCGTAGCTCGGCCTGGTTGGGCAGCGACGCGCCGGCCAGGGTGCGCTGGACGAACGTGCCCACTCCGGGGCGGCCGCCGACCAGACCCTCGATCTCCAGTTCCCGGTACGCCTTCAGCACCGTGTTCGGGTTGATCGCCAGGGATTGTGCGACGTCCCGGACTTTCGGCAACTGGTCGCCCGGCGTCAGCAGGCCGACCCGCAGAGCCTGTTTCACCTGCTGCACGAGCTGCATGTAGGTATTCACCTTCGACCGGCTGTCCAGTACGAATTCGATCACTCGCGATGATTCCTCCTGTCCTACGACAATAGGACTACCAGACAGGCTCGCCGGGACTGTGGCTCCTGTCAAGCCCGACGCGACACGCGCCCGGCCCGACGCGGCACGTCACGGGCGGCTGCCCGGCGTGTCGACCGGGTGGCGCCAGCAGGCCAGAGGTTGGCACCGACGGGTCAGCGGCTCGGGAAGGAACCGGCAGCAACCCAGGTGGAAGGAGAGGTGTGCGATGGTCGCCAACGAACTGACGACGCCGAGGGCTGGTCCATGCACGAACACGTCGTCATCAGGCGGGGCGTACGGTCCGGCCTGCCGATCGTGGTCGCGGTGCACTCCACCGTGCTCGGTCAGGCCATCGGCGGCTGCCGGGTCGCGCAGTACCCGCACTGGCGTGACGGGCTCAGCGACGCGCTGCGGCTGTCGGCCGCGATGTCGGACAAGTGCGCGCTGGCCGGGCTGCCCAACGGCGGCGGCAAGACCGTCGTCGCGCTGCCCCCGGGCAGGGCGCTCGACGCGGCCGCCCGTCGGGCGGTGCTGCGTGACGCGGGCGACGCGATCGCCGGGCTGGACGGTGCCTATGCCACCGGGCCGGACGTGGGAACCGGACCGGACGACATGGTCACGATCGCCGAGCGGGCCCCGCATGCGTTCTGCCGACCGGTGCACGCCGGTGGCAGCGGCGACTCCTCCGGACACCGCCGTCGGCGTCCTCGCCGCGCTGCATGCCCTGTGCGCCGAGCGATTCGGGTCAGCCGATCTGTCCGCGCGCAGCATCGCCGTGCTCGGCCTCGGCCGCGTCGGCGGGCACGTACTGCGCATGCTCGCCGACGCCGGCGCGACCCTGGTGGCCGCCGACATCGACGAGGGCAGACGAATGCTCGCCGACACCGCGGGTGCCGCCTGGACCAGCCCGCAGGACTGCCTGACCGCCGACGTGGACGTCCTCGTCCCCGCCGCCCTCGGCGGTCTGCTCACCCCGCACACAGTGCCGACACTGCGCTGCGCCGCGATCGCCGGACCGGCCAACAACCAACTCGACACCCCGGCCACCGCCGATCTGCTGCACCAGCACGGCATCCTCTGGGCACCGGACATCATCGTCAGCGCCGGCGGCATCATCCACGCCACTGCCGCCGAGCTACACCGGGAAACGTCCGCCCAGGCCACCGCCCGGGTACACGGCATCGCCGACACCCTCACCGACATCCTGCGCACAGCCCGCGCCACCGGCTCGACCCCGGCCGCTGCCGCTCGCGCCCGCGCCCGCCACCGCATGGAAAGCGGCCGCCGCTGACCCTGCCACCACCCGACCGCAAGACAACGGCCAACCGCCACACGTGACGGCGGCAGATGAGGGCAGTGCGGAGCGAGCGCTCCACCAGCTAGAGGGCGGAGATTGAGCTGGGAGCTCGTTCTTGCCGAGCTAGCGCGCGTATCACGTTCAAGGAGCCGTGTCGCCAGGCCGCGAGGCTGCTCAGCAACTGGATTGTCGCTCCAGTCGCTGTCTGCCGAGGGCGGCCCGTCTACTGCCCCTGGTCGACGAGATCCCGCCGATCAAAGGCATCCGCGGCCGACCCGGACAGCGACCGAAACGCATCTATGCCGACCCTGGCTAACGGCGACCGCGGCGGACGGGCTCGGCCTGAGCTGGCGCCAGGTTGATGACCCGGGCGCGGTGGTGGCGGGTCGTCGGCTGAGCGCGATAGACGCTCACCTCGAGCTCTCGCCCGATATACGGCCGGGCGGTGGCTTGCCGCGCACAGGACCTGAGCGAGAATGGGCCAGTTCGAACTCTGCGCAACCCTGGAAGGACCCTCCCTTGGCCGGTGGACTCGTAGCCCTGCTGGATGACGTGGCGGTGCTGGCCCGAGCCGCTGCCGCGTCGATCGATGACATCGGGGCGGGCGCCGCGAAGGCCGGCGCCAAGGCTGCGGGCGTCGTCGTCGACGATGCTGCCGTCACGCCGCAGTACGTGCGGAGCCTGGCGGCCGAGCGCGAGTTGCCGATTATCAAGCGCATTGCCCTGGGGTCGCTGCGCAACAAGTTCTTCATCATCCTGCCGGCCATGCTGCTGCTCAGTCAGTTCGTGCCCTGGCTGCTCACTCCGATCCTCATGCTCGGCGGCGCCTACCTCTGTTACGAAGGCGCGGAGAAGGTGTGGGCCAAGATCGCCCATCACGATGCCCACGGCGCGGGCGAGGAAGAGGTGCAGGACGAGACGACACTGGTGTCCGGGGCGGTACGAACCGACCTGATCCTCTCGGCGGAGATCATGGTCATCAGCCTCAACGAGGTGATCAATGAGGCGTTCTGGTCCCGCCTGGCGATCCTGGCGGTCGTCGCCGTCGTCATAACCGTCATGGTGTACGGCGTGGTGGCCCTGATCGTAAAGATGGACGACGCCGGGCTGCGCCTGTCGCAACGTTCCGGCGCCGTCGCCACGTTCGGCCGCGGTCTGGTGAGGGCGATGCCGGTAGTCCTCACCGTGCTGACGGTGGTCGGCACCGCGGCGATGCTGTGGGTGGGCGGGCACATCCTGCTGCTAGGCACGAACGAGCTGAACCTGCACTTCCTGTACGAGGCCGTGCACCACGTGGAGGTCGCCGCCCACGACTCCACGGGTGCGCTCGGCGGGCTCGTCGGCTGGCTCGTCAACACGGTGGCCAGCGCGATCCTCGGGCTGATCGTCGGAGCGCTGGTCGTGCTGGTCATGACTCTCACGCTCCACCGCCGCAAATCCAAGCCTGCGGCTGCGACCGCGGCGGCCACGACTCGTACTGACGGCACCATCCCCGCCCAGCCGAGCCGTGCAGCTCAGCGTCGCGACGATCCTGCGGACCGAGCGCCGCGCGTTTGACCGCAAATCATCGCCACTCGACTGCGGGGTCAGGCGTTCTGGTGCTGAACCGCGCTTGGTACTCCAGCCGCACCTGGTGGGGTCGGAGTCTTCGCTGGTAGTGGGCCGTTTTGGCGCGGTATTGGTGTCGTCGTCGCCATCGTGAACTACCGACTCGGCATCCGGTTCGACCGGATGCTGGAAGCGGCCCAACGTCGGCGGAGCCGGGCGTTGAGAGCTGGGCGAATAGGTCGCGGGCACTCCCGCAGTCGGGATGTGCCGTTCCGGCGTCAGCGCTCGACGCCGAACTGAATGCCGCCTCGGCCATCAGCGTACGGCGATCAGAACGGGCGAACCGCGGGCGGCATACCTGGGAAGTCCGCCGACTCGCTCACCGACGCCCACTTCTCGACGTCGTCGAGCGCTGCACGGTAGGCGCGGGTGAGGTTGCGAACCGCCTCGGCGCCGAGCGGGAGCCGGAGCGGCGCGTCGGGTGTGTCGAGCATGTTCCGGATCACCCGGGCGGCTCGTGCCGGGTCGCCCTCCTGGATGCCGTCGGCTCCCTCCATGTTCGCGCGCACGGCACCGGTGACCCCCTCGTAGATCGAGCTCTGCCGTGCTGTGTTGAGCACGTCCGCGGAGTTGAACGCGGTGCGGAATCGACTGGGCTCGACGATGAGGACGCGGATGCCGAACGGTGCGACCTCGCCCGCCAGCGCCTCCGACCAGCCCTCGAGCGCGAACTTGCCGGCTGAGTAGCTGCCGACGGCGGGAAACGACATCCGCCCGCCCTGGCTGCTCATCTGCACGACCGCACCAGAGCGACGTTCCCTCATGTGGGGCAGTACGGCACGCACGTAGGCGGCCGGGCCGAACAGGTGCTGCTCGAGCATGGCCCGCAGAGCAGCGTCCGTGATCTCTTCGGCGGCGCCGACCTGTCCGGCGCCTGCATTGTTGACGAGCACGTCGACGCGCCCGAACACCTCCAGCGCCCGCTGCACGACCCCGGCCGCTCCGGCCGTGTCGCGCACATCGTGCGCGACGGCGAGGAGCCCATCCCCGTACCGCGCCTTGAGCCCGTCGAAGCGGTCGGCCCGTCGCGCGGTCCCGATCACATGCTCGCCAGCCTGGAGTGCCGCCTCGGCGAGCCCCAGACCGAGGCCGGAACTCGCGCCCGTGATGATCCATGTTCTCGTCTCGGCTGTCGTGGTCACGGCCCCGACACTAGAGCTTCGAGCGCGCTTGAAAGCAAGCCGCGCTCAGGCTCCGGAGGCGACGAGTGGTCCCGCCCGCTTGATCCTCTGCGCGACGATCTCGGTTTCGACGCTGTGCACGCCGGGGAGCGCACCGCGCACCGTTTGCGTCTCAGGCTGGAAACCGAGTTGTCGGTAGACCTCGGCCTTGTCGGCTGGGTCGGCACAGTGAGACTGAACTGGTTGCCGTAGAAGGCGCGGTGAGGTTCGCCGACCACAACGGCGCAGGGTAGGCCCGCGAGCCGTGGCTCGGACCCCAATCTGGTCCGGCGAAGCCGGCCCGAGCTACGGCTTGCGATCAGGCCGTGGCCCGGGGCGTGGTCAGGCACCTGAATTCGGAAGCGGGCTGTGCTGTGCGGGTTCCTGCGGTGTCACCGTGAACCCCGTCATGGCCAGCGAGAGCAGGCGGGTCGCTGTGGTACCGGGGTCGCGGTCGTTCTCGGTCGCCAGGGCGATCCCGGTGACCAGCGTCGACAGGTCGCCGAAGGTGACGTCGGGCGCCAGCACTCCGGCCTCGGCGGCCCGGCGTACCAGTGGCTCACCCGCCTCGGACAGTTGGTCGGACGCGCAGTAGACGCTTTCGACGCGGCCGCGGTTCAGCGCCTCGGCCAGGCCCCGGATCGTGGCGGCGGCCCGCGTCATCTCGATCAGGAATTCGACGAGCGCGGCCCTGGGGTCCGTTTTGCCCACTAGTTCGCCCGCGCGGGCGCAGAGGGCGTCGATGCGCTCCCGGAAGACGGCTTCGAGCAGGGCGTGGCGGGTCGGGAAGTGGCGGCGGACCGTGCCGGAGCCCACCCCGGCGGTCCGGGCGATCTGTTCCAGCGACGCGTCGGCCCCGTGCTCGGCAACCGCCTCCGCTGCCACCGCGAGCAGAAGTTCGTAGTTGCGGCGTGCGTCTGCTCGCATGTCTCACCTCGGCGTTGCTAAGCGGCGGGGCCCGCCGTATCTTAGCAAGCATAAACGGCGGGCCCCGCCGTTTCTTGGGTCGAGGAGTGTCCATGTCTGATCGAGCACCAGTACTGGTCACCGGCGCTACCGGCCAGCAGGGCGGGGCAACCGCCCGCGCCCTGCTCGCCGCCGGCGTCCCGGTGCGCGCCCTGGTCCGTAACCCTGCTGCCGCCAAGGCCGCCGCAGTCGCCGCCCTCGGCGCCGAGCTGGTCACCGGCGATCTCCGCGACCCCGCATCGCTGGTCCCGGCCGCCCGGGGCGCCCGCGCCGTCTTCTCCGTGCAGATGCCGGAGCTGCGCGGCGACACCTGGGACTTCGAGAGCGAACTCGCCCAGGGCGTCAACCTGATCGAGGCCGCGCTGGCCGCGGAGGTCCCGCAGTTCGTGCACACCTCGGTGTCCGGCGCCGGGCGGCACGAGGACGCCCCCGGCTGGACCGACGGACGCTGGGCCGCGATGGAGCGCGTCTTCCTGCCCAAGGCCGGCATGCAGGAACGCGTCCGGGCCGCCGGCTTCGACCGGTGGACGCTGATCAAGCCGGGCTTCTTCATGGAGAACTTCCTGCCCGACCTGGCCTACCTGCTGCCGCGGGGCATCGCGGGCGGGCTCGCGACGGTCCTCCGGCCGCAGACCCACCTGTCGCTGGTCGCCGTCGACGACATCGGTCGCGCGGCCGCAGCTGCCGTCGCCGACCCCGACCGCTTCCACCGCGTCGAACTCGAACTGGCCGGCGACCACCTGCCGATGACGGAAATCGCGAAGATCATCGGTGAGTCGCTCGGCATCGACGGCACCGCTCCCGACATGACCGAGGCGGAAGCGCTTGCCGCCGGCATGCCGCCGTGGGCCACCACCTCCCACGAGTTCTTGAACGTCGCCGGGCAGCCGGCCCGGCCGGAGTTCGCGCGCGCCCTCGGCATCCCCCTGACCTCGTTCGCTGAGTGGGCCGACCGCCACCTGCGCCCCCTCCGTCAGGGCTGACGCCAAGGCTTGGTCATTGTCACGCCCATGGACACGCCGTCCGGTCCAAGTCGGCGAGTTTGTCGGCCCCGACGTGAGCGATCGGTCGAGTTCGACATCGTCGACGAGCCGCCGACGATGTCGACATTGCGCGGAGCATTCGCGTGAGTCACCGGACGACCTCCCCACTCCGGTTCCGTGGCGCGATCAGCCCCACCGATGGAAGCAGCATGAGCAGGGCAAGCCCAGTCAGGAGAGAGGCCACCCACACGGGGCCGAGGTCACTGGAATCCGACAGCGTCAGGGCCGCAAGTGCCGGGCCCGCGGCGGCTCCTATGTTGAGCGCGGCGGTTGCGTAGGAACCTCCCATGGTGGGCGCTTCGGATGCTGCGTAGAGCACCCGCGCGATGAGCGTGCTACCCACCGCGAAAGCCAGGATGCCCTGGACGAAGACGAGGATCAGCAGCAGTACGGGGTGTGTGGCGACGAGTGCGAGTGCCAGCCACCCCAGGAACAGGAGGGGAGCGGCCACTCCGAGAATCGGACGAGGGCGCCGGTCGGAGAGCCGCCCGGTGGCAGTGACGCCGATGAACGATCCGATGCCGAACACGACCAGGGCCAGCGGTACCCACACCTCGTCCAGTCCTGCGGTCTCGGTGACGACGGGTGCAAGAAAGGTGAACGCCGCGAAGGTCCCGCCGTTGACAAACGCTCCTAGCAGCATTGCCACGAGCAGTCGGGGCTTTCGGAGTTGCGCGAGTTCGAAGGCCAGAGACGTGCCGGCGGCGGGCCCTTCCGCTGTCGGCTCCGAGCGGGGCCGGATCCCCGCGAGGATGCCGACAGCGGCGGGGACACACAGCAGCGCGACTGCCCAGAAGGTCGCTCGCCACCCCATCGCGGTGCCGAGCAGCGCGCCCGCCGGGACGCCTGCGACGACAGCGATCGTCGTACCGGAAAGGAGGGCCGCCAAGGCACGTCCCTTCTGGTTCGGGGCCACGAGACCGGTCGCGGTGGTGAGGGCGACGGCCAGGAAGCCGGCGTTGGCAACCGCAGCCAGGACACGGGTTGCGAACAGCACGGAGAAGGACGGGGTTGTCGCGGCGACGACGTGGCAGAGAGTGAAGATCACCACGAATCCAAGGAGCGTGGTCCGTGCCGGCCACCGACGTGCGAAGGCAGCCATGAGGGGTGAGCCGACGATCATCCCGACCGCGAAGGCGGAGGTGAGCAGCCCGGCGGACCCGACGGAGACATCGAGGCTCGTGGCGATGTCGGGCACAAGGCCCGCGAGCATGAATTCAGAGGTGCCCATGGCGAAGACGGCGAGGGCAAGCAGATGGAGAGCGAAAGGCATCGAGTTGCTCCGAGGCATGAAACGGACAGAAGGCGTCTCGTCACCACGGCCAACCCTGGGGTCGAACAACCGCCCGCACGCATGCGGTAGTGGGCGGGAGGCTGGAACCTCAGTGGTTCAGGGGCTGACGGCGTGGCCGAAAGCCCCCGAAGTGTCCGACTCGGGGCTCGACATGGACGCCACTTTACCGATGGCTGCCCGGCTCCCGCACATCCATTTTCGATGAGGCAGGCCGCGCGACAGCTGCCTGGTTCGCCCCATTCCGGTAGACGTTGCGATGGCCACGCGATGCTGAGTGGCTCCGGGGCTTGAAATCCTACTTGCTCAGTAGGAAAATTGATCCATGCTGCTTGTTCGGCTGTTCACCTCCCGCCGGGTCGTCGACCTGATGCGGGTCGCCGCGCAGCTCTGTCGCGTGGCGACCCTTCCGGCCTGAGCGGGCGCTCGCTGCCTCTCGGTCCTCGTCCCGCCGGCTCGCGTCCGGCACCTCCGCGCCCGTTTCCGAGCGGCCGCACGTCAACGAGAGGGATCCGTCATGAACAGTGAACCCGCACCGTCCGCACCCCCCGACGCCGCACGACCCACCCGCGCGTTCGCCGACGACTGGCAGGAGTGGCACCGCCGGCACGAGGAGGCGCGGGCGGACCGCCACGGCTTCCTCGCCGTGGCCGGACTGCACTGGCTCACCGCGGAGCCGCAGCGGTTCCCCGGTGTGCCCGGGGAGTGGCGCACCGGGACGGACGGGCCGGTGGTGACCCTCGCCGACGACGAGGAGATCGTCGTCGACGGCCGGCGCATCCGGAAGAGGCATCAGTTCGGGGTGATCGCCGAGCGCGCCGGGATCACCGTGGAGATCGACGGTGATGTCCTCGAGGTGGCCCGGCGGGGTGGGCGCGACATCCTCCGACCCCGACGCCCCGACCACCCGCTGCGGACGCGCTACCGGGGCACCGCCACCTTCCCGCCCGCCGAGCGGTGGGTGCTCCAGGGGCGGTTCGTGCCGTTCGAGCGTCCCCGGCCCACCACGGTCGGCGCTGCCGTGGAGGGGCTCCAGCACATCTACGACGCGCCCGGCCGGATCGAGTTCTGCGTCGACGGGCTGCCGCTGAGCCTGACCGCGTTCAACGGTGTGACGCCCGGCAGCCTGTCGGTGCTGTTCACCGACACCACCTCCGGCATCACCACCTATGGGGCCAACCGGTCGCTGGCCGTCGGCGCGCCGGACGAGCAGGGCCGGGTGACGCTGGACTTCAACCGGGCCGTCAACCTGCCGTGCGCGTACACCGACTTCGCGACGTGCCCGCTGCCACCGACGGAGAACCGGCTGCCGGTCGCCGTCGAGGCCGGGGAGAAGATTCCGTACGAGCGGCTGGCGGCCGACCCCGCCGCCCGTTCCTAGCGCTCCGCGCCCACACCACTCGGGAGGAACGCCCATGACCTCGTCCGCCGACGACCCGATGGACGCCGACGCCGACGCGCTACGCAGGTTGCTGCGCCACCAGGCCAGCACCGTCACTGTGGTCACCGCCCCCGGTGCGCCGCCGGTGGGCTTCACCGCGACATCGTTCACGTCGGTGTCGCTGACGCCGCCGATCGTCTCGTTCTGCCTGAACCTCGGCTCGTCCACGTGGCCGATGCTGGCGCAGGCCCGGCACGTGGCGGTGCACCTGCTCGCACACGGCCAGCACAAGTTGGCCCATACCTTCGCCACGAGCGGCGTCGACCGCTTCGCCGCTCCGACCCGCTGGCGGCCCGGGCCGAACGGACTGCCGATCCTCGACGGCGCCCTGGCCTGGCTGGCGTGCCGGGTCGTCGACCGGGTGGTCGTCGGCGATCACGCGGTCGTGCTGGCCGAGCCGGAGTTGCTCCGGCACGCCGATGTCGGCTCTCCGCTGCTCTACCACCGGGGTCGCTACGCCGGTCTCGCGGACGCTCCGGACGGCACGGCCCGTCGCGCCGCCGCCTGACCATCGGGCCGGCGTCTTGCGCCGGTCGTCGTCGACAGGGTCGCCACTGTGGGCCACCTGTCGGGAACCTGGCGAGGACCGAAGGAGGTCGTATGCGTGCGATCGTCGCCGCTCCGGGCACCGTCGACGGGTTCCGGGTGACCGATGTCCCCGAGCCCGAATGCGGGCCGGGGCAGGTGCTGGTCGAGGTGCGGCATGCCGCCGTCAACAACGGCGAGATCCGTCACCTCGACCTCTGGCCGGCCGGACAGGTGCTCGGGCACGACGCCGCCGGAGAGGTGCTGCGCGCCGCCGAAAGCGGCACCGGTCCCCGGGTGGGCGACCGGGTGCTCGCCTTCGGACCGGGCGCGTGGGCCCAACTCGCGGTGTTCGACCTGGACAGCGTCGCGGTGGTGCCCCCCGATGTCGACCTGTCCGAGGTTGCCGCGCTGCCGATGGTCGGCCTCACCGCGCTGCGGACGCTGCGTGAGTCCGGTCCGCTGCCCGGGCGTCGCGTACTGATCACCGGGGCGTCCGGGGGAGTGGGCCGAGTTGCCGTCCAGTTGGCTCGGCACGAGGGCGCGTACGTGATCGCCGCGGTCGGGTCGGCGTCCCGGGGCGACGGGCTGGCAGCGCTGGGGGCCGACGAGGTGGTGGTCGGCCTGAAGGCTGTCGGCGACCCGGTCGACGTGGTGCTGGACACCGTGGGAGGCGCCCAGCTGGTGGCCGCGTGGGGTCTGCTCGCGCCGGGCGGGGTGCTGCACAGCATCGGCTGGGCCTCCGGTGAACCGGCCGTCTTTCCGGTGAACTCGACCTTCGCCCCGGGCGCGTCCCGGACGCTGCGGTCCTTCGGCGACACCACCGCCCCGGCCGCCGATCTGGCGCTGCTGGTGGACCTCGTGGCTCAGGGGGCGCTGCGGGCGCCGATCGGCTGGCGCGGATCGTGGCGTCACCTCGGGGGCGCGATCGAGGCGCTGCGGGAACGACGGGTGCCGGGCAAGGTCCTGCTCGATCTGGACCGACTGTGACGGCGCAGCGGTGAGTGGCCGGCGGATCGGTCCCGGCCCGGAGCGGGTCTAGGTCGACCCGCCGGACACTTTCGGATCGGGCAAGTGGGAGATCGACGGGTGGGAGAGCAGACGGCGCTCCCGGCGGGGACCGTCCGCCTCCACGAGCGGCCTGTCGGACACATGTCAGCGGGGAACCGACGGAATCGCCGACTGCGGGTCGACCCCGGCGAACGCCAGCCCGATGACAAAGCCGGCGACCTCCTCCAACTGTCGTACCCGGTCGAGCGTTCCGAGGACCGCGGAAACTCCACCGACGTCTCGCACGAGCGACCCGACGACATCGAGTGCGCGCTCGTCGTCACCGCACATGGCGACCGTGACCGGTCCGGCATCGGGCGTCACCCACCGCTCGGCCGGGAAGAGATGGAAAGCCTTGACCACGTGCGCGCCGGGTGCGAGGGCGGCGATGTGGCCGGCGGCCGACCGGGCGGGTTCCGTCCGGAGGGTGCCGACACCGTGCTCGACGGCGTTCGTCGGGTCGATCAGGGCGAGGCCGGCCAGTGCGCCGGCGGGCCCGCCGGCCGCTGTCAGCATCTCGGTGACGCCGTCCCAGTGGACCGCGAGCAGAACCGCGTCGGTGCCGGCGGCGACCGTCGGCACGGGCCGCGCGGTGCCGCCGATCCGGTTCGCGATCGCTTCGGCGGCGGCCGTCGAGCGACCCCCGATGATGATGTCGTGTCCGGCCCGGGCCCAGCCGGTGGCCAGTGCCGTGGCGAGGTTGCCGGTGCCGAGGATTCCGATCCGCATACCGTCACGCTAGGCAGGCCGACGCGCACCGGATGGTGCATGTCGGGCGTGCCAGGATGGGCGCATGGGTGACGGCGACCTCTGCGAGGAACTCGTAGCCGACTGCCGGATGCGGATGGCGACGGACCTGTTCGCGCACACGTGGGATGCGGTCGTGCTGGCCGCGCTGGCCGAGGGCGCCCTCCGCCGCCGCTCACTGCGGGCACGAATCGGAGGAATCAGCGACAAGGCGCTCACCGAGGCCGTACACAGGCTGGTCGGCAACGGCCTGGTCGAGCGGCGGTTCTTCCCCCAGGCGCCGCCCCGGGTCGATTACGCGCTCACCGATCTCGGCCGCAGCTTCGCCGACGGCCCGATGCGGGCGCTGGGCGCCTGGGTCACCGAGCATGGCGACGAACTGTTCGAGGCGCAGGAGCGGCTCAGCGCGTCGTAGCACCGCGAACGGCCCGGGCCGTTCGCGTACCCCGCCTACTGAACCGTCCGGAGTCGTCGGGGTCGGCGATGACCTCAACCGGCGGTTCAATGCGCTCTTTGGTGACGTGGGCCAGGACTCAACGGGAAGCCCGTCACCGTGACGGGGCCGTGAGGTTTCCATACGCCCATTGGCGTGGACGCTACGTGCCTCGCGCCGGGTCGTGCTCACTCCAGCCCTGATCGAGGATCCGGAATCCCGCGTCGAGCATCGGATCGGTGTCACTCGTCACGAGTAGCTGGATCTGGAGGGCGAACCGGGCGTAGATCCGGATGTCGTCGCTCGGCTGGGACAGGCCGAGATCCTCGGTGATGGCTGCGACGAGTGCGTCCTCATGGCGGAGCCACATCCGGGAGGCGTACTCCTGGAGGGCCGGTGTGGCTTCCATCAGCGACATGACCCGGCGGCGGAGCGGCGCTTCCTCGCCGGACCACATGGCGACGAATTCGGAGCGGTAGTGGGCCTTCAGCGCTGCCGAGATCGAGAGGCCGGCCGGCCGCTCGCGCACGGCGGCGACGAGTCGCTCGCGTTGCGCGTCTTCCTCGTGGAAGAGGAGTGCCTCCTTCTGGGGGAAGTGGGCGAAGACAGTGGTGGGGGAGACGTCCGCCTGGTCGGCGATCTCCCGCACGCTCACCGCGTCGAAGCCGCGCTCGAGGAACAGCTCCTGCGCAGCTCGCAGGATCGAGGCCCTGGTCACGGCCTTCTTGCGCTCGCGCCGCCCAGTTCGATTCGGCTCCCTTGCCATGCCGTCATCGTACAACTCTGACCATGATGGTATTGACACCAAAACTGGTATCACTACACTTCCGTAGTGATACCAGGCTCCTCTGCCCCTGCCGACCTCGCCGAAGGGCTCCCGGCCATGACACAACTGGTGAAGGCAACGCCGAAGGCAACCGTCTCTGCGGCGTACCGGAGCGGCCAGCGCCAGCCCGCCGGGGCGGCGCTGGCCGCCGCAGCAGCGATCTTTCTGCTGCTCGAGTTCGTCGCCGCCGCGGCCTGGCGGAGCCCGCCCTACAGCTACACCTACCACTACATCAGCGACCTCGGAGTCCACGGCCCGTTGACCGCGTTCGGCCAGTACATTTATTCGCCCCTCTGGTGGGTCATGAACACCGGCTTCTTCCTCTTCGGAGTCCTGGTGTTCATCGGTGTCGCCCTGCTCGACGGCCTGCGAGGCTGGCGCCGGGGGGGCCTGCTCGGCATGGCCGCCCTGGTCGGTGCCGGCGGCGTCGTGCTGGCGCTCTTCCCCGGCGACGGCGAAGCCGACCGGCAGGGCACTGTCGACTTCCACGGTCTGGGCGCCATGGCCGCCATCGTCGGCGGCAACATTCTGATCATCGTGCTCGGGCGCATGTACCGAGACCTCCGCATCGGCAGGAAGCCCGGGAAGGCCATGGTCATGCTCGGCGCCTTCGGACTCGTCTCCACGGCGGCTTTCCTCGCCGTCGCCGGGTCAGGGACCAACGTCTTGGTCGGCCTCGTCGAGCGCTGCGCCGTCTACCCGATCCTCATCGGCCTCATCTCCGCAGGGGTGTCCATCTGTCGCCGCAGCTACCGGGACGCTGCCGCGCTCTAGTTCGCGGCCGAGAGGGAAGAGCACCTGCCGTGGTCGCCGACGACCACGGCAACGGGAGTGGACATCATGCACCTGCTGACGGTCTGGCATGCCTTCCGCCAGGCTCGGGCAGCCCGCCGGGCCATTGACTGGCTGCTCGACAGATGCCTGATCGATGACGCTGCCGCGAGCCGCTGTCGGACCGAGCACCCTGACCCGGACGTGCCGTGAGTCGAACAGGCCGAGGAGACGGGGGCAGCAGAGCAGGTTGATCGAGCCTATTCGACTTCTCGGAGCAGGGCGGTCCGCCCTGCAGAGACGCGAGCTCGCATGTCGGCGACCTCATGCGATGCCAGACCGTAGTCGGTGAAGTCTTCGTCGTCGAAGCGGTCGACGTGGCGAAGCATTGCGGCGAACACGCTCCGGTCGAATCCGTCGTCGGCGGCGTGCGCGAGGTCGCAGAGCTGGTCGAGGGTGTACCGGCCGCTGATGGCGGCATCGATGTCGAGGAAGTCGCGGGCGGCTGAGTCGCAGGTCGATGTCGGCGCGGCGACGCCTGGCGCGGTGAGCGCCTGCTCGTGCTAACCTACCAATCGCTTGGTTGGTTGATACGGAAGTCATGCCGGCTCCCAAACGCACGCCGGGGGAGCCGCCTCACTACGCAAGGAGACCTCGCGATGGAGGTACTCGTGGTCGGTGGAACCGGCATGATCGGGGTCCACACCGCCCTTCACCTGCGGGACCGGGGAGACAACGTCACCGTCGCCGCCCGAGGGACGGTCGACGCGGACTCACCCGTCGCCGGCCTGCCCGTCCTCCGCGGGGACTACGCCCGCCAGACCTTCACCCGCCAGGACCTGGCCCCCTTCGACGCGGTCGTCTTCGCGGCCGGGCAGGACGTACGCCACCTGCCCCGGGACGCGGACGAGGCCACGTTCTGGAAGGAGACCCAGAGCGCGGGCGTGCCGGCCTTCGCCGCCCTCGCCAAGAGTGCGGGCGTCTCCCGCTTCGTCCAGGTCGGCAGCTACTACCACCACCTGCGACCCGACCTGGCCGACTCCAGCGCCTACGTCGCCGCCCGCCGCGACGCCGACGAGGGTGCCCGGGCGCTGGCTGACGACTCCTTCACGGTCTGCACCCTCAACCCGCCCTCGATCATCGGTGCCATCCCCGGCGTCACGGCAAAGCGCTACCGCCGCATGGTGTCCTGGGCGGCCGGCAACGAGCCGCAGATCCCCGACCACGCGCCGGCCGGCGGCACGAACTACATGTCGGCCCGGTCCCTGGCCGAGGCGATCGGCGGCGCGCTCGACCGTGGCGCGGCGGGCGCGGCCTACCTCGTCGGTGACGCCAACCTGACGTTCACGCAGTTCTTCCAGCTGCTGGTCGACGCGGCCGGGGGCAACCGCACCATCGCCGAGCGCGACGAGCCGCACCCCTTCATGCCCGACTCGATGATCGTCCAGGGTCGCGGGAACGTCCTCGCCTACGAGCCGGATCCGGCCGAGACCGCGCTGCTCGGCTACACCCGCGGCGACTGCGAGCGCGCCGTCGCCGAGCTCGTCCAGGTCGTCCGCGCGGCGACCGCTCGCGCGGCGTGACCGGCCTCGGCGCGGCCGACCTCACCGCGCTGCGCGCGCTCTCCGAGACGTACGCCGCGGCCGCCGACGACCGCGACGCGGCAGCGATCGGCGCGCTGTTCGTCCCGGACGGCGTCCTGGTGGTTCCCGAGCCGCCGGCGCACCTCGGCCCGCACGTGCCCCACGTCGGCCGCGCCGCTGTCGTGGCCGCGTTAGGGGCGCTCGCCGGCACCCTGGCGACGACTCACGTCGTGGCCGGGGCGCGCTACCTGCCGACGCCGACCGGGGCCCGTGGCCGGGTCCGCGGCACGGCCCACCACCTGGTCCCCGGTCGCGACGGGCCCTCGGACGTGGTCTGGTTCCTGCACTACGACGACGAGTACGCGCGTACCGGCGAAGGATGGGCCTTCACCCGCCGCGCGGTGACCGTCAACTGGATCGAACGCCACCGCGTCTCCGTGACCCGGGCCGACGAGGAAGGAACCGGCAGATGAGCGCCACCCGCAGGCTCGAGGGCCGGATCGCTGTCGTCACCGGCGGCGCCCTCGGCATCGGCGGCGGCATCTCCCGCCGTCTCGCCGCCGCTGGCGCCCACGTCGTCCTCGTCGACATCGACGGGGAGGCCGCCACCGGCACCGCCGCCGACATCCGGAGTGCCGGCGGCGAGGTCGAGGTCGTCCTCGCCGACGTACGCACCGCCGACGGTGTCGCCGACGCGGTCGCCGCCGCGGCGGCCGTCGACTCGGGGCGGGTCGACGTGCTCGTCAACAACGTCGGCGACTTCCGCCCGGCCGCCAAGACCTTCCTGCACTCGACCCCGCAGCAGTGGCAGGCGCTCTACGAGATCAACCTGTGGCACGTGCTCGCGATGACGCATGCGCTGCTGCCCGGCATGGTCGATCGGGGCCGTGGCGCCATCGTCAACAACTCGACAGTCGAGGCCTTCCGGGGCATCCCGGCGTGCGCCCCGTACTCCGCCTACAACGCCGGGGTCAGCGCCTTCACCAGGAGCCTCGCCGTCGAGGTCGCCGGTCACGGGGTACGGGTCAACGCCATCGCGCCCGACCTCGCCGACACGCCCCAGACACCGGCCGCGGCGATGCTGCGCGGACGCGACCCGGAGCTGATCCGTACGTGGATCCCCGTCGGACGCTTCGGCGAGCCCGACGACTACGCCGCCGTGGTCGAGTTCCTCGCCAGCGACGACGCCCGCTTCGTCACCGGGCACACGATCCCCGTCGATGGAGGAACCCTGGCCGCATCGGGCTGGTACGCGCGTGCCGACCGCAAGGGCTGGTCGAACATGCCGAACGAGGCGTGACCGTGGACGCCGGGGCTCGTCGCCGGGTCCCGGCGTCCACGGCAGTGCTCAGTCGCGGCGGTCGAGACCGAAGAGCTCCGCTGCCGCGGCGAGCTGGTCGAGGTACTCGGCCAGGTCACGGTGCCGGACGACGAGGTTGACCACGGTGGCGCCCGCCTCGCCGATCCGGCCGACGAGGTCCAGCGCGGCCTCGGGGGCGCCGGTCGGGTCGAGGCGGGCCGGAGGCGTGATGACGACGTCGAACCCCTCCGGCAGGTCGTGCTCGGCGAGCATCCGCGGCAGCGTCTCCAGGTCCGGCCCGCGATACGTGACGGGGGCCGGCGCCCACCCGTCGCCCAGGGTGACCGCGCGCCGCAGGGCACGCCTGCTGTGGCCACCGACCCAGATCGGGACCTTCTGCTGAACCGCGTGCGGGCTGATCACCTGCTCGGTGAAGTGGTAGTACTCCCCGTGGTAGGTCGCGAGCCGTACCGACAGGGACGCCCGCAGCGCCCGCAGGGCGTCGTCGGCCCGTGGCCCACGGTCGGCGAACGGACGCCCGAGCAGCGCGAACTCCTCCTCCAGGTTGCCGACGCCGACGCCGAGGACGACCCGCCCGCCGCTGAGGTGGTCGAGCGTGCCGTACCGCTTGGCCAACTCCAGCGGATGGTGCAGCCCGAGCACGAGCACGTACGGCAGGAAGCGGATCCGCTCGGTGATCGCCGCGAGGTACGAGAACGTCGCGACCGGGTCGTAGAAGCGTTCACCCCGGGCCAGCCCCGGTGACACGCTGACGTGCTCCGGGCAGGTGAAGAACTCGTACCCGAGCCGGTCGGCGGTGGTGAAGACGGTGCGCAACTCGGCGACCCCGGCCTCGGCCTCCCACGGGGGCCGGGGCCCGGAGTCGGCCAGGACCGGGGAACTGAGGCCGATGCGCACGGCCTCAGGCCTCGGATTCGACGGCGCGGGCGAGGAGGTCGCGGCCCTCGTCGGTGCCGTCGAGCTGGCGGTTCCAGCGGTGGGTCACCTTCCAGCCCTCGTCGGTGCGGATGAACTCCCACCGGTTGGAGCCGGTACGCCAGATCCGGTAACCGTTCTGGTCGGGGGCGCTGAGCACGAGCTGCGAGTAGTTCGTCACGACGGCCCGGTCGCCGTCGACGACGATGTGCGGCAGCCCCATGAGGTGGGCGGCGCCGTTGTTGATCAGGGCCTGGTGCCGATCACCGTTGACCATGCCGCGCAGCGCGTCCCGGCCATTGAGCACGACCGGGAAGGTGTCGTACACGCCCTCCTCGGTCCACAACTGGGCGGTGATCTCGGCCGAGCCGCTGTCCACGGCGGGGCCGTAGCTGGCCACGATCCGCCAGAGGGCGAGCTGGTCCTCGGCTGCGGCGAGGCGCCGTTCGGCCTGTTCGAGGCGAGCCTCGAGCAGGGCGAGCCGGTCGGGCTGCGAGTCGCTCATGGTGGGTTCCTTTCGATCGGGTCTCGTCGGATGAACCGGTCGGCGGCCGGTCAGGCCGGGTTCGTCTCGAAGCGTTCCGGGGCGAGCTCGCGCAGCGCGGCCATCTGCTCGAGGTGGTGGGCGGCCGAGGTGGCCACGAGGCTCGCGTTGACAGCGGTCGCCCCGACGGTGTCGGCCGTGCGCAGGTGCGCGCGGGAGCCGTCCGGGTCGCCGAGCGGGTCCAGCGGCGGAATCTGCAGCACGAGGTCGAAGCCGTCCGGGCGTTCCACGGATTCCCAGATGCGGGTCAGCTCCCGCGGTCCGAGGCCGAACGGCGCCCACCCGGTGCCGTACGTCACGGCGCGGCGCAGCGAGCGGCGGGTGCGCCCGCCGATCCACATCGGCACCGTGGTGCGCGGCGCGTGCGGTTCGACGACGAAGTCGGTGAACGTGAACCGGGGCCCCTCGTGGTGCGGCACGGCCCTGCCCCACGCCGCGCGCAGGGCGGTGATCGCCTCGTCGGCGATCTCGCCGCGCCCGGCGAACTCGGCGCCGAGCAGGTCGAACTCCTCTTCGAGGCTGCCGACCCCGATCCCGAGGACGACGCGGCCGCCGCTGAGCAGGTCGAGGGTGCCGTAGGTCTTGGCGAGGGCGAGCGGATGGTGGTAGCCGATGACGACGACGTTCGTCGCGAGCCGGACGCGGCGCGTCGCCGAGGCGAGGAACGACAGCGTGGCCACGGGGTCGAAGTACGTCGCGCCCCGCTCGGCGGCGATCGGGGCGGGCACGGCGACGTGCTCGCTGCAGGTCAGGTGGTGGTAGCCCAGGTCGTCGGCGGCGCGGGCGACGGCCAGCAGCGCGCCGCCGACGTCGGGGCCGGACAGGACGTCCCGTTCCCAGGCGGCCGCGGTGCGCGGATGCTGGACGACGACCGGGGTGAGCAGCCCGATGCGTGCGGTCATGACAGGGTCTCCGATCCGGCGACGCCGCGCGTCGCGCTGGTGGGGCCGGCGTTCGCGGGCGGGATGGTGGCCGCGGCACTGGTCGGGATGAGCCGGAGGCGTTCGAGCAACGCGCCGAAGTCCTCGTCGTCGTCCGGGTCGAGCGGCAGCCCGAGCCCGAGCCCGTCGGCGATGCCGCCGTACGCCTGCCCGAGCACGTCCGGCAGCTCGGCGTAGGTGCCGTGCGGGATGAGAGCGGCCAGGGTCTCGTCGTCGAGGACGGTGGCGAGTCCGGTCCAGCGCCCGGAGGCGGCCATCGCGGCGAGCCGTTCGCCGACCCGGCCCAGGCCGAGCCGGTCCAGGGTGGTGCGGTAGGCGGGAGTGGAGAAGAGGAACGCCAGCTCCTGGCGGGCGGAGTCGCGGCTCGCGGCGAGCGCGGCCGGCGTCGGCCCGGTGATCGACTTGGACACCACGACGACCCGCGGGATCCCGGCGCGTCCGGCCCGCTCGGCCCCGGCGCGCAGCGCGGGGAGCACGACCGTGCGCAGGTGACTCGGGTGCGAGTTCGTCGCGTGGGTGACGAAGCCGTCGGCGAGCTCGCCGGCCACCTCGCAGACGCGCCGGTTGACCCCGCCGGTGTACAGCGCCGGGGCCGCGGTCGGCAGCGGGCCGGGATTGAAGTACGGCTGCAGCCGGGTGAAGCGGTAGTGGCTGCCCTCGTGCTCCAGGGGTTCGCCGGTGCTGAACGCGGCGAAGATCGCCCGGATCGAGGCGAGGTAGTCGCGCAGGTTCTCCACCGGCCGCTCCCACGGCACCGAGAACCGCCCGACGATGTTGCCGCGTACCTGGGTGGCCAGACCGAGCTGGAAGCGGCCCTCGGAGAACCGCGCGAGGTCCCACGCGGCGTACGCGGTCACCATCGGGCTGCGGGGGAAGGCCAGCGTCATGCTGGTGCGTACGGTGATCCGGCTGGTGTGCTCGGCCGCGAGCAGCGCGACCGCCAGGGAGTCGTGCGTCGTCTCGGGGATGTGCACGGTGTCGAAGCCGAGCCGTTCGATGCGCGCCACGACCGCGGGCACCTCGCGCAGCGCCGTCGTCGGCGGCAGCGTCGTGGTCAGCTCCATCCGGGTGGCGGGTGTCTGTGGCGCCGTCACGGGATGCGGCCCGCCAGGGTGGCGTCGACGACCTCGTCGCCGTTGACGATCCGGGCGAGCTTCTCCAGCCGTGGTGCGCGCCGCAGGTGTGCCCCGCCTTCGACGGGCAGGCACGCGCCGGTGATCCAGGAGGAGCCGGGACCGCACAGGAAGCGGACCGCGGCGGCGACGTCCTCGGCGCGCCCGATCCGCGACAGGGGCTTCTCGGCGACCGTCGCGGCGGCCAGTTCGGGGTCGGCCAGCAGCCGGCCCGGGTTCTCGCCGTCGGTGGCGACGATGCCGGGGCGTACCACGTTGACCCGTACCGCGAGGTGGCCGAGCTCGTCGGCGGCGACCCGGACGAGCGCTTCGAGCGCGGCCTTGCTCACCGAGTACGACGGCATGAACGGGAAGGAGTGCCCGCCCGCGCTCGACGAGGTGCACACGATCGCGCCCCCGCCGCGCGCGGCCAGGGCCTGCCCGCCGTGCCGGATGGCGTGCAGCGCCGTGGTGACGTTGCGCCGGAAGTCGTGTTCGAGGGTCTCGGCGTCGAGGGCGAGCAGGGGACGGAAGGTGCCGCCGCCGACTGTGGTGACGACCGCGGCCAGCGGGGTCTCGTCGGCGGCGCGTACCGCTGCTGCCACGTCCTTTTCGCGGGTGGAGTCGCCGGCGCTGATCCGTACCGGTGGTGCTCCGGGGGCGGCCGCGGCGATCGTCCCGGCCGCCGCCCGCAGCGTCGCCTCGGTCCGTCCCATGATCGTCACGGCGGCGCCGTCGGCGGCCAGCGCGGCGGCGATGGCGCGGCCGAAGCCGCCGCCCCCGCCGATGACGAGCGCGCCGCGGCCGGCGAGCGGGCCGGGTGCGGCGCTGCTCGGATGGGGATCGGTGCTCATGCCTGCTCCCTCGACGCTCGGCGGAACTTCTCCCGCGTGGACGGGTCGTCCATGAGGACGAAGGTGCCGGTGGCCGTGACGCACGTCAGGTCCCCGACGCGCAGTTCGCCGGAGCTGCGCACCTTGCGTCCGTCGCGCCCGTCGTGCCGGGCCAGGATCGTGATCGTCGAGCCGATCGGGATGGCCGCGCGGAACGAGATGTCGAGCCCGACGGTCACCGCGGCGTATCCGGCGCGGGCGTTGGCGATGCCGAGGGCGTGGTCCATCAGCATGGCCGAGGTGCCGCCGTGCACGTGCCCGGGTGGTCCTTGGAAGGCAAGCCTCAGGGTGACCTCCCCGCGTAAGGAACCGTCCGGCTCTACCCAGAGGGACACCGGCGGCGACAGCGGATTCTCGGTGCCGCCGGCGGGGTCGAAGCGGCCCGGGCCGGGCTGGCGCCACATCGTCGCGATCCGCTCGGCGAGGTCCGGGGCGTGGGCGTCGATCCGGGCGGTGAGCGCGTCGAGGTCGGCCACTATCGCGTCGGCGTCGGGGTCGACGGCGCCGCCCGCGCGCGTGATCGCGTCGATGAGCCGGCGGGTGGCCGAGGCGACCGCGTCGATGCCGGTGTCGCGGGGCTGTGCCGTGGCGAGGGGGGCTTCCACCGTGCGGACTCCTTTGGCCGGCCGGACATCAAGCAACCAAGCGCTTGCTTGATGCGCACCTTAGCGACCTGATCGCGTGCTGGCAACGGTTGCCCGCTACGCGCAGCCCCCTTGTCGATCATGCTGCCGATCGCCTATTGACGTGCCCGCACGCTGCCACCTACGGTTCCCAATCGAGCGCTTGTTTGGATCGCGAACGGCCGCAACACCGCCAGTCTCGGGCGCGGATGCCGATCAGCTCCGGACAGGCGCTCCACACCAGCGCCGCCATCCATCACCTCCATGACCATCGCGCCCGCACGGCCGCCGCCGAACGGCCCGGCCGCCCCCGGGAACCCGCCGGGTGACCCGCGGAGCCGCTCCCGCTCTCGGGCCGAAGGTCAGGAAAGGACCATTGTGTCTCGCCTCCCGCGCCGCCGACGCCTCGCCGTCGCCGCGAGCCTGCTCGCCGCCACCCTCGTCGTCGGAGCCTGCTCCGCCACCGGAACCGGCGACCCCGGTGCCACCACGGGTGAGATCGACCCCGACGCCGTCCTGCGGGTGAGCGCCTCGTCGCCGTTCCAGAACCTCGACCCGGCGCAGCCGGCCCCCGGCGGCTACCCCTACCTCACGCTGATCTACGACCGGCTCACCATGGTCGACTCCACCGACCAGGTCGTCCCCGGCCTGGCCAAGAAGTGGACCTACGCCCAGGACGGCTCCCACCTCGAACTCGCCCTGCGCGACGACGTCAAGTTCCACGACGGGACGCCCTTCGACGCCAACGCCGTCAAGGTCAACATCGAGCGCGGCCAGACGCTGCCCACGAGCACCATCAAGCAGGACCTCGCCAGCATCACCGGCGTCACAGTCGTCGACGCGCACACCGTGCGCCTCAACCTCAAGCCGGGCACCGGCGCCGTGCTCCCCTCGGCCCTGGCCACCGCCGCCGGGATGATGGTCTCGCCCAAGGCGATCGCCGACGGCGTCGACCTCAAGCGCGCCCCCGGCAAGGCCGGCTCGGGCCCGTACGTCGTCACCGAGTTCATCCCGAACGAGAAGTACGTCGTCAAGCGCGCCGAGGGCACCTACTGGGACCCCAACGCCGGGCGCCTCGCCGGCATGGAGATCACCCGGGTCCCCGAGGGCGCCACCCGGCTCAACGGCGTCATCAGCGGTCAGACCGACCTCAGCTTCGTCTCCTCGGCCAACGAGATCACCCAGGCCCGCCAGCTCGGCGAGGACGGCCAGCTCAAGGTGACCACCCGCCCGTTCCGCAACGTCCTCGGCATCCTGCTGCGCGCCAACATGGGCGACCTCAAGGACAAGCGGGTCCGTGAGGCAATCGCGCGCTCGGTCGACCCGGCCGCCATCCGCGCGCTCTTCGCCGACACCTGCACGCCCACCCGCAGCATCTACCCGAACAGCCCGTGGGAGGACCCGGCGGCGACCTACCCGTACGAGTTCGACCTGGCCAAGGCCAAGGCGCTGATCTCCGAGGTCGGCGGGGCGAAGGTGTCGATCAGCTTCTCCGCCGGCACCAACACCGAGCAGCCCGCCACCGCCATCCAGGCCGCCATGTCCCAGGCCGGCATCGACGCGAAGCTCAACCCGACGCCGAACTCCGAGACCGAGGCCCGCTTCATCGCCGGCGACTTCGAGCTCGAGGTGTCCAACACCTTCAACCCGCGTCTCGACCCGGCGGGAACTGTGGACAACTACCTGATCGGCAACTACAAGCTCGCCACCGACCCGGAGGTCATCGGCCCGATCGCGGCCAAGGCCGCCGACCCCCGCTCCAGCGTCGAGGAGCGCGCCAAGCAGTACCACCAGCTGTGGGAGCGGCTGTTCAGCGAGGCGTGGTTCATCCCGATCTGCAACCTCACCAGCGCCACCATCGCCTCCCCGAAGGTCGTCGGGGCCGAGCAGCTGCCGTGGACCAACCTCGGCCTGTTCGACCTGCGGACCGTCGCGATGACGAAGGGCTGAGCGTCAGGTCCCCGCCGTCCGCCACCGCGCGCGGCCGACCCGAAGAAAGGTAGCCAGAGCCAGTGAACCGTCCCACCGCAGCCACCCCGCTCCTGCCCGCCCTGTCCCGCCTGCTCGACGAGCAGCCGGACCTGACCCTCACCCTCGCCGGCGCCCCGTTCACAGTGGCCGAGCTCGACGCCGCGTCGCGTCGCCTCGCCGGGTTCCTCGCCGACCGCGTCGCGCCCGGCGACCGGGTCGTCGTCCTCGCCCGCAACGGCCGCCTGGCCCTGCTCTCCTGGTGGGCGACGACGCTCCGCGGCGGTTTCGTCGTCCCGCTCAACACGAGCAACCGCGGCGCCGTACTGGCCCACCAGGTGCTCGACGCCGACCCGGTCGCGATGATCGTCGAGGACGAGTTCGTGCCCGTCCTGGACGACGCCCTCATCGGCACGGAGCTACGGGTGCCGGTCCTCGTCGGCGCCCCCATCCGGCCCGCCTCGGGCCCGGCGCCCGCCTGGGCCACCGAGGTCGTGGACTTCGACGCCGCCGTCGCTGAGGGCTCGGCGGTGACGACCACCCCGGACCTCGACGCGTACGCCACCAGCCACCTCATCTACACGGCCGGCACGACCGGGCCGTCCAAGGCGTGCATGGTCAGCCACGGCTACGTGGCGAACATGGCCCGCCAGATGCACGAGAACCTCGAACGCCGCGCCGACGACGTCCTCTGGACGGCGATGCCGCTGTTCCACATGGCCGCCGTCGGGCACGTGATGGGTTCGCTCCAGCTCGGCTCGGCCATCGACCTCGCGTCGCGCTTCTCGGTCCGGGGCTTCTGGAACGAGATCCTGCGCAGCCGCGCGACGATGGCCGCGCTCATGGGCTCGATGCTGCCGATGATCGCCGGCGCCCCCGACTCCGAGGCCACCCGCGAGGCCTTCGGCCGGCTGCGCGTCGTGTCCGGCTCGCCGGTCACCGCCGAGCTCGCCGCTCGCTGGACGGAGCGCTTCGGCGTCGAACGGGTCGGCTCGGGCGCCTACGGCCTGACCGAGGCCTGCCTGATCACCCTCACCCCACCCGGGGGCTACCGGGCCGGGAGCGCCGGCAAGATCAACGACTCCTTCGAGGTACGCATCGTCGACGAGCACGACAACCCGCTGCCCGTCGGCGAGGTCGGCGAGATCGTCGCCCGTCCCAACCGTCCGGCGATCATGTTCAACGGCTACTGGCGTGAGCCGGAGAAGACGCTGGAGGTCTTCCGGGGACTGTGGTTCCACTGCGGTGACTACGGCCGCCTCGACGAGGACGGCTACCTCTACTTCGTCGACCGGGGCAAGGACTACCTGCGCCGCGGCGGCGAGAACATCTCCAGCTTCGAGATCGAGGGCGTCGTCGCGACCCACCCGGCCGTCGGCGAGGTCGCCGTCCACGCCGTCCCCTCCCCGCTGGCCGAGGACGACCTCAAGGTGACTGTCGTGCCCGCGCCCGGCGCCCAGATCGACCCCGCGGAGCTCTTCGAGTGGCTGCACCCGCGCATCCCGCGGTACGCCGTGCCCTCACACATCGAGGTCCGCACCGAACTGCCCAAGAACGCCGTCGGGCGGGTCCTCAAGCGCGTCCTGCGCGAGGAGGGCGTGACCGCGCGGACGTGGAGCACCGACCCCCGTGCCGTGACCGGCCTCCCGGTGCCGGCCGGCACCCGGGAACAGGCGTGAGCGGCGTCCCCGGCCAGCGGTTCGAAGGGCCGCTGGCCGGCCTGCGGCTCCTCGAACTCGGCGGGCAGGGGCCGGTGCCGTTCGCGACGATGATGCTCGCCGACATGGGTGCCCAGGTGGTCCGGGTGGACCCGCCCGGCGAGCCCGACCGGCGGGAGCGCGCGCAGGTCAACGCGATCGACAGGGGCCGTACGACAGTCACGCTCGACCTGAAGTCCGAGGCCGACCGGGCGCTCGTGCACCGGCTGCTCGCCGACGCGGACGTGCTGCTCGACCCGTTCCGGCCCGGGGTGCTCGAACGTCTCGGCCTGGCCCCGGCCGAACTCACCGAGCGGTACCCGCGCCTGGTCGTGGCGCGGATGACCGGCTGGGGCCAGGACGGCCCGCTCGCCGCGGCCGCCGGGCACGACCTCAACTACATCGCCGTCTCCGGGGTGCTCGACACGATCGGCCTGCCCGACACCGGCCCCGTCGTGCCGCCGATGTATCTGGCCGACTTCGCCGGCGGCGGCATGATGCTGGCCTTCGGCGTGCTGGCCGCACTGCAGGAGCGTGTCTCCTCCGGGCGTGGGCAGGTCGTGGACGCCTCGATGCTCGAGGGCAGCGCGCTGCTCACCGTCGTCATCCACTCGATGCTCGCGCGGGGCGCCTGGAACCTCACCCGTGGCACGAACTACCTCGACGGCGGGGCGCACTTCTACCGGGTGTACCGCACCGCCGACGACAGGTTCATGTCCGTGGCGGCCATCGAGGCGAAGTTCTACCGCACGTTCCTGCGTACCCTCGGCCTCGATCCGGAGGACGGGCCGGCGCAGTTCGACGAGTCGGGGTGGGCCGGCTGGGCCGAGCGGATCGCGTCGGTCTTCGCCGGCCGCACCCGGCGGGAGTGGACCGGCGTCTTCGAGGGCGTCGACGCGTGCGTGCATCCGGTGCTGGACATCGCCGAGTCGGCCGAGCACCCGCAGATGCGGGCCCGGGGCGCCGTCGTCGAGGTCGAGGGGGTCGCCCAGCCGGCCCCGACGCCCCGTTTCTCGCGTACACCCGCGGGGGTCCCACGGGCCCCGCGCCGGCGTGGTGAGGACACCGACCGGGTGCGCTCGGCGCTCGCCGCGAGCAGCCCATGGGAAGCGTTGTCAAGGCCTTGACCTGCGGCAAGCCTCACTCTACGCTTCGACCAAGCGCTTGCTTGTTTGGTGATTCGCATTTGACGACGGACGAGACGGAGCAAACGTCAATGACGACTCAGGCCCCGGTGGCCCGAAACTCGGGACCCGCCGTCTTCGCCGACATCGTGCGGGCACGCACGGGCGACGACCACCCCGGCCTGCTCTTCGAAGGCCGCACCATCACCTGGGGCCGGATCGTGCAGGAGGCCGCCGACCGGGCCGCGGCACTGGACGACGTGCCCCGGCCCGACGGCAGGCCACTGCACATCGGGCTGCTCCTGGAGAACACCCCCGACTACGTGTACTGGATCTGTGCCGCCGCGCTGGCCGGCGCCACAGTGGTCGGGATCAACCCGACCCGGCGTGGCGCCGAGCTGGCCCACGACGTGCGGCACACCGACACCGACCTGCTCCTCACCGAGGACCGCCTCGCCGGCCTCGTCGACGGGCTCGACCTGGGCATCCCCGCCGGGCAGGTGCGCAACATCGACTCCCCGGAGTACGCCGCCTGGCTGGCCCGGCACGCCGGCGCGCCGGTACCCACCGACGAGGTCGACCCGCGCGCCAACCTGCTGCTCATGTTCTCCTCCGGCTCGACCGGCGCCCCTAAGGCGGTCATCTGCTCCCACGGGCGCCTCGCCGCGGTCTCCGAGGCGCTGCTGGCCCGCACCGAGCTGACCCGCGACTCGGTCAGCTACCTGGCGATGCCGCTGTTCCACGGCAACGCCGTCATGCTCAACCTCGGCCCGGCCATGGTCTGCGGCGCGACGATCTGCATGGTCCGCAGGTTCTCCGCGTCCGGCTTCGTACGCGACGTGCACGAGCACGGCGTCACCTACTTCAACTACGTCGGCCGGGCACTGGCCTACATCCTGGCCCGGCCGGTCGACCCCCGCGACGCGACGAGCACGCTGCGGCGCGCCGTCGGAACCGAGGCCTCGGCCGCCGACATCGCCCGCTTCGCCGAGCGCTTCGGTGTCGTCATCTCCGAGGGCTACGGCTCCAGCGAGGGCGTCATGCGGATCAACCGCACCCCTGAGACGCCCGCCGAGGCGCTCGGTGTGGCCGTCGCCGGCGCCGAGATCAAGGTCATGAACGAGGAGACCGGGCTGGAGTGCCCGCCGGCCCGGCTCGACGGGACCGGGCGGCTGCTCAACGCCGACGAGGCCATCGGCCAGCTCGTCGGCGTCGGCATGGCGGCGAAGTTCGAGGGCTACTACAAGAACCCCGAGGCCGCCGCCGAGCGGGTCCGCGGCGAGGACTTCTGGTCCGGGGACCTGGCCTACCGCGACGCCGACGGCTACTTCTACTTCGCCGGCCGCTCCTCGGACTGGATCCGCGTCGACAGCGAGAACTTCGCGGCCGGCCCCGCCGAGCGGATCATCGAGCGCTGGGACCGGGTGGCGGTCGCCCCCGTCTTCGCCGTGCCCGACCCGCGTACCGGCGACCAGGTCATGTGCGTGATCCAGCTGCGCAGCGGCGCCACCTTCGACCCCGAGGCGTTCACCGCCTTCCTCGACGAGCAGGCCGACCTCGGCACCAAGTGGCGGCCCCGCTTCGTGCGGATCGTCGACCAGATCCCCAGCACCGGCAACGGCAAGGTCGCCAAGCAGATCCTGCGCCGTACCGCCTGGGTCACGACCGACCCGGTCTGGGTCCGCGACGGCGCGTCCACCGCGTACCGCCCGCTGACCGAGGCGGACGTCCGGGACCTCGAGAAGCAGTTCGCCGACAACGGACGTGCCGCGCTCCTGCCGGCCCCCTGACCTGCCGGCCCGCCCGGCACACCGACTGGCGCCCACGCCCCGAGAATGAGGAACATCCATGTACCTGGAGTACACGCCCGAGCAGCGAGAGCTGAGCAGGGAGCTGCGAGCCTACTTCGCGCGCCTGCTCACGCCCGAGGTCCGCGAGGCGCTCGGCGGCACCAACGAGGACCGCCCGGCCTACCGCGAGATCATCCGTCAGATCGGCAAGGACGGCCTGCTCGGACTCGGCTGGCCCACGGAGTACGGCGGCCAGGGCCGCCCGGCGATCGACCAGTACATCCTCTTCGACGAGATCAACCGCGCCCAGGCACCGTTCCCCTTCGTCACCATCAACAACATCGGCCCGATGCTGATGCGCTACGGCACCGAGGAGCAGAAGCGCACCTACCTGCCGGGCATGCTGACCGGCGACGTCATCTTCGCCATCGGCTACAGCGAGCCGGGCTCCGGCACCGACCTCGCCTCGCTGAGCGCCCGGGCCGAGGCGACGCCCGACGGTGGCTGGGTCATCAACGGCCAGAAGGTGTTCACCAGCGGTGTCAGCCAGGCCGACTTCGTCTGGATGGCCGTGCGCACCGACCCCGCCGCCCCGAAGCACAAGGGCATCACCATCCTCATCGTGCCGACGTCGGACCCGGGCTTCAGCTGCACGCCGATCGCCACCAGCGGCATCACCCACACCAACGCCTCCTACTACGAGGACGTACGCGTCGGCCCCGAAGCCCTCGTCGGCGAGGTCAACGGCGGCTGGCGCCTCATCACCGGCCAGCTCGGTCACGAGCGGGTGGGCCTGGCCGCGATGGGCGGGCGCACCGAGCAGCTGTGGACCGACGTCGCCGCGTGGGCCGCCGAGCCCGACGCCGACGGCAACCGCGTCCTGGACAAGCCGTGGGTGCGCACGGAACTGGCCCGCGACTACGCCGAGCTGACCGCGATGCGCCTGCTCAACTGGAAGATCGCCGTCGTGGGGGAGGGCCAGAACCCGGCGCCCGCCGCCGCGTCGGTCGCCAAGGTCTACGGCACGGAGACCCACGACCGGGTCTGCCGCAACCTCGTCTCCGTCGTCGGTCCCCGCGCGACCCGGCGCGCCGGCGCGCCGGACGCCGTCCTCGGCGGACAGCTGGAGGCGTACACCCGCGGCTCCTACATCAACACCTTCGGCGGCGGCACCAACGAGGTGCTGCGCGACATGATCGCGGTCGCCGGTCTCGGCATGCCGAGGAAGGGGCGTTCCGCATGAGCACCACGACGCAGGCCCCCGCCTCCGAAGCCACCGACCAGGACGCCTTCCTCGCCCGTCTGCGCGAGTTCGTCGGCCTCGAGGCCACGCCCACCCGCTACGCCCAGGACGCCGTCAACCAGGCGATGATCCGGCACTTCGTCGAGGCGATGGGCGACGAGAACCCCGTCTACGTCGACGACCGGGCCGCCCGGGACACCGGCCGCGAGGGCGTCGTCGCCCCGCCGCCGATGCTGTCCACCTGGCTCATGGTCGGCTACAAGGCCCACACGGCCGCCGCCGCGGGCGCCGCGCCGGACACCCCGATGGCCCGGCTGCTCGCGCTGCTCGCCGACGCCGGCTTCGTCGGGGTCGTCGCGACGAACGACGAGCACGAGTACGTGCGCGAGCTGCGCCTGGGCGACGAGATCAAGATGACCACTGTCATCGAGGACGTCTCCCCGCGCAAGACCACCGGCCTGGGCACCGGCCACTTCATCACGACGCTGCGCACCTACACCGACCAGAACGACGAGGTCGTGGCCCGCCAGCGCTTCCGCATCCTGCGCTTCGACCCGTCCGGCGCCAAGCCCGCGGCGCCGGCCGCCGCCGACCCGGCGCTGCGGCACAAGCCGTTCATCCTGCGCGACAACGCGTTCTGGTTCGCCGCCGCCGCGCAGCGTCGCCTCGTCATCCAGGCCTGCACCGACTGCGGCACGCTGCGCCACCCGCCCGGCCCGATCTGCCCGTCCTGCCACTCGTACGCGTGGCACGAGGTGGAGGCGAGCGGCCGGGGCACCGTGCACAGCTACGTCGTCAGCCACCACCCGAAGGCGCCCGGGTACGACTACCCGCTCACCGTCGTGCTCGTCGACCTCGAAGAGGGCACCCGTCTGGTCGCCGACTTCGTCGGGGACGCCGGCGAGGTCGAGATCGGCATGCCCGTGCAGGTCGACTGGCTCGACTACGACGAGAACCTCACGCTGCCGCGTTTCCGGGCCGCGACCTCCGCATCGGAGCCCACAGAAGAGGAAGGGAACTGATGGACTTCCAGCTCGCCGAGGAACAGGTCACGGTCAACGACCTGGCGCGCGACGTGTTCTCGCGCAACGGCGACCCGCAGCGGCTCTTCGACATCGAGGCCGGGCCGGACCGCTTCGACCGCGTCCTGTACCGCGACCTGGCCGAGTCCGGCATCCTCGGGCTGCCCGTGCCCGAGGAGCACGGCGGCGCCGGGCTGGGCCTGTGGGAGATCGCCGGGGTCTTCGTCGAACAGGGCCGCACGCTCGGCACCGTCCCGCTGTGGGAGACCCTCGTCGGCGGCGTCCTGCCGCTGCTGCGCTACGGCAACGCCAAGCAACAGGCCGAGTGGCTGCCCCGCGTGGCCGCCGGAGACGCGGTCCTCACCGTGGCCGTCGACGACCTGACCGACGCCCGGCCGTACGGCGCCCGCGTCCGCGCGCGGTCCGGCGCCGAGCCCGGCGGTGACGGGGTCACCCTGAGCGGCACCGCCGTCGGCGTCCGCTCGGCGCACCTCGCCGACGCGATCGTCGTCCCGGCCACCGACGAGGCGGGCGCGGTCGGGCTGTACCTCGTGCCGACCGCCGGACCCGGGGTACGCCGGGACACCTTCGAGCGCACCGACCGTGGACTCGCCTCCGACGTTCACTTCGAGGACGCCGCCGCGGCGCTGCTCGCCGAGGGTCCCGAGGAGGACCGGCTCGACTGGCTGCTGCGCCAGGTCTGGACCGCGGTGGCGGCTCTGCAGAGCGGCGTCAGCCAGGCCGCCGTACGCCAGGCCGCCGACTATACCTCGGGCCGTGAGCAGTTCGGTGTGCCGATCGCGACCTTCCAGGCCGTCGCCCACCAGCTCGCCGACTGCCACATCGACACCGAGGCGATGGAGGTCACCTACCTCAACGCGCTCTGGCGCGAGACGACCGGGCGGCCGTCCCGGGCGGCGGTGCACGTCGCGAAGTACTGGGCCGCCGAGGCGGGCGACCGCGTCGCGCGCACCGTGCAGCACGTGCACGGCGGCATGGGCGCCGACGTCACCTATCCGATCCACCGTTACATGCTCTGGACCACGCAGCTTGCCAACACCGCCGGCTCCGGAGCCTGGCACCTGCAGCAGCTCGCGGACCTCGTGGGCGAGGGGGAGCAGCTGTGAGCACGCAGATCACCATCGAGCAGGTGAGCCCCGGCGACACGCTGCCGGAGCTGGAGATCCCGCTGACCCGGACCGTCATCGTCGCCGGCGCGCTCGCGACCCGCGACTACGAGGACGTGCACCACGACCCGGCCCAGGCCCAGCGTCGCGGCACCCCCGACACGTACATGAGCATCAACCACACCAACGGGCTCGTCGGCCGCTACGTCACCGACTGGGCCGGCCCCGCCGCGCGCATGGTGCGCCTGAGCACCCGCCTCGGGGTGCCGAACTTCCCGGGTGACGTGATGCGGCTGACCGGTGAGGTCGTCGGCGTCGAGGAGGACACCGTGCGCGTCGCGGTGCGTGGCATGAACAGCAAGGGCGGGCACGTCGTCTCCGAGGTGACAGTGCGCCTGCCCCGCGGATCGGAGCAGTGACGTGACGTCCACCTTCCTGTCGGGTCGCACCGCTGTCGTCGGCATCGGCGCGACGGAGTTCTCGAAGAACTCCGGCCGCAGCGAGCTGCAGCTGGCCGTCGAGGCCGTCTCGGCCGCCCTGGCCGACGCGGGCCTCAGCCCAGCCGACGTCGACGGCATGACGACCTTCACCATGGAGACCAACCCGGAGAACATGGTCGCCCGCAGCCTGGGCATCCCCGAGCTGAAGTTCTTCTCCCGGATCCCCTACGGCGGCGGCGGCGCCTGCGCACCCGTCCAGCAGGCCGCCATGGCCGTCGCGAGCGGGATCGCCGACGTCGTCGTGGCGTACCGCGCCTTCAACGAGCGCTCCGGCGTCCGCTTCGGGCAGGGACCTCCGCCGGCGAAGACCCAGGCCACCTCGGACAACGAGTACCGCTCCTGGGTCAACCCGTACGGCCTGCTCACCCCGGCCCAGCACACCGCGATGTTCGCCCGCCGCTACATGCACACGTACGGCGCGACCAGCGAGGACTACGGCCGGGTGGCGGTGCTCGCCCGCAAGCACGCCGCGAACAACCCCAGGGCGTGGTTCTACGGCAAGCCGCTCACGCTCGAGGAGCACCAGGCCTCGCGCTGGATCGCCGAGCCGCTGCACCTGTTCGACTGCTGCCAGGAGACCGACGGCGGCCAGGCGATGGTCGTCGTCAGCGCCGAACGCGCCAAGGACCTGCCCGTCACCCCGGTCTACATCCGGGGCGCGGCCCAGGGCCTGGGACCGGACCAGTACCAGATGGTCAGCTACTACCGCGAGGACCTGACCCGGATCCCCGAGGTCGAGCTCTGCGCCCGGCAGTTGTGGGCCCAGTCGGGGCTCGGTCCCGCCGACATGGACGCGGCGATCCTCTACGACCACTTCACGCCGTACGTGCTCAACCAGCTCGAGGAGTACGGCTTCTGCGGTCGCGGTGAGGCCAAGGACTTCATCGCCGACGGCAACCTGGAGGTCACCGGCTCGCTGCCGACGAACACCCACGGCGGCCAGATCGGCGAGGCCTACCTGCACGGCACGAACGGTGTCGCGGAGGGCGTCCGCCTCGTCCGGGGCACCTCGACCAACCAGCCCGACGGCGTCCGCAACGTCCTGGTGACGGCGGGCGTCGGCGTTCCCACCAGTGCACTGATCCTCTCCGCGGAGGGCTGAGACGCCGGCCACCACCACAGCTCCGAAGGCCGTCAGCGACCCACGGATCCCACCCGGCAGCGGCCGGAAGGGACAACACCACCTCTGATCAGCCGGAACGACTCGGCTCGTGTTTAGGAAGGATGAGAATGGGCGTCACCATAACGGCCCGCAAACGTGTGGTCGCGTTGATCAGCATCGGGGCTCTCGCCCTGGCCGGCTGCAGCTCGCCGGACAACTCCGGCAGCGGCAGCAGCGCAGCGCAGGGCGAGATCGACACGTCGGCAGTGCTCAAGTTCGCGTCGGCGGGTCCGTTGCGCGACCTCGACCCGGCCCTGCAGACGAGCTACGGCGCGTGGGGCTACCTGTTCCTCGTCTGGGACCGGCTGACCATGCTGGACAAGGACGACAAGATCGTGCCGGGCCTGGCCAAGGAGTGGAACTTCGTCGAGGACGGCAGCGTCCTGGAACTCAAGCTCCGGGACGACGTGAAGTTCCACGACGGCACGCCGTTCGACGCCGAGGCCGTCAAGGTCAACATCGAGCGCGGCAAGACGCTCGAGGGCTCGACCCTCAAGAGCGACCTCGCCGACATCGAGTCGGTCGAGGTCGTCGACGCGACGACCGCGCGCCTCAAGCTGGTCAAGGGCAAGGGCGTCCAGCTGCCCGCGTCCTTCACCGGCACGGCCGGCATGATGGTCAGCCCGAAGGCGATCAAGGACGGCGCCGACATCAAGAACAATCCCGGCACCGCCGGGTCCGGCCCGTACATCGCCACCCAGCTCGTCCCCCAGGAGAAGCTCGTCCTCAAGCGGGCCGACAACTACTGGGACCCGAACGTCGGCCGTCTCGGCGGCATCGAGCTGCAGCGGGTGCCCGACGCCGCCGCCCGCCTCAACGGCCTGCAGAGCGGCCAGGTCGACCTGGCCCCGCTCAGCTCGGCCGGCGAGATCGCCACGGTGGAGAAGATCGTCACCCCGGGCAGCGGTCTCCAGCAGCACCAGGTGAAGTTCAAGAACGTCGTCGGCATCTACCTGCGCGCCAACAAGGGCGACCTCGTCAAGCCGGAGGTCCGCCAGGCGATCGCCCACGCGGTCGACCCGGAGGCGATCAGCGCGCTCTTCAGCGGCTACTGCACGCCGACCCGCCAGGTCGTGCCGGAGACGGACCCGAGCCGCATCCCGAGCTACACCTACCCGTACGAGTTCAGCGTGGACAAGGCCAAGGCCCTCGTGCAGCAGGCCGGCGGCGCCAAGGTGTCGGTCACCTTCGCCGCGGGCACGAACGCCGAGCAGCCGGCAAACGTCGTGCAGGCGTCCCTGCGGGCCGCCGGCGTCGACGCGACGCTCAACCCCGTGCCCAACACCGAGAACGAGCCGCGCTTCATCGCCGGCGACTTCGAGCTGATGGTCGGCACGTCGTGGAGCCCGAAGGCCGACCCGGCGGCGACGGTGAACACCTACATGCTGAACACGTACAAGCTCGCCGCGGACCCCTCGCTCATCGCGGGCAAGGCGGCCGAGGCCGCCAACCCCACGCTGCCGATGGACAAGCGGGCCCCGCTGTACCAGGACATCTGGAAGACGACGCTCGAGCAGGCCTGGTTCGTGCCGCTGTGCAACCAGACCAACGCGAACGTCTCGAAGGCGAACATCGTCGGCACCGACAACATCCCGATGTCGAACATCGGCATCTGGGACCTGCGCCACATCGCCGTCAAGAAGTAACCGGTCGCTCCTGACCACCGGTGGCGTCGCCGCCGGACCACCCGCTGCGGCGGGGGCCGGCGGCGACACCACCGGCCTTGCCGGCACCAGGCCGTGCGAGGCGCAGTCCCAGGCACACGCTCAGAGTCGAGGTAGGACATGATCCGCTACGCCAGCAGGCGCTTGCTCGCGGCAATACCCCTGCTGTTCGTCGTCCCGCTGCTCGTCTTCGCCCTGATCGAACTCGCTCCGGGCGACCCGGCCGTCGTCCTGGCCGGCGACGAGCCGACCCCGGAACGTGTCGAGGCGATCCGCGAGGAACTCAACCTCAACGCTCCGGTCCTGGTGCGCTACGCCATGTGGGTCGGCGACGTCCTGCGCGGCGACCTCGGCACGTCCTTCCTGTCCGATCAGACAGTCATCGAGCTGCTGACGCGGCGAATGGCCACGACGATGTCGCTGGTGCTCGTCGCGATGATCTTCGCCGTCGTGCTCGGGGCCACCCTCGCCCTCGTGGCCACGCTGCGCTCCGGTGGCATCGTCGACCGGTTCGTCAACGGGCTCGCCTCGATCGCGATCGCCATCCCGGGCTTCTGGTTCGGCCTCGTGCTCGCCTCGGTCTTCGCGGTGGGCCTGCAGATGTTTCCGGCGTTCGGCTACCAGCCGCTGGCCGACGGCTTCTGGCCGTGGCTGTCGCACCTCGTCCTGCCGGGCATCGCCCTCGGCCTGCTACCCGCGGCCGAGGTGACCCTGCAACTCCGCTCGGCGCTCGGGCAGGTCATGAAGTCCGACTACGTCCTCAACGCCGAGGCCAAGGGACTGTCGCGATCCAGCGTGGTGTTCAAGCACTCCCTGAAGAACGCATGCATCCCCGTCGTCACCGTCCTCGGCTTCCGCGTCGCGGAGGTCCTCGCCGGGTCGGTGACCATCGAGATGATCTACAACATGCCGGGCCTCGGTCGTACCGCGATCGAGGCGGTGCAGGGCCGTGACATCCCGGTGCTGCTCGGCTTCGTCCTGTTCAGCACGACTGTCGTCGTGCTCGTCAACCTCATCGTCGACATCTCCTACGGCTACTTCAACCCGAAGGTGCGGTCATGAGCGCCAACCAGACCCCCTCGGCTCCGGCGCCGGGGAACGACTCGGGCCTAGCCGAGGTGCCGGCGGCGGCCATCGGCACGGGCGAACCGGAGCCGGTCGCCGCCCCCGGCATCCTCAAGAGCATCGTGCGCCGCCCCGCGACGATCGCGGCCGGCGTCTTCCTGCTCGTGCTGACCTTCATCGCGATCTTCGCCCCGGCCCTGGCACCGTACGACCCCGACGTGCAGAACCTGTTGCTGCGGCTCCGGCCGCCGAACGCCGAGCACTGGCTGGGGACCGACGACTACGGCCGGGACGTGCTGAGCCGGCTCATCTTCGGCGCGCGGGTCTCGCTGTGGGCGGCGCTGCAGGCCGCGGCCGTCGCGCTCGTCCTCGGTCTGCCGCTCGGCATGATCGCGGGCTACCGCGGCGGCTGGGTCGACGCGATCCTGACCCGCATCATGGACGCGCTGATGAGCGCCCCGTCGCTCGTGCTGGCCATCACCATCGTCGCGGTCCTCGGCGCCGGCATCACCAACGCGATGCTCGCCATCGGCCTGGTCATGGCCCCGCGCTTCTTCCGGGTGGCCCGCGCCGGCACGATGGACGTGCGGCACGAGACCTACATCGAGGCCTCGATCGCCCTGGGCTGCAGCACCCTGCGGATCGCGGTGCGGCACGTGCTGCCCAACGTGCTGCCGCCGATCATCCTCGTCATCTCGGTGTCGCTTGGTACCGCCGTCGCGGCCGAGGCGAGCCTGAGCTTCCTCGGGCTGGGCGTCCAGGCCCCCGCGGCCAGCTGGGGCTCGATGCTCTCGACCGCCTCGTCGAACATGCGCCTCGCGCCGTACCTCGTGTGGCCGCCCGGCGTGATGATCTTCCTCGCCGTCCTCGCCTTCACCTACGTCGGTGACGGCGTCCGTCGCGCCCTCGTGCGCACCCGCTCGGGCAACTGACCGTCCGGCAACCACCAGGAGCTGACATGGCACGTGAAACGGCGCCCGCCGGCACCAGGACCGACGCCACCGGCGGAACGGCGGACCTGCTGCGCGTGGAGAACCTGAGCGTCGAGTTCCCCTCGCCCTCGGGCGGCTGGCAGACGACCGTCCAGGACGTCTCGTTCTCGCTCAAGCCGGGCGGTTCGATGGCCCTGGTCGGCGAGTCCGGGTCGGGCAAGACGGTGACCTCCATCGCGGTGATGGGCCTGACCGGGGCGACCGGAGGGCGGATCGCCTCGGGCCGGATCGTCTTCGACGGCGTGGATCTCACCGCGGGCACCCAGAAGCAGTGGCGGGACCTGCGCGGCCCGGGCATGGGCATGATCTTCCAGCAGCCGATCCGCAGCCTCAACCCGGCGTACACGGTCGGGGACCAGATCGCCGAGTCGGTGCGCAAGCACCTGGGCATGAACCGCAAGCAAGCCCGGGCCCGTGCCGTCGAGATGCTCGACATGGTGCAGATCCCGCGGGCGGCGCAGCGGATCGACGACTACCCGCACGCGTTCTCCGGCGGCATGTGCCAGCGCGTCATGATCGCGATGGTCATGGCGTGCAACCCGCGCCTGCTCATCGCCGACGAGCCGACGACGGCGCTCGACGTGACGGTGCAGGAACGGATCCTCGAACTGCTGCGCGACCTGCAGGAGCAGACCGGGGTGGCGCTGCTGTTCGTCAGCCACGACCTCGCGGTGGTGGCCGAGCTGTGCCGGGACGTCGTGGTCATGTACGCCGGCGAGGTGGCCGAGAACGCGCCCTCGGAGCAGTTGTTCTTCCACCCGCGGCACCCCTACACGTCCGGCCTGATCGGCTCGATCCCGAAGCCGGGCCTGAGCACCGACCGGCGGTTGCGCGCGATCCCCGGTGGCATCCCGGCGCCGGGCGCCTGGCCGCACGGGTGCCGGTTCAGCAGCCGGTGCGAGTTCGCCGTGCCGGGCCGGTGCGACGTGGCCCACCCCGGCCTGGTCCGTCTCGACGGCGCCGCCGAGCACCATGCGCGGTGCGTGCGGGCCGCGGAGCTCTCTCTGGATGGAGTGACGGTCTGATGAGCCTGCTCGAAGTCGAGAACCTCACGAAGTCGTTCAGCGCCGGCCGGGACTGGCTCGGCCGGCGTACGAAATGGTTGAACGCGGTCAAGGGGGTGAGCTTCACCCTGGAGCGCGGCGAGTGCCTCGCCGTCGTCGGCGAGTCCGGCGCGGGCAAGTCGACGGTCGGGCGCATGGTGCTGCGCCTCATCGAGCCGGACTCCGGCTCGGTGACCTTCGACGGGATCGACGTACTGGCCACGAAGCCGAAGCAACTGCGCGCGCTGCGCCAGCGGATGCAGATGATCTTCCAGGATCCGTACAGCTCGCTCGACCCGCGGATGACGATCAGGGACGCGGTCGCCGAACCTCTCCTCGTGCACACCGACAAGGACCGGGCCACGCGGGAGAAGGAGGCCGTCGAGCTGCTCGACAAGGTCGGCATCGGCTCGCGCTACCTGGAGCGGTACCCGGCCGAGCTGTCCGGCGGGCAGTTGCAGCGGGTCGCGATCGCCCGGGCGCTGACGATGAAGCCGAGCCTCATCGTGTGCGACGAGCCGGTCGCGGCGCTCGACGTGTCGGTCCGGGCGCAGGTGCTCAACCTGCTCCGGGACCTGCAGGAGGAGCTGGGTCTGGCGTACCTGTTCGTCTGTCACGACCTGGCCCTCGTCGAGGTCATCGCCGACCGGGTCATGGTGATGGCGGCAGGTGAGGTGGTGGAGACGGACACCACGGACCAGATCTTCGCCAACCCGCGGCAGGAGTACACGAAGAAGCTGCTCGCGGCGATCCCCGTGCCGCTGCCGCGCGACGCGCAGGGCAACCGGCTCGTCGCGCCGGGAAGGGTGGGCTGAACGGTGACCGGTACGACGGAACCGACCCGGACGCAGCTGCTGGCGCGGTTCGCGACGACGCGCGACGAGGAGATCCCCGAGTCGGTACGCGACTACGGCCGGCTCGTCCTGCTCGACTCGCTCGTCTGCGGGCTGGCGGCGGTGCGGTTGCGGCGCAGCCGCATGGTCCAGCGGGTCGCCGCCCGGTTCGGCGGCCCGGCCGAGGCGACGGTGTTCGGGCTGGAGCAGCGGGTCGCGGCGATCAACGCCGCGCACGCCAACGCGGACATGATGAACGCGCTGGACGCCGACGACACGTTCTTCAACTCGGCGCACTTCGCGGTGTTCGGCGTCGCGGCCGGTCTGGCGGAGGCCGAGCGGCTGCACGCCGACGGGGCGAGCCTGCTGCGCGCGAGCATCATCGCGTTCGAGATCAACGCGCGGCTGAACCTGTCGACCTCGCTCATGGCCTTCGAGGACGGCCAGTTCCGCTGGTCGCCGCTGTCGTCGCACGGGTACGCCTCGATGGGCGCGGCCGCGGCATGCGCTGTCGTGGGCGGCTGGGAGCCGGAGCGGCTGACCCACGCGCTCGGCCTGGTCGCCTGGCTGGCCCCGCCGGCGAAGAACTCCTACATGGCCGAGCGGCGCTCGTTCAACGCGTTCAAGTACGGCCCGTACGGCGCGATCGCGCACGCCGGGATGCTCGGCGCGGCGCTGGCCGAGGAGGGCTACACCGGCGACCTGGACGTGCTGGACCGCACCCCGGGCTTCATCGAGGCGATGGGCTTCCTCGGCGGCGAGCGGCACGAGATGGTCGCCGGCCTGGGGTCGAAGTGGTGGATCACCGAGACGTCGCTCAAGCCGTACCCGACGTGCCGTTTCACCCACGCGGCGCTCGACGCGATCCGCGCGTTCCCGGGCACCCACGGGGTGCCGGTGTCGCAGATCGAGTCCATGGAGATCCGGCTGAGCCCGGCGGCCTACCGGACGTTGCAGTTCCGGGAGCCGGCCCCGCAGATCCCGGACACCGCCGTCGCGCCGCTGGACGGCGCCTTCAACATGCCGTACGCCGCGGCGCTGGCGTTGCTCGGGCACGCACCGGGACCGCAGTGGTACGACCCCGAGCGGCTGGCCGACCCGGCGGTGTGGGACCTGGCGCGCCGGATCACGACGGCGCCCGACCCGGTGCTCGACGCGGAGTGGGAGGCCGACCTCAGGGAACACCCGGGCGGCCAGATCCGCCGGACGCGGGGCGCGCTGACGATCCGGGCCGGCGGCCGGGAGTACGTGGTCGAGTCGGACTTCGCCCAGGGCGACCCGTGGGACGACACGACGCGGGCGGACTGGGACTTCGTGACCGGCAAGCTGGCCTCGTTCTGCGACGGGATCCTCGACGCGGGCGCGCAGGAGCGGCTCGTCGAGGTGGTCCGGGGCATCGACGACGTCGCCGACGTCACCGAGACGCTGTCGCCGCTGCTGGCGCGTGCGCGGTGAGCCGACGGATCGGCGCGGAGACGAGGTCGTTCGCCTCGTACGGCCGGTCGTGGCTGATCGTCATCCGCGGGCCGCGCGGGATGGCGTTCGACCGGTTCCTCGTGCGACGGACCGGGTTCTCGCTCGTGTCGTTGCAGTACGCGCTGGCGGGCAGGTTCCCGTACCACCCGACGCTGCTGCTGACGACTGTGGGCCGTCGCTCCGGGGAACTGCGCGACGCGGCGCTGCCCTACGTGCCGTACGGGAAGGATCTGGTGGTCGTCGGCTCCAAGGGCGGCGGCCCCAAGGACCCCGCCTGGGTGGTCAACGCGCGTCACCACGAACTGTGCTGGATCGTCCTGCGGCGCAGGACGGTCCCGGTGCGGGCGCGGGTGACCGACGGCGAGCGCGACCCGGAGCTGTTCGCGCACGTCGTGGCGCGCAAGCCGAACGTGGGACGCTACGCCGAACGGGCTGCCGGCTTCGGGCGGCAGATCCCGCTCGTCGTCCTGACCGCCGTCTCGGGGGAGCCGCTCGCCTGAGCGGCTCAGCCGGTGGTGAGGACGATCCGCCCGACGAACTCGGACGCCTCCAGCCGGTCGTGTGCGACAGTGGCCTGCTCGAGCGGGTACGTCGCGGCGATCGCGGGGGCGGCGGTCACGGCCGAGAGGGTGAGCGCCTCGCGTAGCTGGCCGGCCACCGCCTCGGGCCCGGGCCGGCCGATGCCGCGCAGCGTCCAGCCCTTGACCATGAGGCGACCCAGGTGCAGGTGGGCGTGGCTGTCGGCGGTGACGCCGCAGGTGACCAGCCGGCCGCCGGGGGCGAGGACCTTGAGCACGTCGGACCAGAGGGTGCCGCCGACCGACTCGACGATGACGTCCACCTCGCCGCCGGGCAGCGCGGCGCGCAGGGACTCGACGACGTCGGGGCGGTAGTGGTCCACGACGTCGAGCGCGCCGAGGACGCGTACCGCGTCGGCCTTCGCCGGGGCGCTGGTGCCGAAGACGCGCGCGCCCAGGTGGTGGGCGTACTGGACGGCGAAGGTGCCGACCGCGCCCGCGGCGGCGACGACGAGGACCCGGTCGCCGGGGCGTACGCCGGCGAGGTTGACGACCGCGTCGTAGGCGGTGCGTCCGGCGGTGGGCACCGCCGCGGCGTGGACGGCGTCGAGCGCGGCCGGTCGCGGGAAGCAGTGCGTGGCCGGGACGACGGCGTACTCGGCGTGGGCGCCGGTGGTCAGCCCGACGACCGCGTCGCCGGGGGTGAAGCCGGTGACGCCCGGACCGGTCCGCACGACGGTGCCGGCGACGTCCCGGCCGAGGATCGTCGGGCCGGTGGCCGCCATCCCGTGGGTGCCGCGACGGATGTAGGTGTCGACCCGGTCCAGGCTTGCCGCCTGGACCCGCACGAGCACGTGACCGGGGCCGGGCGCCGGGGCGTCGAGTTGGCCGAGGCGCAGGCTGTCGGGGGAGCCGGAGTCGACGACGTAGCTGGCGAGCACGCGATTCCTCTCAGGGCAGGGCGATGGTGGCGGAGGCGATGACGTGGTCGCCGAGGCTGTTGGTGCCGCGGACGTCGACGGTGACGTGCGTTCCCCCGTCCGCCGGATTCAGGCCGGTGACGACGCCGTCGAGGGTGCAGGTGTCGCCGGGGTGGTTCTGCGCGGCGAGGCGGGTGCGGAAGTCGACGACGCGAGCCTCCGGTCCGGCCCAGTCGGTGAGGTAGCAGTTGACCAGCGCGCTGGAGCCGAGGATGTTCATGTAGACGTCGCGGGCGCCCCGTTCCAGGGCCGCGTCGCGGTCGAGGTGCACGTCGTTGAAGTCGAAGGTCGCGGTCGCCAGCGCCGCGATGGACAGCTGGGTGACGGGGATCGGCCAGGGCGCGAGGCGTTGCCCGATGCTCACCTCGGCCCCGGTACGGGTGCTCGTGCGGCGTTGCGGCCGGGGGGCGGTGAGCACCGGCAGGATCGCACCGTCGCGGGTGCGCCGGTGCGCCACGACGACCGGCATGCCGTCGTGCACGAGGTCGGGGCGCAGGTACGCGACATCCCCGGTGAAGCGGGTCCCGTCGGCGAGTTCGGCGCTGCCGACGAGGTAGGGGCGCTCGTCGAGCGGGGCGGCGGCGTAGCCGGGTTGCAGGTGCGCGGTCAGGGTGCCGGTGGTGCCGGCCGGCGGCAGGTCGACCGGGGCGGCGGCCGGGCGTACCGGGCGGGCGAGGCGGTCCCCTGATGTCGCCGGGCCCTCGGTCCGGGTCGCCGGGTTCCAGCGGAGCATCCGCAGGACGACGCGCCCGACCGGCTCGCCCTCGACGGTGCGGTAGTCGCTGACGAGGTCGACGAAGTGGCCCCGGCCGAGCCGGGTGGACTTCTCGGGGGAGACCGCGCCGATGGAGGGGAACTGCTCCAGGTGGTCGCCGGGGCGCAGCGGGCGTACGTAGGTGTGCTCCGTCTGCACCGCGGCCACCGAGGTGAACCCGCGCGTGGCGAGGACCTCGTTGACCCGGTCGAGGCTCTCGGCGTGGCGGTGAGCGCGCCTGTTGCCCGGCAGGGTCCACATGTTCAGCGAGGTCGCCGGGGCCACGATGCCGCCCCAGACGGAGCGGGCGGCCCACCGGGGGTCCTGGTACGCGGGGTTCTCGTCGCCGACGGCGTCGCACCAGACGCGGATGGCCGCTTCGGTGATCGCGTCCTTGGCCCGGCGGGGCGGGTCGGTGAGGCCGATCAGAGCGTCGAGTCGGGCGCGGAAATCCGCGTCACTGCCGGTCATGGGGCTCCTCTTGCGGACAACGGTGTCAACCAAGCGCTTGCTTGACCATATGACCGGCGCTGCCCTAGGGTCAAGGCTCGAAACACCGGCCGCGCCCCGGCGGCGACACCGGACCGATCGTGCGTCACCAGCGCCCCGACCCGCGAAGAGGGCCGAGATGCTCCCCAGCACCCCAGCGACAGCCACCCGAGCCTTCTTCTCGTTTCCGAAGGTGACCGACCCCGCCCGCCATCGCGACTACAACGCCTGGCATCAGCTCGACCACCGCCCCGAAAATCTCGCCCTGCCCGGGGTCGTGCACGGCGACCGCTGGGTGCGTACGCCCGCGTGCGAGCGGCTCGGCAGCTACCCCGATCCTGCCCTCGCCGGCAGCCAGTACATGGCGATGTACTGGTTCGCCGAGCCGGCCGCGGACGCGGTCGCCGAGTGGACGGACCTCGGCGACCGGGCGATCCACCAGGGCCGGCGTCCGGAGCTGGCCTGGACCGAACGGCCGATGACCCGGATGTTCCGGCCCGTCCAGGGCCACGTCGCCCCCCGGGCCCTGGTCACCCTCGCCGCGCTGCCGTTCCGGCCCCACCGCGGCGTGTACGTCGAGGTGAGCCGGGTCGAGACGTCCCAGCGCCCGGACGTGGCCGACCTGTCCCGGTTCGAGCACGAGACCCAGGTGCCCGACCTGCTCGCGCGCGACGGAGTCGCGGGCGTGTGGACCTTCCGCAGCACCCCGAGCCGCAGCCGCCCCGACGGACCCGTCGTGCGGATCCGGCTCACCTACCTCGAAGCCGACCCGGTCGAGTTCGCGCGGGCCCTGGCCGCGGACCCGCCGGCGGCCCCGCCCACGGCGCTCGCCGGCACGGCCACCCCGCTGTTCACCGGGCCCCTGGCCACCATCACACCCTGGCAGTGGGACTGGTTCGACGAGCCCGCCACGGCGACGGACCGCGTGGCATGAGCGAGGCCACCGCCGGACTGTTCGAGCGCTACGGCCCCTGGGCCCTGGTCGTCGGCGGTTCCGAGGGGGTCGGCGCCGCGTTCGCCGAGCAGCTGGCCCGGGCCGGCCTGGGCATCGTGCTCGTCGCCCGCAAGCCCGCGCCGCTCGGCGAGACCGCCGACCGGGTCCGGGCGCACGGGGTCCCGTGCCGCGTGCTCGCCCTGGACCTGCTCGACGCGGACGCGACCGCCCGGATCGTCGAGGCCGTCGCCGACCTCGACCTCGGCCTGCTCGTCCTCAACGCGGGCGCGAACACCTACCGCAGCCGCTTCGTCGAGGCGGACCTCGCCCGGGTCCGGGCCGTCATCGATCTCAACGTGACCCGCCCGCTCGAACTCTGCCGGGAGCTCGGCGCCCGGCTCGCCGCACGCGGCCGCGGCGGCATCCTCGTCGTCGGCTCCTCGGCCGGCTACCTCGGCCACGCCGACATCGGCGTCTACGCCGCCGCCAAGGCCTTCACCCGGATCTTCACCGAGGGCCTCTGGCTCGAGCTGCGGCAGGTCGGTGTCGACGCGCTGCACCTGGTGCTCGGGCTCACTGCCACCCCCGCCATGGAGCGCGCCGGCCTCGACCTGACCGGCGCGGCCGACCCGGCCGACGTCGCCGCCGAGGGGCTGGCGGCCCTGGGCGCCGGCCCGGTGCACGTGGTGCGCCAGCAGGCCGAGGTCGCCGCGCGGCGCTCCGGACCGGACCGGGCCGCCCTCGTCGCCGGCAACCACGGCGGGATGCGGGCGATGCTCGGCGGCCCGGGCACCGACCCGAGCTGACCGGCCGCGTTCACTGCGTGACGGTCCACCCGCCGTCGACGACGAGCACCGCCCCGTTGACGTACGAGGCCAGCGGCGAGAGCAGGAAGAGGATCGGCCAGGCGATCTCGTCCGGTGTGGCCATCCGGTGGCTCGGCACCCGGGCCAGCACGGACTGCCCTGTCGGGGACTCGGCGAAGCCCCGCAACCTCGGGGTGTCCACCATGCCGGGTGCGACCGCGTTGGCCCGTACGACGTCGGCCCGGCGCGCGGCCAGGTGCCGGGTGTAGCCGACGATCGCTGCCTTCGCCGCGCTGTACCAGTCGGAGGCGGTGCCCACGACGGTGCCGGCGACCGAGGCGGTGTTCACGAGGGTCGCCCCGGGCGGGGCCTGTTCGAGCCAGGCCCGGGCCACCGACCGTACGCTGCCGACACACAGCCGTACGGCGTGGTCGAAGTCGAGTTCGGTCGCCGAGGACGGGCCGGCGTTGTTGACGAGGTGGCGCACCGGCCCGTACGCCGAGCGGGTCCCGGACAGGGCCGCGCGCACGGCCGCCTCGTCGGCGACGTCGACCACGTGCGGGTCGACCACCCCGCCCGTCGCGCGGACGGCGGCGCTCACCGCCGCGAGTGCGGCGGCGTCGAGGTCCCAGGCGGACACCACGAGTCCCTGGGCGGCGGCTGCTGCCGCGGTCGCCGCGCCGATCCCGCTGCCGGCCCCGGTCACGACGACGACGTCGCCCGTACGGAAGCCGAGCCGCGGCGCGCCGGCGCCGACCCCCGGCCGCGGGTCACCCACAGGGGCGCCCGGGCTCGCCGGCCGGGTCCGGCCCGGCCTCCGCAGCCGGGCCGCCGGGCGGCCACGGGCTGCTGATCGGGTCGGAGGCGTCGCGGGCTCCCCGCAGTGCCGCTTCGGGGATCGGCCACTGGCCGGCGAGGTCGTCGACCCGCTGCCACTCCGAGACGGTGCGGCGTTCCTGCACGCGCCACTCGCCCGCGCGCCGGGTGACCAGGTCGACGTAGCGGAACCCGCTGATGATGTTGCCGCGTGGCGGTTCGGACGTGCTGCGCTGGAACGCGATGCCGTACGTCTCGGCCCGGGCGCGGTCCGGGTCGGCCGGGTCGAGTTCGACCAGGATGTTCGTCAGGTAGTGCATCGTCATGGTGCGCCGCGCCACGAGCGCGAAGACCGTGTCCAGCATCGTGTCCCGGTCGGCGGTGGTCCCGCCGAGGGTGATCCGGGCGTCCGGGTGGAAGGCGCTCGCGGCCAGGTCCCGGTCCATCCGGTCGATCCCGCGTGCATAGCGCAGCAGGGCCCGTTCGACGGCCCGCTCGGCGAGCAGCGCGTCCAGCTCGACCGGGAGGGACCGCGACGGCTCAGACACCGAAGCCTCCGTCGACGTCGAGCTTCTGCCCGGAGATGAAGCCGGCCCGGTCGCTGGCCAGGAAGCAGGCGGCCTCGGCGATGTCGAGGGCACTGCCGAACCGCCGCAGTGGAGTCGAGGACCGGGCGACGGCCAGGGCGCGCTCGTCGAGGTCCCCCGAGGAGATCAGCCGCTCGGCCATCCCGTCGGTGAGCATGCCCGGCCCGACGCAGTTGAACCGGATGCCGAAGCGGCCCTCCTCGTTGGCGAAGGCCCGTACGAGCGCCTCGACCGCCGCCTTCGGCGCGGCGGACAGGCCGTCCCGGGCGGGATAGCGCGTCGTCGCCGCGGTCGTGATCGCCACCACGTTGCCACGGCTCTGCCGCAGGGCCGGGAGACAGGCCGAGACCAGCGTGAAGAAGGCGGTCGTGTCGTTTGCGACCTGCGTGGCGAACTGCTCGGGACGCACTGTGGACAGGTGCCGCATGGGCACGTGCGGCCCGGCCGCGTGCACGACCGTGTGCAGCGGCCCGCGGCTTCCGGTGAGCTGCGCCACGAGCGCGGCGGTGGCCTCGGCGTCGGTGAGATCGAGGTGGTGCGCCGAGTGCATGCCGGACGCGACGGACGGCAGTTCGTCGAGCACCTGCCGGGCGGCGTCGGCGTCGCTGCGGTAGGTGATCGCCACCGCCGACCCTCGGCGCGCCAGCTCGCGGGCGATGACCCGGCCGAGGCCGCCGGTGCCGCCGGTGACGAGCGCGACGCCGGCGCGGTGGACGAAGTCGGCGGGCACGGGCAGTGCCGCCGTGGGCGCGGTCGGGGAGGACTGGTCGGTCACGACAACTCCTGAGGAGGTGGGAGGGCCGGGGGAGGTCAGGTCGCGGGGAGGGGGTCGGCGCGTCCGCGACGCAACCACAGGAGCACGGTGGCGGCCGTGGCCAGGCATGCGGCGGCGTACAGCAGGAACGCGGTCGTGGAGCCGAGCCACGTGCTCAGCCCGCCGAGCAGGAGGGCGCCGAACGGCATGCCACCCCAGCCGAGGAAGTAGAGGCTCATCACCCGGCCGCGCTGCGCGTCGTCGACGACCTTCTGGACCACCGTCTGCAGGGTCACCATGGCGCCGATGCTGAACGTGCCGCACAGCAGCGCGGCCGCCGCGAGCACGGGCACCGTCGTGGCGGCGCCGAGCAGGGCGTTGCTCAGGCCGAGCAGAACGAGGGTGACAGCGGCGTGCCACACGGTGGCGATGCGCTCGGACAGACGGGCCACGACGAGGATGCCGAGGAGCGAGCCCAGCCCGGTCAGCGCCACGAGCACGGGGAAGACCGGGTCCGGGTTGTCAGTGGTCGCGGCCGCCCGGACGGGGAGCTGGGTGGTGAAGGCGCACCCGAAGAACGCGTTCACCGCGACGATGACGAGGCAGAGCGCGGCCGGTGGACGCTCGCGGGCGTGCCGGATCCCCGCGCGTACCTGGGTGGCCAGGCTCTCCCGGGCCACCCGGACGGCCGGCGGGATGCGCCGGGTGCGGACCGCTACCGCGGCGGCGGCCGCGGCGAGAGTGAGCGTCGCGTACATCACGAACGTGCCCAGCGGTCCCCAGGCCACGAGGATCAGCCCGGCGACCGCGGGGCCGATCGAGCGGGCGAGGTTGAGCCCGGCCGCCTGGATCGGGACGGCATGGCCGAGCGCCTCGGCCGGGACGGTGTTTGCCACGAGGGCCTGGGTCACGGGGGACAGGAAGCTGATTCCGGTGCCGGCGAGGAAGGCGAGCCCGAGCATCACGGGCAGGGCGACGATACTGGCCGCGATCGTCGCCGCGCAGACCCCGGCCAGGACGGTGGTCGCCAGGAGCACGCCGATCTGCAGCCGCCGCCGGTCGACCGCGTCGGCCAGCACCCCGGCCGGGATGGAGAAGAGCGTGAACGGCACGAGCAGACAGAAGAAGAGCGCCCCCATCGTCGCCGGGGTGGCGTCGCTCTCGATCAGCACCGACTGAAAGGCGATGTTGCAGCCCCAGTAGCCGGCCTGGGACAACACCAGGGTCAGGAGTACGAAGCGGAAGTCTCGGAATTGCAGGGCCGAGAACATTTTCACGTCTTTCGCCATCCTTCTGTCGTTTCCGGGACCCTACCAAGCGCTTGCTTGCATAGCTAGTGCCGGGTGTGGTTTTCTTCCCGTACCTCGAGTGAAAGGGCGTGCCGTGAGCGGCTTCTGCGCAGGACGAACGGTGATCGTGACCGGTGCCGGACAGGGGCTGGGCCGGGTCCACGCCCTCGAATTCGCCCGGCACGGCGCGAACGTCGTCGTCAACGACATCGACAGCAGCCGGGAGGCGGCCCAGGCCGTCGTCGACGAGATCCGCGCCCTGGGCGGCCGCGCGGTCGTCAGCACCGGCGACGTCAGCGACTGGGCCTACGGTGAGCGCCTCGTGCGCGAGACGGTCGAGACCTTCGGCGGGCTGCACACCCTCGTCAACAACGCCGGCATCAACCGCGACCGGATGCTTGTCAACATGAGCGAGCAGGAGTGGGACCTGGTCCTGCGGGTCGACCTCAAGGGACACTTCGTCCCGATGCGCCACGCCGCCGCCTACTGGCGGGACGAGGCCAAGGCCGGCCGCCCGGTCGCCGCGCGCGTGGTCAACACGTCCTCCGGCGCGGGGCTCATGGGCAGCGTCGGACAGGGCAACTACGGCGCCGCCAAGGCCGGGATCGCCGCGCTGACCCAGATCGCGGCCGCCGAGTGGGCCCGGTACGGCATCGTCGTCAACGCCATCGCCCCCTCGGCCCGTACCCCGATGACCGAGGCCGTCTTCGCCGAGGCGATGGCCGCCCCCGCGACGGGCTTCGACGCGATGGACCCGGCAAACGTCTCCCCGCTCGTGGTCTGGCTCGGCTCCGACGCCGCGCGGGCCGTCACCGGCGCCGTCTTCGAGGTCGCCGGCGGCGAGGTCTCGCTCGCCGACGGCTGGCGCCACGGGCCGGCCGCCGACAAGGGCGGCCGGTGGGAGCCGGAGGAGCTCACCGACGTGGTCGCCGACCTCATCGTCCGCTCCGAGCCGCCGACCCCCGTCTACGGTGCCTGACATGGGTGCGCCGGTGAGCGACGAGCAGTTCCGGGCCGAGATCCGCGGCTGGCTCCAGGAGGCCCTGACCGGGCCGTTCGCCGAGGCCGTCGGCACCGGCGGCGAGGGACGCGAGCACGAGGCGCACGAGCTGCGCCGCGAGTGGGAGCGCCACCTGGGCCGGGCCGGCTGGATCGGCCTCTCCTGGCCCACCGAGTACGGCGGTCGCCCCGCGACCCTCGCCCAGCAGGTCATCTTCCACGAGGAGTACGCCCGCGCCGGCGCACCCGGCCGGCTCGGGCACATGTCCGAGCAACTGCTCGGCCCGACCCTGCTCGCGTTCGGCACGCCGGAGCAGAAGGCCCGCTTCCTGCCCCGCATCACCAGCGGCGAGGACATCTGGTGCCAGGGCTACTCCGAGCCCGGCGCGGGCTCGGACCTCGCCGGAGTGCGCACCCGCGCCGAACGCCGGGGCGACCACTACGTCATCACCGGGCAGAAGGTGTGGACCTCGCTGGCGCACCTGGCCGACTGGTGCTTCGTGCTGTGCCGCACCGATCCCGGCTCGACCCGCCACGCGGGCCTGTCGTACCTGCTGGTGCCGATGAATCAGCCCGGCGTGACGGTGCGCCCGATCACCCAGCTGACCGGCACGAGCGAGTTCAACGAGGTCTTCTTCGACGAGGCCGTCGCCGCCGTCGAGCACCGTGTCGGCGCCGAGGGCGAGGGCTGGAAGGTCGCCATGGGCACGCTGGGCTTCGAGCGGGGCGTGTCCACCCTCGGCCAGCAGATCGGCTTCCGCCGGCGCCTCGACGCCGTCATCGCCCGGGCCCGCTCCAACGGCGCCTGGCAGGAGCCGGCGCTGCGTGACCGCCTCGTGGACGCATACATCGGGCTCGAGGTGATGCGGCACTCGGCGGTGCGGCTGCTCGCGTCCGCCGGTGAGGGGCTGTCCGGTCTGGAGGCGTCGATCTCCAAGCTCCAGTGGGCCACGTGGAACCGCTCGCTGGGTGAGCTCGCGGTCGACGTCGAGGGGGCCGGGGCGCTGCTCACCGGGCCCGGGTACGAGCTGGACGACGCCCAGACCCACTTCCTCTTCAGCCGCGCCAACACGATCTACGGCGGCTCCAACGAGATCCAGCGCAACATCATCGCCGAGCGCCTGCTCGGCCTGCCCCGATGAGGTGAGGACGATGACCGGAACGCCCGAGGACCTCGCCGAGATCCGTGCCTCCGTGGCCGAGGTGCTCGACGGGCAGGCCGACCTGCGCCGAACCCACGAGGTCATGGTCGGGGAGCGGGGCTACGACCCGCTGCTGCACGAGTTGCTCACGGCCGAGCTGGGCCTGCTCGGCCTCGTCGTACCGGAGCACCTCGGCGGCCTCGGCCTGGACGTGCCCGCCGCGACCGCCGTCATCGAGGAGCTCGGGGCCCGGCTCGTGCCGGGCGCGCTCGCGACGAGCCTCACCGCGATCCTCGCCGCCCGCGCCCTCGGCCCGAGCGCCGAGCCCCTGCTGGCACGCGTCGTGGACGAGCAGCTGACCCTGGCCGTCGCGCTCGCCGAGGACGGCGCGGGCTGGGATCTCGGGCAGACCGCCACCCGGGCCACCGGCGCCGGGGACGAGTGGGCGCTGACCGGGACGAAGACCCTCGTCGCCGGGGCCGAAGCCGCCCGGGTCGTTCTCGTCACCGCCCGCAACGAGGGCGGTGAGCTCGGCGTCTACGCGGTGGACCGGGCCGCCGACGGGGTGGACGTGCGGATGCACATGACGCTCGACCAGACCCGTCGGCTGAGCACCGTGCGCCTGCGCGAGGCCGCCGCCACCCGGGTCGACGCCCCCGGCGGCGACGGTGCCCGGGTGCTGCTGGACCACGTACGCGCGATGCTCGCGCTGGAGTCGGCGGCCGCCGCCCGCGCCTGCCTCGACCTCACCGTCGACTACCTCAAGGTGCGGGAGCAGTTCGGCCGCCCGATCGGGTCGTTCCAGGCCCTCAAGCACCGCTGCGCCGACCTCGCCGTCGCGGTCGCCGGGGCGCGGGCCACCGCCGACCACCTCGTCACGACGTTGCGCACCGGGGCCGCCACCCGCTCGCACGACGCGGCGCTGGCCAAGCTCGTGTGCGCCGACACGCTGATGACCGTCGCGGCCGAGGCGATCCAGTTGCACGGCGGCATCGGGTTCACCTTCGAGCACCACGCACACCTGTTCTTCAAGCGCGGCAAGTCGGCCCAGCTGCTGGCCGGCTCTGCGGCGGCGGTCCGCGCCGAGGTGGCGGCGCTCGCCGGCCTCTGAGCGAGGCGCCGCACTCCACGGCAGGCAGGAGCGGAGGGGCCGCACCGAACCGGTGCGGCCCCTCCGCCGTACATGCCCCGCGCGCTCAGCCGAGCGGACCGGCGCCGGGCGGCTGGGCGGCCAGGTGCCGCGACGGGATCTCCCCACCACCGTCGACGACGATCTCCGTGCCGGTGACGTAGGCGGACAGCGGCGAGACGAGCAACAGGCAGGCCGCGGCGATGTCGGCCGGGGTGGCCATCCGCCGCATGGGGATGGTCCGCGCCACGCGGTCCTGCCCCGCCTCGTCGCCGTAGTAGAGATGCGACAGCTCGGTCTGCACGAGACCCACAGTCACCTGGTTGACCCGTACGGCGGGCGCGAAGTCGAGCCCGAGGCACCGGGTCAGCATCGTCAGGCCCGCCTTGGCCGCGGCGTACGCGGCGGTGTCCGGGGCCGGGTTGGCTCCGGCGACCGAGCCGATGTTGATGATCGTCCCGCTGCCCTGACGCTGCATGACCTCGTTGGCCTGCTGGGCGACGTAGAACGGGGCGAGCAGGTTGAGCGTGACGACCGCCGAGACGAAGCGGGGGGACACCGTCGCGGTGTCGGCGCTCGGTGCGCCACCGGCGTTGTTGACCAGGATGTCGAGCCGGCCGAACCGGTCCACCGCCGCGGCGACGAGGGCCTTGGCCTGCTCCGGGTCGCGTACGTCCGACTGGACGAAGACGGGCGTGCGTCCGTCGATCCCGGGCAGTTCCTCGGGCTCGCTGCGGCCGCACACGATCACCCGCGCCCCGGCCCGGAGGAAGGCGCGGGTGATCTCGGCGCCGATGCCACGGGTGCCTCCGGTGACGACGGCGACCTGGCCGGTCAGGTCGACGCCGCCGGGCGTCTCGGGGGAGTGGGTCATCAGAGCCTCTCGATGATCGTGACGTTGGCCTGGCCGCCGCCCTCGCACATCACCTGCAGGCCGTAGCGGCCGCCGGTGCGTTCGAGCTCGTGCAGGAGGGTGGTCATCAGCCGGGCGCCGGTGGCGCCGAGCGGGTGGCCCAGGGCGATCGCGCCGCCGTTGACGTTGACCCGCTCCGGGTCGGCCCCCGTCTCCTGGAGCCAGGCGAGCACGACCGAGGCGAACGCCTCGTTGATCTCGAACAGGTCGATGTCGTCGATCGACATTCCGGTGCGTTCGAGCGCGTGGGCGGTGGCGGGGATCGGGGCGGTGAGCATCAGCACCGGGTCGTCGGCGCGTACCGACAGGTGGTGGATCCGGGCGCGCGGGGTCACGCCGTGCTCGGCCACGGCCTGCTCGCTCATGACGAGCAGGGCGGCCGCGCCGTCGCAGATCTGGCTCGCCACGGCGGCGGTGACCCGGCCGCCGGGGGTCAGCGGGTCGAGGGCGGCCATCTTCTCCAGGCTCGTGTCGGCGCGCGGGCAGGTGTCGGTGTCGACGTCGCCGACGGCGCGGATCTCGCGGCCGAAGCGGCCCTCGGCGATGGCCCGCAGGGCCCGCTCGTGGCTTCGCAGGGCGAAGCGCTCCATGTCCTCCCGGCTGACGCCCCACTTCTCGGCGATCATCTCGGCCGAGCGGAACTGCGAGATCTGCTCGTCGCCGTAGCGCTCGCGCCAGCCGATCGACCCGGAGAAGGGGTCGTCGAAGCCGTACTGCTGACCGGTGAGCATCGCGGCCGAGATGGGGATGGCACTCATGTTCTGCACGCCCCCGGCGACGACGACGTCGTTGACTCCGGCCATGACGGCCTGGGCCGCGAAGTGCACCGCCTGCTGGCTCGAGCCGCACTGCCGGTCCACTGTGACGCCGGGTACGTGCTGCGGGAGGCCGGCGGCGAGCCAGGCGGTGCGGGCGATGTCACCGGCCTGTGGGCCGATGGTGTCGACGCAGCCGAACACGACGTCCTCGACGGCGCCGGGGTCGATCCCCGAGGAACTCATGAGGCTGGTGAGCGCGGCGGCTCCCAGATCGGCGGAGTGGATCTTGGCGAGCGCGCCACCGCGTCGCGTGACGGGGGTGCGGACGGCGTCCACGATGTATGCCTCTGCCACCGGGTTCCCTTCCTTCAGATGCCTCACCGGTCGGTGCCGCCGGCGTCGCTGCCGCTAGTCTAGCAAGCGCTTGGTTGGTAGTCTGTGCTTCGTTTCCGACAAGTGACCGGCTCCGCGTGAGGAGATGTGCGTGAGTGACGTGTTGACCACGATCCCCGCCCTGCTGCGGCAGGCCGCGCAGGACGCCGCCGAGCTGGAGGCCCTCGTCGACGGGGACGTGCGGATGACCTTCGCCGAGCTCGACGCGGCCGTCAACCGGTTCGCGCGGGCCGCTGTCGCGCACGGTCTCGAGCCGGGGGACCGCGTCGTCGTCTGGGCCCCGAACAGCGCCGACTGGGTCGTCAGCGCCCTCGGCGTGCTGGCCGCGGGCGGCGTGCTGTGCCCCGTCAACACCCGCTTCCGTGGTGCGGAGGCACGGTCCGTCATCGCCAAGGTCCGGGCCACGATGGTCGTCCTGGACGACGCCTTCCTGGACACCCACTACCTGGCCGCGCTGCGCGGCGACGGGCCGTCACCGGCGGTCGGCCGCCCCGTGCCACTGCTGCCCTCGGTGCGTACCGTCGTCGACCTGTCCGCCACCGGCCGCGAGCAGACCGATCACGGCGTGTGGTCCCTGGCGGGCTTCACCGCGCTGGCCGACCAGGTCGACCCCGGAGTCGTCGACGAACGGATCGCCGCCCTCGCCCCGGAGGACGTGTCCGACATCCTGTTCACCTCCGGCACCACCGGCTACCCCAAGGGCGCGATGGTCTCGCACGCCTCGAACCTTCGCGTCGACCGGGAGTGGGCCCGACTCGTCGGGCTGCGGCGAGGCGACCGCTATCTCATGGTCAACCCGTTCTTCCACAGCTTCGGCTGGCGGGCCGGCATCCTGGCCTGCCTCCTCACACGCGCCACGATCATCCCGGTCGCCGTGTTCGCCGTCGAGACCGTGCTGCGTCTCATCGAGCAGGAACGGGTCACGGTCTTCCCCGGCGCGCCCACCGTCTACACGTCCCTGCTCGAACACCCCGACCTCGGCAGGTACGACCTCAGCTCGGTACGCCTGGCCGTCACCGGCGCCACGATCGTGCCGGTGCCGCTGCTGCGCCGGATGCGCGAGGAACTCGGCTTCCGCGACGTCATCACCGCCTACGGCCTGACCGAGACGTGCGGCACCGCTACCGTGTGCCCGCCCGACGCCGGCCTCGAACGGATCTCGACCAGCTGCGGGCGGGCGATCCCGGGCACCGAGTTGCGGATCGCCGGTCTCGACGGACAGCCGCTGCCGGCCGGCGAGTCGGGCGAGATCCTCGTGCGCGGCTACAACGTGATGGCGGGCTACTTCGAGGACCCGGACGCCACGGCGCAGGCCATCGACGAGGACGGCTGGCTGCACACCGGTGACGTCGGCTGGGTCGACGAGGACGGCTACCTGCGCATCACCGACCGGATCAAGGACGTCTACATGGTCGGGGGCTTCAACGTCTACCCCGCCGAGGTCGAGCGGGTGCTGTCCGAACATCCCGCCGTCTTCGACGTCGCGGTCGTCGGGGTCCCCGACGCGCGGATGGGCGAGGTCGGCAGCGCCTTCGTGCAGACCGTTCCCGCCTGGACCGGTGACGAGTCGGCGCTCGCCGACGAGCTCGAGGCGTGGTGCCGGGAGCGGCTGGCCAACTTCAAGCGCCCGCGCAGCTTCACCGTCGTTGCGGCGCTGCCACGAACCGCGAGCGGAAAGATCCAGAAGTTCAAGCTCACCGGGTGAGCCCGGCGTTGCGCCTCGTGCGGGCGCACCGGCCCCGGTGCCCTGCTCGCCGGCAGGCCCGACGCCCCGACCAGACCTGACACCGACGGCACCGCCGTCACGGGCGCCAGCCCGAGAACCGGAGGACACCAATGCAGGACGCAGTCATCGTCGCCGCGGCGCGCTCGCCGATCGGCCGGGCCTTCAAGGGGTCGTTGGCCTCGATGCGGGCCGACGACCTGGCCACCCAGATGGTCCAGGCGGCCCTGGCCCAGGTGCCGGCGCTCGACCCGACCCAGATCGACGACCTCATGCTCGGCTGCGCGCAGCCGGCCGGCGAGCAGGGCTGGGGCCTCGCGCGCGTCGTCGCTGTCGAACTCGGGCTCGACCGGGTTCCCGGGACGACGGTGCAGCGGTACTGCGCGTCGAGCCTGCAGACGACCCGGATGGCGCTGCACGCCATCCGCTCCGGTGAGGCCGACGTGCTCGTCTCCGCCGGGGTCGAGGCCGTCTCGCGCTTCGCCGCCGGCAAGTCCGACGGCATGCCGGACACGAAGAACCCGATCTTCGCCGCGGCGGGGGAGCGCACCGCCACCCGCGGACGGGGTGGCGCCGGCCCGTGGACCGACCCACGCGACGCGAATGAACTGCCCGACGTCTACATCGCGATGGGCGAGACCGCGGAGAACGTCGCGAGCCACCGCGGTGTGAGCCGCGCCGAGCAGGACGAGTGGGCCGCCACGAGCCAGCAGCGGGCCCAGGCCGCGATCGAGTCGGGCTTCTTCGCCACCGACATCACGCCGGTGACCCTCGCCGACGGCACCGTCGTGGCCACCGACGACAGCCCTCGCGCCGGAGTGACGGCCGAGTCGCTGTCCGGCCTCAAACCGGCCTTCCGGCCCGACGGTACGGTGACCGCGGGCAACTGCTGCCCGCTCAACGACGGCGCGGCCGCCCTCATCATCATGTCCAGCCGCAAGGCCGCCGAACTCGGCGTCACGCCGCTGGCCCGGATCCTGTCCACCGGTGTCTCGGCGATCTCGCCGGAGATCATGGGTCTCGGCCCGGTCGAGGCGTCGAGGCGGGCCCTCGCCCTGGCCGGGCTCTCGATGGCCGACATCGATCTCGTCGAGCTCAACGAGGCGTTCGCCGCTCAGGTCGTCCCCTCCATCTCGGACCTCAAGGCCAACCCCGAGCAGGTCAACGTGCACGGCGGCGCGATCGCCCTGGGCCACCCGTTCGGTCAGACCGGAGCGCGGATGACGACGACGCTCATCAACGGGCTGCGGGCGCGGGACGGCCAGTTCGGCCTCGAGACCATGTGCACGGCCGGTGGCCAGGGCATGGCGATGGTCATCGAGCGGCTCTCCTAGGCGGGTGGGTCGACGTCCCCGGTCGAACCGGGGACGTCGACAGCCGGCTCACGCCACCACGCCGAGTGGGTACGGCCGGGCGCGGATCAGTGCCGGGGCAGCGCCGCCGCGAGGGCCGCCGCCCGGCCGGCGACGGCGGCCGCCTGCTCGGCGAACGAGGCCGCGGTGCGGTCGCGGCCGCTCATCGCGCCCTGCGTGACCCTGGTGTACACGCCCTCGAGGATGCACGCGGTCTTCCACCAGTTGTAGGCGACGAAGTAGTCGATCCGCCCCGGGTCGGTGCCGGTGGCGAGGCAGTACCGGGAGAGCAGTTCGTCCCGGGTCGAGAAGCCGGGCCGGACCGTGGCCGGGTCGTGCAGCGCGCGGGCCGTGTCGCCGGCCTGCGCCCAGTAGACGAGCAGTTGGCCGACGTCGGCCAACGGGTCGCCGACGGTGGTGAGCTCCCAGTCGAGTACGCCCTGGACCCGCCATCGCGAGTCGAGCATGCAGTTGTCCAGGCGGAAGTCGCCGTGCACGATCCCCGAGCGGGACTGCCCGGGCGCCGCGGCCACCAGGTGCTCGTGCGCGGTCTGCAGGTCGGGCAGGTCGCGGATCCTGCTCCGCTGCCAGTTCTCGTGCCAGCGTCCGAGTTGCCGGGTGAGGTAGTCACGGCGGCGGGCCAGGCCGCCCAGTCCGATGACCTCCGGGGCGAGTCGGTGCAGGGCCACGAGAGCATCGACGAGCGTGGGGCCGATGAGCGCGCGGTCGGCCTCGGTGGTGAGCCGCTCGACGTCGGCGGGGCTGCGCAGGATCACGCCGTCGAGGTGCTCGAGTACGACGAGGGGCGCGCCGGCCACCTCGCCCGTCTCCTCGACGGCGAGCACCCGCGGCACCGGGAGGTGGCCGTGCAGCCCGCGCAGGATTCGCGCCTCGCGCAGGACGTCGTGCGCGGTGGCCGGGTGGTTTCCAAGTGGTGGACGGCGCAGCACGACGACGTGGCCGGCCGCGTCGGTGGTCCGGTAGGTCAGGTTGGAGCGCCCGCCGGCGATGACCTTGTGCCGGAGGTTTCCCTGCAGCTCGGGCACCGCGCGGCTGAGCCAGGCGTCGACGCCCGCGGGCAGCCCGGCGTGCCGGGTGGGCTCGATCGGGGCCGGACCTGTCCGGGCGTGACCTGCTGCCGTCATGGGGGCGCCTCCTCATCCGGCACCACCCTAGCAAGCGCTTGGTTGCCTGATGCTCAGTCCTGGGCGAGAATGCCGTCGAGGAACACCGAGACGAAGTCGTCGGCGAAGTTCGCCATGGAGTACGACGGGGTCGGCTTGAACCAGCGGACCGAGAGCCACAGCGCGTCGCGCAGCATGCCGTGCAGCACCCGTACCGGGATGTCGTTGCGGAAGTCGCCCGTGGCGATACCGGCCTCGAGCACCTGGATCCAGGCCCGCTGGATCGTGGCGGCCGCCTCGCGGATGTGCTCGTAGCCCTCGATCTTGGGCAGGTAGCCGCTCGAGTTCTGGTAGATCTCGGTCGCGTGCGGGTGGGCCTCGATGTTGGCCAGCGAACTGGTGACGAGCTTGCGCAACTGGGTCGCCGGCTTCTCCTCGGACGCCAGGACTTCGCCGTAGCGGTAGGTCAGGTCGGTCAGGTAGTCCGAGATGATCGCGTTGACCATCTCGTCCTTGGACTTGAAGTGGTGGTACAGGCTGCCGGAGAGGATCCCGACCGAATCGGCGATCTCGCGGACGGTCGTGGCATCGATTCCCTTGGCTGCGAAAAGGTGGGCGGCGTTGTCGAGGATGACCGAGCGTCGGTCCTGGGTCGTCGACATATGGGTGCTCCCGGTTCCTCGAGCAATGTGTTGGTCAAGCGCTTGCTTTATATCACTTCGATGCCTTCAGCATGATAAAGCCAGCCTCCCTTGACCGGGGTGCTCGCAATGCCTAGGGTGGCGGCCAACCAAGCGCTCGTTCGGTGCCCGGAGCCCGCGCTGCGGATCCCGATCAGCCGAGAGGGGCTGCCCGATGCCCGACCCGATTCCCGCCGCCCCGTCCGGGCATCCGCCCGCCGCCCGGCCCGACCGGGCAGCCGGCCTGCTCGCCGGCCGTGTCGTCCTCGTCACCGGCGCCGCCGGCGGGCTGGGGGCGGCGTACGCGCGCGGCATCGCCGCGGCCGGAGGCCACGTGGTCGCGGTCGACGTCGACGCGGACGGACTCGAACGGCTCAGCGGGCAGATCGCCGCGGCGGACGGCCGGGGCTCGATCCGGGTCGCCGACGTCGCGGACTGGGCGAGCGCGCACGACGTCGTGCGTGACTGCCTCGCCGAGCACGGCAGGCTCGACGGTCTCGTCAACAACGCCGGCGTCTTCGCCATGGCCCGCGCCGGCGCCGAGTCCGAGGCCACTGTGCGCCGGATGCTCGAGGTCAACGTGCTCGGCGCCGTCGCCTGGGGCGACGCCGCCATCGCGGCGATGCGTATCCAGGGGCACGGGGTCCTGATCAACGTCACCTCGGGCGAGCAGATGGGCCGTGCCGAGACGGCCGTGTACGGGGCGACGAAGGCCGCGATCGCCACGCTCACCTACGCCTGGGCGGCCGAACTCGCCGAGGCCGGGATCCGCGTCAACGCGATCTCCCCGAACGCCCAGACCCGGATGGCCGAGGTGCTCGAGCGGTTCCGCGGCGTACCGAGCGGGCAGAACGCGGGCATCGCGCCCGAGGCCAACGTGCCGCTGCTGCTCTACCTGCTCTCCGACCTCAGCGCCGAACTGACCGGCCAGGTGCTGCGCTCCTACGGTCCCGAACTCATGCTGACGACCCACCCGGCGCTCGCCGAGCCCGTGCTGCGGGACACGGCGTGGACCCCGGAGCGCATCGCCGAGGCCGTCACGGCGCGGCTGCGACCGCACCTGGCGCCCCTCGGGGTACGCCGGGCGCGCATCGAATACCTCGACTGACCCGACGTCCGAGGCCGACCCGACGTCCGAGGCCGACCCGACGTCCGAGACCGACCCGACGTCCGACCCTCCGGACGACCGCCGAGCCGACAGGAGCCCGATGTCCGCCACGACCAACCCGGTCTGCGTCAGCGGCATGGCCGCGATGTCCTGGGCCCTGCCCGAGGAGATCGCGATGTACCGGCGTACCGGTGCCGACCTCGTCGGCCTGCAGCGCAGCAAGGTCGCCTCCTTCGGCGTGGCCGCTCTCGGTGACCTGCTCGCCCGGCACGACGTACGGCTCGGCTACCTCGTGCACAGCTTCACCGCCCACCCGGACGACGAGCCGGGCTGGGCGCAGCAGGTCGCGGCGTTGCAGCAGGGCGTCGTGGACGCCGGCCGGCTCGGGGCCGACCTCGTCTACCTCACCTCGGGCCCGTCGGCGCACCTGACGTGGGAGGAGGCGGCCGGCCGGTTCGCCGAGCGGATCGCTCCGGTCGTGGCCACCGCCCGCGAACACGGGGTACGCCTCGCTGTGGAGAACACGCTGCCGGTCAAGTGCGACCTCAGCTTCACCCACACCGCGCGCGACGCCGTCGCCCTGGCCGACCAATGCGGCATCGGCATCTGCCTCGACCTCTACTGCTGCTGGCAGGAGCGGGGCCTGACGGAGCTGATCCGCGACCGGGTCGGTCAGGTCGAGATTCTGCAGGTGTCCGACTTCCGGGTCGGCACCTCGACCTTCCCGAACCGGTGGGTGCCCGGGGACGGCGACCTGCCGATGGCCGGTCTGCTGGCGAGCGTGCTGCGGGCCGGCTACACCGGCGTCGTCGACGTTGAGTTGCTCGGCCCGGCCGTCGAGGCCGAGGGCGCCGAGCCGGCGCTGACCCGTTCGGTCGCGTGGACGCGTGCGCAGATCGCGGCGGCGCGTCCCTGAGCGCTCAGGGCGCGTCCGCCCATCGCGGCGCGCGTTTGGCGACGAACGCGGCCGCGCCCTCGGCCGCGTCCGGGCCGGCGAGCAGTTCGAGGGTCGCGAGCCGGTTGACCGCGGCGAGATCGCCCACGCGGGGGTCCAGGCTCAGGTGCATGAGCCGCTTGGTCGCCCGCACCGCGGCGGGGGAGTGGGTCGCGATCCGGGCGCCCAGCTGCAGCGCGCGCGGCAGGACCTCGTCGGCGGGGACCACGGCGTTGACCAGCCCCAGCTCGTGGGCCCGGGCCGCGGCAAGCGGTTCGGCGGTCAGTCCGAGTTCCAGCGCCACGGCGACCGGCAGGCGACGCGGCAGGTCGGTGCCGCCCTCGGTGGCGGCGATGCCGCGCCCCACCTCGGGCAGCGCGAAGTAGGCGTGCTCGGCCGCGACGACGAGGTCGCAGGCGAGGGCGAGTTCGAAGCCGCCGCCGACGGCGGGCCCGTTGACCGCGGCGATGACCGGCTTGCGGTAGCCGCCGCGCAGCAGCGTCAGCGGGCTGCGGGCCACGTCGACCAGGCGCCCCTCGGCCGCGGCGCGCAGGTCCATCCCCGCGCTGAAGGACAACTCGCCGGTGCCGGTCAGCACGATCGCGCGTACGCCCGGGTCCGCGTCGTACCGGAGCAGGGCGTCGGTCATCGCCAGGAGGGTGTCGGGATCGAGGGCGTTGCGCACCTGCGGCCGATTGATCCTGACGACTCCCACCGCGTTGACGCGCTCGCGCACCACGGTGTCCATCTTCCGCCCTCCTTGGCCACAGGGTCTTGACCCTTCCCCTGGGGCTGTTAGTGTACCAACCAAGCGCTTGCTACATGGCGACCTGGCCGCGGATGCCCGGCACGCGACTCGCCCTTCGCGCTGCTCACCACCGCTCGGGCAGTGCTCCGACAGACGCAACGATGAGGGACACATGGCCGACAAGACTCTGACCGCCCGCGACGTCGTGTCGCGGCTCGAATCCGGGATGACCATCGGCATCGGGGGCTGGGGCTCACGGCGCAAGCCCATGGCCCTCGTGCGCGAGATCCTGCGTTCCGACCTCAAGGACCTGACCGTGGTCAGCTACGGCGGGCCGGACGTCGGGCTGCTCTGCGCCGCCGGCAAGGTCAGGAAGGTCGTCTTCGGTTTCGTCTCCCTCGACAGCATCGCCCTCGACCCGCACTTCCGCGCCGCGCGGCAGAACGGCGCCGTCGAGATCGCCGAGTACGACGAGGGCATGCTCCAGTGGGGGCTGTACGCCGCCGGCATCCGCCTGCCCTTCCTGCCGACCCGCGCCGGGCTCGGGTCGGACGTCCTGAAGCACAACCCCGACCTCAAGCTCGTCCAGGACCCGTACGGCACCGAGCGGCTCGTGGCGATGCCGCCGCTGCGCCTCGACGCGGCCCTCGTGCACATGAACCGCGCCGACGCCCAGGGCAACGGCCAGTTCCTCGGGCCCGACCCGTACTTCGACGACCTCTACTGCCTCGCCGCCGACCAGGCCTTCATGTCCTGCGAGCGGATCGTGCCCACGGCTGAGCTGAGCGCCGCCGGGCACTCGGCGACCATCAAGATCAATCGCCAGCTCGTCGCCGGTGTCGTCGAGACCCCGAACGGCGCGCACTTCACCTCCTGCGCCCCCGACTACGAGCGCGACGAGGCCTTCCAGCGCGAGTACGTCAAGGCCGCCGGCGACCCGCAGGCCTGGGCCAAGTTCGAGCAGCGGTACCTGTCCGGTACCGAAGATGACTACCAGGCGGCCGTCGCCGCCCGAGCCGAGGAGGTCGCATGAGCAGCGCCGCCACCGAGTCCGTGGACCAGCCCACGGGCAGCGCCACCACCGCCGACGCGCCGGTGACCCGCGCCGAGTACTGCGCGGTCGCCGTGGCGGACACGTTCGCCGGCGACGGTGAGTCCATCGCCAGCGCCTTCGGCACGATCCCGGCCATCGGCGTCCGCCTCGCCCGGCTCACCGTCGCCCCCGACCTGCTGCTCACCGACGGCGAGGCCCACTTCGTCTCCGGCTCCTGGGAGATCGGCGCGGACCCGCACGCCACCGAGGGCGTCGTCATCGAGGGCTGGAGCCCGTTCCGCACCATCTTCGACCTCGTCTGGCACGGCAAGCGGCACGTCATGATGATCCCGGTCCAGATCGACGGACACGGCAACACCAACATCTCGGCCATCGGCGACTACACCCGGCCCAAGGTCCAACTGCTCGGCGTACGCGGCGCCCCCGGCAACAGCATCTACCACCCGACCAGCTACTGGGTGCCCAACCACTCCACGCGCAGCTTCGTCCGGACCGTCGACATGATCTCCGGCGTCGGCACCGACAGCGCCCGGGCCGCCGGCCCGGCCGCGATCGCGCACCACGAGCTGCGGCGCGTCGTCACCAACCTCGCGGTCCTCGACTTCGGTGGCCCCGACGGCACGATGCGGCTGCTCAGCCTGCACCCCGGCGTCACGCTCGACGAGTTCCACGCCGCCACCGGCTGTGCCGTGCACGTCGAGGGCGAGGTCCCGGCCACCCGCGAGCCGAGCGCCGAGGAGCTGCGCCTCATCCGCGAGGTCATCGACCCCCGCTCGCTGCGCGACCGCGAGATCCCGGCATGAGTCAGGGCCGCGGGATGCACCCGACGCTGCGTACCCGGGCGACCGACCTGTTCGGGGTGCGGTACCCGATCGTCCAGACCGGCATGGGCTACGTCTCCGACGTACGCCTGACCACCGCGACGGCCAACGCCGGTGGACTGGGCATCCTCGCGGCCGGCCTGCTCTCCTACGACGAGCTCGTGGAGGCCGTCGAGCAGATCCAGGCCGGCACGGACGCGCCGTTCGGCGTCAACATCCGTGCCGACCAGCCGGACGTCGTCAAGCGCATCGACCTGCTCATCTCGGCCGGGGTCAAGGTCGCGTCCTTCGCGCTGGCCCCCAAGCAGGAACTCATCGCCAGGTGCAAGGACGCCGGCCTCGTCGTCGTACCGTCGATCGGCGCGCGCCGCCACGCCGAGAAGGTCGCCGCGTGGGGCGCCGACGCCGTCATCGTGCAGGGTGGTGAGGGCGGCGGCCACACCGGCGGGGTGCCCACCAGCCTGCTGCTGCCCCAGGTCGTCGACGCCGTCGACATCCCGGTCATCGGGGCCGGCGGCTTCTTCGACGGCCGCGGCCTCGTCGCCGCGCTCGCCTACGGCGCCGAGGGCGTCGCCATGGGCACCCGCTTCCTGCTCACCAGCGACTCGCCGGTCCAGCCGTCGGTGAAAGACGTCTACCTGTCCAAGACGGTCAACGACACCGTGCTGACCCTGCAGGTCGACGGCGTGCCGCAGCGCGTGCTGCGCGCCGGCACGATTGACGAGCTGGAACGCACCTCCGCCGCCGGCCGGCTGCTTCGGGCCGTACGCAACGCCTTCGCCTTCCAGAAGCTGTCCGGCACGCCGTGGGGCGACATGGTCCGCGAGGGCCTGGCCATGCGCAAGGCCCACGACCTGACGTGGAGCCAGGTCGTCATGGCGGCAAACGCTCCGATGCTCTACCGGTCGGCCCTGCTGGAGGGCAGGACCGACCTCGGCGTCATGGCCACCGGCCAGGTCGTCGGACTGATCGACGACGTCCCGAGCGTCGCCGAGCTCATCGACCGCATCATCGACGAGGCCACCCGGACCCTCGACCGGCTCGGCGTGCCCGCGCCAGTCGCGTCGACCCCGGCCGGGCACAAGGAGGAGTAGTCATGGGAGCACTGCAGGGACGCGTCGTCGTCGTCACCGGTGCCGGCCGCGGCCTCGGCCGTGAGCACGCCCTGCTCGCCGCCGCCGAAGGCGCCTCGGTCGTCGTCGCCGACACCGGCGCCGCCGCCGACGGCACCGGCAGCGACCCCTCTGTCGTCGAGGCCGTCGCCGCCGAGATCACGAACGCCGGCGGGCGGGCCGTGGCCAGCACCGCGGACGTCGCCACCACCGAGGGCGCCCGCGAGCTGCTCGCGCTCGCCCGCGACACCTACGGACGCGTCGACGGCCTCGTCAACAACGCCGGCATCCTGCGGGACCGGATGTTCGTCAACATGAGCGAGGACGACTGGGACGCGGTCATCCATGGCCAGCTCCGCGCGACGTTCGCGCCGTGCCGGGTGTTCGCCGACCACTGGCGCACCGAGTCCAAGGCCGGCAACCAGCCGGTCGCCTCGATCGTCAACGTCTCGTCGACCTCGGGCATCATCGGCGCCGTCGGGCAGACGAACTACGGCGCGGGCAAGGCCGGCATCGCCGCCCTCACCGTCATCCTCGCCCAGGAGATCAGCCGCTACGGCGTACGCGTCAACGCGATCGTCCCGGTCGCGCGTACCCGGATGACCCAGGACCTGCCCGGCATCGGCGAGATGGTCGCCGCCCCGGCCGACCCCGCCGTGTTCGACGTCTACCACCCGGGCAACGTCTCCCCGCTCGTCGCCTGGCTGCTCACCGCCGACGTGCCGGTGACCGGCGAGGTGTACTACGCCAAGGGCGGCGAGATCCGCCGCTGCGCGCCGTGGAGTTACGACTGGACGATCGACAAGGGTGCCCGCTGGACCGTCGAGGAGATCGCGAAGGAGATGGCCGCCCGTGTCTGACACCGGTCACACCGACTGGGCCGGCCCGGCCCACGGGCTGCTCTCCGGGCGTTCGGTGCTCGTCACCGCCGCGGCCGGCACCGGCATCGGCTTCGCCACGGCGCGCCGCGCCGCGGAGGAAGGCGCGCGTGTCGCCGTCAGCGACCGCCACGAGCGCCGTCTCGCCGCGTCGGCCGACGAGATCGAGCGCCTCACCGGGACCCGGCCGCTCGCGGTGCCCTGCGACGTCACCGACCAGGCCCAGCTCGACCACCTCATGGACACCGTCGCCGCCGAGTTCGGCGGCATCGACGTGCTCGTCAACAACGCCGGCCTCGGCGGCACCGCCGCGGTGCAGGACATGACCGACGAACAGTGGGACTCGGTGCTGTCGGTGACCCTGACCTCGACGTTCAAGGCGACCCGGTCGGTGCTGCGGCACATGATCCCGGCCGGCAGGGGGGTCATCGTCAACAACGCCTCCGTCATCGGCTGGCGCGCCCAGAAGGGGCAGGCGCACTACGCCGCGGCCAAGGCCGGAGTCATGGCGCTGACCCGCTGCGCGGCCCTCGACGTCGCCGAGCACGGCATCCGGGTCAACGCGGTGTCCCCGAGCATCGCGATGCACGCCCATCTGGCCAAGGTGACCAGCGACGAGCTGCTCGCCCAGCTCTCGGCCCAGGAGGCGTTCGGCCGGGCCGCGACGCCGTGGGAGATCGCCAACGTGATCGTCTTCCTCGCCAGTGACTACTCGTCGTACATGACCGGCGAGGTCGTGTCCGTCTCGAGCCAGCACCCGTGACCACCCGCTGCGCGCCGGCGACCGTGCCGGCTCGCAGCGGACCAACGAAAGGAGCACGTCGTGGCCAACCCCGACGCGCAGGGCGTCACCGGCGCCCCCTTCCGGCTCGACGTCGAACGCGGCAAGATCCGCGAGTTCGCGCTGGCCACCGGCGCGGCTGACGCGGACTACCTGCGGGAGGAGAACCCGGTCGTACAGCCGACGTTCCTCACCACGACGTTCTTCTGGCAGGGCGAGGACTCCAACCCGTGGTCCGCGGTCGAGCTCGACCAGCAGCGCGGCCTGCACGCCGAGCAGCAGTACACCTTCTTCGGCGAGCCGCCCCGCGCCGGCACCCGGCTCACCTGCCAGTCGCGCATCGGCGAGATCTACACCAAGGTGGGGCGTCGCGGCGGGGAGATGACGTTCGCCGTGATGTACACCGACTTCCACGACGAGACCGGGCGTCTCGTCGCCCGCGCCAAGCTCACCGGTGTCGAGACGGCCCGCCCGCCGGCCACCGGGGACGGAGCGTCCGCATGAGCGACACGACGGCCACCGCCGGTCCCCGTACGATCGAGGTCGTCCTGCCCGTCCCGGCGACCCCTCCGGCGCGCACGTACGGCCCGGTGACCCGCACCGACTTCGTCCGCTACCAGGGCGCCTCGGGCGACATGAACCCGATCCACCACGACGAGGCCTTCGCCAAGGCGGCCGGGTTCCCCAGCCCCTTCTCGGTGGGCATGTGGCAGGCCAGCCTGCTCGGCACCTACGCCACCGACTGGCTCGGCGGCCCCAACGTGCGGGACTTCCGCATCCGGTTCCTGGCCCAGGTGTGGCCCGGCGACGTCCTCACCCTCGACGGCGTTCCGCTGCGCACCTACGTGCTCGAAAGCGAGGACGGCCGTGAGGGCCGCGTCGACGTCGAGCTGACCTGCCGGCGGCAGAGCGGCGACAAGGCCGTCACCGCGTGGGCGACATTCGTGCTGCCCCTCGACGTCGCCGTCGAGGCCGGCGAGCGGCCCGAGACCACCGAGGAGCAGGGATGAACCCCACGAGCCACCCGTCGGTGACGACGACCGTGCACGCCGACGGGATCGCCGAGATCGTCGTGGACAACCCGCCGGTCAACGCGCTGCCGGTGGCCGGCTGGTTCGCGCTCGCCGCCGCCCTCGACGCCGCCGGCGCCGACGAGTCGGTGCGGGTCGTGCTGCTGCGCGCCGAGGGCCGCGGCTTCAACGCCGGCGTCGACATCAAGGAGATGCAGCACACCGACGGCTTCACCGCGCTGCTCGGCGCCAACCGCGGCTGCTACGCCGCGTTCAAGGCCGTCTACGAGTGCCCCGTCCCGGTCGTCACCGCCGTCCACGGCTTCTGCCTCGGTGGCGGCATCGGCCTGGTCGGCAACTCCGACGTCATCGTCGCCTCCGACGACGCCACCTTCGGCCTGCCCGAGGTGGACCGCGGCGCCCTCGGCGCGGCCACCCACCTGTCCCGGATGGTGCCCCAGCACCGGATGCGCGCCATGGTCTACACCTCGGCCACCGCCACCGCCCAGGAGCTGCACGCGTACGGCTCGGTGCACAGCGTCGTACCCCGGGAGCGGTTGCGCGCGACGGCGCTCGCCGTCGCGACCAGCATCGCCGAGAAGGACCCCACGGTGATCCGCGCCGCCAAGGCCTCGCTCAACGGCATCGACCTGTGGGACGTCAACCGCAGCTACCGCTTCGAGCAGGGCTTCACCTTCGAGCTCAACCTCACCGGGGTCGCCGACCGGATCCGCGACGAGTTCGCCGGCACCGACAAGGCGGCGCGCCCGGGCAGCGAGGGCTGAGCCGTGCGGTCGATGGTGGTGCGCGAGCTCGGCGGTCCCGAGGTGCTCACGGTCACCGACGGGCCGCAGCCGCAGCCCGGACCGGGGCAGGTGCTCGTCGACGTCGCCGGCGCCGGGGTGAACTTTCCCGACGGCCTCATCGTCGCCGGCACCTACCAGACCAAGCCGGAACTGCCGTTCGTGCCCGGCTGCGAGGTCGCCGGCACGGTCGCGGCGCTCGGCGACGGGGTGACCGGCCCACCCGTCGGCACCCGCGTCGTCGGCTTCTGCGGCATCGGCGGCTACGCCACCCAGGTGCTCGTCGACGCGCGCATGGTCCACCCGTTGCCCGACGGCGTCGACCTCGTCGAGGCGAGCACGATCCCCGTGGTCTACGGCACGTCCTACCACGGCCTCGTCGACCGGGCCCGCCTCGCCGCCGGCGAGACGCTGCTCGTGCTCGGCGCCTCCGGCGGCGTCGGCCTCACCGCCGTGCAGATCGGCAAGGCCCTCGGCGCGACAGTGATCGCGGCCGCGTCGAGCGAGGACAAGCGTGAGCTGTGCCTGACGCACGGCGCCGACCACGCCATCGGCTACGACGACCTGACCGCGACGGTGCGCGCGCTGACCGGCGACGCCGGCGCCGACGTCGTCTACGACCCCGTCGGTGGCGACGCCGCCACCGCGGCGCTGCGCACCCTCGCGTGGGCCGGGAGATTCCTCACCGTCGGCTACGCGGCGGGCACGATCCCGCAGGTCAAGCTCAACCGGCTGCTGCTCACCGAGGGCGCGGTGCTGGGCGTCCTCTGGGGCGCCTGGGCAAGGCGCGACCCGGCGGCGAACGCCGCCAACATGACGACGGTGCTGGAGTGGATCGCCGCCGGCCGGCTGAGGCCGCACGTCAGCGAGGTCTTCCCGCTGGAGGAGGCCGCCCGCGCGCTCGGCACGGTGCTGAACCGTGGCGCTCGCGGCAAGATCGCCCTCCGCACGAACACAGGCAAGGAGTGACGGTGGCCGACGCGACCGACCTGACCCGGATGGACCTCGGCCCCGGCCCGCGCGCGAGCGAACTGCTCGCGACGTTGCGCACGTTCATGACCGAGCACGTCTACCCCGCCGAGAAGGTGTACGCCGCCCAGCTCGCCGCCGCGGCCCGCGAGAACGGCGGGGTGTCCCACGTCCTGCCGCCGGTCGTCGAGGAGCTGAAGGCGACGGCGCGCACGCTGGGGCTGTGGAACCTCTTCCTGCCCGACCTGTCCGGCCTCACCAACGTCGAGTACGCCTACCTGGCCGAGGAGACCGGACGCTCGCCCTACCTCGCCCCCGAGGCGATCAACTGTGCCGCGCCGGACACCGGCAACATGGAGCTGCTGCACATGTTCGGCACGCCCGAGCAGAAGCAGCGGTGGCTCGCCCCGTTGCTCGACGGCACGATGCGCTCCGGCTTCTCGATGACCGAGCCGGACGTGGCCTCCTCCGACGCGCGCAACATCGCCACCTCGATCGTGCGTGACGGCGACGAGTACGTCATCAACGGACGCAAGTGGTGGACGACCGGCGCCGCGGACCCGCGCTGCGCCATCCTCGTGCTGATGGGCAAGACGGACCCGGAGGCGGCCGTCTACCGGCAGCAGTCCATGATCCTCGTACCGGTCGACACCCCCGGGGTGACGATTCTGCGGTCGCTGCCGATCTTCGGTTACCACGACCAGCACGGCCACTGCGAGATCCGGTTCGACGACGTACGGGTGCCGGTGACGAACCTGCTCGGCGCCGAGGGCGAGGGTTTCGCCATCGCCCAGGCCCGCCTCGGCCCGGGCCGCATCCACCACGCGATGCGCTGCGTCGGCATGGCCGAGCGGGGCCTCGAGCTGATGGTGCGCCGGACGACGGCCCGCGAGGCGTTCGGCGGTCCGATCTCCGACCAGGGCGTGGTGCGGAACTGGATCGCCGAGTCCCGCATGGAGATCGAGCAGGCGCGCCTGCTCGTGCTCAAGGCGGCGTGGCTCATCGACCAGGTCGGGATCCAGGGCGCCGCGACCGAGATCGCCGCGATCAAGGTCGTCGCGCCCCGGGTCGCCCGCAACGTGCTGGACCGTTCGATCCAGGCACACGGCGGCGGTGGGGTCACCGACGACTTCCCGATCGCCCGGATGTGGGCCAGCGCCCGCATCCTCGGCATCGCCGACGGCCCGGACGAGGTGCACCTGCGCACGGTGGCGCGTACGCAACTACGCCGCTACCGCGACACGCCGGCGACGGTTTCCGCCGGGACGGGACGGGACTGAGATGGATCTGACCTGGTCGGCACAGGACGAGCAGTTCCGTGCGGAGGCCCGCGACTGGCTCACCGCGAACGTACCGCGGCAGCCGCTGCCCTCCGGCGACACCGCGGCGGGCTTCGCCGCCCACCTGGAGTGGGAGCGGGCACTGCACGCGGACCGGTGGTCGGTCGTGTCGTGGCCGCAGGAGTACGGCGGCCGCGAGGCCTCGATCTGGCAGTGGCTCATCTTCGAGGAGGAGTACTACCGGGCCGGCGCGCCGCAGCGGGTGACGCAGAACGGCATCTTCCTGCTCGCCCCGACGATCTTCGAATTCGGCACGAAGCAGCAGCAGGACGAGCTGCTGCCGCGGATGGCGGCGGCGCAGGACCTGTGGGCCCAGGGCTGGTCCGAGCCGGGCGCGGGCAGCGACCTGGCCGGGATCACGTCCCGGGCGGTACGGGACGAGCAGGCCGGCGGGTGGCGCCTGAGCGGGCAGAAGACCTGGTCGACCCGGGGCGCGTTCTGCACCCACCTGTTCGGGCTGTTCCGTACCGACCCGCAGGCGCAGCGGCACCGCGGACTGACGTACTTCCTCGTGCCGTTGGACACCCCGGGCGTGACGGTGCGCGGGTTCGACCGGCTCGACGGTGACGAGGGCTTCGCCGACGTGTTCTTCGAGAACGCGTTCGTACCGGACTCGGCGGTCCTCGGCGGCGTCGACCAGGGCTGGTCGGTCGCGATGTCGACGACCGGCTCGGAGCGGGGACTGACGCTGCGCTCACCGGGGCGTTTCCTCAAGGCGGCAGCCGCGCTCGTGGCGCTCGCGGGCGAGCGGGGCGAAGCGGCGACCGACCTGCTCCGCGACCGGGTGGCGCGCTCGTGGATGCAGGCGCACGCCTACCAGCAGTTCACGCTGGCTCAGGTCACCGACATCGTCGAGGGTCGCCCGGCCGGCGCACGTTCGAGCCTCAACAAGGTCTTCTGGTCCGAGCTGGACATCGCGTTGCACGAGACGGCGCTGGAACTGCTCGGCCCGGACGCGCTCGTCGACGGGCCGTGGACCCGCGGCTACCAGTTCTCGCTGTCGGGCCCGATCTACGCGGGCACCAACGAGATCCAGCGCAACATCATCGCCGAGCGCCTGCTCGGTCTGCCGAGGAGGTGATCACGCGTGCGTTTCGCTCCGAGTGACGAGCAGCGGGAGCTGGAGGCGGTCGTCCGTCAGGTGCTCACCGACCGGTGCCCGCCGCAGACGGTACGCGCCGGAGCCGGATCGGCGCAGGTGGCCGCACTGGCCGAGAGCCTGGCCGGTCTCGGCGTTGCGGGGCTGCTCGTGGCCGAGGACGACGGAGGGCTGGGCCTGGACGAGAACCACCTCGTGTCGGTCTTCGCGCAGATCGGGTACGCCGCCGCGCCGCTGCCGCTCACGGCGACCCTCGCGGTCGCCCCGGCGGTGCTCGCCGCGGGCGCTCCGGACCTGCTGGCGAAGCTCGTCGACGGGGGCCTCACGGTCGGCGTCGACCCTGCGGAGACCGGGCATGTCGCGTTCGGTTCCGGTGTCGACCTGGTGCTGCGCGGCGGCTTCGGTGGGACGGGGCGCATCGAGATTCTCGACGTGTCCGACGCGGCGGTCTCGACGTCGCCGTCGGTGGACGTCGCGCTGGACCTGACCGGGTACGCAGGCGCGCGGCTCGTGGCGGCAGTGGACGACCCGCAGGTGGTGCGGCTGGCCTGGGAGCGCGGGGTGCTGGCGACCTCGGCCGAGCTCATCGGGCTGTCCCGGCGGATGCTCGACCTCACTGTCGAGCACGTCCGCACCCGGGAGCAGTTCGGGGTGCCGATCGGCAGCTTCCAGGCGGTCAAGCACCACCTCGCCACGGCGCTGCTGCACCTGGAGTTCGCCGTACCGGTGGTGGCGACGGCCGGGTTCGAACTGGCCGCGGGCCTTCCGGGCCGGCTGCGCGCCCTGGCGACGGCCAAGGCGCTGGCGTCCGAGGCGGCGCACGTCGTGGGCCGGGCCGCCCTGCAGTGCCACGGCGCGATCGGTTACACCACCGAGTACGACCTGCACCTGTTCCTCAAGCGGTCGTGGGCTCTGGAGTCGTCGTGGGGCAGCGCCGCCTGGCACCGGGCGGCTCTGCTGGACGACCTCGGTGTCGGCCTGACCGGCGTGCGCCCCGCGTCCTGACCGCCGGCCCCGCACGACGTACACCGACCCGTGAGAAGGAGATCCAGATGAGCGAGACCAGCGGCGTGGCCCCGCAGGCGGCGGCGGAGGTCGTCCGGTACGAGACGCGGGGGCCGGTGGCCGTCGTGACGATGAACCGGCCGGAGTACCGCAACGCGCAGAACTCGGCGATGACCTACGCGCTCGACGACGCGTTCTACCGCGCGGCCGCGGACGACGAGGTGAAGGTCATCGTCCTGGCGGGCGCGGGGAAGCACTTCTCGGCCGGCCACGACATCGGTACGCCGGGCCGGGACATCGACTCGTCGTTCGACCGGCGGGCCGGACTGTGGTGGGACCATGTGGGCAAGGCCGGGGCCGACAGCCGGTTCGCCCGGGAGTCCGAGGTGTACCTCGGGATGTGCCGCCGCTGGCGTGAGCTGCCCAAGCCGATGATCGCGATGGTGCAGGGAGCGTGCATCGCCGGGGGCCTCATGCTCGCCTGGTCCTGCGACCTGATCGTCGCCTCGGACGACGCGTTCTTCGCCGATCCGGTCGTCCGCATGGGGATCCCCGGCGTCGAGTACTTCGCCCACCCGTGGGTGATGGGTCCGCGCTTCGCCAAGGAGTTCCTCTTCACCGGCGACCGGATGCCGGCGGCGCGCGCCGCCGAGCTGGGCATGGTCAACCGGGTGGTCGCCAGAGACGAGCTCGAGGCCGAGGTCATGGGGCTCGCCGCACGGATCGCGCAGATGCCGCGTCTGGGTCTCGCGCTGACCAAGAAGGCGGTCAACCAGGCCGAGGACCTCATGGGCCTGCGGGACGGAATGGATTCGGTGTTCGGGCTGCACCACGTTGCGCACGCGCACAATGCCGAGGTGGGCAGTGACTCCCTCGGTGGCCAGGACGCCCGGAGCATGCGTGACGCCGCGAGACAGGAAAGGTGATCGAAGCGATGAATATCGTCGTACTCGTCAAGCAGGTGCCTGATTCGGGCGCGGACCGCAGCCTGCGTTCTGACGACAACACCGTCGACCGCGGTTCGGCGAACAACGTCATCAATGAGATGGACGAGTACGCCATCGAAGAGGCGTTGAAGATCAAGGAAGCGCACGGTGGTGAGGTCACCATCCTGACGATGGGTCCGGACCGGGCGACCGAGTCGATCCGTAAGGCGCTGTCCATGGGCCCGGACAAGGCCGTCCACGTGGTGGACGACGCCCTGCACGGTTCCTGCGCGGTGGCCACCTCGAAGGTCCTCGCCGCCGCGCTCGGGCAGTTGGGCGCCGATCTGGTTCTGTGCGGTGCGGAGTCGACCGACGGCCGGGTGCAGGTGATGCCGCACATGATCGCCGAGCGGCTGGGCGTGGCCGCGCTGACCGGCGCGCGCAAGCTCACCGTCGACGGGTCCAGCCTGACCGTCGAGCGGCAGACCGAGGAGGGCTACGAGGTGGTCACCGCCTCGACCCCGGCTGTGGTCTCCGTCTGGGACACCATCAACGAGCCGCGGTACCCGTCCTTCAAGGGCATCATGGCGGCCAAGAAGAAGCCGGTGCAGACGCTCTCCCTGGGCGACCTGGGCGTGGCCCCGGCCGAGGTGGGCTTCGACGGCGCCACCAGCGCGGTGGTGGAGCACTCCAAGCGCCCGCCGCGTTCCGGCGGCGAGAAGATCACCGACGAGGGCGACGGCGGCGTGAAGCTGGTCGAGTTCCTCGCCTCCGAGAAGTTCGTGTGAGAGGTCACTGACATGTCTGAGGTTCTCGTCGTCGTCGAAGCCACCCGGGAGTTCGGCGTCAAGAAGGTCACCCTCGAGATGCTCACCCTCGCCCGCGAGCTGGGCACCCCGAGCGCGGTCGTCCTCGGTGGCGCCGGCGCCGCCGAGGCGCTGAGCGCCAAGCTCGGCGAGTACGGCGCGGAGAAGATCTACGCGGCCGAGGGTGAGGAGATCGACGGCTACCTGGTGGCCCCCAAGGCGACTGTGGTCGCCGACCTCGTCGCGCGGGTGCAGCCGGCGGCGGTGCTGCTGGCGTCGTCGCAGGAGGGCAAGGAGATTGCCGCGCGGCTGGCGGTGAAGCTGGACAACGGCATCCTGACCGACGTGGTCGGCCTGGCCGCCGACGGCACCGCCACGCAGGTGGCGTTCGCCGGCTCCACGATCGTCAAGGCGAAGGTCACCAAGGGTCTGCCGCTGGTCACCGTCCGGCCGAACTCGCTCAACCCGGTCCCGGCCGCGGCCAGCCCGGCGGTGGAGCAGCTGACCGTGTCGGTCACCGACGCGGACAAGCTGGCGAAGGTGGTGGAGCGGGTCGCGGAGCAGAAGGGCTCCCGCCCCGAGCTGACCGAAGCCTCTGTGGTGGTGTCCGGCGGGCGGGGTGTCGGTAACGCGGACAACTTCAAGCTGGTCGAGGAGATCGCCGACCTGCTCGGCGGCGCGGTCGGCGCGTCCCGCGCGGCAGTCGACTCCGGCTACTACCCGCACCAGTTCCAGGTCGGCCAGACCGGCAAGACGGTGTCTCCGCAGCTGTATGTCGCGCTGGGTATCTCCGGGGCGATCCAGCACCGGGCCGGCATGCAGACCTCGAAGACCATCGTCGCGGTCAACAAGGACGCCGAAGCGCCGATCTTCGAACTCGCCGACTACGGCGTGGTCGGCGACCTGTTCAAGGTCGTCCCCCAGGCCGCCGAGGAGATCCGCAAGCGCAAGTGACACAGTCGTGTCGGTCATGCTCTGGATGGAGGACGGCGAATGGTGGGGGCAGCAGCGATGCGGGTCGAGCCCGATGACGTGACGTCGGACTGGACGCGTCCGGGCGTGTTCGAGGTGGCCGCCGGGGTGTACCGCATTCCGCTGCCGCTACCGCAGGACGGTCTGCGATCGGTGAACGTGTACGCCCTGGCCGGTGACGACGGCCTCGTGCTGGTCGACTCGGGCTGGGCCATCACGGCGGCCCGACAGGCATTGGACGCGGCCCTGGCTGCCCTGGGCGCGGGCCTTGCGGACGTACGCCGGTTCCTCGTGACGCACGTGCACCGCGACCACTACGCGATGGCGGTGGCCGTACGGCGCGAGTTCGGCACCACGGTGAGCCTCGGCGAGGGCGAGGAACCCTCTATCCGCGAGCTGTCGACTCCGGGCCACCGGCCGATGTCCGAACACTGGCAGGCGCTGATGCGATGCGGTGCGGGCGAGATCGTCGAAGCGCTGCGCGCGCGGGCCGAGTCGGCGCGGCATGATCCGACGGACTGGGCGGCGCCGGACGACTGGTTGGCCGGGGGAACCGACGTCGTCCTACCGACCAGGACCCTGCGGGTGGTGGCGACCCCGGGACACACCCGTGGGCACGTCGTCTTCCTCGATCGCGACGCGGAGCTGATGTTCACCGGCGACCACGTCCTTCCGCACATCACACCGTCCATCGGCTTCGAGGCGGCGGCCGCGGCGCTGCCACTCGGGGACTACCTGGATTCGTTGCGGTTGGTCCGGTCTCTGCCCGACCAGCGGATGCTGCCCGCGCACGGCCCAGTCGGCCCGAGTGTCCACGCGCGCGTCGACGAACTCCTGCACCATCACGCGAAGCGACTCGACCAGGCGTGCGGGGTCGTGCGTGACGCGACGACGGCTTACGAGGCGGCGGGTCAACTGACCTGGACCAGGCGGGAGCGTGCCTTCGCCGACCTGGACCTGTTCAACCAGATGCTTGCCGTCACCGAGACGGCCGCCCACCTCGACCTGCTGGTGGCGCAGGGGCGGCTGAAGGCTGCCGACGTCGACGGAGTGCGCCGCTACGCCCCGGCGTGATTGCTCTGGACAATCCCGTTGGAGCCGGCCGCGGTGGGCGTAAGCGCGGTGATCACTTGGGTGCCAGCTGCAATCCGGCACCGATGATGACCATGGACTTCCGGGCTGCCAGCGGCTCCGACATGTAACTGTTGCCTGAACGGCCCGGACTGCTGGTTCGGGAGACCGCGTTGGCGAAGTGGTCGAGTCCGTAAATCGCAGCACGCACGACCTCCTCCATGAGCGGCCTGACGTAGCACAATCGCCGGATGAGCGGGCGGCGGCTTTCGACCTCCACTTGGAAGAGGTGTGGGCCGGGTGCTGCGCCGGAGTCGGCTGTGGCGCTTGAGCTGACTCAGCCGCCGTGAGTCTGGGCGGCAGCGAGCGCTGAGCTGAGAACCGGCACGCCTATCGTGGCGATCCAGAGGTCGCCGACGGTGACGTGGCTGCCTTGGCCTTCATGGCCCGGGTAGAGCAGTGCAGCTCGCTGCACGTGGAGTCGGCGGGCGTAGGTACTCAGCTGGTAGAGCTCGTCGGCCTTCGGTTTGGCCTGCCAGTGCCGGTACTTGGCGTCGTAAACCGCCACGGGCTTGTGCTGTTCGTCGAGGATGACGAAGTCCGCGTACGCGGTCATGGGCTGTGGGTCGTCGGTGAGCGCCACGGGGTGTTGAGCTGAAATTCGGTGTCCGGCTGGTAGTTGGTTCGCGAGCCAGTGGCCGACGTAGGTCTCCCAGACCTTCGTCATGTTGAACAGGACCGTGACGCCGGAGGCACCGGCGGCGGTCGGAAGCACGGTTTGGCCGGCGAGGACGAGCAATGCCAGCGCGTAGGCATTTTGGTATCGCGACGGTATGAAGGTCGGGCGGCGCTGCATCAGTCGTTGAGGGTCTGCGACTTGCGAGATCGACGCGAGGCATGGGCTGAGTGCTCGCAGCCGGGCCGACAGCGCCTGATCGGGGTAGTGCTGCTGTAGGAGCACTCGGTGCGCGGCGGCGATGGTCTGGTTGAGCTGAATGTCCTGGGTCAGGCGCTTGGCCTTGGTTACCAGGCGATCGGGGCGCCCGAGATACTTGGCGAGGTGGGTAGTCACATCGGGGCTGCCAGGGTAGGGCGATCGGGTGAAGGTTCGAGCTTGGTACTCCTTGGCTAAGCCAAATCCGACCAGGCGCTCTGTCTCCCGAGCGAAAGCGGTGGCGATGAGATCGACCAGGCCACGGCCGGCGCTGCCAGCGGCTGCGGTGTCGCGTAGCAGCACGGGCGGGCGTGTGGCAAGCTGCAGCAGCTCACGGAGATCCGCGAATGGAAAGCGGCTGGCGATGTCGACCGTGCGCAGGGAACCGAGCGTGAATCGTCCAACGTACGGCCCTGGTTGCACGTCATAGAGCCCGGGCTCCCCAGACGGCAGGATCTGCTGGATGATCCGGGGCTCGTCCCGTCGGGCCGCCGAGCCGCGGGTCAGCCGTCCCAGTTCGCCGGCTTCCCGCTCGGTGAGCGCGACCCGGCTGACCTTGTATTCGCGCAGGTGCAGCATTCAGCTTCGCTCGGCGATGAGGGCGCGGATATCGACGTCCAACCGGTCCAGATCTTCTGGCCGCTCGAACCAGTGCTCTGCCAGGTACGGGTACAGCTGGTAGGACCAGATGGTCTCGGCTGTTGCGGCGTCGATCTGCTCGACCATCCAGTACGAGTGGCCAGGGCTGACCGGTGACTGGCGACCAACTCGGTCGCGGATCATCCGGAACATGCCGAGCAGCAGGTCGGCGTCCACGTCGGAGCGCACGCTGGACCACCTGGTGAGAACGTCATCGCTGGGGTGCAGGTGGAAGGCGTTGAACCTGCGGCGCAGGGCGAAGTCAACGAGTGCGAGGCTGCGGTCTGCCGTGTTCATGGTCCCGAGGATGATGACGTTGGGCGGCACCGAGAACTGCCGTTGCGAGTACGGCAGCACTGCTGGTTTGACAGCCCGGTACTCGAGCAGGAAGAGCAGCTCACCGAAGACGGCAGCAAGGTCAGCTCGGTTCATCTCGTCGATGACGAGCACGAACACGTCATCGGGTGGGCCTTTGCGTGCCCGCTCGCACAGCTTCAAGAACACCCCATCGCGCGGGGTGTAGCGCAGGGCGCCGCCGTCGGCCAAGTCGGGCCGCAGGCCTTCGACGAAGTCTTCGTAAGAGTATGCCGGGTGGAACTGCACGAGTTCGACATGGTCGGGCGAGGTCGCGAGGTGATGGGCAAGCTTCAAGGCGACCCACGTCTTCCCGGTCCCAGGGGGCCCGAAGAACACCGCTTGACGCATCGGTCCGTGTAGCGCCGCAACCCATTTGTCGATCTGCTCCACGGGCAGGAAGCACTGGTCTGCCACCTGTTCAACGGTGAGTCGTCCGCTCGGAGGAACGTCGATAACCGTCGCTGTTTTGGCAACGGGCCCTGCGACGCTTGGTGCGGTGGCGGCCCGCATGATGTTTGTGAGCACCGCGTCCGCTTCTTGTGGCGCGACACCATACTGTTCACGCCACGTCCGCAGGGCCTGACAGAATCGCTCGTAGCCGACCTGACCGTCCGCTCGGAACGTCTTGCCCGATACGTGAGCGAGGCCCTTCATCGTGGCATTGATACAGACCCCGAACTGCTCCGGATCGCGAAGATACAGCAGCATGCTCGGCAACGACGAGCCTGCACCGGGCAGCACCGAACGGTCGGTGAACATGCGGCCGAGCAACGCCAATGCCTCGTCGGCCGGAGAGGACCACAGCTCCGCGACTACGCGGTTGAACCGGTCGATGTCTTCGGTCAGCTTGTTCATCACGGCCCCGGCGAAGCCGGGCGAAAACCGGTCCAGGCGCACCTGGCCGGTCTTCTCATGCCGGTTGAACAGCCGCCCCAGCTGCAATGCCTCGTCGACGCTCATGGAGCCAGCGCGTTTGTCGAGTAGGTCGCGGGCATCCGCCTCGGCCTCGACGCGTGCCGCCACGAACCGCTCGCCGAAGATCTCCCGAACCTCGGCTAGCGATTGGGGTGTCGTGCCAAGTGCTGACTGGGTATCGTTCCCCATCGCTCTCCCTGCGATCCAGTGGGCGCACTACGAATTGGCGGCGTCAGCGAGAAGACTACGCCCGCTGCCCGAACGCGCAGACCCCGCCGACGGGGGCTCCGGGACTGGCTTGATGAAAGCCACCTCGCATCGGCCTGACATCGGGCATCAACTGATGGATCCGCGGGTTGCCGACTCACTGGCCCTGCTCGGCGCAGCTGAAGCGTGTCTCCATCAGGTCGAAACTGTCAGCAGCAAATTCTGTCGCGGCCGCAAGCGCCTCGCGCTTCGTTGTCCGTCCCCTCGGAGCCTGGCGGCATTCTCGCTCACCTCCGCCGGCCGCAGCAGGTCCTCGACCGGGTCGCAGTCGAGCGCGCTGGGCCACGTGCGTGGGTTCACGTGTGCCGACCCGACGTCGATACACGTAGGCCAACCGCAGGTCGGCGCCGCCGATGGGGTGTGGCCGACGTCAATCCCGTGTCGGGGCGAATAGTAGATCGGCAGGGCGGTGTCGAGCCCATTGACTCCACTGCCACCACCGGGCAGTCGCGCCAGAGCTCATCGAGCTGGCCAAGGCGCGGGGCGGGATCGGTCGAGTCACCGGGCACCGCGTGGCGCAGCAGCGCCGCCGTGGTCCGCAGCTCACGCAGGGCGTCCCGGCTGGATGCCCGTGCCTGAGCCAACGCCGCGCGCCGCGTCTGGACGCTGGTCGAAGGCGGCCACAGGCACTCCCGTCTGCACGTTCACCGCCGCTATCGGGTGCGCGACCGCATCTTGGAACTCCCGCGCCAGCCGCAACCGCTCCTGCTGCACTCGCGGGTGCGCCTCCCGTTCCCGGTCTGCGGCGGCCCGCGCCTCTCGTACGGCGAACTCGGCCAGCAGCTCCCGGCACCCCCCCGCACCGCCTCGCCCGCAGCGACGCGACTGCCGGCCACAGCATGTCCGCGACCGGAGCTTTGGATCGGCCGCCGACCGGCGCGCGCTTTGCCGACGCCGGGCTCCGGCCTGGTGCGATCGGCCCGCTGGTGACACTCTGCTGAGATGGGAGACCAGCCAGGAGGCCCGCTCACCGACTCCGAAGTGGCAACCATGTTCCGCTTGCTGGCGCGGTTTGCTGAGCACGATCTGGACCAATGGGACAACTGGCGATTGAACACGTCCCACGGGCCGGTGTACGTCAATGTCAGCCGAGCGCTGGGACCGGGCTGGCAGGACGAGATGTTCACCCCTGTCTGGCCGCTGCTCCCACGCTTCACGGAGGCCGACCGGGGCGACGCCTCTGGCGGGTAGGGCCTCCGGCGCGACGACATCGGCTCCAAGCTCGTGAAGATCCTCGATGCCCAGGGCCACGAAGCGGTGGCGGCGTCGCCGAAGACCGGCGTGAACACGCTGACCGGCGAAGGAGTGGCGGAGGCGCTGACCGGTGCCGCGGTGGCCGAACGCTCGCTGGTTCCCGCCGACGGCGCCCGCATCGCCGGTACGCGCCTGGACGAGTGGCGAACGCGGGCGAGCCACGGTCAGTGAATCGGCGCGAGGGCCGATACGCGATGCCGCTGTCGTCCGACGGATCGAGGCGCGTTGCGGCCGCCGAGTACTACGTGAGACGCACGCCTTTGGACGTCAGGTATTCGATGAGCCCTTCGGCCGAGCTGACCAGATGGTCGGTCATCATGTGCTCGACCCGTTCCCCGTCGCCTGCCCGCATCGCCGCGAGAATTCCCTCGTGGTCGGCGTTCGAACGCTTCCTCCACTGCGGCACTTCGAGCAGGTAGTCGCGCGGCACGTTCAGCGAAACCACCCTGATCGCGGCCATCAGTTTGCGGGACCCGGAAAGCTTGTTGATGTGCCGGTGGAACTGCCAGTTGAGGTCGGCGAGGTTGGTGCGTTCGGAGTTCTCGTGGTAGCTCTCCATGCGCCGGTGCAGGTCTTCGAGGACCGCGTAGTCCGCCTCGGTGGCGAACTCGATCGCCCGCCGCGCGGCGAGCCCGTTGAGCATGCCCTCGATGAGGAACGAGTCGCGCAGGTCGGCCTTGTTCAGCGGCGCGACGACTGTGTGGCGGCCGCCGTCGAGTTCGAGCAGGCCGTCGTAGACCAGCTCGCGCAGGGCGTCACGCACGGGCATGCGGCTCGTGCCGAAGTGCTCGCAGAGTTCCTGTTGCGACAGTCGTGTGCCGGGCAGCAGCCGGCCGAAGAAGATGTCCTGCCGGAGGGCGGCCGCGATCTGGGTGCCCAACGGATCTCGCTGGATCACCGCTCGGGCGCTGGCGCTGCTGTCGATGCCCACCTGTCCGCCTCTCTCACGTGGTGAACGTGTGCACGGTATCCGGTGCCGGGGAGGATTCACGAATTTGCCATGCCCAATGGGGGCGAGTATGGCCCGACACGGCCTATCCGGCTCGACCGGATTCGGCGATGTCGGTGAGCATGCGGTGCCGGCGGACCGCGTGCTCGAAGTCCGGTACGGCGCCGTCGCCGGCCGCCAGCAGGGCGTACGCCTCAGCGACCGGACCGGCCGGCGCGGCCAGGCCGGATGAGCGGTCGTAGCGGGCCGGGACGGGCAGGTCGGTGAGCTCGCGGTCGTCGTCCCGCCCGCCGCGGATGCGGACGGGGCCGTGTTGCAGGTGCCCGGGGCAGGTCACGAGCAGTTCGCCCGAGGTCCCGGTGATCTCCCAGCGGAGTCCGTCGCCGCGTGCCGGTCCGCCCCGGTAGTGGACGGTCGCCACGGCGTCGTCGTCGACGAGCCCGACCGCCACGACCTGGTCGTCGGTGCGTTTCTCGGCGATCTCGCCGGTGCGGGCGTGGCGTACCCGGGGTAGCCGGTTGGCGGTCAGCGCGCGTACCGGCCGCAGCTCACCGAGGACGGCGCACAGGGCGTCGACGGCGTGTCCGAACGGCACGGACAGCAGCGTCGCTCCGTACGCGGGGTCGAGGGTGTAGGCGGCGTACGAGCCGTAGGTCGGTCCCCACAGCCCGCCGGCGCCGGTCATCGTGGTCGACAGCACCCGGCCGACGTAGCCGTCGGCGATCAGGTCGCGCAGGTACCGGATCGGCGCCGCCGACCGGGCCTGGAGACCGACGGCGGTGCGCGTCCCGCGCGCGGCGGCGGCGAGTTCCTCGGCTTCGGCGAGGCCGGTGCCCAGCGGCCATTCGCAGAGCACGGGTTTGCCGGCCGCGAGCGCCGGCAGCAGGCAGGCCCGGTGCCGGTCGGCCCGCACGGCGACGACGATCAGGTCGACACCTTCGTCGGCCGCCAGGTCCTCGACGGTGGCGTACGCCCGGGGGACGCCGTACCGTCGCGCGGCCTCGGCCGCCGCGGTGGCGTCGCTGGCCGCGAGCGCCCGCAGCTCGTAGCCGGGCACCGCGGCGAGCGCCGGCAGGTGGGCCCGTGCGGCCCAGCCGCCCTTCGCGCTGAGACCCACCAGGCCCACACCGAGAACGTCTGTCATGGGACGACACCCTAGCGCCATTTTCCGTTGCCCGTATCCGGGATTCGGTATACAGTCTGCCCACGACCGATCACGACGGACAGGGGCCGAGCGTGCATGAGGTGGGGATTGCCGATGTCTCCGGATACGTGCCGGCATACCGGCTCGACGACTACCTGACGCGCGAGACAGCGAGCTCGCCGGACGTCTCGGTGCCCGGCCCGGACGAGGACGCGTTCACTCTCATGTGGGAGTCGCTGACCGGCCTGCCCCGTGTCGAGGCGGAGGGCCCGGTACTGCTTCGCGTGCCCGACAGTGACATCGAGACGCGGGCGCTCGTGGCGCACGCCCGGGCGACCGGCGTGCTCGGGGAGCCGGCGGCAGTGGTTCCGCTCGCGCCCGACGCGGGGGCACCGGACCTGCTGGCGCTCGCCGCCCGGCTGGCGCAGCCCGGCCTGGGCCTGCTGGTCGACCACCGCCGCCCGGCCGGGGCCGGCGCGCCGGCGACGGCCTCCGCCGCGGCCGCCGTCCGCTTCGGCCCGCCACGGGTGGCCCGGGTGGCCGCGGTCGCCGCCCGTCACACGCTGACATTCGACAGGTGGCGTACCGGTCCGGCACCGGACCAGCAGGACGCGCGGTTCGTCGAGGAGGCGCTCGTCGCGGTCGAGGGCGACGCGCTGCTCGCCGACTTGCTCAAGGCCGCCGGACGGACCACCGCCGACCTCGCCGGTGTCGTCGTCACGTGCGGCACCCGGCTGCGCGGCGCGCGCTGGGCCAAGCGGTGGGAGGTGCCCTCGGTGTGGCAGGCCGGCGGCGGCACGGGAGGCCCCGGCGCCTCGGCCGCGCACGCGCTGCTCACCGCGCTCGACCGGCTGCGCGCCGCCGGACCAGACGGCGCGGTGGCCGTCCTCGACCTCGGCTGGGGCGGCGGCGGCGCGGTCCTCACCGCGGGCACCGACGCCGCGGAGGAACCCGCGGAGCCGGCCGCGAGCGCGGCGCGCGGCACGAAGGCGTACGGCCTCGCCGCCTGGCACGGTCGCGCCACCGAAGCACCCGGGCCGTGGACGTCGCCGGCCGAGCTCTGGCGGGAGATGCCGGCCCTGCTCGGACCCACCGGCTATCGATGCTCCGACTGCGGCGGCATCGGGTTCCCGCGAGCCGGCGTCTGCGAGCTGTGCGGGTCGTTCGAGGTCGCCGACCAGCCGTTGCGGCGCACGGGCGTCGTGGCGACCCACTCGGTCGACCACCTCTTCGACTCGTCCGACCCGGTGCAGATGGTCGTGGTGGACCTCGACGGCGGCGGCCGCTTCTTCGGGCAGGCGGTTCGCGACGTGCCACGCCGGCTCGCCGTCGGCGACCGGGTCCGGCTCGTGCTCCGCCGGCTGCACACCGCATCCGGCCTGCCGCACTACTTCTGGAAGGTCGATCTCGATGGGTGAAGACGTCGTCGCCATCGGCGCGGCGAGCACGAAGTTCGGCGAGTTCTTCGACCGCGGCTACGCCGACCTCGTCCGGGACGTGGTGCGTGCGGTCACCGCCGACGCCGGCATCACGCTCGCCGACGTCGACGCGGCCTGGCTCGGCACCGCGTTCGCCTACACCTACTCCGACGAGGGCAACGCCGGCACGTCGCTGGCCGAGCCGATCGGCATGCACGGACGGCCGGTCACCCGGGTCGCCGCGTACTGCGCGTCCGGACTGGACGCCATCCGGCAGGCCGTGGCCGCCCTGCGCGCGCACACGTGCGACGTCGCGCTGGTCGTCGGCGCCGAGAAGATGCGCGACGTGGGCCCCCGCGGCAGCCTCGTCATGCAGCACGTCAACCGCGGTCATCCGGTGCTCAGCAAGGGCCGGACGGCGCCGGGCATCTTCGGGCTGGTCGCCGAGCGGTACCGGGCCGTCTACGGGGACCCGCGACCGGCGATGACGGCGGTCGCGATGAAGAACCACGCATACGGTGAGCTCAACCCCCGGGCCCACTTCCGCCGGGCCGTCTCGGCGGAACAGGTGGAGGCGGCGCCGCCGCTGTCGGGCCCGATCGGCCTGCTCGACGCCTGCCCGACCACCGACGGCGCGGCGGCGCTGGTCCTGGTGCGCGAATCCGACTCCCGCGGTCGACGGGCGGCCGCGATCAGCGGCATCGCGATGTCCAACGACCTCGGGTACTTCACCGCCAACACGAGCTCCCGCTCGGACCTGCTGGGGTTCGAGTCCACCCGGTCGGCTGCCGCGAGCGCGTACGAGCAGGCGGGCGTCACCCGGCCGTTCGACGAGATCGACGTCGTCGAACTGCACGACTGCTTCACGATCACCGAAGTGGTCAACTACGAGGACCTCGGCCTGTGCGGCAAGGGGGAGGGGCGTGACCTTGTGCTGAGCGGCGCCACCGGGCCGGGCGGCGCGCTGCCGGTCAACACCAGCGGCGGCCTCAAGGCCTGCGGGCACCCGATCGGCGCGACCGGCGTACGGATGGTCGTCGACGTGTGCGACCAGGTGTGGGGCCGCGCGGGCGTTCGGCAGGTGCCCGGCGCCCGCACGGGTCTGGCCCACGCGCTCGGCGGTCCGGGATCGCTGGCCTGCGTCGCCGTGGTCACCGACGCCGGTCCCGCGCGGGCGGCGGCGTGACGGCGGCGACCGGCGCGGGTCCGAACGGACGGTCGCCGGACAAGGTCAGCACGCTCGCGGCCGCGGTCGAGACGCACGTGCGCCCGGGCGACGTCGTGCACGTCGCGTACGCCGACGCCCGCCCCAACGCGGCGCTGCACCAACTGGTCCGCCGTTTCGCCGGCCGGCCCGCCGGGTTGACGCTGGTCACCGCCGGTCTGGTCAGCAGCCAGCACGCGCTCGTCGAACTCGGCGTGCTCGACCGTCTGGTGGCCTCGTTCGCCGGCGAGAACCTCCCCGCTCCCCGCCCGAACCGGGCGTTCCAGCGGGCGGTGCGCGAGGGCCGGATCGAGGTGGAGAGCTGGTCGCTGTGGTCGCTGACGGCCCGCCTCATGGCCGCCGCGCTGGGCGTGCCGCACCTGCCCGTCCGGTCGCTCGCCGGCAGCGACCTCGGCGCCGCGCTGCACGGCCGCGGATTCGCCGAGGTGGCCGACCCGTTCGGCGGGCCGCCGTCCGGTGTCGTCGCCGCCCTCCGGCCCGACGTGGTGCTGCTGCACGGCGTGGCCGCCGACCGGGCCGGCAACGTGGTGCTCTCCGCGCCGTACGGCGAGGGGGCGTGGGGCGCGCTCGCGGCGCGGCGCGGCGCGATCGCCTCCGTCGAGCGCATCGTCGACACCGAGACGATCCGCGAGCACGCGGCCCTCGTGCGCGTACCGGCGCACGCAGTCCTCGCGGTCTGCGAGGTGCCCCTGGGCTCGCACCCGTACGGGCTGTTCAACCCCGGCCTCGACGGGGTCGCCGGCTACGTGCCGGACGAGGAGTTCATGGCCGAGGTGGTGCGGGCGTCCAACGACCCGGCCGAGTTCCGCCGGTGGATCGACGAGTGGCTGCTCGGCACCGCCGACCACGACGCCTACCTGGCCAAACTCGGGCCGAACCGGATAGCCGCGCTGCGGGCCCAGGCCGAGGAGGACGGCTGGCGCTCGACGCTGACCGCCGCGGCCGATCCGCCGGACCGGTGGACCGACGCGGAGGCGATGGTCGTCACGGCCGCCCGCCGGATCGCCGGGCGGGTCCGCAAGCAGGACTTCGACGCGGTCCTGGCCGGCGTCGGCCAGGCCAACCTGGCCTCGTGGCTGGCGGTCACCGGCCTGCAGGCCGTCGGCGCCGACGTGGAGCTGATGGCCGAGATCGGCATGTTCGGCTACCGTCCCCGCCCCGGCGAGCCGTTCATCTTCGCGCACCGCAACCTGCCCACGTGCGCACTGCTCACCGACGTCGCCACCGTGCTCGGCGCGTTCGTCGGCGGGCCGGCCACCCGGTCGCTGGGCGTGATCGGCGCCGGGCAGGTCGACGCCGACGGCAACACCAATTCGACGTACGCCGAGGACGGCAGCTACATCGTGGGCTCCGGCGGCGCCAACGACATCGCGACCTCGGCCGAGGAGGTGCTGGTGACAGTGGCGCACGGCAGCCACCGCCTGGTCCGGCGGGTGCCGTACGTGACGTCGCCCGGTCACGGTGTCCGTACCGTCGTCTCCACCGCCGGGGTGCTGGAGCGGGTGGACGGACGGTTCGTGGCGACGGCGTTCGTCGCGCGCTCCGGCGAGTCGGACGCCGAGGCGGTCGAGCGGTTGCGCGCCGGCTGCGGCTGGGACCTCGACATCGCCCGCGGCGTCGCCCGCGAGCCGGATCCGACGTCCGCGGAGCTGTCCGCGTTGCGCCGGTACGACCCGGCCCGGACGTTCCTCGGCCGGCTGCACGGAAAGGCGGACGGCGATGCCTCTGTACGCGCTCGGTGACCGGACGCCGCGGATCGACCCGTCGGCGTACGTGCACCCGGACGCCGTCGTGATCGGCTCGGTGGAGCTGGGACCGGAGTCGAGCGTGTGGCCGGGCGCGGTGCTGCGCGGCGACTACGGCGTGATCCGGGTCGGCGCCCGGACCTCCGTCCAGGACGGAACGGTCCTGCACAGCGTGGCGGACCACCCCACGGAGATCGGGGCCGACTGCGTCGTCGGGCACCTGGCGCACCTGGAGGGCTGCGCGGTCGCCGACCGGTGCCTGATCGGCTCGGGCTCGATCGTGCTCAACCGGGTGCGGATCGGCGCCGGCAGCGTGGTGGCCGCCGGCGCGCTCGTCCGGGAGGGCGCCGAGGTGCCGCCCGAACGGCTCGCGGTCGGCGTACCGGCCCGCCTGCGCGACCTGCCCGCCGGCCAGGAGGACTGGCAGGCACACGCGGTGCGCGCCTACGTCGAGAACGCGGCCCGCTTCCGACGCGAGTTGCGGCGGATCGACACCTAGCCCTCGCGGAGGAGGAACTGATGCCCGAGGAAGTGCTACTGGAACGCGCGGACGGAGTCGCCCACCTGGTGCTCAACCGTCCCGACCGGCTGAACGCGATCGACCCGGCCACGTTGCGGCTGCTGCGCGAGCACATCGCCACGATCGAGGCCGACCCGGGAGTGCGGGCGGTCGTCGTGCGCGGCAACGGCCGGGTGTTCAGCGCCGGCGCCGACATGCACGCCCTCGGCGACATCGTCGGTGACCCGGCGGCGTTCGCCGCCTTCATGCAGGACTGGCACGACGCGTTCGACGCGGTCGCGGCGTGCAGCCGGCCCACCGTCGCGGCGGTGCACGGGATCGCCTTCGCCGGCGGCTTCGAGCTGTTCCAGGTGTGCGACGTCGCGGTCGTCGCCGACGACGCCCGGCTCGGCGACCAGCACGCCCGCTACGGGCTCTTCCCCGGCGGGGGCAGCGCCCAGCGCCTGCCCCGGCTGATCGGTGACCGGCGGGCCCGGTGGCTGCTGCTGTCCGGTGAGGAGATCCCGGCGGCCGACGCCGTGGCGGCAGGCCTGGCCAACGAGGCGGTACCGGCCGACCGGGTCGTCGCCCGGGCGAGCGAGATGGCCGCCCTCCTGGCCACCCGCAGTCCGCTCGCCAGCGCGGCGATCAAACGCGCGCTGGCCGCCGGCGCCGGACTCGACGTGGGCGCGGCCCTCGCCGCCGAACGCCCGATCGCGCTGGCCCACATGGCCTCCGCCGACGCGCGGGCCGGCCTGGACGCCTTCTACCGACGTGTGGCCCCGAGATTCCCCAGCAACCAGGGAGAGGCATGAGCAGCTACAGCGACATCCTGTACGAGGTCGCCGACAACGTCGCGACCATCACCATCAACCGGCCGGAGCGCCGTAACGCCTTCCGGTCGGAGACGCTCGACGAGCTGATCGACGCGTTCCGGGCCGCGGAGGCCGACCGTGAGGTGGGCGTGATCGTGCTGACCGGCGCCGGGGACAAGGCGTTCTGCGCCGGCGGGGACATCCACTGGGAAGAGGCGTCCGACGAGTCCGGCGCCATCCAGATGGCCCGCCGTACGACGATCCTGTCCCTGGTCATGCGCGGCTGCGGCAAGCCGATCATCGCGCGGGTGCGCGGCTTCGCCGTCGGCGGCGGCAACGAGTTGCAGATGCTGTGCGACCTCACTGTCGCCTCCGAGGACTCCCGCTTCGGGCAGTCCGGGCCGAAGATGGGCTCGGTGCCGGTGTGGTGGGGCACGCAACTGCTGCCGCGGATGGTGGGCGAGAAGAAGGCCCGCGAGATCATCTTCCTCTGCGAGCAGTACACCGCGCGCGAGGCGCTCGACATGGGCTTGATCAACAAGGTCGTGCCGGTCGAGGAACTCGACACCACGGTACGCGCGTGGTGCGACCGGATGCTGACGCTCAGCCCGCAGGCGCTGCGGGTCGCGAAGATCTCGCTCAACTACGAGTCCGACCAGTTGTGGCCGTCGGTGCTGCACGGCAACCAGATGATCTCGTTCATCCACGGCACCGAGGAGTTCCACGAGGGCACCCGCGCCTTCCTGGAGAAGCGCCCGCCGCAGTTCGGCAAGTTCCGCAAGTGAGGGGAGACGCAGGTGCGGTGTGACGGCAAGGTGGCGCTCGTGGTGGGCGCCGGCAGCGGCATCGGGGCATCGGCCGCCGAGGTGTTCCACGCAAACGGCGCCACAGTGGCGGTCGCCGACATCAATCTCGCCGGGGCGCAGGACACGGCGGCCCGGCTGGTCGAGGCGGGCGCCAAGTCCTCCGCGTTCGCTGTCGACATCACCCGCCGGGACCAGACCGAGGACCTGGTACGCGACGTGCTGGCCGAGTACGGGCGCATCGACATTCTGGTCAGCACGGTCGGGTGGTCGGACACGACGTTCCTGGTGGACGAGGACGAGGCGTACTGGCGCCGGATCATCGACATCAACCTGATGGGGTCGATCTTCCTGTGCCGGGCGGTGCTCGACCACATGATCGAGCGGCGCTCCGGGTCGATCGTGCTGACCAGCTCCGACGCCGGGAAGGTCGGCACCATGGGGGAGACGGTGTACGCGGCGGCCAAGGCCGGCGTGATCGGCTTCGTCAAGTCGCTGGCCCGGGAGGTCGCCCGGCACCAGCTGCGGATCAACGCGATCTCGCCCGGGCCCACCGACACCCCGCTCATCCGGGCCCAGACCGACCAGCGGGTGATCGAGAAGATGGTGCGGGCGGTGCCGCTCAAGCGCATGGGCGAGCCCGTCGAGCAGGCAAACGCCCTGGTCTTCCTGGCCTCGGACGCCGCCTCGTACATCACCGGCCAGACGGTGAGCGTCAGCGGCGGCCTCACCATGACGTCGTAGCGGCCATGTCCACGATGGACGACATCGAGCTGTCGGCCGAGGACCGGGCACTGCGCGACCTGGTCCGGCGGCTGGCGCGGGAGCGGATCGCCGGGGAGGCCCGGCGGATCGACGAGGCGGAGGAGTACCCGCACTCGTCGATGCGGCTGCTCGGCGAGGCCGGGCTGTTCGGGCTGCTGATCCCGGAGCGGTACGGCGGCCAGGGCGCCGGCATGCGCCAGTACGCGCTGGTCACCGAGGAGCTGGCGCGGGCCTGCGCGGCCACCACCACCGCGTTCATCACGCAGACCCACGCGATGCTGCCGATCCTGGCCGTCGGCGACGACGAGCAGAAGCGCCGGTGGCTGCCCGGCCTCGCCGCCGGGCGGGCGCTCGGCGCGATCGCCATCACCGAGCCGGAGGCTGGCACCGACGTGCCGGCGCTCGCGACGCGGGCGGTCCGCGACGGCGACGGGTACGTCGTCTCCGGCCGGAAGATGTTCATCACCAGCGGCGGCGTCGCCGACCTGATCACGCTGTTCGCCCGTACGTCGCCGGGACGCGACGGGATCAGCGTCTTCGTCGTCGACGCGCGCTCACCGGGAGTACGGCCCGGCCGGCCACTGGCGAAGATGGGCATCCGCGCGTCGAACACGGTCGAGCTGGCGTTCGACGAGGTGCGTGTGCCGGCGACGGCCCGGCTCGGACCCGAGGGGGTCGGCTTCCACACGGCCGTGCACGTGCTGTCCGACGCGCGGATCAGCACCGCGGCCCAGGCGGTGGGCATCGCGCAGCGCGCGTACGACATCGCCGACGGGTTCACCCGGCAGCGGCGGCAGTTCGGCCGGCCGGTGCGGGAGTTCCAGGCCGTGCAGTTGCGGCTCGCCGACATGTACATCGCCGTGGTCACCGCCCGGCTGATCGTGCAGCGGCTCGCCCGGTTCGTCGACGCGGCGCCGGACGGGAACCGGGCGGTCGAGGCCGCCGCGGCGAAGGTCTACTGCTCCGACGTCGCGATGCGGGTCGCCGGCGACGCCGTGCAGCTGATGGGCGGCTACGGCTACATGCGCGAGTTCGAGGCCGAGCGGTGCATGCGCGACGCGAAGATCACGCAGATCTACGACGGCACCAACGACGTCAACCGGCTGGTGCTGGCCCGGCAGCTCGCGAAGCGGTCGGCATGACGCCGCTGTCGGGGCGGGTCGCGGTCGTCACCGGCGCCAGCCGCGGGCTCGGCCGGCAGTCCGCCCTGGCACTGGCCGGGGCGGGCGCCGCCGTGGTGGCCGCCGGCCGCGACCGCGCGGCGCTCGACGAGACGTGCGCACTGGTCGAGTCGGTGGGCGCCTCGGCCCTGCCGGTGGTCTGCGACGTGACCGACGAGGCGCAGGTGGACGCCCTCACCCGGTCGGCGGTGGACCGGTACGGGCGCATCGACGTGCTGGTCAACAACGCCGGCGTCGCGTCGGAGCACAGGGCGCTGGAGCTCGACGTCGCGGAGTTCCGCCGGGTCCTGGAGACCAACGTGATCGGTACGTTCCTGCCGGCCCGGGCGGTCGCCGCGCACATGCGCGACCGGGGCGGCGGCGCGGTGGTCAACATCGGGTCGGTGATGGGCCGCTCGGGAACGTCCGGACTGTCTCACTACGGCGCCAGCAAGGCCGCCGTCTTCCAGCTCACCCGCGGCTGGGCGGTGGAGTGGGCCCGGTACGGCATCCGCGTCAACTGCCTCGCCCTCGGCTACTTCCCGACCGGCATCAACCGGGACCGGCTGGCGGAGGAGGGGGTGGCCGAGCGCGTGCTGGCGCGGGTGCCGGCCCGCCGGTTCGGCGTCCCGGCGGAGATCGGACCGACTGTGGTCCACCTGGCGTCCGACGCCAGCCGCTACATGACCGGGCAGGTCGTCTACCTGGACGGCGGTATGTCCGCACGCTGAGGAGGTACGCGAGATGGCGGGACCGTTGACGGGTGTCCGCGTGGTGGAGCTGGCCGGACTGGGACCCGCGCCGTACGGCGTGATGCTCCTGGCCGACCTCGGCGCCGACGTCGTCCGGGTCGACCGGGCCCCGTCGGATCCGGCGGATCTGGGCCGGCTCATGGCCGGCTGCTGGCGGGGCCGGCGGTCGGTGGCGGTGAACCTCAAGCACGACGCGGGCCTGCAGATCCTGCTCGACCTCGCCGACGGCGCCGACGTCCTGGTCGAGGGTTTCCGGCCGGGCGTGGCCGAGCGGCTAGGCTTCGGGCCGCAGGTGTGCCTGACCCGCAACCCGCGGCTGGTCTACGCGCGGATGACCGGCTGGGGCCAGGACGGGCCACTGTCGACCGCGGCCGGTCACGACCTCAACTTCCTCGCCGTCGCCGGCCTGCTGCACGGGATGGGGCGGGCGGACGCCCCGCCTCCACCGCTGCCCGGCTACGTCGGTGACTTCGGTGGCGGCGGGGCCTTCCTGGCGATCGGCGTGCTGGCCGCGCTGCTGGACCGGCGGCGGACCGGGCTGGGTCAGGTGGTCGACGCCTCGGTGCTGGACGGAGCGGCGTCGCTCGGCTCGTTCGTGTACGGCCTGGCCGCAATGGGCGAGTGGACGGACGAGCGGGAGGCCAACCTCAGCGACGGCGGGTGCCCCTTCTACGACACGTACCAGACCGCTGACGGCGGATTCGTGGCGGTGGGCGCGCTGGAGCCGCGCTTCTACGTGGAGATGCTGCACGGCGTCGGCCTGGACCCGGCCGTGTGGCCGCAGCACGACCGGACCCGGTGGCCGGCGTTGCGGTCCGCGCTGACCGCGCGGTTCGCGACGTCCACCCGGGACGAGTGGGCGCGGCGGTTCGCGGGGCGGGACGCCTGCGTCAGCCCGGTGCTGCGGCTGGCCGAGGCGCCGCACCATCCGCACAACGTCGCCCGGGGGGTGTTCGAGGAGGCGGCGGGCCGGTGGCAGCCGGCGCCGGCTCCGCGGCTGTCCCGTACCCCGCTATCGGCCGGACGGCCGGCGCCGCGGGTCGGCGAGCACACCGCCGCGGTGTTGGCCGAGCTGGGCCGAACGGCGGATGACGTGGCACGTCTTCGGTCGATCGGCACGGTCGAGGAAAACTGAATACTGGACACTGGATACCGTTTTTCCTATGCTCCTGAGGCAGCCCGGTTGAGGCGACGAGTCCGGCCGACAGGGCGATGAGCTGGTGCTCTTCCGCCCGGTGACCTTCGGAGCCGGCCTGGCGAGCGACGGCTTCACCCGACGCCTTCCGCGTCGTCCGCCGTCGCGGCCACAGTTTGGAGGCAGCTCATGGTGCGAAAGTCGGTTACGGCGATCGCCCTGTTGGCGTTGGCGCTTGCGGGTTGCACAACCACCTCGAGTGAGGGCGGCGGCACGCAGGTCAGCACACAGGGCGTCACCGACACGGAGATCTACATCCAGGGATTCGGCCCCATCACCGGTCCGGCCAGCTGGGTCGGCCTCGGCAACCGCGACGGCTTCGCCCTCGCGGTCAAGGAGATCAACGCCGCGGGCGGTGTGCACGGCCGGAAGATCCGGTTCGAGTTCCACGACGACGCGTTCCAGGTCGCGCAGGCCCAGCAGGTCGCGCGGCGCATCATCCAGCAGGACAAGCCGTTCATGGTGTACGCCGGCACGGGCAGCACGACCTTCCTCGCGGTCGCCGACCAGCTGCGGCAGAGCGGACTGCCGGTCTACAACGGCTTCTCCGGCAGCGAGGCCGCCCGCAAGACCCCCGAGGTCAACAACATGTTCCACGGCGAGGCCGTCTCCACCAAGTGGGTCGCGCCCAGCATCGCCGACATGGTCGCGGACAACCTCAAGGCCACCCGGGTCGCGATCCTGCACGAGGACGGCGAGTGGGGCCGCACGCTGTGCGCCCAGGTCGCGACCGAGCTGCAGGGCAAGAGCGGCCTGCAGGTGGTCGCCAACGAGACGTACCCGGCCGCCGGCAACGACTTCACCGGCCAGCTCGTGGCGATCCGTAACGCCAACCCGCAGGTCGTCGTCAACTGTGGCCTGTTCCCGGCCGCGAAGATCATCCTGCGGCAGGCTCGCGAGCTGGGGCTGAAGGCCCAGTTCGTCGGCGACGCGGGCCAGGCCAACGCCACCGTCTGGACGGGCAACGAGGCGGCCGCCGAGGACTGGCTGTTCAACTGGTACGAGCCGCAGTTCCTCACCGACACCACCGGCGCGCAGGGCGAGTTCCTGCAGAAGTACAAGGCCGAGTACCCGTCGGCGCCGACCGGACGGCCCAACCACGCCGACAACTTCTCCTACACCGCTGCCTATCTGCTCAAGAGCGCGCTGGAGGAGGCCGGCAAGGACCTCACGGCGGAGAAGTTCATCGAGGCGCTCGCCGCCGTCAAGGACGCCAGGCCGACGCCGATCAGCCCCAACGTCAGCTGCGCCAACGAACGCCACGAGTGCTTCGTCGACCTGGTCTGGATGCGGGTCCAGGGCGGCAAGGCGGTACCGGTGGACGACGCCGGCCTCGCCCAGATCGCCGGCAAGGTCTCCGGCTCCTGACTCAACCCCTCCCGGGCCCGGCCGCACCGGCCGGGCCCGCGGCGCAAGCGAGGTACTGATGTGACAGTCATCCAACTGCTTGTCAACTCGCTCACGCTCGGCGCGATCTATGCGCTCGTGGCGCTGGGTCTCGTACTGGTCTTCAAGTCCTCCGACCTGGTCAACTTCGGGGCCGGCGACTGGGTGCTCGCCGGCGCGTACATCGCGCTCGCCCTGCTGACCGCCGGCCTGCCCCTCTACCTGGTGCTGATTCTGGCGCCGCTGGGCGGCGCGCTGATGGGGCTGGTCATCGACCGCGCGGTGTTCCGCCGGATCATGAGCGCCTCACCGTGGACGTTCGTCGTCGCGAGCCTCGCGGTCGGCGGGCTGCTGCGCGAGCTCGCCGTCCTGCGCTACCAGTCCAACCACTTCCCGTTCCCGCCGGTGCTGTCCCGCGACCCGGTCGAGGTCCTCGGTGTACGCATCACACCGCAGAACCTGTGGGTGCTCGGCGCGACGGTCGTCGTGGTGACCGCGCTGCTGCTGTTCTTCCGCTACACCACGTACGGGCGCGCGCTGGAGGCGGTCGCGCAGAACCGGGTCGGCGCCCAGATCGTCGGCATCAACCTGAGCCGGGCCCTGATGGTCACCTGGGCTCTCGCCGGCGCGGTGAGCGCTGTCGCCGCCGTCCTGATCGCCCCGTCGACAGACGTCTCACCGGAGATCGGCCTGCTGCTGGTCAAGGGATTCGTCGCGGCGGCGCTCGGCGGCCTGGACAGCCTCCAAGGCGCGGTGATGGGCGGCGTCGCGGTGGCCGCGATCGAGACCTTCACCCAGGTCTACCTCAACCAGGCAGCCGTCGACGTGGTCGTCTACGGCCTGCTGCTCGTCGTCATGTGGGTGCGGCCGGCCGGCCTGCTCGGCCGCCGCGTGGTCCGGAGGGTCTGAGCGGATGAGCAACCAGACCGTAGGCAGCACCGAGAAGGCCCCGGCGGCCACCGTCCCGGCGCCGGCGCCGCAGACGGCCGGCGACGGCCGTCTGCCACGCGCAGCCCGGGCCGCGGCATGGCTCCTCGTCGGAATCGTCCTGCTGGCGCTCCCGCTGCTGCTACCACCGTTCCGGACCTATCTGGCCACAGTGGTCCTCGTCTACGTCATCGCCGTGGTCGGCCTCAACGTCGTGATGGGCTTCTCCGGGCAGATCTCCATCTCGCACGCGGCGTTCATGGGGGTCGGCGCCTACACCACGGCCGTGCTGATGGGACGGTGGGAGCTGCCGTTCCCGCTCGCCGCGCTGGCCGGCGTCCTGCTCGCCACCCTGCTCGGCTACGTGGTCGGCCTGCCGGCGCTGCGCATCGCGGGGCACTACCTGGCCCTGGCCACGCTGGCGTTCCAGCTCATCGTGCAGAGCGTCATCTTCAACTGGGAATCGGTCACCAACGGGCCACGCGGCATCGCCGTACCGCCCGCAGTGGTCGGGGTGTTCCCGCTCGCCGACCGCAACCTGTACTACCTCGTCCTCGTCGCCGCGCTGCTCAGCCTGCTCTTCGTCCGCAACGTGGTGCGTTCCCGGGTCGGGCGGGCGTGGCGGGCCATCCGGGACAAGGAGATCGCCGCGTCCGTGTTCGGCGTCGACGTGGCCCGGTACAAGACGCTCGCCTTCGGGGTGAGCGCCGCATACGCGGGCCTGGCCGGCGCGATGTTCGCCATCACCGTCGGATTCCTCGACCCGGCCGCGTTCAACCTGTGGGAGTCGGTCAAGCAGCTCACCATGGTGCTCTTCGGTGGGCTCGGCACGCTCGTCGGCCCGCCGCTCGGCGCGACGCTCCTCGTCCTCGCGCCGGAGTTCCTGACCCCGTTCCGTGAGCACTCGCTGCTCGTGTTCTACGTCGTACTCCTGCTGGTCCTGATCTTCCTGCGGGGCGGACTCGCCTCCGGGGTGAGCCGGACCGCCGCGTGGGTGCGGCGCCGCCGCTCCGGCGCGCCGCCACCCGACGCCGCCGTCACCGCCGGCGCGGTGACCGCGGTCCGCGACCGGCCGGCGCCGCCGGCCGAGCGGCCCGCGGAGACCGGCGGTCCGGTGGGGGAGCCGATGCTGACCGCCGACGGCGTCACCGTGCGCTTCGGCGGGCTGATCGCGCTCGAGGGTGTCGACCTGCGGGTACGTGACGGCGAGATCAAGGGGCTGATCGGCCCCAACGGCGCCGGCAAGACCACCTTGTTCAACGTCCTGACCCGGGTCTACCCCGTGCACGAGGGGTCGGTCACCTTCGCCGGGCGCGACATGCTCCGGCTGCGCCCGCACCAGGTGGTCGGCGCCGGGCTGGCCCGCACGTTCCAGAACGTGGAGATGTTCCGCTCGATGACCGCGCTGGAGAACGTGCTCGTCGGGCGGCACCACCGCGACGTCTGCGGACTGTGGCGGACCGGGCTGCGCCTGCCGTCCGCCCGGGCGGAGGAGCGGCGGGCCCGCGACGCCGCGCGGGCGGCGCTGGCGACGCTGGGCCTGGAACGCTACGCGGACACCCCGGCCGAGAGCCTGCCGCTCGGCGTGCAGCGACGACTGGAGATCGCCCGGGCGATGGTCGCCGAGCCGCGGCTGCTCATGCTCGACGAGCCGGCGTCCGGCCTCACCGCGGGCGAGGCGGCCGCGCTGATGGACGACGTACGCCGGATCCGTGCCGCCGGGGTCACGGTGCTGCTGATCGAGCACAACATGCGGTTCGTGATGGGCCTGTCGGACTCGGTCACGGTGCTCGACCACGGCCGGGTCATCTTCGACGGCTCACCACAGCGGGCGCAGAGCGACCCCGCGGTGGTGGCCGCCTACCTGGGCGAGGTGGAGTCATGACAGCGCTGCTCGAACTCGATCGCGTGACTCTCGGCTACGGCAAGATCGTCGTCGTCCACGAGTTGTCGCTGCGCCTGGACGCGGGGCGGATCGTCTCCGTCCTCGGCCCCAACGGCGCCGGCAAGACCACCACGGTCCGCGGCGTCGCCGGTCTGCTGCCGCTGCGCGGCGGCGAGGTACGGCTGGGCGGAAAGCGGGTCAGCGGCTTCCCGCCGCACCGCATCGTCGCCGAGCGGCTGGCCTACGTACCCCAGGGGCGCGAGCTGTTCGCGGACATGTCGGTGCGGGACAACCTGCGTCTCGGCGGCTTCACCATGCGCCGTCGTGACATCCCGGCCCGGATGGAGGAGCTGTTCGAGTTCTTCCCGCGGCTGCGCGAGCGCGCCGGGCAGACCGCGGGCAGCCTGTCCGGCGGCGAGCAGCAGATGCTGGCCATCGCCCGGGCGCTGATGCCCCGGCCGACGGTGCTGATGCTCGACGAACCGTCGGCCGGGCTGGCGCCGCGCACCATGCGGCACGTCTTCGACATCGTCGCCGACGTCGCGCGTTCGGAAGGCGCCGCGGTGCTGATCGCCGAGCAGAACGCGCACCAGGCGCTGCGCGTCACCGACCACGCCTACGTGCTGAACACCGGCGTGATCGAGGCGTCCGGCCCGCCGGCGGAACTGCTCGCCGACGACCGGATCCGGGCCGCCTACCTCGGTGACGCGGTCGAGAAAGGACCGGTCTGATGGTCGCGGTGGTGACCGGCGCGGCCGGGGCGATGGGCGGCGCCATCGCGGCGGAACTCGGCGCACGCGGGCACGCACTGGTACTGGCCGACATCTCCGGCCGCCGGCTCGCCGAGGCCGCGGACCGGTTGACCGCGCACGGCCGGGCGGCGCACCCGTACCGGTGCGACGTCACCGACCGGGCCGAGGCCGAGGCGCTGGCCGCGGCGGCGCTCGCCGCCTTCGGCCGGGTCGACGTGCTGGTCAACGTGGTCGGCGGCTACCGCGGCCGGATGTACGAGGACGTGCTCGACATCCCGCTGGACCGGTTCGACGAGGCCATGCGGCTGAACCTGCGCGGCACGTTCAACCTCACCCAGCTGTTCGGCCGGCACATGCGCGAGCGCGGCCACGGCCGGATCGTCAACATCTCCTCGGTGGCCAAGGACGGGGCGTCCGGCCAGGCCGACTACGCCGCTGCCAAGGCGGGTGTCGTCGCGTTCACGCGCAGCTGCGCGCTCGAACTCGGCCCGGCGGTCACCGTCAACGCCGTCGCGCCCGGCGTCATCCGCACCTCGGTGATGGAGCGGATCCCGGCCGACGTCCAGGCGCGCTACCGCGAGCGGATCCCGCTCGCCGACTTCGGTGATCCGGTCGACGTGGCCAGGGCCGTGGCGTTCCTCGCCGGGGACGACGGCCGGTACGTCACCGGCGAGGTGATCCACGTGTCAGGAGGGTTCTTCGGATGTCTGTGACCGTACCGGGTGTCATCACCTCGGCCAGTGACGTGTACACCCCCGAGCGGATCGCCGCGTTCAAGGCGTCCGGGCAGTGGCGGGACCAGTTGATCGTCGACTTCCTCGACCGGCACCGCAGACAGCGCCCGGACCGGACCGCGGTGGTCGACGAGAACGGCCGGATCACCTGGGCCGCCCTCGCCGACCGCGTCGACCGGCTCGCCGCGGCGTTCGTGGACGCCGGGCTGCGGCCGGGCGAGTTCGTGGCCGTGCAGATGCCCAACCGGATCGAGTTCGTGGAGATCTACCTCGCGATCCAGCGGGCCGGCCTGCGCGCGCTCACCATGATGTCCATCTACCGGGAGCACGACGTCGCGTACATGCTGCGCACCACCGGCGCCCGGGCGTACATCGTGCCGGACACGCACCGCCGGTTCGACTTCGTCGCGATGGCGCAGCGGCTGCGCTCGCAGGCGCCCGACCTGCGTACCGTCATCGTGCTCGGCGAGGCCGGCGAGGGCATGGTGCCGTACGAGCGGTTCCTGGCCGAACGCGCGCCGGCCCCCGGTGCCTTCGCCCACCTGCGGCCCCACCCGGACCAGGTGTCCAAGGTGAGCTTCACCTCGGGCACCACCGGGCTGCCCAAGGGCGTCGTGCACACGCACAACACCGACCTGTCGCCGCCCACGATGATCGCCGGCGCGCTCGGCCTCGGCCCGGAGACGCCGATCTGGATGCCGAGTCCCATCGCGCACGCCACCGGCCTGCTGTTCGGCGTCTACGACTCGCTGCTGTGCGGGGCCAAGCTCGTGCTGCAGGACCAGTGGGATCCGCAGCGCGCGCTGGAGATGATCAGCCGGGAGCGGGCCACCTTCACGGTGAGCGCCACCCCGTTCATCGGCGACCTCGTCGAGCAGGACAACCTCTCCTCGTACGACCTGTCGTCGTTCCGCTACTTCGTCTCCGGCGGCGCGCGGGTGGCGCCGGCGCTCGTCGAGCGGGCCCGCTCGGAGCTGGGTTGCCTGTTGCTGCGGGTCTTCGGCCAGTCCGAGGCGCCGCTGCACACGCTCAACTTCCCGGACGACCCGTGGGAGAAGGTGACCGGCCGCGACGGCCGTCCGTTCGACGGCATCGACGTCACGATCGTGGACCCGGCCGACCGCGCGACACCCGTGCCGGTGGGTGAGGTCGGCGAGTACTCCACCGCCGGGCCGCACGTGTTCCTCGGCTACTACGGCAGCCCGGAAGCCACGGCGGAGGCCCGCGACGAGTCCGGCCGCTACTACAGCGGCGACCTCTGCACCGTCGACGAGGACGGCTACGTGCTGTACGTCGACCGCATGAAGGACATCGTCAACCGCGGTGGCGTGAAGATCAGCGCGCTGGAGGTCGAGAACCTGCTCGCCGCCCATCCGCTGGTCCAGGCGGCGGCCGTCGTGGCCGTACCCGACCAGCGGCTCGGCGAGCGGGCCTGCGCCTTCGTGGTCACCCGGGGCGGCGCGGAGCTGACCCTGGCGCAGATCTCCGCGTTCCTCGACGAGATGGGAGTCACCCGGCAGAAGTGGCCGGAGCGGCTCGAGGTGATCGAGGCCCTGCCGGCCACCCCCACCGGGAAGATCCAGAAGAACGTGCTGCGGCAGCGGCTCACTGCCGATTCGGCGTCGTCCGGCCGGGCATGACCCGAGCCGGCGTCGCGCCGCGGCTGGGGGTGCCCGACGCCGTCCTGTGGCTGAGCGCAGCCGCCGGCGTCGGCACCCTGGTCGTGCCGGCCGCGCGGCCCTACACGGCGCCGCTGCTCGTCGCCGGAGTGGTGGTCGTCGCCGCGACGGCCTGGCCCACGCTGCGCCCGCCGGTACGCCGCACGGTGCTCGCCATGATGCTCGCCGGCGCCGCGCTCTGCCTGGTGGCAGGCGCCCGCTGGTCGGACGTGTCGGCCGCGTTCGCGACGATGTGCGGCGTCTTCTCGTTCGTCGCCGTGGTGCGGCTGCTGGAACTGCCGATGCTGCGTCGCGGCTACCACACGGCGATCGCCGAGGTCACCCTCGTGCGGCTGCGCCGGACCCGCGCGGTCTGGTCCGCGGCCACGCTGACCTACCTGCTCTCGCTGGCGCTGTCGTTCGGCGGGGTCGCCCTGGCGTACCGGTCGGTGCGGGCGATGGACTCCGCCGCCGACGAGGCGGGCTCGGCCGGAGTCGTGTGTCGCGCGTTCATAGCGGCCAACCTGGTGACGCCGCTGTCGCCACCGCTGGCCGTGGTGCTCACGCTCACCGGCCTGACCTGGACCGGCTTCCTGCCGTACGCGCTGGCGCTGGGCCTGGTCGCCGCGATGCTGGTGCCGCTCGGGCCGGTGCCGCGGGCCCGGGCGCTGCCCGCGCCGCGACCGGAGCGAGGACGGCTTGCCGCGGGGTTCGCGGCGATGATCGGCTGTGTCGTGGTGGTGCTCGTCGCGCTGGAGATGGTTACGCCGCTCAGCCATCCGGCCGCGACGATGACGGCGGTCCTGCTCGTCGTGCCGCTCTGGGAACGCGGGACCCGCCTGCCGGCCCGCGCCGTGGCCCTGGCGCGCTCGGAGGCCGGCTCCTGGCGCGAGCAGTTCCTGCTCTTCGGCGCCGGTGGCTTCGTGGTCGCGGCGGCCGGCCGGTGGACGGCCGACGGAGCGGTCGGCCGGCTGCTCGACGCCGCCGGGCTGCCCGCGTGGGCGCTGCTGGCCGGTGGCGCGCTGGCCATCACCGTGCTGGGGCTGGCCGGGCTGTACCCGCTGACCACCCTCATCGTGGTGACGACGGTGCTCGCCCCGCTGGGCACGGGCGCGTGGCCGGCACTGGTCGCGGCGGCAGCGCTGGTGGGCACGATGGCGGCCTTCGTGTTGTCCCCGCTCAGTGGCCTGACCCTGCTGGTGTCGGCGCTGAGTGGGCGCAGTGCCGTCCACATCGGGCTGCGCTGGAATCTCCCGTTCGGCCTGGCGCTGCTGGGCGCCGGCGGCGCCGCGATCGGCCTGTTCGCGGCAGTGACCTGAGAGGAGTCGCATGCGCACGGAGACGGAGGTCCTCGGGGACCTGTGGCGGGTCTGGGGCGCCTGGGGCGCGGATCTCGACGAGGAACGGTGGACGGCACCGACGCGCTGCGCCGGGTGGGACGTGGCCGCGCTCTACGCCCACGTCTCGCAGGGTGTCGGCGGGCTGGCGGCGCTGGTGCGGCGGCGCCGGGCCGAGGGTCCGCCGGAGCACGGCGACGCGGTGGCCCTGCTGCGCGCCCTCAAGCCGGACGAGCACGTCGCGGCGGACCTCGCTGCCCGCAACGCGGACGCGGCGGTGGCGGACGCCCGCGCGGCCGGTACCGCGGCGCTGGTGCGGCGGCTGGCCGAGGACGGCCCCGCGGCGGTGGCGCTGGCCGCGGCCGAGCCGGACCAGACGGTCGAGTACTTCCGCCGGGGCACCACGACGGTGCGGGCAGCGACCGTCGTCCGGCTCGTGGAGGCCACCGTCCACCTGCTCGACCTCGCGGCGGCGCTGGGCCGCGAACCGGAGCTGCCGGACGGGGCGACCGAGCACACGGTGCGTTTCCTGACCGGCATGGCGCCGCCGCTCGCCCTCATCGAGGTGGCCACCGGCCGGCGGGCGCCGGACATCTTTCCGGTGTTCGGCTGACCGGTCAGCGCAGCGCCGGCACGACCTCGGCCGCGAGCCGGCGCAGCTGCCCGCGCGGGTCCGGCCCGGCGATGTTGAACACGACATCGGTCATGCCGGCCTCGACGTACGGGGCCAGGTACTCGCGGATGTCGTCGGCGGTGCCGTAGGCGCTGTACCGCTCGAAGCTGTCGAACGGCAGCCCGTACGCCGTGGCAAGGTGGTTGGACACGGCGTCGCGGGCCGCCTCGCGGGTGTCGGCGATGGTGGTGAAGAGATTCAGCGCGAACGCGAAGCCGGAGAGGTCGCCGCGGATCGTGCCCACGGTGTCCGTGGCCGCCTGGAAGCGGCCGGCGCTGACCCACACCGGGAACCAGCCCTCGGCGCCCCGGGCCGCGCGCTCGACGACGGCGGACGCGCGCCCGCCGAGCCACAGCGGCACAGGTTGCTGCACCGGCAGCGGCTCCATCGTGAACGCCGGCAGGTCGACGATGCGCCCCTGGTACGGCTCGCCGCTGCCGGCCAGCAGGCCCCGGACGGCGGCGGCCGTCTCCTCGAAGCGGCGGGCCCGCCGGCCGGGGTCCACGCCGAGGGCCCGGTATTCCTCGGGGTTGTCGCCGCCGATGCCCGCGCCCAGCACCAGCCGGCCGCCGGAGAGCACGTCGACTGTCGCGACGTCCTTCGCGGTCAGCGCCGGATGACGCAGGTTCAGCAGGTAGACGCCGGTGCCGAGGCGGACCCGCCGGGTCACCGCGGCGACCGCGGCCAGCGCCGGCAGGGGCGAGAGCATGCCGACGTTCCAGAGGTAGTGGTCGCCGACCCAGACATGGTCGAGGCCGAGCTCCTCCGCGTCACGGGCCATGTCGAGCACCGATGCGGGCTCGATCGGACCGCTCGCGGAGTAGGTGGGCAGGAAGCATCCGACGTTCACCATGACGACCCCCTTCAGCAAAAACAGCATACGGGATACAGTATGTCGACCGCTAGGAGCCGTCTCATCGACCGACGGAGGCCCTCATGACCCTCGTACCGTCCGCGGCCCCCGCCGAGCAGGTCCTCGAGCCGCTCGACGGACCTGAGCACGACGCGGTGAACCGCGCCCGGGAACTCGTCGCCCGGATCGACGACGAGACAGCTGCCGACCTGGCCGCCCGCACCGAGTTTCCCGCTGACCTGTGGGACTGGGTCGCGGAGCACGACCTGCACCGGGTCGGGATCGCCGAGGAGTACGGCGGTGAACCGGCCGACATCGTGGCGAAGATGCGCATCGCCGAGGTGCTGGCCGAGCGGGTCGGGGTGCTGGCCTGGGTCTGGGGCATCTCCAACTGCTTCGCCGCGCCGCTGCTGGCCGCGCTGGCCGACGAGCCCACCCGCAAGGAACTGCTGCCCGGGCTGGCCGCCGGCCGCCGGCGCTTCGCGTTCGGGGTCACCGAGCCGGGCGGTGGATCCGACCTGTTCGGCGCGCTGGACACCACCCTGGACGACGGGCGGGTCAGCGGACGCAAGCGCTACTGCACCGCCGCGGCCTCGGCCGACCATCTCTTCCTGCTGGTCCGGGAGGCCGGGGCGCCGGCCGGCGGCACGAGCGGACTGGCATTCGCGCTCGTGCGCACGGACGCGCCCGGGCTGTCGATGTCCCGGGTGCCGACGCCCAGCTTCGCGTCCTCGTTCGGCACGTACGAGGTCGACCTCGACGGGGTGGCCGTCGACCACGCGTTCACCGGTCCGGCGGTCAAGGCGGCGCTGCGCACGGTGCTGGTGGAGGAGCGGCTGTTGATCCCGGCCATCGTGGTCGGCGCCGCGCACGGCGCGCTGCGACGCGGCCTGGCCTACGCGGCCCGGCGCACCGCGTTCGGCACCCGCGTGGACAGCTACCAGGCGCTCCAGCACCAGGTCGCCGACGCGGTCATGGACCTCGAGACGGCCCGCCACTACGCGTACGCCATGGCGCGGCGGTGGGCGGCCGGCGCGCCGGTCACGGTCGGCGCGGACGTCGCGAAGTCGCGCAGCGTCGACGCGGCGCAGCGGGTCGCCGACGTAGCGGTGCAACTGATGGGCGGCATCGGCTTCACCCGCTGGGGCGGCGTCGAGCACGTGTGGCGGGACCTGCGCGCCTTCCGGCTCGCGCCGATCACCGAGGAACTCGTGCGCAACCGGGTGGCCCGGACACTGGGGATGGGCCGTGACTGATGGCGTCGCGCCGCTGCTCGCCCGCCTCGGGCTGCGGGTGCCGATGCGCGACGTCGATCAGGCCGGTGTCATCTACTACCCGGCCCCGCTGGCCTGGCACGAGCAGCTCTACACCGGCTGGCTGGACGCGATCGGCCATCCGCTGAGCGGCCTGCTGCGGGTCGGCGAGGCGACGGCCACGGTGAGCGCGAACGCCGACTACCGCGCGCCGGTCAGTCTCGACGATCGGGTCGACCTGGAGCTGCGGTCCGGGCCGGTGGGGCGCAGCTCGTTCACGCTGTGCTCGACCGGATTCCGCCGGCCCGACCGGCGCGAGGCGGTGCGCGTACGTACGGTGCACGTGTGGTCGCGGCTCGATGGTGGCCGGCTGCGGGCGGCCCCGATGCCGGACTGGCTGCGCGAGGCGCTGTGCGGCGGGGTGGTGGCCGATGCCGGCTGACCGCACCCTGGCCGACCGCTACCTGGGCGGACGGTGGACGCCGGCCTTCGACGCGATCGCGGTTGAGGCACCCGGGGTGCTGGAGGCGTACCTGCGTCTGGCGGCCGTGCCGTGGCGCGGCCGGGAGCTGCCGGTGGCGCTCAAGGAGCTGATCTGCGTGGCGCTGAGTGCGGCGCCGGGTCACCTCTATCCGGCCGGGGTGCGCATGCACGTCGCCGGCGCGCTGCGCGCCGGCGCCCCGCGCGCGCACGTCATGCACGCGGCGGCGGTGGCCGGCTCGGTCGGCATCCGGGCCGCGACGCTGGCGTTGCCGATCCTCGCCGACCTCGCCGGCCCGGCCGCGGACGGCGAGGTCGGGCTGCCGCCGGTCGACGCCGCGCTCGCCTCGGCCCACACCGAGGTGGTCGACGCGGGCGGGGCGGCGGGGCTGCCGGCCGTCGACCGGGAGCTGATCGCGGTCGCCGTCGCGGCGGCGGTCACCCTCGCCGACGCGGATGTCGTCCGCGAGCACATCCGGGCCGCCCTGGACCTGGGCGCCACACGGGGGCAGGTCGCCGAGGCCGTCGCGCTGGCGTGCGGCATCGGGCTGCACGGCTGCCTGCTCGTCGCCGACGAACTCGCGGCGGCGCCATGACCGCCGCCGGATCAGGTCAGGTCGACGCCCTTCTTCTCCAGGTAGCGGACGAGGTCGCGGCCGGCCTCGGCCACGTGGTCGCGCATCAGGCCGGCGGCCTGTTCGCCGCGGCCCGCCGCGATCGCCGCGATGATCTGCGCGTGCTCGTCGTTGGCCCGGTCGATCCACTGCGGGAACTCCAGGAGCAGATCGCGCGGAATCGTGACCGCCAGGGCCCGCAGCGCGACGATCAGGCGGCGCGACTGCGCCATCTGGTTGATCCGCCGGTGCAGGTGCCAGTTCAGATCGGCGGCCAGCTGGGCGTCCTCGGCGGCGCCGCACATCTGTGCGTGGCGCTCGGCCAGCTCGGCCAGGTGGGCCGGGTCGGCCCGCTCGGCGACCCGCCGCGTGGCGATGCCGTGCAGCTGGCCCTCGATGAGGAAGCTGTCCTCGATGTCGTGCCGGCGCAGGGGCGCCACGACGCTGTGCCCGCCGCCGTCGCCGGTCAGGAATCCTTCGTACGTCAGCTGCCGCAGGGCGTCGCGGACCGGCATCCGGCTGGTGCCGAACCGCTCGCACACCTGCGTCTGGGCCAGCTTGGTGCCGGGCGCGAGTCGCCCGAACAGGATGTCGTGCCGCAGCGCGTCGGCGATCCGCTGGCCGAGCGGCGTGCGGTCGAGCCGTTCCGACGTCAGACTCACAGGTCCTCCTCTGCGGCTGGTTTGTTCGTTTCCGCCGCTTACTGCCATTTTGCCGCACCGCGTCCGGAGTCGCGGTCATCCCGTCCCTTCCAATATCCCGTATACCGGCGCTTGAGCTGAAAGGGATCCACACGTGTTCTTCGACATGTTGCCAACGGAGCTACGGGACCTCGCGGCGGTCGCCCGCGACGTCGCGACGGAGCGGATCGCGCCGCTCGTACCCGAACTCGAGCGCGGCCGCACGTTCTCACCGGAGCTGCGCAAGATCCTGGCCGGCGCCGGCTTCACCGGGCTCGTGGTGCCCGAGCGGTTCGGCGGCGTCGACACCGACGTCCGGGCCGAGGTTGTCGTCCTCGAGGAGATCTCCAAGGTCTACCCGAGCGCGTCCACCGTGCTGACCGCGACCTGGTTCCCGACCAAGGTGATGGTGCGGGCGGCCGACCGGCCCGACGCGCCGGCCTGGCTCCCCGGCGTGCTGCGGGACGTGGCATCCGGCGACCGGCTCGGCGCGATCGCGGCCACCGAACCCGAAGCCGGGTCGGACCTCGGCGGCGTGGCGACCACCGCGCGGCGCGACGGCGACGAGTGGGTGATCAACGGCAGCAAGCGGTTCATCACCAACGGCGGCCACGCCGACTTCTACGTCGTCGTCGCCCGGACCGGCGGTCCCGGGCCGCGCGGCGTGTCCGCCTTCTACGTCGAGGCCGACCGGCCCGGGGTCGAGGCGGTGCGGTTCGAGGAGAAGATGGGCCTGCACGCCTCGGCGACCGCCGAGATGGTCTTCGCCGACGTCCGGGTGCCGGCCGACCACCTGCTCGGGCCGGAGAACGGTGGCTTCCCCCTGCTGATGCAGGGCTTCGACGAGGGCCGCATCGTCGTCGCCGCCCTCGCGCTCGGCATCGCCGAGGGCGCGTTCGACGCGGCCGTCCGGTACGCCGGCGAGCGGCGGCAGTTCGGGCGGCCGATCGCCGCGTTCCAGGGCATGCAGTTCCTCATCGCCGACATGGTGATCCCGTTGCACGCCGCCCGGTCGCTGGTCTACGACGCGGCGCAGGCCTACGTCGACGGCCATCCGGACGCCGCCCGGCTGGCCTCGATCGCCAAGACGTACGCGAGCGACATGGCGATGGCGGTCACGACCGACGCCGTCCAGGTGCACGGCGGCTACGGCTACGTCACCGACTTCCCGGTCGAGATGTTCATGCGCGACGCCAAGATCAACCAGATCTACGAGGGCACCAACCAGATCCAGCGGATGATCATCGCGCGTTCCTACTTCCCGGACGTCGCCCGATGACCACGCCGGCCCCCGAAGCGCGAGGCGACGTCACCGGGCGGCTGCGCGACCGCGTCGCCGTCGTCACCGGGGCCGGATCGCTCGGCGGCGGATGGGGCAACGGGAAGGCGGCGAGCGTGCTGTTCGCCCGGGCCGGCGCCCGTGTCCTCGCCGTCGACCGGCGCGCCGACGCGGCCGAGCAGACGGCCGCGATCGTACGGGCCGAAGGCGGCGAGTGCGAGCCGTTCACCGCCGACGTGTCCCGCCCGGACGGAGTCGCCGCGCTGGTCGAGGCGTGCCTGCGCCGGTACGGGCGGGTCGACGTGCTGCTCAACAACGTCGGCGTCGGCGTCGTCGCGGGTGTCGAGGACACCGAGCCGCGGCAGTGGGACCTGGTCCACCGGATCAACCTCACCTCCGCGTACCTCACCACGCGGGCCGTCGTTCCGCACATGCGCGAGCAGGGCGGCGGTTCGATCGTCAACATCTCGTCGGTCGCCTCGCTCGGCGCGACCGGCGACCGGCTGACCGCGTACGGGGTCAGCAAGGCCGGGCTCAACCACCTCACCCGCGCTGTCGCCGCCGAACACGCGGCCACCGGTGTCCGCTGCAACGCCGTTGTGGTGGGTCTGGTGGACACGCCGACCGTGTACGCCGGCCAGCCGGACGCCGACCCGGCGGTCCTGCGCGCGCGCCGGGCCCGGCGCTGCCCGACCGGCGCGATGGGTGACGCGTGGGACGTCGCCCACGCCGCGCTGTTCCTGGCGAGCGAGGAGGCCCGGTACGTCACCGGCGCCCTGCTCGTCGTCGACGGAGGACTGTCGCTGCGCTTCGGCGCGGCGGTGTAGGCAACGAGAGGAGCACAGATGAGCGAACGCCCGTACGGCATCGTGGACGCCTGGGCGATGCCCTGCCACCCGCCGATCTCCGACCGGTGGAACTCCGATCCCAAACGGACCCACGGAATGGCGCTGTTCGGCGCATCCGGCTTCGGCGGCTGGTCGATCGACGAGCAGGTCGAGGAGATGGACCGGTGGGGCGTCGAGATCGCCGTGCTGTCCGCCATCCGCGAGGCCGACGATGTGAAGATCAGCAACGAGGAGGTCGCCGCCTGCGTCGAGAAGTACCCGACGCGGTTCCGCGGCAGCCTGGCCGTCGATCCGCGCCGGCCGATGGCCGCGCTGCGGGAGATGCAGACATGGGTACGCGACTACGGCTTCGTCAACGTGAAGGTGTGCCCGTACGCGTACGGCTACGACAACCCGCCGAACAGCAAGCTGTGGTACCCCATCTACGCCAAGGCCTGCGAGCTCGGCGTCTCCGTCACCATCCAGGTGGGACACACCGGGCCGCTGCTGCCGTCGGAGCCCGGCCGGCCGATCTACCTCGACGAGGTGGCGCTCACGTTCCCCGAACTGACCATCGTCGGCGCGCACATCGGGTGGCCGTGGGAGGAGGAGATGGGCATGCTCGCGTGGAAGCACGACAACGTGTACGTCGACACGTCGGCCCACGCGCCCACCCGCTACCCGGACCGGTTCGTCCGGTTCCTCAAGCGCCGGGCGCCGCACAAGGTGCTGTTCGGCACCGACTACCCGGCTCTTCGCTACGACCGCGCGGTCGGCGAGGTGTCCACCCTTGATCTTCCGGCCGATGTCGAGCGGATGTTCCTGCGCGACAACGCCTGGAAGGTCTTCGGCCTGGACCGGAGCTGAGGGAGGGAACGTGCTGCATCCGTACGCCCATTACCTGCGGCGCGCCGCGCTGCTGTTCCCGGACCGGCCGGCGGTCGCGGATCCGGCCCGGGACGTCGAGCTGACCTGGCGGGAACTGGCCGACCGGGTGGCCCGGCGTGCCGCCACGCTGGCCCGGGCCGGTGTCGGCCCCGGCGACCGCGTCCTCGTCCGGCAGGCCAACACGCACGGCTACCTGGAGGCGGTGCTGGCGGCGGCCTGGCGGGGGGCTGCGTACGTGCCGGTGCTGGGGGTGCTCTCCGCGGGGGAACGCCACTACATCGAGGAGACCGTGGAGCCGGTGGCCGTGCTCGACGCAGCCGACCCCGGCCCGCCCGGCGATCACGGCGGTGAGGCCCCGGTGGACGTGCCGCCGGGCGCTGTCTCCCAGGTCCTGTTCACGTCCGGCTCGTCCGGCCGGCCCAAGGGCGTCGTGCACAGCTTCGACAGCACGGCCGGGGCGATGGGGGCCTGGGCCGCCGTGACGAAGGCGGGGCCCGACCAGGTCGTCCTGGTCACCACGCCGATGAGCCACGCCGCCGGGCGGCTGGTGGAGTCCGCCCTGGTCGCCGGTGGACGGGTGGTGATCGCCGAGTCGCCCAAGCCCGGTCCGGTCGCCGCCGCGATCGAGCGGTACGGCGTGACCCACATGCTGCTGGTGCCGACGGTGCTCCAGGACCTCGTGGACGGCGCCGCCGGCGGCGACCTGTCGTCGTTGCGGCAGGTGGTGTACTCGTCGGCCCCGGCGTCACCGTCGCTGGTGCGGCGGGCACACGAGCGGCTCGGCCCGGTCGTGGCGTCGGTGTACGGCTCGACGGAGGTGCCGGCTCCGGTGACGGTGCTGGACACGGCCGACCACGAGCGGGCGATGGCCGGCGCCGCGCATCTGCTGACCTCGTGCGGGCGGGAACACCCGTGGGGCGTGCAGACGCGCATCGTCGACGACGACCTGCGCGAGGTGCTGCCCGGCGAGGTCGGACAACTCGCCCTCTGCACGCCGTGGCTGGCGTCCGGCTACTGGCGTCAGCCGGATGCCTGGGCCGAGCGGCTCCGGGACGGCTGGTTCCTCACCGGCGACCTCGGCCGGTACGAGGACGGCTACCTCTATCTGGTCGACCGGCGCGACGACATGATCATCTCCGGCGGCTACAACGTGTTCCCGACCGAGGTCGAGCACGTGCTCGGCGAACACCCGAGCGTGCGCGAGGTGGCGGTGTTCGGCGCGCCCGACGGACGGTGGGGCGAGGCGGTGGTCGCCGCGGTGGCACTGCGGCAGCCCGCTCCCGCCGACCCGCCGGCCGCGCTGATCGCCCACTGCCGCGACCACCTGCCGCGCTACAAGGTGCCGAAGCGGATCGTGGTGCTCGACGACCTGCCCAAGTCGGGGCACGGCAAGCTCTCCCGCCGCCTGACCCGGCAGCGTGTCGTCGGCGACAGCGCGGTCGTCCATGGCGCGGAGTGAGGTGTCGCGTTCCGCAGCCGGGAGTACGGCCCGTCATCCGCCTGTCAGGGCAACGCCGTCGGGTGGCGGGTCGGTGAACAGCTCGGCGAGCCGGGCCCTGGTCCGGTCGGTGAGGATCTTGGTGGCGTCTTCTCCGAGTGGTGTCAGCGCATGCTGCCGTACCGCGGGGTGTTGTGCCGGCGCGGGGCAGATGAACACCGCGAGGATCCGCAGGGCCCGCAAGGCTTCTTCGTTGGAGATGAGGTCGAGCAACGGTACGCCGGAGAATGCCGCCACCTGGAACCCGCGCCACGCCTTGTCGACGATCAGGCCGACGACGGCTTCGGTGACGTTCGGCCGGCCGGCTTGCAGCGGCGAGCGCAGGATCATGTGCTTCACCTGACCGGGGATGCTGTCGAAGCCGCGCCGGGTCGCCTCGACGACTCGGGCCATGGCGATGAAGAGGTCACACCAGCCGTGGTGGGTGAGGTCGCGCCTGACGCCCCGGGCATCTGCGGCGGCGCGATCGAGCTCCGGTGTGATCTCCCGCCATGCTCCGCGCGCCATCTCTTCGGCGAGCGCGGTCACCTGCTCGGCGGGGGACGGGTAAGCCTCGGTCTCGCCCCCGGCGTGCGGAGGTGGGGTGGTGGCGAGCCAGTCTGCGATGTCGGCGCGCGCGAGGTCGGTGGCGACCTCCCTGTTGACGCGGTCCTTCTGCGCGCGCTGTGACCGATCCTGCGTCCAGGACAGCTTGTTCTCGAAGAACTCCCGTCGCCCTCGACGGCCTGCATCGTCCTGGTTGACGAGGTCGAGCCATCCCTGCACGCCGTGCTGAGAGCCGCCGCACTCGCTGCAGACGCAGCGATGTTTTTCAGCCTTCGCGCAACGAGGGTTGTGCCTGTCGGCGTCCATGTCGGGGCCACCTCGCTCATCCGGCAGGCCCGGGTCGCGGCACGGCCGGAACGTTACTCAATGCGATTTGATCGATACCTCACGTTACTTGTCGACCGACGTCAATGGAAGCTGGAACAGCGATGCGGCCTGCCGGAGAAGCGTTGGCTCGGTTCGGCTGCGCCATATCGCATCAGCCGGAAGTTCGTGGGCGGCTGCTCACCGGAGAATCAAAGCGCCTGGATGTACGGTCCTTCGTCATGAGCTATGACCTGATCTTCGTACCCCGAGGTGACGACCAGTCCTGGGAGGACGCCCTGGAGGCGGCGGCGGAGGCCGACAGCGACGAGCGTCCGCGCGCCGAGGCGTGGAACGGGATCGTGGCGGCGGCGCGGCAGGTGCTCGGTGAGGTCTCCGTGTTCGAGGGGGCCGACAACTACGAGCTGACGCACGAGCCGACCGGCGTCCAGGTCAGCTACTACGCGGACGAGGTCAGTGTCACCGTGCCGTACTGGTACCGGGGCGGTGACGCCCGGGCCGTCGTCGCGGCGGTGCACCAGCTCGGCGCGGTCGTCGAGGCGGTCACCGGTCTGTCCGGCTACGACCCTCAGGTGGAGCTGCCGTTGGCCGAGGCCGCCGCGCGGCCGGAGCTGGCCGTCGCGGCCTTCGACGAGGTCGCCGAGTCCTTCGCGAGGCGCGGGATCTCCAGTCCCAGCAACGGCTGAACGCCTGCCCGCACGCCGGCAGGTCGCAGTGGCGGGGCGCTGTCGGATCGGCTGCGGCGTGCGACGCTCGTGGCGTGCGTGCCGTCTTCGTCTTCCCGGCCATGGCGCAGGCCGCCGTCGTCGCCCTGCTCGACCGGCTGTCGCCGGATCAGAGACATCCGTGGCTGGTGGACGGATGCCTGTACCCGGATCTGACCGACGAGGACGAGCACCTGTACGCGGACTGGGAGCCGGCGGCGGTGCGGGCCCTGAGCCGCGCCCGCGGTGACCGGCCCAGGTGGGCGGTGCAGGTCGACGTCTCGGGCCGGGTCGACGGGACGGTGGAGGTCCGTCGCCTGACGTTGACGCTGCTCGGTCGGGGCGGCGTCGCGATGGACGACTACTCCGACCATGTCTGGACGGCGGAGCAGATCGCCGCCGACGCGACTGTGGACGGGCTGCGCTTCTTCGACTTCAGAGGCCACTACGAACGGAACCGGCTCGCCCGGTAGCCGGCCGACCGGGCAGCTTCCCGCCGCGCTCAGCCGCCGACGCACCCCGTCACCGCCCGGCCAGTTGGTGCCACGAGGAACATTGGCGGTGGGCGATGGCATCCTGATGGGCCCGGATGATTCTCGTCCGGATATTCCGTCGCCGCATTGAGAAAAGCGCAGCCCCGAAAACCGGGGAACTGGATTGTGGCGTCGGAATGGATGCCCTCGGCGTAGTAGAGCATGTTCGGTCCCGGCGACTGCCGTCCGCCGCACCGCACTCTCAGCTTCTTCTCAGGCGAAGAATTGTGGGAACCGGTTGCGCGAAGTCGAGTCCTCGCATAGCGGCGGGAGGGCGCGCAGTCTTCGCGGCAGCGTTTTCCGAATCCCGCTGACAGGCGTTCCGTCAGTGCCGGATATTTGTTTTGCAAACGTCGAACCGGCGGCGCCGGCCGGTCGCCCTGTGCTGTCTGGCTCTCCGTGGCAGATCACCCGAAAGGAATGTCAGATGAACGCTGCGCCTGACCCGACCGGAATGCCCACCGTCGTCCTCGTTCACGGGGCATTCGTGGACGGGTCCAGCTGGAACGGGGTGATCGCCGATCTCCGGCGCCGCGGCTACCCGGTCATCGCGGTCGCGAATCCGCTGCGCAGCGTGCGGGGGGGGACGCCGCCTACCTGCGCGCGCTCGTGGACAGCCTGCCCGGGCCGGTCGTGCTCGCCGCCCACTCGTACGGCGGCGCGGTCATCACCGAGGCCGCGGACGGCGCGGCCAACGTCCGGGCCCTGGTGTACGTCGCCAGCTTCAGCCCGGACGTCGGCGAGTCGGTGGCCGACCTGAACGCACGGTTCCCCGGCAGCATGCTCGCCGACAACATCCAGGCGGTGCCGATTCCCGCCCAGGACGGCAGCGCGGACATGGACCAGTACGTCAAGCAGGAGACCTACCCGGACTTCTTCGCCCCCGACGTTCCCCGGGACACCGCCGCGGTGATGGCGGCCACGCAGCGGCCGACCGCGGCGAACACGCTGACCGACAGCGTGACCCGGGCCGCTTGGCGGAGCATTCCGTCCTGGACGCTGGTCACCGGCCAGGACCTGGCGATCCCGCCGGACCTGCAGCGCTTCCTGGCCGAGCGGGCCGGGTCCACGACCGTCGAGGTCGCCGCGTCGCACGCGGTGACGGTCTCCCAGCCCGGCGCCGTCGCGGACCTCATCGACACCGCCGCCCGCGCCACGTCGATGTGACGTCACCCGGTCAGCAACCCGGTGTCGGTGGCAGGCGCTGATCAGAGCAGCACGAGTTCCTGGGCCAGCATGTCGGTCCAGGTGCGCCGGGTGACGTTGCAGCCGGTGTGTTCCACGAACTGCCGTAGGGCGCGTCGTCGAAGGACTCCGGCGGCGGGCTCGCACCGGCCGTGACGGCGGTGCGGCGGCCGTCCGGCGCCCGGCGAGACGTCACTCACCTCCCGCCGGGCCGGACGCGGCCGTCGCCGCCGTGTCAGTCGTGTCTCAGCTCCCGGCGCACGTGACGGTGGCGCCGCTGCCGTTGCCGGCGCCCTGGAATCCGAAGGTGGTGGTCTGGCCCGCGCCGACCTGCCCGTTGTAGCTCTGGTTCGCCACGGTGACGGTGCCGCTGGTGCCGCTGGGCACACCGTTCCACAACGAGCTGATCGACGCGCCGCCCGGCAGGGCGAGCGTCACCCGCCAGCCGGTCAGCGCCGTGGTGCCGGCGGTGACGGTGACGGTGGCGACGAACCCGCCGTTCCACTGGTCCTGCACCACGTAGGCGGCCGAACAGGACGGGCCTCCGCCGGGCGGCGGCGTAGTGGGCGGGGGAGTCGTGGGCGGCGGCGTGGTGGGGGGTGGCGTGGTCGGGGGTGGCGTGGTGGTGGGCGGCGGGTCGAGCGTCAGGTTCTTCTGCTGGACCGTCCACTGGGTGCGGCACAGGCCGCAGTCCGGGCCGACGAAGTTGGCCCCGGCGCCCACGTCGCCCTTCAGGCGCCACTTCAGGTAGAGCACCGCCACCCGGCCGAACTCGCCGCCGTTGGGCTGGTCGTAGGTGCCGCCGTGACCGACGTTCAGGTTGCCCATGAACGCGGGCAGCCCGGACGGCAGCTTGCCCCAGTCGTCCATGGCGTTGGGGTAGGCGATGTCGCTGGGCCCGCCGATGAAGTACGCGATGGGCTTGGTCAGCCGGCGCAACTGGTAGTCGTCGGCGTCGTTGAGCAGCCCGCTGCTGAAGATGCCGGTCGTGGTGACGCGCGGGTCGTTGGAGACGGCGTACGCCTCCACGCCGCCGCAGGAGAAGCCGGCCACGGCGATCTTCGTGGTGTCCAGCCGGTTGAAGTACTTGCTGCCCGACCGGGAGTTCTCCGCCACCGCCCAGTCGATGGACTGGGTGAGCATCTGGGCGTTCGTGGAGCCGGAGCCGTTCGGCGCGCCGTTGGCGATGGCGAGGAAGCCGTGGGAGGCGATCTCACGGAGGAAGTTGCCCTGGGACAGGCCGTTGGCCGAGCACGCGCCGTTGCCCCACACCAGGATGGGAAGGCGCTCGGACGGGAGGGTCTGGGGCCGGAAGATGGTGTGGTTGGCCAGGGCGGACGAGGTTTCGTAGTCGGCGGGGTAAGGGCCGGAGCCGCCGATCGCGGCGCCCGCGGGTGTCGCGCCGAACGTCATGGTCACAGAGGCGGCCGAAACGACGGCGGCGGCCAGTCCCGCGTAGATTCTCGATCTCCTTCTCATGGGTCCTCCAGCGACTGACGCGTAGGCGCCCTTGGTGGTGTCGGTGTGCGGTTACTATCACCGGCGTAACGAAAAGTGTCAATGTAACGTCCGCTGTGTGGACGCGACTTCGCGCTGGTCGGGGGCCTGAGGCGAGGCCCCGGCGCGATCAGTGGCGACCGTCCTCTGCGCCGCGCGTCAGGCGTCCGTCGCGTCGAGCCGCTTCTGCAGCCGGTCGAGGCGGTCGAGGACGTCGTGCATCATCACGCGCAGGACCGTCGTGTCGGCGTCGCGTCCGGGTAGCATCCGCCCGAACGCGACGCCGTAGTAGAGAGCGGAGAGCGCGGCGGGCGTGACGACGGCGCTCACCCCGGTGCGGCGCAGCGCGGCGCCCGCCTCGCCGTCGTCGCGCAGCAGCCCGAGCAGCAGGTGGCTGCCGGTGGTGACGGCCGAGGCGTGCGCGGTGGCCTGCTCGGCGGCGGCCGCCAGCACCGCCAGGGTGGCCGGCGAGGTGGCCGGCTCGCTGGGCGTCGCCGTGACGGCGGGGGTCTCGCCCAGGGCCGCGCGGATCGTGGCGGCGGGGAAGCCGAGCAGTTCGACGGTGTTCAGCACCAGGCTCTCGCCCTCGTCGAGGAAGGCCCGCAGCAGGTGGACCGGCTCCACCGTGCCCGCGCCGGAGGCGGACGCGAGGGCGTACGCCTGGTGCAGGATCGCCGCCACGTGGTGGTTGGCGGGCGGGGTCAGGGTGAGCCCGGCGGGCAGCGCCCGGGTGGTGGGTGTCTCGTGAGTCGCGCCCACGGCGCCGTCCAGCGCCTGGGTCAGCGCGGTCTGGCAGATCCGGGAGACCGGCAGCCGGGCGTCTCGGACGCGGTCGGCGAGGGCGTCGGGTAGATAAACGTTGACCTTGGGCACCTGACCGATCCTGTCACGCGGGGGCCGGGCCGGGCACCCCTTGATCGCCTACATTCCCTAGGGTTATAGTAGGGTTATGCCGGCGCTGCTGACCACCCGACGAGCCCTCGACCAGGGCCGTACCTCCAGCGCGCTCTGTCGCCGCTGAGCCCCACCGGCTCGCTTCGCACACGTCGCCTCGTCGTGCCCTCCTGGGCACGGCCGACTCCTTAAGGCCCGACACGCCATGACTCAGCACGACCCTGTCCAGAAAGCCCGCGTCGACCTGACCGCCGGCATCAACAAGCTCTTCGCCGCCTCGGCCATGTCGGCCAGCGGACACGGCAACATCAGCGTCCGGATCCCCGGCCACGACGACCGCCTCCTCGTCAACGCCGGGGAACTGCTGCGCCCGTGGCCCGCCGACGACCTGCGGGTCGCGGCGCCCGCGCTGCGCACCGTCAACGACGACGTCGTCGTGGTCGGCCTCGACGGGACCGTCCACGAGGGAACGCCCAGCCCGTCGGTGGCCGCGATCCTGAAGATGCACATCGGCGTCTACCAGGCCCGGCCGGACGTCAACGCCGTCATCCACACCCATTCGCCGTACGCCACCAGCTACGCCCTCGCCGGTGTGTCGCTGCCGGCCCGGTACGAGGCCCTGCTGGTGCACGGCCAGCCGGTCGACATCCCGGTCGCGCCGTGGGCGCCACGCGGCACCGAGGAGGCGGTGCGGTCGATCGCCGAGACGTTCGCGGCGCACCCCCGCACGTACGCGATCCTGCTCGGCAACCACGGCCTGCTCGTCGCCGGCGACTCCGCCCGGCACGCCGCGAGCCTCGTCGTGGCGATCGAGGAGGCGGCCGTCTCCAGCATCGGCGCCGAGCCGCTCGGCGGCCCGGTGCCGTTCCCCGACCACGTCCACGACCTCGACCTGCGCCTGCGCTTTGAGGAGCCGACCGCATGACCACCCGAAGCCGCCGGATCGCCGGCGCCCTCGCTGCCGTCCTGCTCACCACGTCGCTCGCGGCCTGCGGCGGGAACGACGAGCCCGCCGCGGCGAGCGCCGACGGCCTCACCACCGTCCGGCTCGCCTCGTCGCCGCTGGGCCACCTCGCGCCCATCTACCTGGCCCAGGAGCGCGGCATCTTCGCCAAGCACGGCCTCAAGGTCGAGGTCGACACCGAGACCTCCGACCTGACCTCCGTGCCGGCCGTGCTGGCCGGCAAGGTCGACTTCGCCACCGGCGACCTCACCACGCTGATCGTGGCCCGGTCCAAGGGCCTCGACGTCAAGGCCGTGGTGCCGGCGTCCGCGTCCACCGGCAAGGAGGGCGCCGACTACGGCGCCCTGGTGGTCAAGGGCGACTCCGGCATCACCAGCGCCAAGCAGCTCGAAGGCAAGACCGTCTCGGTCAACGTCCTCACCAACATCGCCGCCGCGGCGGCCCGCGAGGCGGTCCGCGCCGACGGCGGCGACCCGACGAAGGTCAAGCTCGTCGAGATCCCGTTCCCGCAGGCGCCCGCCGCGGTCAGCACCGGCCGGGTGGACGGCGCCTGGGTGGTCGAGCCGTTCCTGTCGGCGGCCAAGGCGCAGGGCGCGGTGCCGGTCGGCTGGGGCTTCACCGACCTGGCGCCCGACCTCACGGTCTCCGCCTGGTACGCGGCCGGCTCCTACGCCTCGAAGAACGCGAAGACCGTCACCGCGTTCCGGGACGCGGTGCGGGAGGCGTACGCGTACGCCCGCGACCACGAGGACGAGGTGCGCGCGAAGATCCCCACGTTCACCGAGATCAAGCCGGAGGTGGCCGCGAAGATCACCCTGACCGGCCTGCGTGACGAGGTCAGCCGGCAGGCGGCCGAGAAGCTCGCCGGCTACGCCCAGCGCGACGGGCTCATCACCACCACACCCGACCTCGACGAACTGATCCTCAAGTGAGAAGGGGGTGGCTCGGCGCCGTGGGCCTGGCGGGCGCGGCCACGGCGTACGAGATCCTCGCCCGCCTGTTCTTCGACCCGGCGCACGTGCCACCGCTGAGCGCCGTGGTTCCGGAGGCGCTGCGCCTGCTCACCGGGGAACGGTTCTGGACGGCGACCGGCCGTACGCTGGCGGCGGTGGCGGTCGGCCTGGTCATCGCGCTGGCCGCCGGCATCCTGGCCGGGTTCGCGCTCGGCTCGGTGCCGCAGGTGCGCCGGGCCACCTCCTCCACTCTCGACTTCCTGCGGCCGGTCCCGTCGATCGTGTTGATCCCCGTGCTGGTGCTCGTGCTCGACGTCCGGCAGATCACGGTGCTGCTGGTCGCCGTGTCCTGCTTCTGGATCGTCGTGTTCCAGGTGCTCTACGGCCTGCGTGACGTGGACCGGGTGGCGGTCGAGACCGCCCGTGCCTTCCGGCTCGGCCGGCTGGCCCGGATCGTGCACGTCACCTGGCCCACGGTGCTGCCGTACCTGGGCACGGCGCTGCGCCTGATCGTCTCGGTCGCGCTGGCCCTCGCACTGACCGGCGGGCTGGTGATGGGCGCCGCCGGACTCGGCGAGATGATCTGGAGCAGCCAGGAGTCCGGCGAGTCCACCGGCATGTACGCGCTGGTGCTGCTCACCGGTGGGCTCGGCATCGGCCTCGACCAGCTCGCCCGGCTGGCCGAGCGGCGGCTGCTGCACTGGCACGTGGCGACCCGCCGGGAGGCCCTGGCATGAAGGCCCTCGGCTACGCGCTCGGCCTGCCCGCGGCGCTCGTGGCCGCCTGGTGGGTGGCCAGCGACGGCAGCACCAACGTGTTCCTGCCGCCGCTGCGCACGATCGTCGAGGCGTTCCGGGACGTGTGGTTCTCCGACACGTTCGTCCGCGACGTGGTGCCCAGTCTGTGGCGCCTCGCCGCCGGCTACACGATCGCGCTCGCCGCCGGCGTCGTCCTCGGCTTCGTGATCGGGCGGTGGGCGGTGCCCCGCGCGCTGACCGGCCCGCTGCTGGCGTACTTCCGGGTGCTGCCCGCCCCGGTGCTGATCCCGGTGCTGCTGGTGGCGGTCGGCATCGGCGACACGACCAAGCTGGTCGTCATCACTGTGGGCGCGGTCTGGCCGATCCTGCTCAACACCGCCGACGGCGTCCGCGCCGCCGACGAGGTCGGGCTGGAGACCGCCGCGGCGTACCGGCTGCCGCGCCGCACCCGGCACCTGCTGGTGCTGCGCGGCGCGAGCCCGCAGATCTTCGCCGGCGCCCGGCAGGCCCTCGGCCTGTCGATCATCCTGATGGTGGTCAGCGAGATGCTGATGAGCACCGACGGGCTCGGCTTCACAGTGGTGCAGTTCCAGCGCAGCTTCGCCATCCCGCAGATGTGGAGCGGGGTGCTGCTGATCGGCCTGCTCGGGTTCGGGCTCGCCAAACTCTTCGAGCTCGTCGAGCGGCGCGCGTTGCGCTGGCATCGCGGCCACACCGGACAACTCACGGAGCGACCATGACCTCCCTGCTCGAGATCACCGGGATCGGCAAGACCTACCGGGCCCGGGAACGCACCGTCGAGGTGCTGACCGCGATCGACCTGACCGTGTCCGAGGGCGAGTTCGTCGCGCTCGTCGGCCCCTCCGGCTGCGGCAAGACCACCCTGCTCAAGATCGTCGCCGGGCTGCTGCCGGCCACCGTGGGGCAGGTCCGGTTCGGCGGCCGTCCGGTCACCGAACCGCCGCCCGGCCTCGGCGTCGTCTTCCAGGAGTACGGCCGCAGCCTGTACGCCTGGAAGACGGTCCGGCAGAACGTCGAGCTGCCGCTGCGGCACCTGGACCTGAGCCGGGCGCGGCGGCGGGAACTCGTCGCCGACGCGCTCGACGCGGTCGGACTCGGCGCGGCCGGCGACGCGTACCCCTGGCAGCTCTCCGGCGGCATGCAGCAGCGCGTCGCGATCGCCCGCGCGGTCGCCTACCGGCCCCGGCTGCTGCTGATGGACGAGCCGTTCTCCGCCGTCGACGCGCAGACCCGCGCCGACCTGGAGGACCTGGTGGCCACGCTGTGGAAGCGCTACGGCATGACCATCGTCTTCGTCACTCACGACATCGACGAGGCGGTCTACCTCAGTCAGCGCGTCGTGGTGCTCGGCGCCGGCGTCTCCGGCGTCCAGGCCGACATCCCGGTCGACCTGCCCGCCGACCGGGAACAGATCGGCACCCGTTCCTCCGCCCGCTTCGGCGAGCTGCGCACCCGAGTGTGGACGCAGGTCCGCCGTACCCCCGAGAGCGAGATGGTATGAGCAACGCCCGATGGACCGACACCGGCGGCGGCGAGGGTCCGCTGTGGTCCTTCCGAGTCGGTGAGGTCGAGGTCTTCCCGATCCGCGAGGTCGACTACTTCGTGGACCCGGCCGAGTTCTTCCCGCAGCTGGCGACCGAGTCGTGGACCGACGGCGCGTTCTACACCCGGGAGCCGTTCACCCACGACGGCCGGATCCTGCTCAACCAGGAGGCCCACCTGCTGCGTACGCCGGACCGGCTGATCCTGGTCGACGCCGGCGGTGGCAACGGCAAACCGCGCAACGGCGGCGTGTTCGACCGGGCGGACCGGCCGTTCCTGGAACAGTTCGCCCGCGCCGGGGTGTCGCTCGGCGACATCGACACCGTCGTCTTCACCCACCTGCACGTCGACCACGTCGGTTTCGCCACCAGCGCGGACGGCCGCGGCGGCTGGGAGCCGACCTTCCCCAACGCCCGGTACCTGGTGGTCCGGGAGGAGTTCGACTGGTGGACCGGCCCGGACGGCGCGCGGGCCATGCAGCGTACCGGCGACTACATCGCCGACAGCATCCTGCCGCTGCGCGACGCCGGGGTGCTCGACCTGATCGAGGCCGACCACGTCCTGTCCCCGCAGGTGCACCTGGTGCCCGCGTTCGGCCACACGCCCGGCAACGTCTACCTGGTCGTCGAGTCGGCCGGGCAGCGGGCGCTGTTCGCCGGCGACATGCTGCACCACGGCGTCCAGCTGGAACGGCCGGAGTGGAGCATCCGCTACTGCGTGGTGCCGGGCGACTCCGCCGACCAGCGCCGCCGGCTGCTGGAACGGGCCGCCGACTCCGGTGACCTGCTCGTGCCGGCGCACTTCCCGTTCCCCGCGGCCGGGTACGTGCGCCGGGCCGAGCGCGGCTTCACCTACACGTTCCTCGACGTCTGATGCTCATCGCCGACTTCCACACCCACCACGCCTGTCCGGACTATCCCGCGGTGCTGCCGCACAACGCCACCGGCGCGCTCGCCGCCCGCTGGGCCGACACGGCCCGGCGGGTCGCCGACCTCGACGGCCTGCTCGCCGAGTCCGGCCGGCACGGCGTGGACCTGCGCGTCCTGAGCGCCCCGCCGGCGATGGTCACCCCGCACGGCGAACGGACGCGGCCGGACGATTTGCGGCGGCTCAACGACCACCTGGCGGCCGTGGTCGCCGCGAATCCGGGCCGCCTCGCCGGGCTCGCCACGATCGACGCCTTCGGCGGCGACGCGGCCGCCGGGGAGGTGGTCCGGGCCGTCCGCGAGCTGGGCCTGCCGGGCGTCGTCGTCGACTGCGCCGCCGCGGACGGGCGGCTGCTCGGCGACCCGGCCGCCCGTCCCACCCTGTCCGCCGCGGCCGAGCTGGGTGTGCCGGTCTTCGCGCATCCGATCAGCAGGTCCACGCTGACCGCCGAGTTCGCCGGCCTGGGCCGGCTCGGCACGTCGCTGGCCCGCGGCACGATCAACGCCGCCGCGCTGCTGTCCCTGCTCACCGGCGGCGCCCTGGCCGCGCTGCCCGGCCTGCACGTGGTCTTCCCGATGCTCGGGGTGGCCGGCCTGGCGCTCGCCGCCGCCACCGACGAGGGCGCGTTGCTCAGCGCGCCCGGCCGCCGCGCCCACGTGTACGCCGACACCATGGGCTTCGCGCCGTCGGCGATCCGCTTCGCCACCGGCCTGCTCGGGGCCGACCACGTGGTCGTCGGCGGGGACTGGCCGGTCGCCGAACGGGAGACCACCCGGGAGCGGGTCGAGGCGGCGCTGCGCGGCGCGGGCCTCGACCCGGACGAGCGCGCCCTGGTGGCCGGCGGCAACACGCTGCGCCTGCTGGGCCGCGGCTGACGCGCCGATCAGGCCGGCGCCGATCCTGTCCCCGCCACGGCCAGCGGGGCCGCGCCGAACGACACCGCGAACCGCTTGCACCAGATCGACACGCTGCGCAGCCCGTCCAGGTCCACCGACGCCGGGATGTCGTACGCCTGGTCGCCGATGTTGCCCTTGAGGCGGCCCAGTTCCACCCAGCGGCCGTCGTCGAACACCTGCCAGCCCGCGCGGCCCTGCTGCACCTTCCGGTCGGTGAGCCAGACCCGCAGGTCGGGGCCGTCGGAGGTGTTCAGGCCGCGCAGCAGCAACTGACGGCGGCCGTCGGCGAGCCGGACCAGCTGCGCCCGGCCGGACGTGTCGTGCTCGTGGGTGACGAAGTCACCGGCGGCCAGGACCACGTCGGTGGGCGGCCCGCCGGTGGCCGGCGGGCCGCTCGTGCCGGCCGTCGGCGGCTCCGTCACCGACGGCAGCGCCTCGCGCACCTCGCGGTCGGTCACCAGCCGCCACGGCTGGAACAGGTACAGGCTCACCCCGAGACCGGCGACCACCACGACGGCGAGCACCGACAACACCACACGTCTTCTGCCCATGCCGTGAACCGTAGGGCCGTTCCCGGCCGGAGGATCTTTCCGTCCGCTTACGGCCCGACCGCGGGCCGCCGCGCCGGGACGCCGATGGGTAGCGTCGGGCCCATGGAGCGCTACGTGCTCGTCGTCGACGACGACCGGACGGTCAGCGACGTCGTCCGCCGCTATCTCGAACAGGACGGCTACCGGGTCCGGCTGTCCTTCGACGGGGCGGACGCGCTCGTCGCGGCCGGGGAGCAGCCGCCCGACCTGGTGGTCCTCGACCTGATGATGCCGGGCCTCGACGGCATCGAGGTGTGCCGGCGGCTGCGGCGGAGGCTGCCGGAGCTGCCCGTCGTCATGCTCACCGCGCTCGGCGACGAGGCCGACCGGGTCGCCGGGCTGGAGGTCGGCGCGGACGACTACGTGACGAAGCCGTTCTCCCCCCGGGAACTGGTGCTGCGCATCCGGTCGGTGCTGCGGCGCACGGCGCGCGACGACCGGGGACCGGCCGGGGTGCTGCGCGACGGCGACCTGACCGTCGACGCCGGCCGGCGGGTCGCCGAGCGAGGCGGGGAGCCGCTGGCGCTGACCGTGCGGGAGTTCGACCTGCTCGCGTTCCTGCTGGCGAACCCGGGTCGCGCGTGGTCCCGGGCCGAACTGCTGGACCGGGTGTGGGGCTGGCGCTTCGGCGACCAGTCGACCGTCACCGTCCACGTCCGGCGGCTGCGGGAGAAGATCGAGGACCGCCCGGCGCAGCCGTGCCGCATCGTCACCGTGTGGGGCGTCGGCTACCGCTACGAGCCGCTGGAGTCCCGGTGAGCGAGCTGCTGGTCATCGGGTCCTACGCCCTGCTGGCCGGCGCGGTCGTCGGCGCGCTCGGCGTGGGCGCGTTGCGGCTGGTGCGCCGCCGGTCGATCCTCGCGCACATCGCGGTGCTGCTCGCGGTCACGATCGCCTCGGTGACGGCGGGCGTCACCGCTGTCGCGCAGGCCATGTTCCTGTCCGCGCACGACCTGCAGGTGGTTCTCGTGACGGTTGCGGCGTCCGCGGCGGTCAGCCTGGCCGTCGGTGTGGCGTTCGCCCGCCGGCTGGCGCGGGCGGCGGTCTGGGCCGACCAGGCCCGGCAGCGGGAACGGCAGTTGGAGGCCGGCCGCCGCGAACTGGTCGCCTGGGTCTCCCACGACCTGCGGACACCGCTGGCCGGCCTGCGGGCGATGGCGGAGGCGCTGGAGGACCGGGTGGTGGACGATCCGGCGACGGTGGCCGAGTACCACCACCGGGTCCGGGTCGAGACCGACCGGATGACGCGCCTGGTCGACGACCTGTTCGAGCTGTCCCGGATCAACGCGGGCGCGCTGCGGCCCGCGCTGTCCCCGGTGCCGCTCGGCGACGTCGTCTCCGACGCGATCGCCGCCACCGCGCCGCTGGCCGCCGACCGGGGGGTGCGTGTGCTCGCCCCGGAGACCGGCTGGCCCACGGTCCGGGCCGGCGAGGCCGAACTCGCCCGCGTCGTGACGAACCTGCTCGTCAACTCGGTGCGGTACACGCCGCCGGACGGCACGGTGCGCGTCGACACCGGCCACGACGAGGGCGACGTGTGGTTCGCCGTCTCCGACACCTGCGGCGGCATCCCCGAGGCGGACCTGCCCCGGGTGTTCGACGTGGCGTTCCGGGGGACCCGGGCCCGCACACCGGCCGGCGCGGACCAGCCGGCGCCGGCCGGTGGCGGGCTGGGCCTGGCGATCGTGCGCGGCCTGGTCGAGGCGCACGGCGGGCGGGTGCACGCGCACAACGTCACCGGCGGCTGCCGGTTCGTCGTCCGCCTCCCGCCCGCCTGACAGCCGCCGCGCCCGGTCAGGCGGCGTCCGGGGGACCGGTCTGCGTCAGGCGCCCGTCGGCGAGCCGCAGCCAGCGCTCGACCCCGATCGCGGCCAGGAACCGCTCGTCGTGGCTGACCACGAGCAGCGCCCCCCGGTACGCGTTCAGCGCGCTCTCCAACTGCGCGACGCTGAGCAGGTCGAGGTTGTTCGTCGGCTCGTCGAGCAGCAGGAGATGCGGGGCCGGCTCGGCGCCCAGGACGCAGGCCAGCGTCGCCCGCAGCCGCTCGCCGCCGGAGAGCACCCCGGCCGGCAGGTGCGCCCGCGCGCCGCGGAACAGGAAGCGGGCCAGCAGGTTCATCCGCTGCGCATCCGGGGCCTGCGGCGCGAACGCGGCCAGGTTCTCCGCCACCGTACGGTCGGAGTCCAGCAGGTCGAGGCGCTGCGACAGGTACGCGATGCGGCCGTCGGCCCGGCTGATCCGGCCCTGCTCGGGTTCCAGGTCGCCGTTGATCAGGCGCAGCAGCGTGGACTTGCCCGCGCCGTTGCCGCCGAGCAGAGCGATCCGCTCCGGTCCCCGGATCGTCAGGTCGACGCCACCTGTGGCGAACAGCTGCCGGTCGCCGTACCGGATCTGCGCTCCTTCGGCGGTGAGCAGCGTGCGGCCGGCCGGCACCTCGGTGGCGGGCAGCTCCACCGAGATCCTCTGCTCGTTGCGCAGCGCCCGCTCGGCCTCGTCGAGCCGGGCCCGGGCGTCGTCCACCCGCCCGGAGTGCATCTCGTTCGCCTTGCCGGCGGCCACCTGCGCGTCCCGCTTCATGCCGCCGGCGACGATCCTCGGCAGCCCCGCGTTCTTGAGGTTGCGGGCGGCGTTGCCGGCCCGGCGGGCCGCCCGCTCGCGGGCCTCCTGCAACTCCCGCTTCTCCCGCTTGAGGTCCTGCTCGGCGTTGCGGATGTTCTTCTCCGCCACCTCCCGCGCGGCGCGCGCCGCCTCCTCGTACGCGGTGAAGTTCCCGCCGTGGAACCGCACCTCGCCGCGGTCCAGCTCGGCGATGCGGTCCATCCGGTCCAGCAGCGCCCGGTCGTGACTGACCAGCAGCAGGCAGCCGGTCCACTGCTCCAGCACGTCGTAGAGCCGGTGCCGGGCGTCGAGGTCGAGGTTGTTAGTGGGCTCGTCGAGCAGCAGCACGTCGGGCTGTTTGAGCAGTTGCGCCGCCAGGCCGAGCGAGACGACCTGCCCGCCGCTGAGGGTGTCCAGCCGCCGGTCGAGCGCGAGGTCGCCGAGGCCGAGCCGGTCCAGCTGGGCGCGGGTGCGCTCCTCGATGTCCCAGTCGTTGCCGATGGTGGTGAAGTGCCGCTCGTCGGCGTCGCCGGACTCGATGGCGTGCAGCGCCGCGATCAGCGGGGCGATCTCCAGCACCTGCGCCACGGTCAGGTCGCCGGACAGCGGCAGGCTCTGCGGGAGGTAGCCCGGCACACCGTGCACCGTGACCGACCCGGCGGCGGGCCGCAGCTCACCGGCGATCAGCTTGAGCAGCGTGCTCTTGCCGGCGCCGTTCGGCGCGACCAGGCCGGTCCGGCCCGCGCCGAGGGTGAAGGAGAGGTTCTGGAAGACCGGAGTGTCGTCCGGCCAGGAGAAGGTCAGGTTCGAGCAGACGACGAAGGAATCGGACATCAGGAAGACGACCTCGAAGATGAGGGCGGGCGGACCTCAGCCGCCCGGCGGGGGACACGGTCTCGGGGTACGACGACGCGACCACGGCGCCTGCCTGTGGTCGGTCACATGTCCGGTCTCACCCGGAGATGTCGTCGTCACCCGCCATGTCTGGTCTCCCTGCCTGCCTGATCGCCACTGGATCACTCCGGTCCACCGTAGCACCGGCCGGTGCCCGGCGCGGGCGTGCCGGACCGGCGTCCGCGCGGCGGTCCGCCGCGCCGTGCGCCCTATGCTCCTGGCCATGTCCCAGGTGACTGCGAGCCGCTGGTTCGGGCCGGCCGGATCCTCGACCGGCGACGCCCAGGTGTTCGTCTTCCCGTACGCCGGCGGCGTCGCCGCCTCCTTTGCGCAGTGGCGGGAACTGGCCGCGCCGGAGCTGTCGGTGCAGGTCGCGCTGATGCCGGGCCGGGGCGTCCGGCTGCACGAGCCACCGGTGGACGACCTCGCGGAACTGGTGGACGCGCTGGCGACGGCCGTCGCCGAGCGGGCGTCCGGGCCGTTCCTGCTGTTCGGCCACAGCCTGGGGGCGCTGGTGGCGTTCGAGGTGACCCGGGAGCTGCGCCGCCGGGGCGCGCCCGCACCGCTGGCGTTGCTGGTCGGCGGCGCGGAGGCGCCGGGGACCCGGCTGGTACGGCGGCGCGTCCACGACCTGGACGACGCCGGTCTCATCGACGCGCTGCGCGACTTCGGGGCCACGCCGGCTGCGCTGCTGGCCGACCGCGACCTGATGGAGCTGATCCTGCCCGGGGTGCGGGCCGACTTCGCGCTGTCCGAGCGGTACGCCTATCGCCAGGGGCCGCCGCTGGAGGTGCCGGTGCACGTGCTGCTCGGCGACGGGGACGAGCACGTGGACCCGGAACGGGCCGCGGGGTGGGCCCGGGAATGTGTCACCGAGCCGCGATGGCACGTGTTTCCCGGCGGGCATTTCTTCCTTACCGACCATCTGCCGGAAATCATCGACCTAATGCGACACATCGTCGTCAGTCACACCCCTGTGGCGGAATAAGCGACAAAGAGCAGGTAAGGACTCGTACCCGCGCCGGACCTTCCACAATGTCCGGTATTCGACCTGGTGAGTGGCCGAGAAGCGGTGTTAAAGTTCGCCATCCGTTCGCCGAAGGGACGTCGCTGACGAGGCGGCATACTGTCGCGTGCGCCGAGGTGTTCATGAGCCGGCCGTACCTTCCGTCCCTGGTCCTACGCGATTACCTGCACACCGTGGCGACCCTCCACCCGCAACTGCGCGAGCTGCTCGACTTCGGCCGTCCCGGCGCGGACGCGGCCCTCGCGGAACTGGCCGGCACGGTCAGCGAGTTCGACACCGACTCCACCGGCCGGGGCGATTCCTATCGCCGGGCTCAGCGGGACACGCTCGTCCGCTGGACCGGTATGCGGCGGCTGCTGGACCTCGCCACGCCGGACGCAGCCGCTCCGGTCACGCTGATCCTCGACGTACTCGGCGGCGACGGCACGGTGGCCCGCGCCGCGGGCAGCCAGTCGGCCTGCTTCGAGTCCAAACTCGCATTCATCACCGGCGACCTGTCCGGCCACATGGTCGACAAGGCGCTCGCCCACGGCCTGCCCGCCGTCCGCCAGGCCGCGCACTTCCTGTTCCTGCGCGACGCCGGCGTGGACGCGGTGCTGCTGGCGTACGGCACGCACCACATCCCGGCGGCCCGGCGGCCGCAGGCGGTCGCGGAGGCGGCCCGGGTGGTCCGACCCGGCGGCCGGATCGTGCTGCACGACTTCGACGAGTCCAGCCCGATGGCCGGGTTCTTCGGCGAAGTGGTGCACCCGCACGCCGCCGGCGGCCACGACTACCGGCACTTCAGCCGCGCCGAGCTGACCGGCCTGTTCACCGCGGCCGGGCTGCCGGTACGCGTCCTCGACCTGTACGACCCGCTGATCGTGCGCGCCGACAGCGCCGAGTCCGCGTCCGCGGGCATGCGCGACTACGTCGGCGACATGTACGGCGTGCGCGACTACTTCGCGACGCTCACCGACGACGAGGTGTGGCAGCTGCTGACCCGCCACTTCGACCACACCCGTTACCTGGCCGGGATCGGCCGCGACGACCTGCCGGCCCGTCCGCTGGTCTACCGGGCCGACGGGCAGTTCGTGGCCGAGGTGCCCCGGATGGCCATCGTCGCGGTCGCGACGAGGACGCAGGTAGCGCCGTGACCGGCCCGAGCCACCTGACCGGCCCGCGCTACCTGACCGACCTGGTGCACCGGCCCGCCGGCGCCGGCGGCGACCGGCCCGCGATCGTCGGCCCGGACGGCGAGCTGAGCTACACCGCGCTGTGGGAGCGGGCCGGCGCGACGGCCGAGCTGCTGCGCCGCGCCCGCGTGCGGCCGGGTGACCTGGTGGGTCTCTACCTGCACCGGTCCGCCGACTACGTGACGTCGCTGCTGGCGACGCTCGCGGTGGGCGCGGTGGCGGTGCCGGTCGACCCCGAGCTGCCCTCCGGCCGGGCCGAGCAGATGCTCGCGGCGGCCGCGCCCCGGCTCGTCCTGTACGCCGACCGTCCGCCCGCCGTCGCCGCGCCCGCGTCCACCGGCTGGCGGGACGTGCGTACCGCGCGGGCCGGGTCGACGGCCGACCTGACCGATCGCACCGGCTGGCTGCCGCCGGGTGAGCACGCCGCGCTGGTGCTGTTCACCTCCGGCTCCACCGGCCGGCCGAAGGGCGTGGTGCTGCACCACGCCGGGCTGGTCAACCGGCTGGCCTGGGGTCACGAGTGGTTCGGCTTCGGCGCCGACGACCGGGTGCTGCACAAGGCGTCGATCGGATTCGACGCGTCGGTGCACGAGATCCTCTCCCCGCTGATCGCGGGCGGCGCCGTGGTCGTCGCCGGGCCGGGCCTGCAGTTCGACAGCCTCGGGTTGGTCCGGCTGATCCAGCGGGAGGCGGTCACCACCGCGCACTTCGTACCGACCATGTTGCGGCACGTGCTCGACGAGCCGGAGTTCGCCGGCTGCCTCACGCTGCGGCGGGTGCTGTGCGGCGGCGAGGCGCTGGACATGCGGCTGGTCCGGCGGTTGCGCGAGGTGCTGCCGTGCGGGCTGTTCAACGGGTACGGCCCGAGCGAGACGTCGATCAACGTGTCCTACTGGGACTGCGCCGAGCCGTACGCGGGCAGCATCGCCCCGATCGGCCGGATCATCGACGGCGTCACCGCCCACGTGCTCGACGACGATCTGCGCCCGGTGCCCGAGGGCGGGACCGGCGAGCTGTGGATCGGCGGGGTCGCGGTCGGGCTGGGCTACCTGCGCGACGACGAGCGGACGGCGGAACGTTTCCGCGCCGACCCGGCGCGGCCGGGCGCGCGGCTCTACCGCACCGGCGACCTGGTGCGGATCGCGCCGCAGGGCTTCCTGGAGTTCCGCGGCCGGGCCGACGACCAGGTCAAGATCCGGGGGGTCCGGGTGGAGCCGGGCGAGGTGGCCGCCGTGCTGCGCGAGCATCCCGCCGTGCACGACGCGGTGGTGGTGACGGTCCCGGACACCGACGACGGCCCCCGCCTGGTCGGCTACGTCGTGCCGCAGCCCCGGCAGGCCCCGGCGGTCGGCGGGCTGCCGCGCTTCCCACTGCCGAACGGCATGGCGGTCACCGCGGCGTCGCCGGACGAGGCGGTCTTCCTCTACCGGCAGATCTTCGACCAGGCCGAGTACGCCCGCTTCGGCGTCCGCGTCGGCGACGGCGCCGTGGTCGTCGACGTCGGCGCCAACATCGGGCTGTTCTCGCTCTGGGCGTCCCGGCAGGCGCGCGACGTGCGACTGGTGGCGGTCGAACCGAACCCGGACACCCTGCCGTACCTGCGCGCCAACCTCGGCCTCTACGCCGGGTCGGCGTCGGTCGTCGAGGCCGCCGTGACCGACGCGGCGGGCACCGCCGAGCTGACCTCGTTCCCCGAGCTGAGCTACCTGTCCGGCCTCGGCGCCGACCGGGCCGGCGTCGCCTCCGACCTGGTCCGGTCGCACTACCGCAACGGTGGCGGCGACGCCGACGAGACCGAACAGGCGGCGCTACTCGCGGACGCCCGCCGCCGCCTCGCCCCGGTGGCGCACGTGGTGCCGACGGTGACGCTGTCGGACCTGCTGGACCGCTTCGGGCTGGACCGCGTCGACCTGCTGAAGATCAACACCGAGGGCGCCGAGCTGAGCGTGCTGCGCGGGCTGCGCCCCGAGCACTGGCCCCGCATCCGCCAGGTCTGCCTGGAGGTCGAGCGCAGCAGCGTGACCACCCCGCTGGTGCGCGAGCTGCTGTGCGCTGCCGGGTTCGAGGTCAACGACATCGGCGACTGGAACGTCGGCGCGGACGCCGACGTCAGCTACGTCTACGCCGTACGGCCGCAGGACCCGCCGCCCGCGGCGACGCCCCGGGACGAGCCCGCCGACCACCTGCTGACCACCGGGCTGCTCCAGGGCTACCTGGCCTCGGCGCTGCCGCCCGCGATGCGCCCGGACCAGATCGTCCTGGTCGACCGGCTGCCCCGCCTGCCCAACGGCAAGGTCGCGCGGCTGGAGCTGCCACCACCACCGCCCCGGCCTACCGGGCCTGCTGCGGAACCCGGCGACGGCGCCCTCACCGACCGGCTGCGCGAGGCGTGGCGGGCCACGCTCGGCGTCGACGCGGTGCACGACGACGACACGTTCGTCGCGCTCGGCGGGCACTCGCTGACCGCGCTGCGGATTGCGCTGCGGGTACGGGAGATGGCCGGGCTGGAGGTGTCCCCGGCGAGCTGCCTGCGCGCCGGGTCGTTCGCCGACTGGGTCGACCGGGTCACGGAGGCGGGACGCGATGTCAGCCCGGTCCGCTGACACGCGGCACGTCGTCGTGGTGGGCGCCGGCCGGCTGGCCCGCTCGCTGTGCCACGCCCTGGCCGCGACGCCCACCCCGGCGCCGCTGCGCGTGACGGTCCTGGCCCGCGACCCGGACGCGGCGCTCGCGCTCGCCCGCGCCGCGCGGGTGCGCGCCACAGTCGCCGGAACCCCCGTCGCCGTCACCGCCCGGCCGTTCACCGCCGAACCCGGCGCCGACCCGGGGGAGGGGTACGCCGCCGACGCCGCCTCGATGGCCCGGCTCCGGCCCGACGTGCTGGTCTGCGCCGCGTCCGCGCAGTCGCCGTACGAGCGGGCGGCGGCGCCGTCGGCCTGGACGGATCTGATCGCCGCGGCCGGTTTCGGCGTGACGCTGGCGTTGCAGGCCGAGCTGGTGTCCCGGCTGGCCGCCGCCCTGGCCGGCGGCGCGCCCGGCGCGACGCTCGTCAACGGCGCGTTCCCGGACGCGGTCAACCCGCTGCTCGCCGCGCGGGACCTGCCGGTGCGCTGCGGCATCGGCAACGTGGCGACGCTCGCCGCGTGCCTGGACGCCGCGCTCGGCCGTCCCGGCCAGCGCCGCCTGGCGGTGCTCGGCCACCACGCCCACCTCGCCGCGCCCGGCCCGGACGACGAGGACACCGCCGAGGTACGCGCCTGGCTGGACGGCCGGCCCGTCCCGGACGTCACCGGGCTGCTCGCCGGCTACCGCGCGCTGCCCCGGCCGGAGCTGAACGCGCTCGCCGGGCACGCCGGGGCCGCCCTGGTGGCGGCGCTCGCCACCGGCGACGAGGTGACGGCGAGCCTGCCCGGGCCACTGGGACTGCCGGGCGGCTATCCGGTCCGGCTCACCGGCGGCCGGACCGAGCTGCGGCTGCCGGCCGAGCTGCCGGTGGCGCAGGCGGTCGCCTGGAACACCGCCGCCGGGCGCCGCGACGGCGTCGAGGTCGGCGGCGGCCACGTCCGCTACCCGGAGCGCGCCCGGGTGGCACTGGCGGCGTACCGGCCGGACCTGGCCGGCGGCTGGCACGCGAGCGAGCTGCCCGAGATCGCCTGCCGGTTCACCGCCCTGCGTGACCATCTGCGAACGGTGCCGCCGGCGCCGGCCCGGAGTGTGTTGGAGGAAGCCCGATGACCGTGACCACCCCGGCCACCCGCAACATGATCACCGACTACTACGACGTCGTCGCGTCGGCGGTGCGCCGGTGCGGCGCGGCCCCCGGCGACGCGCCCGGGACTCCCGGCTTCGCGCCCGGCTTCGACCTGCCCGAGCTGACCCCCGAGGTACGCGAGTTCTACGCCGCCGCCACGGTCAGCTGGTCCCCGCTGGGCCACTACGGCGGGCACGACCTGACGATGCTCGACCTGACCGCCAACCCGGGCACCCGGACCACGAAGACGTTCGCCTCGATGGTGATCGTCGCCCGCGCGGTGGAGCACATCCGGCGTACCGGCGAGCGGCTGTGCATCGTCACCCCGACCTCCGGCAACAAGGGCGTCGCGCTGCGCGACTCGGTGGCCCGCGCGTACGCGGCCGGGCTGGTGACCCCGGAGCAGCTGTCCATCGTGGTGCTGGCGCCGGCGGCGACCCGGCACAAGTTCCGCCACGACGCGCTCGCCGACGATCCCGCGACCCGTGCGGTGAACCCGCTGCTGCGGTACACCGGCGCGGACCCGGAGGGCGTGAAGGCGCTCGGCCGCGCGTTCGTCGACGAGTACGCGGCCACCGCGTACGACAAGCGCGGCGTCACCCTCTGGTACACGCTCGACCTGCGTAACTACCTGGTCGCCGACGCCGCCCGGGCCGCCTTCGAAGCCGACGTGTCGCCCGCCGCCGGTTCCCGCTGGCACGCGCACGCCGTGTCCAGCGCGTTCGGCCTGCTCGGCTACAACCTGGGCCGCGACGTGCTGGAGGCGGCCGGCGACGCCGACCCGGCCGACCGGCCCGGTTTCCTGCTCGTGCAGCACCTCGGCACGCCGGACATGGTGCTCAGCCTGCGCCACGGCTCGTTCGAGCGGGACCACTGCCCGGCGTACACGCTCGACGAGAGCCGGGGCGTCTGGACGCAGGACGCCGACCTGCGCTTCCCGGCCGTCACCGACGACCCGGCCGAGGTGCTCGACCCGACGTTCTACACCCATCGCCCGGTGACCTCCCCGGCCATGAACGCGCTCATCGAACGGCACGGCGGCGACGGCATCGTGGTGTCGCGGCGCGAGTGCGTGCGGCGCTATCCGGTCGCCCGGCAGTGGCTCTCCGCCGCCGGTCTGACGCTGCCCGAGGACCCGGCCCGGCTGCGGGAGTGGTCGATCCTGATGGCGCTGACCGGCGTCTGCAACGCCGTCGACCGGGGCCTGGTGCCGGCCGGGTACGAGATCGTGGTGCACGGCACCGGCAGCTACTGCGACGACTTCCGGATCGCCGAGGCCGACGCCGAGGTGTCCACGCTCGCCGACGTGGTCGCCGCCGTCCTGGACCAGCGGTGAGCCCGTCTCCGCAGCCGCTCGGCCTGCCGCCGCGGCTCGCCGCCGGGGCGCGCGCCGCGGGCGTCGACCCGGCCGCCGTCATCCTCACCGCCACCGCCCTGGTGGTACGCCGGTACACCGGAGCCCCCGCGGTGACGCTGCGGCACGGCGACGACCCGGTGACGCTCGACCTGACCGCCGACGCGCCGATCCGGGAGTTGTGCCGGTCGCTGTGCCCGGCGCCGCCGGACCACCCGGTCGACGCCACCGTCGAGGTGAGCCCCGACCTGGCCGGCGTCACCGTCTCCGGGCTGCCCGCCGCGTACGCCGACGACCTCCGCGCCGACCTGGCCGACGTCCTGTCCACGCTGGACCCGGACGCCTCGTCGGCGGGGCTGCTGCCGTCGGCCCGCTACGAGCGGCGTCCGGCGCCGGACCTGTGGCGGCTGCACGGTGGCGACGGCACCGAGGCCGATCGGGTCCGCGGCGACACCATCCCGGCCGCGTTCGCCGCGGCGGTGCGGGCGTACCCGGACAGGCCGGCGGTGCTCGCCGACGACGCGACGGTGACCTACCGGGAACTCGGCGCGGCAGTCGCCGCGACCGCCGAAGCGCTGGCCGGGCCGGGTGACGTCACGGCGCCGGTGGCGGTGCTGTGCCGCCACGGCGTCGCCACGATCACCGGCATCCTGGCGGCGCTGGCGTCGGGGTCGCCGTACGTGCCGCTGGACCCGGCGTACCCGGCGGCCCGGCTGGCCGCGATGCTGCGCGACGCAGGCGTCCGGGCGATCGTCGCGGACCCCGGCCACGAAGAGCGCGCCGCCACGCTCGCGGCCGCCGCCGGGCTGGAGTTGCCGGTCGTGTCGTTGCGCCGGGGCGACGCCGGCGTGCCGGTGCCGGCCGGGCCCGCGCGCCCGGACGACCCGGCGTACGTGCTCTACACCTCCGGGTCCACCGGGAAGCCGAAGGGCGTGGTGCAGAGCCACCGCAACGTGCTGTTCGGCGTCCGCAACCACGTGCGCAACTTCGCCGTCCGGCCGGACGACCGCACGAGCGTGCTCACCTCGTTCGGCTACGACATGGCGGTCACCGACACGTTCGGCGCGCTGCTGTCCGGCGCCGCCGCCGTCCCGGTCGACGTCCGCACGCACGGCCTCGGCCACCTCACCGGTGCGCTCGCCGGCCGGGGCGTCACCGTCTACCACTCCACCCCGACCGTCTTCCGGTACGTGATGGCGAGCCTCGGCGAGCACGGGCGGCTGCCGTCGGTCCGCGCTGTCGTCCTCGGCGGCGAGGAGGTCACCCGGCACGACGTGACGCTGGCCCGGCGGTCGTTCGCGCCGGGCGTGGTGTTCGTCAACGGGTACGGCACCACCGAGATCAGCTTCGCCGCGCAGCACCACCTGCCGCCGGACGCCGACCCGGGGCGCGCAGTCGTGCCGATCGGGCACCCGCTGCCGGGCGTCGAGGTGGTGCTGACCGACCCGGCCGGACGCCCCGCCTGCCTCACCGGCGAGGTGGTCGTGCGGACCCCGCACGTCGCGCTCGGCTACCTGGGCCTGCCGGAGCTGACCGCGGCCCGGTTCACCGAGCACGACGGGGTGCGCGCGTACCGGACCGGTGACATCGCGCGGCGGCTGCCCGACGGCACGCTCGTCTACCTGGGCCGCGGCGACCGGATGGTGAAGATCCGCGGCTACCGGGTGGAGCTGGGCGAGATCGAGGCGTGCCTGGCGGCGCTGCCGGGGGTGGCCCACGCGGCGGTGGTGGCGCGACGCGGTGCGTCCGGCGCGGGCGAGCAGGAGATCGTCGCGTACGTGGTCGGCGCCGCCGGTACGGTCGTCGAGCCGGGAGCGCTGCGGGAACGGCTGGCCGGTGTGCTGCCGGACTTCATGGTGCCCCGGGCGGTGGTGGCGGTGCCGGAGCTGCCGATCGGCCCGACCGGCAAGCTCGACCAGGCCGCCCTGCCCGACCCGGACGCCGGCCACCCGGACGCCGGAGGGCCGCACGCGGGGCAGCCGGCCGCCGGCCGCCCGGATGCCGGGGGACCGCCGGCCGGGCCGGTCGAGCAGACCATCGCGGCGGGCTGGTGCACGGTGCTCGGACTGACCACTGTGGGCCGCCTGGTGAACTTCTTCGAGGCGGGCGGGCACTCGCTCCAGCTCGCCCTGGTGCAGGGGTACCTGGAGGAACACCTCGGCCGCCGGGTGCCGCTGGCCCGGCTGGTGGAGTTCCCGACGGTGGCGGCGCTGGCCGCGTACCTGGAGACGGCCGGGGACGCCGCGGGCGTACCGGAGGACGGCCGGCTGACCGCGGTCGGACGCCGGATGGCCCGCCGTGCCGCCGCGCGGGCCGCCGGCGGCGGGGAGGGACGGGCGTGAGCGAGGACGACCGGATCGCGGTGGTGGGCCTGGCCTGCCGGGTGCCCGGCGCGGACGACGCACCGGCGCTGTGGCGCAACCTGCTGTCCGGGGTGGACTCGGTGCGCCGGGTCCCGGCCGGGGAGGGCGCGCCGGGCGGACCGGACTGGGTGTCGGCGTTCGGCCGGCTCGACGACCTGGAGGGCTTCGACGCGGACCTGTTCGGCTATCCCGCCGCGGCGGCGGCGCTGCTCGACCCGCAGCACCGGCTGTTCCTGGAGGTCGCCTGGCACGCCCTGGAGGACGCCGCGATCGACCCGGACCGCGACCCGGCCCAGATCGGCGTGTTCGCCGGATGCGCGCCCAGCCGCTACCTGCACCACCACCTGCTCGGCAACCCCGCGCTGGCCCCGGCGGCCGGCACGCTCGCCGAGGACTGGGACGACGTGCTGACCGGCTCCGGCTGCGACTATCTGCCGACGCGCACCGCGTTCGCGCTGGGGCTGTCCGGCCCGGCCGTGGCGGTCCAGACCGCCTGCTCGACCTCGCTCGTCGCGGTGTGCCAGGCCGGGCAGAGCCTGCTGGACTACCGCTGCGACGTGGCGATAGCGGGCGGCGCGGCGGTGGTCTCGACGCGGCAGGCCGGTTACCGGCTGCGGCCGGGCGGGCTGCTGGCCACCGACGGGGTGTGCCGCCCGTACGACGCCGCCGCCACCGGGCAGGTGTTCGGCAACGGCGCCGGGGCGGTGGTGCTGAAGCGGCTCGCCGACGCCCGCGCCGACGGCGACCACGTGTACGCGGTGCTCGCCGGGTGGGCGGTGAACAACGACGGCGCCGCCCGGCCCGGCTTCACCGTGCCGGGTGTGTCCGGGCAGGCGGCGGTGCTGGCGGAGGCGTTGGCGTCGGTCGGCTGGGACGCGGCCGACGTGGGCTACCTGGAGGGGCACGGTACCGGCACGCCGGTCGGCGACGCGATCGAGGTGGACGCGCTGGCCCGGGTACGCCGGGGCGCCCGCGCTCCGCTGCTGCTCGGCTCGGTGAAGGGCAACCTCGGCAACCTGGACGCCGCGGCGGGCGTGATTTCCCTGATCAAGGCCGTGTACGCGGTCCGCACCGGGCAGGTGCCGGGTACCGCGCACTTCACCGGCGCGCACGACGACGTCGACCTGGCCGCCGCGGGCGCCGAGGTGGACGCGCAGACTCGGCCGTGGGCCTACGAGCGGCGCGCGGGCGTCAGCTCGTTCGGTCTCGGCGGCACCAATGCGCACGTGCTGGTCGAGCCGGCGCCCGCGACGGACGCGCCGGACGCCGGGGCACCCGGCCCGGTGGTGCTGGGACTGTCCGCGGGCAGCCCGGCGGCGCTGCGGGAACTGGCCCGGCGGCTGGCCCTCCGGCTGGCCGACGGCGACCTGGCGGTGGCCGACGTGGCGCACACGCTCGCGGTGGGACGGCGGCGGCTGGCGTACCGGGACGCGGTCGCCTGCGCCGACGCGGGGGAGGCGGTGCGCCGGCTGACCGCGCTCGCGGCGGGCGACCCGGCCTCCGACGACGACGCCGCAGTCCGCGCCTGGCGCGCCGGTGACGAGCCGGCCGTCCCGCCGGGCCGGCGGGTGCCGCTGCCCGGCTACCCGTTCCGGCGGACCCGGCACTGGATCGAGGCACGACGATGACCGTCCGCGACGATCAGCGCGACCAGCAGGTCGGTCCCGAGCTGCCCTACCCGCAGGTGTGCCTGCCCGACCTGGTCGCGGCGCACGCCCGGCGGCGTCCCGGCGCCCCGGCCGTGGTGCAGGGCGACCTGACGCTCAGCTACGCCGACCTGGTCGGCCGGGCCGCCGCGCTGGCCGCGTCGCTGCGCGCCCACGGCATCGGCGCGGACGACCTCGTCGGCGTCTGCGTGGACCGTCGCCCGGACCTGGTGGTCGCGCTGCTCGGCGTGCAGGCGGCCGGCGCCGGGTACGTCCCGCTCGACCCGGCGCTGCCGCCCGGACGGTTGCGCGAGCTGGCCGCCGAGGCCCGGCTGCGCGTCGTCGTTGGTACGCCCGCCGCCGAGGCGTTCACCGGACGCACCGTGCTGGACGTCCCCACCGGCACCGCGCCCTGGCAGCCGACCCCGGCGACGCTCGGCACCACCGCGTACGCGATGTTCACGTCCGGGTCGACCGGGCAGCCCAAGGGCGCGGTGATCGAGCACCGGGCGCTGACCGAGAAGGTCACCTCGATCGCGGAGTTCTCCGGGTTCGACACGGCGACCCGGTGCCTGGCGTTCGCCTCGATCGGGTTCGACGCGTCGGTGGTCGACATGCTCGCCCCGCTCGCCGCCGGGGGCACCGTCGTGCTCGCCGGTGACGCCGAGCGGGCCGACCCGACCCGGCTCTACCGGATCTGTGCCGAGCAGGCGGTCGACGTGGTGGTGCTGCCGCCGCCGATCCTGCCGCTGCTGGACCCGGTCCGGCTGCCCGGCGTGCGGCTGGTCGTCACCGGCGGCGAGGCCACCGGCCCGGAACAGGTCGGCCGCTGGACCGCCGGCGGGCGCCGCTTCGTCAGCGTGTACGGCCCGACCGAGGCGACGGTGCTGGTGACCTGGTTCGAGGGCAGCGGCGACTGGACCCGGCCCATCCCGATCGGCCGGCCCGCCGCCAACCACCGCATCCACCTGGTCGACGACGAGCTGCGCGAGGTCGGCCCGGGGGAGATCGGCGAGGTGCTCGCCGGTGGGCCCGGGCTCGGCCGCGGATACCTCTTCGACGCCGCCCGCACGGCGGAACGGTTCCTCCCGGACCCGTTCTCCGGCAAGCCCGGGGAGCGGCTCTACCGCACCGGTGACCTGGCCCGGTGGCTGCCGGGCGGGAGCCTGGAGTTCCTCGGCCGGGCCGACCGGCAGGTGAAGATCCGCGGGCAGCGGATCGAACTGGGCGAGGTCGAGGCGGTGCTGCGCCGCCACCCGGACGTCGACCTGGCCAGCGTCCAGGTCCGCGCCGGCGCCGGCGGTCAGGAACTCGTCGCGTACGTGGCGACCGGCCTGGACACCGCCGAGCTGCGTGACTACTGCGCCCGGCTGCTGCCGCCCGCCGCCGTACCGGCCCGGATGCACACCATGCCCGCGCTGCCGATCACCATCAACGGCAAGATCGACACCGAGCGGCTGGCCGCGCTCGACGTCGCCGGACCGGCCCCCGTGCCGTCCGGCGAGCCGCCCGCCACCGACACCGAACGCCTCGTCGCGCAGGCGTGGGCGGCGCTGCTGGACGTGCCCGCGGTCGGCCGCGACGACGACTTCTTCCACCAGGGCGGGCACTCCATCACCGCGATGCGGCTGGTCGCCGACCTGCGCGAGCGGCTGGGCCGCGACCTCGCCATCGAGGACGTGCTGGTCGGGCGGACGCCACGCGGCATCGCCGCCCGCGCCGACGCAGCCGCCGGAACCGGCCCGGCCCCGGTCGTCCGGGGACGGCCACCGGCGCTGTCCCCGGCACAGCAGCGGCTGTGGTTCCTCGACCGCTACTTCCCGGCCGCCGCGTCGGCGTACAACGTCGCGTTCGCCGAACGGATCACCGGCCCGCTCGACGTGGCGGCGCTCGCCACGGCACTCACCGCCGTCGCGGACCGCCAGCAGATCCTGCGCTGGCGCATCCCGGAGCGCGACGGCGTGCCGTACGCGGTCGCCGACCCGTCCACACCGGTGCCGCTGCCGGTACGCGACCTCGCCCCGGGCACCGACCTCGCCGGCCACCTCGCGGCGAGCGCCGCCACACCGTTCGCGCTGGGCACCGACACGCTGTGGCGGGCCGAGCTGATCCGCACCGGCGACGGCGAGCACGTGCTGGCCGTCTACGCCCACCACGCCGTGTTCGACGGCTGGTCGCAGTCGCTGTTCTACGCCGACCTGGCCGCCGCGTACCGGGCCGTGCTCGGGGACGGGCCGCCGCTGCCGCCGCTGCCCGCCACGTACGGCGACTACGTGGCCTGGCGCGCCGACCGTGCCCGGCGTCGCGCCGCCGCCGACCTCGACTGGTGGCTGGACCACCTGACCGGGGCGCCGGTCGTGCTGCGGCTCCCCGGTGGACGGGACCGGCCGGCCGAACAGACGTACACCAGCGCTACGGTGCGTACCCGGCTGGACCGGGCCGCCACTGCCGCGCTCAACGACCTCGCCGCCGGGCTCGGCGCGACCCCGGCGGCCGCCGTGCTCGCCGCGTTCGCGCTGGTGCTGGCCCGGCGTACCGGCCTGCCCGACCTGGTGGTCGGCACCCCCACGGTGGACCGGCGGGCCGCCGACTTCGAGCCGATGGTCGGCTTCTTCATCGAGATCGCACCGCTGCGGCTGCGCCGGACGCCCGGGGCCGGCTTCGCCGCGCACGTCCGCGCCGCCTGGGAGGAACTGCTCGCCGCGCTCGCCCACCCGGAGGCGCCTGTCGAACGCATCGTCGGCGGCCTCGGGCTGGGCGGCCTGCTCGACCGCAGCCCGCTGGTGCAGGTGCTGTTCAACATGTACACGTTCGACGAGCCCCGGCTGGACCTGGCCGGCCTGTCCGCCGAGCCGGTGCCGGTGCCCGCACCCGGCTCACCGTTCGACCTCACGCTCTACGGCATCACCCGGCACGGGCGGCTGCGCGTGGAGATCGTCTTCAACCCGGACGTCTACGGCGAGGCCCTGATCACCGACGTGCTCGCCGACGTCGAGCGGTTGCTGCGGGCCGGCGCCGCCGACCCGGAGCGGCCGGTGGCCGAGCTGCCCGCCTGGACCGCCGTCCCGGCCGGAACGGCCGACGACGTGCCCCGGGCCGCCCGGGTGAACCGGGCCGGAGGCCGCGCCGGGGTGCCCGCCGCCCGCCCGGCCACCGCCACCGAGCGGCGGATCGCCTCGGTCTGGTGCGACGTGCTCGGCGTACCGGAGGTGGCCGCGACGGACAGCTTCTTCGACGTCGGCGGCGGCTCGCTCGCGGTCGCGGTCGTGCAACGGCAGCTCAACCGGCTGCTCGGCACGAACCTGCGGGTCGTGGACCTGTTCCACCACCCGACCGTCCGCGCGCTCGCCGCGCACCTGGACAGCCTCGGTGCGCCCTCGTCCGGCGAGGACGCCGAGGACGAGGCGGTGGCACGGGCCGCGCGCCGGGGCGCGCTGCGCCGCCAGCGGGTCCAGCGCCGCCCGGTGGTGGAGGAGGAGCCACGGTGACGTACCTGGTCCCCCTCGGCGACACCGGCTGGTCGGTGTGGCGGGACGTGCTGCTGCGCAGCGCCGGGTTCCCCGCCGACGGACTGGACCGGTTCGCCGCGCCGGACTGCGCCGACGCGGCCGACCGGCATCTGTCCGGCGAGCTGGACGAGACGGCTTTCAGCGCCGCGTACGCCACCGCCGTCCGGGCGTCGTCGGCGGCGCTGTGCGGGATCGCCGCCGACCCGCTGTTCCGTGAGGCCGTCGCCTGGCAGAACCCGGAGGCGCTGGTGGCGCTGGACGGGCTGCTCCGCGACGGCCCGGACGCACCCCGCAACGTGCGCCGCCGGGGCCGGGAGAACGTCGTCGCCGGGTACTGGCAGCGCTACGTCGCCAAGTGCGAGACCATCGGCTTCTTCGGGCCGGTGTGCTGGGGCACCGTGGCACCTGGTGCGCCCGGCGTCACCGCCGTGCCCGGCCCCGGACTGCTCCGCCGCCGCGCCGTCCACCTCGAACACTGGGCGCTCGCCGCGTACGCGGACCGGCTGGCCGCCGACCCGCAGGTCCGGCAGTGGCTGGCCCCGGTCCGGGCGCCGCACGTCCACCTGGCGGACCGGGTCGTGCACCGGCCGGCCCAGCGCCCGGAACCGGTGTCGCTGAGCGAGTCGATCGCGCTGTGCCGGTGCGACGGCACCCGCCCGGCCCGGGACGTCGTCGACGACCTGGTGCGCGACGGGCAGACCGGTGTGCGCCGCGCCGCAGAGGGGTTCCTGCTGCTCGCGCAGCTCGTCGAGCGAGGGCTGCTGCGCTGGGACTTCGACCTGCCGCAGGGCTTCGCCGCGCAGGAGCACCTGCGGGAGCGGATCGCCGCGATCGGTGACCGGGAGTGCCGCGCGCGGGCGCTGGCCGGGCTGGACCGGCTGGCCGCCGCCCGCACCCGGGTCGCCGACGCCGCCGGTGACCCGGCCGCCCTCACCGCCGCGCTGTCCGCGCTGGACGCCGAGTTCACCGCGCTCACCGGGTTGCCGCCGCGCCGCCGGGCCGGGCAGAACTACGCCGGGCGGGCGCTGTGCCACGAGGAGACCGCACGCGACGTGGACCTCACCGTCGGCGGCGGCCTGCTCGACTCCCTGGCCCCGGCGCTGGACCTGCCGCTGCGGGCGGCGCGCTGGCTCACCGCCGAACTGGCCACGGCGTACGGCGACGCGCTGCGCGACCTGTACGACGACCTCGGCGGCGACGGGCCGGTCCGGCTCGGTGACCTGTGGTTCGTCGCGCAGGGGCCGCTGTTCGGGCCCGGTGACCGGCCGGTGGACCGGGTCGCGGCAGAGTTCGCCGCCCGCTGGGAGCGGGTGCTCGGACTGGCCGGACTGCCCGCCGGGACGACCCGGGTGGAGTTCGCCGCGGCCGAGCTGGCGCCCCTGGTGGCCGACGCGTTCCCGGCCGGCCGTCCCGGCTGGAGCGCGGGCCGGGTGCACAGCCCCGACCTGCAACTGTTCGCCGAGTCACCCGAGGCGCTGGCCGCCGGCGAGTTCGGGGCGGTGCTCGGCGAGTTGCACGCCGCGTACGCCACGTTCAACGCCGAGCTGTTCACCCACTGCCACCCCGACGTGGACCGGCTGCGGCGCGCGTACGCGGCCGACCTGGGCCCGGGACGGCTGCGCCCGCTCTACCCGGTCGACTTCCCCCGCGTCGGCGGGCGGTTGTCCGCGTCCCTGCACGGGCCGGACGACCACCGGCTCGCGTTCGCCGACGCGCCCGGCGCGCCGCGCGACCGGCTCGTGCCGGCGAACGCGGCGATCGTGTCCGAGGTGGACGGCGTGCTGGTGGCGACCGGCCCGGACGGCACGCGCTGGCCGCTGGTCGAGGTGTTCTCCGACCTGATCGCGGTGCACGCCGGCGACGCGTTCAAGCTGATGACCGACCGCCCGCACAGCCCCCGGGTGACAGTCGACCGGCTGGTGCTGGCGCGGGAGACCTGGCGCACCACGGTCGGGGCGACCGGCCTGGCCGACGCCGTCGACCAGGCGCGGCGCTACCTCGCGGTACGCCGGTGGCGGACCGCGCTGGGCCTGCCGGAGCGGGTCTTCGTCCGGGTGGCCACCGAACTCAAGCCCACCTACGTGGACCTGACCAGCCCGCTCTACGCCAACCGGCTCTGCCTGCTGCTGCGCGCCGCCCGGCGGTCCGGCGGCGACGACGTGACGGTGACCGTGTCGGAGCTGCTGCCCGCGCTCGGGCAGGCGTGGCTGCCCGACCGCGCGGGCCGCCGCTACGTCAGCGAACTGCGCCTGCACATCAGCGATTCGGCCGAGCCGGAGGTCATGGCGTGAACGAGACAGTGGAGCCGATCGCGATCGTCGGGCTCAGCCTGCGCGTGCCGGGGGCGGCGTCGGCGGAGGAGTTCTGGCGCAACCTGGTCGTCGGCGCCGAGTCGCTCACCCGGTTCACCCGAGCGGAGCTGCTGGCCCGGGGCGTCGCGGCGGAGCAGCTCGACGACCCGGCGTACGTGCCGGTGGCCGCCGTGCTCGACGGCGTGGACCGGTTCGACGCGGAGCTGTTCGGGCTGAGCCCCCGCGACGCGGAGCTGACCGACCCGCAGCAGCGGCTGTTCCTGGAGCACGCGCACGCGGCGCTCACCGACGCGGGCTGCGACCCGGCCCGCTACGACGGCGAGATCGGCGTGTACGCGGGCGGCAACGCCGACCTGTACCAGTGGCTCAACGTCCGGCGGAACCCGCGGGCGCTCGCGGACGCCGGTGAGCTGCGCGTGTCGCTCGGCAACAAGCCGGACTACCTGGCCAGCACCGTCGCGTTCCGGCTCGGCCTGCGCGGCCCGGCGATGACGGTGCAGACCGCCTGCTCGTCGTCGCTCGTCGCGGTGCACCTGGCTGCCGAGGCGCTGCGCAGCGGCGAGTGCGACACGGCGCTGGCCGGCGGCGTGTGCGTGGAACTGCCGCACGGCGTCGGGTACGTCGCCGACGAGGGCTACACCTCCGCCGACGGGCACTGCCGCCCGTTCGACGCGGACGCCGACGGCACCGTCTACGGCAGCGGCGTCGGCGTGGTCGTGCTCAAGCGGCTCTCCGACGCGCTCGCCGACGGCGACGACATCCGGGCGCTGGTCATCGGCAACGCGGTGAACAACGACGGCTCGGCCAAGGCGAGCTTCACCGCGCCGAGCGTCACCGGTCAGGTGGAGGTGGTCACGCAGGCGCTCGCGGTGGCCGGCGTCGCCCCGCGTTCGGTCGGGTACGTCGAGGCGCACGGCACCGGCACCGTCCTCGGCGACTCGATCGAGCTGGCGGCGCTGAGCACGGCGTACGGGCGGCGCACCGCCGAGCGCGGCTGGTGCGGGGTCGGCTCCACGAAGGCCAACATCGGTCACCTCAGCGCGGCCGGCGGCGTGATCGGCCTGATCAAGACCGTGCTGTCGATGCGGCACCGGCTCATCCCGCCCACCGTCAACCACGACCGGCCGCACCCGGGCATCGACATCGAGGCGAGCCCGTTCTACGTGGTGTCCACGCTGACCAAGTGGGAGCCCGAGGACCAGCGACCGCTGCGGGCCGGCGTCAGCTCGCTCGGCCTCGGCGGCACCAACGCGCACCTGGTGCTCCAGGAAGCGCCGCCGCGCGTACCCCCGGAGCCGGATCACGGCGGCGGCGAGCTGCTCCAGGTGTCCGCCGCGACGCCCGACGCGCTGGCCGCTGCTTGTGCCCGGCTGGCCGAGCGGCTCACCGGCGCGCCCGATGTGGAGCTGCGCGACGTGGCCCACACGTTGCGGGAGGGCCGGCCGGCGTACCGGCACCGGGCCGCCGTCGTCGCTGTCGACCGGGCCCGGGCGGCGGCGGCGCTCACCGACCCGAAGCGCCGGGCCGCCGGGGACGCCGCGACGCCGCCCCGGGTGGGCCTGCTCCTGCCCGGGCAGGGCGCGCAGCACCCCGGCATGGGCGCGCACCTGGCCGCTACCGAGCCGGTGTTCGCCGCCGCCGTGGACGAGTGCGCCGCGATCCTCGGCTGGGACGCGGGCGAGATGATCTTCGACGCCGGACCGGGCGCGGACGAGCGGCTGGCCGGACCGGCGGTGGCGCAGCCCGCGCTGTTCGCCGTCGAGTACGCGCTCGCGGCGCTGTGGCGGCACTGGGGCGTCACGCCCGCCGCGATGATCGGCCACTCCGTCGGCGAACTGGTCGCCGCCACGGTGGCCGGGGTGTTCGACCTGCCGGACGCGCTGCGGCTCGCCGCCGCCCGGGGCCGCCTCGTGCAGGCCGCGCCGGAGGGCCGGATGCTCGCCGTGCAGCGCGGCGCCGACGAGATCGCGCCGCTGCTGCCCGACGGTGTCGCGGTGGCGATCAGCAACGGCCCGCACACCTGCGTGGTGGGCGGCGCGCCGGAACCGGTCGCCGCCGCCGAGGTCCTCCTGCGCGAACGCGGCATCGGCTGCACGCCGCTGCGGTCGCCGTACGCGATGCATGTGCCGCTGCTGACGGCGGTGCGCGACGAGTTCGCGGCGCTCGTGGCGGCGGTGCCGCGCCGGGCGCCGGACCTGCCGGTGTTCTCGGCCGCGACCGCCGCGCCGTTCACCGACGAGCAGATCACCGACCCGGCGTACTGGGCCGACCAGTTCTGCCGGCCGGTGCGGTTCGGCGCCACGGTGGCCGCGCTCGCCGCGACCGGCGCCGCCGACGACTGGCTGCTGCTGGAGTGCGGCCCCGGCCGGCAGCTCGCCGGTCTGGCCCGGCTGAGCCTGCCGGCGGGGGCCCGGGCGCCGCTGCGCACGCTGCCCGCGCCGGGGGAGCGGCTGACCGGCAGGCAGACCGCGTACGAGGCGGCGGGCCGGCTGTGGACGGCCGGGGTGCCGGTGCGACTGCCCGCATCCGGCACGCCGCGCCGGGTGCCGCTGCCCGGTTACCCGTACCAGCGCGCCCGGCACTGGATCGACCCGGAGCCGGCGGCCGCGCCCGCCGGACCGGCCACCGACGAGCGGTACGACGACGGCGTGGTCGAGGTGCCGGTCTGGGGTCAACTGCCCGACCTCGCGCCCGTCGAGGCGCCCGGCCCGCTGCTGTTGTTCGCCGCAGGGGAGCGCGGCACGGCGCTCGCGGACCGGCTGCGCGAGCGCGGCGTGGACGTCACGGTGGTACGTCCCGGACCGGCCTTCGCGGTCCGCCCGGACGGCTACCGGCTGCGCCCGGCCAGCGTCGCCGACCACCAGCGCCTGCTCGACGAGTGCGCCGACGACGGCCGGGCCGCCCGGATCGTGCACGCGTGGGCGCTCGACGGCGACCCGGCCGGCCCGGACGCCGATGCCGTGGCGGCGGCCCAGGAACACGGGTACCTCGCGCTGCTGACCCTGCTGGAGGCACTGCCTGCCGCCGACGTGACGCTGGACGTGGTGACCGCCGGGACGGCCGACGTGACCGGATCCGACCTGCTGCGCCCGGAACACGCCACAGTCGCCGGGGTGGTGCGCTCGGTGCCGCTGGAACGTCAGGGACTGCGTTGCCACTGGGTCGACGCCGACCCGGCCGACCCGGGCGCGGACGCGCTGGCGGACGAACTGCTCGGCGCCGAGCGGGCCGACGCGGTCGCGCTGCGGCTGGGCGGGCGCCGCTGGACACGCGGGTTCACGGCCGCGCCGGCGCGCCGGCGTACCGGGCCGGCACTGCGCGACGGCGGGCGCTACCTGATCACCGGCGGACCGGGCCGGATCGGCGGGGCGTTCGCCGCCGAACTGGCCCGCCGGGGCGCGCGGCTGGTGCTGGTCGGCCGGACCGCCCGGCCGGACCTGGTCGAGGCGCTGGAACGGGCCGGGGCGCAGGTGCGCCACGTGCGCGCCGACGTGACGGACGTGGACGCGCTGCGGGCGGTACGCGCCGACATCGAGGACGACCTCGGCGGACTCGACGGCATCGTGCACGCCGCGCGGCTGCCCGACACCGGACTGTCCACCGGGTCGCGGCCGGCCGAGGCGACAGCCGAACTGCTGCCGAAGGTCACCGGCGCGCTGGCGCTGCGCGCGGTCTTCGGCGACATGCCGCTCGACTTCGTGCTGCTCAGCTCCTCGGTGACCGCGCTCGCCGGTGGCCTGGGCCGCGCCGACGACACGGCCGCCAACGCGTTCCTCGACGCGTACGCGCGCAGCCCGCACGGCTGGCGGTCGCCGGTGCTGTCGGTGGCCTGGGGCGCGTGGCGGGAGGAGGGCGTACCCGACCACGACGGGCTGGCCCCGGACGCGGCGGTGCGCGCGGCGTGCCGGGTCCTCGCCGAGGGGCGGACCGGCTCGATGGCGATCGGCGCCTACACGGTGGGGGCGGTCGCCGGGCACGAGCGGCGGCTCGCCGCGACCACGGCGGCCACCGCCTCGACGGTGACCGCCGCCGACGGCGACCTGCAGGACACCGTCGCCCGGATCTGGCGTGACGTGCTGGGCGTGGCCGAGGTCGGCCCGCACGACGACTTCTTCCGGCTCGGCGGCACCTCGCTCGTTGCCGCGCAGCTGGTGCTGCGGATCCGGCAGGCGGTGGGCGCCCGGCTGTCCATGCGGGTGCTGTTCGACGCGCCCACCGTCGCGGCGATGGCCGCCCGGATCGAGTCGCTGCGCGCCGCCCCGTCCGCCTCCGCATCTGCTGAGGCGCCCATCCCGCGTCTGCGCCGACCGGGACGGCCGGGATGACCGAGTCGCGCCACGACGTCACGCCTGTGGACGACGTCTACACCGTTCCCGCCTCGTACGCCCAGGAGCGGGTCTGGTTCACCGCCCAGCTCAGCCCCGGGCAGCCGCTGTTCACCATGACCGACGCGGTCACCCTGCCGGCGGGCGCCGGGCCGGAGCAGGCGCTCGCCGCGCTGCGGACGGTCACCGACCGGCACGAGGCCATGCGCACCACGCTGCGCCTGCACGACGGGCGGCTCTACCAGGACATCCACCCCACGGTCCCGGTGGAGCTGCCGGTCACCGACCTTTCCGCGCTGCCCGAGCCGGAGCGGGACGCCGCCCGCGCCCGGATCGTCGCCGAGTACGCAGGTCTCGACCTGCCGATGGACGCCGCCCCGCTGTGGCGGGGCCGGCTGCTGCGGCTCGACCCGGACACCTGGTGGCTGCTGTTCGCCGGGCACCACGTCGTCCTCGACGGCACCTCCCTGCTCCACCTGCGCGCCGAGCTGACCGAGCTGTGCGCCGCCGCCGTCGCCGGCCGCGCGCCGGACCTGCCCGAGCTGCCGATCCAGTACGCCGACTACGCGGCCTGGGAACGCGACCGCCTCGACGGCCCCCGCTGGGACGAGCTGCGCGAGTACTGGCGGGAGGCGCTGACCGGCCTGCCGGCAGTGCACGCGCTGACCACCGACCGGCCGCGCCCGGCGACGCTCACGTTCGACGGCGCCGACGTCCGCCGCACGCTGCCCGGGCCCGTGACGGCGGCGCTGCCGGAGCTGTCCCAGCAGGCCGCCGCGACCCCGTTCATGGTGCAGCTGGCCGCCTACGTCGCGCTGCTGCACCGGCTGTCCGGAAGCGACGACGTGGTGGTCGGCATGCCGGTGGCCGGCCGCGACCGGGCCGAGCTGGAACCGCTGCTCGGCATGTTCATGAACATGCTGGTGCTGCGCGTCGACGTGTCGGGCGATCCACCGTTCCTGACCCTCGTCCGCCGGGTCCGCCGGGTCGTGCTCGACGCCTGGGACCACCAGGACATGCCGTTCCAGAAGCTCGTCGAGGAGCTGGCGGTACGGCGCGACCCGGGCGTGCCGCCGCTCTACCAGCTCACGTTCCACCACCTGCCGACCGGCCGGGGCGAGGCGTTCGGCGGCGCCATGGACGACCTGTCGCTGGAGATCGCCGGGGACGAGCTGCGGCTGGAGTACCGCACCGCGCTGTTCGAGCGCACCGCGATGGAGGCGTTCGCGGACCGCTACCTGCTGCTGTTCGCCGCCGCCGTGGCGGCGCCCCGGACCCGGGTGAGCGCGCTGCCGGTCATGCCGGACATCGAGCACGCGGCGGTCGTGACCGGCTGGAACGCCACCGCCGCCCCGGTGCGCCGGACCACGCTGGCGGAGCTGTTCGACGCCCAGGCCCGGCGCACGCCGGACGCGGTCGCGCTGGTCGACGGCGACACCCGGATGACGTACGCGCAGTTGTCCGACGCCGCCGAGCAGGTGGCGTCGCGGCTGGTCGCGCACGGCGTGGGACCGGAGTCGGTGGTCGCCATCCACGAGCCCCGCTCCCGCCGCCTGATCGCCGGGCTGCTCGGCATCCACCGGGCCGGCGCGGCGTACCTGCCGCTGGACCCGGACCACCCGCCGCAGCGGCTGGCCTTCATGCTCGCCGACGCCGGGGCCGGGGTGCTGCTGGCCGACGAGCTGCCGGACGGGCTGACCGTCCCGGGCACCGTGCTGCCGCTGACCGCGCCGGACCGGCCGCGCGCCGCCGGGGGCACCGCCGCCGGGCCGGGGAACGCGGCGTACGTGATCTACACGTCGGGCTCCACCGGACGGCCGAAGGGCGTGGTCAACGAGCACGCCGCGATCGTCAACCGGCTGGACTGGATGCAGGACGCCTTCGCGCTCGGACCGGACGACGCGGTGCTGCACAAGACACCGATCGGGTTCGACGTGTCGGTGTGGGAGGTGTTCTGGCCGCTGCTCGTGGGCGCGCGGCTGGTGCTCGCCGCGCCGGGCGGGCACCGCGACCCGGCGTACCTGCGGGAGCTGATCGAGCGGGAGCGGGTCACCACGGTCCACTTCGTGCCGTCGATGCTCGACGCGTTCCTGTCCACGGCCGCCCCGGCCGGCCCGGCCCGCTGCGGGTCGCTGCGGCGGATCGTGTGCAGCGGCGAGGAACTGCCCGCCGACCTGGCCCGCCGCGCCGTCGCCGCGATCCCGTCGGCGGCGCTGCACAACCTGTACGGACCGACCGAGGCGGCGATCGACGTCACCGCCTGGGCGGCCACCCCCGACGCGCTGACCGGCGTGACCCGGGTGCCGATCGGCGGGCCGATCCGCAACGTGCGGACCTACGTGCTCGACGAGGCGATGCGCCCGGTGCCGGTCGGCGTGGCCGGGCAGCTGCACCTCGGCGGCGTTCAGGTGGCCCGCGGCTACCTGAACCGCCCCGGACTCACCGCCGCCGCGTTCGTCCCCGACCCGTTCGGCGAGCCCGGCGGCCGGCTGTACGCCACCGGCGACCTGGCCCGCTGGCGTACCGACGGGACGCTGGAGTTCCTCGGCCGCATCGACGACCAGGTGAAACTGCGGGGCCTGCGGATCGAGCTGGGGGAGATCGCCGCGGTGCTGCGCGAACAGCCCGGCGTCGGCTCCGCGGCCGTCGTCGTGCGCGGCGCCACGCCCGCCGAGCAGCGTCTCGTGGCGTACCTGACGGGCGAGGCCCCGGACCCGGCGGAGCTGCGGGCGGCGCTGAAACGGCGGCTGCCCGAGTACATGGTGCCGTCGGCGTTCGTGACGCTCGACGCGCTGCCGCTGTCCGCCAACGGCAAACTCGACACCGCCGCGCTGCCCGCACCCTCGTCCGGCGTCGCCCCCGCGCAGCGCCGTCCCCCGGTGACCCCGGTCGAGCAGACGGTTGCCGCCACCTGGCGCGACGTGCTCGGCGTGCCCGAGGTCGGCCTGGACGACGACTTCTTCGAGCTGGGCGGTCACTCGCTGCTGGCGATCCGGATGCTGGCGCTGCTGCGCGAGGCGTACGGGCAGGTCGACGTCGGCGTGATGGACGTGTTCGCGCACCCGACGGTGCAGGGGCTGGCCGCGCTGATCGACGCCCCGGCGGACCAGGAGCGGCAGCGCCCGCTGCTGTACGAGCTGACCCGGCCGGTCCCGGCGGACCAGCGGGTGCGCTCGTACGTGTGCGTGCCCTACGGCGGCGGGCTCGCCAGCATCTACCAGCCGCTCGCGGACGCGCTGCCGGCCGGGCACACGCTGTTCTCCGTGGCGATCCCCGGCCACGACGTCGGTGTCCGTGACACCGAGCTGCCCTTCGACGAGCTGGTCGAGCGGTGCGTGGCCGAGATCCAGGAGCGGGTGGACGGCCCGCTGGTCCTGTACGGCCACTGCGTCGGCGGCGCGCTGTTGACCGGCATCGCCCGGCGGCTGCACGAGCGCGGACGTCCCATCGAGGCGATCTACGCCGGGGGCGTGTTCCCGACCGCCCGCCCGGACAACATGCTCGGCCGGCTCGTCGACTGGGCCGACTCCCGGGGCGCGGACCGGCGGTACGAGACGTTCCTGCGCTCGATCGGCGCGGAACTGGCCGACCTGGACCCGGCGCAGGTCGACCGGTTCGTGCACCACGTACGGCGGGAGGCCGCCGAGGCGCAGGAGCGGTTCACCGAGTGGCTGGACGGCGAACCGGTCCGGGTGCCCGCACCGGTGATCTCCGTCGTCGGCACCCACGACGTGCTCACCGAGTACTACGAGGAGCGGTACCGCGAGTGGAGCTTCCTCGGCGAGTCGACAGCGCTCGTGGTGCTGGACGAGGCCGGGCACTACTTCGTCAAGCAGCGGGCCGAGGCGCTCGCCGAGGTGCTCACCCGCACCCATCCCCGGCTCGCCGCGCCGTCCGCCGCGCCGTCCGCCGCGCCACGACAGCTCGCCGGTGACGGCTGGGCACTGGCGGCCACCAGCACCGATCCGGTCACCGCCGAGACCGGCGTGCAACCGGGCGTACGCCGGTTCCTGGCGATCACCGCCAGCCAGCTCATCTCGTCGACCGGGTCGGCGCTGACCCAGTGGGCGGTGCCGGTCTGGGTCTACCTGGAGACCGGGTCGATGCTGTGGTTCGGCCTGTCCGGGGTGATCGCGTACCTACCGGCGCTGCTGACGCTGCCGGTCGCCGGCGCGGTCGCGGACCGGTTCGACAGGCGCCGGGTGCTGCTGGCCGCGTGCGCGACGGCGGTGACAGCGGAGGCGCTGCTGGCGCTGCTGCTCTGGACCGACCGACTGGGGCTGGCGGCCGTCTACACGCTCGTGTGCGTGCTCGGCGCGGCGTCGGTGTTCCAACGCATCACCTACCTGGCCGCGATCCCACAGGTGGTGCCGAAGCGCTATCTGGGGCACGCCAACGGCATCGCGCAGCTCGCGGTCGGGCTCAGCTCGCTCGCGGTGCCGCTGCTGGCTGCGGGTCTGCTCGCCGCGATCGGCCTGGCCGGCGTCCTGGTCATCGACATCGTCAGCTACGTGGTGGCGATCGGTGTGCTGGCCGCCGTGCGGTTCCCCGACCTGCTCGGCCGGCGGCGCAAGGAGCCGTTCCTGGCGGAGCTGATCGGCGGCGCGCGGATGACGTGGGCCGAGCCGGGCTTCCGGGCCATGCTGGGCTTCTTCTCGCTCTACAACCTGTGCCTGGCGAGCCTGCTGCTGGTGCCGCCGATGGTGCTCGCGTTCGGCACGATGGGCCAGGTCGGCACCGTGGCGTTCGCCGAGGCGCTCGGCGCCGTCCTCGGCGGACTCGCCATCGCGGTGTGGGGCGGCCCGACCCGGCGCCGGATGCCCGCGCTGATCGCCATCGCGTTCGGCGTGGCGGTCAGCCTGGTGCTCAGCGGCGTCCGGCCGAGCCTGCTGCTGGTGGCGCTCGGCAGCTTCGGCGTGGGGCTGGGCCTGGGCCTGCACAACGGCATCTACCTGTCGATCATCCAGGTGAAGGTGCCGCAGCGGTTCCACGGCCGGGTGCTGGCGATCATCCAGACGCTGACCTGGGCGACGCTGCCGCTGGGCTTCGCCGTGCTGGTGCCGCTGAGCGGGTCGCTGCTGGAACCGATGTTCGCCCCCGGCGGCGCGCTGGCCGGCAGCGTCGGCGCGCTGATCGGCACCGGCCCCGGCCGGGGACTCGGGTTCGCGTTCGTGGTGTCCGGGCTGGCCCTGGCCGTGGTGGCGCTCGGCGCCTACGGCGTACGCCGGCTGCGCCGGTTCGACACCGAGACCCCCGACGCGCCGGCGGACGCCACCGAGTGGCTACCGCACCTGCGCCGGGTCGACGATCTGTAGCCGCAGTTCCGAGGCGTACGCCCGGCCGGCCCCGTCGGTCAGCCAGGCGTCGTCCGGGCCGGGCAGCAGCTCGGTGACGGTGAGCCCGACGCCGTCGCCGCCCTTGGCGTGCGCGCCGCGCAGCAGCGTGCACAGCAGCCGGGTGTAGACGCCGCTGGTCAGGTCCACATAGCTGGGTTTGAGTTCGGTGTCGACCCGCACGAAGATCCGCTCGGGCAGGCCGAGCGCGAGCCGCCAGCGCCGTACCGCGAGGTAGCGTTCCCGCTCGCCCTTGACCGTGTGCAGGCCGGTCTCGCCCACAGTGGTGCGCCACGTCTCGCGGACCAGCACCAGGTCGTCGACGGTGACGCGCGGCGTGCGCCCGGCGTTGCCGGCCAGCTTCCACGTGTCGAACACCTGGTAGTCGAACAGCGGCGCGAACACCTCCAGCAGCGGCCACCGCCGCCCGTCGTCGGCGTGCGCGGAAAGAGTGCCGTCGTCGTCCGGCCGCACGGTCAGGGTCGTGATCGGCACGAGGCGGTCCGGGTCGGCGCCGGGCGCGTCGACGAACCCGAGCTGGGCGTCGGCGGGCCCGTGCAGCCACTCCGCGATCCGGGCGGTGTGCCGGGGCCAGTCCACCGGCGGCAGCAGCCGGACCCGGCCGCCGGGCAGGTCGGCGCGCATCCCGTCGCGCAGCCGCTGCGGGTCCGGGTGCCCGTACGCGAAGAAGTGCGTGTCGAACGCGGCCAGCGCCACGTGCAGCTCGCCGAGCACGACTGTGAAGTCGCCGCGCAGCAGCGCCGCCTCGTCCGGCGCGCACACGTGCACGTCCGGGCTGTGGATGCGGGCGGCGGCCCAGCCGGGCGCGTCGGCGGGGAACGCGGCGGCGACCCGCTCGGTCAGCGCGGCGGCGTCGAACCGCAGCTCCCGGGCGTCGGTGTCGGCGTCGGCCAGGCCGAGCACCGTCGACCACCGGGCCAGGAACTCGGCGGTGACGGCGGCGGCGGGCGGGTCCGCCCCGAACACCACCGCCTGCGCCAGGAACCACAGGTCGGCCACCGGCACGTCCGCGGTGGCCGACTCCGCCGCCAGGTCGCGGTACAGGGCGGCCAGCGCGTCGGCGTACGCCTGCCCGATCGCCGCGGTCAGCCACCGCGCCGACAGCAGCAGCGGTTCCAGCGGCGCGAGCCGTGCCAGCAGCGCGTCACCGAAGCGGACGTCCAGGTCGCGGACCGTCTCCAGGTGGCACAGCGTGCGCCCGGCGTACACCTCGCCGGGCTGCTGCCGCGCGTCCCGGCCGGTCAGCTCCACGAACCGCCGGTCCAGCGCGGACATCGCCGCGGCCAGCGCGTCCGGGCCGTCGGCGGCGGCCACCGCGTCGCGCAGGTCGCTCACCGTCGCGAGGTCGCCGAGCACCCGCTCGCGGACCGTGTCGTCGCCGATCGCGGCGAGCTGCTCGCGCAACGCGTCCTCGGCGGTGAGGTCGACCGGCAGGTCGAAGCCGATCCGCAGCACGCCGCGCCCGGCCAGGTCGTCGAGCTGCGCGTGCACGTCAGCGGCCCGGCGGAAGCCGCTCGCCGGGTCCGCGAGCAGCGCGGCGACCAGGTCGGCCACGCGCGGTCCGCGCCGCGCCAGCGTGAGCAGCGCGGCGGTCGCCGCCGGGAGCGTCTGCGGTGGATGGTGCGGGCGCCGCAGCACCCGGTCGCGCAGGCTCAGGTGCGGGGCCAGCCGCACCGGCAGCCAGTCCCGCACGCCTGGTACGCGGGTGAAGGCCTCCGCGAGCGCGTCCAGGCCCCACCGCTCCAGGAACACCTTCCGGGTACGCGTCAACGCCGCGCCGGGACGCACCGTCGCGATCGGACCGCTGCCGCCCAGCTCGGTCCAGCAGATCGGGCCGAAGAAGCCCACCGTGTCGTTCTTCAGGCAGTACCGCTGCCAGTACTTCGCGACGACCTCCTCCCGGTGCCGCCGGCGCAGGTTGCGCGGGGCGTGCGGGCCGTCGCGCCGGATCGCGTCGACGGCGAGCAGGACCGCAGGGTTCTGCCAGGTCAGCGCCGTACGGAAGGCGTCGTCGCAGGCGATGCCGTAGACCGTCTGCCCGAGGTCGGCCGCGGCGGCGTCGAACGCCGCAGCGAACTCCGCGGCGTCGCCGTCCCCGCGCAGGTGCCGGTCGGCCGCCTCCGCGAGCGCCGGAGCGGCGAACCGGCTCATCCCGCCGGCTGGAAAACCGGCCGACCGGAGCAACGCGGAACGCCATACGTGCCAACGGGTTCCGGGCAGGGACGTGAGATGCTCTCGGGGCATGGGGGAATGGTAAGCAGCGGCGGATCTGCGGCGGGACGGTCGAGCATGAGCTTCGGGCTGGTGTCCTTCGGTGAGGCGCTCGGCGACCCGGCGCCCGTCGCCGACGTGGTGGCGCAGTACACCGACGACGTCAACCGCGTCCTCGGCTACGGCTACCGGCGGGTGCACCGCGCCGCGCCGGACGTCGGCCTGACCGACCTCGCCGAGCGGGCCGCCCGCCGCGCCCTGGACGCCGCCACGCTGCCCGCCGCGCGGGTGGACCTGCTGGTGCTCGCCGTCACCGACCTCACCGAACACCTCTACTGGGACGCCGCCGCCGACCTGGCGTACCGGCTCGGCGCGGCCGGCGCCGAAGCGGTGCTGCTCACCCAGGCGTGCACCACCGGCGTGCTCAGCCTTGACACCGTCGCCGGCAAGTTCGCCACCCACCCGGAGTACGACACCGCGCTCGTGATCGCGGCCAACCGGACCTGCGAGGCGTACTGGAACCGGATGGAGACCCAGCCGATGGTGTTCTCCGACGGCGCGGTGGCCACAGTGGCCCGGCGCGGGCACCCCCGGCTGCGCTGGCAGGTCACCGAGGCCGCCACCGACGGCCGCTACGCCGGGTTCTACCGGCTCGACGGCGGTGGCGCCGCGGCGCCGTTCGCACCCGGCGCCGAGCCGCCGGCCGCCCGCGACGTGTGGCACGTGATGGAGTTCTTCGACTACGACCCCGAGCAGTTCGCGCAGTACGCCCGCCACCTCGACGAGCGGATGGTGCGGGTCACCGAACGCGCCTGCGAGCGGGCCGGCGTCACCGTCGCCGACCTGGCGCGGCTGATCCTGGTCGCCGACAACGAACGCGCCATGACGTCGCTCGCCGAGGCCCACAAGGTGCCGCCCGAGCGGACCAACCGGGAACTGGCGGCCGAGTACGGGCATCTCGGCGCGGCGGATCAACTGTTCGGGCTGAGCCGCCTGCTCGACGCCGGTGAGCTGCGCGACGGCGACCGCGTCGCGTTGATCTCGTTGGGCCGGGGCACCCACTGGGCCTGTACGATCATCGAGGTATGAGCATGTCCAGCCGGCTGGTGCGGCTCGTCGCCGACGTGCTGGAACTGCCCGTCGACCAGGTCGACGCGCAGACCGGCCCCGCGACCACCGCCGCGTGGGTGAGCCTGCGTCACCTCCAGATCGTCGTGGCCGTCGAGGACGCGTACCGGATCTCGCTGACGCCCCGGGAGATCCGGACCGTGCGGTCGGTGGGCGACCTGCGCGCGCTGCTCGCCCAGCGGGGCGTGCCGGAGTGAGCGCCGCGCCGGCCCCGCTCGACGACGCCGACCTCGACGCGGGGCTGCTCATCCGCCGCTTCGAGGAGCACCTGCTGCGCCTGTACGCCGACGGTCACCTCGCCGGCACCACGCACGCCTGCCTCGGCCAGGAGTACGTCCCGGTCGCGCTGGCCCCACTGCTGACCGGGGACTTCGTGTTCAGCAACCATCGCGGACACGGGCACTACCTGGCGCACTGCGGCGACCCGGAGGGCCTGCTGGCGGAACTACTCGGCCGCGACGGCGGGGTGTGCCACGGGTACGGCGGCAGCCAGCACCTGCGCCGGGACCGGTTCCTGTCCACCGGCGTGCAGGGGGAGAGCCTGCCCGCCGCTGTCGGCGTGGGACTGCACCTCAACCGCACCGGGCAGGACACGATCGTGGTGGCGTACATCGGCGACGGGACCTGGGGCGAGGGTGCTGTCTACGAGGCGCTGAACATGGCCGCGCTGTGGCGGGTGCCGCTGCTCGTCGTGGTCGAGCACAACCGGATCGCCCAGTCCACCCCGACCACCGCGCAGCTCGCCGGCACCATCGCCGGCCGGGTCGCCGGGTTCGGCATCACCGTCAGCGAGTCCGGCTCGTTCGACCTCACCGAGGTACGCGCCGCCGCCGCGCCGCACGTCGAGCGGGTCCGCGCCACCCGGACGCCGCACGTGCTCGTGCAGCACACGGTCCGGCTCGGCCCGCACAGCAAGGGCGACGACACCCGGCCCGCCGACGAACTCGACCGGCTGCGCCGCCTCGACTGGCTCCAGCGGTACGCCGAGGCGTACCCGGAGCGGTTCGCGGCCGCCGACGCGCGGGCCCGGCAGCGGGTCGCGGAGGTCTCGGCCGAGGTGCTGGCCCGGCCGCTCGCGCGCGGAGCGGCGGCGTGACGCGCGCGGAACGGGTGAGCCGCAACCTCAACCGTGCCCTGCACGCGCTGTTCGCCGCCGACGAGCGGGCCTGGCTGCTGGGAGAGGACGTCGCCGACCCGTACGGCGGGGCGTTCAAGGTGACCCAGGGCCTCTCCACCGCCTACCCCGACCGGGTGCTGTCGACGCCGCTGAGCGAGAACGGCATCACCGGCGTCGCGGGTGGCCTGGCGCTGTGCGGCGACACAGTGATCGTCGAGATCATGTTCGGGGACTTCGCCGGTCTCGCCTTCGACCCGATCCTCAACCTGATCACCAAGTCCGTCGCCATGTACGGCGAGCGCACCCCGATGCGGGTGGTGATCCGCTGCCCGGTCGGCGGCGGGCGCGGCTACGGCGCGACGCACAGCCAGAGCCCGCAGAAGCACTTCATCGGCATCCCGCACCTCGCGCTGTACGAGCTGTCCCCGCTGCACGACGCGGCCGACGTGCTGGCCGCCGCGCTGCGCCGCGACGAACCGGCGATGCTGTTCGAGGACAAGATCCTCTACACCCAGCGGCGGTACGTGGACGGCCGCGTCGACGACCGCCTCGCCTTCGAGTTGCGCGGCGCGGACGGCAACTGGGCCCGCGTCCACGACCCGGACGCCACCGGCGCGCCGACGCTCGTCATCGCGCCGGGCGGGGTCGCCAACCGGGCGATCGCCGCCGCCACGCGGGCCGCCGAGCGGGGACGTACGGTCGAGGTGCTGGTCCCGGCACGGCTCTACCCGGTGGACGTGGACGGCCTGCGCGACCTGCTCGCCGGCGCGCACGGCGTGATCGTCGCCGAGGAGAGCACCGCGGGCGGCACGTGGGGGAGCGAGGTCGCGGCCCGCCTGCACGCCGAGGCGTGGCCGCTGCTGCGCGGCCCGGTCGAGCTGGTCAGCTCCGCCGACCGGGTCATCCCGTCCGCGCCGCACCTGGAACAGGCGGTGCTGCTCGGCACCGACGCGATCCTGGACCGGATCATGCGCCTGCCCGCCGCGCCGGTGGCGACCGGCTACCGGGGCGGACCGGCTGACGCCCCGGCGACTCCGGCCGGCGTGTCTCCGGGCGTGCCCGGCGCGGTTCCGGTTCCGCGCACCGATCCGTCACCCGTCGATCCGCCGCCCTCCGCTCCGACGACGGCGGCGCAGGCGGGCGTCCCGGTGGACGTACCGCGGCTCAACCCCAACGACGACAGCTACGTGCTGCTGGAATGGCTGGTCGCGGACGGCGCCACGGTGGAGGCCGGCGAGCCGGTCGCGGCGGTCGAGACGTCCAAGGCGATCGAGGAACTCGCGGCGACGCGGGCCGGCGTGCTGCGTCAGGACGTGGCAGCCGGCGCCGACTGCGCCCCGGGCGCTCCCATCGGCCGGATTCTGCCCGAGTCGGCCGTGCCCGCCCCGCCAGAGCCGCTGGGCTCGCCCGCTGCGGCGTACCCGGAGCAGGTGGAGGCCGTGGGGACGCGGACGGCGACGCCGGGACGGCCGCTGCCACCGGCGCAGCGCCGCATCGCCGACGTGGTGTCCACCTCGCACCGGGAGATCCCGGTGGCCTTCACCGCCGTGCGCGTCGACGTGACGGCAGCGCTCGCCTATGCCCGCCGCGCCGCCGACGAGACCGGCGCCACGGTCGGCCTGACCGAGGTCGTCATCGCCGCCGTGGCCGCGCTGCACGAGCGGTTCGGTGCCCTCTACGCCCGGCTCACCGGCGACGGGCTGGTGGTCGACGCGGAAGCGCCGTCGATCGGGCTCACCGTGGACGTCGGCACCGGACTGTTCCTGCCGGTGATCCGCGACGCGGCCGGACTGGACCTCGGCGACCTCGCTGACGCCGTGGTCGCGCTGCGGATGAAGGCGCTGCGCGGCCGGCTCCGCGAGGAGGACATGGCCGGCATGAACTTCCTGGTCGCGCTCAACGACACACCCGGCGTCACGGTGTCCCGGCCGATCATCCCGCCCGGCGTCACCTGCGCCCTCTCGGTGCCGGACGTGCACCGCGAGGTCGTGCTCGACGGCGACGGCGGGGTACGCGAGCGGGCGGTGGCGGACCTGGGGCTGGCGTACGACCACCGGCTCGTGAACGGGGCGCAGGCCGGGGCGTACCTGGCTGCGCTCGGCGAGGTGCTGCAACGCTGACCGGCACCCCGGATCGGCCGCCGTGCGGTCGTCGCAGCCGCCTCGTCCCCGTCCGGCGCCGGCAGCGGCGTGCCGCACCGGTGGGCAGGCGCGTGACCTGCGTTACCTCTCGCCGAGACGGGAATGTGATCACGGGGGGCGCATTTGACTCACTGTGTGAGTGCCGCACCCTCCCGCGCCCGGTCGCACGACCGGGCCGGTACGCCCCAGACGACCGATGCCACCCCGACGCCCACCTCGGGTGACCTGATGAGCCGCAGCCAGCGCCTGAGGCTCGTGCTCGTCCTCGGCTCGCTGATCGCTGTGGGTCCGCTGACCATCGACATGTACCTGCCCGCGCTGCCCGCGATCGTGGCGGACTTCGCGACCACGTCCGCGGCGGTGCAGTTGACGCTCACCGGGACGCTCGCCGGGCTCGCCGTCGGCCAGTTGCTGATCGGGCCGCTGTCGGACGCGGTCGGGCGGCGCCGCCCGCTGATCGCCGGTCTGCTGCTGCACATCGTGGCCTCGGCGCTGTGCGTGGTCGCCCCGAACGTCGCCGTCCTGGGCGTCCTGCGGGTCGTGCAGGGCCTCGGCGTCGCCGCGACCGCAGTGGTCGCGATGGCGGTGGTGCGCGACCTGTTCAGCGGGTCGGCGTTCGCCACCATGCTGTCCCGGCTGCTGCTGGTGATGGGCGCGGCGCCGGTCCTCGCCCCGACGCTCGGCGGTGGTGTGCTGCGGTGGACGGACTGGCGTGGCGTGTTCGTGGTCCTGGCCGTCTTCGGGGTGCTGCTCGTCGTGCTGGCCACGCTCGCGCTGCCGGAGACGCTGCCGCCCGCGCGCCGGCAGCGCGGCGGAGTGGTGGCGACAGTGATGAACTACGGCGGGCTGCTGCGCGACCGCGTCTTCGTCGGCCTGGTCCTGGTGGCCGGCCTGGCCATGGCGGCGCTGTTCGCGTACGTGGCCGGCTCGTCGTTCGTCCTCCAGGACGGGTACGGCCTCAACGAGCAGGAGTTCGGGCTGGCGTTCGGGGCGGGCGCGGTGGGCCTGATCGGCGCGACCCAGTACAACGTGCGGCTGCTGCGCCGCTACTCCTCCCAGTGGATCCTGGTGGCCTCGCTGGCGGGGGGCACGGTGGCCGGGCTGGCGCTGCTGGTGTTCGCCGCGACCGGCTTCGGCGGGCTGCCCGCGCTGCTGGTGTCGCTGTGGTTGGTGCTGGCGGCGGCGGGTCTGGCCATGCCGAACGCCCCGGCGCTGGCCCTGTCCCGCCACGGCGAGGCGGCCGGCACCGCGTCCGCCCTGCTGGGCGCGGTGCAGTTCGGCGTGGGCGCGGTGGCGGCGCCGCTGGTGGGCGTGCTCGGCACCGGCGCGGTGGCGATGGCGCTGGTGGTGGCCGGCGGGATGGTGGCGGCGCTGGCGGTGCTGCTGGTCGTGGTGCGGCCGTCGCAGCTCGCCGGCCTGGAGGCGGATCCGGCGGTCGCGGTCGCGCACTGACGGACCGTCCGGCGCGCGGGGTGCGGGCAGCGCCTACGCTGCTGCCATGACCGCCCCGGCCCGCATCCTGGTCGAGGGGATCCACGGGTCCGGCAAGTCGACGCTGGCCGCGCGGCTGGCGCAGCGCTACCGCCTGCCCTGGTATCCGGTGGACGACCTGCTCTGGGAGCCGGGCTGGGTGGAGGTGCCGGTCGCCGAGCAGCGACGGCGGATCGCGGAGATCTGCCGACGTGACCGCTGGATCCTCGACGGCGCCTACCACGGCTGGCGGGACGTGGTGCTCGGCCGCGCCGACCTGGTGATCGGCCTGGACTACCCGCGCGGGGTCTCGTTCCGGCGGCTGCTGCGGCGTACGCGGCAGCGGCTGGCCAGCGGCGAGGAGATCTGCAACGGCAACCGGGAGTCGTGGGGGAGCGTGCTGTCCCTCGACTCGGTGCTGGTGTGGCACGTGACCGGGTTCGGCCGGGCGCGCCGGCGCCTGCGGGCCTGGGCGGCCGACCCGGCCGGACCGCCGGTGCTGCTGTTCACCGACCCGGCGGCCCTCGACGACTGGCTGGCGCGCGGCAGCCGGGTGCCGGACCGGCGCGGGACGTGACTACATCGGAAAACGGCCGCGACGCCACTGCCAGTGGCGGCCGGCCCGCAGGTGGTCGATGACCGCGCGCTGGAGGACGGTGCGGCGGGGCAGCCGGTCCAGCGGCGTGTTCAGGCTGCGGAAGACGAAGCGCAGCACCTCGACGTCGCCGTCCAGCCCGTCCATCTGCTGGTAGGGCTCCAGCGTGAACCGCCGCTGGAACCGGACGATGTTGGAGTCCGCCGGCAGGTATTCGCTCAGTTGTGGGTCGAGCAGCCAGGAGCCGCAGGAGAAGGCGGTGTAGCTCTCGTCGGGGAAGTGGCGCGGGAAGAACGCCCGGGCGCGCTCCAGCGACGCGTCGACCGCCGCCGGGGTCAGCGGCCCCGAGTCGGGGATGTGCAGGTCGAGGGCGCCGGTGTCGCCGCGCTGGTGCTGCAGGCGGCCCAGCTCGTAGAGGCCGCCGCGCGCGTGCAGCGTCAGCCATGCCTGCATGACCGGCCAGCCCTCACCGTGCATCCGCCGGTCGACGGCGAGGTTGTTGCCCAGGTCGGCGAGCGTCGCCCAGGAAACCTCGTCGGGCACGCCGTGGTCGGCGTGGTACGCCCGGACGACGTCGACCAGTGCCAGGTACGCGTAGGCGTAGAGGTGCCGCCAGGCCGGTCCCCGGTCGCGGGGCAGCGCCGGGCCCGGCGGCAGCCACGCGAAGCCGCCGAGGTCGGCCCGGACCAGGGCGATCGAGCGGTCGAGCAGCCAGCGCAGCTCCGGCGTCCACAGTGGGGACTCCGGGTCCGGCCAGCCCGCCATGATCTCGGCGGCGTCGTCGGGGCGCACCGCGAGCCGCCGCAGCAGCGCGGGCGCGTCCGCCCGGGCGGGCGGCGGCGCGGAAGGCCGGTCGCCGGCGAGCCGGCGCACCCGGTCGATCTCCTCGGCGGGCACGCCGAGCCGGCCGGCGACGTCGTCCACGTCCATGGGGACGACGCTACCGGCCGGCGCGCGCGCCGACAGCCCCGTGCGGCGTCAGCGCCGTTGCTGGCACGGCACGCAGAAGCGGGCCGCGGGGCGGATCTCCAGGCGGGCGGTCGGGATGTCCTGGCCACAGCGCTCGCAGACGCCGTACGTGCCGTCGGACATGCGCTTGAGCGCCTGGGCGGTGTCCGCGACGCCCTGGCGCGCGGCCTCGATCAGCCGGCGCAGGGTGTCCGGGTCGTGACCGCCGTGGTCGGGCTGCCGCGTGTGCAGCGTCAGCTCGGTGAGCTGGTCGGTGTACTCGTTGAACTGCCGGTCCAGCAGTTCCCGCAGGGTGTCCGTGCGGTCGTTCAGGGCGTGCGTCATGATCAGGCGCTCCTTTCCGGGCGGCGCTGGGTGTCGTGCGGGTGGCGCAGGGCCGAGACAGCGGCCATGCCGGCGCCGGTCAGGGCGGCGGTCCGGGGTGAGGCCGCGCGGTGGACGGCGGCGCCGAGCCTCGCGACCAGGCGCGCGGTCACGTCCGGCCGGGTCGCGCCGTCGCCGATGACGATCGCGCCGCGGGCCAGGGCGGTGCGGACCAGGGGCCGCAGCGCCGGGTCCTGCCGCAGCTCACGGACCAGCCGGGCGGCGGCGTCGGCGAGCATGCCGGCGGTCGTCGCGTGGTTCAGGTCGCGGGTGCCGACCTCGGCGCGGCGGGCGGCGACGACCCGGCCGTCCTCCAGCAGCGCCACCTCGGTGAGCTGCGCGCCGATGTCGGCGAGCAGCAGGGTGCCGGCGGCGGCGCCGGCGCCGATGGCGCCCGCCCGGACGCTGTCGAGGAACAGCAGCCGGGACGGCGCGAGGACGGCGGCGAGCACGCGGCGCGTCGCCTCCTGCTCGGCCGGCGCGGCCAGCACCGGCCGGCAGGCGACCACGAGCGCGCCGACCGGCACCGACGCGCGGTGGTCACGCAGGATGCGTCGCAGCTCGGTGACGCAGGCCGGACCGTCCACGATCCGTCCGCGCCGCACGACCGGGCTGCGCAGGCCGTGACCGAGCGGGACGCTCAGCGTCCGGCCCGGACCCAGCCAGATCCGCAGCAGGCTGCTGCCGAGGTCCACGGCGATCGGCGCCGCGTCGGCGCCCACCGGCGGGCGGGTGGTGTGGGAGCGGCCGATCAGCAGACCGGTACGCGCCGGAGAACGGACGACGGTGACGGGATGCGGCATACCGACCTCTTTCGGATCAGGTGCCCAACCGGGCGGTGGACGGTGCGGGGGAGGGGCGTGGCCGGGGGCCGGGGCCGGATTCGCTCGACGGCGCCGGCGGCCGGGGCTCAGGCGCGCCGCGGGTCGCCGCTCGCGGACCGGGACGCGACGAAACCGGCGAACACCGGTGGTGAAGCCATCGACGTGCGGGTCATGGTCACCACCTCCTCGCTACTCGGGTACCGCCTCGGACCTCCAGCTTCGCCCGGAATGCCGCGCTCGGCATTGCGCACGACCGGCCAACAAAGGGCCGAATGATTGCCGGTCACTGGACAACCGGTCCGGGCACCCCCCGGAGCTATGGTTGACCCGAGGAGGTTGACGTGATCATCGAACGCACGATCCTCCCCGGCATCGGGGTCCGGCACACGCTGACCACCGACGAGGGCCGCCGCATCGGAGTGATCGACTACCAGACCGGCGGCCGGCGCGACATCGTCCACGACGACCCGGACGACCCGGACCGGATGGTGGCTCTCAGCCTCACCCGCGACGAGGCGTCGGCCCTGGCGAACCTGCTCGGCTTCCCGGAACTGGTGGCCGTTCCCGCCTGAGCGTCACGCCGGCAGCGGCCTGAGCGTCACGCCGGCAGCGGCTTGCGCGGCCAGTCCAGCGCCCGCGCGCCGAGGACGGCGGCGTGCAACGTGAACCGGTCCCGCGCGTCGGCGGGGTCGTACCCGCTCAGTGCCCGGACGCGGGCCAGCCGGTAGGTGACGGTGCGGACGGAGACGTGCAGCCGCCGGGCCGCCTCGGTGCTCACCTCGCCGCAGGCGAAGTACTCGTTCAGCGTGTCCAGCAGCGGCTCGGCGCCGCCGCGCGCCTGGGCCAGCGGCGTCAGCACCGCCCGGACGAGGTCCACCATGGCCGGCTGGTCGCGCAGCAGCACGCGGTAGATGAGCAGGTCGTGCGCGTCGATCACGGACGTCTCGGAGTGCAGCCGCCGCGCCGTGGTCAGCGCCTCCCGCGCCTCCTCGTAGGAGCGGGCGATGCCGTACACGCCGGGGTGCGGGCGGCCCACCGCCACCTGCCACGGCCGGCCCCGCACCAGGCGGTCCAGCTCGCCGTGCATCAGCGTGCCCAGGTTGCCGGCCGGCCCGCGGCCCCGGTCGGTAGCCACCGGGTCGGCCGGGGCGATCACCACGAGCAGCCCCTCCTTCGTGGCCACCAGCACGTCCCGGTCGCCCAGCCGGTCGAACACGGCCCGTTCCAGCGCGCTGATCGCCGCCTCCGTGTCCGGCAGCCGGCGACCGGGCGCGGCGAGCGCCACCTGGTGTACGCGGGCGAGGTCGAGCCCGAACGGCTCGGCCCGTTCCACCAGCCCGCCGAGGTCGGAGTCGCCGCGCAGCAGGTCGTCGACGAGTTCCCGGCGCAGCGACTCCTCCCGCCGGACCAGTTCCCGCCGGGCCACGGCGTAGCCCTCGGCGAGCGTGGCGACGGCGGTGTCGACCACCTGCAGCACGGCGTCGGCGGCGGCGCGCACCGCCTCGCTGTCGTCGGAGCGGTCCAGGTGCGGAAACTGCCGCCACACCCGCCGCGCCGCGGACAGGTAGAGGCGTACCGCGCGTCCGGCGGACACCCCCTGCTCGGCCGCGCGCCGGCCGAGGGCGCCCACCGCGTCGAGTTCGGCGCGGCGCGGACGGCGGCCGGTCACCGCCGCGTCGGTCAGCAGCCGCAGGTAGTCGCCGAGCAGTTCCACAGGTACGCCACCGGCGTCGGCGCTCGCCGCGCGGGCCACCTCGGCCAGCCACTGCTCGTCCTCGCCGCCCGCGGCCGGCGCCGGCCGGCGGACGTTGTCGGTCATCGCGGTCTCCCCGTGCCGGGCCGGCACCCGATGCCGGCCCACTGCGCCCAGCGTAGGCCGGGGGTCCGGCGCCGTCGGGCGCGACCGGCCCGCGCGGTCCGTCCGGGAGCGGGCGCGCCCGTTGTCATGCCCGTGACGGCGGGCCCGGGTCGACCACGAGCGCCGGACCGGTCCGCCGTCCACCCCGGGGACCGCGGGTCAGGCGCCGCGCCGCCCCCGCCGGGTCGTCGTCGGCCGCCACCTGATCGAGTACGCGCACCCAGCGCTCGCCGTGCGCGTCGGCGAACGCGGCGGCGACCACGGCGACCCGCCGGCCGGTGACCGGCGACGGCGTCGCGCCCCCGCCCGGTGACGCGGACCCGGCCCGGGCAGTGGACCCGGCCCGGGCAGTGGACCCGGCCCGGGCAGCAGAGCCGGCCCGGGCAGGGGACCCGGCCGGTCGAGTGGACCCGAGCGCCGGACCGGCCGGCACTCCGGCGAGGGCGGCCCGCTCTGCGGCGACGGTGATCAGGTCGGGCGAGCCGCAGCGCGCCGCCTCCACCGCGCCGGACCGGTCCACACGCACGATCGTGGCGCGCAGGTGACCCGCCGGGGCGAGGTCGCGTACCGCCTGGTCGAGCACCCCGGCGAGGCGCTGCGGCGACGCTGCCGGCCGGGCGTGCCGGCGGAACGTCTGCTCGATCGCCCGCCGCCCGGCGGGCGTGTCCAGCGCGGCGCCGGTGACGGTGCCGACCAGGGCGAGAAGCCCGCCGCCGCGCAGCGGGACGGCGGCGCCGATCTCGCCGGGCGAGCCGCAGACCGCCAGCGCGGCGCTTCCCGGGCCGGCCGGCACGGTGAAGACCGCGACGTCCGTGGGCCCGGCGGCGCGCGTCACCGACGCGGTCCGGGTCCGTCGGCGGGCCCACGCCAGCAGGGGCACCGCGGTCAGGCTGAGCGTGGAGGCGAGCAGCGCCTGCGGGTCGCTGCGGTGGCCGGGGATCACCGGTACGAGGACCGACGCCACCACCAGCACGCCCGCCCACGCCGACACCAGTGCCGCCACCCGGGGCCGGGCCGAGACGCCGAGCAGGCCGGGCAGCAGCACCCAGCCGATCGGGGTGCCGACCTCGGCGACACCCATCAGCACCGCGTTCCCGGTGGTGCCCGCCAGGGCGGCTCGCATCGGCAGCACGCCCACCACCCTATCGGGGCCCCCGCCGTACCGGCCGAGACCCAACCTCACTCCTTACCCTGTGCGGGACCCGGACGACACGACACGAGCGCGTGATTCTCTCGACATACCGTCGTGCCGCCTGGCCAGTTAGGGTTGACGTACCGAGCGTCGATCTTGAGGAGTGTGTGTGCTGGTTCTGGTGGCGGTCCATGCGCTCGCAGCCGTGATCGCCCCCGTGCTGGTACGCCTACTCGGTCGACGCGCTCTCTACGTCCTCGCCGCCGTTCCCGCCGCGGCGGGAGTCTGGGCCCTGACCCGCACCGAGGAGGTCCGCGCGGGCCGGCCGGTCGTCGAGACGGTCACCTGGGTGCCGCAGCTCGGCCTCGACCTGGCACTGCGGATGGGCACGCTGTCCTGGCTGCTGGTGCTGCTCGTCGGCGGCGTCGGCGCCCTCGTGCTCGTCTACAGCGCGCGCTACTTCCACTCCGACGACCCGAGCCTCGGCCGGTTCGCCGCGGTGTTCGTCGCGTTCGCCGGCGCGATGCTCGGCCTGGTGGTCTCCGACGACCTGCTGCTGCTGTACGTGTTCTGGGAACTGACCACGGTCTTCTCGTACCTGCTGATCGGCAGCGACCCCACCAAGCGGGCCAGCCGGCGCGCCGCGATGCAGGCGCTGCTCGTGACCACGCTGGGCGGCCTGGCGATGCTCGCCGGGTTCGTCATGCTCGGCCAGCACGCCGGCTCGTACCGGTGGTCCGAGATCGCCGGGAACCTGCCGGAGGGCGGATACCTCACCGCCGCGCTGGTGCTCGTCCTGCTCGGCGTGACGAGCAAGTCGGCGATCTTCCCGTTCAGCTTCTGGCTGCCGCGCGCGATGGCCGCGCCCACGCCGGTCAGCGCCTACCTGCACGCCGCCGCCATGGTCAAGGCGGGCGTGTTCCTGGCCGCGCTGATGGGCCCGGCGGTCGGCCAGGCCACCGTGTGGCGCGCCATCCTGCTCGGCGGCGGCCTGATCACGCTGTTCCTCGGCGGCTGGACGGCGCTGCGGCAGGTCGACCTCAAGCTGCTGCTGGCGTACGGCACGGTCAGCCAGCTCGGCCTGCTCATGGTGATCCTCGGGGCGGGCACCCGCGACACCGCGCTGGCCGGCGCCGCGATGCTGCTGGCGCACGCCCTGTTCAAAGCCACCCTCTTCCTCGTCGTCGGCGTCGTCGACCACGTCACCGGCACCCGGGACCTGCGCGAGCTGAGTGGGCTGGGCCGCCGTGCGCCGGTGCTCGCGGCGGTCGCCGGGCTCGCCGCCGCCTCCATGGCCGGGCTGCCGCCGCTGTTCGGCTTCGTGGCCAAAGAGGCAGCGCTGGAGGCGTTCCTGCACGGCGGCCCGGTCGAGCTGCTGGTACTCGCCGGGGTGGTGGCCGGTTCGGCGCTCACCGTCGCGTACACGTTGCGTTTCCTCTGGGGCGCGTTCGCCGCCAAGCCCGACGTGCCCGACACCCCTGTCGAACGGATCGAGCCGGCCTTCCTCGGCCCGGCGGCGGTGCTCGCCCTCGCCGGCCTCGTGGTCGGGATCGCCGCTCCGGCGGTGGACCGGGTGCTCGCCCCGTACGCCGACCAGTTCCCGACCGCCGACCCCGGCTACCACCTCGCGCTGTGGCACGGCCTGACGCCGGCGCTCGGCCTGTCGGCGCTGGCCGTCACCGGCGGCGTCGGGCTGTTCCTGCTGCTGCAGCGCCGCCGCCCGCGCCTGCTGCGGCTGCCCTTCGACGGCGCCACCGGCTACGAGCGGCTGGCGAGCGCGGTCGACCGCGCGGCGGTGGAGCTCACCGGCGCCACCCAGCGCGGATCCCTGCCGTTCTACCTCGGCGTCATCCTGCTGGTGCTGGTGATCCTGCCGGGCGGGGCGGTGCTGGCCGGCCTGCCCTGGGCGCAGCGGTTCCAGCTCTGGGACACCCCGCTGCAGGCCGTCGCGGGAGCGGTGGTCGTGGTCGCCGCGCTGGTCGCCGCGCGCGCCCGCCGCCGGCTGACCGCCATGATCCTGGTCGGGGTGACCGGCTACGGCACGGCGCTGCTGTTCATCCTGCACGGCGCGCCGGACCTGGCGCTCACCCAGTTCCTGGTGGAGACCGTCACGATCGTGATGTTCGTGCTGGTGCTGCGCCGCCTGCCGCGCCGGTTCTCGGCCCGCCCGATCCGCGCCACCCGGCAGTTCCGCGTGGCGCTCGGCGTGGCCGTCGGCGTGGTCACCGCCGGCATGGCGTACGTCGCGGCGGGCAGCCGGGTCGCCACGCCGATCTCGGTCGGCTTCCCGGACGAGGCGGTCTCCTACGGCGGCGGCAAGAACGTCGTCAACGTGACGCTCGTCGACATCCGGGCCTGGGACACGATGGGCGAGATCGCGGTGCTGGTGGTGGCCGCCACCGGTGTGGCCAGCCTGATCTTCCGCGGCACCCGCGCCCTGGACCTGCGCAGCGGCATCCCCGGCGTCGGCCGGCAGCAGTCGTCGCGCCCGCGCTGGCTCACCAGCGGCGCGACGTCCCGGCAGCAGTCGGTGATCCTCCAGGTCGTCACCCGGCTGCTCTTCCACGCCATCCTGCTGTTCTCCATCTACCTGCTCTTCTCCGGCCACAACGCGCCGGGTGGCGGGTTCGCCGCCGGGCTGGTCGCCGGTCTCGGGCTCGCGGTGCGGTATCTGGCGGGCGGGCGTACCGAACTCAACGGCGCCGCACCGGTGGACGCCGGCTTCGTGCTCGGCGCGGGACTGTTCGTCGCGGTCGGCACCGGCGTCGCCGCGATGCTGCTGGGCGGCGAGTTCCTGCAGAGCGCGACGCTCGACTTCCACCTGCCGCTGCTGGGCCACGTCCACTTCGTCACCTCCGTCTTCTTCGACGTGGGCGTCTACCTCATCGTGGTCGGCCTGGTGCTGGACATCCTGCGCAGCCTGGGCGCCGAGATGGACCGCCAGGAGGAGGACGACGAGCAGGAGACCGAGCCGGCCGGCGTACGGGAAGAGGAGCTGGTATGAGCCCGAACATTCCCAACCTGGTCTACATCCTGGTGATCGGCGTCCTGTTCGCCACCGGGGTCACGCTGCTGCTGGAACGCAGCCTCACCCGCGTCCTGATGGGGGTCATCCTGCTCGGCAACGGCGCGAACCTGCTGCTGCTCACCGGCGGCCGGGCCGGCGGCCCGCCGATCGTCGGCACCTCCGCCCAGGAGGACATGGCCGACCCGCTGCCGCAGGCCATGGTGCTGACCGCGATCGTGATCACGCTCGGCATGACCGCTTTCCTGCTGGCGCTGGCCTACCGCAGCTGGCACCTCAACGGCCACGACGAGGTGCAGGACGACGTCGAGGACCGCCGCATCATGGAACTGGCCGACCGGGACGAGGGCCCCGGCACCGCCGACGCCGACACCGCGGACGGCGGCCCCGCGGACGGCAGCCCCGAGGCGCGGGTCCTGGCCGAGGCGGAGGGCGGCCGATGACCTGGCTCGTCCCGCTGCCGGTGGTGATGCCGCTGCTCGGCGCGGCCCTCACGCTGCTGCTCGCCCGGCGGGCCCGCGCCCAGCGCTGGGTCAGCATCGTCGTGCTCGCCGCCACCGTCGCCGTGGCGGCACTGCTCCTGGTCCAGTCTTCGCTGGACGGCCCGCTCGTGGTCGAGGTGGGCGGCTGGGTCGCGCCGATGGGCATCGTGCTCGTCGCCGACCAGCTCGCCGCGTTGATGCTCGTGGTCTCCGCCTCGGTCACCCTGTGCGTGCTCGTCTACTCCATCGGGCAGGGCATGGCCGACGGCAACGAGGAGACGCCGCTGTCGGTCTACCACCCGACCTATCTCGTGCTGACCGCCGGCGTGTGCAACGCCTTCCTCTCCGGCGACCTGTTCAACCTCTACGTCGGCTTCGAGATCCTGCTGGTCGCCAGCTACGTGCTGCTGACGCTCGGCAGCACCGAGACGCGGATCCGGGCCGGCACCACGTACGTCGTGGTCAGCCTGCTCTCGTCGTTGATCTTCCTGGTGGCGATCGGCCTGGTCTACTCCGCCACCGGCACGCTGAACCTGGCCCAGCTCGCCGACCGCCTGGACGCGTTGCCCGACGACATGCGCCTGGTCCTGCAGGGCATGCTGCTGCTCGCGTTCGGGATCAAGGCGGCGGTGTTCCCGCTGTCGGCGTGGTTGCCGGACAGCTACCCGACCGCGCCCGCGCCGGTGACCGCCGTCTTCGCCGGCCTGCTCACCAAGGTCGGCGTGTACGCGATCATCCGCACCGAGACGCTGCTGTTCCCCGGCGGACGCACCGCCGACCTGCTCATGGTGATAGCGGCGTTGACCATGGTGGTCGGCATCCTCGGCGCGGTGGCCCAGTCGGACATCAAACGACTGCTGTCGTTCACGCTGGTCAGCCACATCGGCTACATGCTGTTCGGGGTCGGCCTGACCACCCCGCTCGGCCTGTCCGCGGCGATCTTCTACGTGGTGCACCACATCACCATCCAGACCACGCTGTTCCTCGCCGCCGGCCTGGTCGAACGACGCGGCGGCAGCACCGCGCTGGACCGGCTCGGCGGGCTGGCCCGGCTGTCACCGCTGCTGGCGTTGCTGTTCTTCGTACCGGCGCTCAACCTGGCCGGCATCCCACCGTTCTCCGGGTTCCTGGGCAAGCTCGGCCTCGTGCAGGCCGGGGTGGACGACGGCGGGTTCCTGGCCTGGGCGCTCGTCGCGGGCGGGCTGCTGACCAGCCTGCTCACCCTCTACGCCATCGCCCGGGTGTGGAACCTGGCGTTCTGGCGGGCGCCGCACCCGGACATGCCGGAGGCCGGCGACGCCGACCGGGCCGCCCGCACCGGCGGCGCCGAGCAGCCGCACGAGGGCGCCTCGCCGGCCGGGGCCGTGCTGCCCCGGCTGATGACGGTGCCGACCGCCGCCCTGGTGGTGCTCGGTCTGGCGCTGACAGTGGTGGCCGGGCCGCTGTTCGAGATCAGCACCGACGCCGCAGACGACCTGCTGCGCCGTGCCCCGTACGTGGAGGCCGTGTTCCCGGAGGGACCGCCGTGACCAGTCAGCCGAAAGCGCCGCTGACCCCCCGCGACCGCTGGCGCAACCGCGCGATCGCCGTGACCGGCCTGGTCACCGTCTGGGTGCTGCTGTGGGGCACCTTCAGCTGGGCGAACGTCATAAGCGGACTGGTGGTCGCCGCCGTGTTGCTCGTGGTCTTCCCGCTGCCCCCGGTGACCTTCGCCGGCCGGATCCGGCCGGTGCCGCTGCTGAGATTCCTGGCCCGCTTCCTGCGCGACCTGGTGGTCGCGTCGGTCCAGATCGCCTGGCTGGCCGTCCGGTCCAGACACCCGCACTCGGCGATCATCGCGGTGCCGCTGCGGGTGAACACCGACCTCAACCTCACCCTCAACGCCGAAGCCCTGTCGCTGGTGCCGGGCAGCCTGATCCTGGAGGCCGACCGGCGTACCGGCACCCTCTACGTGCACGTCATCGGCATCCGCAGCCTCGACAAGGTGGAGCGCTTCCGGCAGAGCGTGCTGGAACTGGAGGGGCGCATCGTCGCCGCCGTCGGCTCGGCCGAGGAACTGGACCTGATCCGTCGATCCGCACCCACCGGCCCGTCCGGGTCGGTCGAGCTGGAAGGAGCACCGACGTGACCGTCGTCGCCGTGATCGTCACCGCGCTGCTCGTCGCGGCCGGTGGGCTCACCCTCGTCCGCATCATCCGTGGGCCGTCGATCCTCGACCGGGCCGTCGCCACCGACGTGCTGCTCGCCGTCGCGGTCGCGGCCATCGCCACCGAGGCCGCGTACAGCCGGGACGCCACCGCGCTGCCGGTACTCGTGGTCCTCGCCCTGGTCGGGTTCGTCGGCTCGGTGAGCGTCGCCCGCTTCGCGGCTCGGAGAAACCCGAAATGACGCTCGACACGATCCTGGACACTGTCGCCGGCGTCTGCCTGATCGCGGGCGCCCTGCTCTGCCTGGCCGCCGGCATCGCGCTGATCCGCTTCCCGGACGTGCTGTCGCGGATGCACGCGGCGGCCAAGCCGCAGGTGCTCGGGCTGCTGCTGGTGCTGCTCGGCTGCGCGTTGCGGCTGCGTACCGGGGTGGACATCACCACGCTGGTCCTGGTGGGCCTGTTCCAGCTCGCCACCGCCCCGGTCGCCGCGCACATGGTCGGGCGGACCGCGTACCCGCACGACGACATCCGGCGGGACCTGCTGATCACCGACGAGTTGGCCGGCGACATCGACCGGATCCGGGCGGACCGGGCCGGCGAGCCGCAGGACACGTCGCCGGCCCGCACGTCCTGAGACTCCGCCCCAGCGTCGAGGCAGGGAGCCCATGAGCGGCACGGTCTACGAGAACGCCCGCATCCACACGCTCGACCCGGCCCGCCCGCACGCCGAGGCGATGCTGGTCCGCGGCGAGCGGATCGTCGCCGTCGGCGACCTCGCCGAGTGCCGGGACCGGGCCGGCGGCGGCGCGCGCCGGGTCGACCTCGGCGGGATGGCCGTGCTGCCCGGGCTGATCGACAGTCACATCCACGCCGCGTCCTACGTGCGCGGGCTGGACCAGGTGGACCTGCGCGGCACGGCGAGCCTGGACGAGGCGCTGACCCGGATCGCGCGGCACGCCGCCACGCTGCCGCCGGACGCCTGGCTGTTCGGCGGCGGGTGGGACAGCAACAGGTGGACCCGGCCGGCGCAGCCGACCCGTACCGACCTGGACCGGGTCTGCCCGGACCGCCCGGCCGCGCTACCCAGCGTCGACGGCCACACCATCTGGGTGAACAGCGCCGCGCTGGCCCGCCTCGGCATCGACGCCGCCACCCCCGACCCGCCCGGCGGGCAGATCGCACGCGACGAGCACGGCGAGCCGACCGGCATCCTGCGCGAGGCGGCGGCCGACGCGGCGTACGCGGTGGTGCGCTCCCCGCACGCCGGTGACCTGGTCGCGCAGTTGCGCGCCCACCTGCCCCGGCTGCTCGCCGCCGGCCTGACCGGCATCCACGACCTGGACGGGCAGGACGCCCGCGCCGCCTACGAGACGCTGTACGCCCGGGGCGAGCTGCCGCTGCGGGTGCACAAGACGATCCCGGCCACGGCGCTGGACGAGGCGATCGACAGCGGCTGGGCCACCGGCGACGGGGACCGGTGGCTGAGCACCGGCCCGGTGAAGATCTTCACCGACGGCGCGCTCGGCTCGCACACCTGCCTGATGAGCGAGCCGTACGACGGCGAGCCCGGCAACCACGGCATCGCCGTCACCCCGGCCGAGGAGTTCGAGCGGCTGCTGGCCACCGCCGCCGGGGCCGGCATCGCGGTGGCGGCGCACGCCATCGGCGACGCGGCGAACCGGATGGTGCTGCGGGCGTACGCGCGCTGGCGCGATTCGGCCGGGCCTGGCGCGGCGCGGCTGCGGCACCGGATCGAGCACACGCAGCACCTGCTGCCCGAGGACGTGCCGCTGCTCGCCCGCTCCGGCGTGATCGCCTCGATGCAGCCCACCCACTGCACCAGCGACATTCCGCTGACCAGCCGGATGCTCGCCGGCCGGGATCTCGCCTCGTACGCCTGGCGCAGCCTGCTCGACGCCGGGGCCGTCGTGGCGTTCGGGTCAGACGCCCCGGTGGAGGACCCCGACCCGTTCTTCGGCGTGCACGCCGCGGTGACCCGGCAGCAGCCCGACGGGACCCCGCCCGGCGGCGTCGACCCGCACGAGCGGCTCGACCTCACACGGCGCTGCGCTGCTTCACCGGGGCCGGCGCGTACGCCTCCTACGAGGAGCACCTGAAGGGGCGGCTGCGCCCCGGCATGCTCGCCGACTTCATCGCGCTGCCCACCGACCCGTACCGGGTGGAGCCGGCGCGACTGCGGGACCTGACAGTGGCGCTGACCGCGGTCGGCGGCGTGGTGCGCTGGCAGCGCTGACCGTGTCCCGCCCGGACGCCGCTGTCCGGGCGGGACACGGCTCTCAGGCGCCCTTCACCCAGCCGAGGCTGAACCGGGCGAAGTAGATGCCGCCGGTGTCGCCCACCTCGTACAGGTTGCCGACCGTGCCGTCGGCCAGCACCGCCATCGTCGAGTAGCCGGCGCCGCCGGGCTTGACCAGTGCCCGCGCCGGCCAGCTCGCGCCGTCGTCGGTGGACAGCCGTACGGTGAGGTCGTTGCGCGCGCTCGGGTGCGCGTTGTTGCTGAACAAGGCCGTGCGGGTCCGCACCGGCGCCCGGTTCGCGCCGACCTCGGACGGCCGCAGGTAGGACATCTCGTCGGCGTTGCACAGCGGGTCGGTCAGCAGCGTGCTGGCCGTGGCCGCGCCGAACGTCGCGGCGCCGTCGGTGGAGGTGGCGTAGAAGCGGCTGCGGGTCGAGTTGTGCCGCATGTTCTGCACGATCGCGCCGGTGCCGCGCTCGATCGCCTTGCTCTCGTTGATGTTCCCGCCGGCGGATCCGCCACGGCGCCAGGTCGCGCCGTTGTCGTCGCTGTAGATGTTCGCGGCGTGGCTGGTGCCGGCCGAGTCCCGGTAGGCGATCGGCTGGATCAGACGGCCGGTGCTGGTCTGGATGCCGTGACCGGAGGAGAAGAACACCTGCCGCCAGGTGGGGTCCTTGACGGCCGGGTTCAGCTCGACGGGCGCGCTCCAGGTGGCGCCGTTGTCCCGGCTGGTGATGTAGCGCAGGTGCATGCTGTTCGGGTCGTCGGCGGTGTTCAGGCCGGAGCCGCCGGACCAGAAGCTGATGCCGGGCCGGGGGGAGTAGGTGAAGAAGCAGTAGACGACGCCGGTGGCGCGGTCCACGAGCAGGCTGGGGTCGCCGACGCCCTCGCTGGTGGTGGGCGGGGCGTGGATGACCCGGGGCTGCTCGAAGGTACGGCCGCCGTCGGTGCTGCGGATCATCACGATCTGGATGTTGTTGGTGCCGCCGCCGAGGTCGTACGAGCCGTTCACGCGGGCGTCGGCGACGGCGATGACGGTGCCGTTGTTGGTGACCGCCAGGCCGGGGATGCGGACCGAGGCGACGGTGCCGTCGTACCGGCCGCCCGGGCCGTTGAGGTCGCGGATCACGGTCTGCGTGGTGAGCAGCGTGGTGCTGGTCATCTGCGGGTTGCCGGTGGCCAGGTCGCAGGAGGTGGTGCCGCGCAGCGTGGTGTCGAAGCCGGGGGCGGTGACCCGCAGCGTGTAAGGGGCGCCGGCGCCGACGGTCCAGTAGTGCAGGTAGTTGCCGCCGGCGGCGATGGTGCGGGTCCACGGCGAGCCGGTGCGTCCGGGCCACGTGACGGTGAAGTCCCGGGCGGTCGTGGTGCGGTTCTCCAGCGCGAGCTGGAGGCGGCCGTTGGTGCAGTCGAAGCTGGTGAGCGCGGACATGCCGGTGCCGCAGTGGAAGAGGCCGGAGGCGGTCTCGTCCAGGCCGGTCGGGGTCGTGGTGCGCAGCGTGTACGGCGTGCCGGGGGCCAGCGTCCAGTACAGCTCGGCGGTGCCACCGGCGGCGACCGTGCGGGTCCACGGCGAGCCGGAGCGACCCGGCCAGGTGACTGTGTAGGTCTGGGTCGTGGTGCTGCGGTTGTCGAGGTCGAGCAGGAGCCGGCCGGCGGTGCAGTCGGCGCCGACGGTGGCGGTCACGCCGGCGGGGGCGGCGTGGGCCGGGGTGGCGGGGAGCACCGTGAGCAGGCCTAGGAGGACGGCCAGGACGGCGGTCACCCGGCGTGGTATCGCACGGACAGGGGGCACGGGGGATTCCTTCCGGACGGGTGGGGGATCGGAAGCGATGGCATCTGACGTCGGACGTCCGATGTTGGGTACGTACGCTAAGCCGATCGATGGGACCCGTCAAGGAATCGGACGATGTGGACCGTGCACAAAGGGCGCACGCAGGCCGGCCGGTCCGCGGCCGGCCTGCCGGTGTCCGGTCGCCGGCTCAGGCCTGGGCGGCGCGGGCGATGCTCGCCCGGATGGGCGCGTAGTGCTCGGCGATGGCCGAGCGCAGCGCCGCCGCGTCCCCGGCGGTGAGGGCGGCCACGATGGCCTGGTGCCGCTGGGCGGTGATGACCCGGTCCTCCGGCTCGGTGCGCAGGGTCGGCGCGACGATGGCCTGCACCTGCCAGAACGCCTCGGTCAGCTGGACCAGCAGGTCGTTGCCGAGCGGCTCCATCAGCTTCAGGTGGAAGGCCCGGTCGACGTCGAGGAAGTCCTCGCCCTGTGCCGCCCGGCTGCGCATCTCGTCGGCGAGCGCGGACAGCTCCGACCGGTGCTCCTCGTCCAGGGCGTCGATGACGGTGGCCGCCAGCCCCTGCTCCAGCGTCTGCCGGATGTCGACGACCTGGGCCAGTACGTGGTGGTCGTCCTCGCCGCTGAGCAGCCCTCGGAACGTCAGGCTCTCCACCAGGGCGTTGAGGGACATCCGGCCGACGAACGTGCCGTGGCCGTGGCGCACCTCGACGATGTCGAGCGCGGAGAGGATCTTGACGGCCTCGCGGACGCTGGAGCGGCTGGCGCCGACCGCCTCGCACAGCTCCGTCTCGGTGGGCAGGAGATTGCCCGGCTTGAGGCGGTTGCGCAGGATGTACTCCTTGATCCTGGTGGCGACCTCCTGCCGGCGAGGGCTCGGCCGCTCGGCGCCGCGTAGCGGACTGGCGTCAATGGTCGTCATCTGCCCCTTGCCCTTCGTTCCCGAATCTGACACCCTCACCCTACCGGCATCAGACGTCAGACGTCATACACCTTACACTTCACATCCCCGGCGCGAGCGGCGACGCGAGCGCATGAAGAGCCTATGGAGGCATCTACGTGAGCACCACCGGTAAGTCGCGGAGCTGGCGCGTGCCGCGCCGCCGCGTCCGCCCCCTGGCCGTCGCCTCCCTCGGAGCGACCCTCGCCCTCGGGCTGGTGGCCTGCAGCGGCGGTCCCGCCTCGACCAACGCGGTCAGCGGCGGGAAGGCGGGCACGTCGATCGAGGCCACCCTGGCGTTCACGCTCTCCAGCGGTTTCGACCCGGGCAACGCCTCCTCCGCCGTGGCGACCGCCGTCAACCAGCACGTCTTCGAGGGTCTCGTGGACCTCGACCCGATCACGCGGGAACCCTACAACGCGCTGGCCAAGAGCGACCCGACGCCCGGCGCCGACGGCCTCACGTACACCGTGACGCTGCGCGACGGCGCGAAGTTCTCCGACGGCACCCCCGTCACCGCCGAGGACGTCGCCTGGTCGTTCACCCGCGTGCTGAAGCCGGCGGACCCGAAGGCGCCGCCGCTGATGCAGGGCTTCGTCTCGTTCCTCGACAGCGTCACCGCCAAGGACGCGGCCACCGTCGAGTTCAAGCTGAAGTACCCGTTCGCCCTGTTCAGCGAGCGGATCTCGGTCATCAAGGTCGTGCCCAAGGCCAAGACCGGTGACGCGGCAGCGGCCAAGGCGTTCGACACCGCGCCGATCGGGTCCGGCCCGTTCAAGGTGGACAGCGCGTCCAAGGAATCCGGCATCAAGCTGAGCAAGAACGAGACCTACAACGGCCCGCGCCCGGCCAAGGTCGAGACGATGACGTGGAACACCACCACCGAGGCGTCGGCCCGGGTGTCGGACCTGCAGGGCGGCCGCGTGCAGGCCATCGAGGCCGTGCCGTACCTGAACGTCGACTCGCTCAAGGACAAGTACACGATCGACGTGAAGCAGGCCTTCAACCAGGTCTTCCTCATGTTCAACAACGCCGCCGCGCCGTTCAGCGACAAGCGCGTCCGCCAGGCCCTGCACTACGCCATCGACAAGGACGCGGTCATCAAGACCGCGCTCAACGGCTACGGCAGCCCGGCGACCAGCTACCTCGACGAGGGCAACAAGGCGTACCAGAAGGCCGCCACCGTCTACGACTACAACCCGGACAAGGCCAAGGCCCTGCTCCAGGAGGCCGGCGTCACCAACCTGTCGTTCCGGCTCGACACCACCGACAACTCGGTGGTCAAGGACGTCGCCCCGCTGGTCATCGAGCAGTGGAAGAAGATCGGCGTCAACGCCACGCTCAACACCGTGCCGTCCTCGGCCATCTACGGCGACATCGTCCCCAAGGACACGTTCCGGGTGCTCATGGCCACCGGTGACCCGAGCGTCTTCGGCGTCGACACCGACCTGCTGATGCGCTGGTACTACTTCGGCGAGACCTGGCCGGGCCAGCGTTACCGCTGGAGCGACGCCAACCGCAAGGCCATGGGCGACCTGCTGGACAAGGCCGCGCAGACCTCCGACGAGGCGGCCCGCAAGGCGCTGTGGAAGCAGGCCCTGGACATGGTGGCGGACGACGCCCCGCTCTACCCGATCCTGCACACCAAGGTCGTCACCGCGTACGACCCGGCCAAGCTCGACGGCTTCTCGGGCGCCTCGACCACCGGCCTGTACTTCCTGGGCACCGGCCGGACCGGCTGAGCCCACTCGGGGCTCCGCCCCCGCCTCCGTCCCGTCCGGCCGCACGTGACCCGTGCGGCCGGACGGGACGCCCCGGCGCCCCGCCACGAGAAAGAGAATCCATGCTGACCGTCCTGAACCTGGTCGCACGACGATTCCTGACGCTGATCCCCCTGGTGCTGGGCATCACGCTCTTCGTCTTCGTGATCATGCAGTTCTCCCCGATCGACCCGGCGCTGTCCGTCCTCGGCGACCAGGCCACGCCGGCGCAGGTCGAGGCGTTCCGCGCCGCGAACGGGCTGAACGACCCGCTGCCGCTGCGCTACCTGCACTTCCTCGGCGACCTCGTCCGCGGCGACCTCGGCATGACGTTCCCGCCGTCGGTCCCGGTCGCCGAGAAGATCGCCATGGCGCTGCCGCTGACCATCCAGCTCACCGCGCTCGGCGTCGTCGGCGCGCTGGTCATCGCGCTGGCCCTCGGCATCCCGGCCGCCCTGTACCGGGACCGCTGGCCCGACCAGGTCATCCGGATCGTCTCCATGGCCGGCATCGCCACGCCTTCGTTCTGGCTGGCCCTGCTGTTCATCCAGGAGTTCTCGGTCCGCCGCCCGATCTTCCCGACCGGCGGATACGTCAACCCCGCCGACTCGGTCGGCCTCTGGCTGCAGTCCCTCGCGCTGCCCGCGCTGGCGCTGGCCGTACCGGTCGGCTGCTCGCTGGCCCGCATCGTCCGCACGTCGATGGTCGAGGAACTCGACAAGGACTACGTCCGCACCGCCGTCGGCGCCGGACTGCCACCGCGCGTGGTGATCGGCCGCAACGTGCTGCGCAACGCGCTGGTCAACCCGCTCACCGCGCTCGGCCTGCGGATCGGCTACCTCATCGGCGGCACCGTCGTCATCGAGGCCATCTTCTCGCTGCCCGGCATGGGCACCCAGATCATGAGCGCCGTCCAGCAGAACGACACCGCGCTCGCCCAGGGCACCGTGCTCACCATCGCGCTGTGCTTCGTCCTGGTGAACCTGGTCGTCGACATCCTCTACCTCTTCGCCAACCCCCGACTGCGCGGAGGCCACTGATGCGCCGGTCCCTCACCACGCGGCTGTCCCGCCCCGGCATGGCCTTCGCCCGGCTCGGTCTCGCGGCCCGGTTCGCGCTCGGCTTCGTCGCGCTCATCGTCGTGGTCGGCGTGCTCGCCCCGCTGCTGCTGCGCCACGACCCCACCCAGACCGGCCTCGGACCGGCGCTGACCGGCCCGAACGGCGACTTCTGGTTCGGCCTGGACAAACTCGGCCGCGACGTCTTCTCCCGGCTGGTCGCCGGCACCCGGCGCTCCCTGATCGTCGGTTTCGGCGCGGCCGGCATCGCGCTGGTGCTCGGCGCGATCCTCGGCGCGCTCGCCGGCAGCAGCCGCACCGTCGTCGACGAGATCATCATGCGCTGCCTCGACGTGGTCATGGCCTTCCCCACGATCGTGCTCTCCGCGCTGCTGATCATCTCGTTCGGCAAGAACAGCCTGCTGGTCCTCGTCATCGCGATCGGGTTCGTGTTCACCCCGTCGGTCGCGCGCATCGTCCGCGCCAACGTGCTGTCCCAGTACGGCGAGGACTACGTGGCCGCCGAGCGCATCATCGGCGCCCGCCGCCCGCACATCCTCTGGCGGCACGTCCTGCGCAACTGCGCCGCCCCGATCCTCGTCTTCGTCACCGTCATGGTGGCCGACGCGATCGTCTTCGAGGCGTCCCTGTCCTTCATCGGCGGCGGCCTCGCCCCGCAGGAGGCGGCCTCCTCGTGGGGCTCGGTCATCGCCTTCGGCAAGGAGATGGTGCAGATCGGCGGCTGGTGGGCCACGTTCTTCCCCGGCCTGCTGATCCTGCTCACCGTGCTGGCGCTCAACGTGCTCTCCGAGGGCATGTCCGACGCCTGGGCCGCCCCGGCCGCGCGCCGCGCCACGTCCACCACCAGCGGTGACGCGCTGGAGCAGGCGCAGCCCGGCACCGGCGAGGTGGTCGAGCTGCCCGGCCTGGCCGAGGCGGCGCAGCGGCTGCGTGAGCGCGCCCGCCCGCTGCCGCAGGGCAAGCCGGTCCTTCAGGTCAGCGACCTGTCCATCGGCTTCGAGGGCCGCCACCGCGGCGTCGACATCGTCGACGGGCTCACCTTCGACGTACGCCCCGGCGAGGTCGTCGGCCTGGTGGGGGAGTCCGGCTCCGGCAAGTCGCTGAGCGTCCTCGCCGTCATGGGTCTGCTGCCGCAGGGCACCCGGGTACGCGGCGAGATCCGCTTCCAGGACACGGACCTGCTGAAACTCAACGCCAAGGGCCGCCGCGCCCTGATGGGCCGCGAGATCGCCATGGTCTACCAGGACGCGCTGTCGGCGCTGAACCCGGCGCTGCGCGTCGGCGCCCAGCTCGCCCAGATGATCCGCCGCGGCGGCACCCGCTCGGCCGAGGAACTGATGCGGCTGGTCGGGCTGGACCCGCGGCGCACGCTCGCCGCGTACCCGCACGAGCTGTCCGGCGGGCAGCGGCAGCGCGTGGTGATCGCCATGGCGCTGTCCCGCGACCCGAAGCTGATCATCGCGGACGAGCCGACCACAGCGCTCGACGTCACCGTGCAGGCCCAGGTGATGGCGCTGCTGCTGGAGCTGCGCGAGCGGCTCGGCTTCGCCCTCATCCTGGTCAGCCACGACCTCGCCCTGGTCAGCGACGTCTGCGACCGGGTCGTGGTGATGTACGGCGGGCAGATCGTGGAGACCGGCGTGACCGCCGACGTGATGGAGGCGCCCGCCCACCACTACGCCCGCGGGCTGCTCGGTTCCGTCCTGTCCCTGGAGACCGGCGCGGAACGGCTCACCCAGATCCGCGGCGTGGTGCCCTCACCGGCCGACTTCCCGAAGGGTTGCCGGTTCTCCGACCGCTGCCCGATGGCGACCGAGATCTGCCGGGACACCGCGCCCACCATGGCGGGCACGGACGGCCACGGGTACGCCTGCCACCACCCCGCCGTCACCGTCAGCGAGAAGGAGCCGGCCCGATGAGCGCCACCGCCGAGCACCGGCCGATCGCCGAGCTGAGCGACGTGCACGTGGTGCACGCCGCGCGCGGCGGCGGCATGTTCAGCCGGGAGAAGGTCTACGCGCTCACCGGCGCCGACCTGGTCATCCGGGCCGGCGAGACGGTCGGCATCGTCGGCGAGTCCGGCTGCGGCAAGTCCACCCTCGCCAAGGTGCTCGTCGGCCTGCAACGGCCGACCGCCGGCACGGTGTCCTTCGCCGGCAAGGACGTGTGGTCGATGACCGCCACCGAGCGGCGCGAGCACATCGGCGCCGGCGTCGGCATGATCTTCCAGGACCCGGCCACCTCACTGAACCGCCGGATGCCGGTACGCGACATCCTGCGCGACCCGCTCGACGTGCACCGCCGGGGCACCCGGCAGCAGCGCGAGCAGCGGGTGACCGAGCTGATGGCCCTGGTCGGCCTGCCCCGCTCGGTCGCCGACGTGCTGCCCAGCCAGCTCTCCGGCGGCCAGCGCCAGCGGGTGTCCATCGCCCGCGCGCTGGCCCTGGAACCGGGGCTGGTCATCGCCGACGAGCCGACCAGCGCGCTCGACGTGTCGGTCCGCGCGCAGATCCTCAACCTGCTGCTGGACCTCAAGGACCGGCTCGGCCTGGCCATGGTGCTGGTGTCGCACGACATCCAGACCGTCAAGCGGGTCAGCGACCGGGTCGTCACCATGTACCTGGGCCGCATCGTCGAGCAGACCCCCGCCGACCTGCTGCCCGAGGGCGGCCGGCACCCGTACACCCGGGCCTTGTTCTCGGCCACGCCGGGCCTGCTCTCACCGATCGAGCCCATTCCGCTGGTCGGCCCGGTCCCGTCGGCGACCCGGCCGCCGAGCGGCTGCCCGTTCCGGACCCGCTGCTGGGCCGCCACCGACGGCTGCGCCGTGGACATGCCCGCGCCGCGCCCCGCCGAGGGCGCGGGCCACGAGTTCCGCTGCCACCACCCGGTGCCCGCCGGCACCGCCAACACCGAACTGGTCGCGCTCGCCACCTCGGCGACCGGCCGCACCACAACTGAGTCTGTCGAGGAGAACCTGTGACCACCCCAGCCCCGCGGTTCGCCGGAGTCGTGCCGCCGGCCGTCACCCCCCTGACCGAAGAGGGCGAGGTCGACGTCCACTCCCTGGAACGGCTGGTCGAATGGCTGCTCGACGCCGGCGTCGACGGCATCTTCGCCCTCGGCAGCTCCGGCGAGACGGTCTTCCTCACCGACCGGCAGCGGGACCTCGCGCTGGAGACCATCGTCAAGACCGCCGGCGGCGCCGTGCCGGTCCTCGCCGGCTGCATCGAACCCACCACCCGCCGGGTCGTGGAGCGGGCCGAGGCGTCCACCCGGCTGGGCGCGGACGGCCTCGTCGTGACCGCCCCGTTCTACGCCATCGTCGGCCCGCACGAGATCGAGCGGCACTTCCGCGCCGTCGCCGCGGCGGTCGAGCTTCCGCTGCTGGCGTACGACATCCCGGTCTGCGTGCACAGCAAGCTCTCCGTCGACCTGCTGACCCGCCTCGCCACCGAGGGTGTGCTGGCCGGCGTCAAGGACTCCAGCGGCGACGACGTCGCGTTCCGCCAGCTGGCGCTCGCCATCGCCGAGCACGCGCCGGAGCGCGACTTCAGCCTGCTCACCGGCCACGAGGTCGTGGTCGACGCGATGATGCTCGCCGGTGGCTCCGGCTCGGTGCCCGGACTGGGCAACGTGGACCCGGCCGGGTACGTGCGGCTGCACCGCGCCTGCGTGGCCGGCGACTGGGCCGCGGCCCGCCGGGAGCAGGACCGCCTGACCCGGTTGTTCCGCATCGTCGACGCGGCCGACCCGGCCACCTCGGCGGGCGCCACCCGGGGCGTCGGCGCGTTCAAGACCGCGCTGTCCCTGCTCGGCGTCATCGCCGGCAACGCGGTGTCGCTGCCGCTGCGGCCGCTGGACGACGCCGAGACGGGCCGCGTGCGTACCCAGCTGGAACTGGCCGGGCTGCTCTGACCATGCCCGAGGTGAGCACGACCGGTCTGGTCGCCGCGCTCGACATCGGCGGCACCAAGACCACAGCCGCGCTGGTCACCGCCGCCGGCGAGGTCGTCGGCCGGCGTACCGCGCCGACACCCGGTCGCTCCGGCGCCGCAGCGGTGCTCGACACCGCCGCCGGCCTGGTCGAGAAGCTGCGGGCGGACGCGCCGGACGTCGTACGGGCGCTCGGCGTGGGCAGCGCCGGTGTCATCGACAGCGGCTCCGGCCTGGTGCTGTCCGCCACCGATGTGCTGACCGGATGGGCCGGCACGGACCTGCGCGGCGACCTGGGCCGGCGCCTCGGCGTGCCGGTCACCGTGGTCAACGACGTGCACGCCCACGCGCTGGGCGAGGCGCGTCACGGCGTCGCGGCCGGGTACGACACGGTGCTCTACGTCGCCGTGGGCACCGGTGTCGGGGCGTCGTTCGTCCTCGGCGACACAGTGCTCGCCGGTGCGCACAGCGCGGCCGGGCACGCCGGGCACCAGCCGTCGGCGTACGCCGGAACGCTTGCCTGCACCTGCGGCGGGCGCGGGCACCTGGAGGCGATCGCCGCCGGGCCCGCGCTCACCGCCGAGTACGTCCGGCGTACCGGCCGTCCGGTGGCCGACCTGCGGGCCGTCGCCGCGCTCGCGGCAGGTGGCGACGAGACGGCCCGCGACGTCGTCCGGCTCGGCGGCACGGCCGTCGGGTCCGCCGTCGGCGGCCTGGTCAACGTGCTCGACCCCGCCGCCGTGGTGATCGGCGGCGGCGTCACCGGCCTCGGCGAGCCGTGGTGGCGGGCGCTGCGTGACGCGGTGCCCGCCGAGACGCTGCCCGGCCTGGCCGGCGTGCCGGTCCTCGCCTCCACCCTCGGCCCCGACGCGCCGTTGCTCGGCGCCGCCTCGCTCGCCTGGAAGGTCTCATGAACTCCCTCGTCGACCAGATCCGCCACCGCCTGGTGGTCTCCTGCCAGGCGTACCCGGGTGAGCCCATGCGCGACCCGGACACCATGCGCCGGGTCGCGCTGGCCACCGCACGCGGCGGCGCCGCCGGCATCCGCGCCCAGGGACTGGCGGACATCGCGGCCATCCGCGCGGCGGTGGACCTGCCGCTGATCGGGCTCTGGAAGGACGGCGACGACGACGTCTTCATCACCCCGACGCTCGAACACGCGCTGGCCGTCGCCGACGCCGGGGCGCACGTCGTCGCGCTCGACGGCACGTCCCGGCCCCGGCCCGACGGCCGTACGCTCGCCGAGACGATCGCCGCCGTGCACGAGCGCACCGGCGCGCTGGTGATGGCCGACTGCTCCACGTTCGACGAGGGCATCGCCGCCGCCGCTGCCGGCGCCGACCTGGTCGGCACCACGCTCTCCGGGTACACCGCGTACACCACAAAGGGCGACGGACCGGACCTGGACCTGGTCGCCCGGCTCGCCGCCGCGGTCGACGTCCCGGTGGTCGCCGAGGGACGCATCCACACCCCGGAGCAGGCCGCGCAGGCGCTGCGGGCGGGCGCGTGGACGGTGGTGGTCGGCACCGCCATCACCCACCCGAGCACCATCACCGGCTGGTTCGCGTCCGCCGTACGGGAGGCCGCGTCGTGCCGCTGACCGACCTCGACCTGGCCGGCTGCCTCGCGTACCGGCCGGAGCTGGACGTGCCGGCGGACCTGGACGGATTCTGGGCGCGCACGCTCGACGGCGGCGGCGACCCGGCGGCGGCGGTCTACGAGCCGGTCGACACCGGGCTGACCCAGATCCGGACGTACGCGGTCACGATCCCCGGTTTCGCCGGTGAGCCGGTACGCGGATGGCTGCACCTGCCCGCCGGTGCCGACGGGCCGCTGCCCTGCGTGGTCGAGTACCTCGGCTACGGCCGGGGCCGCGGCCTGCCGCACGAGAAGCTGTTCTGGGCGGCGGCCGGCTTCGCGCACCTGATCATGGACAGCCGCGGCCAGGGGTGGAGCGCCGCCACCGGCGGCACGCCCGACCCGCACCCCTACCCGGCCGGCACCGTGCCCGGCTTCCTCACCCGGGGCGTCGCCGACCCGGCGGAGCACTACTACCGGCGGCTCATCACCGACGCGGTCCGGTTCGCCGAGGCCGCCCGGCGGCACCCGGCCGTCGACCCGGCGCGGGTGGCGGTGACCGGCTTCAGCCAGGGCGGCGGCCTCGCCCTGGCCGTCGGCGCGTTGTGCCCGGACGTCGTGGCCGTCATGCCGGACGTGCCGTTCCTGTGCGACATCCGCCGGGGCGTGCGCGTCGCCGGGCCGGACAGCCCGTACGCCGAGGTCGTCGAGTACCTCGCGCTGCACCGCGACCGCGCCGACCAGGTGTTCCGCACGCTGTCCTACCTGGACGCCGCAGTGCTCGCGCCGCGCGCCACCGCGCCGGCGCTGTTCTCCATCGCCCTGCGTGACCAGGTCTGTCCGCCGTCGACCTGCTTCGCCGCCTACCACCGCTACGGCGGCGACAAGGACGTGCGGGTGTACGAGTTCAACGACCACGAGGGCGGCGAGGCGGCACACCAGGGCGAACAGCTCACCTGGCTGCGCGGGATCCTGGGCGGCTAACGGGCCCGTTCCACCACGTAGTCGGTCAGCTCCAGCAGGAAACGGCCGTCCTCGGTGTCGGCGGCGGCGCCCAGCGCCCGCTCACCCTCACGCCGGGCCGCCAGCGCGAGATCCCGGGCGCTGCGCCGCGCCGACTCCACACAGTCGTACGCGAGCAGCCGCCCGTGCAGCCAGCGCACCTCGGCGTCGGTGCGCTGCGCGCGGGTACGGCTCAGCAACCGCACGAGCCGTTCACGTTCCTCCGGTGTGCACCGCCGCATGAAGTCGATCAGGATCAGCGTGCGCTTGCCCTCCCACAGGTCACCGGCGATCTCCTTGCCGTAGCGGGCGTAGTCGCCGGTGAGGTTGAGCGCGTCGTCCTGGATCTGGAACGCCGCGCCCAGATACCAGCCGTACCGATCCAGCACGTCGACCGCGTTCTCCCGGCCGGTCGCCACGAGGACGCCGGTGCGGCACGGGTAGATGCACGTGTACCAGGACGTCTTCTTCAGGCACATCCGGTAGTAGTCGTCGGCGTCCAGGTCGCACACGTTGTCGCGGATCCAGCCGATCTCGAGCGCCTGCCCCTCCAGCGAGTGGCGCATCATCAGCTCGGTCTCGGTGAACAGCCGCCAGGCGATCCCGGAGCCGAGGGCCGCCCGGTTCGCCGCCAGCCGCCGCAACGCCAGCAGGTTCGTCATGTTGCCGACGTTCAGCGCCACGCCCACGCTGTACTCGGCGTGCAGCGTCCGCCCGCCGCGCCGCTGCTCGCTTTCGTCCTGGATGTCGTCGTGGATGAGGAAGGCGTTGTGGAACAGCTCCACTGTCACCGCGGCGTTGAGGCCCACCGCGTCGCCGCCGCCGAACGCCCGGCACGTGGCCAGGCACAGCGCGGCGCGCAACCCCTTGCCCCACCGGCGCGGATACTCCGCGACCAGGTCGTAGAGGTATCGCGGGCCGCCGTCGGGCACGTCGTCGAGCAGCGCGCCGAGGGCGAGCCCGCGATAGCGCTCCAGCATCCGTTCCACGTGCCCGCCGGCCACCCCGGTGGTCGGCGCCATCGCGCGGCTACCGGTCCGTGGGCCGCTTCGGGGCCGGCGACGCCAGCCGGTCCGCGAGCCCGTTTGCGACCTCGGGGGCCAGCCGCGCCAGATTGAGTACGGTGTCCAGCGCGTCGTGCGCGTCCGACGTGTACCGCCGGATCACCTCACCGCGCTGGTCGTCGGCCATCTTCAGCTGCCCGACCACGGTGTCGATCAGGGCGTGCCCGTCGGTGCGGACCCGCGCGACGAGTTCGTCGAACGCCTCCGGGTCGACCCGGCGGCTTTCGGTCAGCTTCTCCTCGAGCCGCCGGGCGCCGGCCAGCCCCGCCGCGAGTTCCTCCTCCAGGACCGTGGCCGCGTGGGTCACGGTCTCCGAGGTCTCCTCGGCCACCTTCTCGAAGCGCTCGTTCGTGCGCTCACGCTCCACGTTCTCCATGCGGCGGAGTCTCCACCCGGCTCCGGTCGACGGGCTAGGCATGTGTCGCGATGGTGACCGACCGTCACTGTTGCGGATTGCTGTGCGGGAAAGCCGATGCGAACGGTGGTCACTTACCGGGCGGCTAACCCGGCCAGGCGGGGGCGGGCGGCGTGGGCACCCGGGTCGGGCCGGGCGCCCACGCGGCTGGGTCACGTGTTTTGGGCCTCGCCTGGCCCGCTGGCGGGTCCGCCGCCGATCGCCAGCACCGGCCGCCAGCCAGCGGCGAGCTGTGCGTCCAATTGCCGGCGCAAGCTGTCCAGTTCCTCGGCGAGGTCTTCCGGCCGATATCGGTTCAACAACTCAAGCGAGTGCCGCAACGCCGTCACCCGCAGCGCCGGGCTGGTCAGGCCCTCGAACATCCGCCCGTCGGCCGGGTCGTCGGCGCCGGGCGCGAGGAATCCTGGCGCAACCATGCCGGTCAGGCCGTGCCGGGCACGCGCCTCGGCTATCTCGGCCCAGGCTTCGGCGACATGCCGCTGGACCGCCGTCGCGGCCTCCTCCACGGCTAGGCGGAGTTCCTGCCAGCGTTTGGCGTGCAGGCCCAGGTACCGGTTCGCTTCATCGAGCAGGGCCTGGTAGCGAGCGACGGCGGCTTCGCGCCGCTGTTCGATCCGGGCTTTCCGGTCGGCGTACGGGTTGTGCGCGCTGGCTTTGAAAGCAACCGCTGCGACGGTGAGCAGCACCAACAGGCCCACGAGCGGCCAGCGCAGCTCGGGCTGGGGCAGCTTGGCTCCCCGCAGCCAGGCCCACAGGCCGAGCACCCCGACGACCAGGATCGCGAAGCTCACCGGCAGTGGCCAGCTCGCCCAGGGCAGCGCGTCATGTCCGCGCTCCTCGTCCTCGGGCCGCCACTCCACGAACACGCGGCGGAACAGCAGCCGCCAGCCCAGACGGCGTCGCAGCGATCGCCGGTCGGCCCGGCTCCGGTGCCGGAACAGGGGTATGGCCAGCCAGCTGCCGGCGAGGATCAGCGCCATGGCGATGCTGAATCCGGGCAGGTAGGAGATCCAGTACTCGAAGCTGAGCTTGTCGTCCGGGGCGTCGATCGCGTCCCGGAACGACGTGGCGAAGAAGACCGTGTCGTAGACCGCACTGACCAGGATCACGGCCCAGACGACCCAGGAGCGTTGCCATTGGGGCTGATCCCGCCGGTCCTCCGCGCCGTCGTCGGCGTGCTCCTGGTCGTTGCGGCGCTGGTCACGCGCCGCGTCGTGCAGCTCCCGCTCGGCTACGAGCATCGACAGCGGATGCAGCGCACTCTTCGCCCCATGCCAGGCGTCGATCAGGCGTTCTCCGGCCTCCCGCAGCGCCGGATGGGCGTCGGCCAGGGCCTGCTCCGCCTCGTTCCGCGAGCGGATAAGCCGGGCGGACTCGTGGTGGGACAGCTGATCGGGTCGGTGGGGTTCGGGCTCGGAGACGGGTCCGCCGGCCGCGAGCCGGGTGACCCCGAGTGTGATCGGCCGGGGGCAGGGGACCGGTAGGTATCGGCGGCCGTTCGGGCTGCCGGTCGTGCGTACGTCGTCCATCGTCATCCGCTCTCTGTGGTCATCACGATCTCCACCCTGCGGTTGCGTTGCAGGCACGCCTCGTCCCACGACCCGTTCGGCAGTTGTTCCCGGGTGCACAGCCGACCGGTCTCGCCGGCACCCCGGGTCCTGGGGGTGGGAAGACCGAGGCTGGTCAACTCGCGACCCACCGTGACGGCCCGCCGCTCCGACAGGTCCCTGTTGTACTGGTCGCTGCCGCGCGAATCGGTGTAACCGATCACCTCGAGTGCGGTGACCTTCGACCGGTCGACCTGCTTCGCAATCTCGGCGAGTCGCTGCCGGCCGGCTGCGCCGACCTCGTCGGAGCCGGTGGCGAAGAGCGCCGCCGAGTCGATGTTGAAGGTTTTCCGATCGGCCGGCGGGTTGGGCGGGCCGGCGCCGGGCGTGAAACGAACGACCGGGTCGGCGGGCGGAACGCCGCTGCTGCCGTCTCCACGCCGCACGACGGCAACCGGGGCGGTGGACACCTCGCACGATGCCGCCGCGGCGACCAGGCACAGCCGCTCCCAGTACTGCTGGAGCCAGGCCAGGTGGCCGGTTTCCAGCACCGGCTGGCCGTCGGCCGGGTGCCCCACCCCGAGCATCCGCAGGTGCACGCCCTTAACCGACGTCGGCCAGTCGGGTCGTTTCGGGCAGTCGTCCGCGGACGCCTCGATCAGCCGGGGAGCACCGACCGGTTCACGGCTCAGGTCGGCGCAGCCGGCGGTGGCGAGCCCGTCGGTGGCGAGGACGACGGTGCGCCGCGCGTCGCCGGCCGCCCCGGTGTGGGTGGCGGCGACGCTCATCGCTCCGAGCACGTCCGTGCCGGCCGTACGTGCTGTGATAGTGGCGGCTCGGGCGGCGAGCCGGCCGAGGCAGGCCTTTGTGTCCTTCCGCTCCACCGCCTGGTTGCTCGGTCGCTTGCTGGTCGCGGCGGTGGGATAGCTCTCGACGGTCCACGTCACGGTGGCGGCGGAGCCGTCGAAGGTGCCGATGGAGACCACGTCGGCGCGCTCGACGGCCGCGTCAAGCGTCGGGGCGACGGCGGCGGCGTAGTCGGGCGCGGGCCCGGCGGACCGGACGGACGCCGTGACGTCGAGCAGGACGACCGTGTTACCGACGCCCTCGACCGGCAGGCCCGGCTGGCTGGCGCAGTCCGGCTCCTCCTTGTCCCCGCCGCAGGCCACGGCTGCGCCGAGTGTCGCGACGAGCGCGGTCGCGAGCGCGATCCGGGCGGCCCTCATGAGGCGACCGTCGGCTGCGGCTCGGTCTCGACCGGAGCGGGGAAGGTGCGGTCGATGCCCATCTGCTTGCAGAACGTCTGGTACGCCAGGTCGTAGGCCGTGGCGAACTCGTACATGCCCACGTGCTCGTGGTCCTTGGCCGATTGGCGCAGCACGTCCGCCAGTTCCAGGACGGAGGCACGCCGGTGGTTGACAAGCCGGGCGAGGACGCCGGCGAATGCCGGATCGGTGAGCTGGGCGGCGTATGCGACCTTGGCGTCGTACCCGAGGCTGTCGAGCAGATCCCGCCACCGGCCGGTGAGTTCCCCGAACCGTACGGCCCGCAGCGTGCCGAGTGTTGCGTTGGCCTCCACGTCCAGCTCCTGCAACGCGTACGGCAGCAGGTGTTCCCGTACCCGCGGGTCGGGCAGCACCCGCACCTGGGCGCGGCAGCGCACCTTGCCGGCGTCGCCCGAGTAACACCAGTCGCTTTTCAGAGCCTCCTGCATGGCCTGCTCGGCGGCCGCCGAGTGGTACGGGGAGAACGTCCGGCCGATCGCCCAGATCCGTTCCCGCACGCTGTCCCGGGCGCTGCTGCTGAACACGCCGGCCTGCTCGGTCAGCTCGTCGTAGGTCATGTCGCGGCTGGACCAGATCAGGTGGGCGTGCACCTGGAACTCGAAGACGTCGCCGGCGCAGAGCGCGGTGACCAGGCTGCCGTCCCCAGCGGGCTGGTAGACGACCTCCGGCAAGGGGTGGGGCGGAACCGGCCCCGTCGGCGACGTGCCGCGGAACCAGTCGACCAGCCGGCGCCAGAGGTTACGCCGCGGCGTGTCGGGTCGGGGCTTCGTGCTGCTCACGGGTTACCTCCGGTGTCGGGTTCGGCCATCGGTCGAGTCGCGGGTGGTGCGCCCCAGCGCATGCCGGCCAGCCGGCGCGCGGTGGGGGAGTCCTTCCATCGGTGCGTCAGGTGGAACCGGCCGCGGACGGCCACTGGCCCGACAAGCACGCGGCTGACCAGGTCGACGACCCGTTCGGCCAGTTCCGGGTCGTCGTCGGCGAGTCGGAGCCAGGCGTACAGGATGTTCCAGGCCCGGTACGCGGTGGTCGGATCGGTGAGTGCCGCCCGCCAGAGCCGAGCCAGTTCCTCGGTGTCCGGAATGAAGTCCGCAGCCCCGGCCAGCAGCAGCGGCCAGCTCTCCCAGGGGGAGGGGCCGGCGCGACGGGCCAGCAGCGTCAGCCCTCGGGCGGCGTGTACCCGCAGCCGGTGCAGGTCGTCGTCGTGCCAGGCCAGCAGAGTTCGCCAGGTGGCCTCCGGGTCTCCCGGCGTCTCGGACAGGTATGCCTCGGCCGGGCGGTAGAGCACGAGCAGTGAGCGCGCCACGGATGCGCTGGCGTTCAGATCGTCACGGCTGGCCAGCGTGCGCAGTTCGCGCAGGGCATCCGTCGGGGCGAGCAGGCCGATCCGGGTGCCGTACGCGCGGGCTGCGGTGTCGTGGAGTTGCGCGTCGTTGCTGCGGACCCAATCGCGGATCCGGCTCTGTATCCGGCCGGCGATCTGGGCATCTCGGGCGGCAATATCCAGCGCCGACGCGGCCGCCTGTCGGACGGTGCCGCGCCCGTCGCCGGCCCATCGACGGACCAGGGCGTGCCACACCTCGTCGAAGTCGAGGGTGGCCAGCCACCCGGCAAGGCGGGCGGCCCGTTCCCGGACGAGGTCGCGGCGGGTGAAGACGAGTTGTTCCAGCCAGAGCAGCAGTGGCAGCCGAGCACCATCGAAGTCGTTCCAGGCCGCGTCCAGCATGGCGTTGAGCTGGAAGGGATCGACCAACCGTGCTCGTCGGGGCTGCTCGGCGAGGTCCGTCGCGGCCAGCGGGCCCTCGGCCTCCAAACGCAGCATCTGCGCGATGCCGCCGTCGAAGACCACCCGGCTCACCCGCTCCGCCCCGCTTTCCACCGCCTGTAAGATGCCCAGCAGCAGCTCAGCGGCATCGAAGACATCGGCTAGCGGGTGTTCGTCGAACGCGGCGTACGCGATCTGGAAGGCCTGTCGGCGTGGTGCCGCCTGCGGGTCCTCTTCGCCCTCGGCCGGGCGGGCCGACTTGCCGACGCCGAGCAGCCGCGCCGCGAAGTCGCGGCGGGTGCGCCGCAGGCCACCCAGCGCGGCGACGAGGTCACTGTCGACTCCGCTCCACTCGGCCAGCGCGGCCGCGAGTTCCACCGCCTGAGCCGGCCGGGGACGGGCAGCGAGTTCCTCGACGACCCTCGGCTGGGCGACGCACCGCTCGACGAACGCCCGTCGGCAGGCTCCCCGGCAGGGCGCGCAACCGGCGGTGCACCGCCTTCGGCGGGCTAGCATCCGCACCAGGTGCCGGCGCAGCACGTACTGCGGGTCCGGTGGCTCGTACGCGACCGCGTATGGCGTGAGCGCGGAGCCCGTCGCGTCGGTCTGGTCCACAAGGAGCACTACGTACGCCTTGCGCTCGCGGGCGAGGCGCTCGAACGCGCGTAGCGTCCCCGCGCCGACGCTGGCCTTCCCGGGCAGCTCCAGGACAGTGCCGTACTTCGGCAGCAGGAGGTCTTCCTTGCCGGCGAGCTCGGCGGCGGTCGCCTCGCTCTGGGCGCATTCGATGCCGGCGACCCGGTCGATGCCGGCGACCTGCCACAGCATCATGTCTGCGGTGGTCCTCCGCCCGGTCCCGTCGCCACCCGCCAGGAGGATCACATGCTGCTCCCGGAGCCGGGCGACGAGCTGCGGAAAGGCGGCGACCTCGACGTAGCCCCGGGCCGTCTCCCGCAGCCCTTCCGGCGTTCGCTGCGACCGAAGTACGCTGATCTGCCGTCCGTCGGGGAGGACGAGACTGAGCAGCGTGTGGTTGCCGTTGACCTGGATGCCGTAGGACTTCCGTTCGCGGTCCATGCGCCAGGACAACGTGTCGGCGGTGCCGGGCTCGTCGCTGCCGCCGTCCTGCCAGCTCGTGTCCCGCGCGTCGGACTGCTGCCTGCTCGCCCCTTCGTCCACCGGCCGGAACTGGTCCATCCGCCTCCGGTAGCCGGCGCCTAGCGCCGCCGCCGTTTCGCCGCTCGCCCCTCCCGTCGACGGGGACGGTCCGGTGCTCTCCTCCGCTGTCTCCGGCTTCGGGGAGCCCGTCGCCGAGGCGGGTGGGGTCACCGGCTGAGCCGGGGCCTCCGGTTGTCCGGCTGCCGCTGCATCACCCGGCCGGGGGACGGGCTCGGCGCCCGGCGAATCGCCGGCAGGCGCGGTGGCCGGGTCGTCGGCGCTCACGCCGAGCCTCCCCCGAGGTTGATGTCCCGAATCTGGAACTGGTTGTGATCGCCATTCACCTGACTGCCGATGTTTGTCACCTCGGAGCGTTCGGGCGGGGCGGGCCGCTCGTCCCGGCCGCCGGGCGATCTGTCCGACCGCGCTTCCCGTTTCGTCGCGGCGGGGGCGGACCGGGTGTCGAACTCCGACTCCGGTTCGTCCATCGGGTCGCTCAGGTACGGCGGGTGGTGGCCGGGCACGTGCAACCAGGCGGTCGTCTCGTAATCCTTCTCCGGCACAGCGGCGCGCACGCGTCGGAACATCTCCGGCCGTGTTCCCCGCTCTCCATAGGGCACGACCTGCCGGTAGACCGCATCGGAGACGACTGCGACGACCGGAGCGTGCGGCACTGCGACGGTGGCCTCCCGGGCGACGTCGCAGTCCCGCAGCCGAGCCGCGTTCACGATCGCGTCGCCACCCCGGGGCACACCGTCGGAGTCGATCTTGACCAGTCCGAAGTCGACACCGACCCGCAGCCGCAACTGGTGCGCGTCGTTCTTGTTGCGGTTCCAGGCCAGCACACCGGCCTCGAGCCGACGGAGGTAGTCGGTGAGTAGCCAGGCCAAAGGCACGTCGGCCGGGGCGAGAGTGAGTTCGCCGTCGCCGCGCTCGCGGCGGATCCATGGCCCGGGGTAGGGGCAGTCGCGCTGCGCCTCGGCGATCACGCTCTCGGTGGCGACCGCGAGGTCGGATTGACGCGGATAGCCGCCGTCGCTGGAGCGGACTATGTCGGACGAAATTGCCGTCCAAGGGCGTGGATGTTCCACGGAAATCACCTGCTTCGGTGGAAGGGGGTCGGTTGTCACTCTGCGGTGGTAATGTCGCGGCAAGCCAGTTGATCTACATCAGGTGATGCAATTCGCCCTCGCCTCGGCGATCGCCGACAATCCCGCTTCGTCCCGGATCAGAATCGATCCGTGCCGGGTGACCACCAGTCGCGCCTTCACGAACCGCCTCAAGATCCGGTGTACCGACACCTGCGAGGCGACCACCAGTCGTGCCAGCTCGCGCTGGGTCGTGTGGACGACGAGCAGGCCGCCGTCCGCCACCGCCATGTCGCACAGGGTGCCGGCCACCCGCGTGGCCGTGTCGTACGAGGCGGCCACCGTCCGCCGGTCGGCGGCGCGCAACCGGGCGGCCAGGAGTTGGGCGAAGGGCCGGTTGGCGACGGGGTGACGGTGCAGGAACCGGTCGAAGGAGGAGGCGGGGATGTGCTGGGCAACCACCGGTCCGACGGCGACCACCGAAGCGGACCGGGGACGGTCGTCGAGATAGGCCAGCTCGCCGACGAGGTCTCCGGACGAGCGCAGCGCGATTCCGAGGGGCTCCTGACGCGGGCCTTCCACCTCGACACGGACCCGGCCGCTGGTGAGCAGCAGGAGGTGACGTCCACTGTCCCCCTGCCGCAGCAGGCACTGGCGGTCGGGAAACTCTTCCCGGTTCCCGATGCGCAGCAGGGCCATCCGGTCGACCGGGTGGAGACGGCCGAGGAAACTGGCAGTGGACCAGCGGGTGGTCGCCCTCGCGTGCCGGTCGGGCTCAGGCACCTGTCGCTCCTCTCGCTCGGTCGTCCCGGTCACAGCAGGCTCACCGCGATCAGGGCGGCCGCGAACATGGCGAGGACCGTTCCGGCGCGGGTCCAGCGGTACTTCGTCATGGCGAGCCGGCTGATCCAGCAGAGCTGGGAGATCAGGCTGGGCATGGTGTCGTGGGCGGCGCGCTCGACATGGCGCCGGACCTCCTCAGGGTCACGCAGCCGGTGCACGTGCCCGAAGTAGGCGACCAGTCGCAGCTCCGGGTCCCCGCCGGTCCTGGGCAGCAGCGCCATCATGACGGCGGCCAGGGCCAGCGCCGCCGCCAGGCAGCCTGTCCACCAGGTCCAGACCGCCGTCCCGGTCAGCCGGTGCGGCGACCAGGACGCCCCGACCAGCCCGGTCGCGAGGGCGAGCAGCGCCCCGCCGAACAGGCCGAGCCACTGGGTGGCCTTGGCGTCCGCGCGCCGCAGTTCCTCGCGAGCCTCGGTGAGCAGCCGTTCGGTGAGGCGGGTGGCCGCCGTCGGGTGGGTGCCGGTACGTCGCTGCCATCGGACGGTCGCGGGGGTGAGCCGCGTCGGCCGCCGAGCGGCGAGCCGGGATCGGGTGGGGTGAACCATGACGCTCCTTCGTGGAGGGGCGGACACCGTTGGCGACAAGGGTCCCGGGAAAAGTCGGACCTCACGTTGTCGAGGACCACGGCGAATCTGTCGACATCGACACAGAGCCAGCCAACGACCGGAGCAAATCGGGCTCGACGACGACGATCCGCAGGCGACGCGTCGACACGATGTGGCGGTTGCGCAGCACACGGAGCGTGCGTGCCACCACCTCTCGCGAGGTGCCGACCGCCGCGGCGAGGTCCTGCTGGCTCAACGGCAGGTCGAGCAACATCCCGTCGGCGGTCCCGACCCCGTGTTTGTCGAGCAGTTCGACGAGCAGGCCGATCAGGCGGTTGTCGCCGTTGCTGGACCCGTACTCGACTCGGCGGCCGTCGGCCTCCCGCAGGCTGGCGGCCAGGTGGCGGAGCAGGGACAGGGCGATCTCGGGCCATTCGGCGAGGCAGGTGTGCAGCCGTTCGGCGGTGATGAGGGTTGCGTGCACCGGCGACAGGCCGGTCACCGTGGCCAGACGGGGACGGCCGTCCACCGCGGACAGTTCGCCCAGGATGTCGCCGGGGCCGCGGATGGCCAGCAGTGCCTCCCAGCCCCGGCGAGAGGTGGAGGTGACCTTCACCCAGCCCTGTTCGACAAGCACCACGTGACGAGAGGGGTCGCCCTGGTGGAACAGGGGTGTGCCCGCCCGGTAGCGGTGCCGGGTGCCCGCGGCGGTGAGGGCGGCACGCGCGGACGGCGATAGGCTCGCCCCGAAGCTGCCGGGCGTGGCGTCGGGCGGATCGGCTTGCCGGCCGTCCCCCGGGTCATGTCGGAAGCGGGATGTCATCAGGCCCTGCTCCTTTCGTCGTAAACCGTCCGTGAACTGCACAGTCCCATGGACGGGACCGCGTACGGTGTTCCGGCGGCCTGTGCGAACAAACAGGATGGGAACCTTTCTATCGGCCGGTCCAATGTGCCGTGATCCGCCGAATGGATGCCGACGAGCCGACGAAAGGCAATGATTGGTGGCACTGCCGTCGCACGTCCGGAGAAAACGCCGACTATTCATTCAGGCATCCCCGGCCGGTGTGGCCCAAATATCACCGCCGAATGGTGAGCGCACGCCGTGTCCATTCGGCAGACGGTCGGCGGCGGGGCAGGTGAATGCACCGGTCAGCGGCACTGCGTCCGCCGTAGGCCGCGGTGGCCGGCGTAAATGTCACGGCCGGTCCCGTCGCCGGAGGAGCAGTCGGATCCCGGACAGTGCCGGCGTCACTGGGTACGGGTACTCAGCGCAGTACCGTCCCGTCGCTCATGTGCGGGCGCGGCGGCGTCGACAGGATCCTTGTCATGGCCGAGACGCTGCACCGACACGCCGCCTTGCGTACCGTCGACACGCCGCTGCCCGCCGAGGCCGCGCTGGCCCCCGCCGGCCGCGCGGTCGCCGCGCTGGCCCGGCTCATCGCCCACCACCCCGCCGGCTGGAGGTGGCTGGCCCGGCGCCACCACCCGGTCCTCGACCGGCTCGCCGCCGCGAACGCCCGGTCCACCTGCGTCCGCGCCGCCCGGCGGGTGCCCGCCTACCAGGCGTTCCTGCGGGCCCGCCCGGGCGGGCTGCGCCGCCGGCTGCGGGACTTCCCGGAGACCGACAAACGTGGGTACGTCATGGCGTACGACGCCTCGGCCCGGTGCCGGGACGGGCGGATGCCGGAGCGGGGCGTGGTGGTCGACGAGTCGGCCGGCTCGTCCGGGCGGCCGTTCAACTGGCCGCGCGGCGAGCGGGAGCTGCGGGCGGTGCACCGCGACATCGCCGGGTACACCGGGCTGGCGTTCCCGATGCGTCGACCGTTCGTCATCAACGCGTACTCGATGGGCGCCTGGGCGACCGGCACCACGACCGGCGCGGCGATGGCCCGGATCGCGACGGTGAAGAACACCGGCCCCGACCTGGGGAAGATCGTCGACACGCTGCGCGAGTTCGGCCCCGGCCACGACTACCTGGTGACCGCGTACCCGCCGTTCCTCAAGCACCTGCGGGACCGGCTCGACGCCGAGGACTTTCCGTGGTCGCGGTACCGGATCTTCGCCAGTTGCGGCGGCGAGGGGATGACCGAGGCGTTGCGCGACTACCTGGAGCAGCGGTTCGTGCGGGTGCGGTCGGCGTACGGGGCGTCGGACCTGACCATCGGCATCGGCGCGGAGACCCGGTTCACGGTCTGGTTGCGGCGGCGGCTGCGCACCGACGCGGGACTGCGCGCGGAACTGCTGGGCCGCGGCGAGCAGCGGCTGCCGATGGTGTTCCAGTACAACCCGTTCGCCACCTACCTGGAGACCAACGACCGGCGGGAGCTGCTCTGCACTGTCACCGGCCCGCACGTGCTCCAGCCCCGGCTGCGCTACAACGTCGGCGACGAGGCGCTGCTGGTGCCGTACCGGCGGATCGTCGAACTGGCCAACGCCGACCCGGTGCGTCGCGCCGAGTTCCGTACCGCGGTGGCCGAGGAGCGGATGACGCTGCCGTTGCTGCTGTTGTTCGGCCGCAGCGACTCCACGGTGTCCTACCTGGGCGCGAACCTCTACCCGCAGGACGTCGAGTACGGCCTCTACACCGGCAACCCGTACGCCGCCGAGATCAACAGGTTCTGTCTCACGCTGCACGAGGACGCGGCGCTGGAGACCCGGCCGGTGATCCACGCGGAGCTGCGCCGCCCGCTGGACGCCGCGGCCCGCGCGGCGCTCGCCGACGCCTGCCGCGACGGGGTACGCGCGCACCTGACCTCGGTGTCGCGGGACTTCGCGCAGTCCCTGGTGGAGGACCCGACCGCCGGTGACCTGCGGGTGGAGCTGCACGAGCCGGGCGGCGGCCCGTTCGCCGCCATGCAGAAGATCAAGAACGTCTACCTGGTGAGGTGAGCGATGCGTACCCGTGACTTCTCCCGCGCCCCGGCCCAGGCCCGCGCCGGCGCCATGTTCATCGGCGGCACCCGGTACGCGAACCCGCTGGTGCTGCTGCGCCTGGCCCCCGACTGGATCCGGATGGTGCGCGACATGCGCCGGATGTCCGGCTACTGCTGGCACACCGTCTACTGGCAGTTCCCGCTGACGCTCGGCACCATCGCGTTCTTCACCGACCGCGACGCGCTGCTGCGCTTCGCCCGGACCCGGCACCACCGCAAGCTGATGATGTGGCTGACCGACGGCAACCGCAACGCCACGGCCGGGTTCATCCGCCTCTACACCGCCTCCCCGGACGGCTACTCAAACGGCGCGTGGCGGGCCGAGGACGGCGCGATGGGCCACATCGAGCGGTTCACGCCGCTGGGCGCGGAGACGACCGGACCGGCGGTGCGCCGGTGACCGGCCACCGGCTCGAGCGTGTGACCGGCCGGCGCGGCCTGCGCGACTTCCTCACCCTCACCGACCGGCTGTACGCGGACGAGTCCCGCTACGTGCCGACGCCCCGGCAGCAGATCCGCCGCTGGTGGCGCGACGGCGTGCCGATGTACGTGCTGCGCGACGCCTCCGGCGCGGTGGTCGGGCGGACCACGCTGCACACCGACGCCGACCTCGACGCCAAGCTCGGCCGCCGGTGCCAATTGTTCGGGCTCACCGAGTTCACCCCGCACGCCGCCCGGCCGCTGTTCGACGCAATCGCCACGCACGCCATGCCCGGGCGGGACCTGCTGTTCGGGCCGGTGGCGCTGCTGCCCAACCAGGCCGGTGGCGTGATCACCTCCGGGTACGCCGACCGGGGTTTCGTGGACAGCGCGTGGAACCCGCCGCACTACCCGGACGCGTACGAGGAGAACGGGTTCACCGGACGGTTCGTCTCCGACACCTGGATCTGCCCGGTGCCGCCGCCGACCGGACCGCCGCCCGCGCTGGGCGTCCAGCCCGACGGCTCCCGGCTGGACCTGCACCGGGGGAACAGCCGGCGGCTCGACGAACAGCTGGACCTGCTGCGCGGGATGCTGAACGACTCCTTCGCCCAGCTCGGCTACTACACGCCGATCTCGGCGGCGCAGTTGCGGCGGCAGACCGACGGGCTGGCGTACCTGCTGGATGACTCGCTGCTGCTCTACCTGACCCGCGACGGGCAGCCGGTGGCGTTCGTGCTCTGCGTGCCCGACATCAGCGACTTCCTGGTCGCTGTGCGCGGCGACCTGAACCCGGTCAACCAGCTGCGGCTGCTGGCCACCCGCCGCCGGTACCGGCGGGAGGCGGTGCTGATCGTCAAGGGTGTGGTGCCGCGGTTCCAGGGGCGCGGCTACCAGCGGCTGCTGTCGGAGCACCTGCACCGCAACCTGCACGAGGGCGGATACACGGCGCTGCGCAGCACGTACGTCGGGCGGGACAACCCGGCGTCGGCCGCCCAGTACCGGCGCCTCGGCGGACGCCCGCTGCACGGCTACACGTTCTACGCCAGGGAGCGGTGAGCATGGACCTCGCCGCGTTCCGCGCGCTGGAGCCGCTGTGCTGGCGGGCGCCGAGCGCGCACAACACCCAGCCGTGGCGGCTGCGCTACGAGCGCTGGGCGATCACCGTCGGCTGGGACCCGGCCGACACGCTGCCCGCCGGCGATCCGACCGGGCGGGACCTGCGGCTGTCGCTGGGCGCGTTCGTGGAGACCTGCCTGATCGTCGCCGCCGACGCGGGGTTGCGGCTGGACTGGGCCGCCGACCACGACGAGTCGGACCGGCGGGTGGGGCGGCTGCGTCCGGCCCGGCAGCCGTACCGGACGCCGTTTTGCGCCGCCGACGTGTGGGATCGGCGTACCCACCGGGGCCGGTTCACCGGCGGCCCGGACGCCGACGTGGTCGCGGCCGTGGACGCGGTCGCCCGCCGGGCCGGTGGCGCGGCCCGCGTGGTGCCGGCGGCCGGGCGGCTGCGCGCGCTGCTGCGCACGGCCGACCGGCACGTGTACGCCGACCCGTCGGTGGTCGCCGAGCTGCGCCGCTGGCTGCGCCTGGACCGGGCGTGCCCGCGCTACCGGAGCGACGGGCTCAGTGACAGCTGCCTCGGGCTGGGCCGGGCGGCGGCCACCGGACTGCGGGCGGCGCTCGCGGCGTACCCGGCGTTGCGCCCGCTGGGGCTGCCCCGGCTGCTCGCCGCCGCGGGCGGTGATCCACTGGCGCAGGGCGGCGGGGTGCTGGCGCTGATCGCGCCGCCCGGTCTGGACGCGGCCGGGCAGGTCGAGTTCGGACGCGTGCTGATGCGGATGTGGCTGACGCTGCACACGGCCGGGCTGGCCGCGCACCCGCTCAGTCAGCTCGTCGACGTCGCCGCCACCCGTGGCGCGCTCGGCACGCTGCTGGACGTGGCGCCGGAGCGGATCGTGCACGTGGCCCGGGTGGGCCGGCCGGCCGCGCCCGCGCCCCGCTCGGCCCGGCGAGTGCGCCACGGATCGCGTCTGTTAGCGGTAACACCCCTTGACGCGATGTCACTTCATCCATGAGAGTCCTTGTTGGCCGACGTGTCGCCCGGTCGGGAGCCCTGGGCGCGGAGTGGCAGGAACGCGGCGTCCGGGTGTGCGAGGCGCAATCTGTTAGCGATAACAGGGCAGCGCCGCGCATCCGGACCCGCCTCTGATCCGCGCGGTTGGGAGAAAAGCATGTCTGAAGTGACACGACGCAACGTCATCAAGGCCGCAGCGGCCGGCACCGGCGCCGCGCTGGTGCCGGCCGCCTGGAGCGCCGCCGCCCGCGCCGGCTCGGCGGCGCCGGTGCAGGTGCTCGCCGCGAACGACCTGGCGCTCTGGTACGACGAACCGGCCGGCACCGACTGGCTGCGCGCCCTGCCGATCGGCAACGGGCGGCTCGGCGCGATGGTCTTCGGCAACATCGACACCGAACGGCTCCAGCTCAACGAGGACACCGTGTGGGCCGGCGGCCCGTACGACTCGGCGAACACCAGGGGCGCGGCCAACCTGGCCGAGATCCGGCGTCGCGTCTTCGCCGACCAGTGGACCTCGGCCCAGGATCTGATCAACCAGACCATGATGGGCAGCCCCGGCGGTCAGCTCGCCTACCAGACCGTCGGCGACCTGCGGCTCTCCTTCGGGTCGGCGAGCGGGGCGACGCAGTACAACCGGACGCTGGACCTCACCACCGCCACCGTCACCACCACGTACGTGCTGAACGGTGTCCGGTACCAGCGGGAGGTGTTCGCCAGCGCGCCCGACCAGGTGATAGTGCTCCGGCTGACCGCCGACCGGGCGAACGCGATCACGTTCTCCGCCGCGTTCGACAGCCCGCAGCGGACCACCGTGTCCAGCCCGGACGGCGCGACAGTCGCGCTCGACGGCATCTCCGGCTCGATGGAGGGGGTCAACGGCTCGGTGCGGTTCCTCGCGCTGGCCAACGCCGCCGTCACCGGCGGCACGGTGAGCAGCTCCGGCGGCACGCTGCGGGTGTCCGGCGCGACCAGCGTGACGGTCCTGATCTCGATCGGCACCAGCTACGTCAACTACCGCACCGTCAACGGCGACTACCAGGGCATCGCCCGCAACCGGCTGAACGCCGCCAAGAGCGTCGACGTCGACCAGCTCCGCACCCGCCACCGCGCCGACTACCAGGCGCTGTTCGACCGGGTCACGATCGACCTGGGCCGCACCGCCGCCGCCGACCAGCCCACCGACGTACGGATCGCGCAGCACGCAAGCACGAACGACCCGCAGTTCGCCGCGCTGCTGTTCCAGTTCGGGCGGTACCTGCTGATCTCCTCGTCGCGGCCGGGCACCCAGCCGGCGAACCTGCAGGGCATCTGGAACGACTCGCTCACGCCGTCCTGGGACTCGAAGTACACGGTCAACGCCAACCTGCCGATGAACTACTGGCCGGCTGACACCACGAACCTGTCCGAGTGCTTCCTGCCGGTCTTCGACATGGTCAAGGACCTCACCGTCACCGGCGCGCGGGTCGCCCAGGCACAGTACAGCGCCGGTGGCTGGGTCACCCACCACAACACCGACGCCTGGCGGGGCGCGTCGGTGGTGGACGGCGCGTTCTGGGGCATGTGGCAGACCGGCGGGGCCTGGCTGAGCACGCTCATCTGGGACCACTACCTGTTCACCGGCGACCTCGGCTTCCTCCAGGCCAACTACCCGGCGCTCAAGGGCGCCGCCCAGTTCTTCCTCGACACCCTGGTCGCCCATCCGACGCTCGGCTACCTGGTGACGAACCCGTCGAACTCGCCGGAGCTGGCGCACCACGCCAACGCCAGCGTCTGCGCCGGACCCACGATGGACAACCAGATCCTGCGCGACCTGTTCGACGCCGCGGCCCGGGCCAGCGAGGTGCTCGGCGTCGACACCACGTTCCGGTCCCAGGTGCGGACGGCCAAGGATCGGCTGCCACCGAGCCGCGTCGGTTCGCGGGGCAACGTGCAGGAGTGGCTCGCCGACTGGGTCGAGACCGAGCGCACCCACCGGCACGTCTCCCACCTGTACGGGCTGCATCCCGGCAACCAGATCACCAGGCGGGGCACCCCGGCGCTGTACGAGGCCGCCCGCAAGACGCTGGAGCTGCGCGGCGACGACGGGACCGGCTGGTCCCTCGCCTGGAAGATCAATTTTTGGGCCCGGCTGGAGGACGGCGCCCGCGCCCACAAGCTCCTGCGCGACCTGGTCCGCACCGACCGGCTCGCGCCGAACATGTTCGACCTGCACCCGCCGTTCCAGATCGACGGGAACTTCGGCGCCACCTCGGGCATCGCCGAGATGCTGCTGCACAGCCACACCGGGGAGCTGCACCTGCTGCCCGCGCTCCCCAGCGCCTGGCCCGCCGGGCAGGTCGCGGGACTGCGCGGCCGGGGTGGCTACACGGTGGCGCTGACCTGGAGCAACAGCCAGGCCGACGAGATCAGCGCCCGCGCCGACCGCGACGGCACGCTGCGACTGCGGTCCCGGCTGTTCACCGGCAGCTTCACCCTCACCGACGTCACCGACGGCAGCACGCCCGCCACCACCCGGCCGGAGTCCGACGTCGTGGCGCTCACCGTCCACGCCGGCCACACCTACCGGGCGGCCCGGCCGGGCGTGACCCCCTCGCCGACCGTGACGCCGACGCCGACGTCCACGCCGTCACCGACCCCGACCCCGACCACCAGTTCCCCGGCGCCGTCCGGCGCGCGTGCCACGTACGCGATCACCGGCTCCTGGTCGGGCGGCTTCCAGGCCGAGGTCACGGTGACCGCCGGCGCCACCGCGATCCGCGGCTGGACGGTGTCCTGGACGTTCCCGAACGGTCAGGTGATCAACCAGATCTGGAGTGGCACGCACACCCAGAGCGGCGCGAACGTCACGGTGCGCAACGTCGACTACAACGGCTCGGTGCCGGCCGGCGGCTCCACCACGTTCGGCTTCATCGGCACGGCCGGCGGCACCAACAGCCCGCCGACGAACCTCACCTGCACGACCACCTGACCGCTGACGCGCCCCGCCGCGGCAACCCGGCCGGGGCGGGGCGTGCCGCCGGTCAGGCCAGCAGCGTCTCGCGCAGCCGCGCGCCCAGATTGAACTCGCCGACCACCCGGGGACCGGCCGGGTCGTACACGGCGATGCGGTGGTTGCGGCGCATCATCTCCCGCACCGCCGGCGGCAGCCGGGGCGGGTCGTCCATCGTCGCGAGCACCCGCGCGCCGGTGCCCATCAGCCGCTCCACCAGCGACGCGCTGTCGGTGTCCACACGCACCCGGCCGAACTCCCAGCCGGCCGTGGTCAGGTCGAGCACCTCGAACAGGCGCGTCACGAACGGCTGCGGATCGGTCACCTTGTCCAGCCGGTCGGCCCGCCCGCCGACCGCCGCCACGGCGCCGGCCACCTGCGCGTACGGGTGCAGCCCGCTGGGCAGCGCGCCGAGCGGCCAGCGCAGCGCGGGCCCGGCCTCCTTCCACAGGGGCCGGTAGTTGCGGCGGTGCACCAGCAGTCGCCGGCCGGTACGCCGGAACACCTCGTGCGCCTGGCCCAGCAGGTCGGCGTGCGCCTGGTCGGCGGCCTCGCAGACGATCCCGGCGGCCACCACGAGACCGTCGTCATCGGACAGCAGCCGGGTGATCGCGTCGGCCTGCTCCGGGAACCGGAGGCGGGCGTGCGCCCCGTAGGACTGCCGCACGTCCCGCAGCAGCTCCTGCTGACGTGTCGGGTCCAGTTCGACCCGTCCGCCACCGAGCAACCGCTGGAGCCAACCCATCGCGCCTCGCTTCCGTCGCCGTCTGCGGACCGGGCAATGCTAGTTCGTCGGCCGATGCTCGTATGGTGACGGGGTGACCGATCGATCCCTGACCCTGATGGCGGTGCACGCGCACCCCGACGACGAGGCGACGAGCACCGGCGGCATCCTGGCGCGCTACGCGGCCGAGGGCGTGACCACTGTGCTCGTTACCTGCACCGACGGGGGGTGCGGCGACGGCCCCGGCGGAACCAAGCCGGGCGACCCCGGGCACGACCCGAAGGCCGTGGTCGAGATGCGCCGCGCCGAGCTGGCCGCGAGCTGCGAGGCGCTCAAGGTGACCCACCTGGAGACGCTCGACTACGGCGACTCCGGGATGATGGGCTGGGCCACGAACGACGCGCCCGGCGCGTTCTGGAACACGCCGGTGGCCGAGGCGGCCGGCCGGCTGGCCGAGCTGATCCGGCGCTACCGTCCCGACGTCGTCGTCACCTACGACGAGAACGGCTTCTACGGCCACCCGGACCACATCCAGGCCCACCGCATCACCATGGCCGCCGTCGAGCAGACCGGCATCCCGGCCAAGGTCTACTGGACCACCGTGCCGCGCAGCGCGTTCCAGCAGTTCGGCACCGTCATGCGCGAGATCGGGGTGGAGTTCCCCGAGCCGGAGGCGACCGACGAGACGCCGGCGCTGGGCCTGCCGGACGACGAGATCACCACCTGGGTCAACACCAGCGGCTACGGCGGGCAGAAGTTCGCGTCGCTCGCCGCGCACGCCAGCCAGGCGGAGAACATCTTCTTCCTGCGCCTCGGGCAGGAGCGGTTCACCGAGCTGATGGGCATGGAGACGTTCGTGCGGGTGCGGGACACCACCGGCGCGCCGACGCCGGAGGACGACCTGTTCGCCGGGCTGCGCTGACCGGGCGCGGGCCCGATCCGGCGTGTCGTCGGCCGGGCCGCTCATCTCAGGCCGCGACGGTCTGCGCGGCCAGGTGCGCGAGCACCACGCGGACGTCGCCGCCGGTGTCGGCCATGACCTGACGTTGCCGGGTGGCGCCGGTGCCCTCGCGGCGTACCCGGTCCGTCTGGCGCCGGACCAGGTCCAGGTCGCCGTGGCGGGTCAGCGCGGGCGTGACGATGTCGAGCATGTCGTCGACGAGGTCCCAGGCGGGCCGGGGCCGCCCGGTGCGCAGATCGACCAGGTCGCCGTCCACGCCGTCGTGCGCTGCCCGCCAGTGTGCGGCGGCGACGAGGCAGTCGCGGATGCGCTGGGCCGGCACGCCGTCGCGGATGTCGTCGATCGCGGTGGCGACCAGCGCCCGGACCAGCCCGGCGATCAGGACGGTGTCGTCGACCGTGGGGCAGACGTCGCCGACGCGGATCTCCACTGTGGGGTACGCCGCCGACGGCCGGGCGTACCAGTAGACCATCGCCGCGTCGAGCATGATGCCGGCGGTGATCAGGTCCCGGACCGTGGCGTCGTAGTCGGCGGCGGAGTGGAAGTGCGGCGTCGGCCCGATGCTCGGCCACCGTTCCAGCTGCATCGAGCGCCAGCTGGCGTGCCCGGTGTCCCGCCCGTCGTGCAGCGGTGAGTTGGTGGTGAGCGCCTGCACCACCGGCAGCCACGGGCGCAGGTGGTTGCAGACCTGCACGGCCAGTTCCCGGTCGGGTACGCCGACGTGCACGTGGCAGCCGCAGACCGCGGGGTCGTGCGCCACCGGGCCGAACCGGCGGGACATGTCGTGGTAGCGCTGCTCGTCGGGCACCGTGCGGTGGACCTCGCAGACCGGCGTGGCGCCGACCGCCACCAGTCGCGCCTCGGCCGCCTCGGCCGCCTCGGCGGCCGCTCGCCGCAGCGTGACCAGGTGCTCGCGGAGCCGGCCGAGGTCGGGGCTGACCGGGGTCACCATCTCCACCATGCTGTGCCGGAACTCCTGCCGGCTCTGCTCGCGTGCGGTCCCGGAGAGCGCCTCGCGGACCCGGTCGGCGACCGGCATGCTCTCGCCGGTGACCGGGTCCAGCAGCAGGAACTCCTCTTCCACCCCGAGGGTCAGGACGGTGGGGATCTCCGGTGTCGGGGTGGTGGCGGTGGTGGTGGGCCGCGGCCTCACCGACGGCTCCACCGGCACGGAACGGTCGGCAGCTCGTCGTGAGGCGGGATCATGTCTCGACGGTACGAGGGCGGAGGCCGGCCCGAGGCCGTTTTCCGCCGACCACCGCCCCCACGGGTGGCGGCACGCAGAGCGGCAGAATGACGAGGTGACCTCACCTGGTGTCTCATACGGCGACCTCGACCTGCTTGCCGACGCCGGACGCTGGCACGACCTGCTGAGGTTCGCTGCCACAGTCGAGGCGGGGCCGGTCGACCAGCGGCGGGAGACGGCCCACGTCGTGGCATTGGAAGCGCCGGCCGGGATCGCCGCCGCCGCAGCCGAACTGTTTCCCGACGACGACAAGGGCGTCCCGGGGCCCCTGTGGGAGGTGGTAGCCCAAAACCACACGTGGCGAGAACTGACCCCACATCTGGCCGACCCACGCACGCGGCATCTGACAGCCCACACTCGCGTGCTGCACGGCGAGGATCTCCGGGCGGCCGCCGACCTCGATCCACAGCTGCTCGATGCCCCGCTGTGCCTTCAGCCGTGGGAAGCCGCCAACTGGTACAGCACCTTGGACATCCCCGAGTACGACCGGTCCGGCAGCTCGGGATGCACCATCTGGGCCTGTCCAAGCCAGTTGGCCGACCCGAAGCCGCTACCTGTGACCACTGTACGGCCGGCACCGCACACCGCGGTGGCACTCCTCGACGGCCTGTCACCGGCCACGCAGGCGTACGCGTTCCACGGCACCGCATGGGAAGCGGCCTCGATGGTGGCCACCGACCGTGCCAGGATGCCCAGGGGTCAACGGTGGCAGGGCCTGCGGGGCCGCGAGGGATCACAGGTTCGCTTCGCCGATGTCTACCCCAGCTTGGTGCACCTGGCCACCGGCGAAGGGCCTTACGCGCGTCGGACCGGACAGGCGCTGGGACGGACAGCTCTCTGGAAGGCACTCGCCGCCATGGCTGACGTGACCCCTGCCGCAGGTCCGGGCAGCGTCAGCGCGCTTGTCAAACGTCTGCACTGCGTCGTCTGGCAGGAGCCCGACGACGAGATCTGGTACCTGCACCTGGCGATGGAAGACCCTGCGCAGGGCATCGCCTGGGTCATCACCGGCAACGCCTTCGACTGACCGGACAACGCCGTCAGCGCCTCGAAGCAGCGGCCATGTCGGCTATGAGCCGAGCATGACCGCCGTCCGTGAGGTCTACCAGCCTGTACCCGAGATCAGCAGTGATTCTGTTGATCCAGGTCAGCGCCGTGTTCGGTCTCAGCAGTCGTAGTACATCGCGAACTCGTGCGGCGTGGGCCGCAGGCGTACCGGGTCCACCTCGTTCGTGGTCTTCCAGTCGACCCAGGTCGAGATCAGGTCGTCGGTGAAGACCCCGCCGTCGAGCAGGTAGTCGTGGTCGGCCTCCAGCGCCGCCAGGGCCTCGGTCAGGGAGCCCGGGACCTGCTTGACGTCGCCCCACTCCTCCGGCGGGAGGTCGTAGAGGTCCTTGTCGATCGGCGCCGGCGGCTCGATCTTGCTCTTGATGCCGTCGAGGCCGGCCATGAGCATCGCGGAGAAGGCGAGGTAGACGTTCGCCGACGGGTCGGGGACCCGGAACTCGACGCGCTTGGCCTTGGGGTTGCTGCCGGTGACCGGGATGCGGGTGCAGGCGGAGCGGTTGCGCTGGGAGTAGACCAGGTTGACCGGGGCCTCGAAGCCGGGGACGAGGCGGCGGTAGGAGTTGATGGTGGGGTTGGTGAAGGCGAGCAGCGAGGGGGCGTGGTGCAGGAGGCCGCCGATGTACCAGCGGGCGGTGTCGGACAGGCCGGCGTAGCCGGTCTCGTCGTAGAAGAGGGGTTCGCCGCCGCGCCAGAGGCTCTGGTGGGTGTGCATGCCGGAGCCGTTGTCGCCGAACAGCGGCTTGGGCATGAACGTGGCGGTCTTGCCGTGCGCCCACGCCTCGTTCTTGATCAGGTACTTGAAGAGCTGGAGCTGGTCGGCCGAGTGCAGCAGCGTCGAGAACCTGTAATTGATCTCGGACTGGCCACCCGTGCCGACCTCGTGGTGCGACCGTTCCACAGTGAACCCGGCATCGACCATCCGGCGGACCATGCTGTCGCGCAGGTCGGCGTAGTGGTCGACCGGGGGCACCGGGAAGTAGCCGCCCTTGTAGGCGGTCTTGTAGCCGCGGTTGCCGCCCTCCTCGATCCGGCCGGTGTTCCAGGCGCCCTCGATCGAGTCGATGTAGTAGAACGACTGGTGGGCGGAGGTCTCGTGGCGGATGGAGTCGAAGATGTAGAACTCCGCCTCCGCGCCGAAGTACGCGGTGTCGGCGATGCCGCTCGCCGCCAGATACGCCTCGGCCTTCTTCGCCACGTTGCGCGGATCCCGGGAGTACGCCTCCCTGGTGAACGGGTCGTGGACGAAGAAGTTCAACGCGACGGTCTTCTGCGCGCGGAACGGGTCCACGAACGCGGTCGCCACGTCCGGCAGCAGCAGCATGTCCGATTCGTGGATCGACTGGAAGCCGCGGATCGAGGAGCCGTCGAAGGCGAGGCCGTCGGTGAACACGCTGTCGTCGAACGACTCGACCGGCAGGTTGAAGTGCTGCATCACGCCGGGCAGGTCACAGAAACGTACGTCGACGAACTTCACGTCCTCGTCGGTGAGGTATCGCAGGAGTTCCTCGGAATTGGCGAACACACGTCCTCCTGGCAGGCGTCGTTGATCCTGGCCACGTCCCGTGGCCGGACCGCCCGGGGACATGGCCCGTACCGCCACCGTACGACGGCGCGCCGTGCCCGGCTCGCCAACCGCCCATCCGGGTTTCCTTCGCCACAGGCCGGGTAGTCGCCGTACCCGGCGGACCGCCCGGGGAGACGACGCGGCGGGAGGTTGGCATGGTGGGTGCTCCGCGACTGACCGGTGGGCGCTGAGATGTGCGGGATCAGCGGTGAGGCCAGGTTCGACGGGGTCACCCCCGACACCGACGCGGTGAACCGGATGACAGCGGCGATGCGCTCACGCGGCCCGGACGGTGAGGGCGCGTGGGACGACGGCTGGATCGCGCTGGGGCACCGCCGGCTGACAGTCATCGACCTGTCCGAGGCCGGCGCGCAGCCGATGGTCCGCGACGACCTCGGCCTGGCGCTCGTGTTCAACGGCTGCGTCTACAACTACCCGCAGCTGCGCGACGAACTGCGCGCCGCCGGGCACACGTTCCACAGCACCAGCGACACCGAGGTGATCCTGGTGGCGTACGCGCAGTGGGGTGAGCGGTTCGTCGACCACATGGTCGGCATGTTCGCCGTGGCGCTGGTGGACCGGCGTCGCCGCCGGCTCGTGCTGGCCCGCGACCGGCTCGGCATCAAGCCGCTCTACCTCGCCGAGTCCCCGGGCCGGCTCCGGTTCGCCTCCACGCTGCCGGCGCTGCTGGCCGGGGGCGACGTCGACACCGGCATCGACCGGGTCGCGCTGCACCACTACCTGTCGTGGCACTCGATCGTGCCGGCGCCCCGCACGATCCTGCGCGGCATCCGCAAGCTGCCCCCGGCCACCGTGCGGGTGGTGGACGCCGACGGGCACAGCCGCGAGCGCGTCTACTGGCGGCCCGAGTACCGGCGCGACACGGCCCACGACGGCATGGACGCCGCCGACTGGCGGGCCGCCGTCGGGGACGCGCTGCGCACGGCCGTACGCCGCCGGCTGGTCGCCGACGTGCCGGTCGGGGTGCTGCTCTCCGGCGGCCTCGACTCCAGCATGATCGTCGCGCTGCTCGACGGCGCCGGGCAGCACCACCTCCAGACGTTCAGCATCGGGTTCGACAGCCGCGGCGACGAGGCCGGCGACGAGTTCCACTACTCCGACCTGGTCGCCCGCGCGTTCGGCACCGACCACCACCGCATCCAGCTCTCCGACGGCGATCTCGGTCCCGCCGTACGCGCCACCGTGGCGGCCATGACCGAACCGATGGGCAGCCACGACGTGGTGGCGTTCCACCTGCTCTCCGAGCAGGTCGCCCGGCACGTGAAGGTGGCGCAGTCGGGCCAGGGCGCCGACGAGGTGTTCGCCGGCTACGGCTACCACCACCGGCTCGCCGACGCGGCGCGGGAGAACGCCGCGGCCGAGTTCACCGCCGCGTTCTTCGACCGCGACCACGCCGAGCTGAACCGGGTGGTCGACCCCGCGTACACCTGTGAGCGCGACGCCAGCGGCGAGCTGGTCGCCGCGGACCTGGCCGCGCCCGGCGCGCAGACCGCCGTGGACGCGGTGCTGCGCCTGGACACGCACCTGATGCTGCCCGACGACCCGGTCAAACGGGTCGACAGCATGAGCATGGCCTGGGGACTGGAGGTGCGCACGCCCTTCCTCGACCAGGACCTGGTGGCGCTCGCCGCGGCCTGCCCGCCCGAGCACAAGCTGGCCCAGGGCGGCAAGGGCGTGCTCAAGGAGGTGGCCCGGGAAGTGCTGCCGGCCGAGGTCATCGACCGGCCCAAGGGCTACTTCCCGGTGCCGGCGCTGCGCAACGTCGACGGGCCCGTGCGAGAGTTGGTGGTCGAGGCGCTCAGCGCGCCCGAGGCACGCCGGCGCGGGTTGTTCCGTCGGGAGTACGTCGACGAGCTGCTGGCCGAGCCGGACCGGGCGCAGGCCGCCGCCGGCAGCAACAAGCTGTGGCAACTGGGCCTGCTGGAGTTGTGGCTGCAGTCGCACGGCGTGAGCTGAAGGGCCGCCCGGCCCGGGGCGGCGAGAGGAGCATGGTGAAGTTCGTCATCGAGAGCGAAGCCGACGGCACCGTGGGGTTCACCGTGGTCGGCGGCGACGGGCGGGTGCTCGCCACCGGGCAGCCCTGCCCGGACAAGGGCGCGGCGCTGGCCGCGGTGGGTGAGCTGATGCACGGGCTGGGTGAAGCCTGCATCGAGGACCGCACCGGGGCGACCGCCGGGCCGGTGGCCGGCACCCGGACCGAGATCGGCGACGACATGTCCGACATCGGCCGCTCCGGCATCCCGCCGGTCTGAGGCTGCTTCCGTGGCCGCCCTCCGGGGCGGCTGGAACCCGCCCGGTCGGCCGGGCGGGTTCGTGCGCTCACTGCTCGTCGTCGAGCACGTCCGTGTGGCCGTCGCGGGTGACGGTGGGCGGGAGGTGCTCGTCCGGCTGGGGCGCCTCGGCCAGCGTGTGGTGCGGGTCGCCGTCGGGCGAGAACAGCACCCGATCGGTCTTGCGGGTCTTCTCCTGCTCCTCCTCCGGCTCAGTCACCGCGTTCTCCCTCCGCTCACCGGCGCCCCGGGCAGGCCACCTCGCCCCACGCTATGCGCCGGACGGGCCCCGGGAGCGGGTTTCCGCCCGACGGCCGCCCCGCACCCGGCCCTGGTCGTCCCGACATGTCGACCCCCTCGCCGTCACGTACGGTAGTGCCAAAGCTGAGCCCGCATGGTTGACCTCGGGCCACTTTGCTCTGCAGCCATCGACGCGACGGTGACTCACGGCTACCGCCGCGTATGAGGCTGCAGAGCAAAGTCGGCGGAGAGGCAACAGCATCGTCAACGACCAGTTGAGCATTTTGGCTGCTCAGGCGCAGTGTGCGCGGAAAGGCGGTGCATTCGCCCCAGAAACCGCCCATCACTGAATGTGACGATGCGCTGCATCGGGATCGGGGTGACGGACAGTCACCACCTGGCCTGGGCTCGGGTCGCCGAAGGGGCCGATCAGGGCGGCCACGGTGGCGTGCCGCGCGGCCGGATCGGCGCGGGTGGCCCGGGCGACGACCGCGCGTTCCGCCAGCCGGACAGGCCGTCGGGCGGGTGGCGAAGCGTGCGACCGAGCGCGTGGGCCGTGAGGCGGTCGTCGACGGTCGCGCCCCGGGTCAGCTCCTGCGGCGACAGGTAGCGGCGGGACCCGGGCAGCCGGCCGGAGTCGAGCACGAACGGTCCCCGCCGGTACTCGTCCAGGTCGATCAGCCACATCCGGCGGGCATCGAAGTCGTAGAGGCCGGAGTCAGTCCACCACCTCGATGACGTCGCCCGGCGCGCGGCGCGGCGCCGGCGGCAGCTCGGCCTCCGGGCCCCAGCCGACCCGCACGATCAGGTACGGGCTGCCGATGCCGGCGAGCAGGTCACGCATCATCCGGCGCGGCCAGGCCAGCTCGACGGCGTCGCTGAGCGGTGCGCTGGCCAGCCCTTCGGCGGTGGCGGTGAGCAACAGCGCCGACAGCGCCTCGCCGCCGCGCAGCCAGGCGGCCGGCTCGTCGTCCTCACCGAACAGGATCAGGTACGCCGCGCCGCGGTCGAAGTCCGTGCCCGCGCTGAGGCCGGCCGCCCCGCCGGGCGCGTAGTCGCGCAGCGGCACCCGCCGTGGGGAGGGCCGCACGGCGGTGGCTGCGGGCACGCCGTCGCCGCTGCCCGCCGGCCGGTTGGTCCACCGGTTCAGCTCCTCCCGGTACGCGGGGTCGGCCAGCTCCGCCTCGGCGGCGCGGCCGGTGGACACGGCGAGCATCGGCATCTGGTCCGGCCGGACCACGTGCAGGTGGGCGCCCTCTGCCTCGACGGCGTCCCCGAGCCGGGCCAGCACCGCCTCCGGCACCGGCCGGTCGCCGTACGCCCGCCGGTCGGTGCGGCGGCGCGGGATCGCGTCGACGAGCCGGCCCGCCGGCACGTCCAGGTCGATCGGGCCGGTCGTGCGGATCCGGGCCAGCAACGACGGGTCGGACGGGTCGGGCAGTCGCTCGACCACCGCCGCCCAGCCGAACGCCGCCAGCGACACGCGCGCGTGGTGCAGGGCGGCGCCGCAGCTCAGCATCAGCAACCGGCCGTCCGGGTCGGTGTGCGTGAGCTGCCGATCCGGGTCGCCGCGCAGCTCCAGCGCGTCCGCGGTGATCCGCCAGCGCCAGGGCTGGGTGTTGAACACCGACGGGGCGTGCAGGGACTGCCGGGCGGCCGCCTCCAGCACCCGTACCCTCGGGTCCTGGCCGGTGCGGGTCGGTGTGCTGTTCATGGCGGCCCTCCTGGTTGCTCGTCCCCTTCCGACCCTGCCCGCCGCCGTCGCGGGCGGACAGGGCCGGAGGTCCCGGCCGCACCGGGCCGTGCGCCCCGGCGCGACGTCAGACGGCGTCCGCCTCCGGGGGTACGGCCAGCGCGATCGTGAGGTCGAGGACGGCGGCGGGGTCGAGCAGCCGGTCGCCGAACAGCTCACGGAGCTTGCCCATCCGGTAGCGGACGGTCTGCGGATGCACGAACAGGTCGGCGGCCACGTCGTCGCGGCGTCCCTGGTGCAGCAGCCACGACCGCAGCGTCTCGGCCAGCCGGTGCGCGGTGGCCGGGGGCAGCGCGGCCAGCGGCGCGAGGGCCTGCGCGCGCAGGTCGGCCAGCGCCTCCGGGTCCACGCTGAGCAGCAGCGTGGCCAGGTGACGCTCAGTGTCGACCGGCCCGGCGTCCGGCTCGCCGAGGCCGAGCGCGAGCGCCCGGGTGGCCCGCTGGTACGACGCGGCGACCCGGTGCCAGGGGCGGGCCGGGCCGAGCACCGCCCGGTGCCCGTGCAGCAGCCGGGTGAGCTGGCGGCGCCGGCCGCCGTGCATGTCCGGCACCAGCAGTACGGCCAGCTCCTCGACCGGGTTCATGCCGGGCAGGTCCTCGCCGCTCTCCAGCGTGTGCGGGCTGAGCAGTGCCAACACGGCGCGCAGGTGCCGGCGGGGCAGCAGCACCACCGTCAGCGTCTGCGGCGGCGGCCAGTCGGCGCGCTCCGCGCTGCGCCGCAGCGACTCCTCCGGCTCACCGGCCAGCAACTGCTGGGTGAGCCGTTCCAGGCTGCGGCGGCGCATCCGGCCGGCGCTGGCCAGCTCGTCGGCGTGCCCGGCCACGCTCGCCGCGGACAGCTCGTCGATGTACGCGAACATCAGCTCGGCGAACTCGGCCACCGTCTCGGCGGCGAGCCCGCTGCGCACCGTCGTGGTGGACACCTCACGCCAGGCCACCCGTGCGCCCACCCGGTACGCGGCCAGCAGCGCGTCCATGCTGCGCCCCGAGCGGGCCTCACCGCTGCCCAGCGCGTACGCGGCCTCCAGCGCCGGGGCCAGGGGAGTGCTCGGGTCGAACGCCTGGGTACCCTCGATGAGCTGGAGGAACGTGCCGAGCGCGATGCGTACCGCGTTTTCGATCTTCGCCCGCATGGCGCCGGTGAGCGCGCCTGAGTAGTCCGGCACCTCGGCGGTGATCGCGGAGACGGTCCGTTCGGCGACCATCGGCAGCCGGTCGCGCAGCGTCGCGGCCATGCCGGCCTCGAGGTTGAGGTGCGCGGCGCGCTGCCCAGTGCCGGCCTCCAACGTCATGTTGTTCCCTCCGAACAAAAACCCGCGACCTTTTCACCTTTGCTGGTCAAGATGTTATGCGATCGGGCGGTCACGCTGGTCATATGACCACAACTGCCTCCCGCCGCCCTCAGAAGGTCACCTTCCGGGACAGGCTGCTGCGGCTGGCCGGAACGGTCACCACGCCGGTGCTGCCCGACGACTACCTCGACCTGATCGCGCCGCTGCGCGCCGGCGCACCGCTGCGCGGCCGGATCGTCGCCGTCCGCCCGGAGACCCGGGACGCGGCCACGCTGGTGATCCAGCCCGGCCGCGCCTGGCAGGGGCACCTGCCCGGGCAGTACATCCGCCTCGGCGTCGACGTCGACGGCGTGCGCCAGTGGCGCGCGTACTCGGTCACCTCTGCGCCGGACGCCCCCGACGGCCGGATCAGCGTCACCGTGAAGGCCATCCCCGACGGCAAGGTCAGCAACCACCTCGTACGCCGGCTCCGGCCCGGCACGATCGTGCACCTCGACCAGGCCCAGGGCGAGTTCGTGCTGCCCGCCACGACGCCCGAGCGGGTCCTGTTCCTCACCGCCGGCAGCGGCATCACCCCGGTCATGGGGATGCTGCGCTCCGGGCTGGCCGACCGGGCCGACGTGGTGCTCGTGCACTCCGCGCCCACCCGCGACGACGTCATCTTCGGTACGGAACTGCGCACGCTCGCCGACCGCGGCGCGCTGCGGCTGGTCGAGCGGCACACCGACACCGACGGCCTGCTCGACGTCGCCGAACTCGCCGCCCTGGTGCCCGACCACCTCGACCGCGAGGCGTGGGCCTGCGGCCCGATCGGCATGCTCGACGCGGTCGAGGGGTACTGGTCCTCGAACGGCCTCGTCGAACGGTTGCACACCGAGCGGTTCCGCCCGACGGTGATCACGCCGGGCGAGGGAGGCACGGTGACCTTCACCGGAGCAGGGGTGACAGTCGAGTCCGACGGCGCCACCACCCTGCTCGACGCGGGGGAGAACGCCGGAGTGCTGATGCCTTCCGGGTGCCGGATGGGCATCTGCTTCGGCTGCGTCGTACCGCTGCGCCAGGGCGCCGTCCGTGACCTGCGCAACGGCGACGTCACCACTGCCGTACCGGGGGACGGCGTGCTCGTCCAGACGTGCGTGTCGGCCGCCGCCGGTACCTGCGACATCGATCTCTGACAGGAGCCACCCACGTGACCGTCATCCAGAAGAAGGCCGTCAACCCGATCGCCCACCTGAGCGCCGAGGACATCGAGATCATCGGCAAGGAGTTGGACGCGATCCGGGACCGGGTCCTCGCCGACCGGGGGGAGCGGGACGCCCGCTACATCCGCAAGGTGGTCAAGACCCAGCGGACACTGGAGATGAGTAGTCGCGCGGTGCTGTTGTTCTCGCTGTTCCCGCCGGCCTGGATCGTCGGCACGGCCGGCCTCACGGTCGCCAAGATCCTGGAGAACATGGAGATCGGGCACAACGTCCTGCACGGCCAGTGGGACTGGATGCGCGACCCGAAGATCCACTCCACCACCTGGGAGTGGGACCACGTCTCCCCGGCCGACCAGTGGAAGCAGTCGCACAACGAGCTGCACCACCGCTACACCAACGTCGTCGGCAAGGACAACGACCTCGGCTACGGCATCATGCGCGTCGACGAGGACCAGCCGTGGCACCCGATGCACCTCGGCCAGCCGCTCTGGAACCTGATCAACGCCATGTTCTTCGAGTACGGCATCGCCGCGTACGACATGGAACTCGGCGACCACCTCAAGCAGCGCAAGCTCAAGGACCCGAAGTTCCGCGCCAAGGCCCGCGCCGTCGGCCGCAAGATCCGCCGCCAGGTGCTCAAGGACTACGTGGTGCACCCGCTGCTGTCCGGCCCCTCGTTCCTGACCACGCTCGCCGCCACGTTCACCGCGAACCTGCTGCGCAACGTGTGGAGCCACTCGGTGATCATGTGCGGGCACTTCCCCAACGGCGTGGAGACGTTCGAGAAGACCTCCATCGAGGGCGAGACGCGCGGCGAGTGGTACCTGCGCCAGATGCTCGGCTCGGCCAACATCAGCGGCAGCCGGCTGCTGCACATCATGACCGGCAACCTGTCGTACCAGATCGAGCACCACCTCTTCCCCGACCTGCCCAGCAACCGCTACCAGGAGATCGCGCCGCAGGTACGCGCGCTGTTCGACAGGTACGGCCTGCACTACACCACCGGCCCGCTGCCCAAGCAGGTCGCGTCCGCGTGGTGGAAGGTCATCCGCCTGTCGCTGCCCAACCGCAACGACAGCCGGCAGCCGGTCGCCCCGGCCCCGCTGGTCTCCTCCGGCACGGCCTGACCGGGGCCGTTCGGTGCACGGCCGGTGAACTTCCACCGGCCGGCACCCGACCAGCCGCTGCACAGTCGGTATCCGCGCAGCTCAGAGCGGTCTTCGCGGCCGTCGTGACAGCCCCGCGTCCCCGTACACTCGCGCCCGTCCGGGCGTACGGGTGAAGGGGTGGAACGCCGATGCGGCGCGTGGTCATGCTCGTCGACAACGCGGTCGAGGGTGACTCGCGGGTGCAGAAGACGGCCCGCTCGGCCGCCGACGCCGGCTGGGACGTCACGCTGATCGGCTGCGCCCACGTCGACGCCGAACGCCGCTGGCGGCTCGGCGACGCCGAGGTACGCGTCCTGCCGCTCGCCGCCGCTCGCGCCACTCCACCCGCCACCGCATCGGCCGTCCTCTCCAGCCCGCGCGGCGGCGCCTCCGCCTCGGGCCGTGACGCTGGTTCGCGCGACGGCTCCGGCCTGCGTGGCGTGTCCGGTCTGCGCAGCGTTTCCGGGCTGCGGGCTCGGCTGGTGGCCCGGGGCGGACTGCCGTTGCGCGCGGCGCGGCTGGCCCGCCGGCCCGTCGAGCACGCCGAGGTCCGTTTCTGGCGGGCCCGGCTGCGCGACGGGGCCTGGCGGCGGCTGGAGCCGGGCCTCTGGGACTACGAACGGGTCGCCGGACCGGTCGTCGACGACCTGCGCCCCGACCTGATCCACGCGCACGACTTCCGGATGCTCGGCGTGGCCGCCCGCGCCGTGGACCGCGCCCGCGCCGCCGGACGTGACGTCAAGCTGATCTGGGACGCGCACGAGTGGCTGCCCGGGGCGCGGCCGCGTCGGGACAACGCCCGCTGGCTGCCCGCCCACCTCGGTTACGTCCGCGAGTACGTCGGTCACGCCGACGCGGTCGTCACCGTCTCCGACACGCTCGCCGACCTGCTGGTACGCGACCACGCCCTGCCCGAACGCCCGACCGTGATCCTCAACGCCCCGATCGCCGCCACCACGGAGACATCCGCTCCCGATCTGCGGAAGCGCTGCGGTCTGCCACCGGACACGCCGCTGCTGGTCTACAGCGGGGCGATGGCCGTGCAGCGCGGCGTGGACACGGTGGTCGAGGCGTTGCCGCTGCTGCCCGGCGCACACCTGGCGCTTGTCGTCGCCGACCCGGCTGCCGCCTACGTCCGCCAGGTCGTCGCCCGTGCGGCCCGGCACGGGGTGGGCGACCGGGTGCACGTGCTGCCGTACGTGCCGCACCGCCAGCTCGTCGCGTTCCTCGCCACCGCCGACATCGGGCTGATCCCGCTGCACCACTGGCCCAACCACGAGATCGCGCTGATCACCAAGTTCTTCGAGTACGCGCACGCGCGGCTGCCGATCGTGGTCAGCGACGTCCGCACCATGGCCGAGACGGTCCGGGCCACCGGGCAGGGCGAGGTGTTCCGTGCCCGCGATGCCGCCGACCTGGCCCGCGCAGTGCGGGCGGTGCTCGCGGATCCGGCCCGTTACCGCGCCGCGTACGAGGGTGAGGACTCCCCGCTCCCGGGGTGGACGTGGGAGGCGCAGGCCGAACGCCTCGACGCCCTCTACCGCCGCCTGCTCACCCCCATTCGCTGACGCCCGCCTCCCGCCACCCACCTCCCGCTTCCCGCCTCGCTCGGGTGGAACACCACGGGTGTCTCCGGCCCGTTTTGACACCCATGGCGTTCCACCCGCACCCCGGGGGCGGCATGGTCAACTCCAGCTCGGCGAAGTGGCGGCATCCGAGGGGCGCCGACCCCGCCATTTCGGGGGAGTGGTGTTGATCATGAGACGCGAGGGCGGGGCGCGGGAAAAGTGGTGGGCGGGACAGGGGCGGCCGGGCTAGCGTCGATGTATGCAGAGCAGGCGCAGTCTTACCGCCGCGGCCGCGCGAGCTTCCCGCTCGCCGGTTGCCGCCGCCTGACCTGCCCCACACCCACGCCGGCGACCGGAAACGGTCCGCCGGCGTCGTCGTGTCGACGCCAACGCGCGCGGCGGGCCGTCCGGTCACCCGTACCCGGAAGGCACCCGCCATGACACCCGACGACATCACCCGGACGTTCCTGGACCACTACCACCGGCACGACCATCAGCGCGCGCCGGAGAGCTCACTCATTCCGCCGCCCGGTGACCCGGTGCTGTTCACCACGTCCGGCATGCACCCGCTCACGCCGTACCTGCTGGGGCGCCCGCACCCGGGCGGGCGGCGATTGGCGAACGTGCAGCGGTGCCTGCGCACCACGGACCTGGACGAGGTCGGCGACGACACGCACCTGACCGTTTTCCAGATGCTCGGCTCGTGGTCGCTCGGCGACTACGACATCGCGACCAGCCTGCGCTGGGGCTTCGACCTGCTCACCGACGGGTTCGGCATCCCGGTGGAGAGGCTGCACGCCACGGTCTTCGGCGGTGGCAGCGGTGAAGGACCGGACGTCACCGCGCGGGACACCTGGACCGGGCTCGGTGTGCCGGTGGAGGCGCTGGGCGAGGACAACTGGTGGTCCAACGGCCCGACCGGCCCCTGCGGACCGGACTCGGAGATCTTCGTGTGGACCGGCGACGGCCCGCCCACCGGCATGCCCAGCAGCGACGCGCGGTGGGTGGAGGTGTGGAACCACGTGCAGATGCGCTACCACCGGCACCCCGACGGGCGGCTCACGCCGCTGCCGCACTCCAGCATCGACACCGGCATGGGCCTGGAACGGCTGGAGATGGTGTTGCGCGGCGACCGGTCCGTGTTCACCGGCGACGGGCTGCGCCGGTGGGTGGACGAGGTAGGCAACTGGGGCCTGCGCGGCACGGACCTGCGCGTGGTCTCCGACCACCTGCGGTCCGCGGTGGTCGTGCTCGGTGACGGGGTACGCCCCGGCAACACCGGCCGCGGGTACGTGCTGCGGCGGCTGCTGCGCCGCGCGCTCACCGTGCTGTGGCGCGACGACCCGGCGCGCACCCTCGACGACCTGCCGCCCGAGCTGTACGCGGACACGCTGCGCCGCTTCCGTCAGCCGGCCGACGTCGGCTCGCTGCACGCCACGCTGGTGGACGAGGAGCGCCGCTTCCGCGGGCTGCTGCGACGCGGACGGCCGCTCGTGGACCGGGTACGGGAGCGTGGCCCGCTGACCGAGCGCGACTACCACTGGCTGCACGACACCCACGGGCTGCCCCGCGACCTGGTCGACGGCCTGCTCGCCGAGACGAGCTGAGCAGCGGCCGGGGGAGCGGGCCGGGCGGGCACCAGCCGGGGAGCAGCAGCCGGCTCAGCGGTGGCCGCCCGGCCGGGCCGGTGCCAGACTCGGAGGCGGACGCCACGCGAGGGAAGCGGACGCCGCCGTGAGGAGAGGGCTGCCGATGACCGAGGTACGGCCGGACGAGGAGACGGTGCCGCTGCTCGGCGCCGAGGTGCGCATCGCCGACGCGGCGGGGCTGCTCGCCGCCGCCGTCGACGGGCCGGTGGAGCTGCTGGTCGACGGCGACTTCCCGGCCCCGGTGCGGGAGGCGCTCTGCACCGTGCGCGCCGACACCGCGCACGGGCAGCCGGCGCACCGCTTCGAGGCGTACCTGCGGGTGGAGAGCACCCCGGCGGGCCTGCTCGCTCTCGGTCTGGCCGGGCCGGTCGGCGTGCTGCTCGCCGAGCGGCTGGCCGCCCGCGGCGGCGACGGCCCGGCCGCCGCGGTGGGCCGGATGGCCGCGGAGGCCGGACGGCGGATCTGGCCGCGACCGGTCGCCACGCTCGCCGCGCCGCCCGGCGACGAGGCCGGCCGTGAGGTGCTGCGCGCGGCCCGGGAAGCCGGGCTGCGGCCCCGCGTCGACCAGGACAACGGCACGGTACGCATCCACGCCGACGTACCAAGCGCCGACGTGGGTCCGGCGCACCTGACGGCGATGCTCGGCCTGCTGCTCCAGGCGGTACGCGAGTTGTCCGGCGACAGCGACGAGCCGACCGTGCTGCGCGGACGGACGTACGTCGTGGGGCGGCGACCGGTGACGACGGCGGCCGGGCCGCGCAGCGCGACAGTGACCCTCGACCAGGTCGGCGGCCTGTCCGACGTGGTCGCGCAGTTCCGCGAGGTGGCGGTGTCGTTCCGGCACCCGGCGGCGATGGCCCGCTGGGGCGCGCGCCGGCCGCAGGGCATCCTGATGTACGGGCCGCCCGGCACCGGCAAGACCATGCTGGCCCGGGCCCTCGCGAACGAGATCGGCGCGGACTTCGTGGAGATCCGCACCCCGGAGATCCTGGACAAGTACCTCGGCGGCTCGGAACGCAACATCAAGCGCATTTTCCGGGAGGCACGCCGCTACCGGCGGCCCACAGTGATGCTGTTCGACGAGTTCGACTCGATCATCAGCTACGCCGGCGCCGGCGGCGACGCGGCCAGCCAGGCCGTCAACGCGGTAGCGGGCATCTTCAAGCAGGAGATGAACACGCTGTTCGAGGAGAACCCCGACGTCATCGTGGTCGCCACCACCAACTTCCCGCACCGCGTCGACGCCTCGCTGATCCGGTCCGGCCGCTTCGACCTGAAGATCGCCATTCCGGCGCCGGACGAGGCCGGACGCGCGGAGATCCTCACCAAGATGGTCCGCGAGCTGATCGACCGGCACGAGCGGCCCGGCTTCACAATGTTCGCCGACGACCTCGACCCGGCCGCCCTCGCGGCCGACACGGCCGGGCTGACCGGCGCGGACCTTCGCGAGGCGCTACGCCGGGTGCAACTCGCCAAGGCACTCCGGGAAGCGGCGGAGGGTGCGCCACCGGCTCCGATCAGTCAGGATGACCTGCGGGAGGCCGTCGCCGGGTTGCGCCGCGGCTGACCGGAAGGAGTCCACATTGTCCTCGTCCGATCTGCTGCTGTCCCGCCGTGACCTCACGTTCCTGCTGCACGACTGGCTGGACGTGACCCGGCTGACCGAGCGACCCCGCTACGCCGAGCACACCAGGGAGACCGTCGACGCGGTGCTGGACCTCGCCGCCCAGGTGGCCGCCGAGCGCTTCGCCCCGCACAACCGGGCCGCCGACACCGGCGAGCCCACGTTCGACGGGCAGCGCGTACGGACCATCCCGCAGGTCAAGGCCGCGCTGGAGGCGTTCGCCGAGACCGGGCTGCTCGCCGCCACCATGGACGAGTCGGTCGGCGGCCTGCAACTGCCGCACACGGTGGCCGCCGCCGCGTTCGCCTGGTTCCAGGCCGCCAACGTGGGCACGTCGGCGTACCCGATGCTCACCCTCGGCAACGCCAACCTGCTGCTCGCCCACGGCAGCGCCGAGCAGATCGCCACCTGGGTACGCCCCATGGTCGAGGGCCGGTTCTTCGGCACCATGTGCCTGTCCGAGCCGCAGGCCGGCAGTTCCCTGACCGACCTCACCACGCGGGCCGAGCCGCAGGACGACGGCACGTACCGGATCGTCGGCACCAAGATGTGGATCTCCGGCGGCGACCACGAGCTGGCCGAGAACATCGTCCACCTGGTCCTGGCCCGCATCCCCGGCGCGCCGGCCGGCGTGAAGGGCCTGTCGCTGTTCATCGTGCCGAAGACGCTGCTCGACGACGACGGCAACTTCGGGCCGCGCAACGACGTGGTGCTGGTCGGGCTCAACCACAAGCTCGGTTACCGGGGCACCACCAACACGTTGCTGAACTTCGGCGAGGGCGTGCACCGGCCGTACGGGCGGGCCGGGGCGGTCGGCTACCTGGTGGGACAGCCGCACCGGGGACTCGCGGTCATGTTCCACATGATGAACGAGGCGCGTATCGGCATCGGCGCCGGCGCCACCGCGCTCGGCTACACCGCGTACCTGAAGTCCGTCGCGTACGCCCGGCAGCGCCCGCAGGGCCGCCCGGTCGCCGACAAGGACCCCACCACGCCGCAGGTGCCGATCGTGGCCCACCCCGACGTACGCCGGATGCTGCTGGCCCAGAAGAGCTACGTCGAGGGCGCGCTCGCGCTGGTGCTCTACTGCGGACGGCTGCTCGACGAACAGAAGACCGCGCCCGCCGAGGCCGACCGTGAAAGGGCGCAACTGCTGCTGGACCTGCTCACCCCGATCACCAAGAGCTGGCCGGCGCAGTGGTGCCTGGCCGCAAACGACCTGGCCATCCAGGTGCACGGCGGGTACGGCTACACCCGCGACTACGACGTCGAGCAGCACTGGCGCGACAACCGGCTCAACGCCATCCACGAGGGCACCCACGGCATCCAGGCCCTCGACCTGCTCGGCCGCAAGGTCACCATGCGCGACGGCGCCGCCCTGGAACTGCTGCTGGAGACGATCCGCGGCACCGTCAACCGGGCGTGGAAGGCCGACGGGTTCGCCTCCGAGATGGCCGGACAGCTCGCCGCCGCGGTGGACCGGATCGCCGTGGTGACGCGGCGGTTGTGGGCGCCAGGCGACCCGGAGCTGGCGCTGGCGAACGCCTCGGTCTACCTGGAGGCGGTCGGGCACGTGGTGATCGCGTGGATGTGGCTGGAGCAGGTGCTCGCGGTGGAGGCGCTGGGGTCACCGGACGGGGCCGAGGGGGAGTTCCTGGCGGGGAAGAGGCAGGCGGCGCGGTACTTCTACAGGTGGGAGTTGCCGAAGGTGGGGGCGCAGTTTGACCTGCTGGAAGGGCTGGACCGGACGACGCTGGACATGCGCGAGAGCTGGTTCTGAGCTGCTCAGGGTTGCGTGAGGCCGACGGATGCCGTCACCACCAGAGCCATTGCGCACCGTGTCGGCGTTGCCGGGTGTTCGAGACGGTGTCGGCCCCCCGGTTACCACGGTGCTCCTTCGCGGCGTTGCGGCATGCGGCTTTCGCGGCCTGACGCTACCTGCTGGTCAGACGGAGTCGATGAACCAGCGCGGTAGGCCTCGCCGCCGACCAGTGACCGCAGGCCGGCTCGCGGGGCCATGCGGACCGTCTTGGTCCGTACGAGGCATGGTCGCGTCTTTCGGAGCCGCGGGCGCAGCCACCCGGGGGGAACGAGCCTAGGCTGTGCGTCATGGAAGGGATGGCGGTGCTGCTGCTGTGCCCCTGCGTGTTCTTTGTGTTGCTGTTCTTCGCCGCGACCGTGATCCTCTGGTTTCAGACCAAGCCGAGCGGCCGGTAGCTGAATCGGCCGTCGGAAGGTGTGGCTTCCGACCCGAACCGGAGCCGGTTCTTCAGCAGGTTCAGAAGTTGCCGGCACAGCCGCTCGTTCGGCGAGCATGGCGCGCTGATCGCGGCATGAGAGCATGCCTGAGCACCTACCCGAAACGAACCGTCGCCATGCCATCCACAAGTGAGGGTGCAGGTTTCCTCATATGATACCCGTTATGGCAGCAGCTACAGTTGACCAGATACCAGCATGGATCACCGCCGCCATCGCCGCAGCCGCTGCCGTCGCAGGTGCGATCGCCGCAGCTGCGGCAACCGTTCTGGCTGCCAACAAGAGGGTGCGCGAGGTCGAAATTGGCTATCTTCAAAAGATTCAAGAAAGTTACCTCGAAAACGCACGAGCCTACACGCAGGGTGTGTACGTTCCGATTGCTATTCAGCTGACCAAGCTTTCGACCGCGTTCGACAAGTTCCGCGTTGATGCCAGCATCGATTCGATTGATGCGGGGGTGAGAATCAACTTGGAGCAGTCGATGGCCGATTTTGTGGAAATAGTCCAGGTGTTGCTAGAACGCGGGGCGTCGGCCTTTCTCACTACCACGCTTGAGAGTGAGCTCGAGGACTTCTTGGCTTTCGTCACGGCATCGCGGACTGCGACGTCAACTCTCAGGCAGGCCGTGGTGCGGTACAGCGTGTTGGGTGTTGGCGTTGAGGGAGAGATCCAATCAGAAGCCATGATTCGCCAAGCCTATCTAATGAGAAGCTTTAATGTGCTTCCCTTCATGGTGGCAAGAGTTCACATTAGGCGTGACCAAGTGCTTGCGGCGGTACCGGGGACCAAAGACTTTGAAGTTGCACTCGTTGAGGGCATCGGACGCTTGCGCGTCCTCATTAAGGAAGTCACGCTTGGATCCCAGGCGCGTCAGTCACCTTGAGCAGCAGATGCGCCTTTGGGGGGTGGTTCGCGAACTGGCTCCACCCGCCCTCTCATCGGCAAATCAGTTGCAATCGCGGAAGCGCCTCGGTGGCACACTCAACTCGGCACGACCGTGTTCCACCCTGCGCGGCTCGCGAGAAGCGTGACGCCTACACTGGCCGCGCCCGGGCGGCGGCAAATGAGGATGCCGGTGCGGCATGACCCGAGACACGGATCGATCCACACGAGGTCAGATTGCCGACCGAGTGATCTCCCCTGCCACTCACTAGTCTCCAAGGATGGACTCGGATCAGTTCGACTTCTTCATCAGCTACGCGGCACCAGATCGAGCCTGGGCTGAGTGGATCGCAGCACAGTTACGGGAGGCCGGCTGGACGGTTTGGCTGGACGCCTGGGAGATCAGGCCGGGTGGGAACTGGATGCAAGCTATCGCCGCTGCCGTCGACCGCTCACACAGCGTGATCGCCGTCATCTCGCCCCAATCGCTTGGATCGCAACGACACACGACCGAAGAGTGGTTCAGCTTCCTCGTCGGAGGTCCGGAGAAGCGCGTTATCCCGGTCCTGGTTGCACCCACCGAGGTGCCGACGCTACTGCGTCCGATCAGCCAGATCCGGATATATGGTCTCTCCGAGGAGGAGGCTCGAACTGCTCTACTGTCAAGTCTGGCGCCTCCGCGAGCAAGACCATCGACCACGCCGACCTTCCCCGGCGCGAAGACCGGCGATCGGCGGCTCGACCCGGATGCCATGTCCCGTCCCGCCAAGCGACGAGACAAGAAGAAGGTGTTCATCAGCTACAGCCACAAAGATGCCGATTGGCTTGAACGCCTACTGGTCTTCCTGAAGCCGATTCACCGCGACGGCATCATCCAGCTTTGGTCGGACAAGGACATCAAGCCTGGCCAAAACTGGCGCGCTGAGATTAACGTAGCGTTGAACGTGGCCGGCATGGCCATACCGCTGATCAGTTCGGACTTCCTCGCATCGGACTTCATCGTCAACGAGGAATTGCCTAAGCTGTTCCAGGCCGCCGAGCACGAGGGAACGAAAATCATGCCGCTTATCCTGCGACCGAGTCGGTTCGAGCGAACGCCGATTCTGTCGGCGTTCCAAAGTGTTAACCCGCCGTCCCACCCGTTGTCAGCCCTTCGCAGGTCGCAGTGGGAAAAGATTTTGGCCAACCTCTCCGATGCGATCGAGGACGAGCTCAGCGAATGAAGTGCGGCGCCTAAAAATCTGCCGGAGGGATTCTGACGCTATCCAAGGGGTCAATCAAGCTGGCGGAGCGCCTGCAATTACGACGAGTTCACTACTCGGCAAAGTCGCGAGCGCTGGCTATGTCCCGGAGGCCATGTACGCGGCCAGGATGTAATTGGGGTGGCGGTCGAGGTTCTTGCGTGCCCGGTCGTAGCGCATGGTGGTACGCGGGTCGGCGTGGCGGGCGGCGATCTGCACGTCACGCAGGCTGACACCGGCGTCGAGCATCGTCGTCACGAACGTGTGGCGCAGCATGTGGGGATGCATCCTCGGCATCCGGATCCCTGCGGCTCGGGCCAGGTGCTTGAGCCGGCGGGTGGCGGCGTGCCGGTCCATCTGCCGACCATGGGCGTTGCGCAGGATCGGCCCGCTGGTGCGCTCGTCAACGGCCCGATCCATGGCTCTGGCTACCGCGGGTGGCAGTGGGACGAGGACGACCTTGCCGCCTTTACCGCGCACGCGTAGGACCCGATGCCCGTGTTCCTCACCGAGGTCGGCAATGTTCGACCCGCAGGCTTCGAAGATCCGCAGCCCGAGCAGGCCCAAGAGCGCGACCAAGGCGAAGTCGTTCGGGTTCGAGGACTGTCGGGCGGTGCTGATCAGCGCTTCGAACTGCAGGTGACCCAGTCCGAGGGTCGGTGACTCGGCCGGCACCGTGGGCCGGCGGACGTAGTCGGCCGGGGAATGTTCCAGGATGGCGTCGATGACGCAGACCCGGTAGAACCCGACCACGACCGACAGGCGCCGCGAGACCGTCGAGGGCTGGTACCGGCGTACGTCCTGCAGCCAGCGTACGTACCGCTCGATGTCCACGCGCACCGCAGCCAGTGGGTCAAGGTCTTGGTCGGTGCACCAGCGTAGAAAGATCCGCAGGTCGGACTCGGTATGAACACGAGTCTGGCCACGGTAGCGGCCCAAGAAGGCGGACACCGCGGCGCGCACCACGAGTTGATCGGCCGGTACGACATGGGAAGCGGAAGCAGGAGAGGTAGTCATACATCACCGTGCGTCACCACCGGCGATGAACACCAGTCCACCCGGAGGCGGCAGATCCGGATGCCAGGTAGTGCGCTTCAGCCGGAAGGCTCCTTCCCGAACTTCGCTGTAGATACACCGCTGCGATACAGGTTGCCCTGCGTGCCCATCGTCGATCTGCTACGAGCCGTACTGACCGCACCGGGCCTGACCGGGCACCGTGGATCGGGGCATCCCGCTGGAACTCAAGCGCCTAATACTCCAACGTCACTTCGCTCGTCTGCGCTGGTAGTGGGATCGACGGGCTCGGGCTTGGGATGTTCGTCGCCAGATCGACCAGTGCAGGGTGTGCGCTGATGGTGGTGCTGTGGCGAGGACGAACGC
>NZ_QMEZ01000007.1:0-254279 GCF_003315815.1 Micromonospora sp. LHW51205 | reverse complement strand
GGTGACCGGGAGCGGATCTACCGGGACGAGGTCGCGCAGGTGGGGGTGGCCCGATGAGCGCCGAGACCGAGCCGCTGCTGTCGGTGCGGGGACTGACCAAGCACTTCCCCGTCCGGCAGGGCCTGCGCGCCACGGGTGCGGTGCGGGCGGTGGACGGGCTGGACTTCGATGTGCGGCCGGGTGAGACGCTCGGCCTGGTGGGGGAGTCGGGGTGTGGGAAGACCACGACCGGTCGGATGCTCGTGCGGCTGCTGGAACCCACCTCGGGCAGCATCATGTTCGCGGGGCGGGACATCACCCACGGCGGGCGGCGTGAGCTGCGCGCGCTGCGGCAGGACCTGCAGATCATCTTCCAGGACCCATACGCCTCGCTGAACCCCCGCCACACGGTCGGGCGGATCGTGGCGATGCCGTTGCAGGTCAACCGGATCACCCCGCCCGGCGGCGTGAAGAGACGGGTCCAGGAGTTGCTGGAACTCGTGGGGTTGAATCCGGAGCACTACAACAGGTACCCGCACGAGTTCTCCGGCGGGCAGCGCCAGCGCATCGGCATCGCCCGCGCCCTGGCGTTGAAACCGAAGCTGATCGTCGCCGACGAACCCGTCTCGGCGCTGGACGTGTCGATCCAGGCGCAGGTCATCAACCTGCTGCGCGACCTGCAACGCGACCTGGACCTGGCGTTCGTGTTCATCGCCCACGACCTCGCCGTCATCCGCCACTTCTGCCACCGCGTCGCCGTCATGTATCTCGGCAAGATCGTCGAGATCGGCGATCGCGACGACATCTACACCCGGCCGCAGCACCCCTACACCAGGGCCCTGCTGTCCGCGATTCCGGACGTCTCCACGCTCGGGCCCGCCGGCCGGATCCGCCTCACCGGCGATGTCCCGACCCCGTTGAACCCGCCATCGGGCTGCCGCTTCCGTACCCGCTGCTGGAAAGCCACCGACCACTGCGCCACCGAAGAACCGGCGCTGACCACCCGGGACGACGGCGGGCAGCTCACCGCCTGCCACTACCCGGAGAGCGGACCGGTCGGCGTGCCGACCGGCGAACCCGGCAGCAACGAACGCACCTGACCCACGACGGAGCCGGGGACGACCCTGCCCGGCGCAGGGATCAAGCCTGACTGCCCTGAGCCGGGCACGGTCGTTCCCGGCCGCCGATGCCGGCGTCCGCGCCGGTGACGATCGCGACCCGGTCGTAGTGCCCCGTGTCGCTGGGGCATGACCGCGCACTACCCGCGCGCCGCGACCTCAACCGGGCGGACGACCCCGACTCGGCCGCCGGTTTCGTCGGAGGCGGTGGCTAGGGTACGGGCGTGATAGCCGATGAGTCCGATGCCGTGACCGTTCGCTTCCTGCGCATGATGAGCGCCGAGCTGCACGCCGAGCGGGCGGGCGACGACTCGCTCGGCCGCACTGTCGAGCTGGCCCGGCAGTGGTGGGGCACCGCCGACGACCGGCTCGCCGACGCCCTGCGCGAGCTGCACGGCGAGCCGTCCGAGCCGGCGTCAGGCGGTCCGGACGGGCACGGCGAACTCCGGGGCCTGCGAGGTGAGCAACGCCGTCCGTGACGGCACGCGCCACTGCTCGGCCAGCGCCGCCGCCAGCTCGTCCAGCATCCGGCGTACGGTCGGCGCCGCCCCGGCGTGCATCGCCTCGATGACCACGAGGACCTCGACGGTGTCGGCACGTACCGCCGAGGCGCCGCTCTGCCGGTGGCACCAGCGCCGGGCGTGCGCCTGCCCGCCCTCGTCGGCGAAGATCACCTCGCCGGGCGCGGGCTGCTCGGACTCCCCACCGAGGCCGAGATACGACTCGGTGCCGTCGGCCGGGCGCACGGTCAGGTCGCCGTCGATCCCGGCCAGGTCGAGCACGGCGACCGGGACCGCGTACCCGACGGAGAGCGCGTTGCCGAGGTCCACCAGCGGGTGCAGCCGGGGCAGGTCGCCGTCGCGGCGCAACCGGCGCAGCAGTGACTCGGCCGCGCAGCGGTAGCGCGTCGGCGGGCAGCCCATCCGGGTGAACGCGCGCCGCCACGCCTGGATCTCCGGGAAGCCGCCCTCCGGTGCGGCGGCGAGCCGGTCCCGGGCGACGCCGAGGTGACCGGCGAGGCGCGGCGTGACGTCGGCGTCGGGCGTGATCCCGGTGGCGTGCAGGACGCCGCAGGTCAGCTCGGGGAAGGACGACCAGATCTCGGGGGAGTGCCGGAAACGCACTGATGAACTCCTTCTAGGCGGTGAACGCGAGGCCGAGGCCCAGGGCGAGGAAGCTGCCGGCCACGGCGTGCCGCAGCAGCGCCCTCAGCCGGGGCCGGGCCAGCACGCGGCGGCGCAACGCGCCGGCGAGCACCGCGTACCCGGCGAACACCAGCAGCGTGACCAGCATGAACACCAAGCCGCAGGCGAGCATGCGGACGGGAGCGGCGGGCGCGCCCGGGGGTACGAACTGCGGCAGGAACGCCACGAAGAACACCGTCACCTTCGGGTTCAGCAGGTTCAGCAACACCCCGTCGCGGAACACCGCCGACGCCGGGCGCGGCGGCCGGTCCGCGTCGACGGTGAACGCGCCCCGGTCGCGCCACGCCGACCAGGCCATCCAGAGCAGGTACGCCACGCCCAGCCAGGTCACCACCCGGAACGCCGGGGTGCCGGCGCGCAGCAACGCGGCCAGGCCGGTCACCGCGGCGATCACGTGCGGGACGAGGCTGAGCGTGGCGCCGGCCGCGGCGGCCAGCCCGGCGCGGCGTCCGGCGGTCACGGCGGTGGCGAGCGTGTGCGTCACCCCGGTGCCCGGAGTCACGGCGACGACGAGTGCGGTCAGCAGGAAGGCGATGGTCACCCGTTCAGCCTCTGGCCATAATGGTCCGGTGGACAGGGCCAAAGCCGTCGTTTCCGAGAGGTCCAAATCGGTCGGCGCGGACTTCCTCCAGCTCGATGTGGGCGAGGCCCCGCCCGGCGGCCGCGCGGACTGGCTGGCCGCCCGGCTGCGCTCGGCGATCGCCGACGGCCGCGCGCCAGTAGGTACCCGCCTGCCACCCAGCCGGGTGCTCGCCGCCGAGCTGGGCGTCTCACGCGGCGTGGTGACCGAGGCGTACCAGCGGCTGGGCGAGGACGGCCAGGTGGCCGGGCGCGGCCGGGCCGGCACCGTCGTGGTGGCCACCCCGGCCGCCGTGCACGCCCGGCCACCCGAGCCGAGGAGAGCACCGGAGGTGTTCACCGGCCGGCCCGGCCTCGACGTCTTCGAAGCGCTGCGCGCCGCCCCCGCGAGGGTGGACCTGACGCCCGGCGTACCCGATCTGGCGGCATTTCCCCGCGCGGCCTGGCTGCGGGCCGAGCGGGCCGTGCTGCACCGGGCCACGCCCGCCGCGCTCGGCTACGGCGACCCGACCGGCACGCCCGCGCTGCGGCGGGCCGTCGCGAACTGGCTGGCCCGCAACCGGGGCATCCGCGCCGACCCGGCCGAGGTGGTGGTCGTGGCCGGGGTGTCCCAGGCGCTCGGCCTGCTCGCGCGGGTGCTGCACGAGCGGGGTACGCGCACCGTCGCGGTGGAGGACCCCGGCTCACTCGGCGTGCGGCAGCACCTCACGTACGCCGGGATGGCGACGCCGCCGGTGCCGGTGGACGACAGGGGCCTGCGCGTCGACGAGCTGGAGCGGTCCGGCGCGCCGGCCGTGCTGCTCACCCCGGCGCACCAGTTCCCGACCGGGGTGGTGCTCGACGGTGAGCGGCGTCGCCGGCTGCTGCGGTGGGCGCGCGACGGCGGCCTGGTGCTGGAGGACGACTACGACGCCGAGCACCGGTACGACCGCCCGCCCGTGCCGGCGCTGCGCGGCATGGCCCCCGACCGGGTCTGCTACACCGGCAGCATCTCCAAGCTGCTCGCCCCGGCCCTGCGGATCGGGTGGACGCTGGTGCCGCCGTCGCTGCGCGCCGACGTGGTGGACGCGAAGCGGACGGCGGATCTGGGCAACGCGGCGCTGCCGCAGCTCGTGCTGGCCGAGCTGATGGAGTCGGGAGCGCTGGAGCGGCACCTGCGGCTGCTGCGCCACCGGCACGTACGCCGCCGGGACGCGATGATCCGGGCGGTCCGCGCGTACCTGCCGGGGGCGGTGGTGCACGGCGCCGCCGCCGGACTGCACCTGACGGTCACGCTGCCCGGCGACGTCGACGACCGGGCGCTCGCGGCGGCGGCGCTGCGCCGGGGCGTCAAGGTCCACCCGCTGTCCTGGCACGGGCAGCGTCCGCAGCCGCCGGGCCTGGTCCTCGGGTACGCGGCGACCCCGCCGTCGGAGATCGACCGAGCCCTGTCCACAGTCGCCGAGGCCCTCCACACCCTCCCCTGAACCCGCTCACCGGGGGAGAGGTGGGGGGTAGAGGGCGGCCAGGGCGGTGGCGGTGGCGGCCAGGCGGGCGCGCAGCTCTTCCGGGGACAGGACCTCCACGTCGGCGCCGAGCCGCAGCAGGTCGCCGTGGGCGTGGGTGAGCGACTCGATCGGGATGACCGCGCGCACCCAGCCGCCGTCGTCGGGCGGGCCGGCGCTCGCCTCGGCGGCGGCGACCACCACGTCGCTGCCGATCTCGCGCAGCCGGGCGAACCCGCGCGGCGACAGCCGGATGTGCGCCTCGTCGCGGTGCAGCCCGGCCCGGAACTCCACCACGTGGGCGCGCCACCAGGCCGGCAGGTCGAACTCGGGCCGCTCGAACGTCTCGTCCAGCGGGGCCAGGTCGAGGATCTGGTTGACCCGGTAGGTGGCCGGTCCGGCGCGGTCCGGGCGGGCGGCCACGAGATACCAGCGCCCGCCCTTGAGCACCAGCCCGTACGGTTCGAGCACCCGGATCGTCTCGCCGCGCCAGCCCCGGTAGCGCACCCGGATCCGGTGCTCCCGCCACACCGCCTCGGCCGCCTCGGCGAGGTACGGCGACGGGTCGCCGTCGGAGTACCAGCCCGGCGTGTCCAGGTGGAACCGCTGTTCCAGCCGGGCGGCCCGGTCGGCCAGCGGCGCGGGCAGCGCGGCCCGCAGCTTGAGCTGTACGGCGGCGACGACCGACTGGTAGCCCAGTTCGGCGGCCGGTCCGGGCAGCCCGGCGAAGAGCAGCCGGTCGGCCTCCTCGGCGGTCAGCCCGGTCAGCCGGGTTCGCCAGCCCTCCACGAGCCGGTAGCCGCCGTCGTGTCCGGCCTCGCCGTACAGCGGGATGCCGGCGGTGTGCAGCGCCTCGACGTCCCGGTAGATGGTGCGTACCGACACCTCGAGGCGGTCGGCCAGGTCGGCGGCGGTGAGCCGGCCGTGCGCCTGCAGGAGCAGCAGGATGGACAGGAGTCGACTGGCACGCATTCTGCTGACACTAGCTGTCAGGGGACCGCCCCTACCGTCCCGATCATGGCTTTCCACGACAAGGAGCTGACGGTGCCGGGGACGATCGAGGTCGCCGGCCGGCACGTCAAGCGCTACCACATCGACCAGCCGGACCGCCGCCTCGAACCGCGTGTGGTCGACGCCGCGTACGCGTACCTTCCCAAGCTGCTGCCCGGCCCGGACGGCGGCACCCCGCCGGCGAGCTGGGTGGTGCTGCACCGGGGCGCGGACAGCGGCGCGTACCTGCTGGCGTACACCTGGTTCTTCGACAACGTGGTCGAGTGCCGCATCGCGATCGCCGGGCAGCCCGCGCTCGACTGCCCGGACGACGACCCGGCGCGCTTCGTGGACCTGGAGCGTCCCGGGGTGGGCTGCGTCTGGGAGCTGGGTGTGCTGGAGCACGAGCGCGCCGCCTGGATCCGGCACGTGCTCGCGCCGGACGAGCCGGACCTGGCCGGCTACCTGGCCGACGCCCGGCCCGAGGGGCCGGTGGGGTCCTGATGGGCGACTTCGACTTCCTCGTCGGCACCTGGGACGTGACCAACCGGCGTCTGCGGCAGCGGCACGTCGGCAGCGACGACTGGGACGAGTTCACCGGCGTCAGCGAGGCCCGCTCGTTCTTCGACGGCGCGGGCAGCTTCGACGAGATGCGCTGCCCCAGCCGGGGCTTCTCCGGCTCGTCGGTGCGCGTCCTGAACCCGGCGACCGGGCTGTGGTCGATCTACTGGATGCACAGCGCGCGGGGCGTGCTGGAGCAGCCGCCGGTGGTGGGCCGGTTCACCGACGGCGTCGGTGAGTTCCACGCCGACGACACCGACGAGGGCCGCCCGGTGCGCTGCCGGTTCCTCTGGTCGGCGATCACCCCGGTCACCTGCCGCTGGGAGCAGGCGTTCTCCACCGACGGGGAGCGCACCTGGGAGACCAACTGGATCATGGAGTTCCGGCGGACGGCATGACCGGCGGGGTGGTGGTCCGGTAGATCGCGGTCAGCCAGACGTCGAGCAGCACGTCGACCACGTCCCGCTCGGCCACCGCCGGGCCGTCCCCGGCGAACGTGGCGTACCAGACCCGTTCGTTCATCGAGTTCAGCGCGATGGAGAGGTCCCGGGCGGGCAGCCCGTCCGGGGCCGCTCCACGTGCGCGTTCGGTCTCGATCGCGGCCTGCACCGCGCGGACCCAGCGTTCCAGCACCTCGGCCCAGAGCCGCCGCACCTCGGCGTTGGTGCCGCGTACCTGGGCGCAGGCCAGCACCACGTCCCGGTGCCCGCCGAACGTGGCGTGGAACCGGGCGATCAGCTCCCGCCAGTGGGCGCGCGGGTCCTCGGCGAGCCGGTCGAACACGCCGCCGGCCGCCGCGTCGGCCTCCTCGGTGACCCGGTCCAGCAGCGTGAGCAGCACCGCGTCCTTGGACGGGAAGTAGAAGTAGAACGTGGGACGGGAGATGCCCGCGCCGCGCGCCAGGTCGTCGATGGAGATGTCGCCGAACGCGCGCTGCCGCAGCAGCCGCTCGGCGGTGGCCAGGATCGCGGTCTCCCGCTCGTCGCCGGTGGAGCGGCCGGTCCGCCGCCCGCGGCTGGGCGCGGCGCCGGCCGGCGTACGGGCGGTGGTCATGTCGGCTGATGTTACACCCGCTCAACACCCTGTCGATTAAGCTCGACACGGTGTTGACTGCGCTCGACGGCGATGGATAGTGTCCGGTCCACCGCCGGTGCGAACGGGAGAAACCGATGGCCGCAGACCACGTCGACGTCCTCATCGTCGGGGCCGGCCTGTCCGGCATCGGCGCCGCCGTCCACCTGGGACGCGACTGCCCCGGCAAGACCTACGCGGTGCTGGAGGCCCGGGGTGCCATCGGCGGCACCTGGGACCTGTTCCGCTACCCGGGCATCCGCTCCGACTCCGACATGTACACCCTCGGCTACTCGTTCAAGCCGTGGACCGACCCGAAGGCCATCGCCGACGGCGACTCCATCCGCGCGTACGTGCGCCAGACCGCCCGCGAGTACGACGTCGAGCAGCACATCCGCTTCCACCACCGGGCCGTGCGCGCGGAATGGGACAGCGCCACCGCCCGCTGGACAGTCCACGCCCGCCGCGACGACACCGGCGAGGACGTCACCATCACCTGCGGGTTCCTGTTCACCAACTCCGGCTACTACCGCTACGACTCCGGCTACACGCCGCGTTTCCCCGGCGTCGAGCGGTACGCCGGCACGCTCGTGCACCCGCAGCACTGGCCCGACGACCTGGACTACACCGGCAAGCGGGTCGTGGTGATCGGCAGCGGCGCCACAGCCGTCACCCTCGTGCCGGCGATGGCCGAGCGGGCCGCCCACGTCACCATGCTCCAGCGCTCACCCACGTACGTGATCGCGCTGCCCTCGCGCGACCCGTTCGCCGACGCCGCGCGGCGCTGGCTGCCCCCGAAGTCCGCGTACACGGTGGCGCGGTGGAAGAACGTCGCGCTCGGGGTGGCAAACTTCCAGCTCAGCCGACGTGCCCCCGGCGTGGTGAAGCGGTTCCTGCGCCGGGCCGCGAAAGGCCGGCTGCCCGCCGGGTACGACGTCGAGCGGCACTTCTCACCCCGGTACGACCCGTGGGACCAGCGCCTGTGCGTGGTCCCGGACGGCGACCTGTTCACCGTGCTGCGCGAGGGACGCGCGTCGGTGGTCACCGACACCATCGACACGTTCACCGAGCACGGGCTCCGGCTCGCCTCCGGCGAGGAGCTGCCCGCCGACATCGTGGTCACCGCCACCGGCCTGAACCTGCTCGCGCTCGGCGGCATGACCCTGGCGGTCGACGGCGCCGACGTCGACCTCGCCTCGACGGTGGCCTACAAGGGCATGATGCTGTCCGGCGTGCCGAACTTCGCCATGACGATCGGCTACACGAACGCCTCGTGGACGCTCAAGGCCGACCTCGTCGCCACCTACGTCTGCCGGCTGCTGCGCCACCTCGACGACACCGGCCAGCAGATCGTCACGCCGCTCGCCCCGGACACCGACGACCTGGCGCCGATCATCGACCTGCAGTCCGGCTACGTGCTGCGCGCCGTCGACCAACTGCCCAAGCAGGGGCCGCGCGCGCCGTGGCGGCTGCACCAGAACTACCCCCGCGACGTACGCCTGATGCGGCACGGCCCGCTCACCGACGGCGTACGCTTCGCCCGCGCCGGTGTGCCCGCCGCCGCCACCTCGGGAGGAACCGATGCGTGACCTCGTCTTTCCCGGCGGCACCGCGGTCCTCACCGGCGCGGCGAGCGGCATCGGCGCGGCGCTGGCCCACGGCCTGGCCCGGCGCGGCGCCGACCTGGTCCTGCTCGACCGCGACGCCGACGGCCTGACCTCGGTCGCCGCCGCGATCTCGGCGGCGCACCCGGACCTCCGGGTCGAGACGCACGTGGTCGACCTCGCCGACGCCGAGGCCACCGAGCGGATCGCCGCCGAGATCCACCGCGCGCATCCCCGCATCCGGCTGCTGATCAACAACGCCGGGGTGGCGCTGGGCGGGCGTTTCGACCAGGTCACAGTGGAGGAGTTCCTCTGGGTCATCGAGATCAACTTCCGGGCGGTGGTACGCCTGACCCACGCGCTGCTGCCCGCGCTCAAGGCCGAACCCGGCGCTCATCTGATCAACGTCTCCAGCCTGTTCGGCATCATCGCGCCCGCCGGACAGGCCGCGTACGCGGCGAGCAAGTTCGCCGTCCGCGGCTTCACCGAGGCGCTGCGGCACGAACTCGTCGACGACGGCGTCGGCGTCACGTCGGTGCACCCGGGCGGCATCCGCACCCGGATCGCCAGCAGCGCCCGGGTCGGCAGCGGCGTTGACCGGGCCGAGTACGAGACCGGGCTCAGGCAGTTCGAGAAGCTGCTCACCATCGACCCGGCGAAGGCCGCCGAGGCGATCCTGCGCGGCGCGAAGCGGCGTCGCGGCCGGGTGCTGATCGGCTGGTCGGCGAAGCTGCCCGACCTGCTGGCCCGGGTCGCCCCCGCCGGGTACGGCCGGGTGCTCGCCCTGGGCATGCGCCCGACCCGCCCGGCGGCGGCCGTCGCCGGGGCGCCGGCGCCGCGGGCCGAGACGCCCGGCGAGGAGGCCGCGCGGGAACCCGGACGCACGGCGTGACGGTGGCCCTCCCGCCGGCCGACGAGCGCACCGTCGACGGCCGGCGCGTGCGCTGCCGGATCAGCGGCGACGGGCCGCCCGTGGTGCTGCTGCACGGCATCGGCCGTACCCTCGACGACTTCACCGCCCTGCACGCCGCGCTGGCCCGCGACCACCTGGTGCTCGCGGTGGACCTGCCCGGGCACGGCGGCTCCGCGCCGCTGGACGGGCCGCACACGCTGCCCGCCCTGGCCGGCGCGGTCGCCCGGTTCCTCGACGTGGCCGGGGTGACCGGCCCGGCGCACCTGGTCGGCAACTCCCTCGGCGGGGCGGTGGCGATGCGCCTCGCGGTCGACGCGCCGCAGCGGGCGGCCAGCCTGGCGCTGCTCAACAGCGCCGGCTTCGGCCGGGAGGTGACGGTGGCGCTGCGGCTGCTCGCGATCCGCCCGCTGGCGCCGTTGCTGCTGCGTCCGCATCCGGGGATCGCCCGCCGCAGCGAGCGGGCCATCTTCTTCGACCCGGCGTACGTCACCGAGGAGCGGATCGCCACCGCGCTCGCCGTCGCCGGGCAGCCGCACGCCGCCCGGGTGATGCTGGAGCTGGTCCGCGACCTGGGCACCTGGCGCGGGGTGAAGCCGCGGTGGCGCGCCGAACTGCTCGACGCGGTGGCCGCGCTCGACCTGCCCACGCTGCTCGTCTGGGGCGACCGTGACCTGATCCTGCCCGCCACGCACCTGGCGTACGCCGGCAGCCGGCTGCCGCACGCGCGCCGCCATCTGTTCCGCGACACCGGGCACATGCCGCAGATCGAGCGGACCGCCGAGGTGGAGGCGCTGCTGCGGGAGTTGTGGGCCTGACCCGCGGTGGCCTGCGCCACTGCCCGGGCCCGCGATCGAGCGGCGGGACGAGCCGCGGAGCAAGCTTAGATACATGACGCATCCCAGCCGGACCGCGCCGTCCGCCGCCGAGCGGGCGTACCGGCACCTCAAGCAGGCCATCCTGGAACAGGTCTACCCGGGTGGCCAGCTCGTGAGCGAGGGCGAGATCGCCGACGCGACCGGCGTGTCCCGCACCCCGGTCCGGGAGGCGCTGCTGCGGCTGGAGACCGAGGGTCTGGTCAAGCTCTACCCGAAGCGCGGCGCGCTGATCCGGCCGGTATCGGCCCGGGAGATCGCCGACGTCATCGAGGCCCGTCGGCTGGTCGAGCTGCACGCCGCCGAGCGGGTCTGGGACCGCCGCGCCGAGTTGCGCGCCGACCTGGCCCGCCGGCTGGAGGAGATGCGACGCGCGCACGCCGCCGGTGACATCAGCGCGCTGATGGGCGCCGACCGCTCGTTCCACGCCGCCGTGGTCGAGGCCGCCGGCAACGAGATCCTGGCCGAGCTGTACCACCGGCTGCGCGACCGGCAGCTGCGCATGGGCGAGGCGAGCTTCCGGCTCTCGCCCGGCTGGGCCGAGGTCGCCCTGGCCGAGCACGCCGGCCAGCTCGCCGCGCTCGACGGCGACGACCCGCAGGCGTGGCGCGACGCGGTCGCCGGGCACATCGACACCGCCGCGCGGATGCTCGGGACGCTGCGGTGAGCGTGTCCCGCCGGCCCGCGGCCCTGGTGTACGCGGTGGCGCTGACCGCGTACCTGACCGCCGTGTTCCACCGCAGCTCACTCGGCGTCACCGGGGTCGACGCGGCGGATCGGTTCCACATCAACGCCGCCGCGCTCGCCACGTTCTCCGTGGCCCAGCTCGCCGTCTACGCCGCCATGCAGGTCCCGGTCGGGGTGCTGCTCGACCGCTACGGCTCGCGCCGGCTGCTGCTGGCCGGCGGCGCGCTGATGGTGGCCGGGCAGATCGTCTTCGCGGTCGCCACCGACGTGCCGGCCGCCGTCGCCGCGCGGGTGCTCGTCGGCCTCGGTGACGCCATGACCTTCATCAGCGTGCTGCGCATCGTCGCGTTCTGGTTCCCCGGCCGCCGCAACCCGCTGCTGGTGCAGCTCACCGGCACCGTCGGCCAGCTCGGCGCGGTGCTCGGCGCCGTACCCCTGGTGCTGCTGCTGCACCGCGCGGGCTGGACCCCGGCGTTCCTGACCGCCGCGGCGCTCGGCGCGACGGTGGTGCTGATGATCCTCGTCGCGGTACGCGACACGCCGCACGCCGAGCACGCCACCGCGCTCGCGCCCGACCTGGCGACCGTGCGCCGCCAGCTCGCCGAGGCGTGGGCCGAGCCGGGCACCCGGCTGGGCCTGTGGACGCACTTCGTCACGCAGTTCTCCGGCTCGGTGTTCGCGCTGCTGTGGGGGTACCCGTTCCTGGTGCAGGGCCAGGGCTTCTCGCCCACGGCGGCCGCCGGGCTGCTCACCCTGATGACGATGGTGACGCTCGTGTGCGGGCCGGTGCTCGCGCATCTGTGCGCCCGCTTCCCGTTCCACCGCTCGGTGTTGGTCTTCGCCATCACCGCCGGCACCGCCGGCATGTGGGCGGTGGTGCTGGCGTGGCCGGGCCGGGCGCCGCACGCGCTGCTGGTGGCGCTCGTGGTGGTGCTCGCGGTCAACGGTCCCGGTTCGATGATCGGGTTCGACTACGCCCGCTCGTTCAACCCGGTGCACCGCATCGGCAGCGCCACCGGCATCGTCAACGTCGGCGGTTTCGCCGCCTCGATCGTGCTGATCCTGGCCGTCGGCCTGGTGCTCGACCTGGCCACCCCGGCCGGGCACGACGCGCCGCCGCTGTCCGCGTTCCGCTGGGCGTTCGCCGTGCAGTTCCTGCTCTGGGCGCTCGGCGCGGCGCAGGTGCTGCGCTACCGCAACGCCGCCCGCCGGATCGCCGCCGACCGGGCCGCCGCGACGGCCGCGGCCCCCGTCTGAGTACGCGGCCGGCCCGGAGCGGCTTCGGCGCGGGCGGCTCAGCGCCGGTGCCGCACCAGCGAGTCGAGCATCAGCGTCAGCCCGGCGCCGACCAGCCACACGTCCTTGGCCAGCCCGATGCCCTCCTGGCTCGGCCGCAGGCTGCTGCCCTCCCGCATGCCGGGCGTCTTCAGGTAGAGCTGCACCAGCCCCGCGCCGAACGCGGTGAGCGCGGCCCCGGCCAGCAACGACGGCACGAACGGGGCGATCAGCGCCGCGCCGAGCGCCGTCTCGCCCCGGGACAGCAGCACGGCGAACCGGTCCGGCGGGATCTGCCGCAGCTGCGGCATCGCGCCGGCCGCCATGCCGTGCATGCCCGCGGCGGCCTCACCCTCCAGGCCCCGCTTGCCCAGCCCGGAGTTCAAGATGTACGCGCCGATGGCGACCCGCAGCGGCGCATGCGACAGCCTCATGATCACTCCCGTCCCACCTGGTAGAACCGGCACACCGGGTACCCGGTCATGACCAGGACAATCCGGCGGGCTTCATTGGTTCGCGGGTCATGATCAGCGGTAGGTTCGGGGTGCAGAAGCACGCAACAAGGGAGGCACTGTGAGCCAGGAAGTCCGGGGAGTCGTGTCGCGGCGCAAGGGCGCGCCCGTGGAGGTCACCACCATCGTGGTGCCCGACCCGGGACCGGGCGAGGCGGTGGTCCGCATCCAGTCGTGCGGCGTCTGCCACACCGACCTGCACTACCGCGAGGGCGGCATCAACGACGACTACCCGTTCCTGCTGGGCCACGAGGCCGCCGGCATCGTCGAGCAGGTCGGCGACGGCGTCACCGACGTGGCACCCGGCGACTTCGTGGTGCTGAACTGGCGCGCGGTCTGCGGGCAGTGCCGGGCCTGCCGCCGCGGCCGCCCGTGGTACTGCTTCGCCACCCACAACGCGACGCAGAAGATGACGCTCACCGACGGCACCGAGCTGACCCCCGCGCTCGGCATCGGCGCGTTCGCCGAGAAGACGCTCGTGCACGCCGGGCAGTGCACCAAGGTCGACCCGTCGGCGCGGCCGGCGGCCGTCGGCCTGCTCGGCTGCGGCGTGATGGCCGGCCTCGGCGCGGCCATGAACACCGGCAACGTGACCCGGGGCGACTCGGTCGCGGTGATCGGCTGCGGCGGCGTCGGCGACGCGGCGGTGGCCGGCGCGGCCCTGGCCGGCGCGACCACGATCATCGCGGTGGACACCGACTCCCGCAAGCTCGACTGGGCGCGCAAGTTCGGCGCCACCCACACCGTCAACGCCTCCGAGGACGACGCGGTGGAAGCCATCCGCGCCGCCACCGGCGGCTTCGGCGCCGACGTGGTGATCGACGCGGTCGGCCGCCCGGAGACCTGGAAGCAGGCGTTCTACGCCCGTGACCTGGCCGGCACGGTCGTGCTGGTCGGCGTGCCGACGCCGGAGATGACTGTCGACCTGCCGCTGCTGGACGTGTTCGGTCGCGGCGGCGCGCTCAAGTCCAGCTGGTACGGCGACTGCCTGCCCAGCCGCGACTTCCCGATGCTGACCGAGCTGTACCGGCAGGGCCGGCTGGACCTGGACGCGTTCGTCACCGAGGAGATCGCCCTCGACCAGGTCGAGGAGGCGTTCAGCCGGATGCACCACGGCGACGTGCTGCGCTCGGTGGTGGTCTTCCCGTGACCGCCCGCGTCGACCACGCCGTCACGTCCGGCACGTTCTCCCTGGACGGCCAGACGTTCGACGTCGACAACAACGTCTGGGTGATCGGTGACGACGCCGAGTGCGTCGTCCTCGACGCGCCGCACGACGTCGCGGCCATCCGCCAGGTGATCGGCGACCGGCGGGTGGTGGCGATCGTGGCCACGCACGCCCATGACGACCACGTCCGGGTCGCGCCCGAGCTGGCCCGGGCCACCGGCGCGCCGGTGCTGCTGCACCCGGCCGACCGGGTGCTGTGGGACATGGTGCACCCGGGCGCCGCCCCGGACGGTGAGCTGACCGACGGGCAGACCATCACCGTCGGCGGGACCACGCTGCGGGTGCTGCACACCCCCGGCCACAGCCCCGGCGCGTGCAGCCTGTACGCGCCCGACCTGGGCGCGGTCTTCACCGGCGACACCCTGTTCGCCGGGGGACCGGGCGCCACCGGCCGGTCGTACAGCGACTTCGGCACCATCGTCGAGTCGATCCGTACCCGTCTGCTCACGCTGCCGCCGGAGACGGTGGTGCACACCGGGCACGGCGACGACACCACGATCGGGGCCGAGGCGCCGCACCTGGACGAGTGGATCGCCCGGGGCCACTGAGGACCACACACCCGCGCGGGTCCGGCCGGAGCAGTCCGGTCCGGGCCCGCGTGCGGCGTCTTCCGGCCCGTCCGCGCCCGGGCACCGCCGGGTGTCCGTCCGCTTCGGACGGGTCCGGAAAACCGTGTGGGCGTCCCGGAGGGGATCGCCGCGTGGCGCTGCGCTTCCACCCGGCTTCGTGCTGCCGGTGGACGCCGAGTTACGCGGGCCCGACATCCCGCCGCTCGCGTGCACGCCGGGTTCGCCCGAGGGACAGCAGCTGCACGCCGAGGTGATCGGCCGCGCCGCCGCGTCCGTCGGTGGTACGTGACGGACCGGGGACCGGCCGCGGTGACGCTGCAGCACCTCAAGCAGATCCGGCACGCGCTGGTCCGGTGCGGCGTCTCGCCCTGATCGTCCCGTTCCTCGCCATTCACCCAGGATGCGGACCGGGTGCCCGGAATCGCGGGTGACCTGGACCGCAGCCTCGGCGCTGCCCGGCATTTCCGGAATGACCGACACTGCGGGCTCGTTGTGTCCCCCATACCGTCGGAACCCAAACACCTACCCGGCGGTAGTCCCCCGAGGGGCGCTCATCCCGGAGCGCGTCGTAACGATCGAAAGGGCAACCATCGTGAAGCAGCACTTCACTCGATGGCTCCCCGCCATCGCGAAGACCGCCGTGGCGAAGACCGCCGTCGCGAAGACCGTCGCCGTCGCCAAGAACCGCCGCGCCGTGCTGAGCGTGGCGGGCGTGGCCGTCCTGGGCGGGCTGGCCGTCGGCCCCACCGCCGTGGCCGCGCCCGTGACCAGTGGCCCGCACGCCGGCGCCAAGGCCGCCATCGACCTGGCCACCGGCAAGCAGACCTCGACCGAGGCGGTCAAGCCCGGCCAGACCACCGGCCTGGACAAGCTGCCGACCAGGGCGGACCGGCCGGCCAAGGAGAAGCTCGTGCCGCACGGCGTCGAGGGCGCGCAGTCGCGCATCCCGCTCGACGACGCGCAGCTCGCCAACGCCAAGGCCATCGTCGAGGCGGCCAAGGAGACCGGCGTGGGGGAGCGGGGCGCCGTGATCGGCGTCGCCACCTCGCTGCAGGAGTCGAAGCTGTACAACCTGGGTCACCTCGGCGCGTACAACGACCACGACTCCGAGGGCCTGTTCCAGCAGCGCCCGTCGTCCGGTTGGGGCACGTCCGAGCAGATCACCGACCCGGAGTACTCCAGCAAGGCGTTCTTCAACGCGCTGAAGAACGTCGGCGGCTGGCACGAGCTGCCGCTGACCACCGCCGCGCAGACGGTCCAGGTGTCCGCCTACCCGTACGCGTACGCGCAGTGGGAGGAGCAGGCGGCGGACATCGTCCAGCAGGTCTGGTGACCCACCCGTAGCGAACGGCCGGCCCTCCGGGGTCGGCCGTTCTCGCCGATCTTGGAATTGTGGTGCCTCGCATACCTCGGATACCGGACATCCTGGGCGCCACAACTCCAAGATCGGCGGGGCGGGGCGGGGGCGGGTGGGGGGCGTTGTAAGCCGGTGCGCGACCGGAGTGGCGCCGGCGAGCGCCCCCGGGGAACAAGCCCGGGTCGTCGGTCGTTGCAGATGCACCCGGCACGCCCCGCGCTGCCGGATCCCCCCGAGAACTTCGAGCGCCTGACGGTGCCCACGCATCCCCCGAATGCGTCGACCCCCGAACGGAGCCCACCATGAACACGATCCTGCGCAAGAGCATCCTCGGTATCGCCGGTCTCGCCTTCACCGGTGGCGTGTTCGCCGGTCCGGTCGCCGCTCACGCGGCGGAGACCGCCAAGCCGGCCGCGGCAGCGGTTCAGGGCGTGAGCCCGCAGGGCGAGCAGTCGCACGTAGACCTGAACGACGAGCAGATCGCCAACGCCAAGGCCATCATCGCGGCCACCAAGAAGGCGGGCCTGCCCGAGCGGGCCGCTGTCGTCGCGATCGCCACCGCGCTGCAGGAGTCGAAGCTGGAGAACCTGGGTCACCTGGGTGACCGCAACGACCACGACTCGCTGGGCCTGTTCCAGCAGCGGCCGTCCAGCGGCTGGGGTACGCCGGAGCAGATCACCGACCCCGAGTACTCGACGCTGGCGTTCCTCAAGGGCCTCAAGCAGGTCGACGGCTGGCAGGACATGCCGCTGACCGAGGCCGCGCAGACCGTGCAGGTCAGCGCCTACCCCGACGCGTACGCGCAGTGGGAGAAGCAGGCCGCCGAGATCGTCGCCGAGCACTGGCACAAGTAAGACCCGACGAAAGGCCGGTACCCGATCCGGGTGCCGGCCTTTCGCGTGCTCTCAGCCGCCGTGCGTGGCCAGCCACGACAGCACCGGTTCGACCACCGACGGGTCCAGCGGCTGCTTCGCCTCGTCCCGGTACGCCCGCAGCGACGGCGGACCGGGCTGGCGCCGCAGCACGTGGGTGACGTCCGGCAGCACCGTGGTCTGCACGGGCCCACCCGCGTGGGCGGCGATGACCGGCAGGTCCGCCGGGTCGGTCTGGAGGTCCTTGTCGCCGGTGAGCGCGAGGATGGGGGCGTCGACGCGGGCCAGGTCCGGCCGGGGGTCGTAGCGCAGGAACTCCCGGAACCAGCGGGCGTTGAGCCGCTGCCCGCCGACCCACGCCACGTCCTTGTCGGTGGCGAGGATCTTCTCGTGGTTGCGGGCCACCTTCGCCACCAGGTCGGTGCGGGTGAGCCGGAGCACCAGGCGTACCGGCGCGGGCAGCGTGGGCAGCAGTCGTCCGGCCTGCCAGCGCAGCACCTCGGCGCCGCTGCGCCCGGGCGCGGACAGCAGGACCAGGCCGGCCACCGGTACGCCGCGCGCGGCGAGCGCGACAGCGGTGAGCGCGCCCTCGCTGTGCCCGACCAGGAACATCCGTCCGGCGTCCACGGCCGGGTCGTCGCGCAGCGCCGCGAACACGGCGGCCGCGTCGTCGACGTTGTCGAAGAAGCCGGTACGCAGGAACTCGCCGGTGCTCTCGCCGACGCCCCGCCGGTCGTACCGGGCGACCGCGATCCCGGCCCCGGCGAGCGCTGCGGCCAGGTGCCGCTGGATGCCCAGGGGCAGGCGGCGGTGGTCGCCGTCGCGGTTGATCGGCCCGGAGCCGGGCAGCAGCAGCGCCACCGGGTGCCCTCCGGCGCCGTCGGGCAGCGTGAGCGTGCCGGACAGCCGCTGCTCGCCCGAGTCGACGACGAGCGGACGGTCGATCGTCACGGCAGCACCGCCGCGGCCAGGGCGGAGGCGTCGTCGGCGCCGATGAGCAGGGAGTCGTACGCCTGGCCGGTGAGGGTGATGCGGACGGCCGGCTGGCCGCCGCGGACGCTGACGAACTCCTTGCCGGCCCTGCCGCGCCAGGTGCCGACGTTGCGCGTGCGGGGCACGCCGAGGCCGGGCGCCCGGATGCCGCGGGTGGCGCGCGCCCCGTCGGGCACGACGACGGCGCCCGCGACGGCGGAGCGGGGGAACGACAGGTCGCCGCGCAGGGCCCAGATCTTCTCGGCGGTGGTGAGCCGGACGTCGATGCGGTCGGGGGTGATGTCGATGGTGGCCATCGGCGCGCTCCTCGGTTCTGTTATCGTCGGTGAGAACATTACCGGAGGCGATAACAAAAAGGGGAGCGACTGTGGCACTCGACACCGTGGAGCTGCTGATGCACCCGGTCCGGCTGCGCATCGTCCAGGCGTTCCTGGGCGGCCGCACGCTGACCACCGCCGACCTGCGCAGCGAGCTGAGCGACGTGCCGCCGGCCACGCTCTACCGGCAGGTCGCCACGCTCGCCGAGAACGGCGTGCTGCACACGGTCGGGGAGCGGCGGGCCCGCGGCGCGGTCGAGCGCAGCTACCGGCTCCACGAGGCCGCCGCGTCGGTGGACCCGGACGAGGCCCGGGCCATGAGCCCGCAACGGCACCGCCAGGCGTTCCTCACCTTCGTCGCGGGCCTGCTCGCCGACTTCGACGGCTACCTCGACCGCGGCGACCCCGACCTGGCCCGCGACGTGGCCGGCTACCGGCAGAACGCGTTCCACGCCACCGACGCCGAGACCGCCGAGTTCGTCACCCGGTTCCGCGAGCTGTTCGCCGAGTACGCCGCGCTCGGCCCCGGGCCCGGCCGCACCCGGCGGCTGCTCACCACCGTGCTGCTGCCCGGCGCCGATCAGGGGCGGCCCGCCGGGCGTCGGTGACCGGCCACGATGTCCGCCACGGCGGCACCCAGCGCCAGCACGATGATCCCGGCGGCGAGCAGCAGTGAGTGGCGGAACGCCGTACCCCAGTCGCCGTGGTCGTCGGCGATCGTGGAGAAGAACAGCGCGCCCACCGCGGCGATGCCGGCGGCCGAGCCGATGCGCTGCCCGGTCTGCAGCATGCCCGCGCCGCTGCCGGCCATCGGCACCGGCACCTCGGACAGCGTGAGCGTCTGGTTCGGCGCGATCACCAGGCCGCTGCCCAGCCCCGCGACGAGCAGCGGCAGCGCGGTCCGCAGCGGCACGTTGTCGTGCGGCCCGCCCGCCAGCACCAGGTCGGTCGCGATCAGCCCGGCCACCACCGCCAGCAGCCCGATCGCGACGAGCGGACGGCCGTACCGGGTGACCACCCGGCCGCCGAGCGCGGAGGCGAGCGCCGAACCGAGCGCGAACGGCGTGATCGCCAGACCGGCCACGAGCGCGCTGTAGCCGAGCCCCATCTGCAGGTAGAGCGTGAAGATGAAGAAGATCGCGGTGAACCCGGCGAAGTAGATCAGGCCGATCAGCGCGCCGAGCGTGTACGAGCGCACCGTGAACAGCCGCAGGTCGAACAGCGGCTGGGCGCGCCGGGCGTACCGGTGCTCCCAGAGCGCGAACCCGGCGAGCAGCAGCAGGCCGACCGGGGTCAGCAGCCACTTGCCCGGGCCCCGCCACTGCTCCCGCTGCACCAGCGGCAGCAGGATCACCGTCACCCCGGCGCCGAGCAGCAGCACGCCGAGTGGATCGAGGCGGCCCCGCCCGGCGGGGTTCGTCGCCCGGGTCGGCATCAGCCGCCAGCCGAGCAGCATCGCCACGATCCCGACCGGGATGTTCACGAAGAACACCCACCGCCAGCCGTGCTCCGCGCCGCCCAGCTGGATGAGCAGGCCGCCGAGCAGCGGCCCCACGGCGGTGGAGATACCGATCGTCGCGCCCAGCAGGCCGAACGCGCGACCCCGGTCGGCGCCCCGGAACAGCTCCTGGATCATGCCGCTGACCTGAGGGTTCACCACACCGGCGGCGGCGCCCTGGACGAGCCGGGCCACCACCAGCCACTCCGGCGAGCGGGCCAGCCCGGCCAGCGCGCTGGTCAGCGTGAACAGGCCCACCCCGACCACGAACGCGGTACGCCGCCCGCGCGCGTCGCCGAACCGCCCGGCCGGCACCAGCACCAGGCCGAACGTCAGCGCGTACCCGGACAGCACCCACTGCAGGTCGCTCGGTGTGGCGTGCAGCGCCCGGTCGATCGACGGCACCGCGACGTTGACGATGCTGACGTCCAGCAGCGTCATGAACGCCGCGATCAGGCCGACGCTCAGCGCGCGCCAGCGACGCCGATCGTCGTACCCGGTGTCCGGCACGATCCGATCACGCCACCTGGCGCGCGCACCACCGCGGCCCGAAGTCCAGGCCGGACATCGGGGAGTCCTCGCGGTGCAGCAGCCCTCGCTCGGTGAGCGAGTGCAGCGGCTCGCGCAGTTCCTCCTCGGTCATCCCGGTCTCCTGGGCGATCAGGTCCGGGTAGGGGACGTGTCCCTGCACCTCCAGCGCGGACACCGCCTGGTACACCCGTTCCTCGACCGCAGACAGCTGGACCTGAGGCATCGCTTCCCTCCTCGGCGTGGACCGTCCGACCCGCGGACGGCCGGCGACCGGCGGTTACCCGGACGGGCCGCGATGATGCTCACCCGTTCGACTGTCGTGCCGGGCGGGGCGGCACGGCGGTGCCCTAGGCTGCACCAGTGATCATCTGGGATCTCGTCGTGGTCGGCGGTGGGCCCGCCGGACTCTCCGCCGCGCATGCCGCGGCCCGCTCCGGCGTCCGCACGCTCGTGGTCGAGCGGGCCACCCACCCCCGGTACAAGACCTGCGGCGGCGGCCTGATCGGCACCTCGCTGGCCGAGGTCGCCGACCGCCTCGAGGTGCCCGCCCACGACCGGGTCGACCGGATCACGTTCACCCGCGACGGGCGGCGCGCGTTCACCCGCCGGCACCCGTCGCCGCTGGTCACGATGATCCGCCGGGAGGAGTTCGACGACCGGCTGCGCGCCGCCGCCGTCGCCGCCGGGGCTCAGGTCCGCGAGGGCGTCGCGGTCCGCGCGGTCGAGCAGGACCCCGACGAGGTACGCCTGCGTCTGGCCGACGGCGAGGTGGTGCGCGCCCGTGCCGTCATCGGCGCGGACGGCTCCTCCGGCGTCACGGCACGCCACGTCGGTGTCCGTTTCCGCCAGGTCGACCTCGGCCTGGAACTGGAACTGCCGGTGGACGGTGCCGAACGGGAACGCTGGCGCGGCCGGGTGCTGCTCGACTGGGGGCCGCTGCCCGGCTCCTACGCGTGGGTGTTCCCCAAGGGCGACCGGCTCACCGTGGGCGTCATCTCGGCCCGGGGCGACGGCGACCGCACCCGCGCCTACCTGCGCGACTTCACCGACCGGCTCGGACTGTCCGGGGTGACGCCGGAGCACGACTCCGGTCACCTCACCCGCTGCCGCGCCGACGACTCGCCGCTGCGCCACGGGCGGGTGCTGGTCGCAGGCGACGCGGCCGGGCTGCTGGAGCCGTGGAGCCGGGAGGGGATCAGCTACGCGCTGCGCTCCGGCCGGCTGGCCGGGGAAGCGGTGGCCGCCGGTGACCTCGGCGCGTACGCCCGGGAGGTCGGCCGGCGGCTGACGCCGGAGATGCGCGCTGGGCACCGGCTGCTGGAGACGTTCGAGCGGCGGCCCGACGTGTTCCACGCGATGCTGGCCAGCCCGCCCGGCTGGCGGATGTTCGTCCGGTTCTGCCAGGGCCGGGCGAGCTTCGCCGAGATGCTCGACCGGCGGCCGGTACGCGCCGGGCTCGCGGTGCTCGACCGTCTGCCCGCGAGGGCGCGGGCCGTGGCCGGTTAACCTGGCGCGGTGACCGACTGGGATCTCGTCTGCGGACGCGACTTCGCGGTGCCGGACGGCCGCGACCTGGACGACCTCGTCGCCGAACTCGCCGCCGCGCTGCGCGACCCCGACCCGGCGGTCCGGGACGGCGCGCCCTACGTGGTGCTGCGCACCTGGATCGCCCGGGACGTGATCGACGCCGGCCGCCGTGCGAAGCTGGGCGCGATCATGGCCGAGCGGTTCACCGACCCGGAGATCCAAGCCCGCACGTTCGCGCCGCTGGTGCTGGACATGATCGTCAGCTGGGGCGACTTCGACCCGGCCTGGCTCGCCGCGTTCAGTGCCTGGTACCCGGCCGAGACCGACCTGCGCGGGTACGACGCGACGCTCGGCTGGCTGCACGCGGTGGCCCACGGCGCCGACCTGCTGGCCACGTTCGGCCGCCACCCGTCGGTCGACCCGGCGAGCATGCTCGACCTGGCCGCGGCCCGCCTCGTCGCGCCGACCGGGCACCTCTTCGCCGAACAGGAGGACGACCGGCTGGCCCGCGCGATCGCGCTGGTGCTGGCCCGGCCCGGCCTGTCCGGCGCCGACGCGCTCGGCTGGCTGGAACCGGTCTCGGCGAGCTACGCCGCGCTGCCCCGGGGCACCACGCCGGCCCACGCCTCGAACAGCATGCGGACGTTGCGGGCGCTGTACGTGCTGCTGGACACCGGCATCGGGCCGAGCCGGGACGCCCCGGCGCTGCCGCAGCCGCACCGCGACGCGGTCAAGGCACGCCTGGCCGAGGTGCTCGCCCCGGTCTTCCAGCACGGCTGAACGCCCCCGGTCAGGGGACGATGACCGCCCGCCCGTGCACGTCGCCCCGGCGCAGCGCCTCGTACGCCTGCGGCGCCTCCGCGAGCGGGAACGTCTGCACGTCGGCGTGCAGCCGGCCGTCGTGGGCCAGCGCGATCACCTCGTGCAGTTCGGCCCGGGTGCCCCAGAACGGCACCGCCACAGCGGCCTCGAACGGCACGGGCGGCGGTTCGTCGGCGACCGGCCGGACCGGCAGCGTACCGCCGGCCAGGCCGACCAGCAGCAGCTGACCGCCGGTGGCGACGACCTGCCGGGCGGTGTCCAGGGTCGCCTGGGCGCCGACGAAGTCGAGCACCACGTCCGCGCCGTCCGGCGGCGGCCCGACCAGCTCACGGATCTTCTCCACCGCGTCCGGGCCGGCCTGCACCACGTGGTGCGCGCCGAGCCGCCCGGCCAGGTCCAGCGCCGCGGCGCTGGTGTCGACCGCGACGATCCGTACCGCTGTGGTGGCGAGCAGGATCTGCAACCCCATGTGCCCCAGGCCGCCGATGCCGATCACCACGCAGGTGGTGCCGGGCCGCAGCCGGGGCCGGGCCAGCTCCACCGCGTGGTACGGCGTCAGCCCGGCGTCGGTGAGCGGCGCGGCCTGGGTCAGGTCCATGTCGCCGACCGGCAGCAGCCGGGACGCGGGAACCACGACGTACTCGGCGAGCCCGCCGTCGCGGCTGAGCCCGACGCCGCCGACCGGGGTTACCCGGCAGCGGTTCTCCTCGCCCCGCAGGCAGGCACGGCACCGGCCGCAGCCGATGATCCCGTAGACCGCGGCCCGTTCTCCGGGCGACCAGCCGACCACCCCGGCGCCGACCGTGTCGACGGTGCCGGCGATCTCGTGCCCCAGCGTCATCGGGATCGGGAACACGCCGGCCGGAGCGTCGAGGATGTGCAGGTCGGAGTGGCAGGCGCCGACCGCGCCGACGCGCAGCAGCACCTCACCGGGGCCGGCCTCGGGCGTGGGCACCTCCGTGTGCTCCAGCACCCCGGGCGCTGTCATCCGTACTGCGCGCATGTTTCCTCCACCTCGTCGCCGACGGTCGTCGCGGCGGCATACCCCTGCCGTGGTGGTTGATGCGCCGACGGGACGGGCGGGCGCACAATGCGGTCATGAGTGAGCCGGCCGAGTCGTTCACCGACGAGGAGTACGCGTTCCTGCGGCATGTCCGCTTCGGCGAACTGCCGGCCCGGGTACGCCCGGAGGACCTGACGCGCTCAGTGGAGACCGAGACCCCGCCGGACCGGCCGGACCCGGTCGGCGGGGAGTCGGAGTGGCATCTGCGCGCGGGTGGCTGACGGGGTCCGGGCCACCGGCCCGGACCCCGTCGCCGCACGGTCAGAAGACCGGCACGCCGTCGCGCACCAGCTTCCAGTTGGGTACGAAGAAGTCGGCCGGGTCGATGACGCCCTTGGCCTGCGCCCAGTCGATGAGCAGCTGGCGGATCTCCTGCTGGGCGTTGTAGACCTGGGTCTTCACGATGCCCGGGAAGTTGCCGCCGCCGCTGCGCCGGTAGTTGTTCACCGCCACCACGAACCGGGCGTCCGCCGCGACCGGGGTGTCGGTGCCGGCCAGCACCAGCCGGGTGATCCGCTGGCCGACCGGCTTGGCGATGTCGATGTCGTAGTCGACGCCGGAGAACACGTCGTAGTTGTAGTCCGGCACCGCCGGGTCGCTGATCGTCTCCGGGTTCACCGGCGCGCCCGACGGCAGCGTGACGAAGTACTTCGCCGAGTACTCCAGGTACGCCTTCACCTCGGCGCCGGTCAGCACGACCGCCTCCAGCGTGTTGTCGTACACGTAGAGGCCCGCCACGTCGCGGATGCGCACGTCGCCCTGCGGGAACACCGCGGTACGGCTGAACGGCGCGGCGATGGACAGCACCGGCAGGCCCGCGTACTCGCCGCCCGCGAGCGCCTCGGTTACGACCTCGGTCTGGACATGGTTGATGAAGTCCAGGATCGGGGTGTCCTTGTACCGCGACTCGGCGGCCGAAAGCTCCACGCTGGACTGCGCGACGACGCGGTTGACGTACTCGACGGTCTTGGCGTGCTGGCCGCGCACGGCCGCGAGCACCGCCGGGTCCTCGACCACGGTGTTGGTGTTGAGCGTGGTGGCCGACTTGGCGGTGACCGTCCAGCGGCCCTTCTCCCGGGTCAGCGTGAAGTCCATCCGGGTCAGCCGCTGGCCCCACTTCGACGGCTCCGAGGTGAGGACCCGCTCGCCGGTGGTGAGGTTGGTGACGAACTTCTCCGGCACCTCGTTGTGCGCGTGGCCGAACAGGATCGCGTCGATGCCGGGGACCTGCTCGGCGATCAGCGCGGTCGGGTTCTCGTTCGGCAGCTCCGGGCCGTAGCTGGAGGTGCCGCTGTCGCCGCCGTGCGCCGAGATGACGACCAGGTCGGCGCCGCGGCGGCGCATCTCCGGCACCCACTTCGCGGCGGTGGCGACCATGTCGGCGAAGACCAGGCGGCCCTCGACGTTGCCCTTGTCCCAGATGGCCACGCCGGGGTTGGTCAGGCCGAGGACGCCCACGCGCAGCTTCGGCGCGCCGTGCCCGCCGAGCTTGACCTCCTTGATCACGTACGGGAGGAACGCCGGCTTGCCGGTCTTCGCGTTGAGCGCGTTCGCGGCCAGGGCCGGGAAGCCGAGCTGCTCGATCCAGGTGGCCAGCAGCGGCAGGCCGTAGTTGAACTCGTGGTTGCCGAGCGTCACCGCGTCGTACTTGAGGATGTTCATGGCGCGTGCCATCGGGTGCGTCTCACCGGTGCTGGTGATCGGCTCCTGCTTGGCGTAGTACGTCGCCAGCGGCGTGCCCTGGATGGTGTCGCCGGCGTCGAGGACCAGCGTGGCCCTGCCCTTGCGCTCGGCGCGGATCTGGTTGACCAGGGTGGCGAGCTTCGCGACGCCGACGTCGTTCTGCTTGCTGTCGTCGAATTCCGCGTCCTTGTAGTAGTCCCAGTTGTAGACGTTGCCGTGGGTGTCGGACGTGCCGAGGATCGTCAGGTCCCAGGTCTTCGGCTGCTTCGGCTTCGCCTCGGCGGGCGCGCCGGCCAGCAGGGGAGCGGTCGCGGCGGCGGCCGCGACGGCCAGCACCTGGCGCCGGGAGGCGCCGGAGGAGGAAGTCATGAGGTGCCTTTCCAATGGGGGGTACGCGCCTCGTGGGCGCCGTTGCGCACCATAACCACCACATGTCGCGTGCGCCACACCGGCCCGTTTTGTTTCCCCTACGGTCACGGTGCTGCTGTTTCCCCTCCGGTCACCGGGGTAGGGGCGCAGACATGAGCGAGGACCAGTTCACCCAGCAGCACCCGGCCGAGCAGTACGGACAGCGCGAGGGACAGCCGTCGCAACAGCAGACGCCGCCCGGCAACGAACAGGAGATGGGGCCGAAGCCCGACCACGGCGAGCAGTCGTACCGGGGCAGCGACCGGCTCACCGGCAAGCGCGCGATCATCACCGGCGGCGACTCCGGCATCGGCCGGGCCGTGGCGATCGCCTTCGCCCGCGAGGGCGCCGACGTGCTCGTCACCTACCTCGCCGACGAGGAGGAGAAGGACGCCCGGGAGACGGTCGCCCTGATCGAGCAGGCCGGGCGCACCGGCGTCGCGGTCCGGTGCGACCTGCGCGAGGAGGCCAACTGCCGTGCCCTCGTCGACCAGGCGATGCGCGACCTCGGCGGCGTCGACATCCTGGTCAACAACGCGGCGTACCAGATGTCGCAGGACAACGGCCTGCTCGACATCACCACCGAGCAGTTCGACCGGGTGTTCAAGACCAACGTGTACGCCATGTTCTGGCTCTGCAAGTTCGCCGTGCCGCACATGAAGGAAGGCTCGACGATCATCAACACGTCGTCGATCCAGGCGTTCGACCCGTCGCCGCAGCTGCTCGACTACGCCACCACCAAGGCCGCCATCGCGAACTTCACCAAGGCGCTCGCGCAGAACCTCGCCGAGCGGGGCATCCGGGTCAACGCGGTCGCGCCCGGTCCGATCTGGACGCCGCTGATCCCGGCCACCATGCCGGAGGAGAAGGTGAAGCAGTTCGGCACCGACACGCCGCTGGGCCGTCCCGGTCAGCCGGCCGAGCTGGCGCCCGCGTACGTCTACTTCGCCTCCCAGGAGTCCAGCTACGTCACCGGCGAGATCCTCGGCGTCACGGGCGGCCGCCCGACGAAGTGAGCGTCCGGTCCGGCTGCGTCTCTGGTCCCGGCTCGCCCATCCGGCCGGTCCGGCTTGTCCCGGCTCGGTCGTCTGGTCCGGCGCGACTCGGGCGTCTGTCGGTCCGGCGCGGCGCGGCGGGGTCGTCTGGTTCCGTTGCTCAGCGGGGCCAGACGACCATCCGGCGGCGCACCTCGGCGATGCGCGGCGCGTCCAGGCCGTAGCGGGTGAACCGCCGGTCGGCCAGCCCGTCCAGGTAGCGGCCGGCGGCGCGCACGTCCTCGTCGTCCAGCGCCGGGTCCACCTGCCGGGCCAGCTCCAGCAGTTCCGCCACGCTGTACCGGTCCAGGGCGGCGGAGACGTCGATGTAGTCGCGTACCTCCCGCCGGTTCACCAGCGCGGCGGTCTTGTTGGCGATCAGGTCCCGCACGTCCATCACCGGGCCGAAGTCCATCACCACCGGGCTGCGGTGCCGGTCCAGGCGGGCCAGGCTGAGGCGGATCTGCCGGCCGTCCCGGCTCACCACGAAGTCCCGCAGGTCCCGGTCGAAGCCGTCGAACACCTCGCCCAGGCCGCCCGGATCCGCCTCGGCCACCCGGTAGCCGGCCCGTTCCAGCGCCGCGCGTACCCCGTCGGCCGCGGCCGCGGCGGCGCCCTCCACGTCGGCGAACAGGTCGACGTCCTCGGTGGGGCGGGTGACCAGGCCGTGCGCGGCCCAGGCGACACCGCCGCCGAGCACGAACCGGTGCGGGCCGGCGGCGGCGAGCGCCACCCGGGCCACCTCCCGGTAGAAGTCGTGCGGATGGGTCACGCCGGGCGCAGGCTCCGGTGCCGGCCCTCCCAGGCCAGGCGTACGCCCCGGGGCAGGTTCAACAGCGGCCACAACCGGCGCAACGTGCCCCCGTGGATCAGCTCGCGCAGATCCTCCACCCGGGTCGTCTCGCGCAGCACGTTCTCGTACATCCAGAGCAGTTCGTCCGGGTCGGCCAGGTCGAACGCGCGCTCGCTGCTCCACATGAGGCGTACCGGCAGTTCGACGATGCCGGTGGTGGGGCCGGTCAGCTCGTCCAGGGTGCGCGCCACCACGGCGGGTCGCCCGGGCCGGGCGAGGTACGCGTGCGCGGTGGCCGACATGGCATCAGGGTAACCCCAACCCGGCCCATCACCCCCCTCCCTTCCGTGCCTCCCCCTTCCCACCCTCCTCGCCCACACCGCGTCGATCATGAAGTTGACGGCGTGGGGCGTCCGGTTTGTCGCCGGCAGCGCTCAGGGCCGGAGATCTTGGAAGATTTGGGCACCTATGGCAGCCATTTCCTTCCAAGATCTCCCACGGTGGCGCGTGCACGTGTTGACGTCCGCCCTGCCGGGAGATCTTTATGGGGTCCGTTCCGTACCAAGATCTCTCGCGGACCCCGCTGTGCCGGCGGGTCTGCCGTCGGCGGCCCGACCTTCCACACGATCATGAGGTTGACGGTGACAAAACGGACACGAGGTGCCGCCAACCTCATGATCGACGCGGCAGGGACGCCCGGGCGTTGGCGTGCGCGGGCCGAGCGGTCGGCGGGCTGCGACGGCCGGAGTGGGGAGAGCGGGGCGTGTCGGGGAGGGCGTGTCCGTTTGCGTCGGGTGTCGGGTTTCGGGGTGGTCGGGGACACCCGGGTGGCGGAATCGGTGGCGGGGCGGGGGCGTTATACCTGGTGAACGACCGCAGCAGCATCCCCCGGCACCCCGGAATGATCCCGGGGCGGCGGTCGTTGGACATGTCTCCGGCCCCCGCAGCCACGGGCAGCGAGCCGGATCCCCCCGAAGACTTCTTGAGCGCCTGACGGTGCCCACGCACTCGCCCCCGGGTGCGTCGACCCCCGAATGGAGCCCCCTCATGAACACGATCCTGCGCAAGAGCATCCTCGGTATCGCCGGTCTGACCGTCGCCGGTGGCCTCGCCGCCGGCCCCCTCAACCACGACACCAGCACCCCCACCACCCGCGACGCCGCGGTCACCACCACCCAGGCCGCCAGCAAGCTCGACAGCGCCGCGCTGATCCCGCACGGCGTGCAGGGCACCCAGTCCCGCATCGACCTCGACGACGAGCAGACCGCCAACGTCAAGGCCATCATCGCGGCGACGAAGAAGGCCGGCATGGACGAACGCGCCGCGGTCGTGTCGATCGCCACCGCCCTGCAGGAGTCGAAGCTGGAGAACCTCGGCCACCTCGGTGACCGCAACGACCACGACTCGCAGGGCCTGTTCCAGCAGCGCCCGTCCTCCGGGTGGGGCACGGTGGAGCAGATCACCGACCCCGAGTACTCCACGACCGCGTTCCTGAAGGGCCTCAAGCAGGTCGACGGCTGGCGCGACATGCCCCTGACCGTCGCCGCCCAGACCGTCCAGGTCTCCGCGTACCCCGACCACTACGCCCAGTGGGAGCAGCAGGCCGCCGACCTGGTCGCCGAGCACTGGAACAGCTGACCCGGCGGTGACCGGGGTCACGAGGAACGAGCGGAAGAACCGTGACCCCGGTACCGTTGTGCAGAGCGTCGGTGTGTCCAGTGTCCCCGGGCCTCACCTAAATTGCCTTCGCGGAATACCGTTCGGCTGGAGCCGCGTCGCGCCACTCGCCGAGAGGCGACATGCACACCGACGCCCAGAGCCGCCCCGGCCATTCGGCCGGGGCGGCTCTGTCTGTGGGCTCGACTCGCACGCCTCCGGCACCTGGCCTAGGGTGAGAAGGAAGAGGTGAGAGCCGTTCTCGACGCGGAGGGGGTGCCCGGGTGGGTCTGAAGACCTTCATCCAGGGGTGGCCGGTCTACCGGCAACTCACCGGCACCGATCCGCTCGGTCGCGGTGCCGCCGCCCAGTCGGCGCGCTCCGCCGCGCTGACCGCCCGCACCGAGACCGCCGACGGCATGGCCCGCTCGGTCTGCCCGTACTGCGCGGTCGGCTGCGGGCAGCGCGTCTTCCACTCCGACGGCAAGGTCACCCAGATCGAGGGCGACCCGGACAGCCCGATCTCGCGCGGCCGGCTCTGCCCGAAGGGCTCGGCCAGCAAGAGCCTGGTGACCAGCCCGCTGCGCCAGACGAAGGTCCGCTACCGCCGGCCGTACGCGACCGAGTGGGAAGACCTGGACCTCGACGTCGCGCTCGACATGATCGCCGACCGGATCCTCGCCGCCCGCGCGGAGACCTGGGAGGACGTCGACGACGAGGGTCGTCCGCTGAACCGGACGCTCGGCATCTCCAGCCTCGGCGGCGCGACGCTGGACAACGAGGAGAACTACCTCATCAAGAAGCTGTTCACCGCGATGGGGGCACTCCAGATCGAGAACCAGGCCCGTATTTGACACTCCGCCACCGTCCCCGGTCTGGGGACCAGCTTCGGTCGCGGCGGCGCCACGGACTTCCAGCAGGATCTCGCCAACGCTGACGTCATCATCATCCAGGGCTCGAACATGGCCGAGGCCCACCCGGTGGGTTTCCAGTGGGTGATGGAGGCGAAGAAGCGCGGCGCGAAGGTCTTCCACGTCGACCCGCGGTTCACGCGCACCAGCGCGCTCGCCGACACGTACCTGCCGATCCGGGCGGGCACGGACATCGCGCTGCTCGGCGGCGTGGTGCGCTACATCCTGGACAACGAGCTGGACTTCCGGGAGTACGTGCTGGCGTACACCAACGCGGCCAACATCGTCAGCGAGCGGTTCGCCGACACCGAGGACCTGGACGGCCTGTTCTCCGGCTACAACCCGGACACCGGCTCCTACGACCACGCCAGCTGGCAGTACGAGGGCCAGGAGGACAACGCCAAGATCCGGGGTACCGGCAAGGAGCGTGACTCGGCTTCCGGGCTGGAGCACGAGTCGCACGGCGAGCCGGTGCCGGCGCAGGCCCCGCGGGACGAGACGTTGCAGCATCCGCGCTGCGTCTACCAGATCCTGAAGCGGCACTTCTCCCGCTACACGCCGGAGATGGTGGCCCGCGTGTGCGGCATCCCGGAGGAGAAATTCCTCGAGCTGGCGCGTGCCTGGACGGAGAACTCGGGGCGGGAGCGCACCGGCGCGCTCGTCTACTCGGTCGGCTGGACGCAGCACAGCGTGGGCGTGCAGTACATCCGCACCGGCTCGATCATCCAGACGCTGCTGGGCAACATGGGCCGTCCGGGCGGTGGCATCCTGGCGCTGCGCGGTCACGCCAGCATCCAGGGCTCCACCGACATCCCGACGCTGTTCAACCTGCTGCCCGGCTACCTGCCGATGCCGCACCACGCCGACCACCCGACGTTCGACAGGTGGGTGGACAGCATCCGGCACCCGGGCCAGAAGGGCTTCTGGGGCAACTCGCGGGCGTTCGCGGCGAGCCTGCTCAAGGCGTACTGGGGTGACGCGGCGACGCCGGAGAACGACTTCTGCTACGGCTACATGCCCCGGATGACCGGCGACCACGGCACGTACCAGCAGGTCCTGAACATGATCGACGGCAAGGTGAAGGGCTATTTCCTGCTCGGCCAGAACCCGGCGGTCGGCTCGGCGCACGGCCGCGCCCAGCGCCTCGGCATGGCCAACCTCGACTGGCTCGTGGTCCGCGACCTGTTCATGATCGAGAGCGCCACGTTCTGGAAGAACGGCCCGGAGGTCGCCACCGGTGAGATCGTGCCGGAGGAGTGCCGTACCGAGGTGTTCTTCCTGCCGGCGGCCTCGCACGTGGAGAAGGAGGGCACGTTCACCCAGACGCAGCGGCTGCTGCAGTGGCGGGAGAAGGCCGTCGACCCGCCGGGCGACGCCCGCTCCGAGCTGTGGTTCTTCTACCACCTCGGCCGCGTGCTGCGGGAGAAGCTGGCCGGCTCCACCGAGCGCCGCGACCGGGCGCTGCTGGACCTGGCCTGGGACTACCCCACGCACGGTCCGCACGCGGAGCCGAGCGCCGAGGCGGTGCTCAAGGAGATCAACGGGTACGAGGTGGCGACCGGCCGCCCGCTGAACGCGTTCGGCGAGGCCCGGGACGACGGCTCGACGGCGATCGGCTGCTGGATCTACTCCGGCGTCTACGCCGACGGGGTGAACCAGGCGGCCCGCCGCCGGTCCCGCCACGAGCAGGACTGGGTGGCCGCCGAGTGGGGCTGGGCGTGGCCGGCGAACCGCCGCACGCTCTACAACCGCGCCTCCGCCGACCCCGAGGGCCGGCCGTGGAGCGAGCGCAAGAAGTACGTCTGGTGGGACCCGGATGCCGGCGAGTGGACCGGCTACGACGTGCCGGACTTCGAGAAGACGAAGCCGCCGTCGTACCGGCCGCCGGAGGGCGCCTCCGGGCCGGCCGCGCTCGCCGGTGACGACCCGTTCGTCATGCAGGGCGACGGCAAGGCGTGGCTGTACGCGCCGAGCGGCGTCCTGGACGGCCCGCTGCCGACGCACTACGAGCCGGCCGAGTCGCCGATGCGCAACCCGCTCTACGGTCAGCAGGCCAACCCGACCCGCAAGATCTACGAGCACCCGATCAACCGGATGAACCCGAGTCCGCCGGAGCCGCACAGCCAGGTCTTCCCGTACGTGTTCACGGTCAGCCGCCTCACCGAGCACCACACCGCCGGTGGGATGAGCCGTACCGTGCCGCGCCTGGCCGAGCTGCAACCGGAGATGTTCGTCGAGGTGTCCCCGGAACTGGCCGGCGAGGTCGGGCTGGCGCACCTGGGCTGGGCGCACCTGATCAGCGGCCGCGCGGTGATCGAGGCGCGGGTGCTGGTCACCGACCGGCTCACTCCGCTGCGGGTGGACGGGCGGATCATCCACCAGGTGTGGCTGCCGTACCACTTCGGCACCGAGGGTCTGGTCACCGGCGACTCGGCGAACGACCTGTTCGGCATCACGCTGGACCCGAACGTGCTCATCCAGGAGAGCAAGGTCGGCACCTGCGACATCCGGCCCGGCCGTCGTCCCACCGGTCCGCCGCTGCTGGACCTGGTCGGCGACTACCAGCGGCGGGCCGGGATGACGCCGGACCGGAAGATCCCGCTGGTGACCACCGACGCGGCCGGCGGGGACGACGCCGCCGGCAGCACCGACGAGCAGTCGCCCGCCGCGCACCAGGACGGGGAGCCGCATGCCTGACGCCAACAGCCTGTACGGTCCGCTGGACCCGGCCCCCGACGCGGGTTGGGTCGAAGCGCCGCCCCGGATGGGCTTCTTCACCGACACCAGCGTCTGCATCGGCTGCAAGGCGTGCGAGGTGGCCTGCAAGGAGTGGAACGGCGTCCCGGACTCCGGGTTCGACCTGCTCGGCATGTCGTACGACAACACCGGCGCGCTGACCGCGAACTCGTGGCGGCACGTCGCGTTCATCGAGCAGCCCCGCCCGGCCGGGCACCGCACGCCGCCGTTCGCCGGCGACCCGACCGGCCCGGCGACCAGCCCCGCGTCCGCGGCGGTCGGCGCGGGCACGGCCCCCGACACCGGCACGAATCCCGGTCTGCCGCCGGGGCGGCCGGAGGCGGCGGCACGGATGGCGGCCGGTCCGGAGTTCCTCGGCATGCCCGGCGCGCAGCCGCCCGGGCGGGACAGCGGCGCGGAGACCCGCACCGACTTCCGCTGGCTGATGATGTCCGACGTGTGCAAGCACTGCACGCACGCGGCCTGCCTGGACGTGTGCCCGACCGGGTCGCTGTTCCGCACCGAGTTCGGCACGGTGGTGGTGCAGGAGGACATCTGCAACGGCTGCGGCTACTGCATCTCCGCCTGCCCGTACGGCGTGATCGACCAGCGCAAGGGCGACGGCCGGGCGTGGAAGTGCACGCTGTGCTACGACCGGATCGGCGCGGGCATGACGCCCGCCTGCGCGCAGGCGTGCCCGACCGAGTCGATCCAGTACGGCCCGCTCGACGAGCTGCGGGAACGGGCCGCCACGCGGGTCGCCGCGCTGCACGAGCGGGGCGTGCCGGAGGCGCGCCTGTACGGCCACGACCCGACCGACGGCGTGGGCGGCGACGGCGCGTTCTTCCTGCTGCTCGACGAGCCGGAGGTGTACGGGCTGCCGCCGGACCCGGTGGTCACCACCCGGGACCTGCCGAAGATGTGGAAGCGGGCCGGGTTCGCCGCGCTGGCCATGGCGGCGGCTGCCGTCGCCGCGTTCGTCGGAGGATCGTCGTGAGCCCGGACCGCCCGGTCGGTGACCTGTTCCGCCGCTTCCGCGAGCGCCTGTCCACGGGACCGGAGGACCGCGGCGCCGCCGAGCGGGAGAACGGCAGCCGGGCCACCGCGGCCGGTCCTGGCGTGGGGCGCACCGACGCGGGTTCCCGCGACGCGCGGCTGGCCCCGCACCCGCCCCGCGACGCGGCCCCGCGCCGGCGCGGCAAGGGTGGTGGTGAGCAGCTCAACGTGCCGCCGGCCGAGTTCACCTCCTACTACGGCCGGCCCGTCCTCAAGCCGCCGGTGTGGCGGTGGGACATCGCCGCGTACCTGTTCACCGGCGGTCTCGCCGCCGGCTCGTCGCTGCTGGCCGCGGGCGGGCAGCTCACCGGCCGCCCGGCGCTGCGCCGCGCCGGCCGGGTCACCGCCCTGGCGGCGGTGGGCGCGAGTACGTACTTCCTGGTCCACGACCTGGGCCGGCCGTCCCGGTTCCACCACATGCTGCGGGTGGCGAAGGTGACCTCGCCGATGTCGGTGGGCACCTGGATCCTCAGCGTGTTCGGCCCGGCCGCCGGGCTCGCCGCGATCGCCGAGGCGGCGCCGCTGCTGCCCGAGCGCGGCGTGCTGGGGCTCGGCCGCCGGCTGCTGCCCCCGGCCGGGCACACCGCCGGTGTGGTCGCCGCCGTCACCGCGCCCGCGCTGGCCACGTACACCGGGGTGCTGCTGGCGGACACGGCGGTGCCGTCGTGGCACGAGGCGTACCCGGAACTGCCGGCCATCTTCGCGGGCAGCGCGCTGGCCAGCGGCGCCGGTGTCGGGCTGGTGGCCGCGCCCTGCGCCCAGGCCGGTCCGGCGCGGCGCCTCGCGGTCGCGGGCGCGGCGATGGAGCTGTGGGGTTCGCACCGGGTGGAGAACCGGCTCGGGCTGCTCAGCGAGCCCTACACGCAGGGCACACCCGGCAAGCTGCTGCGCGCGGGCCGCGCGCTGACCGCCGCCGGTGTGGTCGGCGCGCTGGTCGGTCGCCGCAGCCGGGTGCTGTCCGCGCTGTCCGGCGGCGCGCTGATCGCCGCGTCGGTGTGCACCCGGTTCGGGATCTTCCACGGCGGCGTCGCCTCCGCGCGCGATCCGCGGTACACGGTGGTGCCGCAGCGCGAACGCGCCGACCGGCGGGCCGCCGACCAGGTCTGACACCTCCCCGGGCGGCCTCCCGTCCGCTGTGGTTGACTGCTGCGTGGAGGCGTTCAGGCGGCTGGTGCCCCTCCCGGTCTTCAAAACCGGTGTGGTCCGGGACCCGGGCCAGGCGGGTTCGATTCCCGTCCGTCTCCGCCAAACCGTTCCCGGGAGTGCGCGATGCGTGAGGTCGACCCGCGACGGCGGGTGCCGCGCACCGACGCGCTGCTCGCCGATCCCGCGCTGGCCGCCGCCGCCGTGACGCTGGGCCGCGACCGGGTCAAGGCCGCGATCGTCAGCGCGCAGGACCGCGCCCGCCGCGGCGAGCTGACCCCCGATCAGGTACGCGACGCGGCGCTCGCCGACCTGCCCGGCCGTACGCCACGCGCCGTGCTCAACGCCACCGGCGTCGTGCTGCACACCAACCTGGGCCGTGCCCCGCTCGCCCCGTCCGCCGTGGACGCGCTCGTGGCCGCCGCCGGGCACACCGACGTGGAGCTGGACCTGCGTACCGGACGGCGGGCGCGGCGCGGCCGGGAGGCGCTGGACGCGCTCGCCGCCGCGGTGCCCGACGCCGGGGCGGTGCACGTGGTGAACAACGGCGCCGCCGCGCTGGCGCTGGCCGCGACCGCGCTCGCCGCCGGCCGGGAGATCGTGGTCAGCCGCGGTGAGCTGGTCGAGATCGGCGACGGGTTCCGCCTGCCCGACCTGCTGGCCAGCACCGGCGCGCGGCTGCGCGAGGTGGGCACCACCAACCGCACCACGCGCGCCGACTACGAAGCCGCGATCGGCGAGCACACCGGGTTCGTGCTGAAGGTGCACCCGTCGAACTTCGTGGTCACCGGCTTCACCTCGGCGGTGCCGGTCGCCGAGCTGGCCACGCTCGGCGTACCGGTGGTGGTCGACATCGGGTCGGGCCTGCTCGCGCCCGACGCGCTGCTGCCCGACGAGCCGGACGCCGCCACCACGCTGCGCGCGGGCGCGCACCTGGTCACCGCCAGCGGCGACAAGCTGCTCGGCGGCCCGCAGGCCGGTCTGCTGCTCGGCGACGCCGACCTGGTGCACCGGCTGCGCCGGCACCCGCTCGCGCGGGCGCTGCGCGTCGACAAGCTCACCCTCGCCGCGCTCGCCGCCACCCTGTACGCCCCGACCACGCCCACCCGCGACGCGCTGCACGCCGACCCGGTCCGGCTGCGGGAGCGGGTGGAGCGGCTGCGTGACCGGCTCGGTGAGGACGGCTGCAAGGCCGAGGTGGTGCCCAGCGCGGCAGTCGTCGGCGGCGGCGGGGCGCCCGGCGTGGAGCTGGACTCGTGGGCGCTGAGCCTGCCCGAGCGGTACGCCGAGCCGCTGCGCGCCGGCGACCCGGCGGTCCTCGGACGGGTGCTGCAGGGCCGGCTCCTGCTGGACCTGCGCGCCGTGCCGGAGGGCGCCGACGACCGGGTCCGCGTGGCCGTGCTGAGCGTGGAGGACTGACCGGCATGTGGGTGGTGGCCACCGCCGGGCACGTCGACCACGGCAAGTCGACGCTGGTGCGGGCGCTGACCGGGATGGAACCGGACCGGTGGGCGGAGGAACGCCGCCGGGGCATGACCATCGACCTCGGCTTCGCCTGGACCACGCTGCCCTCCGGCGGCACCGTCGCCTTCGTCGACGTACCGGGGCACGAGCGGTTCGTGCCGAACATGCTCGCCGGTGTCGGCCCGGTCCCGGCCGCGCTGATCGTGGTGGCCGCCGACGAGGGCTGGATGCCGCAGTCCGCCGAGCACCTGGCCGCGCTGGACGCGCTGGGTGTGTCGTACGGGCTGCTCGCGGTGACCCGCGCGGACCTCGCCGACCCAGGGCCGGCGACGGCGCGGGCCCGCACGGAGATCGCCGCGACGTCGCTGGGCGAGGTGGAGGCGGTGCCGGTCTCCGCGGTCACCGGCGCCGGCTTGCCCGAGCTGCGCGCCGCCCTGGACCGCCTGACCGCCCGGCTGCCCGACCCGGCCGCTGACGCGCCGGTGCGGCTCTGGGTGGACCGCGCGTTCACGGTACGCGGCAGCGGCACCGTGGTCACCGGCACGCTCGGCGGCGGCCGGCTGCGCGTCGGCGACGAACTGGAGCTGGCCGGCACCGGCGAGGCGGTGCGGGTACGCGGGCTGCACTCCCTCGGCGCCGCGCACACCGCCGTCGAGGCGGTGGCCCGGGTCGCGGTGAACCTGCGCGGCCTGCCCCGGGACCGCGTCGGGCGCGGCGACGCGCTGCTCACACCCGGCCGGTTCGGGCGTACCGACCTGCTCGACGTGCGACTGTCCGGCGACCCGGCCGCCGACCTGCCGGCCACGCTCATGCTGCACGCCGGCTCGGCGGCGGTGCCTGCCCGGGTCCGGCCGCTGGGCCCGGACACGGTCCGGCTGCGCCTGGCCCGGCCGCTGCCGCTGCTGATCGGGGACCGGGCGCTGCTGCGCGACCCCGGCCGGCACCACGTCTGCGGTGGCGTCACGGTGCTGGACGTGGACCCGCCGCCGCTGCGCCGCCGGGGCGCGGCAGCGGCCCGCGCGGCCGTGCTCGCCGGGCTGGACGGGCGCCCGGACCTGCACGGGGAGCTGCGCCGGCGGCTGCTGATCCGGGCCGGGGACCTGACCCGGATGGGCGTGCCGCCGACCGCGACGCCGGTGGCCGGGCAGTGGCTGGCCGACCCGGAGCACTGGCGGGACCTGGGCCGCCGCCTCACCGAGGAGGTGACCCGGTACACCGCCGAGCATCCGCTGGCCGCGGGCGTGCCGGTCGACGTGCTGCGGCACCGGCTCGACCTGCCCGACCGCGCGCTGGTCACGGCGCTGCTGCGCCCGCCGCTGCGGCTGCGCGACGGCCTGGTCACCGCCGCCGGGCAGCACACGCTGCCCGATCCGGTGGCGCGGGCGGTGGACCGGGTCCGGGCCGAGTACGGCGACCGCCCGTTCCAGGCGCCCGAGGCGCACCACCTGGCCGACCTCGGGCTCGGCCCCCGCGAGATCGGCGCCGCCGTCCGGGCCGGCGCGCTGCTGAAGCTCGCCGAGAACGTGGTGCTGCTCCCCGGCGCCCCGGACGACGCGGTGCGCGTGCTGGCCGGGCTGCCGCAGCCGTTCACGCTCAGCGCCGCCCGGCAGGCGCTCGGCACCACCCGCCGGGTGGCGGTGCCGCTGCTGGAGTTGCTGGACCGGCGCGGCGCCACCCGGCGGCTGCCCGACGACGCCCGCGAGGTGCTCCGCCCGCCGGGCTGACGCAACAGGCGTCGCCCGCCCGCTCCGGTCACCTACCGTGACGCCATGGACCCTTCCGCGGTCTGGCGGGACAAGAACCACAAGTGGCGGATCGAGGCGTACCGCGCACCGGACCTGAGGTTCGCCATCTACGCCACGAACGGCCCCACCGAGTCGGCGCCGCTGTGGCTGTTCGGGATGGCCGCGCTGGCCCGCTGGCTGATGACCCACGCGATCTCCCTGGACGACCTGGAGACGGACTGACACCCGGACGGGGGACGGCCGCCCGATCCCCGCCCCGGGCGGCGCCGCCGGTCGTACGGTGCGGGCGTGAAGGACAGGGGACTGCGTACGTTCATCACCGTGCTGGCCGGACTGGCCGTGATCTACTTCGGCTTCTCGGGAAGCCGCGATAGCGGCGGGGAGGGCGGCGTCTCCGGCGGTGTGGTGCTGCTCGCGCTGCTCGCCGCGCTGCTGGCCTGGAACCTGACCAAGCCCGGGCCGGCCAAGTAGCGCTCTCAGCGCGCCGTGGCGGCGCTGCGGCTCACCTCGCCGGCCGACTCCTCGCCCAGCGCCACCCGCACCAGCGCCGACGCCAGCCGTCCGAAGTCGGCCTCGCCGACCAGCCCGACCAGGTCGCCGGGGCTCGCCGGCAGGCCCAGCCGTTTCGCCCCGGCCAGCGTGCGCCGGTCGGCGTACGGGCGCACGTCCGGCCACACCGACTGCGCCTCGCGCAGGAAGATGTCCGCCCCGGTGGGGCCGATGCCGGGGAACTCGGTGAGAAACCGGCGCAGCGCGGCCCGGTCGGCGCCGGCTTCCTGGTGCAGCCGGCGCAGGTCGCCGTGCCAGCGGTCCAGGCAGAGCCGGGCGCCGGTGCCGAGCATGGTCGCGGTCCGCTCGTCGTAGCGCCGGTAGTGGCCCCGGCCCAGCGCGTCGACCCGGTCCTGCCAGCTCGCCGCCTCCATCGTCTGCGGGGTGCGGTAACCGGCGGCGAACAGCTCCCGGGCGGCGGCCACCGCCACCGACGCCCGGATCCGGGTGCTCAGCAGCGTGGTGAGCACCAGCAGCTGGTAGAGCGGGCCGGGCCGGTCGGCGAGGGTGATCCCCGCCTCCTCCGCGTACGTGCGGGACTGCCGGTCCAGCAGGGCGCGCGCGACGTTGCGATCGTCTGGCATCCATCCGGCTTACCCGTCCCGGCCCCGGCCAGACCCCCGCGCCGATCCGGAATGCGCCGGGCGGCGACGGGTACGCCTGTCTGGTGCGCGGCCGACAGCCGTGCGCCCCACCGGGAAGGAGAGAGCCGTGGTCAAGCCGCAGCAGGAGGAACTGCGCCGGAACGATCTCGGCGCCACCAGCCAGGACAGCCGCAAGACGGCCACCCAGGCGGGCGGCCGTTCGCGGAGCCGGGGCACGTCGAACGCCGACGCGGGACGGCCCGTTCCGAAGGGTCAGGTGTCGCCGTACGGCCCGGCCGGTGAGCCGGTTGCCGACGACGAGAGCTAACCGCGAGCCGACGCCGGCCGCAGCCGCCGCCAGGTGGCTGCGGCCGACAGCCCGTACGCCAGGTGCGGGATCAGGTCGGAGACCCAGTCGGCGCGCCGCCAGGTACGCGGATCGGTCACGCCCAGCACCGTCATCGAGCCGTCCGAGGTGGCCATCACCCCACCGCCGAGCAGCACCGTGGCCAGCGGCAACGGGATCCGCCGGTGTCCGGCGAGCAGACCGAACGCGGCCCCCGCGGCGATGCCTGTGGCGTACCCGAGCAGTGGCCCCAGACCGGAACGGCGGTTCGCCGCCTCGTCGCCGGGGCCCAGGTCGACGTGCGTGACGTCGGCCAGCCGTCCGGCCACCGACTCCGGGGTGCTGCTCGCCGGCCGCGCCCGCAGCGCCATGTCGAGGTAGGAGACCGCGTTGAGCACGGCGCTGCCGACGGCGCCCGCGATGGCGCCGTCGACGGCGGATGCCGCTCTCACTTCGGGTCACCCGGTTCCCGGTTGCCCTTGGGGCCGTAGGTCCGTTCGCCCCGGACCACGCCGCGTTGCCCACGGTCGTCCTGCAGGATCCGGTTGGCGACCTGGTTGGCCTCCTTGTCGGTGGCGCGCCCGGACTGCTCGACGAGGTCGCGCAGCCGTGCCCGTTGCTTGTCGTACGCGTTGCTGCCCGGACGGGGTCCTGCCATCACTGCCTCCTCGGGTCGCCGTCGGCTGACGAACCCGTCTACCCGCCCGGGCCGGGGCCAACCGTGCGCTCAGGCCGGGGCGCGGACGACAGCGACCGGGCACGCGGCGCGGTGCAGGATCCCCTGGCTCACCGAGCCGAGCAGCAAGCCGCTGAGCTCGCCGCGGCCTTGCCGGCCCACCACGACCAGTTGGGCGTCCCGGGACGCCTCGGTCAGCGCCGCGACCGGGCGGGCCCGCACCGCCTCCCGGTTGATCGGCACGTCCGGCCAGCGTTCGGCGACGCCGGCGACCGACTCGGCCAGGACCCGCTCCTGCTCGTCGGCCTGCGCCGACCGGCCGCCCGGGTGGGCGTGCACCACACGCAGCGGGGCGCCGCGGTGGGACGCCGTTTCGGCGGCGAACTCGACGGCGGCGCGGGACAGCGCGGAGCCGTCCACCCCGGCCACCACCGGGCCGGTGTCGCGGGCGGCGCCCCGGGCCACCAGCACCGGGCAGTCGGCGTACGCGGTGACCTGCAGCGCGACCGAGCCGATCACCAGCGAGGCGAACCCGCCGAGACCCCGGTCGCCGAGCACGATCAGCGCGGCGGTGGGGGACTCGCCGATCAGCACGGCGGCCGCCTCCCCGTCGATGATCTCGCCGGTGATGCGCAGCCCGCGCTCCTGCGCCTGGGCCGCGTTGACCGCGTCGGCGACCAGTTGCTCGGCCTGGTGACGCAGGCCGGCGTGCGGCGGCGCCCCGGCCGGAGCGGCCACCGGTACGCCCAGCAGCGGCCAGATGAATCCGTGGACCACCCGCAGCGGCCGGTTGCGGCGGGCGGCCTCCCGGGCGGCCAGGAGCACGGCCCGGGTCGCCGGCTCGGAGCCGTCCACCCCGACCACCACGGCCGCACCGTCAGCGGAGTTCACCAGGTACCTCCTCGTGGCCGGCGCTCCCGCGGCCAGTATCGCGGCCGGCGGGACCGGCCCGGGGCGATACCGCGCCGGTCGCCCGGTCGGTACGCTGGCGGACAGCGCCCAGGGAGGGAGGCCCGTCGATGGATCAGCCGGACGGACCGAGCACCGCCCGCATGATCGACTACTGGCTCGGCGGCCGGCACCACCGTCCGGTCGACGTCGCCGCGGCCGCCGCGTTCGAGGCGGCGTACGGGCCCTGCGCGGCGATCTTCCGCTCGCTGCGCGGTTTCCTGGGCCGGACCGTGCGCGTCATGGCCGGCGACGGCGTGGACAGCTTCCTGGTCTTCGGTGCGGGCGTGCCCACCTGCGGAAACGTGCACGAGGTCGCACCGGAGGCGACGGTCCTCTACACCGACGTCGACCCGGAGACGGTCCGGCTCGGCCAGCGCCTGCTCGCCGGCAGTGACCGCGCCGGTTACGGCTACGGCGACGCCACCGACATCGGCACCGTCGACCGGGCGCAGCTGCACCGTTTCGTGCCGGGGTGGGGGAGACGGCCGGTCGGAGTGGTGTTCCTCGGGCTGGCCGCGTTCCTGGACGACGACACGCTCGCCCGTACGCTGGACGAGTTGTACCGGGCGGTCGCGCCGGGCAGCCGGCTGGCGATCGACTTCGACAGCGAGGAGCTGGCCGGGCATCCGCAGGCGCTGGCCATGATGGGCCCGGCGTTCCGGATGCGCGCGCCCGAGCGGTTCGCGCCGCTGCTGGGCCGCTGGCGTCCCACCGACGAGGGCGTCGTGCCGGTGGCCCGGTGGCGGCCCGAGGGTGAGCCGGAGCCGGTGCCGGACGCGTTCTACGGCGCGTTGGCGCTGCGGCCGGCGGACTGAGCCGCGCCGGTCGAGGCGGGCCGTTCGGCGGTCGGGGGTCCTTCGTATGATGTTTGCTCTGTAGCAATAGTCGTCATCGGAGGATGAGCATGCCGGAGGCGTCCGGATCGGTGTCACGTGCCCTGCGCACGGCGCCACCCGACCAGCTGGTGGAGACCGCGGACGCGGTGCTGCGCCAGACGCTCGGGGCCGCGCGGGCGGAGGTGTTCGTCGCCGACTACCGCGCCAGCGGCCTCTGGCCGGTGCTCGACCCGGACGTGCCCGACGGTGGCCCGTTGCCGGCACACACCGTGGCGCAACGCTGCTTCAGCAGCCAGGAGCCGGTCCTGGACATCATCGACGACGGCCGCTGCCGGGCCTACCTGCCGCTGTCGGTGTGGGGGGAGCGGCTCGGCGTCCTGATGGTCGAGCTGCCCGGTGACCCGGACGCGGCCACAGTGGAGGCGGCGCGGGACGCCGCCGGCGAGCTGGCCGTGGCCATCCGCGCGGCCGACCGGGAGACCGACAGGTACCGCCGCGCCCGGCGGCGGGAACGGCTGAGCATGGCTGCGGAGATGCAGTGGGACCTGTTGCCGGGGCGCAGCGTGCGCCACGGCGACGCGTTGCTGGCCGGGCAGCTCGAACCGGCGTACACGGTGGGCGGTGACCACTTCGACTGGTCGGTGGACTGTGAGCGGCTCACCCTCACCGTGCTCAACGGCACCGGCAGCGGTCTGGCCGCGTCGCTGCTCACGGCGATGACGGTGAACGCCATGCGCAACGCCCGGCGTTCCGGCGGCAGCCTGGTCGAGCAGGCGGAGCTGGCCTCGGACACCATCTACTACCAGCACCGGGGCGGCCGGCACGTGGCCACGCTGCTGCTGGAGCTGGACAGCCGCCGGGGCGTGGTGCGGGCGGTGGACGCCGGTTCCCCGCAACTGCTGCGGCTGCGGGGGAGGCGGGTCACCCCGATCGCGTTGGAGCAGCAACTGCCGTTGGGCATGTTCGCCGAGACCCGGTACGACGTGCAGGAGTTCACTCTGGAGCCGGGCGATCGTCTCTTCGTGGTCAGCGACGGGGTGTACGCGGCGGAGCCCGACGGCCAGGAGCCGTACGGCGTCCGGGCCATGGCGCGCGCGATGCGGGCTACTCGGCTGCAGCCGGCGACCGAGGCAGTTGGTACGGTGATGCGCGAACTGCATGCGTACCACGCCGACGCGGATCTCCGTGACGACGCGGTCGTCGTCTGCCTGGACTGGCGCGGTTCCGGCCGGTCCGACGACGTCACGGGGCAGTGATCGGGGCGGCGGAGCGAACACGAGCGGGACGATCGCAGGGGACAGCGGGTGGAGCGACCTCCGAATCTTGCCGCGGCCATCGAGTCGGCTGCCGAGGCGCTCATCGGTGTGCTCGACTCCGCGACCTCACGGCACACCGTCAGCGTCTCGCCGACGCAGCTGCGGGTGCTGTCGCTGATCGTGTCCCATCCGGACACCAACGTGAACCGGCTGGCCGAGCTGCTGGACGTGGTCCCGTCGTCGGCGAGCCGGCTCTGTGACCGCCTGGAGGCCGTCGGCCTGCTGCGCCGGGTGGCCGACCCGCGTGACAGGCGAGAGGTGCGGCTGATCCCGACCGCGGCGGCGGACACGTTGCTGCGCGACCTGCAGCAGCGCCGGCACCGTGCGGTCCAGGCGGTGCTCGACCGGATGCCCAACCGTGCGCAGCACGAGCTGCTGCTGGCGCTCGTGGCGTTCAGTCAGGCCGCCGCGGCGGTCGCGCCGCAGGCGGGCTCCGACTCCACCGCCCGCACCGCCTGAGTCCCACCCCGGCGCTGATCCTGACCAACAGCCGTGATGGTCAGCTAGTGTCCTAGGATGCCATAGCGGTTGTGACGGTCCCCACCCTCACAACACTGAGCAACGGCGCAGCGCGCCCACCGGCCCGAGCGGGGGAGCCCGATATAGTGGCAGCGCAACTGAGCGGCCGGTGATCACCGGCCGCGTCGGGGGAGGTCCCAGCCCGGGATCACAGAGGGCGCCGGCGTCTGACCGGCCGGCAACGCGCACGTCCCTCCAGCGGCCGCTCGTCCGGCTGCCGGACCGTGCTGCGAAGGGAGGGTTCGGTGTCGCGTCGGCCGGCTCCAGCGGAGCACCCGGGTTCCGGGGACGCCACGATCGTGGGAGACCGCGTCCTCACGCTGCCCAACCTGATCAGCTTCGTCCGGCTCGTCGGCGTGCCGATCTTCCTCTACCTGTTCCTCGTGGTCCGCGCCGACGTCGCGGCCATCGTGGTGCTCGCCGTGGGCGGCACCAGCGACTGGGTGGACGGCTGGATCGCCCGCCGGCTGGGGCAGGTGAGCCGGCTCGGCGAACTGCTCGACCCGCTGGCCGACCGGCTCTACATCCTGGCCACGCTGCTCGCCTTCACCGCGCGGGAGGTGGTGCCCTGGCAGTTCACCGGGGCGCTGCTGGCCCGCGAGTTGCTGCTGCTGGTCTCTCTCGGCGTGCTGCGCCGCTACGGCTACGGCCCGCCGCCGGTGCACTACGTGGGCAAGACCGCCACCTTCCTGCTGCTGGCGGCGTTCCCGATCCTGCTGCTGGCCGACGCCGTGCCGGACATCGGCACCGCGGCCGCCGCGATCGGCTGGGGCCTGGGCTGGTGGGGTCTGGTCCTCTACTGGGTGGCCGGCGCGATGTACGTGGTGCAGGCGAGCCGTCTCGTACGGCAGATGCGGGCGCGGCGCGCGGAGGTGGCGGCGTGACCGGGCCGGCGTCCGGCGACGCGGAGAAGGAGCGCGACCCGTCGAGCCGGGTGTACGCGCCGGACTTCCTGACCGAGCTGTTCCGCAATCCGCTGGACCCGGGGTACGGGGACGCGGCGGCGCGCCGGGCGGCGGGTGGCATGTCGCGGGTGCGGCAGGTGCTGGGCCGTCCGGTGAGCCTGCTCGTCCTGGCGGTGATCGGGTTCCTGTTCGCGGTGGCGTACCGGGAGACGATGGCGGAGGAGCCGAGCCGGGCGACGGCGCGGGCGGGGCTGATCGCCGAGATCAAGGGGCGTGAGGCGGCGACCGACCGGTTGACCGAGCGGGCCGAGCAGTTGCGCGAGGAGGTCGGCCGGCAGCGGGACGCGGCGCTGAGCGGTTCGCAGGCGTCCCGGTTGCGCACGCTGGAGGCGGGCACCGGTCTGGCTCGGGTGCGCGGTGACGGCGTGGTGGTGCGGCTGGCCGACGCGACGGCGGACCAGGACGGCGTGACCAGCGGGGACGCGGGCCCGTCCCGGGTGCTGTACTCGGATCTGCAGAAGGTGGCCAACGCGTTGTGGGCGGCGGGCGCCGAGGCGGTGGCGGTGAACGGCCAGCGGTTGACCGCGACGTCGACGATCCGGTCGGCGGGTGAGGCGATCCTGGTGGACTACCGGCCGGTGACGGGCCCGTACGAGGTGCAGGCGATCGGGCCGCGGTCGATGCGGGACCGGTTCAACGAGAGCCGGGCGGCGGCGCTCATGCGTGAGGTGGCGCGGACGACGGGGCTGTCGTTCGGGGTGAAGCGGGTCGACGACCTCACCTTGCCGGCGGCGCCGCAGCCGCGGCTACGCTACGCCGAGCCTTCGGTCAGTCCGAGTCCGCGTCCGTCGGGTTCGGGGGCCGCCGGTTCGTCGAGTCCCGGGTCGTCCGGCCCGGGTGGTTCTTCCAGCCCCTCGGGAGGTGGCCGATGATCGCGGTGCTGGCGTTGCTCGCCGGTGTGGTGCTCGGGGTGTATCTGGACCCCACGGTGCCGGCGGCGTTGCAGCCGTATCTGCCGATCGCGGTGGTGGCCGCGTTGGACGCGGTGTTCGGTGGGGTGCGGGCGAAGCTGGACCGGATCTTCGACGACAAGCAGTTCGTGGTGTCGTTCATCTCGAACGTGCTGGTGGCGGGGCTGATCGTGTACCTGGGTGACCAGTTGGGCGTGGGTGGTCAGTTGTCCACGGGTGTGGTGGTCGTGCTCGGGGTGCGCATCTTCGGAAATGTGGCGGCGATCCGTCGGCACCTGTTCCGGGCGTAGGTTTGTGGCGATGAGTGAGGAACACAGGGAGACGGGGACGGGGTGGCCGCGTCCGGTGGAGCCGGAGCGGCCGTCGGGTCCGGCGGGTGAGCCGGATCCGCGCCCGGACGCGCCCGATCCGGACGAGTTGAGCCCGTTGGCGCCGGTGGAGCCGGCGCCGGATGAGTCGTCGGAGCCGGCGGAGCGGGAGGCGGTGCCGGAGTCCGAGCCGGAGCCGGGTGCGGTGGCGCGGCCGTCGCGGTCGCGGCGGTTCTCCTCGGCGGGTCTGATGATCGCGGTGCTGCTGGCGTTGCTGGGTTTCACGCTCGTGGTGCAGTTGAAGACGACGTCGACGGATCCGACGCTCGCGGCGACGCGGGAGGAGGATCTGGTGCGGATCTCGTCGGATCTGGATTCGCGGGAGCGGCGGCTGCGTCAGGACATCGACGCCCTGGAGGAGAGTCAGCGGCAGTTGCGCTCGGGTGAGCAGGGCCGGCAGGCGGCGCTGGAGGAGGCGACGCGGCGGGCGGACGAGCTGGGCATCCTGGCGGGTACGTTGCCGGCGGTGGGTCCGGGGCTGGAGGTGCGGTTCTCGGGGCCGGCGAAGGCGGTGTCGTCGACGCGGATCCTGGACGCGGTGCAGGAGCTGCGGGGTGCGGGCGCGGAGGCGATGCAGATCCAGGGCGCTGATGGTTCGGCGGTGCGGATCATCGCGTCGACGTATTTCGTGGACGGGGCCGATGGTGTTCTGGTGGTGGACGGGCGGCGGTTGACGGGTCCGTTTACGATCATGGTGATCGGGGATCCGGCGACGATGCGTACGGCGTTGAACATTCCTGGCGGGGTGGTCGCATCGGTGCGGGACGGCGGCGGTAACGTGACCTCCGAGGATCGTGAGGTTGTGGAGGTTTCGCAGCTGCACGCGCCGATCAAGCTGGACCACGCGCGGCCGGTTTCCTGACCGGGCGCGGCCGCGCCGGTTTTTCCGGTGCACCGATGACGAAGGACGCAGTTGGTGATTCCTGAGGATCTGCGGTACACCGCCGAGCACGAGTGGGTGGTCGGTGGTGACGGTGGTGTCGTCCGCGTCGGTATCACGCACTTCGCGCAGGACGCTCTGGGTGACATCGTGTTCGTGCAGCTGCCGGATTCCGGTTCGGTGGTGGCGGCGGGCGAGTCGCTGGGCGAGATCGAGTCGACGAAGAGCGTGTCGGAGATCTACGCGCCGTTGAGCGGCACGGTGGCGGCGCGCAACGAGGCGCTTGCCGACACCCCTGAGGTGATCAACACGGATCCGTACGGTGCGGGGTGGTTGGTGGAGATCACTCCGGATGATCCGGCGGCGGTCGAGGGGTTGTTGACCGCTGATGCGTACCGCGAGCTCACCGAGAGCTGAGTTCGTGCTGTTCCGGGCGGCGGCGTGGTTCCGCGCGTCCGGTTGCCCTGCATTTCGGCGCTGGCTAGGCTCGCCCAGTCGACCGAGAACCAATAGTTTGAGCGTTGCGGAATGCGCCTTCCCGGGCACGGGGAGCCAGCCGCCGGGTGTGGTGTTGCCCGGCGGCCAGACCCGCCATTTCCTGACGCCGACCGAACAGATCCGTGAGGTGGTCCCATGACGCGCCCAGACGACGAGTTCCCCCCGCTCGACGTCACTTCGACGCTCAATCTCGGTTCGCTCGACGAAGTGCTGGAGGGGCCGGACACCGATGTGGTGCCGAGCCGGATGTCCGGTTCTTTGCCGCCGGGTATGGCGTTGCTGGTGGTTCGCCGGGGTCCGAACGCGGGCGCCCGGTTCCTGTTGGACCACGACGTGACGACGAGTGGGCGGCACCCGGACAGTGACATCTTCCTGGACGACGTGACGGTGTCGCGTCGGCACGCGGAGTTCCACCGGGACGGTGGGACGTTCACGGTGCGGGATGTGGGCAGCCTGAACGGCACGTACGTGAATCGTGAGCGGGTCGAGGCGGCGACGTTGAGCAACGGTGACGAGGTGCAGATCGGTAAGTTCCGGGTGGTGTTCATCGCCGGTCCGCGCCCGGAGGGTGAGGCCGGCCGGGGGTGAACGAGCCTGCGGCTTCGACGCCGTCCGGGGCTGGGCGGGCGCCTGCGCTGATGAGTATCGGCGAGGTGCTGGCTCAGTTGCGGCCGGAGTTTCCGGACGTCACGATCTCGAAGTTGCGGTTCCTGGAGGCCGAGGGCCTGGTGGAGCCGCAGCGGACGCCGGCGGGTTATCGCAAGTACGGCTGGGACGATGTGGCGCGGCTGCGGTTCGTGTTGACCGCGCAGCGGGATCAGTATCTGCCGTTGCGGGTGATCCGGGAGCAGTTGGCCGAGTGGGACGGTTCTGGTCCGTCGCCGGGGCGGGGGCGGCCGAATCTGGTGGCTGTGGGTCCGGGTGGTGAGGTGCCGGGCCGGGAGCCGGTGGATTCGGTCGAGTCGTCGGAGGTGCGGCTGGACCGGGCGGGGCTGATCTCGCGTAGCGGCGTGGACGAGTCGACGCTTGCGGAGTTGGAGCGGCTCGGTGTGCTGGTGTCGGATCCGCCGGGTTGGTACGACGCGGATGCTTTGATCATCGCGAGTGCGGTGGCGGGTCTGGCGGCGTACGGGTTGGAGCCTCGGCATCTGCGGGCGTACCGGTCGGCGGCGGATCGTGAGGTTGGTTTGTTCGCGCAGCTTGTGGCGCCGTTGGCGCGGCAGAGTGATCCGGCGGCGCGGGCTCGTGCGGCGGAGACGGCGCGGGAGCTGGTGGCGTTGTCGCAGCGGTTGCACGCGGCGTTGGTGCGGGTGGGGCTGCGGTCGACGTTGGGCCGGTGATGTTGTCGGTGGAGGCCGGGTGTCGTGGACGCCCGGCCCTTCGTCGTGGGGTGGCGCGGAAAGATCTGGTCGGGGGAGCGTGTCGTAGGCTTGCCGGGGTAAGCCCCTCCGGCGAGGCGTGGTGCACGTAGCGTGTGGGACTCCTGTGTCCTGGTCCGTGTACCGTGCAGGGAGGGGCGCGGTGCAAGGTGACGACGACACGGAGGCGGCGGTGCGCGAGCTGAGCGTGGTCGGAGTTCGGGTGGAGTTGCCGAGCAACCAGCCGATCGTCCTGCTGCGGGAGGTCGAGGGGGACCGCTATCTGCCGATCTGGATCGGCGCGGTCGAGGCGACGGCGATCGCTTACGAGCAGCAGGGGGTCAAGCCGGCCCGGCCGTTGACGCATGATCTTCTGCGGGATGTGCTGGCGGCGTTGCAGGCGCCGTTGCGGGCGGTGGAGATCACCGAGTTGAAGGACAACGTGTTCTACGCGGATCTGCTGCTGGGTGACGGGGTGCGGGTGTCGGCGCGGCCGAGTGACTCGATCGCGTTGGCGTTGCGGGTCGGCGCTCCGATTCGTTGTGCGGAGCAGGTCCTCGGCGAGGCGGGGATCGTGATTCCGGACGAGCAGGAGGACGAGGTGGAGAAGTTCCGGGAGTTCCTGGATCAGGTGCGTCCGGAGGACTTCGCGGGTTGAGGTGTGCCCGGCCGGGTGGCCGGGGTCGGCGCGGCGGTGGTTGTCACTGTGGGTGATGGCTGGCCGCCGTGTGTCGTTGGTGCCGGGCGGTCGCGCGGCGTGTCGCGGTGTCTCCTGCGGGTGAAGTGTGGGCGGCGGCGATAGGGTTGCCGTGTCGAGGGGTGCGCGTGACGGGGAGTCGGCGCGGCACCGCCACGGACGCGGGGAGGTTGGTCCGGATGCACGAGCCGCGGGATCCTGGTCCGGGTGCGGAGCAGCAGGCGGGTGTGGGGCCTGAGTCGGTCGGTGACGGTGAGGTCGGCTACCGGGGTGTGACCGCGTGTTCGGCGGTGGGCATCAGTTACCGGCAGTTGGACTACTGGGCGCGTACGGCGCTTGTGGTGCCGAGTGTGCGTGATGCTTCGGGTTCGGGGACGTCGAGGTTGTACTCGTTCCGCGACCTGGTGGTGTTGAAGGTCGTGAAGCGGCTGCTGGACGCCGGGGTGTCGTTGCAGAACATTCGGAAGGCGATCGAGGCGTTGCGGTCGCGTGGGGTGGATGATCTGGCGGGCATCACGTTGATTTCCGACGGGACGACTGTGTATGAGTGCCGGTCGCCGGAGGAGGTGGTCGACCTGTTGCAGGGCGGCCAGGGCGTGTTCGGCATCGCGATCGGTGGGGCGTTCAAGGAGATCCAGGGTTCGTTGTCGCATCTGCCGGCGGAGCCGGTGGGTGGGCAGGAGCCGGTTGCTCCGGCGGTGGAGCCGGAGGCGGACGCGGTGGGTGACGAGCTGGCGGCGCGTCGGGCGCGGCGCCGGGCCGGGTGACCTGCATCGCGTCTCGTTGACGGGATCGCGCCGCGCCCGAAAAGGGTGTGGCGCGATTCGTGTTTTGGTGACGGGGTGTGCTGTGCGCGGGCCGGGCGGGCCCGGTCCGGTGGTCGGGCGCGGCCCGGTCGGTGTATCCGCAGGTCGCGGCTGGTCGGTGCGCAATGTCCGAAAGGGACGGTACGCGCTGCGGGTTGACCGGGGGTGCTCGGCTGACTGCGGTGTGTTCATCGAATTCGCGGCTGTTGTTGACTGTCCGTAGTTGACGGTTCTCGGGATCGGGACAGGGGCGGCGTGAAGCGTGGTGGGGGGCGCGCTATCGTCCGTTCCGATCGTCGGCGTGTCGACGTCACGGTGGAACGCTGTGTGACTTCGCGCGCCGGACGGTGAGCCCCTGACGCGGCGCTGCCCGCGGACCCCTGGTGGAAGGACCGAGCATGACGGTGACGAGCGAGACCACCCCGATCTCCCATTACGAGCGCATCGGCGGCGCGGCGGCGGTGAAGGCCGCTGTGGAGTTGTTCTACGACAAGGTGCTGGCCGATGCGGATCTCGCGGGCTACTTCACCGGGGTGGACATGGTGGAGCAGCGGCGGCACCTGGCGCTCATGCTGGCGGTGGTGCTCGGTGGGCCGAACGAGTACGCCGGCCGCGGGCTGGCCGAGGCGCACCAGCCGTTGAACATTCCGGGTGAGCACTACGCGAAGGTCGGTGAGCACCTGACGGCGACGCTGGTGGAGCTGGGCGTGCCGGCCGACGTGATCGCCGACGTGCAGGTCGTGCTCGGGCAGGTCCGCGATCAGGTCGTGTCGGCGGGGGATGCCTGAGCGTGGACGCGGCACGGCTGAAGCAGAGCTGGTCCCTGGTCGCCGCGCACGGCGACCAGGTGCCGCTCTACTTCTATTCGACGCTGTTCCTGGCGCATCCGGAGACCCGGCAGATGTTCCCGACGAACATGGCCGGGCAGCGGGATCGTCTGGTGGCGGCCCTGGGGCATGTGGTGTCCCACGTGGACCAGGTGGATCAGCTGGTCGGGTTCCTGCGGGACCTGGGCGCGGATCACCGGAAGTTCGCGGTGCGCGCGGAGCACTATCCGGCGGTCGGTGAGGCGCTGCTGGCGACGTTGCGGCATTTCTGCGGTGAGGCGTGGACCGACGAGCTGGCGGCCGACTGGACCGCGGCGTACGGCCTGGTGGCGCAGGTGATGACCGACGGCGCGCAGGCGGCGGAGTCGCAGTCGCCGCCGTGGTGGGTGGCGGAGGTGCTGTCGCACGAGCAGCGCACGTTCGACGTGGCGGTGCTGACGGTGCGCCCGCAGTATCTGCTGCCGTTCAGGCCGGGGCAGTCGATCGGGGTGTCGCATCCGGCGGTGCGGTCGTGGCGGTACTACTCGCCGGCGAACGCGCCGCGTTCGGACGGCACGGTGGAGCTGCACGTGCGGGCCGCGCCGGGTGGCGTGGTGTCGTCGCGTCTGGTGTACGGGTGCGCGGCGGGTGATCAGATCCATCTGGCGTCGCCGGTGGGTGAGCGGTTGACGTTGTGGCAGGCCGGGTCGTCGGATCTGCTGCTGTTGGCCGCCGGGACCGGCTGGGCGCCGGTGAAGGCGCTGGTGGAGCAGGTGGCGGCGGAGGGTTCCGGGCGGCGGGTCGACCTGTATGTGGGGGCCCGTTCGCGTACGGAGTTCTACGACAGCGAGGCGATCGACAAGTTGGCGGCGACGCATCCGTGGTTGCGGGTGTCGTACGTGGCCGGATCGGATCCGCAGCGGCCGGGGGAGATGGTGCGGCTGGCCGACCGGGTGCTGGCCGACGGGGACTGGCGGTCGAGGCACGTGTATGTGTGCGGGTCCGACGAGATGGTCGGTGATTCGGTGGCGGCGCTGACCGCGGCGGGTTACCAGCCGGGCCAGCTGCACCACGAGGGTTTCGGCAAGCACTGGTACGGCCCGTCCTGGCGGACGGTGGCCGAGGGAACAGAGGTGATCCGGTGAGCGCGAGCCCGATCAGCAGCTATGACTCGCAGCACGTGTCGGGTCCGGTGCAGGTGCGGCTGACCGCGGACCGGGTGCGTCGGTGGGAGTTCGGGTCGGCGGCGTTCACCCGGCGCGGGTACGACCCGGCGGACGTGGACCGGTTCCGGTTGCAGGTGGCCGACGAGCTGGATCTGCTGGCGGCGCAGGTGGGGGACCTGCGGGCGGAGAACGAGCGGCTCAACGACCATCTGGAGCTGCACCGGCACGGGGTGATCCCGAGCGCGGAGAAGACGGCGGCGCCGGCGGCGAAGGAGGTCAACCTGCTGTCGGCGGCGCAGCGGGAGGCCGAGCAGATCATCGCGCAGGCGCACGACTACGCGCGCCGGGTGGCCGAGTACGCCCGTACCCAGTACGAGAGTTACATGCGGGCGGCGGCGGAGGAGGCGAAGCAGGAGGCCGAGCGGGCGGTGGCGGAGTACCGCAGCGCCGCCGGGGGCAGCTTCGACGACTCGGTGGCGACGCGGGAGGCGTTGCGGATCTTCGGCGAGATGATGATCTCGCACATGCAGGCGGCGGCCCGGCATCTCGACGACGGTAGTGAGCAGTTGGCGCGCACGATGGAGCGGATCTCCCGGGAGTTGCCGGCGGCTGGTGGCGGCGCGCCGCAGCCGGCGTTGCCCCGGCATCAGCGGTGACCGTACCGCCCGGCCTGCGGTGCGGCGGGCCGGGCGGTGCGGCTCAGGTGGTGACGGCGGTGATCGCTTCGGCGATGGGGGTGTCGCCGCCGACCAGTTCGAGGGTGTGCCCGGCGGTGCCGGGGGCGTAGAGCAGGGCCAGCAGGACCCGGGCGACGTCGGCGCGGCTGATCGCGCCGCCGGTGACGTGCCGGGCCAGCGTGATGCGGCCTTCGGGTTCGTCGTCGGTGAGCCGGCCGGGCCGCAGCACCGTCACGTCGAGGTCCCGGCCGGTGACGTCGTCCTCGGCGGCCTTCTTGGCCCGCAGGTACGCCGCCCACACGTCGTCGGTGCCGTCGGCGGGTGCGTCGTCCACGCCCATGGAGGAGACCAGCAGGTAGCGGCGTACGCCGGCTTGTGCGGCGGCGTCGGCGAGCAGCACTGCGGCGCCGCGGTCGACGGTGTCCTTGCGGGCGGCGCCGCTGCCCGGTCCGGCGCCGGCGGCGAACACGACGGCGTCGGCGCCGGCCAGGTGGGCGGCGAGGGTGTCGACGTCGGTGTGTTCCAGGTCGCAGAGGACCGGTTCGGCGCCGGCGGCACGTAGCGCGGCGGCGTGGTCGGGGTTGCGGATGAGCCCGAGCGCGGTGTCTCCGCGTCCGGCCAGTTCCCGCTCCAGCAGTTTGGCGATTTTGCCGTGCCCTCCGGCGATGACGACGCGCATGCGATCAACGTAGCCCGGCCGGGCGCGCCCCGCCGGGCGTCCGGGTGGGAGGTGCGGGTCCGGCGAGGGACCATGGACGGGTGAGTGAGGCGTTCGAGGCGTTGGCGCGGCTGGTGGCCGCCGGGGACGTGGTGGTGCTCAGCGGTGCGGGCCTGTCCACCGAGTCGGGCATTCCGGACTACCGGGGGCCCAGCGGCGCGTCCCGCCGGCACACCCCGATGACGTACCAGGAGTTCACCCGGGATCCGCTGGCGCGGCGGCGGTACTGGGCGCGCAGCCACCTGGGCTGGCAGATGATCGCGCGGGCGGCGCCGAACGAGGGGCACCGGGCGGTGGCGCGGCTGCAGGCGGCCGGGCTGCTCGGCGGCATCATCACGCAGAACGTCGACGGGCTGCACACCGCCGCCGGCGCCACCGGTGTGATCGAGCTGCACGGCCGCCTCGACGAGGTGACGTGCCTGGACTGCGGCAACGCCACCGGCCGCGAGGAGCTGCACCGGCGCCTGTCGGAGGCGAACCCGGGTTTCGACGCGCGGGTGGCGCGCGTCAACCCCGACGGCGACGTGGACCTGCCGGACGAGGCGGTGACCGGGTTCCGCACCGTCGACTGCTCGCTGTGCGGCACCGGCATGCTGAAACCGGACGTGGTGTTCTTCGGCGAGACGGTGCCCGCGCCGCGGGTGGCCGACTGTTTCGCCCTGGTGGAGGGGGCCCGGGCGCTGCTGGTGCTGGGGTCGTCGTTGACGGTGATGTCGGGGCGGCGGTTCGTGCTGCGCGCGGCCCGCCACGGCATCCCGGTGGCGATCGTCAACCAGGGCGTCACCCGCGGCGACACCTACGCGGCGCTGCGCCTGGACGCGCCGCTGGGCGCCACCCTGCGCGCGCTGGCGGACCGGTGCGCGGCGGCCCCGGCGCCGGTGTGATCGACAACCCCGGGACATGAGCCGGAAACACGCCCGCTGGTAGCGTTGGGGGTGCCGGTACCACCCACGTGGGAGAGACCGCCGATCCCGGCGGCGCCGAAGGGGCAGATTCTCCCCGGAACCTCTCAGGCAAAAGGACCACGTGGGCAGGCGCTGTGGAGCGCGTCAGCGCGACTCAGGGGGAGGCCGACCCGTCGACCTCGCCCCCCAAGGAGCGCAGCGCATGACCGCAGAGCAGTTCGCCGACCGGCACATCGGCCCCGGCCCGGCCGACGAGCGCCGGATGCTGGAGGCCGTCGGTTACGGCTCCGTCGACGAGCTGATGGACGCCGCGATCCCCGAGGTGATCCGCTGGCACGGCACCCTGGACCTGCCCGCCCCGGCCAGTGAGCGGGAGGCGATCGCCGAGCTGCGCGCCCTCGCGTCCCGCAACACCGTCGCCGTGTCCATGATCGGTCTGGGTTACCACGGCACGCACACCCCGGCGGTGATCCGCCGCAACGTGCTGGAGAACCCCGCCTGGTACACCGCGTACACGCCGTACCAGCCGGAGATCAGCCAGGGCCGGCTGGAGGCGCTGCTGAACTTCCAGACCATGGTCACCGACCTGACCGGTCTGGCCACTGCGAACGCCTCGATGCTCGACGAGGGCACCGCCGCGGCCGAGGCGATGACCCTCGCGCGCCGCGCGTCCAAGAGCAAGAGCCCGGTGTACGTGGTCGACGCCGACGCGCTGCCGCAGACCGTCGCGGTGATCACCAGCCGCGCCGAGCCCCTCGGCATCGACGTGCGGGTGATCGACGTGGAGCGCGACGAGCTGCCGGCGGAGTTCTTCGGCCTGCACCTGCAGTACCCGGGCGCGTCCGGCGCGGTCCGCGACGACCGGGCACTGGTCGACGCGGCGCACGGCGTGGGCGCGCTGGTGACCGTCGCCGCGGATCTGCTGGCGTTGACGCTGCTGCGCCCGCCGGGCGAGATCGGCGCCGACATCGCCGCCGGCACCACCCAGCGCTTCGGTGTGCCGATGGGCTTCGGCGGGCCGCACGCCGGCTACCTGGCGGTGCGCTCCGGGCTGGAGCGGATGCTGCCCGGCCGCCTGGTCGGGGTGTCCCGCGACGCCGACGGCAACCCGGCGTACCGGCTGGCGTTGCAGACCCGCGAGCAGCACATCCGCCGGGAGAAGGCGACCAGCAACATCTGCACCGCGCAGGTGCTCCTCGCCGTGATGGCCGGCATGTACGCCGTCTACCACGGCCCGGACGGGCTGCGCGCCATCGCCCGGCGTACCCACGAGGCGGCGGCGCGGCTCGCGGCCGGGCTGCGCGCCGGCGGCGTTCAGGTCGCGGACGTCGCGTTCTTCGACACCGTCACCGCGACCGTGCCGGGCCGGGCCGCCGACGTGGTGGCCGCCGCCGCGGCGCGCAACGTGAACCTGCGGCTGGTCGACGCCGACCGGGTCGGCATCTCCTGCGACGAGACCACCACGCCCGCGCACCTGGAGGCGGTGTGGGCGGCGTTCGGCGTCGACGGGTTCGACGGCGAGGTGGACGCGGCCCTGCCCGGCGGGCTGGCCCGCACGTCGGAGTTCCTCACCCACCCGGTGTTCCACAGCCACCACTCGGAGACGGCGATGCTGCGCTACCTGCGCCGCCTGGCCGACTTCGACTACGCGCTGGACCGCGGCATGATCCCGCTGGGGTCGTGCACGATGAAGCTCAACGCCACCACCGAGATGGAACCGATCACCTGGCCGGAGTTCGCGCACCTGCACCCGTTCGCGCCGAACGCGCAGACCACCGGGTACCGGGAGCTGATCGCGCAGCTGGAGGGCTGGCTGGCCGAGGTCACCGGCTACGACGCGGTCAGCGTGCAGCCCAACGCCGGGTCGCAGGGTGAGCTGGCCGGGCTGCTGGCGATCCGCGGCTACCACCGCGAGCGCGGCGAGGCCCACCGCGACGTGTGCCTGATCCCGTCGTCGGCGCACGGCACCAACGCCGCGTCCGCCGTGATGGCCGGCATGCGGGTCGTGGTGGTCGGCTGCGACGCCGACGGCAACGTTGACCTGGTCGATCTCGACGCGAAGATCGACAAGCACCGGGACGCGCTCGCCGCGATCATGGTGACGTACCCGTCGACGCACGGCGTGTACGAGACCGGCATCGCGCAGTTGTGCGCGAAGGTCCACGACGCCGGCGGTCAGGTGTACGTCGACGGCGCGAACCTCAACGCGCTGGTCGGGTTCGCCAAGCCGGGCCGGTTCGGCGCGGACGTGTCGCACCTGAACCTGCACAAGACGTTCTGCATTCCGCACGGCGGCGGCGGCCCCGGCGTCGGGCCGGTGGCGGTGCGTTCGCACCTGGCGCCGTTCCTGCCCGGCGACCCCCTCGGTGCCCGCGCCGACGGGCGGCCGGCGATCTCGGCGGCCAACCACGGGTCGGCGGGGATCCTGCCGATCCCGTGGGCGTACCTGCGGATGATGGGCGCCGACGGGCTGGCCCGCGCCACCGGCGTGGCCGTCCTGGCCGCGAACTACGTGGCGGCGCGGCTGCGTAACCACTTCCCGGTGCTGTACGCCGGCAACAAGGGCCTGGTCGCGCACGAGTGCATCCTGGACCTGCGTCCGCTGACCAAGGCCACCGGCGTGAGCGTCGACGACGTGGCGAAGCGGCTGATCGACTACGGCTTCCACGCGCCGACGATGTCGTTCCCGGTGGCCGGGACGCTGATGGTGGAGCCGACCGAGAGTGAGGACCTGGCCGAGCTGGACCGGTTCTGCGACGCGATGATCGCGATCCGTGCGGAGATCGACAAGGTCGGCTCGGGGGAGTGGCCGGCGGGGGACAACCCGCTGTCCAACGCGCCGCACACCGCGGCGATGGTGTCGGCCGACGAGTGGCCGCACCCGTACCCGCGGTCGGTGGGCGCCTACCCGGCGGGCGTGGACCGGGCGGGCCGCTACTGGCCTCCGGTGCGGCGCGTTGACGGCGCGTACGGCGACCGGAACCTGGTCTGCTCGTGTCCCGCGCCGGAGGCGTTCGAGGACTGAGCGGCGAACGCCGGGGCGGTGGGCTCTCGCCGCCCCGGCCGGCGCGCCGGCCGGTCATGACCGGCGCGTACGCTCACTGACGCTGCGTGATGGCTCAGGCCACGAGAGCGTGACGGGCCGGACCCCGGTGCGGGGCGATGGTGCGTCCGTCGGGGAGCAGCTCACCGGTGTCCTCGAAGACGATGACACCGTTGCAGAGCAGGCTCCAGCCCTGCTCAGGGAAGCAGGCGAGGACGCGGGCGGCCTCGCGGTCGGTCGCGTCGGCGGAGGGGCAGGTGGGCTGGTGCTGACACATCGGGTTCTCCGGACTGTGGGGGCACTGTGTCATGGTTCACATGACCAGTGACGCACAGTACCAAGGAAAACTGAGCGGCAACGAGCAAGGATGCGTCTTGTTCACCGAGAATGGGCTGAACGGATGACCCGTAACGGGCCAGACGTTGTGGAAGCGCTCCCACAGGTGGAGGTCGATACCCCCGGCGCCCCACCCGGATGCCGTCGCCGACTGGTCGAGACAGCCCGCCTGCACTGGTCCGCCACCGACGGCGGCGACCCCGCCGACCTGGCACAACGCTTCCTCGCCGCGCACGGCGTCACCCGCGACGACCTCACCCGCCCCGGCCGCCACGACCCCGACGACGCGGTCTGCGGCGCGGCGCTCTACCTGTCCGCCGCCGCCGGCGCGTACACCCTCGGCGTGTCGCCCGGCGCGCCGAGCCCCGCGCCGACGCTGCCCGACCTGGTCGTCGTTGTCTACCACCACACCGACCGGCCCCCGCCGACCCCGCCACCGGCCCACGCCCGGTGGCGGCTCGGACCGTGGCGCGACAGCTGGACCCCGGCCGCGCACGCCGCCGCCGTCGACGCGGTCCGCGCCGCCATCGCCCGCGGCGACGTCTACCAGACCAACCTCGTCGGCCACGCCGCCGCCCCGTACACCGGCGACCCCCGGCCGGCGCTGGCCCGCCTCGCCGCGCTGCCCGGCGCCCGCTACGGCGGCACCCTGCACGGCCCCGGCTGGGCGCTCGGCTGCGCCTCCCCGGAAACCCTCATCGCCGTCGAACACGGCCGCCTGGTCACCCGCCCCATCAAGGGCACCCGCCCGGCCACCCCCGCCGGCCGCCGCGAGCTGCTCGCCTCCGCCAAGGAACGCGCCGAACACGTCATGATCGTCGACCTGGAACGCAACGACCTGGCCCGCGTCGCCCGCACCGGCTCGGTGCGCGTCGACGAGCTGTTCGCCGTACGCCGCTGGTGTGACCTGTGGCAGGCGGAGTCGACGGTGTCCGCGGCGCCCGCCGACGGCCTCGGCCTGGCCGACCTGCTGCGCGCGGTCTGCCCCGGCGGCTCGGTCACCGGCGCGCCCAAACGCGCCGCGCTGGCGCAGATCGCCGCGCTGGAGCCGGTCGGACGCGGCGCGAGCATGGGCGCGCTCGGCTGGGTCGGACCCGACCGCCTCGACCTGGGCCTGACCATCCGCACCGCCGCCGCCGACGGCGACCTGCTGCACCTGTGGGCCGGCGGCGGCATCACCTGGGACAGCGACCCGGCCGCCGAGGTCGCCGAGGCCGCCGCCAAAGCCGCCCCGATCCGCGCCCTGCTCGCCGGCTGACGGGCCGGCCCGCTCGCGGCGGCTCCGCCGGCCGGTAGCGGCCGTGCGCGGCGGTTACCGGCCGGCGGCGAACGCGTCCAGGGCGGCGACCACCCGCTCGCCGATGCCGTGCCCGCCGCCGTGCCCGCCGGACTCCACGATCTCCAGCCGCGCATCAGGCCAGTCCCGGGTCAGCAGCCACGCGATGTCCGGCGGGCCGCTGACATCCAGCCGGCCCTGCACCAGCACCCCCGGAATCCCCGCCAGGCGGCCCGCGTCGCGCAGCACCTGCCCGTCCGGCTGGAAACCCCGGTTCGCGAAGTAGTGCGTCACCAGCCGGGCGAACCCGTACCGGAACACCGGATCGGCGAACCGCGGATCCGGCGCGTACCCGCCCGCCAGGGACACGTGCACGTCCTCCCAGTCGCACCAGTCCCGCGCCGCCCGCTCCCGCACCGCCGGGTCCGGGTCGTCGAGCAGCCGGGCGTACGCCGCCGACAGGTCACCGTCCCGGTCGGCCTCCGGCACCCCGTCACGGAACCGCGCCCACTCCTGCGGGAACACCCGGCCCATGTCCCGGGTCAACCACTCGATCTCCCGGCTGGTGTTGGCGACCACGCTGAACAGCACCAGCGCGCTGACCCGCTGCGGGTGCCGCTGCGCGTACGCCAGCGCCAGCGACGACCCCCACGACGCGCCGCACAACAGCCACCTGTCGATCCCCAGGTGCGCGCGCAGCACCTCCATGTCGGCCAGCAGATGCCCGGTGGTGTTCACCGACAGGTCGGTGGCCGGATCCGACGCCAGGGGAGTGCTGCGCCCACAGCCACGCTGGTCGAACAACACGATCCGGTGCACGGCCGGGTCGAACAGCCGCCGCCACCCCGCGCCCGCGCCCGAACCCGGGCCGCCGTGCACCACCAGCGCCGGCCGGCCGTCCGGATTGCCGCACGTCTCCCAGTACACGCGCTGCCCGTCCCCGACGTCCAGCATCCCGTGCGCGTACGGCTCGATCGGCGGATACATGCGGCAGCCTCCCAGCGTCGGTGTCCGCACACCCTACGAGCGTCGCCGCCCCGGCGGGTGCCCCCCGCGCAGCGGTAAGCAACGGATAGCCTTCCGGACATGACTATGCGCCCGATCCGGATCATCGGCGACCCCGTGCTGCGCACCCCCAGCGAACCCGTCACCAGCTTCGACGCCGAACTGCGCGCCCTCGTCACCGACCTGATGGACACGCTGCTCGGCGCGCCCGGCCGCGCCGGCGTCGCCGCACCCCAGATCGGCGTCAACGCCCAGGTGTTCGTCTACGACGCCGACGGCCGGCGCGGCCACATGATCAACCCCACGTTGGAGTTGTCCGACGAACTCCAGGACGACGAGGAGGGCTGCCTGTCCATCCCCGGCCTGTACTTCCCGACCCCCCGCGCGCTGCACGCCACCGCCCACGGCTACGACCAGCACGGCGAACCGCTCACCGTCACCGGCAGCGGCTTCCTCGCCCGCGCCCTGCAACACGAGACCGACCACCTGCGCGGACGCCTCTACGTCGACACCCTGCGCGGCGACACCCGCCGCCGGGCCCTGCGCGAGATCCGCGCCGGCCGGTTCGACTCACCCAGCCGCGGCCGCTGACGTCAACGCGCACTCGGTGAACCCGGCCACCCGGGAGAACCCCAGCCGCTCGTACAGCCGCACCGCCGCCGCGTTGTCCGCCCGCACGTTCAACGTCACGTGATCCACCGACGCGCGCAGCCGGGCGCACAACGCCGCCACCACACCCGCACCCAGACCCCGACCCCGCACGTCCGGATGCGTCGTCACATTCCCCAGCGCCGCCACCCGCCAGCGCGGCGAGAACACGTGCACCCCCGCCACCGCCACCAGCCGGCCCCGCTCCCGCACGCCCACGTACTGGCCCGTGTCCAGCATCCGCGGATCGAACCAGTTCCCCGGATACGCCACCGCGTACAACCCGGAAAGCTCCGCCGCGTCCGCCGGCCCCAACGGCTCACCCACCGCCGGCACCGCCGCCAGCCGCCCCGGATCCGTCAACGCCATCCGGTGATGCGCCGCCGCCTCCGACACCACGAAGCAGCGGCCCACCGCCGCCTCCAGACCGGGGGACAGGTGCGCCCACATCCGCGCCGGCAACACCGGCGCCGCCTCCGCCAGCAACCCCGCCAGGTCCGGCACCCGATCCGGCGCCGCGAACGCCAGCAACGTCGGCAGCTCCACCCCGTGATACAGCAACACCACCTGGTCGCCACGCCGGAACCAGGACGTGTACGGCCAGAAGAAATCGTCCAGATCACCCAACTGGTACGCGTGCAACACCGGATCCCGGCCCAGCAGACCCGCCAGCACCGCCCGATCGTGCTCCGCCCGCACCGCCACCGCGATCAGCCCGCCAACCACTGGTCGTAACCCAACCGGGCCACCAACGCCAGCACCACCACCAGCAGCACCACCCGCACGAACCCCGCACCCCGCCGCAACGCCATCCGCGCGCCCACCGCCGCCCCCACCACGTTGCACACCGCCATCGCCGCACCCAACGCCCACCACACGTGCCCCGTCAACCCGAACACCACAAGCGCACCCAGATTCGTACCCGCGTTCACCACCTTCGCCATCGCCGACGCGTGCACGAAATCCGAACCCAGAATCGCCGTGAACGCCAACACCAGAAACGTGCCCGTACCCGGACCGATCAACCCGTCGTACAGGGCGATGCCCAACCCGGCCACCGCCACCGCCACCACCACCCGCCCCGGCGTGCGCCGCGGCGACGACACCACACCCAGCGACGGCCGCGCCATCACGAACACCGCCACCGCCACCAGCACCACAAGCACCACCGGCCGGTACGCGCCACCCGGCACCGCACCCGCAAGCGCCGCACCCAACCCCGCCGTCAGCACCGCCAACCCCGCCGCCGGACCCGCCACACCCCAGTCCAGCTTCGTCCGCCGCGCATACGTCACCGCCGCCGTCGACGTACCGAAAATCGCCGCCAGCTTGTTCGTGCCCAACGCCGTCGCCACCGGCACACCCGGCGCCGCCACCAGCAACGCCGGCAACAACAACAGACCACCGCCACCCACCACCGCGTCCACCCACCCCGCGACAAGGGCAGCGGTCAGCAACGTCGTCAACGACAGGGCATCCACCGCCGCATTCTGCCCACCCCGCCACCAGCGACAACGCCACCTGTGGCAAGCCTCACCGGCCCCGACGACGCCGCAACCACACCCCCACCGACCCCACCGCCACGAACACCAGCATCGAACAGCACAACAGTCTCAGCACCCGGCAAGACTGCCACGACGACGTAGGGTGTCCAGGTGCGCCTGGCCACCTTCAACCTGCTGCACGGCCGATCCCTCACCGACGGACTCGTCGACCCCGACCGGCTCACCGCCGCCGTCACCGCCCTCGACGCCGACGTCCTCGCCCTCCAGGAAGTCGACCGCGACCAGACCCGCAGCAGCAAACTCGACCTCACCGCCCTGGCCGCCCGCGCCCTGCACGCCGACCACCACCGCTTCGCCGCCGCCGTCGTCGGCACCCCCGGAGAACAGTTCCGCCCCCTCACCCACGACGACGACGGCCACGGCGAACCCCTCTACGGCATCGGCCTGATCAGCCGCCACCCCGTCCGCTCCTGGCAGGTCACCCGCCTACGCGCCGCCCCCGTCCGCTCACCCATCTACGCACCCGGACCCGGCGGCGGCCTCATCCTGCTCCGCGACGAACCCCGCGTCGTGCTCGCCGCCGTCCTCGACACCCCCCACGGCCCCCTCACCGTCGCCGCCACCCACCTGTCCTTCGTCCCCGGCTGGAACGTCTGGCAACTACGCCGCGTCATCCGCGCCCTGCGCACCCTGCCCGCACCCCGGATCCTGCTCGGCGACCTCAACCTGCCCGCCGGACCCGCCGCCGCGCTCACCCGCTGGCGACCCCTCGCCCGCCGCCCCACCTACCCGGCCGGGCAACCCCGCGTCCAACTCGACCACATCCTCGCCGACCGGCACGCACTCGACCGGCTCCCACCCGTCACCGCCGTCCACACACCGCTGGCCATCATCTCCGACCACCGGCCCCTCGTCGTCGACCTCGGCTGACGCTCAACCCAGCCCGGCCTGCCGCCGCGCCGCGTCCACCGCGTTACGGAACAACATCGCCACAGTCGTCGGACCCACCCCGCCCACACGCGGCGTGATCGCACCCGCCACCTCGGCACACGACTCGTCCACGTCCGGCAACAACCGCCGCCCCTCGTACCGCACCCCACCACCGACCACCACCGCACCCGGACGCACATGCTCCGGCCGCACGATCCCCGGCACCCCCGCCGCCGCGATCAGGATCTCCGCCCGCCGCGTGTACCGCGGCCAGTCCGCCACCCCCGTGTGCACCACAGTCACCGCCGCGTTCGCCGTCGGCCGCTTCTGCGCCAGCAACATCGCAAGCGGCCGACCCAACGTCGCACCCCGGCCCAGGATCACCACCTCCCGGCCCGCCACCGGCACACCGTGAAACGCCAGCAACGCCTCGATCCCCGCCGGCGTACACGGCAACGGACCCGGCAACCCCAACGCCAGCCGGCCCATGTTCACCGGATGCATCCCGTCCACGTCCTTGTCCGGATCCAGCACCGCCAACGCCCGGTCGTAGTCCAGATGACCCGGGATCGGATACTGCACCAGCACCCCGTGGACCGTGGCGTCCGCGTTGAAATCCGCCAGCACCGCATGCAGATCCGCCTGCGACGCCGACGCCGGCAGATGCACGTGCGGCGACACGAAACCCAGCTCCGCCGCCTGGCGTTGCTTGATCCGGATATAACCCGCGCTCGCGTCGTCGTCACCCACCAGCACCGTCGCCAGCGCCGGCGTCACCCCCGCCGCACGCAACTCGGCCACCGACGCGGCGACCTCCGACAACACCCGCTCCGCCACCGGAGCACCCGGCAACAACCGCGCAGAAGACATACGACACCTCGCCCGCAGGGGCCCAGGCGGTCGACCCCCACGACGAGCTCCCCGATGGTTCACCCATCCCCGTGCCGCCAGTCGCGTTCCCCCTCAGCCTGCCACAGCCTCCGCCACCACCGCATCCACCACCACCTGCCACCCCGGCAACGCCGCCAGCAGACCGTCCGCCCGCCGCCGCCGATCCGCCGCCGACGCCACACCCAGATCCGCCAGCACCGCCTGGAACGCCGGCCGCAACGCCCGCTCCCGCTCCGGCGCCACCGCGCCCAAGACCACATGACACCGCGCGTACGTCACCAGCACCCAGAACATCGCCTCCCGATGCCGCCCCGCCCCGATCAGCTCAACCGCACCGTCGAACACCACCGGACGCCCCGCCGCACCCAGATCCGCCCCGAACGCGAACCCCTCCCGCGGCAGCCCGGATACCTCGTCGAACACCACCGCCAACCCGGCCAGATGCGCCCGCACCCGCGTCACGTCCACACCCGCCCCGCCGCCGTCGAGCGTGTCCAGCAACCCCGGATACCGATCGGCGAACCCGAACCGCGACAACACGCGCTCCGCCCGCACGTACCGCCGCCGCACCGTCGGATCCACCAGCCCCGCCACCGCCGGCCACACCGCCAGCAACGACGTCGGAAACACCCACGCCAACACCTGCTCCGCGGTTGGCAGCTCGGCGTCGACCGCCCGCAACCCGGCCTCGATCCGCCGCCGCACACCCGCACACCGCGCCCGCACCCACACCGGATCCGCGAACCCCGCCGCCACCCGCTCCCGCACCGCGCCCAACCGGCCCGACGGATCCGCGATCACCCCATCGGTACGCAACATCGGCGCGAACACCCATGACCCCAGCACATCCTCCGGGCCGCCCAACTCCGCCCACGTGATCGTGCTGACCTCCAGCAGCACCCCCCGATGCACGAACTTGCCCACCTTCACACCGGGCTCCCGGCACACCAGCAACACATCCACGTCCGACCACGGCGGCAACAACGCGTCGTCCGGCAACCCCACAGTCGACCCGCTGAAGAACGCCCCCTCGACCGACGGGTCAACGCGCATCCGCTCCCGTACCCACCCGGCCGCCACCGCCCGCGCCGCACCCACCCGCATCCGCCCAATCCTGCCAGCCCGGCAGACCGCCGCGCGGCCCTCACCGCCGCGGCGCCAACCCCGACAACGCCCGATTGGTGCGATTCGCCGCCACCGCCGCCCGCTGCTGACCCGCCGTCACCTCGATGTATGTCTGCGACGACGCCAACGACGCATGCCCCAGCAACCGCATGATCTCCGCCGCGCTCGCCCCGTCCTCCGCCAACCGCGTCGCGAACGTGTGCCGCAGCGCGTGCAACCGCGCGCCCCGGGGCACGCGGTCACCGATGCCCGCCCGCCGGTAACACGACTCCACCAGGTACTGCAGCCCACCCCGCCGCAACGCCTCACCCTGGCGGTCCACCAGGAACGCAGAGTCCGGCCGCACACTGCGCGCCCCGAAGCGGAGCCGCCGGCTGTCCAGATAACCCGTGAGCACCCGGTCCACGGCATCCTCGATCGGCACCGTACGGGGCCGCCCGCCCTTGCCCGCCACGTCCACCCGCCGCTCGCCGTCGCGCCCCGCCACCGACGACACCCGCAGCGCCAGCAGTTCCGACAGGCGCAACCCGGCGCACAACGCCAGCGCCAGCACCGCCAGGTCGCGCTCCGGCCACGGGTCACGCTGCCGGCCCTCCGCCCGGGCCACCGCCGCCAGCAGCTCCTCCGGGGTGTCCTCGCCCCGCAGCGGTTTGGGTCGGGGGAGCGGCGTACGGGGCCGCCCCACTGCCGGCATCGGATTGCCCGGTACGACGCCCTCGGCCACTAGGAACGTGAAGAAGCTGTTCCACGTCGACCAGGCACGATGGACCGACGCGGCGGCGCGGGGAGCGGCGAACCGCGCGAACGCCGCGCGCATCACTCTGGGGGAGAGGGAGCTGACCGCGACCCGGTCCAGGGGGAGGGGAGTGGCGTCGCCGTCGGCGGCGATCAGCTCGGCCACTGCGGTCAGATCCCTCCGATACGCGGCCAGGGTGTGGGGGGAGGGCTTGCGGGTGGCCCGGGCGGTCAGGAACTCTTCGATCAGAGCGCCTACCGTTTCGTCCGGTTTGTCATGCATAAGGGATATTATGCATGATTCTCGCGTCCCTGCCAGGGGGTCCTTTCGAGGGGGAGCGCGGCCCGCTCAGTCGATGATCAACTCCACTACGCCGAGGTGGCGGCAACCCGGGCGCTCCGATGCAGCCACATCCGCGTACTGGCAGCGGCAGTCACACCTGTCGGCACTCGGCCGGAGCAGGGAGGGCGGTGAAAGGGGCCGGTGCCCTCTGCGCTCCGGCGATCATGAAGTTGACCGCGGATGCTGTCCCATTTGTCGCCGCCAACCTCATGATCGCCGGAGCGGTGGATGGGTTGAGAGTGCGGCGTCGGCGGGCCGCGCCTAGGTGTGCGGTGCGACGGGGCAGCTGGCCGGACCTCCAAGTCCCGGAAGGTCAGCCGCCTCGCGAGGACGTCCGGGGAGGCCCGCCGGAGCTTTACTTGACATAATGTGCATTATCGAATCACGGCTCAGGAGGGCTTTACGTCTTCGCCGAGGGTGTCCGACATGACCTTCAGAAGCGCGGCCAGCCGTGGCTGGTGACCTCCGGCCTGCAGTCTCGCGAGTGCCGCGTCCACCTCTGCCTTGACCGCCTGCCGCTGCGACACCTGCCCCGAGTCGAGCGCCTTCTGGACTCGCGGTGTCAGGTCGGCCAACAACGTCAGGGCCTCCGTGTCCGGCGTATCCGCGTCGTCGGACAGTTCCGGGGCCTGCTGCCGGACGTCTGCGAATCGCCCTGCCCCGAACCGGGCCAGGGCGTCCGCCACGTCGTCCGCCGGCTGCCGCACCTGATCGAGGTCGAGCAGCTTCAGGGCCGGCCGCCCGTCGACCGGGCTCCGGCCGGTGAGCGGACGGTCGATCGTCGCGGCGGTGGCCGGCACCAGCAGCACCTTTGCGGCTCTCTGGTTCCGGCCACGGGACGGTAGCGGCTGGTCGAGCACGACAGCGTCGATCTCGGCCCATGCCACGAGCCGGTTGAGCCCGGCGACCCGCAGGTCCAGTCCGTCGGCTCCGATGCGGAACCGGAACGGCCTGAGCTGGTAGGCGACGAACAGGCCGGCCGACACCAGCCAGAGGCCGAGAAGGATCCATCGTCCGGTCGACGCGGAAGTGTGGTACAGCAGCGGGAGCACGCCGACTCCGAAGACCGTGAGGCCCCTCCACAGCTTCTCTCGGCTCCTACGCAGCTCCATGCCGGCACCTCGTCCCTTGTGGCCTGTCTGGGAGGGCCCTACATGGTGGCACGGGCGAGGCGCTCTCGTGATCATCCGAACGTCCCCGGAAGGACCAGCACCTCTCCCCTGCCTGCCGGTACGAAGATCAGCTCAGACCGGCTGCGGGTCGCGGCGCTCGGCCTCGCCGGGCTCCGGGGCTTCCTCGACGGCCCGCAGGTCGGGCATGGCCCGTGCGGCGGGCGCGACGGTGGCACCGACGGCGAGCGCCAGCATGATCGCCGCGAAGCTGCCGAACACCACCGGCGCCGGTACGCGGTCGATCAGCAGGCCGGACAGGGCCGGGCCGAACGGCGCCACGATCAGCGCGATGAAGCTGGTCGCGGCGTTCGCTCTCCCCTGCAGGTCGCCGGGGGTGAGCAGGGTCTGGAGGGTCAGCATGCTGATGTTGGCGGCCGGTACGACCAGGACGCAGGCGCCGGCCAGCGCGCCCAGGACCAGTCCGTTGTCGGTGGTGGCCATCGCGGCGGTCAGCACGGCGCAGGCCCAGACGACGGCGAGGATCAGCCAGCGGGTGGGTACCCGGGCGGTCAGCCAGGACGCGACGAGTGATCCGGCGACGGCGCCGAGGCCGACGCATGCCATGACGGTTCCGGCGGACAGGCCGGAGGCGCCGTTGCGGACCGGCACGACGATGATCGCCAGGAGGACGCCCGCGAACGCGAAGTTCAGGACGGCGCCGCAGAGCAGCGTGAACCGCAGCGACGGTTGCCGCCACAGGAACCGGACCCCGGCGACGGCCTGCCGGGGCAGGGACTCCCCCGGCGTGGTCGCCGACCGGCCGAGTGGGCCGCGCAGCAGGGCCACGGCGACCAGGGAGACGGCGTAGGAGAGCGCGTCGACGAGGAACGGCAGTGCCGGGGCGAGGCCGAACAGGAAGCCGCCGAGCGGCGGACCGGCGAGGTGGACGACGCCGTTGCGGGTCTCGTTGAACACGGTGGCCGTACGCAGGTCCCGGGCGGGGACGACGGCGCGGGTGGCGGCCGCGGCGGCGGGTTGCAGCGCGGCGCCGAGGCCGGCGGTGGCGGCGGCGAGGACGGCGATGAGCAGGACTGGCGCGTGTCCGACGAGGGCGAGCACGGTGACGCCGGTGACGGCGAGCAGCGCGCCGGCGTCGCAGCAGAGCATGAGGATGCGCCGGTCGCGGCGGTCGGCGAGCAGGCCGGCGGGCAGGAGTACGAGGACCAGGGCGATGCCTTCGGCGAAGGCGACGAGGCCGGCGTCGGTGGCGGAGCCGGTGGTCAGCAGGACGAGCAGCGGCGTGGCGACGGCGGTGACCTGGGTGCCGAGTTTCGACGCGGTGCGGGCGACGGTGATGAGGAGGAAGTCGCGGTTGTGTCGTAGGCCGGTGGGCGGCATGGGGGCTCCGTGTGCGTGGTGGCGGGCGGGATGCCGGCTTCACCGGGCCGGGTTGACGACGGACCCGGGCGGGCGGTGGCCGCCCGCCCGGGTCGCCAGGCGGATCAGGTGTGGCTGGGGCTGGTGGCCCGTTCGCCACTGCCGTCTCAGCCGTTGCAGCAGGCGATGCTGATGCTGCTGGACTGCGGCGGGACCGCGTGGCGGGTGCCGTTCTGCGTGGCCATGGCCTGCAGGTTGAGGAGCTTCGTCATGGGGGTTCACCTCCTTCTCGGGTGTGGTGGGTTGGCCGTCGGTGGTTCCGACGGGGTCTGTGGGCGCCGGGCGGGGGTTCAGCTCGCGGCGAGGAGGTGGCCGGTGGGCGCGACGTGGGTGGGCGCGTCGAGGAAGGGCAGCGTCACGGCGGTGCGGTGCAGCGCGGCGTGCATGGCGGACAGGATTCCGGCGCCGCCGGCGGCGAGGTCGGTGGAGATGCGCAGCAGGGTGTCGCCGGGGAACGCGAGGTGGCCGTCGAGGGCGTAGGCGTGCCAGGCGAGGCGGGTCAGGTGCGCGGGGACGTGGTGGGGCGCGTCGTCGCGGACGAGTCCGATGGGGCCGTGCGGGGTGGCGCGGCGTGGTGGGTCGTCGGTGAGCAGTGCGGCGGTGGCGAGGAGTCCGGCGCGGCCGTGGAAGAGGCCGGGCAGCAGGACGAATTCGACGTCGATGGTGCGGCGGACGGTGGTGACGATGTCGCGCAGCCACTGGCGTTCGCCGTGGCGGAGCAGTGTGTGTGCGGCGACGGCGATGCCGGCGCTGCCTTCGTCGAGGTAGAACAGTCGTCGTGCGCCGTCGCGTACGTGGAGGTTGCCGTTGTCGTCGCGGACGGTGTGTTGCAGGTCGCGGCGCAGGGCGGTGCGGGCGGCGCGTAGCCAGGCGGGGTCGCCGGTGGTTTCGTGCAGGCGGGTGAGGAAGGTCGCGGGGCCGGACCAGCCGTGGAGCAGGCCGGGGCGGGTGGGTTCGGGTACGGGTTGCGTGGTGTCGCCGGTGAGGGTGCGGGCGAGTCGGTCGCCGATGTGCAGGGCGTCGTCGGGGGCGGGTCGGCCGGGGCGCAGCAGGGCGAGTCCGATGCCGGCGAGGCCGCTGTGCAGGCCGGGGCCGTAGCGGTGGTGCAGGCCGGTGCGACATCGGTCGAGCAGTTCGTCGGCGTCGTCGTGGCGTCCGGTGCGGTCGAGGAGGGCGGCGATGCCGGCGAGGCCGTCGTAGAGGCCGAGGTGGGCGGCGGGCAGGCGGCGGGCGGCGCGGGTGAGCCAGTCGAGGTGTTCGTCGCGTTCGGGGTAGTCGACGCCGGTGGTGACGAGTGCCCAGATGATGCCGGCGGCGCCGTGCGCGAGGGTGGCGCCGCCGTGCGGGAACTGGCCGGGGTCGCCGGGGAAGAGCCGGTCGGTGCGGTGTGGTGTGGCGGTGGCGCGGATGCCGGCGGCCAGGGATTCGATCAGCTGGCGCGGGTCGGCGGACCACTGGTGGCGGGTGACGCGGCGGCGGCCGGGCGTGGGTGGGTGCAGTGCGGCGTGCAGGTCGTCGCGGATGCGGTCGAGGTATCCGGGTGGTAGCGGGAAGCGCCGGGCGATCGTGAGGAGGTCGTCGAACTTGTCGTCGCACAGGGCGGCGAGGGGTGTCAGCGGTACGAAGACGGCGAGGCGCAGGCAGGCGAGGGCGTAGGTGTCGACGGCGGTGCCTCGGCGGATGCGGGGGGTGGCGAAGCCGGGGTCGCCCAGTGAGGGGGTGAAGTCCTCGTCGGTCAGGTACGCCTGTTCGAAGTCGACGAGCACGATCCGGCCGTCGGGGCGGATCATGATGTTGGCGGTGTGCAGGTCGCCGAAGACCACTCCCCTGGCGTGTATCCGGGCCAGGGCTGCCTGGACCTGGTCGATGACGTCGAGTGCCCAGGTGGTGTAGTCGGCCAGGTCCTGGTCGGTGGGGTCGGGGTGGATGAGTGGGTGCCGCATGGCGAGGTGGTGTTGGAGGGTGTCGCCGTCGACGTGCTCTTCGACCAGGAACTGGTGTTCCCACCAGGTGAGGCGGTCGAGCAGTCGTGGGACGCAGTCGAGGCCGGCGAGGCGCCGCAGCATGGTCTCTTCGCGGCGCAGGCGGGTGAGCGCGTCGGTTCCGGCGCCGTCGAGTCCGGCGTGCGGGCGGGCTTCGCGCAGGACGACGGTGCGGCCGTCGCGTAGGTCGGTGGCGCGGTAGACGCCGCCGGCGTTGGAGTGGTGCAGGGCTTCCTCGATGCGGTACGGGGGTTCGTCGTCGGTGTGCGCGTCGACAGCGGCGACGGCGGCGATGTGCTCGGCGACGAAGTCGGGCACGGGGGCCCAGTCGGGCACGGTGAAGACGGGTTCGCGGCGGTCGGGGACGAGGGTTCCGTCGGGGCGTGCGACGGCGGGGACGGGCTGGTCGCCGTCGACGCACCAGAGTTCGGCGAATCCCCCGTAGCGCAGGTAGAGGGGTCCGTCGTGCCAGCGCAGGTCGCTGAGGACGTAGGGGCCGCGGTATCCGGCGAGCCGGGCGCCGAGGTCGTCGAGGACGCGGCGCAGGGCGGCGTCGTCGGCCGGGTAGAGGGCGGCGAGTTTGCCGCTGCCGGCGCGGTGGGCGTACTTCTCGTTGTTGACCAGGGCGAGGCGGCGGCTGCGTTGGAACTTGAACGCGACCCGGTGGGTCACGCAGTGGTCGCGTACCAGGTCGAGGACGTCGGCGGCGTCGTCGAGGTTCACCGACACGTGGATTTTCCAGCCCTGCTGGGGCAGCTGCGCCTGCGGCGGGTGCCACATGATCCAGCCGCCGTGTTCGGCGACGCGCCAGCCGTCGGGCGGGGTCTGGTCGGCCAGCGGGAACCGGCTCGCCGTGTCGGCGACGTACGCCGGTGAGTCGACGTGGACCGGGTCGGCGATCAGGAACGCTCCGGGCGTGGGCATGGCAAACCTCGCGGCCGTGACGATGGGTTGGGTGTCCGGGACGGGTTCGGTGTGTTGCCGTTGTCGCCTGGACTGGTTCCATCGTGGTGGTAGCCGGCCGGTCCTGGCGTCCGGCCGTGGGGCGAGGTTCGGGGTCCGTCCCGGCCCGGTGGTGGACGTCGGGGGTCCGTCTGGAAGGTGACACCGGATGTCACCCGGTACGGGGACGTCCGGCGGGCCGGTGTGGACCAGAATTTCTCGCGTACGCGGGCTGTTCGCCCGCATTTCCTTCTGTGGAGGTCTGTGATGAGGACCGAGGTCCAGTCGCCGCCGGTGGTGGTGTTCCTGCAGGCGCAGCGGCCGGCGGGGTGGGTGACCGTCGCGCGTGGGGTGCCGTTGGACGGACGGCGGTGTCTGCTGAGGACGGTGGGTGCGGGCCGGGCGCGTTCCGGCGACGCGGTGCGGCTGGTGGGGGTGGCCGGTGGGGACGCGCGGTCGCTCGCTGTCGCCGAGGTGTCGGTGTTGCACCGTGACGAGGCGGACCTGGTGATGGTGTCGCTGGCCGGTGCGACGGTTCCCGGTGGGCACGGCACTGATGCCTTGGCGGTGCGGCGGGTGTTGGCGATGCTCGCCGACGACGCGGACGGGCGGTGGCGGGTGGCCGCGGACGCGGCGGCGGACGTCGTGGCGCCGGTCGTGCTGGTGGGGGCGGGCCGGGCGGGTGCGCCGGGCCGGACGGCGGTGCCGGTGACCACGCACCGGGTGGGCGCGGCCACGCCGTCGCCGGACGGTGACGGCGGCGGTGACGACGACGGCTCGCCGCTGTCCTGGACGTGCCGGTTGTTCGGCATCGGCTGCCCTACGGAAAACTCCTGATCCGCCGATGACGTCGGTGACCGGTGCGGTGGCGCCGTCCGCCCCGGCGCGGGCGGCGAGATGGTGGCGTCACGATCTTCTGCTGCTGCCGGTGCTGGGCCTGCTCGACCTGTTCACGGCGTCGTCCGTGGTGATCCAGAGCGAGCCGGTCGGCCCGGCCCGGCAGTGGCTGCAGGTGCTCGCCGCGGTGTTGTCGGTCGGCGCCCTGTGGTGGCGGGCCCGCGCGCCGGTGGCGGTGTTCGCGTTCGAGTGCGTGCACGGCGTGGCGATGTGGTTCCTGCTGCACGACTACCGGCCGTGGGCGGGCCTGATCGTGGCGTTGTACACGGTGGCGGCGTTGCGGCCGCTGGTGGTGTCGGCGGCGGCGTACGCGGCGGCGTGCGCGCGGAGCCTGCTCAGCGCGTTCGACTCGTTCCGGGTGGAGCCGAGTGCGGGCGCGCGGGCCGGGGAGTTCGTGGTGACCGCGTTGATGTTCGCGCTCATCTACGCGGCTGCGTGGGCGGCCGGGTCGGTGGTGCGGCGGCACCGGCGGCGGGTGGCCCAGTTGGAGCGGGAGCGGCGTGTGGCGCGGGCGGAGGCGGTGGCGTTGGAGCGTCGCCGGATCGCCGCGGAGCTGCACGACGTGGTGTCCCACTCGGTGACGGTGATGGTGCTGCAGGCCGCCGGCGCGGCGCGGATCAGCGCGTCCGATCCGGAGCGGACCCGGGAGGCGCTGCTGCACATTCAGCAGGCCGGGCAGCAGGCGATGGCGGAGTTGCGGCGGCTGCTGGCGGTCATGCGGGCCGAGTCGGGGCCGGTGGGCGACGGTGAGCCGGGTCCGCAGCCGCGGCTGGACGACATCGAGGTGCTGCTGACGTCGATGCGGTGCGCGGGGCTGACCGTGACGATGTCGGTGTCCGGCAGCCCTCGGCCGCTGGATCCGAGCATCGAGCTGGCGGCGTACCGGACGGTGCAGGAGAGCCTGACGAACACGCTCAAGCACGTCGGCCGGCGGGCCTGCGCGACTGTTCATTTCGGGTGGCAGGAGCGGGTGCTGTTGCTGCGCGTCGACGACGACGGCTCGGGCCGCGAGCCGGGCGCGGCGGCGGGGCTGTCGACCGGTAACGGGCTGGCCAGCCTCGCCGAGCGGCTGGAGCGTGTCGGCGGTCGTCTGGTCGCCGGGCCGCGTGCCGAGGGCGGGTTCCGGGTGAGCGCGACGCTGCCGGTCGCGCAGCACGGCGACCTCGTGGCGGCCTCCGGTGACGGCGGGGCGCCGGCTGTCGGGTGAACGGCGTGTCCGCTGTGCGACATCAGGGTGGCCGCCGCCGCCGGCGTCGATGATCATGTGGTGGGGCCACTGTCCCGGCCGCCGACGACGGGAGCCTTCATGATCCGGGTGCTGCTCGCCGACGACCAGCCGCTCGTACGGGCGGGACTCGCGATGCTGCTCACCAACGAACCCGACATCGACGTCGTCGCCGAGGCCGACGACGGGGCGCAGGCCGTGGAGGTCAGTCGGCGGCTGCGCCCGGACGTGGTGCTGATGGACGTGCGGATGCCCGGCACCGACGGGTTGGCCGCGACCAGGCTGATGGCCGACGAGCAGCTCATCGACGACCCGCAGCAGCCGGTACGGATCATCATGCTGACCACGTACCACGTGGACGAGGCGGTGCACGCCGCGTTGCGGGCGGGCGCGTCCGGTTTCGTGCTCAAGGACGCCGCGCCCGCCGAGCTGGTGTCGGCGATCCGGGCGGTGGCCGACGGCGAGGCGTGGCTGGATCCGGCGGTGGCCCGGCGGCTGCTCGACGACCTCGCCGCCCGGCCCGACCCGGGACTGCCCACCCCGGTGCAGATGCGCAGGCTCACCCCGCGGGAACGGGAGGTGCTGGTGCTGATGGCGTACGGGATGTCGAACCGGGAGATCGCCGAGCATCTGGTGCTGGGCGACGCGACTGTCAAGACGCACGTCAGCCGGGTGCTGACGAAGCTGGGGCTGCGGGATCGGACGCACGCGGTGGTGGCCGCGTACCAGTGCGGCCTGGTGGAGCCCGGCACGGCGCCGCCGGCCCGGATGGCCGGTCTGTCCCGCTGAGGTCCGCGGCGCGGCCGGGGATCTCAGCGGGCGCGCCGGTCAGGCGCCGACGTAGTCGGCGAGGTGTTCGCCGGTGAGCGTGGACCGGGCGGCCACCAGATCCGCCGGGGTGCCCTCGAAGACGATCCGGCCGCCGTCGTGACCGGCGCCCGGGCCGAGGTCGATGATCCAGTCGGCGTGCGCCATGACCGCCTGGTGGTGCTCGATCACGATGACGGACTTGCCCGCGTCGACGAGCCGGTCGAGCAGGCCGAGCAGCTGGGCGACGTCGGCCAGGTGCAGGCCGGTGGTGGGTTCGTCCAGGACGTACACGCCGCCCTTGTCCCCCATCCGGGTGGCGAGCTTGAGGCGCTGGCGTTCCCCGCCGGACAGCGTGGTCAGCGGCTGGCCGAGCGTGAGGTAGCCGAGGCCGACGTCGGCGAGCCGGTCGAGGATGGTGTGGGCGGCCGGGGTGCGGGCCTCACCGTCGCTGAAGAAGATCTCGGCCTCGTCGACGGACATGGCGAGGACCTGGCTGATGTCGCGGCCGCCGAGGTGGTAGTCGAGCACGGCGGGCTGGAACCGTTTGCCTTCGCAGTCCTCGCAGGTGCTGGCGACGCCGGCCATCATGCCGAGGTCGGTGTAGATGACGCCGGCGCCGTTGCAGGTCGGGCAGGCGCCTTCGGAGTTGGCGCTGAACAGGGCGGGTTTGACGCCGTTGGCCTTGGCGAACGCCTTGCGGATGGGGTCGAGCAGGCCGGTGTAGGTGGCCGGGTTGCTGCGGCGGGAGCCACGGATGGCGGTCTGGTCGACGCTGACGACGTCGTCGCGTCTGGCCAGTGAGCCGTGGATGAGGCTGCTCTTGCCGGAGCCGGCGACGCCGGTGACCACGACCAGGACACCGAGGGGGATGTCCACGTCGACGTCGCGCAGGTTGTGGGTGCGGGCGCCGCGGATCGGCAGCGCGCCGGTGGGCGTACGCGGCTTGTCCTTGAGGGTTGCGCGGTCGTCGAGGTGGCGGCCGGTGGTGGTGCCGCTGGCGCGCAGGCCGGCGACGGTGCCCTCGTAGCAGATGGTGCCGCCGGCGGTGCCGGCGCCGGGGCCGAGGTCGACGACGTGGTCGGCGATGGCGATGGTTTCGGGTTTGTGTTCGACGACGAGGACGGTGTTGCCCTTGTCGCGCAGTTGCAGCAGGAGGTTGTTCATGCGGGCGATGTCGTGCGGGTGCAGCCCGATGGTGGGTTCGTCGAAGACGTAGGTGACGTCGGTGAGGGACGAGCCGAGGTGGCGGATCATCTTGGTGCGCTGGGCCTCGCCGCCGGAGAGGGTGCCGGCGGGCCGGTCGAGGCTGAGGTAGCCCAGGCCGATCTCGACGAACGAGTCGAGGGTGTCCCCCAGCGCCTTGAGCAGCGGGGCGACGGAGGGTTCGCGCAGGTCGCGTACCCAGGTGGCGAGGTCGCTGATCTGCATGGCGCAGACGTCGGCGATGCTGACGCCGTTGATCTTCGAGGAGCGGGCCTCGGGGGCCAGGCGGGTGCCGTCGCAGTCGGGGCAGGTGGTGAACGTGATGGCGCGTTCGACGAAGGCGCGGATGTGCGGCTGCATGGCGTCGACGTCCTTGGCGAGCATCGACTTGCTGATGGCGGGGATCAGGCCGGTGTAGGTGACGTTGATGCCGTCGACCTTGATCTTGGTGGGTTCCTTGTGGAGCAGGTCGCTCAGTTCCCGCTTGGTGTAGTCGCGGATCGGCTTGTCCGGGTCGAACAGGCCGCTGGAGCGGAAGATGCGGCCGTACCAGCCGTCCATGCTGTAGCCGGGAATGGTGATGGCGCCCTCGTTGAGGGACAACTTCTCGTCGTAGAGGACGGTCAGGTCGAAGTCGGTGACCGCGCCGCGGCCCTCGCAGCGGGGGCACATGCCGCCGAGGCGGTTGAAGGTGCCCTTCCTGGTCTGGGTCTTGCCGGGGCCCCGCTCGACGGTGATCGCGCCGGCGGCGCGTACGGAGGGGACGTTGAACGAGTAGGCGTTGGGCGGGCCGATGTGGGGGTCACCGAGGCGGCTGAACAGGATGCGCAGCATCGCGTTGACGTCGGTGGCGGTGCCGACGGTGGAGCGTGGGTCCGCGCCCATGCGTTCCTGGTCGACGATGATGGCGGTGGTGAGGCCCTCCAGGACGTCGACCTCGGGCCGGGACAGGGTGGGCATGAAACCCTGGACGAAGGCGCTGTAGGTCTCGTTGATCAGGCGCTGGGACTCGGCGGCGATGGTGCCGAAGACCAGTGAGCTCTTGCCGGAGCCGGACACGCCGGTGAACACCGTGAGGCGACGTTTGGGCAGTTCGACGTGGACGTCGCGCAGGTTGTTCTCGCGGGCGCCGAGGACGCGGATGACGTCGTGGCTGTCGGCGCGGTGCAGGCCGGTGGTGGCCTCGCTCATGATCTCTCCGTCCGGGTCGGGTGTTCCGGTCGAGCCAGCGTCCGCCGCGGGCGCCGTCAGCGCCGCTCGTTGATGCGGATGAGATTGCCGGTGGGGTCGCGGAACGCGCAGTCGCGCACGCCGTAGGGCTGTTCGGTGGGTTCCTGGACCACGTCGGCGCCGCTGGCCGCCAGCCGGTCGAACAGGCCGTCGAGGTCGTCGGTGGCGAGGGTGAGCGCGCCGTAGCTGCCCTTGGCGATGAGTTCGAGGATGGTGCGGCGCTCGTCGTCGCTGATGCCGGGGTCGACGGCCGGCGGGTGCAGGACGATGCCGGTCTCGGGCTGGTTCGGTGGGCCGACGGTGAGCCAGCGCATGGTGTCGCCCTGGCCGACGTCGTTGCGCAGTTCGAAGCCGAGGGTGTCGCGGTAGAAGGCGATGGCGGCGTCGGCGTCGGTGTGCGGCAGGAACGTGTAGTGAATGGTGATCGTCATGGTGGTCACGCTAACGGTGGCCGACCGGTGCGGGCTTCTCGATTCCTGATCGGTCGGGTCACCTGTTTGGTCAGGCACGGGGGCGGCTCGGCGGTGTCGGGGGCGTGACGGGCGCGGTAGGCGCTGGGCGGTTCACCGACGAGTTCGGTGAACCGGGTGCTGAAGGTGCCCAGGGACTGACAGCCGACGGCGAAGCAGACATCGGTGACGCTGAGGTCACCACGGCGCAGCAGGGCCATCGCGCGTTCGATGCGGCGGGTCATGAGGTACGAGTACGGGGACTCGCCGTAGGTCTGGCGGAACTGGCGGCTGAGGTGGCCGGCCGACATGTGCTCGCCGCGGGCGAGGGCTTCGACGTCGAGGGGACTGGCGTACTCGCGGTCGATGCGGTCGCGGACGCGGCGCAGCCGGGTCAGGTCGCGCAGCCGTTGGGCGAACGCGGGGTCGTCGGTGCCCTGGTGCGGTGACACGTCCGCATCCTGCCTGCTGGGCGGTGGTGTCGTCCACCTGTTCGAGCGGCGAGTCGCCGCCCGGGTGCACCTGGGCGGCTGGTGCACCCGGGCGGCGGTCAGCGCAGCCGGCGGGCGGTGAACCGGGTGGGCGGCTCGGCGATGGCGTCCTGGGCGGCGACGAGTTGCAGTTCCCGGGTGCCGGCGTCGAGGGTCGCCTCGAGTACCGCGTAGATCGAGTTTGTGGTGCGTTCCAGCGCGGTCTGCGGTGAGCCGGTGGTGGCCAGGTGCGCCAGGTAGAGGGCGGCGGTGACGTCGCCGCCGCCGTTGGGGGCGATCGGCAGCAGCGGGGTGGTGACGGCCCAGGCGCCCTCGTCGGACACGGCGACGACTTCCAGGTGCCCGGCGGGCAGGTCGCCGTGCAGGACGCTGGTGACCAGGACGTGCCGGGGGCCGGTGGCGCGGACGGTGTCGACGGCGGCGAGCAGGTCGTCGAGGGTGTCGGTGGTGCGGCCGGCGAGGAACTCCAGCTCGAACTGGTTGGGGGTGACGATGTCGGCGCGGGGGACGACGGTGTCGCGGAGGTACTCGGGGATGCCGGGGCGGACGAACATGCCGCGGCCGACGTCGCCCATGACCGGGTCGCAGCAGTAGAGGGCGGCCGGGTTCGCGGCTTTGACCTGGGCGACGGCGTCGAGGATGACCGCGCCGACGGCGGGGTCGCCCTGGTAGCCGGAGAGCACGGCGTCGGCGGTGCCGAGCACCCCGCGGTCGGCGATGCCGGCGATGACGTCGGCGACGTCGGTGGGGGCGAGCAGGGGGCCGCGCCAGGCGCCGTAGCCGGTGTGGTTGGAGAAGTGCACGGTCAGGACCGGCCAGACCTCGTGTCGGAGGCGTTGCAGCGGGAACACGGCGGCGGAGTTGCCGACGTGGCCGTAGGCGACCGACGACTGGATGGACAGGATCTTCACCTGCTCATGGTCGCATCCCCGGCGAGGGCTGACGGCCCGTGGTGGGGTGATGACGGGCCGGGACCGCGGTGACCGTTCGGCTCAGGGTTTCGACCGCCGGGCGCGGGGCGGGTTTGGGCGCAGCGTGCGGTGGGGGCATGAACGGGCTGTTCTCGCCTTCTGGACGGAGGAAGCAACGATGCTTTCCGCACTCGATCGTCGGCACACCGTCGCGCCGCCGGGGTACAGCCGCTGGCTGATCCCCCCGGCGGCGCTGGCGATCCATCTGTGCATCGGGCAGGTGTACGCGACGAGCGTGTACAAGAACTCCCTGATCGCGCATTTCGACACAAGTCAGACGGCGATCGGGGTGATCTTCAGCATCGCGATCGTGATGCTGGGGTTGTCGGCCGCGGTCGCCGGTACGTGGGTGGAGGCGAACGGGCCGCGTAAGGCCATGTTCGTGTCGGCGTGTTTCTGGGCGGCGGGTTTCCTGGTCGGGGCGCTGGGCATCGCGACCGGGCAGCTGTGGCTGCTGTACCTGGGGTACGGGGTGCTGGGCGGGATCGGTCTGGGGATCGGGTACATCTCCCCCGTCTCCACGTTGATCAAGTGGTTCCCGGACCGGCCGGGGCTGGCGACCGGGCTGGCGATCATGGGGTTCGGTGGCGGGGCGATGGTGGCCTCTCCCCTGTCCCGGCAGCTGCTGTCGTTCTACGACGCCGGGTACGACCCGTCGGACAGCGGTTCCACCGCGTCGGGCTCGGCGCTGGTGTGGCTGTTCGTGACGCTCGGCATCGGCTACTTCGTGATCATGATGTTCGGGGTGTTCAACGTGCGGGTGCCGGCGCCGCACTGGCGGCCGGCCGGTTTCGACCCGTCGACGGTGGCGGAGAAGCCGCTGGTGACCACGGCGAACGTGTCGGCGGCCAACGCGCTGAAGACGCGGTCGTTCTGGCTGCTGTGGGTGGTGCTGTTCTGCAACGTGACGGCGGGTATCGGCATCCTGGAGCAGGCCAGCCCGATGATCCAGGACTTCTTCCGCGACAACGGGACCTCGGCGGTGTCGGTGGCGGCGGCCGGCGGGTTCGTGGGAGTGCTGTCGCTGTTCAACATGGCGGGCCGGTTCGTGTGGTCGTCCACGTCGGATGTGATCGGCCGTAAGCCGATCTACGTGGTGTACCTGGGTGTGGGCATGGTGCTGTACCTGCTGCTGGCGCTGGTGGGGCAGACCTCGACGGCGTTGTTCGTGCTGCTGGCGTCCGTGATCCTGTCGTTCTACGGCGGCGGGTTCGCGACCATTCCGGCGTACCTGCGGGACCTGTTCGGCACGTTCGAGGTGGGCGCGATCCACGGCCGGCTGCTGACCGCGTGGTCGGCGGCCGGGGTGGCCGGGCCGCTGATCGTCAACGGATTCCTCGACGCGCAGGGCGAGCCGGGCACGTTGACCGCGGCGGCGTACCGGCCGGCGCTGTTCACGATGGTCGGCGTGCTGGCCGTCGGCCTGGTGGCGAACCTGCTGGTGCGGCCGGTGCCGGAGCGCTACCACGAGCCGGCGTCGGGACGGGACGGGACAGCGCAGGGGCCGACGGAGAGGAGCGGATCGTGAACGAGCACAGCGGTGGCGGGCAGCGGACCCGCCTGGTGGTGTCGTGGCTGGTGGTGTCGGTGCTGCTGGGCTACGGGGTGGTGCAGACGGTGATCACGGCGGCGAAGCTGTTCACCCAGTAGCGCAGAAGGCGAGGCGGCGGCCCGGGGCGAACACCCCGGGCCGCCGTCGTGTCAGAGCCCGCCGCCGACGCGCAGGACCGCGCCCGTGGTGTACGAGGCGTCCGGGCCGAGCAGGTGGGCGATCGCGCCGGCGACCTCCTCGGGTTCCCCGGCGCGGCCCATCGGGATCCGCCCGGCGGCGGAGTCGGGGCGGTCGGGCACGCCGGAGCGGGCGTGGATGGTGGTGCGGATGATGCCGGGAGCGACGGCGTTGACGCGGATGCCGTGCGGCGCGAGTTCCTTGGCGAGCCCGACGGTGAGGGTGTCGGTGGCGGCCTTGACGGCGGCGTAGTGGACGTACTCGCCGGGTGAGCCGAGCGTGGCGGCGACGGAGGAGACGTTGACGATGGCGCCGCCACGGGTGAGCCGCCGGGCCGCCTGCTGGGCGCAGAGCACGTACCCGATGAGGTTGACGTCGACGACCTCGCGCAGGTCGTCGACGCGCAGGTCGGTGAACGGGCCGATCGGGCTGGTGACGCCGGCGTTGTTGACCAGGCCGGTGAGCGGGCCGAGCTGGTCGGCGGCGTCGAAGATGCGGCGTACCTGGTCCGGGTCGGTGGTGTCGGCGGCGACGGTGACCGCGCGGCGGCCGGCCGCGCGCACGTCGGCGGCCACGGATTCGGCGGCGGTGTGGTCGGCGCGGTAGCCGATGACCAGGTCGTGGCCCTCGGCGGCGAGCCGCCGGGCGGTGGCCGCGCCGATGCCGCGTCCTCCCCCGGTGACGATGGTGACGGAGGTCAATGCACTTCTCCCCTGCCTTGCGGTGGGGGCGACGTTACCGTGGGCGGGACCATCCGGGGTGGAGAGGACTGTCACATGGGGCGCGCGTTGGTGCTGGGTGGCGGCGGGGTCACCGGGGTGGCCTGGGAGCTGGGTCTGCTGGCCGGGCTGGCCGGGCACGGCCTGCGGTTGGACGAGGCGGAGCTGGTGGTGGGCACGTCGGCCGGGTCGGTGGTCGGGGCGCAGGTGCGTTCGGGTACGCCGGTGACGCAGTTGTACGAGGCGCAGCTGCGGCCGCCCCGCGAGGAGGTGCCGGCGCGCCTCGGGACGGGGGTGCTGTTGCGCTGGGCGTGGGCCGGTGGGCCGGGACGCGGCGCGGGCCCGGGCGCGTATCGGCGCGATGGCGTTGTCGGCGCGTACCCCGTCGGAGCAGTCGCGGCGGGCGGTGATCGCGGCGCGGCTGCCGTCGTCGGACTGGCCGGCGGCGCGGCTGCTGGTCACCGCCGTCGACGCGGCCTCCGGCGAGTTCGTGGTGTTCGACGCGGACAGCGGGGCGTCGCTGGTGGACGCGGTCGGGGCCAGTTGCGCGGTGCCGGGGGTCTGGCCGCCGGTGACGATCGGTGACCGGCGTTTCGTCGACGGCGGCGTCCGGTCGCCGGTGAACGCGGACCTGGCGGCCGGGTGCGAGCGGGTGGTGGTGCTGGCGCCGACCCGTGCGGCGGTCGGACCGATGCCGCGGCTGTCGGCGCAGGTGACGGCGCTGCGGGCGGCCGGCGCGCGGGTGGCGGTGGTGTCGCCGGACCGGGCGGCGCGCACGGCGATCGGCCGTAACGTGCTGGATCCGGCGCGGCGGGCCGCGTCGGCGCGGGCCGGGTTCGCCCAGGCCGACACGGTGGCCGCCGAGGTGGCCGGGGTGTGGCGGTGACCGCGATCAGGAGTCGCTGGTCAGGCGCGCCAGCCGCCGGTTGAGGTAGCGCTGTTCGGGCAGGCTGCCGGTGAGCCGGGCGGCCAGCCGGTAGTGCTCGGCGGCGGCCTGCGGGTCGCCGTGCAGCTCCAGCAGGTGGGCGCGGACGGCGTGCAGCCGGTGGTGGCCGCGCATGGCCGGGTCGGTCAGCAGCGGGCCGAGCAGCGCCAGCCCGACGTCGGGGCCGTGCGCCATGGCCACGGCGACGGCCTGGTTGAGTGTGACGAACGGGCTGGGGGCGACCCGGCTCAGCATGTCGTAGAGGACGCTGATCTGCAGCCAGTCGGTGTCGTCGAACGTCGGGGCCTCGGCGTGGACGGCGGCGATGGCCGCCTGGAGCTGGTAGCGGCCCACCGGGCCGTGGGGCAGGGCCCGGCCGAGCAGCGCGACGCCCTCGTCGATCAGGTCGGCGCGCCAGCGGGAGCGGTCCTGGTCGGCCAGCGGCACGAGGTCACCGGCGGCGTCGGTGCGGGCGGGCGACCGGGCGTGGGTGAGCAGCATCAGCGCCAGCGCGCCGGTCACCTCGTGGTGCTCGGGCAGTGCGGTGTGGACCTGGCGGGTGAGCCGGATCGCCTCCTCGGCGAGTGCGACGTCCAGGAGCTGGTCGCCGGAGGTGCGGGTGTAGCCCTCGCTGAACACCAGGTGGCACACGTCGAGCACGGCGGCCACCCGGGCGGGCAGCGCGTGCGGCGGCGGCATGGTGAACCGGGCGCCCGCCTCGCGTAGCGTCGCGCGGGCCCGGCTCAGCCGCTGCGTCATGGTCCGGGCCGGCACCAGGTAGGCGGCGGCGATCTGCTCGACGCGCAGGCCGGCCACCGCGCGCAGGGTCAGCGCGACCTGTGAGGGGCGGCTCAGCGCCGGGTGGCAGCACAGGAACAGCAGCCGCATCGTGTCGTCGGCGCCGGTCACCGGCGTGTCGTCGACGGGCGGTACGAGGCCGGCGTCGGGTTGCCGGGCCGCGTCGAGCCGCTCGCGGCGGGTACGGGCCGCGTCGGCGCGGATCCGGTCGATCAGTCGCCGCGCGGCGACCCGGATCAGCCAGGCGCGGGGGTCGTCGGGGACGCCGGTGCGCGGCCAGTTGGCGGCGGCCGCCTCCGCCGCGTCCTGCAGGGCGTCCTCGCAGGCGTCGGGGTGCCCGTAGCGGCGCAGCAGCGCGGCGCGGACGTGCGGCGCCTCCCGGCGCCACACGTCCGCCAGCGCGGTGGCGTTACTGATCGGAGCCGCCCGGCCACATCAGGGGCCGCAGCTCGACGGTCTCCCCCGGGCCGGCGAACTTCGCCGCGACGGCCTCGGCGCGGGCCTGGTCCTCCACGTCGATCAGGAAGAACCCGGCGAGGTGTTCCTTGGCTTCGGAGTACGGGCCGTCGGTCACCAGCGGCGCGCCGTCGCTCCACCGGTACAGCCGTGCGGTGGCGGGGTCGGCGAGCGCCTCACCGACGACGAGCTCACCGTTGGCGTGCAGCTCGGTCAGCACCTGCTCGAAGTCGGCGTTGAGCCGGTCCCGTACCTCGGCGGGCAGCTCCTGGTAGGAGGCCAGATACTCGGAGGTGGGGTGGCCCCACGGCTCCGGGTTGGAGTGGATCATGATGACGTACTTCACTGTCGGTCCTTCGCGTCGTGCGGCGGTGCCTCCCCGCCGCTCGCCGGGTACGACGGAGCCGGATCGCCGATGTCTACATATTCTCGCGTCATGAGTAACGCGTTGGGTGTCGGTGACCTGGTCGAGGATTTCACGCTGCCGGACGAGACGGGGACGCCGCGTCGCCTGTCGGAGTTCCTGGCCGCCGGGCCGGTGGTGTTGTTCTTCTATCCGGCGGCGATGACGCGGGGCTGCACGGCGGAGAGCTGTCACTTCCGGGATCTGGCGGCGGAGTTCGCGGCGGTGGGCGCGCAGCGGGTGGGGATCAGCCGTGATCCGGTGGAGCGGCAGGCGGAGTTCTCCCGCCGGCACGGGTTCGACTATCCGCTGCTCTCCGACGTCGACGGCGCGGTGGCGGACGCGTTCGGGGTGCGGCGGCGGCTGCCGCTGGGGCCGCTGAGCACGCGGCGGATGACGTTCGTGATCGGCACGGACCGGCGGGTCCTCGCCGTGGTGCGCAGCGAGCTGAGCATGAACGAGCACGCCGACGCGGCGTTGCGGGCCCTCGGGGGCTGATCATCGTGGTGTCGCAGCCGGCTGGTATCAAGGCTGCGTCAAACAGGTGTACGGAAGAGGGCGTGATGGCGGGTCAGGGTTTGTCCACTGACGAGGTTCAGGGGATCCGGGAGGCGCTCGCGGCGGGCCGCAAGCCCCGGGTGGTGTTCACCGAGGCGGCCGGGCAGATCGCCGGGCAGATCGGGCAGGTGGTGGAGCTGACCGACCCGGAGGCGTCGGAGGAGTTCGTGGTGGTGCGGTTCGGCCGCGACGAGCTGCCGTTCTCCCCCGCCGACGTGGCGGTCGCGCCGAAGGGCGCCGGGCGGCGTCCGGCCGCCGAGGCGAAGCCGGAACCGGAGCAGCCGCCGGCCGCGCCGGAGCCGGAGTTCGTGCTGGACACCCCGCGGGTGCCGGCGCCACGACGGGAGGAGCCAAAGACCGAGGTGCCGCAGGCGGAGCCGAAGCCGGCGAAGCGGGCGGTGAAGGCCGCGAAGCCGAAGACCCCGCCGGGGTTGACGGTGACGCTGGCGTACGCCGAGGGCGAGTGGACGGTGGCCGCGCAGCAGGGCACGAAGGCGCTGGCCCGGCCGTACGTGGTGAAGCCGGCCGAGGCGCTGCGGATGGTGGCGCTGGTGGACGTGCCGGGGGTGCAGGAGGCGGTGGAGCAGATCCTCGCCGCCGAGCGGGCCGAGGCGGAGCAGCAGGCGGAGAAGCTGCGCGCCGAGCTGGCCGAGATCGAGGCGCGGCTGGCGGAGCTGCGCGAGGCGCGCTGAACGCCCCGCGGGGCCGGTGCGACCCCCTCGCACCGGCCCCGCGCCCCTGCGCCCACAGGTCGATCAGTGTTGCGGAATGTTCTGTACCCCGATCCGGCGGCGGAACACCCAGTACGTCCAACCCTGGTACGCCAGCACGATCGGCGTGAAGATCACCGCCACCCAGGTCATGATCTTCAGGGTGTACGGGGTGGACGCGGCGTTTGTGGCGGTGAGCGTGCCGGCCGCGTCGAGCGTGGACGGCATCACGTTCGGGAACAGCGCCGCGAACAGCGTCGCCACGGCCAGCGCGATCGCCACGGCGGTGCCGGTGAACGCCCAGCCCTCCCGGCGTACCTTGGCTGCGGCCAGACCGCCGAGCAGGGCGAGGGCGGCGCCGACGGCGAGCACGACGGCGGCGGCGCTGGAGCGGATGGTCAGCGACCAGCTCAGGAACGCCACCGCGGCCACGGCCGTGCCGACGCCGAGCTTGACGGCGAGGGCGCCGGCGCGCTCGCGGATGTCGCCAGTGGTCTTGAGCGCCAGGAACACCGCGCCGTGGGTGAGGAACAGCCCCAGCGTGGTCAGGCCGCCGAGCAGCGCGTACGGGTTGAGCAGGTCGAGCAGCCCGCCGACGTACTCGTGGTCGGCGTCCAGCGGCACGCCGCGGAAGATGTTGGCGAACGCCACGCCCCACAGCACGGCCGGGATCGCCGAGCCCCAGAAGATGGCCTGGTCCCAGCGGCGCTTCCAGGACGCCTCGGGCCGCTTGTGGCGGTACTCGAAGGCGACGCCGCGGGCGATCAGGGCCAGCAGGATGAGCAGCAGCGGCAGGTAGAAGCCGGAGAACAGGGTGGCGTACCACTCGGGGAAGGCGGCGAACATGGCGCCGCCGGCGGTGATCAGCCACACCTCGTTGCCGTCCCAGACCGGGCCGATGGTGTTGATCAGGACACGGCGCTGCCGGTCGTCGCGGCCGAGCACCGGCAGCAGCATCCCGACGCCGAAGTCGAAGCCTTCGAGGATGAAGTAGCCGGTGAAGAGCACTGCTACGAGGAGAAACCAGACGGTCGTCAGTTCCACGGTTGGGCTCCGGGGTGTCAGTAGGCGAACGCCAGCGGGCGCTCGGCGTCGTCGGTGTCGTCGTCGTCGGTCTGCGGGGTGACGTCCGGGACGCCGGCGCGGGCATAGCGGACCAGCAGCTTGAACTCGACCACCGCGAGGACGGCGTAGATGAGCGTGAACGCGGTGAAGGAGGTGAGGACCTCGGTCAGGGAGACGCTGCGGGACACGCCGTCACGGGTGAGCATCTCGCCGAAGACGATCCACGGCTGGCGGCCCATCTCGGTGAAGATCCAGCCGAAGGAGTTGGCCAGCAGCGGCAGCACGGGCATGACCAGGCCGGCGCGCAGCAGCCACTTGCTGGTGGGGGTGCGGCCCTTGCGCTGGCTCCAGAGCACCAGCAGCGCGATCGCGGCGGCGGCCAGCCCGAAGCCGATCATGAAGCGGAAGCTCCAGTAGGTGACCGGGATGATCGGGGCGTAGTTGCCGGGGCCGTACTGGCTGGCGTACTGGGCCTGGAGGTCGTTGATGCCCTGGACGGTGCCGTTGGGGTCGCCGGTGCCGAGGAACGACAGCAGGTACGGGATCTTGAGAGCGAAGATCTCGCGGCTGCCGTCGAGGCTGCCGACGGTGAGCACGGAGAACGAGGCGGGGCTCTCGGTGGTGTAGAGGCCCTCCGCGGCGGCCATCTTCATCGGCTGCACCTCGGTCATGATCTTGCCCTGGATGTCGCCGGTGAGGATCACCAGCGCCGAGGAGATCAGGACGACCCAGGAGCCGAGCTTGGTGGCGAAGCGGTACGCGCCGGTGTCGGCGCTGTCGCGGTTGCGCATCACGTGCCACAGGCCGACGGTGACCATCAGCGACCCGGCGACCAGGAACGAGCCGGCCAGCGTGTGCGGGAAGGTGACCAGGGCGACCTTGTTGGTGAGCACGGCGACGAAGTCGGTCAGCTCGGCGCGGCCGCTCTCCGGGTTGATCCGGAAGCCGACCGGGTTCTGCATGAACGAGTTGGCGGCGAGGATGAAGTACGCCGACAGGTTGGTGCCGATCGCGGCGGCCCAGATCGCGGCCAGGTGCAGGCGTTTGGGCAGCCGGTCCCAGCCGAAGATCCACAGGCCGATGAACGTGGACTCCAGGAAGAACGCCACAAGGGCCTCGATGGCCAGCGGCGCGCCGAAGATGTCACCGACGAAGCGGGAGTAGTCACTCCAGTTCATGCCGAACTGGAACTCCTGCACGATGCCGGTGACCACACCCATCGCGAAGTTGATCAGGAAGAGCTTGCCGTAGAACTTGGTGAGTTTGAGGTACCGCTCGTTACCGGTGCGGTGCCACATGGTCTGGAGGATCGCCACCAGCACGGACAGGCCGATGGTCAACGGCACGAACAAGAAGTGGTAGACGGTGGTGACACCGAACTGCCAGCGGGCGACGTCCAACGCGTCCACCAGAAAACCCCCAGCTGTGCATACTACGAGACGTAGTAGATACTACTCGGCGTCGTAGCGAAAGCAGCAGGGCCGCAGGGCCCCACCCGGCCCGGGACCAATGACCCTGATCACCCTTGCCGGAGGACCCACCGGCTCCCGCCGCCACCCCTGCACGTGCGACCATCCAGCACTGATGAACAGCACCCTCTGGCGCGCGCCGCTGCTGTGGCGGGGCGCGCAGACGCTCGCCCGCGCCGCCGTCGGGCTGGTCGGCCGGCTGGAGGTCACCGGCGACGTGCCCGACGCGCTGCGCCGCGGCCCGCTGATCCTGGCCGCCAACCACATCAGCCCGTTCGACCCGGTCGTGCTCGCCGCCGCCTGCCGGGTCCGCGACGTCGCGCCACGGATCATGGCCACCGGCGGCCTGTTCCGCACCCCGGTGATCGGGGCGCTGATGCGCCGCGCCGGGCACATCCGCGTCGACCGCGGCACCGCCGCCGTGCACCGCTCGCTGGAGGTCGCCGCCCAGGCCGTGGCCGGCGGCTCGGTGGTGCTCGTCTACCCGGAGGGACGCATCGGGCTCGACCCGGGCATGTGGCCCGAGCGGGGCAAGACCGGCACGGCCCGGCTCGCGTTCGCCAGCGGCGCCGCCGTCGTACCGGTGGCGCAGTGGGGTTCGCACGAGGTGCTGCCGTACCGCGCGCCGAAGGGGATGCTGCGTGGGGTGGCCCGCGCGCTCGTCCGCCGGCCCGCCATCCGGGTGCACTTCGGCGCCCCGGTGCCGATCGACGACCTGCGGTCGGGCTCTCCCGGCGCGGCCCGGCACGCCACCGACCGGATCATCGACGCGATCACCGACGACCTGGTCCCGCTGCGCCCCGACGAGCCGGAACTGCCGCGCCACGTCGACCCGGGCCGGCCGGTCGACACCGCCCGCGCCCACCGCCGCCACCGCCCCGGCTGACGCATCCCGGCCCCGGAGGCGGGTATCAAGTCCCGCAATCCCGAGGCGGAGAGGATCCGGCCATGACCGCTGTTCGAGCACTCGTTCTCAACTGCACCCTGAAGCGCTCACCGGCGACGTCCAGTTCCCAGGTGCTCGGTCAGGAGGTGCTCGACGCGCTGGCCGATCAGGGTGTCGACGGCGAGATCGTCCGCGTGGTCGACCACGACGTGCGCTTCGGGGTCGCCGTCGACGAGGGTGCCGGCGACGGCTGGCCCGCCATCCGCGCCAAGCTGCTCGCCGCCCAGATCCTGATCATCGCCACGCCGATCTGGCTCGGTCAGCCCTCGTCGGTCACCAAGATGGTCCTGGAACGGTTGGACGCCGAACTGTCCGAGACCGACGACCAGGGCCGCCTGCGTACCTACGGCAAAGTCGGCGGGGTGGCAGTGGTCGGCAACGAGGACGGCGCGCACCACACCATCGCCGAGGTGCAGCAGGCCCTCAACGAGGTGGGGTTCACCTGCCCGGCCGCCGGGGCCACCTACTGGGTCGGCGAGGCGCTGCACAAGACCGACTACGTCGACGCCCGCCCCAAACCCGACACGACCGGCCGCACCACCGCCGCGCTGGCGCTCAACAGCGCCCACCTGGCCCGGCTGCTCGCGGAGCAGCCCTACCCGCCGCCGGGAACCCGCGACGCAGCCACCGCCCCCGCCCGCCCCCGTTGATCTTGCAGTTGCTGTCCGGCTGAACCCGGCAAACCGCCCCGAACGAGGGCCGCAAGCGCGAGATCGACGGGGGTCAGGGGGTGGCGCGCAGGCGGGCGTCCAGGGCGTCGAGGTCCGGTACGAACCACACCTGGTCGTGGCGGTTGGACTCGGCCACCAGCGCGCGCAGCGCGCCACTGCGCTCCATGTGGTCGGAGATGTCGCCGACAATCGCCAGGCGCAGCCGGTAGTTGACGAACTTCTGCATCACCTCGCCCGCGAAGCGGGTGCCGAGCGTGAAGAAGCCGGGGTCGAGCCGCTCGGCCGGCACCGCCACCACAGTCGCGCCGAGGAACGCCGCGCCGATCAGGTCCAGCGCGTCGCGCTCGGTGGCGATCGGCGGGCCGTCCGGGTCGCAGACCAGCACCGCCACGCCGGCGCGCTCCTGCATCAGGTCAGTCACGGCCGCCGCCGAGCAGGTCGTTGCCGCCGCCCAGCACACCGTCGACCAGGCGCAGCAGGTCGGCGGTGGCGGTGAGGTCGCCCAGGATCATGATGGTCATGCGTTGCCGCTCCTCGTCGTGGACCGTCTGCACCCGCAGCGGACGGTCCGGGTCGTGGTGGGTGTTCACGCCGGCCAGCACCAGCGTCGCGAGCCGGTCGGCGGCGGCCCGGTCGACGCCGTCGAGCCGCAGGACGCTCGACACCTCCGCCGCCGGTCCGGTGGCCGCGACGGCCGGCCGGCCGGTCAGCGCGTCCAGGTCCGCGCGCGCGATCCGGTACTGCTTGCCGATCCGGGTGGCCCGCAGCCGCCCGGACCGGATGTAGCGGCGCACCGTTCGCACGTGCAGGCCGAGCAGGTCAGCGACCTGCTCAACCGAATACATGTCGTTACTCATCGCACCCTATCTTAGTCACGATAGGGAACGATAGGTAATTTCATCGCCCGGCCATGTGCGCGCCACCCGGGCCGGGCATACTGCCCGCGTGCAGCCCCGTCACGGCTACCTCGACGCGCCCGCGCCGCTGGCGTTCGCCCACCGCGGCGGTGCGGCCGACGGCGACGAGAACACCGCCGCCGCGTTCGCCCGTGCCGTCGCCCTGGGCTACCGGTACGTGGAGACCGACGTGCACGCCACCGCCGACGGCGTACCCGTGGTCTTCCACGACCCGACGCTGCGCCGGGTCACCGGCGAGCCCGGTCGCATCGCGGACCTGCGCTGGGCCGACCTGACCTCGGTGCGCGTCGGCGGGGCCGCCCTGGTGCCCCGGCTGGACGACGTGCTGAACGCCTGGCCGCAGGTGCGGTTCAACATCGACGTCAAGTCCGACGGCGGCGTGGCGCCCACGGTCGCCACCGTCACCCGGGCCGGCGCGGGTGACCGGGTGCTGCTCGCCTCGTTCAGCGACGCCCGGCTGTCGCGGCTGCGCGCGCTGGCCGGCCCGACGGTCGCCACCAGCCTCGGCATGCGCGGCGTGGCCCGGCTGCGGCTGGCCTCGCTGCACGGGCGACCGGTGCGGCTGCCCCCGTCCGTGGTCGCCGCGCAGGTCCCGGTCTCCTTCGGGCGGGTGCCGGTGGTGGACCGGCGGTTCCTCGCGTACTGCCGCCGGATCGGGTTGCACGTGCACGTCTGGACGATCGACGAACCCGCCCAGATGCACCACTTACTTGATCTTGGTGTGGATGGCATCATGACCGATCACGTCAGCGTGCTCCGCGACGTCTACCGCAGCCGCGGCCACTGGGCCGCCTGACCCCCCGAGGACGACCCCCGATGGCCGATACGGTCACCCCCGCCGTCGCCGACCCCGCCGGACCGGGCAGCACCCGCCGCGAGCGCACCGGCTGGTACTTCTACGACTGGGCGAACTCCGCGTTCCAGACCACGGTCATCACGGTCTTCCTCGGGCCGTTCCTGACCACCGTCACCGAGCTGGCCGCCGGCTGCGAACTGGGCGCGGACAGCTGCGACGGCGCGGTGTACCCGCTGGGCGTCAAGGTCGCCGCCGGCTCGTTCTACCCGTACCTGATCTCGCTGTCGGTCTTCCTCACCGTGTTCGTGCTGCCGGTGATCGGCGCGATCGCCGACCGGTCGGCGCACAAGAAGCGGCTGCTCGCCGCGGCGGCGTTCACCGGCGCCGGCGCGACCATCGCGTTCGCGTTCGTCACCGGCGAGCGCTACCTGCTCGGCGGCGCGCTGTTCCTGGTCGCGAACATCTCCTTCGGCGCCGCCGTGGTCGTCTACAACTCGTTCCTGCCGCAACTCGGCGGCCCGGACGAGCGCGACGGCATCTCCAGCCGCGGCTGGGCCATCGGCTACCTCGGCGGCGGTCTGCTGCTCGCGCTGAACCTCGTCGCCGTCACCATGCTCAGCGAGGAGGGCAACGCCCAGCGCACGCTGGACCTGGCCCGCTGGTCGATCGTGTCCGCCGGCGTGTGGTGGGCGGCGTTCACCCTGGTCCCGCTGCGCTGGCTGCGCGAGCACCCCACCGCCGCCGCCCTGCAGGCGGGCGGCAATGTGCTCACCGACGGGTTCCGGCAGCTCGGGCGCACCCTGCGCGAACTCAAGACGTACCCGCTGACGCTGTTCTTCCTGCTCGCGTTCCTGGTCTTCAACGACGGCATCCAGACCGTCATCACCCTGGCCAGCCAGTACGGCACCGAGGAGCTGCGACTGGACCAGAGCACGCTGATCGTCACCATCCTGCTGGTGCAGTTCCTCGCGTTCGGCGGCGCGCTCGCCCTCGGCGCGCTCGCCAAGCGCATCGGCGCCTGGAAGACCGTGCTGCTGTCGCTGGTGCTCTGGACCGGTGTGATCATCGCCGCGTTCCGGCTGCCGGCCGAGGCGCCCGTGCCGTTCATGATCCTCGGCGGCTGCATCGGCCTGGTCCTCGGCGGCAGCCAGGCGCTGAGCCGGTCGCTGTTCAGCCAGCTCATCCCGGCCGGCAAGGAAGGCGAGTACTACGGCTTCTACGAGATCAGCGACAAGGGCACCAGCTGGCTCGGCCCGCTGGCGTTCGGCCTGGTGTTCCAGCTGACCTCGTCGTACCGGGTGGGCCTGGTGTCGCTGTTGATCTTCTTCGTGGTCGGCTTCGCGCTGCTCGCCGCCGTGCCGATGCGCCGGGCCATCATCGCCGCCGGCAACACCCCGCCCCGGGTGCTCTGACGGGTCGATCATCGCGGACCGGATCCGGCGGCGTCGATGGACTAGGCTGCCCCGACGTGACCGACGACGCCGCCCCGACCTGCCTGGCCCGTCCCCTGCCGGGGCCGGGCGACGACCGAGCCGCCGGCTGCGCCGCCGCCCGCGGCGTCGACGGCCGGCCGCTGCACGCCGCCGCCCTGAAGTTCTTCTGGGGGCCGATGGACTGCGGCAAGTCCACCATGGCGTTGCAGATGAACCACAACCACGCCCGCCAGGGCCGCCGCGGCCTGGTCACCACCCGCATCGACCGCTCGCTGGGCCCGCAGGTCACCACCCGCATCGGCCTGGCCCACGAGGCCGTCGAGGTCACCGACGACCTGGACCTGCGCGACCTGGTCCGCGACGCCTGGGCCGAAGGGGTACGGGTGGACTACCTGATCTGCGACGAGGCGTCGTTCTACAACCTCGAACACGTCGAGCAGATGGCCGAGCTGGTCGACCGGTTCGACGTCGACGTCTACGCCTTCGGGCTGGCCACCGACTTCCGCTCCTGCCTGTTCCCGGCCGCGCAGCGGCTGTTCGAACTGGCCGACGAGGTGGCCCGGATCCAGGTCGAGGTGCTGTGCTGGTGCGGGCGGGAAGGGCTGCTCAACGCCCGGGTCGTGCAGGGCGCGGTGGTCCGCGAGGGCGCCCAGGTCGTCATCGGCGACACCGTGGACACCGCCGACGTGCGCTACCAGGTGTTGTGCCGGCGGCACTACCGCTCCGGGGACCTCGGCCCCCGCGCCTGAGCCTCAGAACGGGTCCCCGCACACCCGCCACGACCCGCCCTCCGACACGATCGGCAACTCACGTTCCTCGCTGCCGCCGCCGTCACGGTTGATCCGCACGATCACCGTCCCGGTCGGCTTGCCGGAGCGGGTCGCCACCGACACGTCGACGATCTCGTAGCCGCTGACCTGCGGCGGCGTACGCACCCAACTGCCGAAGCCGGCCTTGCTCCACCTACCCCGGGCCTCGGCGCACAGCCGCTCGTACGCCGCGTCGGTGTCCCCGGCGGCGACGTCGCGGAAGAACCCGTCGGCGGTCTCCCGGACCGGCCCGTCGGACTGGAGCACCACCTGCGCGTTCCACACCGCCAGCCCGGCCACCCCGATCAGGCAGGTGCCCACGCCGAGACCGGCGATCAGCACGCCCGCGCGTAGCGGCCGGCGCCGCCGGGCCGTGTGGTGCCACTCCTGCTGCCTGCCCATCACCGTCGACGGTAGGCAACCGGAACGCGCCGCGCAGGCGGTTGCGCCGCGCGCCCGTGACGGGCCGAAGATGTCAGGGGGCGGCGGCAGACTGCCGGTACGCCCGATCGGGCAGCCGTTCTGCCTCTGCCCCCGCCCGCAGGGCTGACCGGTCCGCGCGACGGCTCAGCCGCGACGGCGGGCGCGGGCCGCCCAGATCGCGTACGCCGGGTCGCGGTCCAGGTTGTGCCGGTCCCGGTCGTAGCGGCGGGTGGTACGCGGATCGGCGTGCCCCATCGCGTCCTGCACGTCCTCCAGCGGCACCCCCTCGGAGCGGGCCGTGGTGGCGAACGCGTGGCGCAGCGAGTGCGGCGACAGTTTCGCCCAGGCGGCTATCCCGGCGCGCTGGGCGAGGCGACGCACCAGCCGGAACACGGCATGCCGGTCCAGCCGGCCGCCGGTCGCGGTGACCAGCAGCGGACCGGTCAGCTCCGGCACCGTCACGCCCTGCGCCTCGGCCCGCGCGGTCAGGTAGGCGTCGAGGGCGTACGCGGTGCCCGGGGTGAGCGCGCGCCGGCGTACCTTGCCGCCCTTGCCGACGAAGCGGACGCTGCGGTGACCGCGCTCGGTGCCCAGGTCGGACACGTCCAGCGCGACCAGTTCCCCCACCCGCAGCCCCAGGTCGGCCAGGAGCGCGACGGCGGCCCGGTTGCGGGCGGCGGTCGGGCCGGTGTCGGCCTCGGCGGCGGCGATCAGCGCGTCGACCTCCTCCGGCGTCAGGCCGACGGTGGCGGAGTGGTCCCGGTCCACCCGCGGCCGGTCCGCCGCCGACACCGGGTTGGCGGTCACCGCGCCCAGCTTGGCGAGGAAGTCGTACCAGCTCGACAACGCGGACAACCGGCGCGCCACGGTGGCCGGCGTGAGCGTCCGGCCGTCGCGCCCGCGCGGCGTGGACTCCAACTCCCGGCCGTAGGCGTTGACGTCGAGGAAGGTGGCCCGCAGCGGGTCGAGCCCACGCTCGGCGCACCAGGTCAGCCAGCCGGTGACGTCACGGCGGTACGCGTCACGGGTGTGCTCGGACAGCCGCCGGTTGCGTAGCCACGCCTCGGTGACGTCGGCCGGGCCGGCGGGCAGGGCGGCGGTGCGGGCGCGCGGCAGCACCTCGGGGCGAAGCATGTGAGAAAGGCTCTCAGCCCGCGGATGGTTTGGCGATCAGGCGCGCTGGTACGACAACGCGGGGTCGGCCGGCGCTCCGGCCTCCCCCGCGTCGCCGTGCCGTGCTCAGGCGGTGGTGAGCTGGCGGCGGCCGTTGCCCTCGGCGGGCGTGGCCACGGTGATCCGGCGCGGCTTGGCGCGCTCGGCGATCGGGATGCGCAGCGTCAGCACGCCGTTCTCGTAGCCGGCCTCCAGCCGGTCGGTGTCGAGCGTGTCGCCCAGGAACAGCTGCCGGGTGAACGTGCCCATCGGACGCTCGGCGGCGACCAGTTCGACGTTCTCGCCGCTGGGGCGGCGGCGCTCGGCGCGGACGGTCAGCACGTTGCGCTCGACGGTGCAGTCGATGCTGTCCGGGTCGACGCCGGGCAGGTCGAACGCCGCGTAGAAGTGATCACCGTCGCGGTAGGCGTCCAGGTGCATCACGGCGGGCCGGGCGGCGGTGCCGAAGAACTGCTCGGCGATCCGGTCGATCTCGCGGAACGGGTCGGTACGCATCAACATGGCTCTTGCCTCCTCGGTTCTCCTGGCCCAAGGTCTCAAGTTGAGTCTTGGTGACTCAAGTTCCTGGTTCTGTTTTAACGCGCCCGCGCCGCGTCGTCAACTCGCGCCGGCAGTGACTTCTCGAACCAGTGCTGCGCGTACGGGCCGCTGGTGAAGGCGGGGATCTCCCGGTAGCCGTGCCGGGCGTACAGGGCCCGCGCCTCGACCAGGTCGGAGCGGGTGTCCAGCCGGATCCGCGTCGCCCCGCCACCGACGGCGTACGCCTCGACCGCGGCGAGCAGCGCCGCTCCACCACCGGCGCCACGGTGCTCCGTGCGCACGTACACACGGGTCAGCTCGGCCCAGTCCGGCTGCCATCGCAGCCCGGCGCACCCGGCGAGGCGACCGTCGCGGCGGGCCAGCACCAGCAGCCCGCTCGGCGCGACCAGGTCGTCGCTCGGGTCCTCGGCCAGCGCGGCGTCCACCTCACCCGGCTGCTCCGGACGCCCGTACCAGCGGCGCACCATCTCCGCCATGTACTCGCGCAGCACCAGCGTCGCGTCCGGCTGCTCCGGACGCGCGACGTGCGTGCTCCAGCCGCTCACGGCCCGGTCCGCCAGTAGACGCCCTGCTCGCGGGTGAGCAGCATGTCGTCGATCAGGTAGCGGCGCAGCGTCACGTGGTCGGCCTCGCCGCCCTCGCACCACCGGCGCAGCGCGTCGTCCACCTCCCGCTCCGGATAACGACGTCCCGGCTCGAAGGTGCGTTCGGTGATGTGCTCCAGCAGCACGCGGCGGCGTCCGCGCTGCGCGGGCAGCCGGGTCAGCGCGCCGTCACGCAGGAACGTGCGCAGGATCGTCTCGCGCGGGTTCGCCGCCGGGGCCGCCGGAGACGCCGCCCCGGCCCGGGCGAACTCGCGCAGCCGCTCGGCGTCGACCCGCAGCCCATCCCCGTCGTCGGCGAGCACACCGGTGTCGGTGAGACGGCGTACGGCCACCGCGGCGTCGCGGGCCGGCAGCCCGGTGCGGGCCACCACGGCAGACAGGTCCCGGGCGCCGAGCACGATCGCGGCGAACACGGTCCGGCGGCGCTCGTCGGCGAGCGCCCCGGCGAGGGCATGAGCGGTCATGGCGGGCAGCCTGTCAGCAACCCACCCGGTCCGGCCAGGCGTTTTCCGGCCGCCGATGTCACAGCCGCCGGTGCATGACGTGCAGCCCGACCCGGCCCAGCGTCGGGTGGGCGAACGACTCCGGCACGGTGCCGATCACCGTGAAGCCCAGCCGCCGGTACAGCTCCACCGCCGCCGTGTTGGTCTCCACCACGGCGTTGAACTGCATCGCGGCGAAGCCCTGCCGCCGCGCCCAGTCCAACGCGTCCTCGCACAGCGCACGGCCCACGCCCCGGCCGCGCGCGTGCGCCGCCACCATGAAGCTCGCGGTCGCCACGTGCGACCCCGGCCCGGGCCGGTTCGGGCCCATCTTCGCGGTGCCGCGCACCGCGCCGTCGTGGTCCACCGCGACCGAGGTACGCCCCGGCGGCCGCTCCACCCACACCTCGCGCGCCGTCTCCGGCGACCATTCCGGGTCGTACGCGAACGTGTCGGCGGCGGTCACGACGTCGGCGAAGATCGGCCAGACCTGGTCCCAGTCGGCGTCGGCGTAGTCACGAATCCTCATCGCCGGGCACGCTAACCGTCGCCCCGGCCGTCCGGCCACCGGTTTCCGTCCACCCGGCCGAGGGTCACGGGGCATCGACGGCCCACCGGTGCGGTCCATCATGGGCAGGTGGCCGAATCAGTCGCCGACGTCGATCGGAGCCAGGCCGCCGCGCCCGGTGGCCCGCCGCCCGCCGGTCCGCGTACCGCAGCGCCCATGGTGGTGGGCGCGGTCCTCACCGTCGTGCTGCTGTCGCTCGCCGGCCGCTACGGCTACCACCGCGACGAGCTGTACTTCCTGCTGTGCGGCCGGCACCTCGACTGGGGCTACGTCGACCAGGGGCCTCTCGTGCCGGCGCTGGCCCGGCTGGCCGACACGATTGCGCCGGGCAACCTGGTCGTGCTGCGTACCCCGTCGGCGTTCATCGGCGGCGCGGCGGTGGTGCTGGTCGCCGCCATCGCCCGGCAGTTCGGCGCCGACCGCGTCACCCAGAGCGCCGCGGCGGTGCTCGCCGCCGCCTCGGGCATCGTGCTGGCCGGCGGCCACCTGCTCAGCACCACGAGCGTCGACCTGCTGGTGTGGCTGGCCGCGGCGCTGTGCGTGGTGCGGATGCTGCGCACCGGCGACAGCCGGTGGGCGCTCGGCGCCGGGCTCGCGCTCGGCGTCGGCCTGCTCAACAAGCCGCTGCCCGCCCTGCTCGGCGTCGGCCTGGTCGCCGGTCTGCTGATCGCCGGGCCGCGCCGGCTGCTGCGCGACCGGTGGGTGCTCGCCGGCACGGGCGTCGCCGTGCTGCTCGCCGTGCCGTACGTGGCGTGGCTGGCCGCGCACGGCTTCCCGCAGCTCGACGTCGCCGCGTCGATCGCCGGCGGCGACAGCTCCTACAGCGGCCGGATCGACGCGGTGGTGCTCCAGTTCCTGATCATCAGCCCGTTCGCGGTTCCGGTGTGGGTGGCCGGGCTGGCCGCGCTGCTGCGCCGGCCGTCCTGGGCGGCGTACCGGTCGCTTGCCTGGGCCTGGCTGGTGGTGGTCACGATCGTGCTGGTGGCCGGCGGCAAGGGCTACTATGACGCGCCGCTGCTGCTGGTGCTCACCGCCGCCGGGGTGGTGCCGGCCGTCGAATGGGCGCGGCGGGGCGCGCCCCGGATCCGGCAGGCGCTGCTGGTCACCGCCGCCGTGCTGATGGCCGCGAGCAGCGCGGTGCTGCTGCTGCCCACGCTGCCCGCCGACCGGCTGCCCGGGTTCGTGGTCGCGGCGAACTACGACGCGGGCGAGACCATCGGCTGGCCCGAGTTCGCCGACTCGGTCGCCGCCGTGCACCGCGCCCTGCCCCCGCCCGAGCGGGACCGGGCGGTGGTGCTGACCGGCAACTACGGCGAGGCCGGCGCGCTGGCTCGGTACGGGCCGCAGCGGGGACTGCCCCGCGCGTACTCCGGGCACAACAGCATGGCCACGTTCGGCCGGCCGCCCGACGACGCCGACGTGGTGATCGTCGTCGGCTGGTCCCGCCCGGACCGGTTGCGCGCCTGGTTCACCGAGGTCACCGAGGCCGGCCGGGTCGACCAGCGGGTCGACGTCGACAACGACGAGAACGGCGAGCCGATCTTCGTCGCCCGAGGGCTGCGCCGCCAGTGGTCGCAGATCTGGGACTCCGAGGTACGGCACGGCTCCTGACATACTTGCCGCCATGCTCTGGGGAGTCAGCGGGTCGATCTTCCTCCTCGACTACCTCGGCGCGGTCGCCGTGGCCGTCGCGATCGCGATCGCGGTACGCGAACTGACCGGCCGCCGTACCCGGGGCGCGACGCCCGACCGGGTCGAGCTGGCGTACCTGACCGACCGGGCGCTGCTGGCCTGCCAGCTCGGGGTGGCCGCGCTGCGCCGCGCCGGTGGCGTCGAGATCGGCGAGCTGGCCACCCTGCACGCGCAGGGGCGTCCCCCGGCCGGTTCGCCCGCGCTGGTGCGCGCCCTGCACAGCGCGCTGCGCCGCCCGCAGACCTGGGCCGCGGTGCTCGCCGACCCGGAGGTGGGCCGGGCGCTGCGCCGTACGGTCGGGCGGCTGGTCCGCGACGGCTGGCTGCTCACCCGCGCGCAGCGACGGCGGATCGCGCTCGGCACGGTGCCGCTGTTCGCGGTCGCCGTGGTCGGGCTGACCCGGCTCGTGGACAGCGCCGTCGAGGGGCGCTCCGCCGGTGGTCCCGCCTCGGTCGCCGGACTCCTGCTGTGCTGCCTGGCCACCGCGCTCGGCGGCTGGTGGCTGACCGAGGTACCGGAGACCGGGTCCGCCGCCCGGCGCCTGCTGCGGCGGCTGCGCCGCGAGCACGCCGACCTCGACCCCGAGCGCCGCCCGGTCTGGCAGGGCCGCGACACCGACACGCTGCTCACCGGAATGGCCCTGTTCGGCCCCCGCCCCCTGCTCGCCGTGGACCCGGCGTTCGCCGTCCAGGTGGGGATCGACCCGGACCGGGACCGCCCGCGCCCCGACCGCAAACCCGCCCGCCGCTGACCGAACCTCCCATTTCGCGTCGATCATGAGGTTGACGGTGTTCGGCGCCCGGTTTGTCCGGTACAACTTCATGATCGACCCGGCGGTGGCAGGCCCGCCGGTTTCCTTGTCTTGAGGGGCGGGAAGGCTCGGGCATGGCCGAGACATTCGTGAGCGAAGACCTGAAGACACTGCAGGCGATTGCGCGCGGGGCCGGGATACAGGAGGTCGACCGCCTGTCGCCGGACCAACTGGTCGAGGCGCTGCGCCGCGCCGGGGTGACCGACGGTACGCAGGACCAGTGGCCGCCCCAGCCGATCGAGGACCCGGCTCACCTGGCCGGGCTGCCCCGCAGTTCGCTGAAGCAGGGCGACGAGAGCACCGGCGGCCGGGCCGCCGAGGAGTCGATCGGTGCCATGCCCGGCGAGTCCGGCACCGAGATCAACGACCGTACGGAACGCTGACCGCAATCGCACAAGGGGCCGCCCCCGGTGACTCCCGGGGGCGGCCCCACGCTCGACCGTGCGGGGTCAGTGCATCCCGGCGGCCGCCGCCTCCTCACGGACCCGGCGCTCGTCACCGCTGAGCGTGTTCAGCGGCTTCTCCTTGATGAACAGCACGACGACCAGGGCGAGCAGCGCGAACGGCGCGCCGATGAGGAACATCTCCGACGTGGCGGTGCCGTAGACCTCCTGCACGATCCGCAGCACCGGCTCCGGCAGGGCCGACAGATCCGGCACCTCGGCCGATCCGCCGCCGGTGGCCAGCGGCCCGAGCTTCTCGGTGGTCAGCGACGTCACCCGGTTGGCCAGGACGGCGCCGAGCGCGCTGACCCCGACCGCGCCGCCCATGCTGCGGAAGAACGTCAGCACCGAGGTCGCCGCGCCCAGCTCGGCGGCCGGCACATCGTTCTGCGCGGCCAGCACCAGGTTCTGCAGCAGCATGCCGACGCCGACGCCCAGCACCGCCATGTACACCGAGAGCATCGGCACGCTCGTGTTCGCGTCGATGGTGCTCAGCAGCAGCATGCCGACCGTCATCACCGCGGCGCCGGCGACCAGGAACATCTTCCACCGGCCGTACTTGGTGATCAGCTGACCCGCCACGGTCGAGGAGACCAGCAGGCCGAGGACCATCGGCAGGCTCATCAGGCCGGCCACCGTCGGCGACTTGCCGAGCGAGGTCTGGAAGTACTGCGACAGGAACACCGTGCCGCCGAACATCGCCACGCCCACCAGGATGCTGGCCACCGTGGTGAGGCTGACGGTGCGGTTGCGGAAGATGCCGAGCGGGATGATCGGCTCCTCGGTACGGGCCTCCACGAACACGGCGAGCGCGAGCAGCGCCAGCCCGCCGCCGACCAGCAGCGCGGTCCAGCCCGAGGCCCAGTCGAACTTGTTCCCGGCCAGCGACGACCAGATCAGCAGCGTGGACACACCCGAGGTGATCAGCAGGGCGCCGAGCCAGTCGATGCGGACCCTGCGGCGGACCACCGGCAGGTGCAGCGTCTTCTGCAGCAGCGCGATGGACAGCAGGCTGAACGGCACACCGATCAGGAAGCACCAGCGCCAGCCGAGCCAGGACGTGTCGACCAGGACGCCGCCGATCAGCGGGCCGGCGATGGTGCCGACACCGAAGACCGCGCCGAAGATGCCGGCGTACCGGCCCAGCTCACGCGGCGGGATCATGGCCGCCATGACGATCGTGGCGAGCGCGGTCATGCCGCCCGCGCCGATGCCCTGGATGACCCGGCTGAGCAGCAGCACCTCGACGTTCGGGGTGAATCCGGCGACCAGCGAGCCGACCACGAACAGGCCGAGGGACGACTGGATCAGCAGTTTCTTGCTGTAGAGGTCGGCCATCTTGCCCCACAGCGGGACCGTCGCGGTCATCGCCAGCAGCTCGCTGGTGACGATCCAGGTGTAGACGGTCTGGCTGCCGTTGAGGTCGGCGATGATCCGGGGCAGCGCGTTCGCCACCACCGTCGAGGCGAGGATCGCCACGAACATGCCGACCATCAGGCCGGACAACGCCTGGAGGATCTCCCGGCGTGACATCCGCGTACCCGTCTCGGCGGGCGGAACAGTGGCGGTGGTCATCGAACTCCTTGTCGTGTGCGCGGGCGGGCGGCCGCGGCCGGTACGGATGGGAGGGGTCAGGAAGGATCGGGCAGGCCGGCGGCGACGGCGGCGAACGCCTCGGCGGTCAGCTCGCGCAGCGTCGTCGTGTCGGGTCGCTCGACCCACTGCATCAGGGCGGTGCGCAGAATCGCGCCGGCGACAGTGGTGACGAGCGTCGGGTGGCCGTGGCACGGGTCGAGGCCCAGCCGGGCGGCCACCGCCGCGACGATCACCTGCTCGGTCTCGGCGTTGCCGCTGATCAGACGCGGAAGAAGCGACGGGTTTGCCGCGATCACCCGCAGCCGCAGCAGCCACACCTCGCGGTCGGCCTCGACGGCTTCGACGACGTCGTCGAAGGCCAGCCGCAGCGCGTCGAACGCGGACACCTCCGGCGGCGCGGCGACGATGTGGGCGGCCAGCACCTCGCGGTCGGTCGGCTGGTCGCCGAGCAGCGCCTCGTCCTTGCTGGGGAAGTAGTTGAAGAAGGTGCGGGCCGACACGTCGGCGGCCTCGCTGATCTCCTCCACCGTCACCTGGTCCAGGCCACGCTCGGCGACCAGCCGAAGCGCGGCGGCGCTGAGGGCGGCGCGGGTCTGCCGCTTCTTGCGGTCGCGCAGGCCGGGGCGGCTCTGATCCGTGGTCACGCCACGACCCTACGAGCGATCTTGCAGCGACTGCAAACTTTTAGTCAGTGAATTTTGACGCAGCGGTGCCGGAAAACGGGTTGAGAGCGGTTCCGCACGTCCCGTACGGTTCCCGCACTCCTGTCGCAGCGAAGAAGGACGATTCCGCGTGACCCCTCCTGCTCTCTAGAACCTGACACGTTCCCACGCCTGTAGCCGTCGCCTGCGCGACGGCTCCCCGGGCTGCCCTCGCGCGCCCGGCCACAGCGTCCGAGGCCGCGCGTAATCGGCCTCGCGTCAGGTCTTCAGAGATCAGGTCTCCATGTCATCCCAACCTCATATCGTGCTGCCCTGGGTCGTACGCCGGACCCGCCTTCCGCTGCTGTCGCTGCGCTGCGTCATCTGCCGGGCGGAGACGGCCACCGCCGCCCGGGGCCGGTTCCGCGTCAACGCCAACGGCAAGCTGCTGGACGTCTGGCTGCTGGTGCACTGCGTGTCCTGCGGCCGGACCAGCAAGCTCACCGTCCGTGAGCGGGCGGCGGTCAGCTCGTTCGATCCCACCGATCTGCACGGCCACCAACTCAACGATCCCGACCTGGTGGCGGCCACACTGCTGGACCCGGCGTTCGCCCGGCGCTGCCACTTCACCCTCGACTGGACCGGAGCGTGGCGCCTGGACGCGCCGGTCGTACCGCTCGACGGGTGGCCGGTGCAGGTGAACGTCACGTTCGACGACCCGGTGCCGGTGCGCCCGGACCGGCTCATCGCCCACCGGTTCGGCCTCACCCGGTCCGCCGTGCTGCGCCGGGTCAAGTGCGACATCCCGCTGAACCGTCCGACGAGCACCGCATTCACCTTCACGGTGCTGGCGGAGGACTGACCGGGCGTGGTCGCGGCGGCATCCCGCCGCGACCACGCCTCACCCGCCGCTCGCGGCGCCGCCCCGTACCGCGGCCAGTTCGGCCTCGATCAGGTCGGCGGCCCGGTCGGCACCACCGGCGGCGCGGGCCTGCCATTTCAGCTCGGCGCTGCGGGCCACCACGGCCGGGTCCGAGGTGAGGGCGAGCAACGTCTCGCGCAGCTCCGCGGCGGTGACGTCGCCCGAGTCGACGACCCGGGCGACGCCGAGCGTGGCCAGCTGCTCGGCGTTCGCGAACTGGTCGGCCGCCTGCGGTACGGCGATCATCGGCGTCCCGCAGTAGAGACCTTCGCTGCTGCCGCCCATGCCGGCGTGGGTGACGAAGGCATCCGCCTGCTCCAGTACGGCCAGCTGCGGCACCCACCGGTGGACCTCGACGCTGTCCGGGACGGGACCGAGTTCGGCCCGGTCGACGTGCTCGCCGATCTGCAGGACGGTGTGCCAGCCGGGCAGGTCGCCGAACGCGGCGACGCAGCGGCGGTAGAACTCGGGCTGCCTGGTGAAGGCGGAGCCGAGCGAGACGAGCAGCACCTTCCCGGCGTGCTCCGGTCGTACCCAGGAACCCTGCTCGGCGCGGTCGCCCAGCACCGGGCCGACGAAGCTGTAGACCGACCGGTCTACGCGGTCGGCGTTCGGCTGGAGCGCCTCCGGCGGCAGGACGAGGCTGCGGGGCGGCCGCCCCTGGAACGCCATGCTGTCGGTGACCGAGGAACCCTCGGCGGTCAGCCATGCGGTGAACCGCCGGTAGTAGTCGGCGCCGCGCGGATCGGCCCGCATCGCCTCCACAGCGGATGCCATCTCCTGCTCGTAGCCGTCCCAGGCCACGAACGTCGAGGACAGTTGAACGGCCGGAATCCCCCACTGTTCGCCGAGCAGCCGGGCCGGCGCGCCGGCGATGTCGTAGAGGAACAGGTCCGGCCGGTCGTCGGCGTAGGCGGCCCGCAGCTGCGGCAGCATGGCGATCGCGTCGTCGAGGAAGAGCGTGAGCTGTGCGATCGGGTCGTCGATGCCGGCGCCGCCGTCAGCGGGCAGCGTCGAGGCGTACGGCTTCAGCTCCGCGCCGGTTGACCGGATGACCTCGGCGAAGGCGGGGTCGTTGGCGTACGTGACCCGGTGGCCGCGCCGCACCAGGGTACGGATGATCTCCAAGCTCGGGTTGACGTGGCCGTGGAACGGGATGCTGACCATGGCGATGTGCGGCAAGTGATCTCCTGATCTCTGCTGAGACGAGACGTCCCGTCTCGCTTGCCCAGCAGAGCATGGCAGGACCACCTCCGTCAAGACGATACGTCTCGTCTCGCGGTAGGCTGCCGCTGTGACTCCGCAGCCCACCCGCCGCAACGAGCAGTCCCGCCGCGCGATCCTCGCCGCCGCCCTGGAGCTGCTGACCGAGACCGGCTATTCGGCCCTGACCGTCGAGGCGATCGCCGCCCGCGCCGGGGTCGGCAAGCAGACCATCTACCGCTGGTGGCGCGGCAAGGGCGCGGTCATCCTGGACGCGCTCGCCGACGACATGCCGGAGGTGATCGCGCTGCCCGACACCGGCGACCTGCGGGCTGACCTGCGTGAGGTTCTCCGGGCCACAGTCGCCGAGTTCGCCGATCCCCGGCTGTCCGCCACCACCCGTGCCATCACCATCGAGACGCTCGCCGACGAGGACCTGGCCGCCCAGGCGCGCGACCGGCTGCTCCGTCCTCAGTTGAACGCGGTCCGCGCCCGGCTGGAGGCCGCCCGCGAGGCCGGCCAGGTACGCCCCGACGCTGCCATGGACCTGGTGGTGGAGCTGCTGTTCGGTCCGCTGTACCACCGCTGGCTGCTGCGCAACGGCCCGCTGACCGACGACTACGCCGACGGGATCGTCGACCTGGTCGTCACCGCGGTCACCCCGTCGACGAACGCTGGCCGCTAGCCATTCGTCTGCGGTCTATCCGGCGGACAGTTCCTGCGACAGCCGGTCCAGTCCGCCTCGTATCAGCTTCCCGTAGCCGTCGTCGCCGAGCGCCCCGATCCCGTCCCGGGCCCGCCGGAGATGGTCCCGCGCCTGGTCGAGTTCACCGAGCTTGCGGTGGCACTCCGCCAGGTTCAGATGCAGCGACGGGTACAGCCCGGCGACCGACATCGGCACCCCGGCCTGCGCGACCCGCTCGTCGGTGAGCAGGTCGGCCGCCGCGAGCGCCCGCCGGTCCCAGACAAGCTCCTGACGTGCGTCGTCCTGCACGTCGGCCATCGCGTGGGCGAGGACGCAGACGTGCAGTGGATCACCCTGCTCCCCGCCGATCTCGTCCCAGATCCGGGCGAACAAGTCGCGGGCGTCCTCGTGTCGGCCGTGCTGGTGGTGCATCTGTACGCCGTCGTTGATCCGGGTCAGCGTCGCGTCGAACACCATCGCCTGCTCCCTGGGATCGGCTGCGGTGGCGTGATCGTACGCCGACAGCGGCCCTCTGAACCCGCCCGCACATAACTGTCATTATGGTGTAGCGATGATTCGTCCTATTTGACCGCCCAGGTAGGTCGATTACTGTTACCGGTAATCCGATAATAGTCGCGGCACCGAAAGTGTTCGGCGAGCCGAACACCGTCGGCTCCCGGCCTGCTCGACAATCCACGGGTGACGACGACATCCCCCGCGCGCCAGATGGCCGGCTCACCTCCCGCACTGCACTACTACGTGCTGTACGACGCCGCCGGCGCGCCGGAAGGACTGCTGGCCGAGGAGTTCCTGCTCGCGGCGGACTACTCCTCCGCCGGGCTGGTGAGCGGTGGCTGGATCCGGTCCGAGGGGCGTTGGCACGAGGCGTCGGCCACCAGCCGGCGGCTACGTGCGGACGCCGGGTTACGCGAGCGGGTGACGCCCGTCGACCGCGACGCGGCGGCGGCGCTCTATCGAGATCTCTGCGGCGCGGACCTGCCGGACGAGGACACGCTGCGGGAGTGCTTCGGCGCCCCTCCGGCTCAGCCGCCCCCTCTGCGCCTGGGCGACTCCGGTCCCCGGCCGGGGTTCCGCGAGACGCGCGTCTACCGGATCCTGTTCGCCGGCGAGCTGAGCCCGGACGATCTCACGGCACTCAGCGAGGCGTGGCAGATGCCGATCACCGGCGACCCGGCGGATCCCGGCACGCGTGTCCTGGGATCGGCGCGCCGACAGGTCCGCGGCGACGCCTTCCGCTGGGATCTGCGCCGCGTCGCCGCGGGTGCCGCCTGGGGACTGGACGTGACCTGCGACCTTCTCGGCGACCGCGATGAGGCCGTCGGTGTGCTGCTGTACGGTCTGACGACTCGGATGCGCGAGCAGGGGATGCTTCCCGTCACCGTCGACCGGTTCCGCTGACGCCTACCTCGCGAACGGCCTGGTCACCTCGAAGGGCTCGGGGAACCGTACGGGGATCCGGGCCTCCTCGCTCCTGCGGTCGAGGAACGCCTCCGTCACGGCGAACCTGTCGAAGACGGGCGGCAGCGGGCGGAGCCTGCGGTCCAGCGACACGAAGAAGTTGTCCCAGTGGATCGGCACGATGAGGCCGGGCCGCGTCGCTTCCACCACGTGCCGCCAGTAGTCGTCCTGGAACCGCCGCGGCTGAACACCCAGAGCGCCTGTGGCGAGGTAGAGGACGTCGACGTCGAGCCCGTCGAACTTGCCGGGTACGAAGTTGGCGCTCGGATGGATCAGCAGCGAGCCGCCGGGATGGGTGATGAAGAAGGAGAAGCACCCGCCGTCGCGGTAGCTGCCTGCCCGGACCGGTGGGACGAGCGGTTCGTCGATCGTGCCCGGGAACCTGTTGCCGGGGCTGTGGACGGCGGCGAGCACACGCACGGTGAACGCGCCGACCGTGTGCTCGCCGCCGTCCGCGATGCGCGTCATCGACTCCTCGGCGAGGCCCGCGCCACGCCCCACGTTCAGGGTCGACTCGGAACCGAAGAGCCTGCCCCCGAGATGCTTGACTATCTCGGGGGCGTCCATGACGTGGTCGTAGTGGGAGTGGGCGACGAAGAGCGCGTCGAGACGGGTCACCCCGGCCCGGGCGAGAGCGCCGGTGATCCGCCGGAGGTCGGGTGCGACGCGACCGAACGCGACGCGGAGCAGCGAGGGCCTGCTCAGGAAGCCGTCGATCAGGATGCCGGACGTCCCGTCGGACAACCAGACGGTCGTGGTGCCGAAGAAGATGGCCTCGACAGACGTCCCGCTGGAGTCCATGCGCAGATGGTAGTGCGCCCGTTCTCGCGCTGGTGGCTGTCCGAACGGCGCCGCGAGGGCCGCAGCCGAAGGCGCCCGTCGATAGGGTGACCCGATGGACGAAGACGCACGACGCCGGCACTCCTCGTCGTTCGGCGCAGCGGCCATCGCGTACGCCGAACACCGGCCCGACTACGCGCGGGCCGCGCTGCGGTGGGCGCTCGAATCCGCACCCGGCGCGCGGGTGCTCGACCTCGGCGCGGGCACCGGCAAGCTCACCGCCACGCTGGCCGAGGTGAGCGACGACGTGACGGCCGTCGAGCCGGACCCGGCGATGCTCGCCGAACTCCGCCGCACCCTGCCGGGGGTACGGGCGCTGTCCGGCAGCGCCGAGGCGATCCCGCTGCCGCACGCCTCCGTCGACGCCGTGGTCGCCGGCAACGCCATGCACTGGTTCGACATGGCCGTGGCCGGGCCGGAGATCGCCCGCGTCCTCTCCCCCGGCGGTGTCCTGGCCGGACTGTGGAACGTCGTGGACGACCGGGTCGACTGGGTCGCCGGGCTCGCGGCGGTCAGCGGAAGCGCCGCCATCGGCCCCCGGGATACGCCCGCGAGCTGGCGCGACGCCACGACCGGCATGCACCTGCCGAAGACCGGCGGGGCCCGGTTCGGCTCGCCCGAGCAGGCGGAGTTCCCGCACGGGCAGCGCCGGACCGCCGACTCGCTCGTTGCGACGCTCGCCACCAGGGCCGGGATGCTGGTCATGCCGGAACGGGAGCGCACGGAGACGCTCGACCGTATCCGCGCGTACCTGGCGAGCCGGCCGGAGACCGCCGACGGCGAGTTCACGCTGCCGATGCTCACCTGTGTGCTGCGCGTGCGGCGATTGTGAACGGCGCGGACCTCCGCGCCGCCGCCGCGGCGACGACCGCCGTGCTGCGGCCCGCCGCCGACCGGGACTGGACGATACGCGCGGGAGACCTGGACTGGTCCTGCTGGACCACGGCCGCGCACATCGCGCACGACCTGATCGCGTACGCCGGTCAGGTGTCCGGCCGGCCCGACGGCGGCTACCTCCCGTACGACCTGCGGGTACACGCGGACGCCGCGCCCGCCGAGGTGCTCACCGTCGTGGCGGCCGCGGCCGGGATCCTGGCCGCCACTGTCGACGCCGCGAGCCCGGACGACCGGGCGTGGCACTTCGGCCCCTGCGATCCGGGCGGCTTCGCCGCGATGGGCGTGGCCGAGATGCTGCTGCACACCTACGACCTGACCCGAGGGCTCGGCCTGGACTGGTCGCCACCCGCCGAGCTGTGCGCCCGGGTGGTGAGCCGGTTGTTCCCGGATGCGCCCGACGGCAGGCCGGCGCCGGTGCTGCTGTGGCTGACCGGCCGCGCGCCGCTCGGCGACCGGCCACGGCGTACCTCGTGGACCTGGCAGGCGGCGCGCCCCTGAACGCTCAGCGGCGCCACCAGCGCCAACGGCGGCGCGGGCGGGCCGACGCGGCAAGGGCTGGCTCCGGCGTCGTGACGACCGGCGCGGCGCGTTCCCGGTCGGCGCGCCAGCCGCGCACCGCCTCCTCGACGTTCACCGGGCGTACCACCACACGTGGCCCGGTCGGGGTACGCAGCCAGGCCACCACCTCGGTGTTGAGCGCCGCCACGTACGAGCGGACGGCCTCCTCGGTGGGCAGGTCACGCAGCTCGACCGGAAGCTGTTCGATGCGGCGGCGCAACTGCAGCGGCGTGGGCAGCAGCAGGTCGGACGGGATCTGCTCGCGCTCCATGAAGCTGCGGATCCACCAGCCCTCGTCGTAGGGCATGTCGCGCCCCGGGATGGGCTTGCCCGCGCCCGGCAGGTTGTCGAACTCGCCGCGTTCCTGGGCCGAGCGGATCTGCGCCTCGACCGCGGCCTCCCAGGCTGTCGTCACCGCCGTCACCTCCCGTACCCACGGTAGCCGCCGCCGTCCGGCAAGAGTCAGCATCGCGCGGGGCCGGGCTGTTCCCGCGCGGACCGCCGCGTAGCGTGCCCCCGGGGTGAGGGGTGCCGGCGTGCGCGACTGGCTGATCGGCCTCGCTGTGGCGACGGCCTGCCTGGTCGGCAGCTGGGCGGTGCTGCTGCGCCTGCTCGGCTCATGAGAGCAGCGGCGGGCCGGACAGTCAGGGCAGGTGGCGGACGTGGCGGTGGCCGTCGCGGGGAAACGGCGCGCGGGCCGGCAGGACCTCGGCGAACGCGTACCCGCTCTTTTCCGCCACGCGGCAGGACGCCGGGTTGTCGACCTGGTGCAGCAGCTCCAGGTGGGTCAGCCCGGTGGCGGCGAACCGGGCGAACGCCCATCCGGTGACCGCCTCCACCGCGCGTGGCGCGACGCCCCGGCCCCGTGCCGGCGCGGCCGTCCAGTAGCCGACCTCGGCGGCCGGGCGGCCCGGGCGGACGTCCTTGAGCACCACACAGGCCGCCACCCGTTCCTCCTCCAGCACCGCGAACATGAACCGGTGCCCGGCGGCCCAGCCCTGGTGGCTGCGGCGCAGGAACACCCGCGCCTGCGCCGGTCCGGTCACCGGATGTCTGGTCCAGGCACGCAGCACCGGATCCCGGTACGCCTCGATCAGCGCGTCGGCGTCGCCGTCGCGCCACGGTCGCAGCAGCAGACCGGGCGCGGTCGCGGTCGCCGGCGCGGACAGCACGATCGACATGCGACAAGTATCCCCACCGCCCCCGCCCCGCGCTGACCCCCGACTCCGGCGATCATGAAGTTAGCGGCCGTCGGTGACCGATTTGTCGCCGTCAACCTCATGATCGCCGGAGTGGGAGCAGGGGCGAGGGCGCGGCGGGGCGGTGGGTGTCGGCGGGTGGGCGTAGGGTCCGGTTCACGGTCGGCAACGGGGAGGCGACATGGTTACAGTCGGCGCGGTGATGGGGATCGCCCTGGTGGCGCTCGGTCTGGTGCTCACGCCCGGGCCGAACATGGTCTACCTGGTGTCCCGCTCGGTGACCCAGGGCCGGCGGGCCGGGCTGGTGTCGCTGCTCGGGGTGGCAGCCGGGTTCCTGGTCTACCTGGCCGCCGCGGTGGCCGGCATCGCCACCGTGTTCGTGCTGGTCCCGCCGCTGTACACGGCGGTGAAGCTGGCCGGCGCGGCGTACCTGCTGTGGCTGGCCTGGCGCACGCTGCGCCCGGGCGGCACGTCGGCGTTCACCCCGACGCCGTTGCCGCCGGACCGGCCCCGGCGCCTGTTCACGATGGGCCTGGTCACCAACCTGCTCAACCCGAAGATCGCCATCCTGTACGTGTCGCTGCTGCCGCAGTTCGTCGACCCGGCGCGCGGGCACGTGGCGGTGCAGAGCCTGCTGCTGGGCCTGACCCAGATCGTCGTGGCGCTCACCGTGAACGCGCTGATCGTGCTGAGTGCCGGTTCGGTGTCGGCGTTCCTCACCCGGCGGCCGGGCTGGGCGCGCCTGCAGCGGTGGGTGATGGGCACGGTGCTTGCCGCGCTCGCGGTGCGGATCGCCGCGGACCGCTCCCGCGCCGCCGTCGCCACCCCCTGACCGGGGTACGCGCACCCAAGCCGTCCGTCACGAACGCATGCCGCCGGGGCGACGTCACGACGGCTCCTCGCGCACGACCGCAACACCACCCGGCGGCACCGTCAACGAGCCGTCGGCCGTCGCGCCGGTCAGCAGGTCGAGCCCGGTGACCGGCACCCGCTGCGGCCGGTCGGTGTGGTTGAGCAGGTAGAGCAGGCCGTCGTGGCGGCGTACCGCCTCGACACCCTCGGGCGCTCCGGGACAGGTCGGGGTCACACCGGCGAGCCCTGCTGCCTCGGTGAGCAACCGCCGATAGGTGTCGTCGTCGGGGCGGGTGGAGACGTACCAGGCGTACGCGTCACCGATCCGGTGCCGGGTGATCGCGGGACGGCCGTCAAGCACTCCCCCGGCGTACGCGCTGATCGTCTCCGCGCCGGCCGGGTGCACCGTCTCGGACCAGATCCGGCCGGTCCCGCCGCCGGTCAGCGGCACGTGTTCGTCGTCGGCGAGCGGGTGGAACTCCTCCACCCGTACGCCGAGCAGGTCCCGGTACGCGCCCGGGTAGCCGCCGAGGCGTATCCGGGCGTGCTCGTCGGCGACACCGCTGAGCCAGGTCACCAGCAGGTGCCCGCCGGCGTGGACGTGCCGGCGTACCCAGTCGACTGTGGCGTCCGAGGCCAGGTAGAGGGCCGGGAGAACGAGCAGCCGGCAACCGTCGAGCGGGGCGCCGGGCGGCACCACGTCGGCGGTGACGCCCGCGTGCCACAGCGCCCGGTGCGCGGCAGCCGCCTCGCCGGGGTGGTCGAGTCCGGCGCGGGGCATCCCCGGGTGCCGCAGCGCCCAGCCGCTCGCCGCGTCGTACGCGATGGCCACGCCCGCCTCGACGCGGCCCGGCGCGGTCCCGGCGAGCCGGCCCAGCGCGGCGCCCAGGTCGGTGGCCTCGCGGAACACGCGGGTGTCCGCGCCGGCGTGCGACACCACCGCGGAGTGGAAGCGTTCCGCGCCGCCGGCTGGGGCGCGCCACTGGAAGAACATCACCCCGGCGGAGCCGCGTGCGACGTGGGCGAGGCTGTGCCGGGTCATCCGGCCGGGTTCCTTGGTGTGCATCCGCCCGGCGGTGTGGATCTGGTTGGGCGCGCTCTCGGCCAGCAGCCACGGCGCCGGCCGCCCGGCGCCGTGGCGGGCCCAGCCGCGGGCCACGTCGGCGGCGAACGCGGTCTGCTCCTGCGCGCCCGCGCCGACCGCGGACGGGTAGTGGTCGATCGCGACCACGTCCACCTCGCGCGCCCAGCGGGCGTGGTCCACCGGCACCCAGTCGCCGAGCACGTAGTTGGTGGTGACCGGCACCGCCGGGTTCGCCGCCCGCAGCAGGTCACGCTGCTCGGTGTACGCGGACAGTAGCGTGTCGGACCAGAATCGGCGGAAGTCGAGCAGATGGCCGGGGTTCGCGAGATATTGCGTGGCGCGGGGCGTGCCGACCTGCGCCCAGTCGGAGTAGTGCTGGCTCCAGAAGCTGGTCACCCAGGCGTCGTTCAGCGCGTCGAGGTCGCCGTACCGGCCGGTGAGCCAGCGGCGGAACGCCGCCTCGGTGTGCGGGCAGTGGCAGGTGGTGCCGTACTCGTTGTGCACGTGCCACAGCGCGAGCGCCGGGTGGTGCGCGTACCGGGCGGCCAGCACCTCGGCGATGCTGCGGGCGGCGTCGCGGTACGCGGGCGCGGCGGCGCAGTAGGTGTCGCGGCTGCCGTGGGTCAGGCGGACGCCGTCGGCGGTGACCGGCAGCGCGTCCGGGTGGCGCAGCGAGAACCACGGCGGCGGTGACGCGGTGGGGGTGGCCAGGGCGGCCCGGATGCCGTTCGCGTGCAGCAGGTCCAGGACGCGGTCGAGCCAGTCGAGCGTGTGGCGGCCGGGTTCGGGTTCCAGCCGGGACCAGGCGAACACGCCGACGGTGGCCAGGTTGACCCCGGCGGCGCGCATCAGGGCGACGTCCTCGCGCCACACCTCCGGCGGCCACTGTTCCGGGTTCCAGTCGCCGCCGTAGCAGAGCCGCCCGTCGCTCCACGGCACTTTAGTTGTCATCCCGGCCAAAATAGGAACAGGTGAGACGGAAAGTCAATGGCGTCGATCATTGACAGTTAGTTGGGCTTCCAAAGAAACTGGCGGGACCGCCCGTGGACGCCGCGAGGAGACGCCCATGCCGTACCGCCCGCCGCTGGTCCCGTACGAGACCTTCGTGGCCGACCCGCCCGACCTGCCGGTCCGCGCCCCCGGCGAGGAAGGCGCCGACGACGTGCTGCGGGCCGAGGTCGCCGCGACCGACGCGCACGGGGTCACGCTCACCGCGACCTGCGCGTCCGGCCGCACGCTGGTCACGCGCGTCGAGGCCGCCGGGGACGGGATCATCCGGGTACGCCTCGCCGACGACCCCTCGGTACGCAGCCGGTCCGCACCGGCGCTGACACTGGTCCACCCGCAACCCCACCCGGCCACCGTGACCGTCGCCGACGGGCAGGTCCGGGTGGCGGCCGGTGGCATGGTCGCCGAGCTGAGCCTGGACCCGTGGGGACTGCGGTTCCACACTCCGGACGGACGACTGCTGCTGGCCTCCGACGCCGGCACCCGCGACATCAGCGGCCGCCGCCGCACGCTGCCGCTGGGCCGCTCCACAGTCGACGGGGAGCCGGTGGCCTGGCACGAGAGCTTCGTCGCGCCGGGCGACGAGCGGTTCGTCGGCTTCGGCGAGAAGTTCACCCCACTGGACAAGCGCGGCCAGCGGCCACTGATGTGGAACTTCGACGCCTTCGGCGGCGAGTCCGACCGGTCGCACAAGAACATGCCGTTCTACCTGTCCGACCGCGGCTACGGCGTACTCGTCGACAGCGGGCTGCCGGTGCAGTTCGACATGTGCGCCAGCACGCACAGCAGCGTGCAGATCCTCGTCCCGGACGACCTGCTCGACTACTACGTGCTCGCCGGACCCACCCCGGCGCAGGTGCTCGACCGGCTCGACACGCTGACCGGCCGGCCGTACCTGCCGCCGCGATGGGCGTTCGGCGCGTGGATCTCCTCCGGCTTCTTCCCGGACAGCCAGCAGCGCGTACTGGAACGGGCCCGGCGCATCCGCGCGGACGACATCCCCTGCGACGTGCTGCACCTGGACTGCTACTGGCAGGTCGCCGGACACTGGTCGGACCTGCGCTGGGACACCGACGCCTTCCCCGACCCGGACGGCATGCTCAAGGACCTCACCGAGCAGGGCTTCCGGGTGTGCCTGTGGATGAACCCGTACCTGATGACCGGCAGCCCGCTCTACGCCGAGGCCGAGGCCGCCGGCTACTTCCTGCGCCGCCCGGACGGAAGCACGTACGTCGCCGACACGTGGCACGGCAGCTACCCGGTCTGCGCGATCGTGGACCTCACCAACCCGGCCGCGGTGAGCTGGTTCCAGGACCTGCTGCGCCCGCTGCTCGCCCAGGGCGTCGCCGTGTTCAAGACCGACTTCGCCGAGGGCGTGCCCGCCGACGCCGTCGCCCACAACGGCATGACCGGCGTCGAGCTGCACAACGTGTACGCGCTGCTGTTCAACGACGCGGTCGCCGACGTCACCGAGGAGGTGGCCGGGCACCGCACCGTGTGGGCGCGCTCGTCGTACCTGGGCGGGCAGCGGCACAGCGCCCAGTGGAGCGGCGACGTCAACGCCACCTGGCCCGGCATGGCCAGCACGCTGCGCGGCGGTCTGTCCCACGGGCTGTCCGGGGTGCCGTTCTGGAGCCACGACACCGGCGGCTTCCACGGCACCCCCGAACCGGACCTGTACGTGCGCTGGACCCAGTTCGGCGCGCTCTCACCACTGGTACGGCTGCACGGCACCACCAGCCGGCTGCCGTGGGAGTTCCCGCCCGAGGCGCAACGGCACGCGGTGGACGCGCTGCGGCTGCGCTACCGGCTGCTGCCGTACCTCTGGTCGGCGGCAGTGGACAGCGCCCGCACCGGCAGCCCGATGATGCGCGCGTTGCTCGTCGACACCCCGGAGGACCCGGCCGCCTGGACCGCCGACCTCCAGTACCGCCTCGGCCCGGACCTGCTGGTGGCGCCGGTGCTCGACAGGTCCGGCGAGCGCACCGTCTACCTGCCGACCGGCGACGACTGGCTGGACGCGTACACCGGGCAGCGGCACACCGGCGGACGGCACCTGCGGGTGAGCGTGCCGCTGGACCGCCTGCCGCTGTACGTGCGGCACGGCGCCCTGATTCCCACTGTGGCGCCCGCGACGACCGTCGGAACCGGCCCGTTCCGGGACGTCACGGTGGTGGCCTGGGGCGGCGTGGACGGCGTGAGCGTGGTGCGCGACCCCGACGGCGACACCACGGTCACCGCCGTGCGCGACGGCGACACGCTGCGGGTACGCGTCGACGGGCCGCTGGACGTACGGCGGGTGAGCGTGGTCGGCACGGACCCGCCGCGCCGGGTGGTGCTCGACGGCGAGCCGGTCCCGGTGACGCCGTTCGCGCCGTGGTTCCCCGGCCGGGCCCACCCGGCCGGGATCGCGCCTATTTAGTTTAAGCTTTAGCCGAACCCAGGGCCGGGCGCAGGAGGCGGGCAGTACGTGATCAGCATCGACCGGCCGACGGCCGACCTCGGCGACGTGCGGGTGACGAACCGGGCCGCGGTGCTCCGGCACGTCCGCCGCCACGCCCCCTGCTCCCGGGCCGACGTCGCCGCGCACACCGGGCTGAACAAGGCCACCGTCTCCAGCCTGGTCGCCGAGCTGATCGAACACGGGCTGCTGCGCGAGACCGGGCTGACCGAGAACCGGGTGGGCCGCCCCGCCACCATGCTCGTCCTCGACGGCGCCCGCTACGTCGGGCTCGGGCTGCGCGTCGGCGCGGACGAGCTGGTCGCGGTGGCCGCCGGACTGGGCGGCGACCCGGTGCTCACGTGGCGGCGCGCGTTCCCCGCCGCCACCGCCGGCCCCGAGGAGACGGTGAAGGCGCTCGCCGCGCTGACCCGCCGCGCCGTCACCCGCGTCACCGGCGCCGAGCGCACCGTGCTCGGCCTCACCGTGGCCGTGCCCGGGCTGGTCGACGCCGACGGCGACGTGCCGGCCGCCCCGGCGCTCGGCTGGCGTGGCGTACCGCTCGCCGCCGCGTTGCGCCGCGCGCTGCGTGATCCGGGTTTCCCCCTCACCGTCGACAGCGAGGCCAACCTCGCCGTCCTGGCCGAGCAGCGGCACGGCCCGTACGCCGGCACGGCCGACCTGGTGCACCTCACCGGCGGGCCGGTGATCGGCGCGGGCCTGATCAGCGGCGGGCGGCTGCTGCGCGGCAGCAGGGGCTTCGCCGGCGACATCGGACACCTGCCACTGGCCGCCGACGGCCCGCCCTGCGCGTGCGGGCGGCGCGGCTGCCTCACCGCGCTGCTCGGCGTGGACGCGGTGATCGGCCGGCTGCTGCCGGACGCCGGCCCGGTCACCGACCACCTGCCGGAGATCGAACGGATCCAGGCGCTCGCCCGCGCCGGGGACGAGCCGGTACGCACCGGGCTCACCGAGATCGGCCGGCTGCTCGGCCAGGCGGCGTCGGTGCTGGCCGGGCTGCTCGACCCGGAGGTGGTGGTGGTCGGCGGGCACCTGGCGGCGCTCGCGCCGTGGCTGCTGCCGGCCGCCCACGCCGAACTCGCCGCCCGTACACCGGTCCCGCCCGGCGTACGGCTGGAGGCCAGCACGCTCGGGTCCGCGGCCGGCGCGCTGGGCGGGGCCACCGCGGCGCTGGCCACAGTGGAGGCGGGACGCCTGCCCGCCGGGTGACCCCTTGACCGCACCGGCCGGAAGGTGTCAACCTCGGTAGCGCCGCGTTCCGGGACCGGGCAACCTGCGAAAGCGGCGTGTTTTTCGGCGGTTGTCGAAGCGCTTCACCACCGCTCCGGGCCGACCCTGCCGACACCGACCACCACCCTTTTTCGCGTACGCGCCGCCCCGTCACCGGCACGGTCGTCGAAGCGCTTCGACGGCTGGGCGACGGCCCGTACGCCGACCGGAGGCGCCCACCATGACCGACCCCGTCCCCCACCGTCTCGACGACCTGCTGGCCCGGCTCACGCTGCCGGAGAAGCTCGGCCTGCTGCACCAGTGGCAGGCGCCGGTGCCCCGGCTCGGACTGCGCGCGTTCCGCACCGGCACCGAGGCGCTGCACGGCGTCGCGTGGCTCGGCACCGCCACCGTCTTCCCGCAGGCGATCGGCCTGGCCGCGAGCTGGAACCCGGACCTGATCCGGGCGGTCGGGGCCGCCGTCGGCGACGAGGTACGGGTCAAGCACCGCGCCGACCCGGTCCGCGTCGGCCTCAACGTGTGGGCGCCGGTGGTCAACCCGCTGCGCGACCCCCGGTGGGGACGCAACGAGGAGGGCTGGTCCGAGGACCCGTGGCTGACCGGCAAGCTCGCCACCGCGTACGCGCTGGGGCTGCGCGGCGACCACCCGATCCGGCTGCGCACAGCGCCGACGCTCAAGCACTTCCTCGGCTACAACAACGAGACCGACCGGGCCACCACGTCCAGCGACCTGCCACCCCGGGTGCTGCACGAATACGAGCTGCCGGCGTTCCGCGCCCCGCTGGCAGCGGGCGCGGCGGTCGCGGTGATGGCGTCGTACAACCTGGTCGACGGCGTACCGGCGCACCTGAGCCCGCTCATCGAGAGCGAGCTGCGCGGCTACGCCGACGACGACATCATGGTCGTCGGCGACGCCGGGGCGGTCGGCAACATCGCCGGAGTGCAGGAGTACCTGCCCGACCACGTGGCCGGGTTCGCCGCCGCGCTGCGCGCCGGGATCGACAGCTTCACCGAGGACGACGAGGACAGCGCCCCCACGGTGGAACGCCTCACCGAGGCGTTGGCCCGCGGTCTCATCGAGCCCTCCCACGTGGACCGGGCGGTACGGCGGATCCTGTCCGTCCGGTCGCGCCTGGGCGACCTGGACCCGGACCCCCACGACAACGTGCCGCCCCACACGCTCGACAGCCTCGCCCACCGGGAACTCGCCCGCGAGGCCGCCCGCCAGTCGGTCGTGCTGCTGCGCAACGACGGCCTGCTGCCGCTGCGCCCCGGCACCCGCGTCGCGGTGCTCGGACCGCTCGCCGACACCGTGCTCACCGACTGGTACAGCGGCACCCCGCCGTACACGATCAGCGCCTACGCGGGGCTGCTCGGACGGCTGCCGGAGGTGACCACCCACCCCGGCACGGACCGGGTCACGCTGCACGTCGGCGACCGGGCGGTACGCCTCGACGGCGACGGCCCGCTGGCGCTCGGCGACACCGCGGCCGAGTTCGAGGTGGTCGACTGGGGACAGGACGTGGTGGCGCTGCGCGCCGTGGACACCGGCCGGTACGTCGGCGCCGACGACGCCGGGGCCCTGGTGGCCGACCGCGAGGGACCGGGCGGCTGGGTGGTACGCGAGACGTTCCGCCTCGACCACCGGCCCGACGGCACGGCGCTGCTGCGTCACCTCGCCACCGGACGGCACGTCGGCGTCGCACCTGACGGGCGGCTGAGCGTCGCCACCGGCGACCCGGCCGCGTTCACCGTGACGCTGCGCGCCGACGGGGCCGCCGACGCCGCCGCGCTCGCCGCCGCCGCCGACGTGGCGGTGGTGGTGCTCGGCAACCACCCGATGGTCAACGGCCGGGAGACCGAGGACCGGGCCGACCTGACGCTGCCCACCGGCCAGGAGGAGCTGCTGCGCGCGGTGCACGCCGCGAACCCGCGTACCGTGCTGGCGCTGACCAGCAGCTACCCGTACGCGGTGGGCTGGGCGCAGGCGCACCTGCCGGCGGTGCTGTGGAGCGCCCACGGTGGACAGGAGCACGGCAACGGGCTCGCCGACGTGCTGCTCGGCGCCGCCGACCCGGGCGGGCGGCTCACCCAGACCTGGTACGCCGACACGGCCGAACTGCCCGACCTGCTCGACTACGACGTCATCGGCGCGGACAGCACCTACCTCTACCACCGGGGTGAGCCGCTGTACCCGTTCGGGCACGGGCTCAGCTACGCCGAGTTCGACTACGCTGACCTACGGTTGAGCACCGCCACGGCACGTGCCGGCGAGGAGGTGGAGGTGAGCGTCGAGGTCACCAACACGGGCCGCCGCCCGGGCACCGAAGTGGTGCAGCTCTACACCCGGCAGCGGCGCTCGCGGGTCAAGCAGCCGCTGCGGCAGCTGCGCGACTTCGCCCGCGTCACGCTCGATCCGGGCTGCGCCGCCCGGGTGACGATGCGCCTGCGTACCGCCGATCTGGCCTGGTGGGACGAGACCCGCGCGGCGATGGTGGTGGAGGACACCGTCCACTCGGTGCTGGTGGGCCGGTCCGCTCGCGACATCCGGCTCGTCGGCGCGCTCGCCGTGACCGGAGACGCCACGACGGTCGCCCCGGCCGACCGCAGCTGTGGAGCCGCCCGGTGAGCGGGCGCGTCCCCGGCGAGCAGGTCACCATCGCCGACGTGGCCCGGCACGCCGGAGTGGCCGCCAGCACCGTCTCGTACGTGCTCAGCGGCAAACGCACCATCTCGGCCACCACCCGGGGACGGGTCCTCGACAGCGTCCGCGCGCTGGGCTACCACCCGCACGCCGGGGCGCGCGCCCTGGCCAGTCGCCGCGCCAACGTGATCGCGCTGGTGCTGCCGCTGCGTACCGGCATGCAGGTGCCGGTGGTGATGCGGTTCGCCACCGCAGTGGTCACCACCGCCCGCCGCTACGACCACGACGTGCTGCTGGTCACCGCCGACGAGGGCCCGGCCGGGCTGCACCGCATCGCCGGCAGCGCGCTCGTCGACGGCGTGCTGCTGATGGACGTCGAGCTGGAGGACTCCCGGGTGCCGCTGCTGCGGGAGCTGGCGCTGCCGGGTGTCCTGATCGGGCACCCCGCCGACAGCACCGGGCTGGCCTGCGTGGACCTCGACTTCCGGCGCGCCGGGGAGCTGTGCGTGGAACACCTGGCCGCCGCCGGGCACCGGCGGATCGCGCTGCTCGGCGCGCCCGCCGCGGTCTACGACCGGGGCACCGGGTTCGCCCACCGCACCCGCGCCGGGGTACGCGCCGCCGCCGGGCGGCTCGGCGTCGACGCGGTGACCCGGCCCTGCGAGGAGGGACCGGCTGCGGTACGCCGCGACCTGGAGGCGCTGCTCGCCGACCACCCGGACGTCACCGGCCTGGTGGTGCAGAACGAGTCGGCGGTCGGGCCGGTGCTGGCCACGCTGCCGCTGCTCGGCCGCCGGGTGCCGCGCGACGTGTCGGTGGTCGCGATCTGCCCCGACGAGCTGGCCGAGCAGTCCGGGCTCACCTGCGTACCGGTGCCCGCCGAGGAGGTCGGCCGGCAGGCGGTGGCGTTGCTGATGCGGCGACTGAGCGGCGAGGGAGTGCCGGAGGTGACGTTGCTGGAACCGCACCTCACCGTGCGGGACACCAGCGCCCGCCGGTGACCGTGCACCGCGTCCACGACACCGCGCCGGCCGCCGACTGGACCGACGCGTTCCTCACCGGCAACGGCGAGCTGGGACTCATGGTCCACGGGCAGCCGTACGCGGAGCGGATCGTGGTGAACCACCACCGGCTCGTCCTGCCGAACGGCGCCCGGGACGCCCGCGCGCCCGAGCTGGCCGCGCTGATGCCGGACATCCGCGCGCTGGTGCTCGCCGGGCGCCGTGCCGAGGCCGCCCGGCTGCTCACCGGCGGCCGGGAGCTGGAGTGGACCCAGTCGTTCCACCCCGGGTACGCGCTCACCGTCGACGCGCCGCCGGGACCGGTACGCGGCTACCGGCGCGACACCGACTTCACCACCGGGGAGGTGGAGGTGCAGTGGTCGGGCGGGCGGCGGCGTTGCTTCGTCTCCCGCGCCGACGGCGTGGCGGTGCTCCACCTCGACCAGGGCGACTGCGTGGTCGGTGTGACCGGTGAGCTGCCCGGCCGGCCCGCCGACGTGGTGTACGAGCAGGCCGCGTACCGCCGCGACGGGCTGGTGTACCTGCGGGTACGCGCCCGCTACCCGCACGCCGGCGGCGCGTACGGGTTCGAGGGGTTGACGCTGCTGCGCGGCGACGTGAGCGTCGACGGCGACCGGGTGCGGGTACGCGGACCGGCCCTGCTCACCACGCTCGTCGACCGGCCCGACGCGCCGCCGTGGCGTACCCGGGACTCGGAGGGGCGGCTCGCCGCGCTGGCCGGGGACTACGCCGCGCTGCTGGCCCGGCACGCGCCGCGCCATCGCGGCCCGTACACCCGGGTCGGCCTGGACCTCGGCGTGTCCGCCGCCGACCGGGCGCTGCCGGTGGGTGAGCTGCTGGCCCGGCAGGCCGCCGCGCCGCACCGGCTGGACCCGGCGCTGCTGGAGCGGCTGTTCCACTCCGGCCGGTACCTGCTGTTCAGCGCCAGCGGGGTGCTGCCGCCCCGGCTGACCGGGCTGTGGCTGGGCTCGTGGGACGCGGCGTGGGCCGGTGACTTCACCACCGACGCGAATCTGAACCTCCAGCTCGCCGGGGCGAACGTGGGCGCGCTGCCGGAGGTGACAGCGGCGCACGCCCGGCTGGTCGCCGCGCAGGTGGCCGACTGGCGCGCCAACGCGCGGGCCGTGTACGGCGCGCGCGGGCTGCTGGCGCCCAGCCGCACCGACGGTGAGCACGGGCACCTGTTCCACGTCCACCCGGACTGGCCGTTCACCGCGTGGCTGGCCGGCGCGGACTGGCTGCTGCACCCGCTGCACGAGCATCATCTGGTCACCGGTGAGCCGCTGGGCGAGGTGGCCGGGTGGCTGGCCGAGGTGGCGGACTTCTTCGCCGACGTGCTCACCGATGTGGACGGGCAGCCGGCGCTGGTGCCGTCGTACTCGCCGGAGACCGGCCCGTACGACGACACCGGCCGGACCGCGCCGGTCGCGGTCAACGCCACCATGGACGTCGCCGCGGCCCGGCACGCGCTGCGGCTGGCCGCCGAGGTGACCGGCACCGACCGGTGGGCCGGGGTACGGCCGCCCGGCTACCTGGTGGACGGGCGCGGCGCGCTCGCCGAGTGGGCGTGGACCGGCAGCACCGGCGACGAGAACCACAGGCACATCAGTCACCTGTATCCGGTGTGGCCGCTCGACGAGATCAACCCGGACGACACCCCGGAACTGGCCGCCGCCGCGCACCGGGCGCTGACGCTGCGCGGCGACGAGGACGGTTCCGCGCACGGCAGCCTGCACCGGGCGCTGGCGGCGGCGCGGCTGCGCGACGGCGACCTGGTCGCGGCGAACCTGGGCAAGATCCTCGGCACGGACATGTTCTTCCGGTCGCTGATGAGCGCGCACAACCCGGGCCGGAGGACGTACAACGCCGACGCCGCGCACACGCTGCCGGCGGTGCTGATCGAGTCGCTGGTGCAGTCGCGCCCGGGAACGCTGCGGCTGCTGCCCGCGCCGCTACCCGATCTGCCCGCCGGGACGCTGCGCGGCGTCACCTGCCGGGGCCGGGTCACCGTCGAGGAGCTGAGCTGGGCGCCGGGCCGGGTGCGGGCGCGGCTGGTGTCGCCGGTGGCGCAGCGCGTGGTGGTGCACGCGCCCGGGGACCGCCGTGCGGTGGATCTGGTTCCGGGCCGGCCGTGCGAGGTGGTGTTCGGCTAGAGGTTGTCGGGCTGGTGCAGCGCCGGGTGGCTCTCGCCCGGCGCGGCGTACCAGGGCGGGGCGTCGTCGGTGAGCGCGGTGCCGATCCGCAGCCGCGCCCAGTCGTCCAGTTCGGGCAGCGCGTCCGGGGCGAACCAGGCCACCGCCAGCGACTCGTCACCGTCGGCCGTCGGCGCGCCGCCGATCGCCCGGCAGCGGAACCAGACGTTCAGGTATTCGCAGGCATCACCGTTGGGGTAGACCACCGGGTGGGTGGCGACACCTGCCAGCCGGTCGATCGCCACCTCGACGCCGGTCTCCTCGTGGACCTCGCGCACCAGCGCGTCGGCTGGTTGCTCGCCCGGGTCGACGGTGCCGGCCGGGATCGACCAGCGGCCGTTGTCGCCCCGGCGGGCCAGCAGCACCCGTCCCGCGTCGTCGGTGACCACGCCGCTGACGCCGTACAGCATGAGCAGGTCGTGGCCGATGTGGCGGCGCAGCCGGGCGATGTAGGGCGAGACGGCCATGGCGAGCAGGCTACCGGCGGTCCTGCCGGTGCCGCCGGACCATGCCCTCGGCCAGCGCCGCACCGTCCAGGTCACCGGCGGCCAGCCTTCCGGCGACGGTACGGCGCACGATCCGGTCCGCGAGGGCCGGGGCGTGCCGGGCCAGCGCCAGTTCGATCCGGCCGCGCCGGGTGGTGGCCACGTCCCGTGGCGCGCGGCGGGCGGTCGCGGCGCGCAGGATCGCCGCCACCACTCCCTCCACGGGTTCCGGGCGGGACACTCCGCTCAGCGACAGCCCGGCCGCCACCGTGCTGTCGTGGATCGGGGAGGCGACCATGCTCGGGTAGACCACGCTGACGCCGACGTGGGTGCCTACTTCGTGGCGCAGCGCGTCGGCGTATGCGACGAGCGCCCGCTTGCTGACCCCGTAGGCGGCTGCGAGGGGCAGCGGCAGCACGGCCATCCGGCTGGCCACGAAGATCACCCGTCCGCGGACGGCCTCCAGGGCCGGCATCGCGGCGGCGGTGGTACGCCAGGCGGCGAGCAGGTTCACCTCGATCTGGCGGCGTACCACCTCGTCCGGCGGCAGCTCGGCGGGCGCGGGCCCGCCCACACCGGCGTTGTTGATGAGCAGGTCCAGTCCGCCGAGCCGGTCGATCGCGGCGGCCACGGCCGGTGGCGTCGCGGCCGGGTCGGTCAGGTCGACGCCGAGCACCGCAGGGGTGGCATCGGGGTCGGCGTGCAGGTCCAGCCCGACCACGTGCGCGCCGGCGGCGGTGAGCGCCGCGCCCAGGTGCTGCCCGAATGTGCCACGCGCGCCGGTGACCAGCACGCGTCGTCCGGCCAGGGCGCTGCGGCCCGGCGTGCCGGATCCGGCGGCCGAGCCTCGGCCTGCCGCGCCGGATCCGGTCCGCTGCGCGTCCTCGGCCGGGGGCCGTCCCGGGGCGTTCATCGTGCCGCTCCGGCGCGGCGCCGGCCGGCGGCCAGTTCGCGGCCCAGTTCGGCCAGGTAGACGTCGAAGTCGACGCGCATGTGCGGGCGGCGTTGCCCCCACCGGGCGGTGGCGGCGCGCAGCTCGTCGCGGCAGGCGGCGGCCTGCCGGGCCGCGTCCGGTGGCGTCCAGGTGCCGGCCAGGCGCGCGGCGACCAGCCGGGCCTGCGCCTCGACCAGGGGGAACGCGGCGCCGGTGGACTGCATCAGCCCGACGAACGCCAGCCCGGGGGCGTCCAGGTGGAACACGTGCCGGTACAGCGGCAGCCGGTCCGCGCCGTCGCCGAGCAGCGCCGGGTCGAGGAACGGCATCTCGACCCGGTAGCCGGTGCACCAGACGACCAGGTCGACCTCGTCGTGGCGGCCGTCGGTGAACTCGACCCGGTCGCCGTCGAAGCGGGCGATGCCGGGCCGGGCCTGGATGTCGCCGTGGGTGAGGCGGGACAGCAGCGCGTCGGACAGCGTCGGGTGGTCCTGGAGGAAGCCGTGCGCCGGTGCGGGCAGCCCGTACCGGGTGGGTGGCCCCACCGCTGTGGTGATCATGGTCTGGCTGATCCGCTGCCGCAGCCGCCACGGCAGCCGGCGGGCCAGCGCGCCGTTGAGCGTGTCCGACGGGCGGCCGAGCAGGTACTTCGGCACCACCCAGACGCCGCGGCGCAGCGACAGCAGCGTGCGCGCGGCGGCGTACGAGGCGTCGACGGCGATGTCCATGGCGGAGTTGCCGCCACCGACGACGAGGACCCGGCGCCCGGCGAGCTGTTCCGGGCCGCGGTAGTCGTGGCTGTGCATCTGCTCGGCGGCGCACTCGCCCGGGTACGGCTCGGGCCGCTTCGGCACCCGGTTGTGTCCGTTGGCGACCACCACCGCCTCGACGTCGACAGCGACCGGGCCGTCCGGGCCGGTGGCGCGTACCCGCCAGCCGTCGCCGGTGCGGGTGACCCGCTCGACGGTGTGGCGCAGCCGTACTGCCTCGCGCAGCCCGAACCGGTCTGCGTAGTCGCCGAGGTAGCCGGCGACGCGGGTGTGGTCGGGGTAGTCGGGCCAGTCGGCGGGCATCGGGTGGTCGGCGAACTCGGTGCGCCCCTTGCTGGTGTTCAGGTGCAGCGTGCGGTACGCGGGCGAGCCGGGTGCGCCGTACACCCAGAGGCCGCCGAGCGTGTCGGCCGCCTCGAACGCGACGGCCGGGACGCCGGCGTCGGCGAGCGCCTTGAGCGTGGCCAGCCCGGCGGCTCCGGCGCCGACGACGGCCACCCTTGGTACGGCCATGCCCGCCTCCTTAATCCAACGACTGATGGATAATCCCCGGAGCGCGGGCCGGCGTCAAGGCCGGGTGCCGCCGTACAGCGCGTCGAGGAAGCGGTGCACGAACGCCCGGAACTCCCGCCGCTCGCGCGCGCCCGAGCCGGTGCCCGCCGCCAGGGCCACCACGTGCCCGTGCACCGTCCAGACCAGGGAACGCACCGTCACGTGCGGCGTCGGCTCGGTCAGCGCGCCCGCCTCGGCCGCCGCGACGAGCAGCTCCTCGACCAGCCCGTACAGCGGCGCGGCGTAGCGGCGGTCCAGCTCGCCGTGCCGCTGCGGCTCCAGCCAGCGGCGCAGCCACAACGCGGTGGTCTCCGGCCGGTCCTCCAGGAAGTCGACGAACACGTCCAGCAGGTCGTGCAGCGCGCGCAGCGCGTCGTGCGGCCCGGCGGGCAGGGCCGCCCGGGCGCGCTCCCCGGCTGCCTCGATGACCTCCCGCTCGGCGCTGAACACCCGGGCGAAGCAGGCGTCGTAGAGCTGCGCCTTGGTGCCGGTGTGGTGCACCACGGTGGCGGCGTCCACCCCGGCCGCGGCGGCGACGTCGCGGACGCTGACCGCGTCGAAGCCCCGCTCGGCGAACAATGCGGTGGCGGCGGCGAGCACCAGGTCACGGGTCGGGCGCTGGTCGTCGCGGCGTGGCCGACCGGGCCGGCGGCGAGGCATGGTCATCCGGCCATTGTTCCCCCTACAATCCAGCAACCGTTGGATTGGGGGCGGCGTGCCCCGAGGACAGGAGGCCGCGATGACCGGGCTGGATCAGCGCTCCGACGCGCTCACCCTGCCACGCGGCCCGCTCGCCGGGTTCGCCACCGGCTCACTCGGCATGGGCGTCTGGGTGACAGTGCCCGGGCTGCTGCTGCTCTACTTCCTGACCGACGTGCTGGCGGTCGCCCCGTGGCTGGCCGGGCTCACCCTGCTGCTGCCGAAGATCGCCGACGTGCTGCTGCACCCGTGGATCGGGCACCTCTGCGACGTCGAGCAGGCCCGCCGGGGTCACCGCCGACGGCTGCTGCTGGCCGGGTGCGCGCTGCCGCTGGCGTTCGCCGCGCTGTTCGCCGTGCCCGGCGGCCTCACCGGCGCCGCCGCGGCCGGCTGGGTGGCGGTGTTCTTCGTCGCCGGCAACCTGCTGTTCGCCGCGTACCAGGTGCCCTACCTGGCCACCCCTGCCGATCTGCGGATCGGCTACCACGAGCGGACCCGGCTGATGGCGTTCCGGATGGTGGTGCTGACGCTCGGCATCCTGGTCTCCGGGCTGCTCGCGCCGCTGCTGGCCGGCGGCGACGACGCCACCCGCGACGGTTACCTGCTGATGGGCGTGGTGCTGGCGGCCGGGATGCTCGCCGCGATGCTGGTCGGCGTCGCCGGGATCGGCCGGTTGCGCCGTACCGCCGCCGACACGGCCCCGCCGCACGGTCCGGGCGGGTGGCGGGCGCTGGCCGCGAGCCTGCGGGACCGGCAGTTCCGCTGGCTGGTCGGCGCATACCTGGCCATGTCCACCACCACCCACCTCGTGCTGGCCGGCGTGCCCTACTACGCCGAGTACGAGCTGGGCCGCCCCGGACTCACCACAGTGCTCGTGGCCGCGTTCGTCGCGCCCGCGCTGCTGGTGACCCCGGTCTGGCTGGCGGTGGCGCGGCGGATCGGCAAGCAACGCGCCCTGCTCGCCGCGCAGGCCGCGTTCGCCGCCGGGTCGCTGGTGCTGGCGATCGGCCGTCCCGCCGGACTGCCGGTGCTGGTGGCCGCCGTGGCGGTGCTCGGGGTGGCGTTCGCCGGCATGCAGTTGCTGCCGTTCTCGATGCTGCCCGACGTGATCCGCGCGGGCGGCGGCGCCGAGCGGGCCGGCACGTACACCGGGGTGTGGACCGCCACCGAGGCCACCGGCGCGGCGCTCGGCCCGTACGCGTACGCGCTGTGCCTGACCGCCGGCGGGTTCGTGGCCTCGACCGCCGGGCAGACCGTGACCCAGTCCCCGGCCGCGCTGGACGCGCTGCGCTACGGCTTCGGGCTGCTGCCCGCCGCCGTGATGGTGGTAGCGGTGCTGTTGCAGCGCCGCTACACCCTCGACGGCGCGGCCCGCGCCGACGCCGCCGGATAGACTTCGCCCCCGATGGACGCCGAGCCCGCCACCGACACCCGACCCTGCGCCCACTGCGGACGCGACGTGCCGCAGCGCGTCGGCGCGGGCCGCCCGTTCCGCTACTGCCGGGACAACGACGGCGCCTGCCAGCGGGCCGCGCGCAACTCGCGGATGCGTCACCGCAACTCCCCCGGCCTGCCCGGGCAGGTGGCGCGCACCTGGGAGGCGGTGGACCGGCTCGACCAGATCGTCGAGACCCTCACCGAGGCGCTGCACGCCGAGCTGTCCCCGGCGGGTGTGGAACGCCAGCTCGCCGAGCTGCGCGCGGAGACGTCCGCGCAGGTGGCGGCCGCGCACGCCGAACGCGACGAGGCCCGCCGCGAGACCGAGGACGCGACCGCGGCAGCGGCCCGCGAACGGCAGCAGGCCCGCGCCGCGTACGCCGAACGCGACGCCGCCGCCGACCGGGCCGAGCGGGCAGAGGCGGCGGCCGCGACGGCCGCCGAGCGGGTCGCCGCCGCCGAGGACGCCCGCGACGCGGCCCGTGCCGAGGCGGGCGCGGCGCAGGCGCTGCGGGTGCAGGCCGAACGCGACCGCGACGCCGCCCGGCACGACCTGCGCACGGTACGCGCCGAACGCGACGCCGAACGCCGCCGCGTCGCTGAGCTGACCACCGAACGGGACACCGCCCGCGCCGACGCCGAGCGGGCCACCCGGTCCGCCGCCGAGGCCCTGGACCGGGCCGAACAGTCCCGCGCCGACGCCGACCGGGCGCGCGCCGACGCGCAGGCCGCGCAAGGGCGGGCCACCGAGGCCGAGCGCGCGGCGCGGACCGACGCCGAACGCGCCGACGCCGAGGCCACCGCCGCGCGGGCGGCGCGCGCCGAGCGGGACCGGGCCGACGCGGTACGTGCCGACGCCGAGGCGGCGCTGGAGCGGGCCCGCGCCGAGGCGAGCGCGGCGATCGAGGCGGTCCGCGCCGAGGCTGCCGCTGCCGTCGAGCGGTTCCGGGCCGATGTGGCCGCCGCGGTGGAGCAGGCCGCGGCCCGTACCGCCGAGCGGGACGCGCTCGCCGCGGAGCTGGCCGACGTGCGGCGTGCCGCGAGCGCCGCCGAGGCGCGGGCGGCCGACCTGGCCGCGCGCACGGCCGTGATCGAGGCGGACCGGGACGCCGCGCAGCGGCGCGCCGGGCAGCTCGCCGACCAGGTCAGTGACCTGGCGACGGCGCTGGCGCGGCTCGGCACCCGCACCGGCTGACCGCCACGGGCTGGGAAGGGGGCAGCGCCGGACCCGTGCCGGCGGCGAGGATCGGGGCATGGGAAAGACATACGAGCGCATCGACGGCCGGCTGCGGGACTTCATCGAGGCGCAGCCGATGTTCTTCGTCGCCACCGCCCCGCTGTCCGGTGACGGCACCGTCAACCTGTCCCCGAAAGGGCTGCGCGGCTGCTTCGCGGTGCTCGACGAGCACACGGTGGCGTATCTGGACTTCGCCGGCAGCAACGCCGAGACCATCGCCCACCTGCGGGAGAACGGCCGGATCACGCTGATGTGGTGCGCGTTCGCCGGCCCGCCGAACATCGTGCGGGTGCACGGGCGCGGCGAGCCGGTGTTCCGCGACGACCCGCGCTGGCCCGGCCTGCTGCGGCACTTCCCCGACATCGACCCCGGCCCGCACGGCCTGCGGGCGATCATCGTGGCGCACGCCGAGCTGATCCGCGACACCTGCGGCTACGCGGTGCCGTTCATGACCTACGACGCCGACCGCGACCTGCACGAACGCCGGTTCGCCCGGGAGGACGACACGTCGCTGAGCGCGTACTTCGCCGGCAAGGACCACGTCGCCACCAGCATCGACGGGCTGCCCGGCCTGCCGCTGCCACTGCCGCCCACTCCGTCGGTGTGAGCCAGGTCAGTGGATGCCGGCCATCAGGGTCCGGATCTGGCGGGTGAACATCACCGCGGCCAGGCCCAGCACCACCGAGGCCAGCCCGAAGGTCAGGAAGTACACCGGCTGCGACCAGGCGCCGGCCAGCCGGGCCACCTGGCCGCCGATCGCGTCGCCGACGGCGGTGGCGAGGAACCACAGGCCCAGCATCTGACTGGCGTACTTGACCGGGGCCAGTTTGGTGGTGGCGGACAGGCCGACCGGGCTCAGCGACAGCTCGCCGGCCACCTGGATCGCGTACACCGCGACCAGCCACAGCGGTGAGACCAGGTCGCCGCCGACGGCGGCCCGCGCGGCGGCGGCCATCAGCACGAACGACAGACCGTTGAGCACCAGGCCGACCGCGAACTTCGTGGGCGTGGACACCCGGTGCCCGAGCTTGAGCCACAGCGCGGCGGCCAGCGGCGCGCCGATGATGATCAGGATCGGGTTCACCGACTGCAGCCACGACGCCGGGAAGGTGAACCCGCCCACCGAGCGGTCGGTCTGGTCGGCGGCGAAGATGTTCAGCACCGATCCGGCCTGGTCGTAGATGAGCCAGAAGGAGGCGGCGAACACGAACAGCCACACGTACGCCTTCATGCGGCTGCGTTCGGTGCCGCTGATCTCCCGGTCGGTGAGGATCCGCGCGAAGTAGCCGACCGTCACCAGCACCGTCACCACGGTGAGCAGGTTGACCACGGTGTCGACGGTGAACCAGCCGGCCAGCAGCAGCACCAGCAGCACCGCGAGCAGAATCCCTGTGGCCACGCCGATGCGGGTCAGCGCGCGTCGCCGGTCCGCGCCGAGCAGTGGGTCCGCCGGGCGGGCGCCGGCGTCGCCGAGGTTGCGCCGGCCCAGCACGTACTGGAGTACGCCGAAGGTCATGCCGACCGCTGCCGCGCCGAACCCCAGATGCCAGTTGATCTTCTCGCCGAGGAAGCCGGTGATCAGCGGCGCGATGAACGCGCCCAGGTTGATGCCCATGTAGAAGATCGAGAACCCGGCGTCGCGGCGCGGCGAGTCCCGCTCGTACAGGTCACCGACCATGGTGGAGATGTTCGGTTTGAGCAGGCCGGTGCCGAGCACGATCAGCGCCATGCCGGCGAACACGCTCCACCCGGTCGGGATCGCCATCACGTAGTGGCCGGCGGCGATCACCACGCCGCCCCACAGCACACTGCGTCGCGCGCCGATCAGCCGGTCCGCCACCCAGCCACCGGGCAGGGCCATCAGGTAGACCATGGCGTTGTAGGTGCCGTACACGGCGTTGGCGCTGGACTCACCGATGTCGAGTCCGCCGTCGGCGACCGCGGCGGTCAGGTACAGCACCAGGATCGCCCGCATGCCGTAGAAGCTGAACCGCTCCCACATCTCGGTGAGGAAGAGCGTGGACAGCGCACGGGGATGACCGAAGAAGGTCTTGCCCGCGGGTGGCCGGGCCCCGACCGGCGCGTCACTGCTCATCGTCACCTCCGGCACGCAAACAGGTGGGTAACATCCCCATTGACAGGCGAAACACTCCACCGATTCGGCCCGGCCGGGGACGACCCCGCCGGGCAGCTGTCATGGCCGGTTACCCTTGGTTCTTCCGACCCGCGTACGGCCCTGCCGACGTGGGTGGGGAATGGGCGAACGGTGACCGGCCGTTACACCTGAAGACCAGCACCACGGACGAGGGGAAGTCGATCATGGGCGAGCGCATGCTGCGCGGTAGCCGGCTGGGCGCGGTCAGCTACGAATCCGACCGCAACACGGAGCTCGCGCCGCGCCAGACCCGCGAGTACCTCTGCGCCAAGGGCCACCAGTTCGAGGTGCCGTTCGCCGTCGACGCCGAGGTCCCGACGACCTGGGAGTGCAAGTTCGACGGCAGCGTCGCCCGCCTGGTCGACGGCACCGAGCCGGAGCAGAAGAAGGCCAAGCCGCCGCGTACCCACTGGGACATGCTGCTGGAGCGGCGCTCGATCGCCGAGCTGGAGGACATCCTCGCCGAGCGGCTCCAGGAGGTCCGGACCCGTCGCGGTCGCGCCTGAGCATCTCCCGCATGACCGAAAACGCCCCCGGGTCACCCGGGGGCGTTTCCGTTGCCCGGGCGGGGCGCGGTCGCCACTTCGGGGAGGTGGCGGTATCGCAGGTGCCTTGATACCGCCACCTCCCCGAAGTGGCGTCGATCATGGGGCGGGTGGGGAGACCGTGGGCGGCCGATCCGCCGCATGCGGGCAAACCGGGGTGCCGGGTCTGTGGACGGGCCGCCAGTTCGGGGTGGTGGCGAGGTCGGGCGCGGTCTGATGCCACCACCTCGGCGAAGTGGAGTCGATCAAGGCCGATGGCGTGGCACCGCGTGGGCGCAGCGCAGCGCGTCAGCGGTCTACGATCTCGCCCTCAATGGCCTTGCCCGGGTCGGTGACCGGCTGGGGCGTCGGCGCGGGACCCGGCGACGGTGACGGTGTGGGCTGCGGGGTCGGCTGCGGCGCGCCCCGGTACACCCGTACCCGCCGTGGCCCGAACAGGTCACCGGCGACCATCGACGACACCCGCCGCTCGGTGGCCCGGCGCACCCCGCCACCGGCCAGCCGGCGCATCGGCGGCAGCAGCAACAGCAGGCCCACCACGCCGCTGACCAGGCCCGGCATCGCCAGCAGCAGCGCACCCAGCAGCCCGACCAGCCCGTCGGTCACCTCGGGGCCCGGTGGACGGCCGGCCTGCGCCGCCGCGCGGAATCCGCGCCACGCCCGCATGCCCTCGCGGCGCAGCAGCACCAGCCCCAGCAGGGACGCGCCGAACACCAGCAGCACCGCCGCGCCGAACCCGACAGCCCGGCCGACCAGCACGAAAACGGTCAGCTCCAGCAGCGCCAACAGCAGCAGGGCCGGGGGTACGTACTTCAGTCCTCGGCGCATCTCACCTCATCCGCCCGGGGTCATCACGCCCCTCAAGCATGACACGCCTCGGCTCAAGGCCAGCGGGCGAGCGCGTCCGGGCGGGCGGACGCGGTCGCCAAACGGTCCCGCACTCCCCACCGGGTGACCCGCCACAGCGCCTCGACCACGATCAGCGGGCTCATCTTGCTGTCGCCGTGTTCCCGCTCGGCGAACGTGATCGGCACCTCCACGATGCGTACCCCGGCTCGGTGCGCCAGCCGGGACAGCTCGACCTGGAAGGCGTACCCCTGGGAGCGCACCGAGTCCAGGTCGATGGCGTCCAGCGCGCTGCGCCGGTACACCCGGTAGCCGCCGGTGGCGTCGCTGACCGGCATGCCCAGCGCGAGCCGCGCGTACAGGTTGCCGACCCGCGACAGCAGCAGCCGCTGCCACGGCCAGTTCAGCACCCGCGCGCCGCGCGTCCACCGGGAGCCGATCACCACGTCGGCGTCGCGGGCGGCGTCCAGCAGCGCCGGCAGGTCCTCCGGCGCGTGCGAGCCGTCGGCGTCCATCTCCACCACGGCGTCGTAGCCGCGTGCGCGGGCCCAGGCGAAACCGGCCAGGTAGGCCGCGCCGAGCCCTTCCTTGCCTTCGCGGTGCAGCACGTGCACCCGCGGGTCGTCCCCGGAGAGCCGGTTCGCGATCGCGCCGGTGCCGTCGGGGCTGTTGTCGTCGGCGACGAGCACGTCCACCCCCGGCGCCGCCGCGCGTACCCGGGCGACGATCCGTTCGACGTTGTCGGCCTCGTTGTAGGTGGGGATGACCACCAGGACCCGCCCCACCCCGGGGTGGCCGGCCGTCCGCCTGTCGGCTGTCACCGCCACCGTCGCACCGCCTCCCGCTCGTCGGCTCAGCCGGGAGCGACCTCCCGGCGCCGGCGCAGCACGGCCGCGCCGGCCAGGGCCGCGACCGCCAGCGCCGTGAGCGCCACCTCCGGCCACACCCCGGCCGTGGTCGCCGGGGTACGCCCGTTGCCGAGTTCCATCTGCCGCACCACCACCGCGGCGGTGTTGAACCCGGTCACACCGTCTACCCGCCCGTCGGGGGTAACGAACCCGGACACCCCGACCGTGGAGGCCATCAACGCGGCCCGGCCGTGCTCCACCGCCCGCAACCGCACCATGGCCAGCTGCTGGCGGGCCTCGGCCACGTCGAACGTGGCGTTGTTCGTCTGCACCACCAGCAGCTGCGCGCCGCCGGTCACGGTGTCCCGGACGATCCCGTCGTAGGCGACCTCGAAGCAGATCACGTCGCCGAGGACCGCCGCGCCCGCGTCGACCACGCCGGGCCGGTCACCGGGGACGAAGTCGGAGCTGACCCGGTCGACCTGCGAGCTGACCATGCGGGCGACGGATCGCAGCGGCACGTACTCGGCGAACGGCACCGGATGCCGCTTGACGTACGTCTGGTCCAGGTCGACGCCCGTGCCGGGCCGCCACAGCAGCCCCACGTTGCGCACCTGCCCCGCCTCCGGGCCGGCGAGCACCGCGCCGACCAGGATCGGCGCGCCGATCGCGTCGGCGGCCTGCCCGATCCGTTCCCCCGCGGCCGGGTTGCGCAGCGGGTCGATGTCGCTGGAGTTCTCCGGCCACACCACCAGGTCGGGGCGGGGCTGCCCGCCCTCGGTGACCCGTTCGGCCAGTTCCAGCGTGGCGTCGACGTGGTTGTTGAGCACCGCCTGCCGCTGCGCGTTGAAGTCCAGCCCGAGGCGCGGCACGTTGCCCTGCACGATCGCGACGGTGACGGTGCCGTCCGCGCCGCGTACCTCGGCGGGCACGGCCGGGCCGGCGGCGAGCAGCGCGACCAGCCCGGCGGTGAGCCCGGCCACCGGCCGCCACTGCCCGGGCGCGCGACGCCAGTCCCGCCACGCCACCGCGACGAGGATCCCACCGGCGACCGCTACCGCGAACGTGACCAGCGGCGCGCCGCCGAGCGCGGCCAGCCGCAGCATCGGCGACGTGTCCTGGCTGAACGCCAGCCGCCCCCACGGGAACCCGCCGAACGGGGTCCGGTCACGCAGCGCCTCCTGCCCCACCCACAACACGCCGGTGAGCAGCGGCCATGCCGCCCGGTGCCGGTCGGCCAGCGGCGACACCCAGGCGGTGGCGGCGCCCAGCAGCGCCAGGTAGGCGGCCTGCAGCAGCGACAGCAGCGCCCACGGCAGGTAGCCGGTGTGCAGGTTCGTCCACTCCAGCAGCGGCGCGAACAGAGCCACCCCGGTGAGGAAACCCAGCCCGGCGCCGGCCCGCAACCGCCGCCGGTGCGCGGCGGCCGCCAGCAACGCCACCCCGACCGGGGCGAGCGGCCACATCCCGTACGGCGGGAACGCCAGCAGCAGCGCCACCCCGGCCAGTACGGCGGCCGGCACGGCCAGCGTCAGCGGCAGGGGACGCGCCCCGTCGGCGACGGTGCGCGACTGCTCCTGCTCCAGCGTCGTCACCGGCTTCTCCCCACGATCACGGGCCGAAGGCTACCCGCCCGTACCGGCCGTCGGCCCGCGCCCCTGCGCCACCGATCGGGCAACTGCGCCTCGGTGGGCGGGGCCCGCTGCCATGCTCGGCAGCATGAACGCTGAGCGGGGACGGGGTCGTGTCCTGCCGACCGCGCCCGGCTCGCGCGTCACCCGGGTGGAGTTGTTCTACGACCTGGTGTTCGTGTTCGCGTTCCTGAACGTCACGAACGTCCTCTCCGAAACCCTGAGCGGCAGGTCGTTGCTGGCGGGACTGCTGTTGCTGTTGCTGCTGTGGTGGTGCTGGGTGTCCTTCGCCGCCCTGGGCAACGTCGTCCGCACCGACCAGGGGGTGATGCCGCTTGTCGGCTCGGTGACGGTGGCCGCGCTGTTCGTGCTGACGCTGAGCACACCGTCGGCGTTCGCCGAGGAGCAGGCGCAGCAGCAGTCCGGTCCGCCCGGTCTGGTCTTGTTCGCCTGCTGCTACCTCATCATCCGGGCGGCCCAGGTGCTGGTGTTCCTGGCCCGCAGCAGCCGCCGCGGACGGACCGCCCTGCGCCTCGGTCTCCCACCGCTGACCAGCGTGGCGTTGATCCTCGCCACCAAGGCACTGCCCGAGTCACCCCAGCAGCCATGGGCGAGGTGGCTGCCGCTGGCGCTGTGGCTGGCCGCGGTCTGCGTCGAGTACACCTCCGGGGGCCTCGCCCCCAGCGCCGGGCTGACAGTCGTGTCCGCCGCCCACTGGGCCGAGCGATACGCGCTGATCCTGCTCATCGCGCTCGGCGAGTCGATCATTTCGCTCGGGCTGGGACCGAAGCTGAGCGCCGGCTTGCCGGCCACGTGGCCGGTGATCGTGGCGTCGGTGCTCGGCGTCACCATCATCGCGTCCCTGTGGTGGCTGTACTTCGACACTCTGGCACCCGCGCTGGAGCAGCGGCTGCATCGCACCCGCGACGTCCGGGCACGAGCGGCGCTCGCCCGCGACGCCTACGCCTACCTGCACCTGCCGCTGATCACCGGGATCATCCTGTTCGCCCTCGGGCTCAAGCGCTACCTCACCGTCATCTCCCACCCGCACGGCGATCCCTGGTGGGAACACGCCGCCGAGCTGGACAGCCGGGTGCTGTTCGCCGGGGTGGTCATCTACATGTTGGGACTGCTGGCGCTGGCGGTGCGGGCGACCCAACGGATTCCGGCGGTCGCCACCTGTGTGGTGCTCGTGCTGGCGGTGGGGCTGCCGTGGGCGGGCCGGCTGCCGGTGGTGGCCGCTCTGGCGATCCTGGCGGCGGTCAGCGTCTTCCTGGTGCTGTTCGGTCTGCGCGCGGGTGACCCGTGGCGTCGTCAGGTGCGCCGGACCGCGTTGGACGAGCAGGTCGCCGCCGAGCGGGAGCAGTCCGAATGGCGCCGGCGTCACCTGTGACCGGCGGGTGGGGAGTGTGGGCGGTACCGGCGACAGGCGACAATCGGGCCCATGCGGTTCGGTGTGCTCGGCGCGACCCAGGCGTACGCGGCCGACGGCAGCGCGCTCCCGGTCGCCGGTGAGCGGCTGCGTGCCCTGCTGGTGCTGCTGCTGCTCGACGCCGACCGCACGGTGCCGCCGCGGCGGCTCATCGACGGCGTCTACGGCGACCGGCCGCCGGAGCAGGCCGCGAACGCGTTGCAGTCGCAGGTGTCGCGGCTGCGGCGGCTGCTGCCCGGGGCGCGCATCGAGTTCGGTCCGGCCGGTTACCGGCTGGCCGTCGACCCGCAGCGGGTGGATGTGCACCGGTTCACCCGGCTGGCCGGGGCGGGACGGGCGGCGCTGGCCGACGGTGATCCGCGCGGCGCGGCGGCGCTGCTGCGCGACGCGCTGGACCTGTGGCGCGGTGAACCCCTCGCGGATGTCGCCGGGGCGCCGTTCGCCGACGTCGAGGCGGCCCGGCTGCGCGAGCTGCGCCTGGCGGCGATCGAGGACCGGGTCGAGGCGGACCTGGCGCTCGCGCCGCCCGGGGCGCCGCTGATCGCCGAGCTGCGGACCCTGGTGGCGGCGCATCCGCTGCGGGAGCGGCTGCACGGTTTACTGATGCGCGCCCTGCACGGCGCGGGCAGCCGCGCCGAGGCCCTCGCCGCGTACGCCGACGCGCGCCGCGTGCTGGCCGAGGAGCTGGGCGCCGACCCGTCGGCGGAGCTGGTCGCGTTGCACGCCACGCTGCTGCGCGACGACCCCGCGCCGCCGGCGCGGCTGCCCGCCCCGCTGACCAGCTTCGTCGGCCGGGAACGGGAGTTGCGGCGCGTCGAGGAGCTGCTGGCCTCGGCGCGGCTGGTGACGTTGCACGGCCCCGGCGGCGCCGGGAAGACCCGGCTGGCCACCACCGCGGCGTCCCGGCACGACGGGCCGGTGTGCCTGGTGGAGCTGGCCGCTGTCGCGCCCGGCTCGCCTGTGGCGCCGGCGGTGCTGACCTCGCTGGACCTGCGCGACGCCGGGCTGCGGGCCCCGGGCGGGCCCCGGGACCTCACCGACCGGCTGGTGGCGGCGCTGGCCGGCCGGCGTCTGCTGCTGGTGCTGGACAACTGCGAGCACGTGATCGACGACGCGGCCCGGCTGGCCGCCCGGCTGCTCGCCGCCGCTCCCGGGCTGCGGGTGCTGGCCACCAGCCGGGAGCCGCTGGGCCTCACCGGTGAGGCACTGTGCCCGGTCGGTGGCCTGGCCGTACCGGACGCGCCGAGCGCACCGGAGACGGCGGCCGCGTACCCGGCGGTGCGGCTGTTCGCCGACCGGGCCGCCGACGTGGCGCCCGGGTTCACCCTCGACGCCGACACCACCCCGGCGGTGCTGCGGATCTGCCGTACCCTCGACGGGCTGCCGCTGGCCCTGGAGCTGGCCGCGGCGCGGCTGCGGGCCCTGCCGGTGACGCAGGTCGCGGCCCGCCTGGACGACCGGTTCCGGCTGCTGCGCCGCGGCGACCGCGCCGCCGCGCCCCGCCACCGCACGCTGGAGGCGGTGGTGGGGTGGAGCTGGGACCTGCTCGACGCCCCGGAGCGGCGGCTGGCCGCCCGGATGAGCGTGTTCGCCGGCGCCGCCGACCTGGCCGCCGTGCAGGCGGTGTGCGGCCCGGACGCCGCCGACGTCCTGGACACCCTCACCGGCCTGATCGACAAGTCGCTGGTGGAGGCCACCGGCGGGCGCTACCGGATGCTGGAGACGATCCGCGAGTTCACCGCCGCCCGGCTGGCCGAGCACGGCGAGACCGGGCGGATCCGCGACGCGCACGCCGCGTACTTCCTGGGTCTGGCGCAGGCCGGCGACGCGGGCCTGCGCGGCGGCGGCCAGGAGCGGTGGCTGCGCCGCCTCGACGCCGCCCGCGACGACCTGCACGCGGCGCTGCGCCACGCGGACACCGCGACCGGGCTGCGGCTGGTCGCGGCGCTGGCGTTCTACTGGTGGCTGCGGGGCCTGCGTGGGGAGGGCGCGGCGCCGGCCCGGCGGCTTGTCGACCGGCTCGGCGGCCCGCCCGACGGCCTGGCCGAGGAGTACGCGCTGGCCTTGCTGATCGCCACGCTCGCCGGCGGCGGCGACCGCAGCGAGGTCGACGCCGCGTCGCGGATCCTGTGGACCATGGCCCGGCCGCCCCGGCATCCGTTCCTGCTCTACCTGTCCGGCATGGCCAGCGGGCCCCCGTCGCCGCAGGACGCGGCGGCGCTGCACGAGCGGGCCGTCCGGGACCGGCTGCTCGGCGCCGACCCGTGGAGCCGGGCGCTGGGCCTGCTGGGCACCGCGATGGTCGGTCTGCTGCACGGCCGTCACGCCCAGGCCCACGCCGACCTCGACGGCGCGCTGGCCGGTTTCCGGGCGCTCGACGACCGCTGGGGCATGATCGTGACGCTGTCCACCCGCGCCGAGGCCGCCTACCGCACCGGTGACGTCGCGTCGGCGGCCGCGCCGATGGCCGAGGCGCTGGAGCTGGCCGAGCAGCTCGGCTCCACCCTGGACCTGGCGGAGCTGCTGCGGACCCGCGCCGACGGGAGGCTCGCCGCCGGTGACCTGACCGGCGCGGCCGAGGACTTCCGGCGGGTGCGGCGCATCGCCGGTCCGGCCGGCGCGCCGGAGCTGGTCGCCGCCGCGTACCTGGGGCTCGGCGAGATCGCCCGCCGCGACGGCGACCCGCGGCGCGCGCGGGCGTTGTGCGAACGGGCGGTCGCGCAGTGCCCGTCGGGCTGGTTCGGCGCCGATGTGGTGCGGCTCGCGGCGCTGGTGACGCTCGGGCAGCTCGCCGACGCCACCGGCGACCCGGCTACGGCCCGCGCCCACTACCGGCAGGTCCTCACCGCCGGCGTCGGTGTGTGGGACGTGCCGGTGGTGGCCGCCGCCGCGGACGGGCTGGCCGGGCCGCTGCTGCGCGACGGCGACCCCGAGTCGGCGGCCCGGCTGCTGGGCGCGGCGGCGGCGCTGCTGGCGGGCACCGGCGCGGCCGACGCCCCGGCCGGCACACCCACCGCCGTCGAGCTGCGGGAACACCTGGGTGAGGCGGCGTTCGCCACCGCGTACGCCGGGGGCGCGGACCTGCCCCGGCAGCGGGCGCTGGCGCTGGTCGACGGGCGCTGACCGGCCCGGTGCGCGCGCGGTGCGCGCCCGGTCAGCGGCACCGGTGACGCTTGCCGGCATGAGCGACGACACGACGGCCGTGCTGGCCGACGGGATACGAAAACGGTACGGACGCACCACCGCGCTGGACGGCTTCGACCTGGCCGTGCCGGCCGGCACGGTGTACGGGGTGCTGGGCCCCAACGGCGCCGGCAAGACCACTGCGGTGCGGATCCTCACCACGCTGCTGCGGTTCGACGCCGGCCGGGCCCGGGTGGCCGGGCACGACGTCGCCTCCGACCCGGACCGGGTGCGTGCGGCGATCAGCCTGACCGGGCAGTACGCGGCGGTCGACGAGGTGCTCAGCGGGCGGCAGAACCTGGTGCTGTTCGGGCGGCTGCGGCGGCTGTCCGCGCGGCGGGCCCGCGACCGCGCCGAGGAGCTGCTGGACCGGTTCGGGTTGACCGAGGCGGCGGACCGGTCGGCGGGCGGCTACTCCGGTGGGATGCGCCGCCGCCTGGATCTGGCGGCCAGCCTGGTGGTGCCGCCGCGGGTGCTGTTCCTCGACGAGCCGACCACCGGCCTGGACCCGCGCAGCCGCAACGGTCTGTGGTCGGCGGTGCGGGAACTGGTCGCCGACGGCACGACCGTGCTGTTGACCACCCAGTACCTGCAGGAGGCCGACCACCTCGCCGACCGGGTGTGCGTCATCGACTCCGGCCGGGTCGTGGCCGAGGGCACCCCGGAGCGGTTGAAGGCCCGCATCGGCGCGGACCGGCTGGAGCTGGTGGTCCGCGACGCGGCGGACCTGCCCACGGCGGCGGCGGTGGTGGAACGCGCCACCGGCGCGGCGGTGACGGTGGACGCGGAGCTGCGGCGCGTCGACGCGCCGGTGGCCGACCGGATCGCCGTGCTCATGACAGTGCTGCGGACCCTGGAGGACGCCGGGGTGGCGGTGGAGGACGTGCTGGTGCGCCGGCCGACGCTGGACGAGGCGTTCCTGCGCCTGACCGGCGGCCGGTTCGACGCGCAGCGGATGGAGGTGGCGTCGTGAGGGCGCTGACCGACGGGTGGCTGATGGCGGGCCGGAACATGCGGCACGTGGTCCGCGCCCCGGAGGAGATCATCATCTACTTCAGCCTGCCGATCATGTTCGTGCTGGTGTTCGGCTACGTGTTCGGCAGCGGCATGTCCGTGCCGGGCGGCGGCAACTACCGGGAGTTCCTGCTGCCCGGCGTGTTCGTGATGACGATGCTCTACGGGCTCGGCGCGACCGCGTCGGCGATCGCGGCGGACGCCGGCCGGGGCGTGGTGGACCGGTTCCGGTCACTGCCGATGGCCCGTTCGGCGCTGCTGTCCGGCCGCGCCGGCGCCGACCTGGTACGCGCGTGCCTGGAGATGACCACGCTGGTGGTGTGCGGGCTGCTGGTGGGCTGGCAGTGGCGCGACGGAGTCGGCCCGGCCCTGACGGCGGTGGCGCTGATCCTGCTGCTGCGCGTCGCGATGACCTGGGTGGGCATCCTGTTCGGGCTGCTCGTGCCGAACCCGGACACGGTCGCGGTGGTGGTGTTCCCGCTGGCGTTCCCGCTGACCGCCCTGTCCAACGTGTTCGTGGCGCCGGAGCTGATGCCGGACTGGCTGGGCGCGATCGCCGCGTGGAATCCGCTGTCGGCGACGGTGGCGGCGGCCCGGGACCTGTTCGGCAACCCGGGCCTGAGCGGGGACTCGTGGCCGGCCCGGCACGCGCTGGAACTGGCGGTCGCCTGGCCGCTGGCGCTGATCGCGGTGGCCGCGCCGGCGGCGGTGCGCCGCTACCGGCGGCTCGGCCGCTGACACGGGGAGCATCGGGGGGATGAAATCGGGGCGCGGCCGAAGCCGCGCCCCGATGCTCCCAGGCCCTTCCCGGCCGGTGGGGCGAAGACGATCAGCGCCGACCTTCGGACCGACCCGACGTGGACTGGCTGCCCCCGCCTGGCCGTTGTCTACTGGCCGTGCCTTTCACCTTGCCCGTACACCGGTAACCGCGGCCGGTTCGCGCCGCCCCGCCGACCCCCGCCCGCTGGACCTGGCCGCCGCAACCTTCCGGTCGCTCGGCCAGCGGACGAAGGGACGAAGCGAACAACAGCCGCTTCCCGTGGTAGGACTCAAAGACGGTACGGCGTAGACCCCCGCCGCTGTCAACCCACCCGGGCCTGTCGTGTGTTGCGACACGGCGTGTCGCGTCGGCGCGTCTCGATTCCTGAGCCTGCTTCAGGCGCCGAGGTGGTGCCGCAGCATCGCCGCCGCCGCACCCGGATGATCGTCGGCGAGCAACCCGGCGGCGGCCAGCACGTAGTCCACGTCGACGACCGGGCGGGCCGCCCGCGGCAACGCCCACCCGCCGGCGTGGTCGGTGAGCACCGCGTCGAGCACCGCCGCCGCGTCACCCGGGTCGGCGTGCCGTAGCACCCCGCCGGAGCCGACGAGCAGCTTCACCTCCCGCAGGTCCCGCCCGGCCCGCTCCCCCGTCGCCGCCCCACGCGCGTGCCGCCGCAGCGCCACCGTCGCCGCGAGGGCCGCGATGCGCCGGTCCACGGCCCGGTCGGCGTCACCGGCGGGCAGGAACCCCGGGTCGGCGGCCCGGACCGCCGCCGCGGCCGCCAGATCCGCCTCCTCGGCCGCGTCGAGCAGCCGCTCCTCGACCGCGGCACGCACCACACCCGGCGCGCTCCACCGCATGCCCAGGTCACCCTCGACGGTGCGGGCCCGCCACAGCGTCCCGGCGACCTCCTGGCTCGGGCCGCTGTCCCGCTCGTCGGGGGTGAGCACCGAGTACACGTCGGTGGTCGCGCCACCCACGTCCACCACCGCGAGGTCACCGCCGAGCGTCCCGGCGAGGACCTCCACGCCGGTCAGCACCGCGTCGGGGGTGGCGGCGCGGACCAGCCGCGCGAACCGCGTACCCCGGGACAGCTTCTTGCCGCCGATGACGTGCCGCAGGAACACCTCCCGGATCGCCGCCCGCGCCGACGCCGGCTCCAGCACCCCGATCCGGGGCAGCACGTTGTCCGCCACCGTCACCGGCACCCCCGCGCCGGCCAGCAGCGCGTGCAGCTCGTCGCGCACGTCGGCGTTGCCCGCCAGGACCACCGGCACCCGCAAGCGGGCCTTCGCCAGCCGCGTCGCGTTGTGCGTCACCGTCTCGAAGTCGCCGCCGTCGGTGCCGCCGACGAGCAGCACCACGTCCGGGCGGGCCGCCCGCAACGCCGCCACGTCCGCCCCGGACAACCGTCCCGCCGCCACGTGCACCACGTTCGCGCCCGCCGACAGACCGACCCGCCGGCCCGCCTGAGCGGTGACGAGGGGCTCGTAACCCACCACCGCCAGGCGCAGCCCACCCCCGGCCGACGAACACACGTACCAGGGCGCCTCAGCGACCCCGGCCGACGCGGTGGCCGCGCCGACCGCGGCGTCCAGGCCGTGCAGCACATCAGTGCCCACAGTGGTCGGCGCCGACGCCGCCGCGACCAGCCGGCCGCCGTCGAGGTCCACCACCGCCGCCTTCGTGTACGTCGACCCGACGTCCGCGCAGACGACGACGCTCATGGCCGTTGCGGGACGACCACCGTGCCGGTCGCGGTGACCGCCACGATCGGCTCGCCGAGCACCTCGGCGGCCGACTCGCCCTTGTCCGGGCGGCCCCGGCACACCACCGTCGCGGCGAAGTCGATGGTGCGGCTGCGGGTGCCCACCCGGGTCACCGTCGCCGTCACCTCCAGCACGTCACCGGCCTTCATCGGCGCCCGGAACTGCACATCCGCGTACGAGGCGAACAACCCCTCGTCGCCGTCGGTGCGGATGCACACCTCGGTCGCCACGTCCCCGAACAACCCCAGCGCGTACGCCCCGTCGACCAGGTTCCCCGCGTAGTGGGCGTGGGAGTACGGCACGTACCGGCGGTGGGTGACTGTCAGACCGACACGCGGATCGCTCATGCGACGTTCGCCTTCCTGGAAGTGATCAAAGCGTGGACGAGGTAACTGGCCACCTCGCCCGGAGTGGTGCCACGCCCGAAGATCCGGTCCACGCCCAGCTCGCCGGTCATCGTCTCGTCGAAGCGCGGCCCACCGACGATCAGCAGCGGCCGGCGCCCGGCCGGCATCGCCTCCCGGAACGCCGCCGACATCTCCCGCGTGTTGTGCAGATGCGCGTCGCGCTGCGTCACCACCTGCGACACCAGCACCGCGTCGGCGCGCTCCCGCCGGGCCGCCTCGACCAGCTCCGGCACGCTCACCTGCGCGCCCAGGTTCGTGACCTTCAACTCCCGGTAGTACTCCAGGCCCTTCTCCCCGGCGATGCCCTTGACGTTGAGGATCGCGTCGATGCCCACGGTGTGCGCGTCCGTGCCGATGCACGCGCCCACCACCGACAGCTTGCGGCGCAGCCGCCGCTTCACCACCGCGTTGACCTCCTTGGCCGACAGCAGCGGATAGTCACGCTCCACCACCTGCACCTTCGCCAGGTCCACCAGGTGGTTCACCCGCCCGTACACCACGAAGAACGTGAACCCGTCACCGATCGGTTTGGCGTGCACCAGCATCGCCGGGTCCATGCCCATCTTGTTCGCCAGCTGCACCGCCGCGCCCTCGGCCCGCTTGTCGTGCGGCACCGGCAACGTGAACGACACCTGCACCATGCCGTCACCGGTCGTGTCCCCGTACGGCCGCACAACCGTCTTCTCACTCATGGGGCTGCTCCAGGATCTCCGTGGCCGGGTTGTAGTAGTCCGCCTCGTGCCGGGCCACGCCGTCCAGGCCCTTCCCGCGGTCCGCCGGCCGCTTCATGATCCCGAACGTGCCCTCGGCGATCGCCGTCAGCAACGACTGGTCCCCGATGCGCTCCAGCAGATCCACCGCCTCACCGAGCACCCGGTGCGCCCGCGCCTGGATGAACCCGCCCGGCGCCGGCACGAAGTCCTCGTGCAACCCGCCCGCCGCGCCCAGCACGTACCGCACGTTCTGCAGCGCGATGTCCCGGTCCGACAGCCACGGCGTCACCACCGCCTCGGTCATCATCCCCACCAGCAGAATCCCCTGCCCGGTCATCGTGCCCACCAGGTTGAAGAACCCGTCCAGCAGGTTGCCCCGGAACACGTCACCGGTCATGTGCTTCGTCGGCGGCATCCACTTCAACGGCGCGTCCGGGAACAACTCCCGCGCCAGCAGCGCGTGCGCCAACTCCAACCGGAACGACTCCGGCACATCCGGGTTGATCTCGAACGCGTGCCCCAGCCCCAGCTGCCAGTCCGCCAGCCCCGCCTCGTGCGCGAAGAACTCGTTCAGCAACTGCGACACCGTCACCGTGTGCGCCTCGTCCACCGCGTCAGCGGTGGTCAGGTAGTTGTCCTCACCGGTGTTGATGATGATCCCCGCCCGCGCGTGCACCTGCCGCGAGAACCGCTGGTCCACGAACGTGCGGATCGGGTTGATGTCACGGAACAGAATCCCGTACATCGAGTCGTTGAGCATCATGTCCAGCCGCTCCAGGCCGGCCAGCGTCGCCATCTCCGGCATGCACAGACCCGACGCGTAGTTCGTCAACCGCACGTACCGGCCCAGCTCCTTCGACGTCTCGTCCAGCGCCGCCCGCATCAGCCGGAAGTTCTCCTGCGTCGCGTACGTGCCCGCGAACCCCTCCCGGGTCGCCCCCTCCGGCACGTAGTCCAGCAGCGACTGCCCCGTCGACCGGATCACCGCGATCACGTCAGCGCCGGCCCGCGCCGCCGCCTGCGCCTGCGGAATGTCCTCGTAGATGTCACCCGTCGCCACGATCAGGTAGATCCACGGCCGACGCGCCGGATCCCCGAACCGCTTCACCAAGCGGTCCCGCTCCGCGCGCCGCCGGTCGATGCTGCGGATCCCCGCCGCGACCGCCTTACGCGACGCCCGCCGCGCCGCCGTCGCCGCCTTCCCCGACGGCTGCGCGAACCGCACCGACCCGGCCGCCGCCTTCTGCGCCAGCAACGTCACATCGGCGATGCCCTCACGCGCCAGCGCGTCGAACACCGGCGCCGCCACCCCGTGCCCCAACCCGACGTCCGCGACCACCGCGTCGACGAGCCGGTTCACCCACGGAATACCGTCCGGGTCCGCGCCGGTCACCCCGGCCAGCCGCAGCACCGCCCGCTCCACCGACACCGTGGTGTGGCTACGCGCCAGATCCACCACCGGCTGCCCGGCCCGGCGCGCCAACTCCCGCGCCCGCGCCACCAACGCCGGATCCAGCCCAAGCTTCCCTGTCACGAAGACCCTTCCTGATAGATCACGTCACCGCGCAACACGGTGGCCCGGCACACCGGCAGCGGCGTCGGATCATCCGGCCCCCGCAACTCCGGATCCTCGGCCAGCACCACCGGCAGCCCCCGCTCCACGCCCGCCGGGGTGTCCCACACCGCGAACGTCGCCGGCGCCCCCAACGCCAGCACACCCTCGTTGTCCAGGTGCACCGCCCGCCACCCGCCGCGCGTGTGCGCCGCGAACGCCGCCCGCACACTCATCCGCTGCGCCGGGTTGTGGTGCGCCGCCGCCGCCCGCACCGAACCCCACGGATCCAGCGGCGTCACCGGCGAGTCCGACCCGAACGCCAACGCCACCCCGACCCCGTGCATAGCGCCCATCGGATTCGACTCCAGCGACCGCGCCAACCCCAGCCGCGACTCGTACATCCGGCCCGCGCCGCCCCACAACCTGTCGAACGCCGGCTGCATCGACGCCACGATCCCGTACTCCACGAACCCGGCGATCAACGCCTTGCTCATGATCTCCGCGTGCTCCACCCGGTGCCGCGCCGCCCGCAACCGGTCCACACCCAGCGACCGCGCCGCCAGCCCGAAACCCTCCAGCACCGTGCCGATCGCCGCGTCCCCGATCGCGTGGAACCCGCCCTGCAAGCCGTGCGCCGCACAGTCCAGCAGATGATCACGGACCTGCTCCGCCGACACGTACCCGTGCCCGCACGCCCCCGCCTCACCGTCCAGGTACGCCGCCGAAACGTGCGCCGTCCGCGAACCCAGCGCCCCGTCGGCGAACAGGTCACCACCCGCACCCACCGCGCCCAGCTCCCGGGCCTTCGCCGCACCCAGCAGCTCACCCCAGTACCCGTACACCTCCGGCACCCCGGCCCCCGAGATCGCCAGCAGCCCGGTGAAGTCCTCCTCGTCGGAAATGTCCGGCCCACCGCACTCGTGCACCGCCGCGACACCCAGCGACGCCGCGTGCGCCAGGGCCCGCCGCTGCGCCGCCACCCGCTGCGCCCGCGAAACCGACGCGAACGCCGCCGCCCGCACCACATGGTGCGCGTCGCGCCGCAACCACCCCGACGCCTCGTACCCGGCCGCCGACACCACCTCCGGGCACGCCGCCAGCAACGCCGCCGACACCAGCGCCGAATGGATCGACGCCTGCGACAGATACACCCGCCGCCCACCGGCCGCCCGGTCCAGCGCCGCCGCATCCGGCAACGCCGGATCCGCCCAGCCCGACTCGTCCCAGCCGTGCCCCAGCACCACCGCGTCACCCGGCAGACCCGCCGCGAACGCCGACACCGCCTCCAGCAGCCCACCCGCCGACCGCACCGCCGACAGATCAAGCCCCGACAACGCCAACCCGGTATCAGTCGCGTGCACGTGCGCGTCCACGAACGCCGGCGTCACCAGCGCACCGCCCAGCTCCACCACCCGGTCCGCCCGCGGCGCCTCCGCGTCCGTGCCCAACCAGGCGATCCGCCCGTCCCGCACCAGCAGCGCCGTCGCGCTCGGGTCGGCCGGACAGTGCAGCACTCCACCGCGATACAGCGTCGAGGGGTTCGTCATGGTCTCAGTCTGCCGCCAGACGCGCCTCGAACAGACCGCGCACCCCCGGCTCGGTCCGCAACAAATCCAGCGCCAGCGCCGCGTGCCCCGGCACATACCCGTTGCCCACCAGCATCGTCACGTCCGCCGCCAGGCCCTCCGCGCCAAGCGCCGCCGCCGCGAAGCTCGTCGCCATCGAGAAGAAGATCACCGTACCGCCGTCCGCCGTGGCCAACACCGCGCCGTGCTCACACCCCGGCACGTCCACGCACACCACAGTCACGTCCGCCGGCACCCCCAGCGCCGTCGTCACCGCCGTCGACAGCCCCACCGGATCCCGCGCGTCGGCCAGCGCCACCACGTCGGCCAGCCCGGCCGCCGCCAGCGCGTCCCGCTCCGCGGCCACCGGAACCACCCCGACGGTACGGGCAGCGCCCGCCCGCCGCGCCGCCGCCAGCGACAGCGACCCGCTCTTGCCGGCCCCGCCGATCACCGCCACCGACACCGGACGCGGATCACCCTCACGTGAGCGCCGCGCCACCTGCTCGGCCACCACCCGCGCGGTGAGCGCCGGCGCCCCGCACACGTCCAGCACGGCGAGGGACAACTCGGGGTGCAGGTCCGCCGGCAACACCGCCGCGATCGACCGCGCGAACAGGATCGCGTACCCGTCGCACGGCACCTGCTCGCTGCGCCCGTCCCAGCGGGCCAGCCCGTCGAGGATCGTCAGCGGCGTCAGCGTCAGCGACACGAGCGTCGCCACCCGGTCGCCCGGCTTCAGCCCCAGCGGCGACCGGCGGCCCGCCTCCTCGACGGTGCCAATCAGCATCCCGCCGGAACCGGTCACCGGGTTCTGCATCTTCCCCCGGGTCGACACGATCTCCAGCACCTCGGCGCGGACCTTCTCCCCGTCGCCGCCGTGCTTCTCCGCCAACTGCCGGAAGCTCGCCGCGTCCAGGTTCAGCCGCTCGACCCGGATCCGCACCTCGTTCGCCGCGATCCGCGGGTCCGGGTCCAGCCGCCAGGCCGCCTGCGGGAGCACCCCCGCCGGTTCCACGACTCGGTGCAGTCCCACCGGTGACGTCACGCCGACCCCCTATGTCCAGCCGCCCGAACCCCTGGTCAGGACTCGCATCGCGGGAAAACTTACGGCAGACTAATTTCTTCACCGCAGATTTTCCAGTAGCCTACGCATCCGTTGATCAACCCGCACACTGACGAGGAGGGGCCGTGACCCAGACCCAACCGGTGGAGACCATCCCGACGCCCCGCCACGCGCCGGTCGCCGTCCCGGCCGCCGGACAGCCCTACGAATACCGCCGCGCGCCCCTCGTCGAACCCGACTGGACCCGCTTCCCCGGCTGGCGCCACGTCACCCGCGACCAGTGGGAGAGCGCCCAGTGGCAGCGGGTCAACTGCGTCAAGAACATCAAGCAGCTGCGCGCCGTCCTCGGCGACACCGTCGACGAGACCTTCTACGCCGACCTGGAGGCCGACCAGAAGGCCCTGGCCACCATGTCCATGCTGGTGCCGCCGCAGATGCTCAACACCATGGTGCCGTTTGAGCCGATGAGCACCGAGGCGCTGCTCGCCGACCCGATCCGCCGCTACATGATCCCGGTCGCCTCCGACCGCCGCACCGACTGGCCGTCGCACCCGTACGCCAGCCGCGACAGCCTCCACGAACACGACATGTGGGTCGCCGAGGGCCTCACCCACCGCTACCCCACCAAGGTCCTCGCCGAACTGCTCTCCACCTGCCCGCAGTACTGCGGCCACTGCACCCGCATGGACCTCGTCGGCAACTCCACCCCCGCCGTCGACAAGCTCAAGCTCACCCTCAAGCCCGTCGACCGCTACGACGCCCACATCACCTACCTCAAGGCCCACCCCGGCGTACGCGACGTGGTCGTCTCCGGCGGCGACGTCGCCAACGTGCCGTGGCGCAACCTCGAGTCGTACCTGATGCGCCTGCTGGAGATCGAGACGATCCGCGACATCCGGCTCGCCACCAAGGCGCTCATGGGCCTGCCCCAGCACTGGCTCCAGCCCGACGTGGTCGAGGGCCTGGAACGGGTCGCCCGCACCGCCGCCCGCCGCGGCGTCAACCTGGCCATCCACACCCACGTCAACCACGCCCAGTCGCTGACCCCGCTGGTCGCCAAGGCCGCCCAGACCGCGCTCGACGTCGGCGTACGCGACGTGCGCAACCAGGGCGTGCTCATGCGCGGCGTCAACGCCACCAGCGCCGACCTGCTCGACCTGTGCTTCGCGCTGCAGGGCGAGGCGGGCATCCTGCCGTACTACTTCTACATGTGCGACATGATCCCCAACGCCGAGCACTGGCGGGTCCCGGTCTGGCACGCCCAGCAGCTCCAGCACGACATCATGGGCTACCTGCCCGGCTACGCCACCCCGCGGATCGTCTGCGACGTCCCGTTCGTCGGCAAGCGCTGGGTGCACATGCTCACCGACTACGACCGTGAGCGCGGCATCTCCTACTGGACCAAGAACTACCGCACCTCGATCGAGTCGGCCGACCTGGAGGCGCTGAACAAGCGCTACGCCTACTACGACCCGATCGACACGCTGCCCGAGGCCGGCCAGGCCTGGTGGCTCGCGCACCGCGACGACTGATCCCGCACAGCCGAACGGCGGGCCACCTCTGATGAGGTGGCCCGCCGTTCGCGTACTCACTTGTTGAAGGCGTCCTTGACGTCGCGGCCCGCCTGCTTGGCGTGCTCCCCGGCCTGCCGGGCGCGCGCCGTGCTCTGCTCGGAGGCGCCCTCGGCCCGCAACCGCTCGTTGTCGGTCACGTCGCCGATCCGCTCCTTGGCCATGCCGCTCATCTCCTGGGCCTTGTTCTTCGCCTTGTCGGTGAAGCTCATGTCGCCCTCCTCGTTCCGGCTGAGCGTTGCCCTTGTCGCGTCCCCGGTGACTGTCGGATGAAACGCCGTTGTGCTGCGCACATCGCGTAATGCGTCCTAGGACAATAGGTTGAAGCCTGGACGCCCGGCCGACGCCGACCCACCGTGGTTGACTGGGCCGGTGAACGAGACCCTGCTGATCCGGCACGGCGAGACCACCTGGAGCGCCGCCCACCGGCACACCTCGTACACCGACCTGGAGCTGACCCCCGACGGCGAGCGGCAGGCCACGGCGCTGGCTCCCCTGCTCGCCGGCCGGCGCTTCGCCCGGGTGCTCTCCAGCCCCCGGCAGCGCGCCACCAGCACCGCCGCCCTGGCCGGGCTCACCGTGGACGCGATCGAGCCGGACCTGGCCGAGTGGGACTACGGCGAGTACGAGGGACGCACCAGCGCGGACATCCAGGCCGAGCGGCCCGGCTGGTCGATCTGGACCGACGGCGGCGCCGGCGGTGAGTCACCGGAGCAGGTGGGCGCCCGCCTGGACCGCGTGCTGGACCGGGTCGCGCCGCTGCTGGAGCAGGGCGACGTCGCGCTCGTCGGGCACGGACACAGCCTGCGGGTGCTCGGGGCGCGCTGGATCGGGCTGCCGCCCTCGGCCGGCGGGCTGCTGCGCCTGGACACCGCCACGCTCAGCGTGCTCGGTCACGAGCACGGCCGGCGGGTGATCAGGCGGTGGAACCTGCCGGCTCCGCCGACGGGCGGGGACGCCCCCGACCGGTCAGCTCGCCATTGATCTTCGGCGGCCGGTTCTCGTACGGCGTCGACAGCACCACAGTGGTGCGCGTGGTGACGTTCGCCGAGGTGCGGATCTCCTGCAGCACCCGCTCCAGGTCGGCCGGGCCGGCCACCCGCACCAGCAGGAGATAGAAGTCCTCCCCCGCCACCGAGTAGCACGAGTCGATCTCGGGCAGGTGGGCGAGCCGCTCCGGCGCGTCGTCCGGCTGGGACGGGTCGAACGGCCGGATCGCCACGAACGCGGTCAGCGGCAGGTCCAGCGCCTCGAACGACACCCGCGCGGCGTACCCCTTGATCACCCCGCGCTGCTCCAGCCGGCGGACCCGCTGGTGCACGGCCGACACCGACAGGCCCACCCGCTCGGCCAGGTCCGTGTACGACAGCCGACCGTCCCCGGTCAGCGCGGCGACGATGGCGCGGTCGATCTCCTCCACGCGCTGCACAGTAGCCGGTAAAACGCTCTCCCGCCGCACCCGGCCCGCCGTGGTGACGCTCAGCGCGCCGTCCGGTCGCGTACCGCGTCCGCGGCGTAGTTCAGGACCTCCGCCATGTCCTCCTCGTCCAGGAACGGCAGGTCGGTGAGGATGTCCGTGACGGACATGCCCTCGGCCATCATGGCCAGCAGGGTGGCCACGGGGATGCGCGACTGCCGCACGCAGGGCGCACCCCCCATGACGTCGGGGTCGGCGGTGATCCGGGGGAAGGTCACCGCGACAGGCTAGCCCTTGGCCAGCGCGCGCGAGATCACCAGCCGCTGGATCTGGTTGGTGCCCTCCACGATCTGCAGCACCTTCGCCTCACGCATGTACCGCTCGACCGGGTGGTCGGCGACGTACCCGGCGCCGCCGAGCACCTGCACCGCGTCGGTGGTCACCCGCATCGCCACGTCGGTGGCGAACAGCTTCGCCTTCGCCGCCTCGATCGAGTACGGGCGGCCCGCGTCGCGCAGCCGCGCGGCCGCAAGCGTGAGCGCCCGCGCGGCGGAGATCTGGGTGGCCGCGTCGGCCAGGTTGAACCCGAGCCCCTGGAAGTCGATGATCGCGCGGCCGAACTGGCGCCGCTCCCGGGCGTAGCCGACCGCGTAGTCCAGCGCGCCCTGGGCCAGGCCCACCGCGCACGCGGCGATGCCCAGCCGGCCCGAGTCCAGCGCCGACATGGCGATGGTGAACCCGGCGCCCTCGCCGCCGATCAGCCGCTCCGCCGGCACCCGGGCGTCGTCGAACGCGATCTGCGCGATCGGCGAGGCGTGCAGACCCATGGTGCGCTCGGCGGCCTGCGGGTGGATGCCCGGCGTGGCCCGGTCGGCCAGCAGGCAGGAGATGCCCTTCGGGCCGGGACCGCCGGTGCGGCAGAAGATGTTGTAGAAGTCGGCGACCCGGGCGTGCGTGATCCACGCCTTGGTGCCGGTGACCACGTACTCGTCGCCGTCGCGCACCGCCCGCGTGGTCAGGGCCGCCGCGTCCGAACCACCCTGCGGCTCGGAGAGACAGTACGCCCCGAGCAGCTCCCCACCGATCATGTCCGGCAGCAGTTTGCGCTGCTCGTCGGTGCCGAACTGGGCCACCGGATAGCAGGACAGCGTGTGCACGCTGACCGCCTCGGCCACTGCCAGCCACCGGCTGGCGAGGATCTCCAGCACCTGCAGGTACACCTCGTACGGCTGGGCGGCGCCGCCGTGCTCCTCGGCGTACGGCAGGCCGAGCAGCCCGGCGCGGCCCAGCGTGCGCAGCACCTCCCGGGGGAACTCGGCGCGGGCCTCGAAACCGGCGGCGGCCGGGGCCAGCTCCCGGTCGGCGAGTTCGGTGGCGAGGTCCAGCAGGTCGTGGGCCTCGTCGGTGGGCAGGATCCGGTCGACGTTCATAGCGCGATGAGCTCCGTGGGGGTGGTGTTGAGCCGTTGCCCGCCGTCCGTCGTGCAGACGACGATGTCCTCGATCCGGGCGCCGTGCCGCCCGGCGAGGTAGATCCCGGGTTCGACCGAGAAAGCCATGCCGGCCTCGAGGGGCCGGGGGTTGCCGGTCACCACGTACGGCTCCTCGTGGCCGTCGAGGCCGATGCCGTGACCGGTGCGGTGCAGGAAGGCGTCGCCGAAACCGGCGGCGGTGACGACGTCGCGGGCGACCGCGTCGAGGGCCTCGGCGGTCACGCCCGGCGCGACGGCGGCCACGGCGGCGCGCTGCGCCTCCCACAACACCGCGTAGTAGTCGGTGAACTCGGCCGGGGCCGGGCCACCGGCCACGTACGTGCGGGTGCAGTCGGAGCGGTAGCCCGACGGCATGGTGCCGCCGATGTCGACCACCACCGGCTCGCCGACGCCGATCGGACGGTCCGAGACACCGTGGTGCGGGCTCGCGCCGTTCGGGCCGGCGGCGACGATGACGAAGTCGACAGTGGCGTGCCCGGCGGCCCGGATCGCGGCGGCCAGGTCGGCGGCGACCTCCCGCTCGGTGCGGCCGGGACGCAGCCACTCGGCCATCCGCAGGTGCACCGCGTCGATCGCGGCGCCCGCCTCGGCCAGCGCGGCCACCTCGGCCGGCGACTTGCGGATCCGCATCTCGCGCAGCACGTCGGAGGCGAGCCGCTGCGCCGCGCCGGGCAGCACGTCGCGCAGCGCGAGGACCTGCTGCGCCCACATCCGGTCGGCCAGCCCCACCGCGCGGACCGGGACGGGCAGCGCCGCGCGCACCAGCGGCCACGGGTCGGCGCCGTCGGCGTGGTCGACGATCCGGTACCCGGTGCCCGGCGCGGCCTCGGCGTCCGGCCGCTCCAGCACCGGCACGATCAGCGTCGGCTCACCCTCGGCGGGCAGCACCAGGCAGGTCAGCCGCTCCCCCTCGCGGGCGTCATAGCCGGTCAGGTAGCGCAGGTCCGAGCCCGGGGTGAGCAGCAGCGCGTCCAGGCCCGCCGCGGCGGTGGCGCGCTGGGCCTCGGCGAGTCGCCCGGCCGGGTACAGATCGTCGGTTCCCACAGCTGAAGCTTAACGGTCGTTTGGGCCAGCGCGGGAGTCCGGTTGATGCTCGAAGCCGAGGCCCGCCGCCCGGGCCCGGCCGGCCTTCTCCGCGGCCTCCCGCGCCCGGCCCGCGCGATGTCCGGCAGGCGACCGGCCAGGAAGTCGCGGTGCAGCAGTGCCACGATGAAGTACCGGCGCAGCCGCTCGTACGACTCCCGGAACTCCCGGCGCGCCGCCGGAGCGACAGGGGTCACAGGCACGACGGCTCGGGCTCGATCACGCCCTCCTCTACCCGCCGCTCGCACCGATATGCGCGCGCTTGCGGGCACGAGCGACCATGGAGTGGTGATCCGCTTTCTGCTGAACCTGCTGTGGCTCGTCTTCGGCGGCGGCTTCGTCCTGGCCCTCGGCTACGGCGTCGCCGCCCTGGTCTGCTTCGTCCTGGTCGTCACCATCCCCTTCGGTGTCGCCTCACTGCGCCTCGCCTCGTACTCGCTGTGGCCGTTCGGCCGCACCATCGTGCGCAAGCCGGGCGCCGGGCTTCCCTCCGGCCTGGCCAACGTGCTCTGGGTGGTGCTGGCCGGCTGGTGGCTGGCCCTGTCGCACATCCTCGCCGGCGTCGCGCTCTGCGTGACGATCATCGGTATCCCGTTCGGCGTGGCGAACTTCAAGCTGGTCCCGGCGGCGCTGTGGCCGCTCGGCCAGGAGGTCGTCGAGAACCCGTAACCCCTCCTCGCCACGCGGGGTCCACCCGCCGCTGGAACGCCATGGGTGTCTCCGGCCCTGTTTGACACCCATGGCGTTCCACTCCACGACGGTGACGCGGCGAGTTGACGTTCGCACCCGAGGACGACCGCCACGATCTCGGCAACCGAGATCGGTGTCCCGCACCAAGGGACGGCTTGGAGATCTTGGTACGGAGTCGCCCCTCCGAGGGCGTCTCGTACCAAGATCTCGCAGGTAACGAACGCGAGCACCGAAGGCGCGCCGCAGCGGCCAGTTCCCCGTTCGCGGTGAGCGGCCGGCCTCACCATCCCTACAGCATCCTAGGAGGATGGGGTGATGGCGAGCGCTGGCCGCAGGAAGGATGCGAATGCGGCTCGCACCAACGCCTCGCTGGCTAGCGTCGAAGGCGTGCGGGACGGGGTGATCGAGACGCTGAAGGCGGACCCGGCGATGTCGGGACTGCGCCGGTCGCTGGACTTCTATCACGGCGACCCGGCGCGCGACGCCGCGCTCGACCGGTTCTACGCCCCGATCGTCCGCGCCGGTGACCTGGTCTTCGACGTCGGCGCGCACGTGGGCGACCGGCTCGGCAGCTTCCGCCGTCTCGGCGCGACGGTGGTGGCGGTCGAGCCGCAGCCGTTGTGCGCGCGGGCGCTGCGCGAGCTGTACGCGGACGACGACGCGGTGACTGTGGTCGAGGCGGCGTGCGGGCGTACCGCCGGGCCGGTGCGACTGCACGTGAACTCGGCCAACCCGACGGTCTCCACCGCCTCCCCCGGGTTCGTCCGCGCCGCCGACGGCGCGCCCGGCTGGGCGGGCGAGACCTGGGACGCGCAGATCGAGGTACCCGGTACGACGCTCGACGCGCTGATGGCCGCGTACGGCGTGCCGGCGTTCGTGAAGATCGACGTGGAGGGCTTCGAGGACGCCGTGCTGGCCGGGCTGAGCCGGCCGGTCCCGGCGCTGTCGTTCGAGTTCACCACCATCGCCCGGGTGGCGGCGGCGCGCTGCCTGGACCGGCTCACCGCGCTGGGCTTCACCCGGTTCACCGTGGCGATCGGTGACGAGACGACGTTCGCGCTGCCGGGCTGGCGTCCGGCCGCCGAGGTGGCCGCGTACCTGGGGACGCTGCCGGACGAGGCCAACTCCGGCGACGTGTACGCCCGCCCCTGAACCTCCACTTCGGACCGGCGACGGCCGGGCCGGAAGGCATCGACCCTGCTCATCGCGCGGATCGGCGCAGACGCAGCCCGGGCGCTTTTTTCACGGCTCGAACTTAGCTATACATCGTTACCCATCTGTGATTGACGTGACCCGCGCCACTTGGGTTGACTGCCACGGAACCGCTTCCGCAACCGGTTCCGAAACATCCCGCTCATCCCTTCGACCCGGGAGCGCCACGTGCCGATCACGATCGCCGACGTCGCCGCCCGCGCCGGGGTGAGCAAGACGACGGTGTCCCGGGTCCTGAACGGCAAGGGAGAGGTGCACCTGCGCACCGCCGACCGGGTCCGCGCCGTGATCAACGACCTCGGGTACGTGCCGAGCGCCCGCGCGGTCGGGCTGGCCCGGGGACGTACCCGGGTGGTCGGCATGCTGGTGCCGGCGCTGACCTGGCCCTGGATGGGCGAGGTGCTCCAGGGCGCGGCCGACGTGGTCGAGGCCGCCGGCTACGGCATGCTGCTGTTCACCTGCACCCACGGCGACGAGTCGATGCGCCGCTTCGCCTCCCAGGTGTCGGCCAAGTCGTTCGACGGACTGCTCGTGGTCGAACCAGAGGGGACGCTCGACTACATCACCGAGCTGCACCGGCGCGGCCTGCCGGTCATCCTCATCGACGACCGGGGACACCAGCCCGGCTTCCCGTCCGTGCGCACCACGAACGAAGCGGGGGCGCGGGCCGCCGCGACGCACCTGCTGGCGCTCGGACGGCGGCGGCCGCTCGTCGTCACCGGCCTGCGCCGGTTCGGCTGCACCCGGGAACGGCTCGCCGGGTTCGCCGGCGCCTACGCCGAGGCCGGCCTGGAAATCGAGCCGGACCGGGTCGTGGAGGGCGACTTCACGTTCGAGTGCGGGCGCGCGGCGGTGCGGCGGCTGCTCGCCGACGGCGTACCCTTCGACGCCGTCTTCGCCCACAACGACCTGTCGGCCGCCGGCGCGCTGCAGGCGCTGCGCGACGCCGGGCGGCGCGTCCCGCAGGATGTCGCGGTGGTCGGCTTCGACGACCTGCCGCTGGCCGGGCACACCCACCCGCCGCTGAGCTCCGTGCGCCAACCGCTGCGGGAGATGGGTACGGCCGCCGCCCGGCTGCTCATCGCCCACCTCGCCGGCACCCCGCTGCCGGAGGGCCCGACCGTCATCCCCACCGGCTTCACCACCCGCGACTCGACCGGCGTCACCTGACCCACCCCGCCGTACCCGGCGACCACGCCGGCGGGCCCGCCCGCCGGTGGCTCCACCGCACACCCTCCATCCACCACATCCCGCCCGAGGAATGCGGGACCACCGAGGGAGACCTCCATGAGAAGACGGCAACTCCTCGCCCTCGCGCTGGCCGGCGCGATGGTCACCACCGCCGCCGCGTGCGGCGACAGCCCGAACGCGAACAAGAAGAGCGGCCAGGCCGCGACGGTGCTGAGCGTCGGCATGCCCAACGGCCCGCAGGCCGAGAACAACAACCCGTTCCTCACCACCTCGGCCGCCGCCTCGCTGGGTTACCGGTGGCAGATCTACGAGCCGCTGATGATGTGGAACCCGGTGAAGCCGGCCGAGCCGTTCAAGCCGTGGCTGGCCACCAAGGCCGAGTGGTCGTCGGACTACAAGTCGGTGAAGGTGACCATCCGCGAGAACGCGACCTGGTCGGACGGGCAGAAGGTCACCGCCGAGGACGTCGCGTTCACCTACAACCTGGTGAAGAAGTTCCCGGCCATCAACGACCAGGGCGTGCCGTACACCGACGCCGTCGCCAGCGGCAACGAGGTCACCATCTCGATGGCCAGCCCGCAGTTCGTCAACCAGCAGAAGGTGCTGTGGCGGGTGCCGATCGTGCCCAAGCACCTGTGGGAGAAGATCGCCGACCCGGCCAGCGACCCGGTGAAGCAGCCGGTCGGCAGCGGCCCGTACACGCTCAAGTCGTTCACCCCGGCGAGCATGACGCTGGCGGTGCGCGAGAGCGGCTACTGGCAGGACCTGCCGAAGGTGAAGGAGCTGCGGTACACCTCGTACACCGACAACAGCGCGCAGACCACCGCGCTGGCCAACGGCGAGGCGGAGTGGAGCTTCGTCTTCATCCCGAACTACCAGACCGTGTTCGTGGCCAAGGACCAGAAGAACCACAAGATGTGGGCGCCCCCGGTGCTCGGCATCCACGGTCTCTACCTGAACACCACGAAGAAGCCGTTCGACGACCCGACGCTGCGCAAGGCCATGAACATGGTGATCGACCGCGCGGACATCTTCACCACCGCCGAGGCCGGCTACTTCCACCCCGAGGTCAAGAGCGTGACCGGCCTGCCCAGTCCGGCCGGTGACTCGTTCATCGCGCCCGAGTACAAGGGCCAGGAGCACAAGGTCGACGTCGAGGGCGCCAAGGCGCTGCTCACCGGCGCCGGCTACAAGCTGGACGGCAACACGCTGAAGGACCGCAGCGGCAAGGCGGTCACGATCCGGCTGACCGACCCGGCCGGCTGGTCGGACTACCAGACCAGCCTGGAGATCGTGAAGGGCAACCTGGCGAAGATCGGCATCGCGGCGACCATCGACAAGGCCAACCAGGACGCCTGGTTCCGCAACGTCGAGCAGGGCAACTTCGAGGCCACGTTCCGGTGGACCGAGAGCGGCGCCACGCCGTACGACATCTACCGGACCATCATGGACGGCCGTGTGCTCAAGCCGATCGGCACCGCCTCCCCGGCGGGCAACTTCGGCCGGTTCGACAGCAAGGAGGCCACCGACGCGCTGGTGTCGTACGCCAACGCCACCGACGACGCCACCCGCGCCACCGCGCTGGCCACGCTGCAGAAGATCTTCGTCGAGCAGATGCCGATGATCCCGGTCGGCGCGGACAACATCGGCGGCGCGTACAGCACGAAGAACTGGGTCGGCTGGCCGGACGACTCGAACCCGTACGGCGCGCTCCAGCCCACCCAGCCCAACGCGGTGGACGTGGTGCTGCACCTCAAGCCGGCCAACGGCTGACCCGGCGCCGCCGGCCCGGCCACGATCGCCCGGCCGGGCCGGCGGCGCCCGCCCCTCGCTACCGGCAACCCCAGACAGGAATTCGGCATGACGTTGACCGAGAGCGCACCGGCGCCGGCCGACGAGGTGGTGCTGGAGGCCGTCGGCCTGACCAAGCACTTCCCCGTCCGCCGGCGGCTGCGTGACCTTCTCTCCCGGACCCCGGCGGTGGTGCACGCCGTCGACGACGTATCGATCGAGTTGCGCCGTGGCCGGGTGACCGCGCTGGTCGGCGAGTCCGGCTCCGGCAAGTCCACAGTCGCCCGGCTGCTGGCCCAGCTCTACCCGCGCACCGGCGGCGACATCCGGCTGCACGGCCGCTCGACCCGGGTACGCGGCGGACGCCGGTTCCGGGCGTACGTGCGGCGGGTGCAGTTGATCCTGCAGGACCCGTTCGCCTCGCTGAACCCGGTGCACACGGTCCGCTACCACCTGACCCGGTCGCTGCGCATCCACGGCAACGCCGGGACCGGGCCGGACGGGCTGGACAAGGCGCTGGCCGACCTGCTGACCCGGGTCAGCCTGACCCCGCCGGAGCGCTACCTCGACGCGTTCCCGCACGAGCTGTCCGGCGGGCAGCGCCAGCGCGTCGCGATCGCGCGGGCGCTCGGCGCCGACCCGGAGGTGCTGCTCGCCGACGAGCCGGTGTCGATGCTCGACGTGTCGATCCGCCTGGGCGTGCTCAACCTGCTGCAGGACCTCAAGGACCGGCTCGACCTGGCGATCCTCTACATCACCCACGACATCGCCTCGGCCCGCTACTTCGCCGACGAGACGATCGTCATGTACGCCGGGCGGATGGTCGAGGGCGGCGACAGCGAGACGGTCACCCAGCGGCCGGCGCACCCGTACACCCGGTTGCTGATCGAATCGGCGCCGGACCCGGAACGGATCACCGGCGCGGGCGGCGACGGCGCGGCGGCGGGCGAGCGGGGCCACGGCGAGCCGCCGAGCCTGATCCGCCCGCCGGCCGGCTGCCGGTTCCACCCGCGCTGCCCGGCGGCCATGCCGCGCTGCGCCACCGACCTGCCGCCGCCGATACCGGTCGACGACGCGCCCGGGCACTGGGCCGCGTGCTGGCTGTTCGACGCCGAGACCGTCACGACGCAGAAGGCGGAGAACGCGGAGCAGGCCGGAACGGAGACGGCCCGGTGAGGTTCCTGCTGCAACGGGTGGCCTTCTACCTGTTCACCGCCTGGGCGGCGATCACGCTGAACTTCTTCATCCCGCGTATGGTGCCGGGCGACCCGGTCCAGTCACTGATCTCCCGCAACCAGGGCCGGATCAGCGCCGACGCGATCGCGTCGCTGCGGGTGCTGTTCGGGCTGGACTCCAACCGCTCGCTGTGGGAGCAGTACGTCGCCTACTGGGGACAGCTGCTGCGGGGCGACCTGGGACTGTCGTTCACGTTCTTCCCCGCGCCGGTGTCGGAGGTGATCGGCAGCAGCCTGCCGTGGACGGTGGGCCTGGTCGGCGTCACCACGATCGTCAGCTTCCTGCTCGGCACCGCGCTCGGCGTCGGCGCGGGCTGGCGGCGCGGCTCCTGGATCGACGGACTGCTGCCGGCCACCACGTTCCTGTCCTCGATCCCGTACTTCTGGCTGGGCCTGGTCGCGATCGCGTTGTTCGCCGGGCCGGGCAGCTTCTTCCCGTCCTCCGGCGGCTACGAGCCGGGCCTGGTGCCGGCGTTCGACGCGTACTTCATCCCGAGCGCGATCCAGCACAGCATCCTGCCCGCGGCGACCATCCTGGTGTCGTCGATGAGCGGCTGGATCCTCAGCATGCGCAACATGATGGTGACTGTCGCCAGCGAGGACTACATCACCGTCGCGCACGCCAAGGGGCTCTCCGAGCGCCGGGTGGCGCTCAGCTACGCCGCCCGCAACGCGCTGCTGCCGAACGTGTCCGGGTTCGCGTTGTCGCTCGGTTTCATCGTCGGCGGCACGCTGCTCGTGGAGATCGTCTTCTCGTACCCGGGTCTGGGGTTCCAGCTCTTCCAGGCCGTCGGGTCGAAGGACTACCCGCTCATGCAGGGCATCTTCCTGATCATCACGATCTCGGTGCTGGTGGCGAACCTGCTCGCCGACGTGGCGTACCTGCTCCTCGACCCGCGGACCCGAAAGAGCTGAGCGATGACACTCTCCCCGTCCAGCATCGAGCAGGTCATCCCCGGCCAGGGCGCGATGGCGCAGCCCTCGGCCCGGGCCCGCCGCCGCCGGTTCCGCTTCGTCGCCAACGGCAAGGCCGCGACCGGCCTGGCCGTCCTCGGGGTGTACGTGCTCCTGGCGGTGATCGGACCGTGGATCGCGCCGTACGACCCGGACGCGCGCAGCGCCGACGTGCTCCAGGCACCCTCGGCCCGGCACTGGTTCGGCACCACCCACCTCGGGCAGGACATCTTCAGCCAGATTCTGGTCGGCGCGCGCAGCGTGATGGTGGTGGGCCTGACCGCCGGCGTGCTCGCCACGATCCTGTCCATCCTGATCGGCGTGACAGCCGGTTACCTGGGCGGCGCGGCCGACGAGGGCCTGTCGGCGGTGTCGAACGTGTTCCTGGTCATCCCGGCGCTGCCGCTGATCATCATCGTCACGTCCCTGGTCGACCAGGCCAGCGACACGCTCGTGGCGCTCATCATCGGCCTCACGTCGTGGGCCTGGGGCGCACGGGTGTTGCGCGCCCAGACGCTGTCGTTACGCCGCCGCGACTACGTCGAGGCGGCGCGGGCCACCGGCGAGCGGACCTGGCGGATCATCGGCTTCGAGATCCTGCCCAACCTGACCGCGATCATCGCCTCCGGCTTCGTCGGCACCGTCATCTTCGCGGTCATGTCGGAGATCACCCTGGCGTTCATCGGCGTCTCGTCGGTCTCGTCGTGGAACTGGGGCACGATCCTGTTCTGGGCGCAGGGACAGCAGGCCCTCGCGCAGGGCGCCTGGTGGTGGTTCGTACCGGCCGGGCTGGCCATCGCGCTGCTCGGCACCGCGCTCGCGCTGATCAACTTCGGCATCGACGAGTTCGTCAGCCCCCGGCTGCGCACCGGCGGCCGGACCCGGATCCGGACCGCCGACGGGCGCACCGTCGCGATGCGCGTCGGGTTCACCCCGGTGCTCGCGCCGAACACGGCGCCGGTCCCGATGCAGCGGCCGGCGGACCCCACCCGAGAGGACGCGACCTCATGAGCGACCAGGTGCTCCAGATCCGCGGGCTGTGCGTCGACTACGGCGTCGGCGCGGACGCGGTGCGCGCGGTCCGCGACGTCGACCTGACACTGCACCGCGGCGAGGTGCTCGGGCTGGCCGGGGAGAGCGGCAGCGGCAAGTCCACGCTCGCGTACGGGCTGACCCGGCTGCTGCCCCCGCCCGGCGTGGTCAGCGGCGGCCAGGTGATCTACCACCCGGCCGACGGCCCGCCGGTCGACGTGCTCACGCTCAGCCCGGCGAAGCTGCGCGAGTTCCGCTGGGCGGAGACGTCGATCGTGTTCCAGGGCGCGATGAACTCGCTGAACCCGGTGCACAAGGTCTCCACCCAGCTGCTCGACGTGATCCGGGCGCACGAGCCGAAGAGCACGGCGGCGAGCCGGCTGGCCCGGGCGAAGGAGCTGCTGCGCCTGGTCGGCATCTCCGCCGACCGGCTGGACAGCTATCCGCACCAGCTCTCCGGCGGTATGCGGCAACGCGTCATGATCGCCATGGCGCTGGCGCTGGAACCGCAGGTGGTCATCATGGACGAGCCGACCACCGCGCTGGACGTGGTGATGCAGCGGCAGATCCTCGGCCAGCTCGCCGAACTGCGCGAACGCCTCGGCTTCGCGGTCCTGTTCATCACCCACGACCTGTCGCTGCTGGTCGAGTTCTCCGACCGGATCGCGATCATGTACGGCGGCCGGATCGTCGAGGAGGCGCCCGCCGCCCGGCTGTACGCCGAGCCGCTGCACCCGTACACCGAGGGGTTGCTGCACTCGTTCCCGGCGCTGCACGGTCCGCGCCGGGAGCTGACCGGCATCCCCGGCTCCCCGCCGGACCTGCGCGCCATGCCGTCCGGCTGCGCGTTCCACCCCCGCTGCCCGAAGGCGTTCGACGGGTGCGACGAGCAGGTGCCGGTGCTCGGCGCGCCGTACGTCGACGACCCGGCGCGGGCCGTCGCGTGCCGGCTGCACCCGGCCGTCGCGCCCCTGTCCCGCTGACCCGCCCGACACCACCACCCGCTACCCGCGAGGAGAGCCATGGACACCGACCTCACCCGCCCGTCGTCAGTCGCCGGCGCGGACCCGATCGACACGCTGCCGCCGACCTTCCGGTGGGGGGTGGCGACGTCGTCGTACCAGATCGAGGGCGCGGTGGCCTCCGACGGCCGCACGCCGTCCATCTGGGACACGTTCTGCCGGGTGCCGGGCGCGGTGGCGAACGGGGATCACGGCGACGTGGCCTGCGACCACTACCACCGGATGCCGCAGGACGTCGCGCTCATCGCCGACCTGGGGCTGGACACGTACCGGTTCTCGGTGGCCTGGCCGCGGGTGCAGCCGGGCGGACGCGGCCCGGCGAACGTGGCCGGGCTGGCCTTCTACGACCGGCTGGTGGACGAGCTGCTCGGCCGCGACGTCGAGCCGTGGGTGACGCTGTACCACTGGGACCTGCCGCAGGAGCTGGAGGACGCGGGCGGCTGGCCGAACCGGGACACCGCGTACCGGTTCGCCGACTACGCCGAGCTGGTCTTCGCCGCGCTCGGCGACCGGGTCCGCACCTGGACCACGCTCAACGAGCCCTGGTGCTCGGCGATGCTCGGGTACGCCTACGGCGACCATGCCCCCGGCCGGCGGAACCTGGGTGACGGCATCGCCGCGGCGCACCACCTGCTGCTCGGGCACGGGCTGGCGACGCGGCGGCTGCGCGAGGCGGCCTCGGCGCCGATCGAGCTGGGCCTCACGCTGAACCTGGCCACCGCCGACCCGGCGACCGACAGCGCCGCCGACCGGGACGCGGCGCGGGCCGCCGACGGGCTGGGCAACCGGCTCTACCTCGACCCGGTGCTGCGCGGGGAGTACCCGCAGGACGTGATCGCCGACCTGGCCGCCGAGGGCGTGCGGATTCCGGTGGAGGACGGCGACCTGGACGTCATCGCCACCCCGATCGACGTGCTCGGCGTGAACTTCTACTTCGGGCAGCTGCACTCCGGCGTGGACGAGCAGGGCCGCGACCGCGACGACGACGGCAAGCCGGTACGCCGGGTGGTCCGGCGTGACCTGCCGCGTACCGCGATGGACTGGGAGATCGTGCCGGAGTCCTTCACCGACCTGCTGGTGCGGCTGCACCGCGACTACCCGGGCACGCCCATGGTGATCACCGAGAACGGCGCGGCGTTCGACGACGAGCCGGACGCAGACGGGTTCGTCGCCGACGACGACCGGGTCGGCTACCTCGCCGAGCACCTGCGGGCGGTGGCCCGGGCCCGGGCGGCCGGGGCCGACGTGCGCGGCTACTTCGCCTGGTCGCTGCTGGACAACTTCGAGTGGGCGTACGGCTACGACAAGCGGTTCGGCATCGTCCGGGTCGACTACGACACGCAGCGCCGCATCCCCAAGCGCAGCGCGCTGTGGTACCGGGACACCGTGCGGCGGGTACGCGGCCGGCGCTGACGGCGCGCGGTGTGGGGGCCGGGCCGGTCAGTGACGGCGGGCCGGCCCCCACGCCGGGGAGGGGCGGGCGGCCGGGTCGCGGGGCACGCCGCCGTCGCGCAGCAGCCGGGTCATCGGCAGGGTGGCCGCGCCCATCGCGACCGCGTCCGGTCCGAGCCGGCACAGCTCGATCGAGGTCTGCGCGTACGGCTGGCGCAGCGCGTGCCGCGCGGTGGCCGCACGGATCGCGGGCAGGTGCCGCTCGCCCAGGGCCAGCCCGGCCCAGCCGCCGAGCACCACCCGCTCCGGGTTGAACAGGTTCACCAGGTTCGCCACCCCGGCGCCCAGGTAGCCGACCGTCTCGTCGATCACCTTCGCGGCGGTGCCGCTGGTGGAGCGCAGCAGCTCACCGAAGGCGGTCTCCTCGTCCGCGCCCGGCGCCGGGCGGCCCCGGTTGGCCTGGCGGAACCGGTCCAGCACCGCCTCCGCGCCGACGTACGCCTCCAGGCAGCCGAGGTTGCCGCAGCGGCAGCGGCGGCCCCCGTACACGATGGTGGTGTGGCCCCACTCCCCGGCGCTGCTGTGCGCGCCGCGGTAGCCGACGCCGTCGGCGACCACGCTCGCGCCGACGCCGGAGCCGACCAGGGCGACCACCGCGTGCCGGACGCCGCGGCCGGCGCCGAACCACATCTCGGCCTGGCCGAGCGTCTTCGCGCCGTTGTCCACGTGCACCGGCACGTCGGCGCGCAGCATCGCGCCGAGCGGGACGCCGTCCCAGCCGAGTGTCTGGGCGTGCACCACGGCGTCGGCGGTGCGCTCGACCGTGCCGGCGACGGCGACGCCGAAGCCGAGCACCGCGGCCGGGTCGACGCCCGCCTGTTCGGTCACCGCGGCGAGGCCGTGCCGCAGGTGGGCGGCGACCCGCTCGGGGTCGGGCCCGGTCGCGGCGATCGGGTACTCGGCCTTGGCCAGCGCGGTCATGCTCAGGTCGAACAGCTCGACCTGGACGCGGGTTTCGCCGACGTCGGCGCCGACCAGGTAGCCGTAGCCGGGGGCGACGCGCAGCAGCACGCGGGGACGGCCGCCGTCGGACTCGACCGAGCCGGCCTCCTCGACCAGGCCCTCGTTGATCATCTCGCCGACCAGGTTGCTGACGCTGGCCAGGCTGAGCGCGGTGGACTGGCCCAGCTCGTGCCGGCTGAGCGGGCCGTCCAGCCAGATCCGGGTCAGCAGCACCGACCGGTTGGCCCGGCGCATGTCGCGCACCGTGGTGCGTCTGGCGTCCACGTCGCCGCCGTCCCTTCCCGGCCGCCCACGGCGACCTGCGTTCGTCTGCGTTCACGCCGTGAACCAAGCGGTGACAGCGTACTGCGCATTTACACTTAACAAAGTTAACTGATAACCTCCGGCGCATCGATGAGGAGGTATGTCAATGCGACTCGGACGCGGGATGACCGCACTGCTCGGTGGCGTCGCGCTGCTCGCCGCCACCGCCGCCCTGCCCGCCACCGCCGCCACCACGACCGGCGCCGTCGGCGCGCTCGTCGCGTGTGACGCGCCGGCCTGGGCCGAGGGCGTCACCTGGACCGCCGGCAGCCGGGCCACCTACGCCGGCCGGCTGTACCAGGCGCTCGTCACGCACACCCCGCCGGCCGGCGCGGGCTGGAACCCGGCCGCCGTACCGGCGCTCTGGACCGACCTCGGCGCCTGCACCGGCGGCACGCCGTCGCCGAGCCCCACCACCCGCCCGCCGTCGCCTTCCCCGTCCGCCTCCACCTCCCCTTCCCCGACCCGGACGCCTACCCCCACGCCCACGGTGTCGTCCAGCCCGACCACCCCGGGCGGGGACACCTGCGCGCTGCGGTCCCGGCCGACCGGCAAGGTGCTGCAGGGCTACTGGGAGAACTGGGACGGCGCCGCCAACGGCGTACACCCCGGCCTCGGCTGGATCCCGATCACCGACTCCCGGATCACCGGCCACGGCTACAACGTGGTGACCGCCGCGTTCCCGGTCATCCGCGCCGACGGCACCGTGCTCTGGGAGGACGGCATGGACGCCGGCGTCAAGGTGCCCACCCCCGCCCAGGTGTGCCAGGCCAAGGCCGCCGGACTCACCGTGCTGCTGTCCATCGGCGGCGCCACCGCCGGCATCGACCTCAGCTCCAGCGCCGTCGCCGACCGGTTCGTCGCCACCGTCGTACCGATCCTCAAGCGGCACAACTTCGACGGCATCGACATCGACATCGAGACCGGCCTCACCGGCAGCGGGAACATCAACCAGCTCTCCCCCTCGCAGGCCAACCTGATCCGGATCATCGACGGGGTGCTGGCCCAGATGCCCGCCGGGTTCGGGCTCACCATGGCGCCGGAGACCGCGTACGTCACCGGCGGCAGCGTCACCTACGGCTCGATCTGGGGCGCGTACCTGCCGGTCATCAAGAAGTACGCCGACAACGGGCGGCTCTGGTGGCTCAACATGCAGTACTACAACGGCTCGATGTACGGCTGCGCCGGTGACTCGTACCCGGCCGGCACCGTCGCCGGTTTCGTCGCGCAGACCAACTGCCTCGACGCCGGCCTGGTCATCCAGGGCACCACCATCCGCGTACCGCTGGACCGGCAGGTCCCCGGGCTGCCCGCGCAGGTCGGCGCCGGCGGCGGGTACATGAGCCCGGCGCTGGTGGCGCAGGCGTGGAACACCTACCAGGGCCGGCTGAAGGGCCTGATGACCTGGTCGGTGAACTGGGACGGGTCGAAGGGCTGGACGTTCGGCGACAACGTCCGCTCCCTGCAGGGCCGCTGACCCGGCAGGGCTCCGCGTTCCACCCCCGGCGCGGAGCCCTGCCGCTGGCGCGGGTTGCGAGACCCTGCGAGGCTGGCGCTCGTGTATGACTACGACCTGCTGGTGCTGGGCTCCGGACCGAGTGGACAGAAGGCGGCGATCGCCGCGGCCAAGCTGGGCCGCCGCGTCGCCATCGTCGATCGCCGCGACATGCTGGGCGGCGTGTGCATCAACACCGGCACCGTGCCCTCGAAGACGCTGCGCGAGGCCGTGCTCTACCTGACCGGGCTGAGCCAGCGCGACCTCTACGGCAGCAGCTACCGGGTCAAGGAGGACATCACCGTCGCGGACCTGGCCGCCCGCACCCAGCACGTGATCACCCGGCAGACCGACGTGATCCGCGACCAGCTGGCCCGCAACAAGGTCGCGCTGATCACCGGCACCGGCCGGTTCGCCGACGCCCACTCCGTCTGGGTGGACGCCGGCTCCGGTCGGGAGACCCGGATCAGCTTCGACAAGGCGGTCGTCGCCGCCGGCACCCGCCCGGCCCGACCGGACAGCGTCGACTTCGACGACCGGACCATCGTCGACTCCGACGGCGTGATCAACCTGCAGGCCGTCCCGCGCAGCATGGTCGTGGTCGGCGCCGGGGTGATCGGGATGGAGTACGCCTCGCTGTTCGCCGCGCTCGGCACCAAGGTGACGGTGGTCGAGCGCCGCCCGCGGATGCTCGACTTCTGCGACGAGGAGATCGTCGAGTCGCTGAAGTACCACCTGCGGGACCTGTCGGTGACCTTCCGCTTCGGCGAGGAGGTGGCCGCCGTCGAGAAGCACCGCACCGCAGCGCTCTGCGTCCTGCGCAGCGGCAAGAAGATCGTCGCGGACACGGTGATGTACTCGGCCGGGCGGCAGGGACAGACCGACGACCTCGCGCTGGACGCGGCCGGGCTCACCGCCGACCATCGCGGCCGGATCGCGGTCGACGCGAACTACCGCACCGCCGTCGACAACATCTACGCTGTCGGCGACGTGATCGGCTTCCCCGCGCTGGCGTCCACGTCGATGGAGCAGGGCCGGCTGGCCGCCCAGCACGCCTGCGGCGAACCGGCCCGCGGCATGTCCGACCTGCAGCCGATCGGCATCTACACCATCCCGGAGATCAGCTTCGTCGGGAAGACCGAGGAGGAGCTGACCGAGGCGTCCACTCCGTTCGAGGTGGGCATCGCCCGCTACCGGGAACTGGCCCGGGGGCAGATCGTCGGCGACTCGTACGGGATGCTGAAACTGCTCGTCTCACCGGAGGACGGGCGGCTGCTCGGGGTGCACGTGTTCGGCACCGGCGCCACCGAGATCGTCCACATCGGGCAGGCGGTGATGGGCTGCGGCGGCACCGTCGACTACCTGCTGGACGCGGTGTTCAACTACCCGACCCTCGCCGAGGCGTACAAGGTGGCCGCCCTGGACGCCGCCAACAAGATCCGCAACATAACCCGGATCAACGACTGACCCCTGCTGCCCCGCCCTCCACCCCGTTGATCTTGCACTTGCTGCCCCGCGGGTGCCCGTGATGACCGGTGCGCCGGGGCCGCAAGTGCAAGATCAGCGGGAAAGGGGGTCAGCGGCCGGTGGCGTAGCCCTGGGCGCCTCGGGGGTTCGCCGCCGCGGACAGGACTCCGGTGCGCGGGTCGCGAGTGACCGCGCACATGCGGCCCAGGCTCCACGGGTCGGACAGGCGGACGGTGTGGCCCCTCGCGCGCAGGCCGGCCAGCACCTCCGCGTCGATCCGGTCCTCCAGCACCAGCACGCCGGGCTCGACGCCGCGCGGGTAGAACGACGCCGGGAAGCTGGTGGTGTGCCACGTGGGGGCGTCGATCGCCTCCTGCAGGTCCTGCCCGCCGGCCAGGTGCCGCAGCAGGAACAGCAGCTGCCACTGGTCCTGCTGGTCGCCACCGGGCGTCCCGCAGGCCATCACCGGCTCGCCGTCGCGCAGCACGAGCGTCGGGCTGAGCGTGGTACGCGGACGCCGCCCCGGCCGCAGCGTCGAGGCGAGCCCCTCCTCCAGCCAGCACATCTGCAACCGGCTGCCCAGCGGGAAACCCAGCTCCGGAATGGTGGGTGAACTCTGCAGCCAGCCGCCGCTGGGCGTGGCGGAGATGATGTTGCCCCACCGGTCCACCACGTCGACGTGGCAGGTGTCGCCGCGGGTCACGCCGTCGGCGCGTACCGTGGGTTCGCCGGTGCTCGGGTCCTGCGGGACGGCCCGGCCGGCGGCGTGGGTGTGCAGGTGCGACGGCAGCCGGGGCGGCTCGCCTGCCGGGCTGCCGGGGCGCAGCGTCGTGTCGGCTCGGGAGCCGATCAGCGCGGCCCGCGAACGGGCGTAGCCGGCCGACAGCAGCGCGGAGCCCGGCACGTCGGTGTCGCCGTACCACGCCTCCCGGTCGGCGAACGCGAGCTTCAGCGCCTCGGCCTGCGCGTGGATGCCGTCCAAGCTGGACGGATCGTAGACCGCCGGGTCGTCGAGCGCGTCCAGGACGGCCAGGGTCTGCAGCAGCACCGGGCCCTGCCCCCAGAAGCCGGTCTTGGCGATCGTGTGCCCGCGCCAGTCCAGCGTGACCGGCGCCTCCCAGGTGGCCGAGAACCCGGCCAGGTCGTCGCCGGTGACCAGCCCGGCGTGGGCGCGCCCGCTGGAGTCGCGGAACGGCAGCCGGCTGAACGCGTCGATCGCCTCGGCGACGAAACCCTCCCGCCAGGCGCGCCGGGCCGCCTCGATCTGCGCCTCCCGGTCCGCACCGGCGGCCCGTCCGGCGTGGACGAGGCGGCGCAGCGTGTCCGCGTACGCCGGGTTGGTGATCATCTCCCCCGGCGCGGGTGGGCGGCCGTCGCGCAGCCAGAGCCGCGCGGAGGTCGGCCAGTGGTCGGTGAACAGCGACCGGACCCGCGCGACTGTCTGCCCGGCGGCGCCGACCAGCGGGTGACCGGCGGCGGCGTAGCCGATCGCCGGTTCCAGCACCTCGGCGAGCGTGCGGGTGCCGTGGTCGCGCAGCAACAGCAGCCACGCGTCGACAGCGCCGGGCACCACGGCGGCGAGCGGGCCGGCGCCGGGCACGAGGTCCAGGCCCAGCGACCGGAAGTGCGCGACGGTGGCGGCGGCCGGGGCCGGACCTTGGCCGCACAGCACCCGCGGCGCCGGGTCGGCGGCGGTGGCGAGGATCGCCGGCACCTCGCCGGCCGGGCCGTTGAGGTGCGGCTCCACGACGTGCAGCACGAACCCGGCCGCGACGGCGGCGTCGAACGCGTTGCCGCCGCGCTCCAGCACGCCCATCGCGGACTGGCTGGCCAGCCAGTGCGTGGACGAGACCATGCCGAACGTGCCGCGCAACGTCGGCCGGGTGGTGAACGTCATCGGCGGTGAGCCTACGCCGTGCCGGCGACGTCGGCGCGGTCCGTCGCGCCGCCCTCCTCCCCCGGGCTGCCGTCGCGCTCGCCGTCTAGCGGGAACAGGCACGCGGCCTCGTGGCCCGGACCCACCTCGGCCAGCGCCGGATCGGTCTCGGCGCACGCGGGGCGGGCCTGGGGGCATCGGGTACGGAAGCGGCAGCCGCTCGGCGGGTCCACCGGGCTGGGGATGTCGCCGGTGAGCACGATGCGGCGGCGCTGCCGCTCGACCCGGGGATCGGCCACCGGCACCGCCGACAGCAGCGCCGCCGTGTAGGGGTGCGCCGGGCGTCGGTAGATCCGCTCCGGTGGGCCGGTCTCCACGATGCGGCCCAGGTACATGACCGCGATCCGGTCGCTCATGTGCTCCACGGCGGCCAGGTCGTGCGCGATGAACAGGTAGGTCAGCCCGAGGTCGCGTTGCAGGCGCCGCAGCAGGTTCATGATCTGCGCCTGGACGCTCAGGTCCAGCGAGGCGATCGGCTCGTCCAGGACGATCAGATCCGGCTCGCCGGCCAGCGCCCGGGCCACGCCGACGCGCTGGCGCTGGCCGCCGGACAGCTCGTGCGGATGCCGGCCGGCCGTGTCGGCGCGCAGGCCGACCAGGTCCAGCAGTTCGGCCACCCGCTCCCGCCGGGCGGTGCGGGACGCGGCGAGCCGGTGCACGACAAGAGGTTCGGCGATGCTGTCGCCGACGGTGCGGCGCGGGTCCAGCGACGCCTGCGGGTCCTGGAACACCATCGCCACGTGGCGGCGCGTCGCGCGCAGGCGGCGCCGGGACCAGCGGGTCACGTCCGCGCCCGCCACCCGGACCCGCCCGGCGCTCGGATCGACCAGCCGCAGCAGCGCCAGCCCGGCGGTGGACTTGCCGCTGCCCGACTCGCCGACCAGCCCGAGCGTCTCGCCCCGGTGTACGGCGAGCGTGACGCCGTCCACGGCGCGGACCGTTCCGGCCGGGGTCGGGAAGTGCACGGCGAGGTCGTCCAGCTCGGCGATCACGTCGGGGGTGTCGTCGCTCATCCGGCCTCTCCACGATAGAAGGTGCGGACGGTGTGCCCGTCGCCGACCGGCGTCAGCGGTGGCAGCTCGTGCTCGCAGCGCGGGTCCGCGCGAACCGGGCAGCGCGGCCAGAACGCGCAGCCGGCCGGCAGGTCCAGCGGGCTCGGCGGCGCGCCGGGGATGGCCACCAGGTCCTCGCCGCGCCGGGACGGGTCGGGCCGGGCCGCCAGCAGCGCCCGGGTGTACGGGTGCGTGGGCGTGTCGAACACCGCGTCGACCGGACCCTGCTCGACGATGCGTCCCCCGTACATGACCGCGACGGTGTCGGCGATGCCGGCGACCACGCCCAGGTCGTGGGTGACCCAGACGACTGCGGTGCCCAGCCGCGCCTGCAGGTCGGCGACCAGCTCGATGATCTGCGCCTGGGTGGTGACGTCCAGCGCGGTGGTCGGCTCGTCGGCGATCAGCAGGTCCGGCTCGCACGCCAGCGCCATGGCGATGGCGACGCGCTGGCGCATGCCGCCGGAGAACTGGTGCGGGTACGCGTCGACGCGCCGCGCGGCCGACGGGATGCCGACCAGCTCCAGCAGCTCCACCGCCCGGTCGCGGGCGGCGCGGCGGGTCAGCCCGAGGTGCTCCTCGGCCGCCTCGGTGACCTGCCGGCCCACCGGCAGCACCGGGTTGAGCGAGGTCATCGGGTCCTGGAAGACGAACCCGACGTGCCGGCCGCGCAGCCTGCGGCGGCGGTCGTCGGGCAGCGCGGTCAGCTCGTGGTCGAGCAGCCGCACCCGGCCGGTGACCGTCGCGGCGCGCGGGGCCAGGCCGGTGGCCGCGAGCAGGGTCATGCTCTTGCCGCTGCCGGACTCGCCGACCAGCGCGAACGTCTCCCCCTGCCGTACCTGCCAGGACACGCCGGCCACGGCGCGGGCCGGGCCACGGCGGGTGCCGATCGTGACGGTGAGGTCGTCCACGGACAGCACCGTCGAGTCGGTCCTGGGGCGCTGGCGCTGGCTCGGCATGCGTTCGGTGCGCTCGCTCATGGGGTGCTCCGGCGGGCCTCGGCGAGGGTGAGCTGGCGCGGGTCGAGCACGTCCCGCAGCGCGTCGCCGACCAGGTTGAACGCCAACACGGTGAGGAAGATCGCCGCGCCCGGGAACACGCCCAGCCACCAGGCGTCGGTGACGAAGCCGCGCCCGTCGAACAGCATCCGGCCCCAGGCCGGCGCGGGCGGCTGGATACCGAGGCCGAGGAAGGACAACGCGGCCTCGGAGAGGATCGCGAACGCCAGCGACAGCGACGTCTGCACGATCAGCGGCGCGGCGATGTTCGGCAACACGTGGCGGCGCATGATGCGCAGGTCGGACGCGCCGATGGACACGGCGGCCCGGACGAACACCTGCTCGCGTACGGACAGCACGCCGGCGCGGGTGATCCGGGCGAAGATGGGCGTGTAGACCACGCCGATGGCGACCATGGCGGTGAGCAGGCCGGGGCCGAGCACCGCCACGATGGCCACCGCCAGCAGCAGCACCGGGAACGCGAACAGCACGTCCATGCAGCGCATGAGGATGCTGTCCAGCCAGCCCCGGTAGTAGCCGGCGAGCAGCCCGAGCGTCACCCCGGCGACCAGCGCGATGCCGACGCTGACCGCGCCGACCTGCAGTGACACGCGGGCGGCGACGAGCACCCGGCTGAGCACGTCGCGGCCCAGCTCGTCGGTGCCGAACGGGTGCGCGCCGCTGGGCGGGCGCAGCATCTGGTCCACGTCGACGTCGTTGACGCCGGCCGGGGCCAGCCACGGGCCGGCCACGCCCACCACGACCAGCAGGACGAGCACGATGGTGCCGCCGACGGCGAGCGGGTCGCGGCGCAGCGCGTCCAGCACACGGCGTCCGGTGCTCTCGGTCGTGGCGCTCACTTGACCGTGATCCTCGGGTCGAGGCGGGCGTAGAGGATGTCCACCAGCAGGTTGACCAGCAGGAACAGGGCGGCCACCAGCAGCACCGCGCCCTGCAGGACGGGATAGTCGCGAGCCTGCACGGCGTCGAAGGTGAGCCGGCCGATGCCCGGCCAGGCGAACAGCACCTCGATGACGATGACGCCGCCGAGCAGGCTCGCCAGTTGCACGGCGACCACAGTCACCACCGGGATCAGCGCGTTGCGCAGCACGTGCCGCACGATCACCACCCGGTTGCGCAGCCCTTTCGCCTCGGCGGTGCGCACGTAGTCGGCGGAGAGCACCTCCAGCACCGAGGAGCGGATGAACCGGGTGAGGATGGAGGCGGTGACCAGGCCGACGGTGACCGCCGGCAGCGCCACGTGGGTGGCCCACCGGCCGGGGTCCTCGGTCAGCGCCACGTAACCCGACGGTGGCAGCCAGCCGAGCACCCCGGCGAACAGCAGGATGCCCATGATGCCCATCCAGAAGTCCGGCACCGAGACGCCGAACTGGCTGAACACGCGGGCGGCGTGGTCCACGGCGGAGCCGCTGCGTACCGCCGCGACGATGCCCAGCGGGAACGCCACCAGCAGCGCGAACAGCACCGCGGTGACGGCCAGGGACAGCGTGGCGGGCAGCCGTTCCAGCACGATCTGGCTCACCGGCTGGCCGGTGCGGAAGCTGACCCCCAGGTCACCGGTGAGCGCGTGCCCGAGGTAGCTGGCGTACTGCACCGGCAGCGGCTGGTCGAGGCCGGCCCGTTCCCGCAACGCGTCATACGTCTCCTGGTCGAACCGGGTGCCGAGCGCCACCCGGACCGGGTCGCCCGGCACGAGTTGCAGCAGCAGGAACACCACAAGGGTCACGCCGATCAGCACGACCGCCGACTGGAGTGCCCGCCGCAGGACGAAGCGGGCCATCACTTGGCCAGGGCGACCGACCGGAACCGGATCGCCCGGTCGGTGCGCACCTCGTAGCCGGAGACCTTCTTCGACCAGCCCTGCACCACGTCCGGGTTGTAGAGGTAGAGGTAGCTGGCGTCGTCGACGATCTGCTTCGCCGCCTGCTCGTACGCCTGCTTGCGGGCGCCCTGGTCGGTCTGGGTGCGCGCGTCGTCCAGCAGCTTGTCCACCGCCGGGTTCTTGTACTTGTGGAAGTTGAACGTGCCGCCGCTGTGGTGCTGGGCGTAGTAGAACTCGTCCGGGTCGATGTTGCCGAGCCAGCCCAGCATGAACCCGTCGAAGTTGCCCTTGGCCTGCTCGTCGAGCCACTGGGCGAAGTCCAGCGTACGGATCTTCACGGTGATGCCGACGTCCTTGAGCTGGGCGGCGATGACCTGGGCGGCGCTGACCGTCTCCGGGTACTCGCTGGTGACCATCAGGTCCATGGTCAGGTTGCTCACGCCCGCCTGGCCGAGCATCTGCTTGGCCTTGCCCGGGTCGTGGCTGTAGGGCGCGTAGTCGTAGTAGAACGCGCTGTCCTTCGGGATGGCGGTCTGGTTGACGGTGGCCAGGCCGAACTTCGCCGCCTTGGTGATCGCCTCCCGGTCCAGGGCGTACCCGATGGCGCGCCGCACCTCGGGGTTGTCGAACGGCTTGCGGGCCTCGTTGAGCGCCACGTACCAGTAGTCGGTGGAGGCCGCCGACTTCACCACCGGGTCGTCGCCGTCCTGCAGCGACTTGACCTGCTGCGGCGGCAGGTTGTCGGTCCACTGCACCTGGCCGCTGCGCAGGTTCTGCAGCGCCACGGTGGGGTCCTTGACGAAGGTGAACGTGACGCCGTCGAGCTTCGGCTTCTCACCCCAGTAGGCGTCGTTGCGCACCAGCTTGATGCTGTCGCCGGAGGTGTAGCCGGCCACCGTGAACGGGCCGCTGCCCACCGGCGCGGTCTTCACCTTGCCGGACTCCACGTTGGACTTCTCCACGATCGCGACGCCCTTGAACCCACCGAGGTTGGCGAGCAGGTTCGGCGTGGGCGCGCTGAGCGTCACCACCACCGTCGCCGGGTCGGGCCCGGTGACCGACTTGACGGTGGCGAACTTGTACGCGTTGTTCAGCTTCTCCTTGATGATCCGCTCGAAGGAGTAGACGACGTCCTCGGAGGTCAGCGGCGACCCGTCGGAGAACTTCACGCCCTCGCGCAACGTGAACGTCCAGGTCAGCTGGTCGTCGCTGGTGGTCCACTTGGTCGCCAGCGACGGCACCATCTTCAGGTCGGCGTCCGGCTCGACGAGCGTGTCGTAGACGTTCTCCAGCACCTGGAAGCTGTAGTAGGCCGAGGTCTTGTGCGGGTCGAGCTGGTCGGGTTCGCCGCCGATCGCGGCGTTGAGGATTCCGCCTTCGCCGCCGGCGTTCCCCCCGCCGCCGACGTCGACCGCCTCGCCGCCGGTGCATCCGGACAGGACGCCGACGGTGAGGATGAGTGCGGCGCCGAACGCGCCGAGCTTGTTCCTGGACACAGGCCCCCCTTGCCACTTCCCGGACAAAAGAAAGTTTCGGCGAGTCTTGTCTCCGAGCCGGATGATGTCAAACGAATCCAGCCAAAATGACTGGTCGATCGGTGTTGCCGGTGCGGAGTGAACGGTGGTTCAATCCGGGCCCCGACCCGATCCGCCACCGCGCTGGGAGTTGCCGCCGTGACCACACACGAGGTCGTCAACCAGGTCCCCCCGATGGTCGGCCACGACACCGCCGACGACCCGGCACTGCGCGACGGCGTGACCCGGGAGGGCGCCGAATGGGCGCTGCCCGGCCTGCACGAGCTGGGCCGTCTCGCCGGTGGTGAGGAGGCGGCCGAACACGGGCGGCTCGCCAACGAGCACCCGCCGGTGCTGCGCACCCACGACCGGTACGGCAACCGGATCGACGAGGTGGAGTTCCACCCGTCCTGGCACGAGCTGATGCGTACCGCCGTCGGGCACGGCCTGCACGCCGCGCCGTGGGCCGACGACCGGCCGGGCGCGCACGTGGCCCGCGCGGCCGGCTTCTACCTGTGGCGGCCCGACGCCGGGCACGGCTGCCCCGTCTCGATGACCTACGCGGCGGTGCCCGCGCTGCGGCACAGCCCGGAGCTGGCCGACCGCTACGAGCCGCTGCTCACCACCCGCGATTACGACTTCGGGCTGCGCCCGCCGCAGACCAAGCGCGGCCTGCTCGCCGGCATGTCGATGACCGAGAAGCAGGGCGGCTCGGACGTACGCGCCAACACCACCACGGCCCGGCCCGAGCCGGACGGCAGCTACCGGCTCGTCGGGCACAAGTGGTTCACCTCCGCGCCCATGTGCGACCTGTTCCTCACGCTCGCCCAGGCGCCCGGCGGCCTCACCTGCTTCCTGGTCCCCCGCGTGCTGCCCGACGGCGCCCGCAACCCGATGCGGCTGATGCGGCTCAAGGACAAGCTCGGCAACCGCTCCAACGCCTCCGCCGAGGTCGAGTACGAGCACGCGGTGGCGTGGCGCGTCGGCGACGAGGGCCGGGGCGTGCGCACCATCATCGACATGGTCAACCTGACCCGGCTCGACTGCGTGATCGGCGCGGCGGCCGGGATGCGTCACGGCGTGACCACCGCGGTGCACCACGCCACCCACCGGCGGGCGTTCGGCAGCTACCTGGTCGACCAGCCGCTGATGCGCAACGTGCTGGCCGACCTGGCGGTGGAGTCCGAGGCCGCCACCGTGCTGATGGTCCGGCTGGCCGGCGCGACGGACCGGTCGGCGCGCGGCGACGACGGCGAGACCGCGTTCAAGCGCCTCGCCCTCGCAGTCGGCAAGTACTGGGTGTGCAAACGCTGGCCGGGGCACGCCGCCGAGGCGCTGGAGTGCCTGGGCGGCAACGGCTACGTGGAGGAGTCCGGCATGCCGCGGCTGTTCCGCGAGTCGCCGCTGAACTCGATCTGGGAGGGCTCCGGCAACGTCGCCGCGCTGGACGTGCTGCGCGCGCTCACCCGGGAACCGCAGGTCCTCGCCGCGTACGAGGCGGAGGTGGCCGCCGCGGCCGGCGCGGACGCGCGACTGGACGCCGCGGTGCGCCGGGTGCGCGACGAGCTGGCCGACCACACCGACCTGGAGCTGCGCGCCCGGCGCGTGGTGGAGCGGCTGGCGCTGGTGCTGCAGGGCGCGCTGCTGGTACGCCACGGCCACCCCGCGGTCGCCGACGCGTTCTGCGCGTCCCGGCTCGGCGGCGACCACGGCCAGGCGTACGGGACGCTACCCGGCGGACTGGACCTGTCTGCGATCATCGACCGCGCCACCCCGAAGATCGGCTGAGCGGCGATGACGCGTCTGGTCTCGGCCCACCTGTATCCGGTCAAGTCCCTCGGCGGCGTCGACGTCGACCGGGCCGTGGTCGAGCCGTGGGGGTTGCGTCACGACCGCCGCTGGGTGGTGCTGCGCCCCGACGGCGGCAAAGTGGGCTCGACCGCCCTGCCGGCGCTGCTCGGCCTGACCGCCGCGCCCGGGCCCGGGTCGCTCACGCTCACCGCCCGCGACGGGTCGTCGCTGACAGTCGCCGAGCCGGTGGACGGGCCGCTCGTCCCGACGGACGTGTCCCGGCTGGACACGGTCCGGCTCGCCGCCGACGAGGCCCACGACTGGCTCTCCGCGCGGCTGGGCCGTCCGGTGCGGCTGGCCTGGCTGGACGACCCGCGCCGCCGCCCGATGTCGGCCGAGCACGGCGGCCGGCCCGGTGACCCGCTGAACCTCTCCGACGCCGGACCGCTGCTGGTCGCCACGGCGCCGTCGCTGCGGCGGCTGCGGGACTGGATCGTCGAGGGCGCGCTGGAACGCGGCGAACCGGCCCCGGAGCCGCTGGCGATGGCCCGGTTCCGGCCCACTGTGGTGCTCGACGGGCCGTTCGAGCCGTTCGCCGAGGACGGCTGGACACGGGTGCGCATCGGCGCCGTCGACTTCCGGGTCTCCGAACGCTGCGACCGCTGTTCGGTGACGCTCATCGACCCGCAGACCCTCGCCAGCGGGAAGGAACCCATCCGCACGCTGGCCCGGCACCGGCGCCACGACGGCAAGACCTGGTTCGGCATCCGGCTGGTACCGGTGACCACCGGCGAGATCCGCGTCGGCGATCCCGTCACCGTCTCCTGATCCGGCCGCTCAGCGGCCACGCCACTCGTCGGCCAGGATCGCGTGGACGAGCTGGCCGGCCCACCCGCCCCGGAACCGGTAGCTGCGCACGTGCCGCGCCTCCCGCCGCATCCCGAGCCGGGCCATCAGGCGCGCCGACGGCTCGTTGTCCGCGTGGCAGCGGGCCACCACCCGGTGCAGCCCGAACTCGCCGAAACCCCAGTCCAGCAGCGCCCCGGCCGCCTCCGTGGCCAGCCCCCGGCCGCCGTGGTCGGGGTGGAACACGTACCCCAGCTCGGCGGTGCGGTCCGCGGCGCTGCGCCACACCAGCTCGACCGCGCCGATCATTCGCCCGTCGCGCACCACGGCGAGCGTCAGGCAGTCGCCCTCCGCGCGCAGCGCGTCCTCGCCGGCCATCGCGGTCACCGACGCCAGGGACTCCGCCCGGGTACGCGGGGCGGCGCCCGCCATCCAGCGGACCACGTCCGGGCGGCGCTGCCAGGCGTGCACGTCGTCGAGGTCGTCGAGCGTCACCGGGCGCAGCAGCAGCCGGGTCGTGCGCAGCGGGTACGCCGGGTGGGCCATCGGGCGATGGTAGGACGCGCCTAGGGTGAGCCGCATGGTCGTTTCCGCCGACGACGGCAACCCGCTCACCCAGCTCACACTCGACCAGCTCCGGGCACGCACCAGCGTGAAGTGGCGGCTGTACCCGCCCGACGTGCTGCCGCTGTGGGTCGCCGAGCAGGACGTGCCGCTGGCGCCGCCGGTGGCCGAGGCTCTGCGCCGGGCGGTCGACCTGGGCGACACCGGCTACGCGTACGGCACCGGGTACGCCGAGGCGGTCGGCGGGTTCGCCGCGCAGCGGTGGGGCTGGGCCGACTTCCCGGTCGGCCGGACCACGCTGGTGCCCGACGTCATGATGGGCACGGTCGAGGTGCTGCGCCTGGTCACCGGGCCGGGCGACGCGGTGGTGGTCACTCCCCCGGTCTACCCGCCGTTCTACGCGTTCGTCACGCACTCCGACCGGCAGGTGCTCGAGGCGCCGCTCGGCGTGGACCTGCGGCTCGACCCGGCCGCGCTGGAGGAGGCGTTCCGGCGCGCTCGTGCGATCGGCGAGCGGCCGGCGTTCCTGCTCTGCAACCCGCACAACCCGACCGGCGTGGTGCACCGGCCCGACGAGCTGGCCACCGTCGCGGAGCTGGCCGCCCGGCACGGCGTCCGGGTGGTCTCCGACGAGATCCACTCGCCGCTGGCGCTCCCCGGTGCGCGGTTCACCCCGTACCTGACGGTGCCCGGCGCCCAGAACGCGTTCGCGCTGCTGTCGGCCTCGAAGGCGTGGAACCTCGCCGGGCTCAAGGCGGCGCTCGCCGTCGCCGGGCCGGAAGCCGCCGACGACCTGGCCCGGATGCCGGAGGAGGTGAGCCACGGCCCGAGCCACTTCGGCGTGCTCGCGCACACCGCCGCGTTCCGGGCCGGCGGGCCGTGGCTGGACCGGCTGCTCGACGGCCTGGACGCGAACCGGGCACTGCTCGGGTCGCTGCTGGCCGAGCACCTGCCGGCGGTGTCGTGGCGGCCGCCGGAGGGCACGTACCTGGCCTGGCTGGACTGCCGCGCCCTCGGCGTGCCCACGGAGGCGGGCGACGGCCCGGGGGTGGCCAGCGATCTGGACGGGCCGGCGCGGATGTTCCTCGACCGGGCCCGGGTGGCGCTCAGCTCCGGGCACGTCTTCGGCGCCGGCGGCGCCGGATTCGTCCGACTCAACTTCGCCACCTCCCCCGCCGTGCTCACCGAGGCGGTGACCCGGATGGGCCGGGCGGCGACCGGCTGACGGCCGGGCCGGCACCGGCGCCCCGCGGCGCCGGCGCCCCGGCCGGCTCAGGTGGTGGTCTGCCCGTCGATGGTCTCGCGCAGGATGTCCGCGTGCCCGGCGTGCTGGGTGGTCTCGGCGATGACGTGGATCAGCACCCGCCGGATGCTGCGGACCGAGCCGGGCTCGTTCCACGGCGCGTCCGGCACCGGCCAGGTCGCCGACAGGTCCTCGACGCCGGCGACGATCTCCTCGGTACGGGCGGCGATGCGGGCGTAGCGGTCCAGGATGGCCGGCAGCGTGTCCCCGGGCAGCATCTGGAAGTCCCGCCCCCGCTCGATCGCCCACTGCGGCAGCTCGCGGGCCTGCCCGGACATGAAGTCCTCCCAGGTGACACCCTCCGGCATGGCGAAGGACATCGCCGACGGGCCCTCGACCACGAACCGCAACCACGCCTCCTCGGTGGACGCGACGTGCTTGATCAGGCCGCCCAGGCAGAGCGCGCTGACCGTCGGCTTCTGCCCGGCCTGCTCGTCGGTCAGGCCGCGCACCGTGTTGGTCAGCATGTTCCGGGCCTCGGCGAGCTCGGCCAGCAGGTCGGTCCGCTCGGCGTCGAGGGTGGTGGGGGTCGTGGTGGTGCCGGTCATCGTCATCGGTTCCTTCCGGTCCTGATCGGGTACGGGCCCACACTCGCAGGCATAGCGGTCAGGATGTGTCCTCTTCTGCGGGCAGAATGCGTGTCGTGCCGACGACTTCCGCGCGACTGCTCTCCCTGCTGTCCCTGCTTCAGGCCCGCCGGGACTGGCCGGGCGCGCTGCTCGCCGAACGGTTACGGGTCAGCGCGCGTACCGTGCGCCGCGACGTCGACCGGCTCCGCGAGCTGGGCTATCCGATCGAGAGCACCAAGGGCCCGGAGGGCGGCTACCGTCTCGGCGCCGGCTCGGCGCTGCCGCCGCTGCTCTTCGACGACGAGCAGGCGGTCGCGCTGACCGTGGCGTTGCAGACCGCCGCCACCGGCGTGACCGGCATCGAGGAGGCCGCCGCGCGGGCGCTGACCACGGTCCGGCAGGTGATGCCGCCCCGGCTGCGCCACCGGGTCGACGCGCTGCGGGTGATCGCCGTGGAACGGGCCGGCACGCCCGCCGCGGCCCGCGTGGAGCCGGGACTGCTGATGACACTCAGCGCCGCCGTGCACGCCCGGGAGGAGCTGCGCTTCGACTACGACTCGGTGTCGGCGTCCGCTCCCGACGCGCCGCCGCGCCGCGCGCAGCCCCACCACCTGGTCACCTGGGGCGGGCGCTGGTATCTCGTGGCCTGGGACCTGGACCGCGACGACTGGCGCACGTTCCGGGTCGACCGGATCAGCCCGCGTACGCCCACCGGCCCCCGGTTCACGCCCCGCGAGCTGCCCGGCGGGGACGTCGCGGCGTACATCGCCGGCCGGTTCAAGGGCGCCACCGGGCCGGGTGACTGGCCCTGCCGGGGCGAGGTGATCCTCGACCTGCCCGCCCGGACGGTCTCCGCGTGGACCCGCGACGGCATCGTCGAGGAGCTGGGGCCCGATCGCTGCCGTCTGACCCAGGGCGGCTGGTCGTGGGCCGGGCTGGCCGCCCTGCTCGGCCGCTACGACGCCGACATCGAGGTGGTCGGGCCGCCCGAGTTGCGGGAGGCGTTCGCCCGCCTGGCCCGCCGCTACGCCGCAGCAGCGGAGGGCCCGAACCCGCCTCGGTAGCCGGGCCGGCCGGGGTGTCAGTCGGTGGGCAGGAGGGGGCGCATGAACGTGCGCTCGTACCGCAGGACGCAGCCCGACTCGTCGCGGATCCGGTCGGCGGCGACGAACTCGGGGTCCACTCCGAACCGGGCACGATACTGCTCGTACGCCGCCAGGCTCTCAAAGCTGAACAGCGCCTCGGCCCGGTCGCTGGCGCCCTCGGCGGGCAGGAAGTAGCCGTGGTGCACGCCGCCGTGCCGTGCCACCAGCCGCATCCAGGTGCGGGCGAAGCGCTCGAACGCCTCGATCTGTGCGGGGTTGATCGTGTAGTGCACGACGCAGGTGATCACGCGGCCACGATAGCGACGGTCGGTCAGGCGGCGCAGCGGCGGTCGCCGGGGTCGGTCGTGTCGGCCAGGCCCGCGTACCGGCCCCGGTGGTAGAGCAGCGGCGACCCGACCTCGGCGTGCCGCAGCAGCTCCGGCTCGGCCAGCACGACGGCGTGGTCCCCGACGACGACCCGGTCCACCACCCGGCACAGCAGCCAGGCCAGTGTGTCGTCGGGGACCGGCACCCCTTCCGGGCCGGGACGCTAGCGGGTCGGCTCGGCGAACCTGTCGATCCCGCTGGCGGCGAACCTCCGGGCCACCTCGTGCCGGCCGTGCCCGAGCAGGTGCACCGCGACGTGCCGGGCCCGGGACACCACCGGCCAGCTCGACGAGCCAGGTCCAGCCGGTCAGACCGTGAAGCCGTGGAACAGCACCGAGGCCAGTCCGAGCGCGAGCACCAGGTTGAACACGGTGGCCGCGCCGAACACGGTGACCGGCCGCCAGCCGGCCTCGCGCAGCGACGACACACGGACCTCCAGGCCGATGCTGACGAAGGCCACGATGAGGAACCAGACCCGCAGGTCGGTGACGATCGCCATGGTGGCCTTGCCGTCCGCCCCGGCGACGTCGAGGTACCAGGTGGCGATCACCGAGGCGGCGACGAACCCGAGGACGAACTTCGGGAACCGACGCCACAGCTCGCCGAGCCCCGGCCGCGGGGTGTCCGGACGGCGCTCCACGCGCAGCGCGAAGTACGCGGTGAGGGCCACCGCCACCACGCCCATCAGCGCGTTCTGGGTGACCTTGACGATGCTGGCGATCTGGAGCGCGTCCTCACCGGCGAGCGCCCCCGCCGCGGTGACGGCGGCGGTGGTGTCGATGTTGCCGCCGATCCAGGCACCGGCGACCGCGTCGGAGAGGCCGAGCACGTCGGCCAGCCACGGCAGCAGGAAGATCGACGGCAACGCGAACGCGATGACCAGGCTGGCCGTGTACGCGAGCTGTTCCCGGCGTGCCCGGACCGCGCCGGCGGCGGCGATCGCGGCGCTCACCCCGCAGATCGACACGGCCGAGGCGAGCAGCGCCCGCAGTTTGTCGTCCAGGCCGAAGCGCCCGGCCAGCCACCAGGTGAACAGGAACACGCCGCTGATCAGCAGCAGCGCCTGGGCGATGGCGGGACCGGCGGCGCTCGCGATGACTGCGAGGTTGATCGAGGCGCCGAGCAGCACCAGGCCGGTCTTGATGAAGAACTCGGTCCGGAACGCGGCGGAGATCCGGTCGCGCAGGCCGGTCACGGTGACCACCAGGTTGCCGAGCAGGCCGAGCAGGATCGCATAGACCGGGTACTCGATCGCGGCGGCCACCTCCTCGACCGCGCTGCCCTCGGCCCAGACCGGCACGTTCTGTTCCAGGTAGCGGGTGAGCGCGGCCAGCCCGAGCACCACCAGCAGACCCACGGCGGTCCAGGCCCAGAACGCGCCGGAGCGCAGGTCGGCCGGGGGCGGCGCGTCCGCGGGCGTACCGTCCGGTCGGTCCACTGAGGTCGCGGCGGCTGGGGCGTCCGCGGTGGAGGCCGCGGACGGCCCGGCGGCGGTGCTGCGAACGGCGGGCTCCGGTGCGGCGGCCATCACGGCACCAGCCCGGCGGGGATGGCGCCGACCAGCACCAGGAGCAGCAGCGCGAGGCCGAGGACAGTGGCGGCCCAGTCCTCGCTGAAGGCGAGCCGGGACGTGCCTGCGGTGGGCGGTTCGGGTGGCGTGGGCGCGTTGCTCATGGAGGGCTCCTACAGGTACGCGCGGGCGAGGGAGGGCAGCCGAAGGCTCATCGACCCCACGGAGAGTTTCCTACTTAACCAGTAGGATTACAAGGTCTTCCCGCGCTCCGGCTCACCCGCGGCACGTTCGGCGACCACCACCGAGATGCCGTCGAGCACCCGCTGCAGACCGAACTCGAAGGCGTGGTCCGGCCCGTACGCCGCGCCGTGCGCCATGCCCGCGGCCGTGCCGACCCGCGCGGCGAGCGGGAAACTGCCGGCGGTCATGAACTTCTCCAGCCAGGGCCCGTGCGTCTGCCACCACTGGTCGTCGGTCATCCCGGTCTCACGTTCCAGCTCGGCCACGTCCAGCGCGGCCCGCGCCGCGCTCTTGGCGTGCCCCAGCACGAGCGTGAGCACCGCGTCCATCTCCACGTCGTCGAGCCCGATGTCCGCGACGGCGCGCAGCTCGTAGTCGTACTTCGCGAGCACGTTCGGGCCGAGCACCGGCCGGGTCGTCTCGGCGCGCAGCAGCCACGGGTGGGACCGGTAGAGCGCCAGATTGTCCCGCGCGATCCGTTCCAGCCGGCCCCGCCAGCCACCCGGCACGTCGGCCGGGCGCGGGAGGTCACCGAGAACGGCGTCCACCATGACGTCGAGCAGTTCCGCCTTTCCCGGCACGTACGTGTAGACGGACATGGTGCCCACGCCGAGCGCCTCGCTGACCCGGCGCATGGTGAGCGCGTCGATGCCCTCGGCGTCGGCGATCTCGATCGCGGCGCGCACGATCCGGTCGACGCTGAGACCGGGACCGGCGCCACGGCTGGCCGGCTCCCGGGTGCGCCACAGAAGGGCCAGGCTGCGGGCGGGATCGGCCTTGCGCCGGCGCTCCTTCGACATGGTGCCGTCATCCTACCGGCCACGCCGGTCGCGGCCCGTCGGCGGGACGCCGGGCAAAAACCACGAGAATTGTTCGGGCAAAAAGAATGGCGGGTTCTCCCGCCATTACCAACATATAGCGCACCCCCGGTCTTGCGGCAAGCCCCGGGTGGTGGCGCAGAATTGCCGGCCGTAACCCATTGCCGAGGCATTCGAAAAGCCGCGAAGAGCGGAGGCTCGGCCGTGCCCGTGATCGGAGACGAGTTGAATCTGCCTGCCACCAGCGTTTTCGATCTTCCCGAGCGTCTGTCGGCCAAGGCCGACCCGGACCTGATCGCCGCCGACGAGCGGCACTTCGCCGTCATCGCGGACAGCCTGCGCCGCTCGATCGCCGAGTTGACCGACCGGCTCGACGCGACGCGCCGGTCCGCCGGCGGCCGGGGCCGGCAGGCCGTCGACCGGGACCAGGAGGTCCGGCGGTTGAGCGCGCGCCTGCGTACGCTGCGCCGTTACGGCCTGGACCTGTGCCTGGGCCGGATGGTCGGCGCGGACGGCGCGGCCCCGGTGTACGTGGGCCGGCTCGGCCTGACCGACGGCGCGGGCGGCCGACTGCTGCTGGACTGGCGCTCCCCCGCCGCCGAGCCGTTCTTCGGCGCCACCCATGCCGACCCGATGGGCCTGGTCAGCCGACGCCGGTACCGGTGGAGCCGAGGGCGGATCACCGACTACTGGGACGAGGTGTTCACCGCCGACGCTCTGGCCGGGCACGCCGCGCTGGACGACCAGTCGGCGTTCATCGCCAGCCTGGGCGCGACCCGGTCGGCGCGGATGCGTGACGTGCTCGGCACCATCCAGGCCGACCAGGACGCGATCATCCGGGCCGGTTCCCGGGGCGCGCTGGTGGTGGACGGCGGTCCCGGCACCGGCAAGACGGTGGTGGCGCTGCACCGCACCGCGTACCTGCTGCACGCCGACCCGCGCCTCGGCGAGCGCCGGGGCGGGGTCCTCGTCGTCGGGCCGCACCAGCCGTACCTGAACTACGTCTCCGACGTGCTGCCCAGCCTGGGCGAGGAGGACGTGCAGATCTGCACCCTGGCCGACCTGGTGCCGGAGGGCGCGGCGGCGGCGCCGGAGACCGACCCGGAGGTGGCCCGGTTGAAGGCGTCGGCGGACGTCGTGCGGGCTGTCGACGCCGCGGTCCGGTTCTACGAGGAGCCGCCCGCGACCGGGATGACTGTCGGGGTCGGGGACGCCGAGCTGCGGCTGACCGCCGACGACTGGGCGACGGCGTTCGAGGCGGCCGGCCCGGGCGTCGGGCACAACGAGGCCCGCGACGACGTGTGGGAGGAACTGGTCACGATCCTGGTGGAGAAGTACCGCGGGGACGAGCCGGAGGAGGCGGTCCGCCGGGCACTGGGACGCGACCGGGAACTGGTGACCGCGTTCGGCCGGGCGTGGCCGCTGCTCGACCCGCTCGACGTGGTGGCCGACCTGTGGTCGGTGCCGGCCTACCTGCGCCGGTGCGTGCCCTGGCTGAGCGTCGAGGAGATCCGTACGCTGCGGCGGGCCGACGCCCGGGCCTGGACGGTCGCGGACCTGCCGTGGCTGGACGCGGCCCGGCGGCGGGTCGGCGACCCGGAGGCGTCGCTGCGGCGGCGCCGCGACGAGGCGGTGCTGGCCGCGCAGCGCGCGGAGATGGACACGGTGGTCGACGCGCTGATCGCGTCGCACGCCTACGACGACGGCGAGGGTCTGATGACCATGCTGTACGGCGAGGACATGCGCACCAGCCTGGTCGACTCCAGCGCGTTGAGCGTGGCCGATCCGGACCTGCTGGCCGGGCCGTTCGCGCACGTGGTGGTGGACGAGGCGCAGGAGCTGACCGACGCGCAGTGGCAGATGCTGCTGGCGCGCTGCCCGTCGCGCAGCTTCACCGTGGTCGGCGACCGGGCGCAGGCGCGGCACGGGTTCACCGAGTCGTGGCCGCAGCGGCTGGCGCGGGCCGGGTTCGACCGGGTCGAGGTGGCGACGCTGACCGTCAACTACCGCACCCCGGCGCAGGTGATGGCGGCGGCCGAGCCGGTGATCCGGGCCGTGCTCCCGGACGCCAACGTGCCCACGTCCATCCGCGACGGCGCCCCCGTGCGGTACGGCGACCGCGCCGACCTGCGCGCGGTGGTGGACGGCTGGCTCGCCGCCCATCCCGAGGGCGTCGCGTGCGTCATCGGCGATCCCGGGTTCCCGGCGACCGACCGGGTCCGGTCGCTGACGCCGGAGCTGGCGAAGGGGCTGGAGTTCGACCTGGTGGTGCTGGTCGACCCGGAGTCCTTCGGCGACGGCATCTCCGGCGCGGTGGACCGGTACGTCGCGATGACCCGGGCCACCGGCGAGCTGGTCGTGCTCACCGGGCCGTGACCCGTGCCCCGGGGGCGACGCACGCCCCCGGGGTCCGGCTCAGCGGCTGAGCGCCCGGTAGCGGCGCAGCGACAGCGGCAGGAACACGGCGATCAGCGCCAGCGGCCAGAGCACCGCCAGCAGCGGGTGATGCGCGGCCACCCAGGAGTCGCCGCCCCAGCCGGGGTTGCCGAACAGCTCCCGGGTGGCGCCGACGGTGGCGGACAGCGGGTTCCACTCGGCGACCGCGCCCAGCCACGCGGGCATGGTGGACGGCGCCACGAACGCGCTGGACAGGAAACCGAGCGGGAACTCCAGCGTCTGCACGGCCGTGACCGCGCTCTGTCCCTGCACGGTCAGGCCGAGGAAGACGCCCACCCAGACCAGCGCGATCCGCAGCAGCAGGATCAGCCCGAACGCGGTGAGCGTGTCGCCGAGGTCGCCGCGTGCCCGCCACCCGACGGCCAGGCCGACGAGCAGCATGACGGCGAGCGTCACCACGGCGAACATCAGGTCGGCGACAGCGCGGCCGAGCAGCGGCGCCAGCCGCGACACCGGCATGGACCGCAGCCGGTCGGTGACGCCGCGGTCCAGGTCCGCCGCGACCGCCATGGTGGTCATGCTGATGCCGAAGACCATGGTCATGGCGAACATGCCGGGCATCAGGAACTCGCGGTAACTGCCGCCGCCTGGCACCTGGAGCGCGCCGCCGAACAGGTACGCGAACATCAGCACCATCAGGATGTCGAAGCCCAGCGAGCCGATCAGCGGGCCGGGCTCGCGCCGCCAGTGCGCCAGCGCGCGCCCGGTCAACGTGAGGCCGTCACCGGCCAGCGACGCACGGCGGGCCGGGTTCACCGTCGCGGTCACGCGGTCACCTCCACGCCGGTGCGGGCGGCGGAGGACGTGGCGGTGAGCTGGAGGAACACCTCGTCCAGTGTGGGCCGGCGCAGCGCCACGTCGGCCACGCCCACGCCGTCGGCGTCGAGTGCGCGCAGCACCTCGGTCAGCGCACCGGCCCGCTCGCCGACCTGGGCGCTGACCGCCCGCCGGTCCGGATCGACAGCCGGTTCGGAGCGGGCCACCGCGCGCAGCCGGCTCGCGGCGGTGGCGAGGTCGGCGGCGTCGCGGACGACCAGTTCGATCCGGTCGCCGCCCAGGCGGGACTTGAGCGCGTCCGGGGTGCCCTCGGCGATCACCCGCCCGGCGTCGAGCACGCAGACGCGGTCGGCGAGCTGGTCGGCCTCGTCCAGGTACTGCGTGGTCAGCAGCACCGTGGTGCCGGCGCGCACCAGGTCCCGTACCGCCTCCCACACCTCGTTGCGCCCGCGCGGGTCCAGCGCCGTGGTCGGCTCGTCCAGGAACAGCACCGACGGCGCGAGGATCATGCCGGCGGCCAGGTCGAGGCGGCGGCGCATGCCACCGGAGTACGTGCGTACCGGCCGGTCGGCGGCGTCGGCGAGCCCGAACCGGTCGAGCAGTTCGGTCGCTCGCCGCCGCGCCCCGGCCCGGTCCAGGTGGAACAGGCGGCCGAAGATGACCAGGTTCTCCCGGCCGCTCAGCGCCTCGTCCACCGCCGGATGCTGGCCGACCAGGCCGATGCGGTGGCGTACCCGGTCGGCCTGCCCGGCCACGTCGTAGCCGGCGACCTCGGCCCGCCCGGCGTCGAGGCGCAGCAGCGTGGCGAGGATGCGTACGGCTGTGGTCTTGCCCGCGCCGTTCGGGCCGAGCAGCCCGCACACGGTGCCCGGTGGCACGCGCAGGTCGAATCCGTCCAGCGCCATGTTGTCCCCGTACCGCTTGCGCAGGCCCTCCGCGAGGATCGCGTGTTCCACGTCTGTCCCCCTCCGTTGACGACGGCCACTACCGTACAACGTACGGTAAGCCGTCCGCCAGGGACTGCGGCGCCTAGCGCTTGAGCAGCGCGCGCAGCGCCTCGGTGATCTCGCCCGGCGCCTCCTCGGCCATGAAGTGCCCGGCGGTGGTGGTGCGGTGCTCCAGGTCCGGCGCCCAGGCCCGCCACACCGCCGCCGCGTCGTAACCCAGCGCGGCACCCCAGTCCTGCTGGATGACGGTGACCGGCATGGCCAGCCGCCGCCCGGCGTCCCGGTCGGCCCGGTCGTGCGCCACGTCGATCCCGGCCGACGCCCGGTAGTCGGCGACGATCGAGTCGACCGCCTCCCGGGAGGCGCGCAGGTACTCGGCGCGCATCTGCGCCGGCATGGCCGCCGGGTCACCGGCCCAGGCGTCCAGGAAGTGCCCGAAGAACGCGTCCGCGCTGCCCGCGATCATCTGCTCGGGCAGGCCGGGCGGCTGGGCCATCAGGTAGAGGTGGAACGCCACCGACGCGGACGCGCCGTGCAGCACGTCCCACATGTCGAGGGTGGGCAGCACGTCCAGCGACGCCAGGTGGGTGACCGCGTCCGGGTGGTCCAGGCCGGCCCGGACCGCCACCAGGGCGCCCCGGTCGTGCCCGGCGAGCGCGAACCGCTCGTGTCCGAGCGCGCGGGCCAACGCCACCACGTCGGCGGCCATGGTCCGCTTGCTGTACGTGTCCTCGGTGTGCGCGGCCGGCTTGTCGCTGGCGCCGTAGCCGCGCAGGTCCGGGCAGATCACCGTGTGCTCGCCCGCCAGGTCGGCGGCGACGTGCCGCCACATCAGGTGGGTCTGCGGGAAGCCGTGCAGCAGCACGACCGGGCTGCCGGAGCCGCCCACCGCCACGTTCAGGGTCACGCCCTCGGCGACCGGAACGCGCTGGTAGTCGAACCCCGCGATGGTGGTGCTCATCTCGATCCCTCTTTCGTCTCGTCGTACCTGACCAGCGTGGCGGCGCCCGATGAGCAACCGATGAGCGCGATACGGTGGCCCGGGTCGAGGAGGGGTCGGTGCCTGTCGGTTTCGGTGTGCTCGGTCCGGTCACGGCCTGGGACGACGCGGGTGAGCCGGTCGACCTGAAGGGGCCCCGGCACCGGGCCGTGCTGGCCCGGCTGGTCGCCGCCCGGGGCCGGGTGGTGCCGGTCGGGCAGATCGTCGACGACCTGTGGGACGACCCGCCGGCCGGCGCGGTGGGCGCGGTCCGCACGTTCGTCGCGGCGCTGCGCCGCCGCCTCGAGCCGCGCCGTCCGCCACGCGAGGCGGCCCGGCTGCTGGTCACCGAGGGACCGGGGTACGCGCTGCGCGCCGACCCGGGCACCGTCGACGCCTGGCGGTTCGAGGACACGGTCAGCGCGGCAGCCGACGCGCTGCCCCGAGCGGCGCTCGACCGGCTCGACGAGGCGCTGGGCTGGTGGCGCGGGCCCGCGTACGCCGACTTCGACCAGCCGTGGGCTCACGCCGAACGGTCCCGGCTCGACCAGATCCGGCTCACCGCCGTGGAGCGGCGGGCCGAGGCGCTGCTGGCGCTGGACCGGGCCGCCGACGCCGTACCCGATCTCGACGCGCACGTCGCCGCGTACCCGTGGCGGGAGGACGGGTGGGCGCTGCTGGCGTCGGCGCTCTACCGGGCCGGACGGCAGGCCGACGCGCTCGCCGTGCTGCGCCGCGCCCGGGAACTGCTGCGCGACCAGCTCGGGCTGGACCCCGGACCCCGGCTGCGGCGGCTGGAGACCGACCTGCTGCGCCAGACCGAACCCGAACCGACCGGCGCGGCGCGCGTCTGGGCCGAGACCGCCGCGGCGTACGAGCGCAGTGTGGTGCCCGGCGCGCGGGCCCGGCTGGAGTCCACGGTCGGGCTGCTGCGCAGCCTCGCGGTGACCGGGCCGGGCGGACTGAAGGCGGCCCGGGACCACCGCGAAGCGGCTATCAGCGCCGCCGAGCAACTGGGCGACCCGGAGTTCACGGCGCGGGTCATCGGCGGGTACGACGTACCCGCGATCTGGACCCGCTCGGACGACCCGGCGCAGGCGGCCCGGGTCGTCGCGGCGGCGCAGCGGGCGCTCGCCGGGCTGGGCCCGGACGCGCCGGAGGCGACCCGCGCCCGGCTGCTGGCCACCGTCGCGATCGAGTCCCGCGGTACGGCGTCAACCGGCCCGGCGCAGTCCGCGCGGGAAGCGGAGGCGATCGCCCGGCGGGTGGCCGACCCGGCGCTGCTGGCCCAGGCGCTCAACGGCGTCTACATGCAGACGTTCCAGCGGGCCGGGCTCGCCCCGCAGCGGGACGCGGTCGGCGTCGAACTGGTCGCGCTCGCCGCCCGGCACGGCCTGGCCACAGTGGAGATCCTCGGGCACCTGATCCGCGTGCAGGCGCGCAGCGCGCTCGCCGACTTCACCACCGCCGACGCGCACGCCGACGCGGCGGACCGGCTCGCCGCCCGGCACGAGAGCCCCCTCGTCGGTGTGTTCACCGGCGGCTACCGGGCCATGCGGACCGCCGCCACCGGCGCCGCGTACCCGGATGCGGAGGCGACGTACCGGTCGTGGGCGACCGGGCTGGCCGGCTGCGGGATGCCCGGCGTGGAGCGCGGCCTGCTGCCGCTGGCGCTGCTGTGCCTGCGGGTGTGGCACGACCGGCCCGCCGACTTCCCGGCCGACACCGACTGGGGCCCGTACGCGCCCTGGGCGCGCCCGCTGGTGCTGCTCGCCACCGACCGGCGCGACGAGGCCGCCAGGGCGTTGCGACGCACCCCGGCGCCGCCGCGTGACCTGCTGCAGGAGGCGCTGTGGTGCCTCACCGGCCGGGCCGCGGTGGCGCTCGGGGACCGGGACGTGATGCTCCGGGCGCGGGACGCGCTCGCCCCGGCGGCGGGAGAGCTGGCCGGGGCGGGCAGCGGGCTGCTCACCGTCGGGCCGGTCGCCGCACACCTGGACCGGCTCGATGCCGCCCTCGGGGTGACCGGCGGCTAGGGCGCTCGGGACACCCGGCCTGCGGCTAAGGTGCGGCGATGGACGAGCTGAGGCACCTGTTGCGGCGCGCCGCCGACCATGCGGCCGACTACCGGCTGTCGCTGCCCGGCCGGCCGGTCGGCGTACCCGTGGACCAGGCCGCGCTGGCCGAGGCGTTCGCCGGCCCGCTGCCTGATGCGCCCACCCCGCCCGGGCAGGTCCTCGCCGACCTGGTGGCCGCCGCCGAGCCGGGCCTGGTCGCCACCGCCGGCCCCCGTTACTTCGGCTTCGTCGTCGGCGGCGCCTCGCCCGCCGCAACCGCCGCCGACATGCTGGCCGTCGGCTGGGACCAGCTCGCGTTCAACGCGGTCACCTCCCCCGCCGCCGTGGCCGCCGAGACGGCAGCCGGCGGCTGGCTGAAGGACCTGCTGGGCATCCCGGCGACCGCGTCGGTCGGCTTCGTCACCGGCGCGCAGGCGGCGAACACCGCCGGGCTCGCCGCCGCCCGCCACCAGGTGCTCGCCGACGCCGGTTGGGACGTGGAGCGGCGCGGCCTGGCCGGCGCACCTGCGGTACGCGTGTTCGCCGGGGCTGAGCGGCACGCCACCATCGACAGGTCGCTGCGCCTGCTCGGCCTCGGCACCGACGCGCTGCACGCGGTGCCGACCGGCCCGCAGGGCGCGATCGACCCGGACGCCCTGGAAGCGGCGCTGCGCGACGCCGGTCCCGGCCCGACCATCGTCTGCCTGCAGGCGGGCAACGTGAACACCGGCGCGTGCGACGACCTGCGCCGGGCCTGCGACCTGGTCCACCGGTACGGCGGCTGGGCGCACGTGGACGGCGCCTTCGGGCTGTGGGCGGCTGCCAGCCCGTCGACCCGGCACCTGGTCGACGGGCTGGAGAACGCCGACTCGTGGGCCTGCGACGGCCACAAGTGGCTGAACCTGCCGTACGACAGCGCGTTCGCGTTCTGCGCCCGGCCCGACGCGCACGCGGCGGCCATGTCGCTCGCGGCCGCGTACCTCGTGGGTTCCGGTGGTGTGCCGGCGGGCGCGGACCTGACCGCGGAGTCCTCGCGCCGCGCCCGGGGTTTCGCGGTCTGGGCGGGCCTGCGGGAGCTGGGCCGCGACGGCGTCGGCGCGCTTGTCGAGCGGTGCTGCGCGCTGGCGCGCCGGTTCGCCGACGGGCTCAGCGCGGCCGGGTTCGAGGTGGTGAACGACGTGGTGCTCAACCAGGTGCTCGTCGGGTTCGGCGACGACGCGCGCACCGACCGGGTGGTGGCCGCAGCGCAGGTCGACGGGACGTGCTGGGTGGGCGGGACGACGTGGCGGGGGCGGCGGCTGATGCGGATCTCGGTGTCGAACGCGACCACGACGGAGGCGGACGTGGACCGGTCGGTGGCGGCCATCATCCGGGTGGCCCACCGGGACGGCGGCGACGAGGTTCACTGAGGACGGTTACCGGCCGCGGCGGCAGTTGCCTGGCCGAACCGCTTCACATGCCTCGGCGGGGCACACACGCAGCGCGATCGGTTGGTAGCGTGACGCTCATACTGTCCTCTGGGGAGGGTCGGCATGTGGGCGGACGAGGCCGCGCTGGACGCGGCGGCACGCCGGCTCGACGAGTGGGAGTCGTCGCTGGCCGACCATGCGGCACGGGCCCGCGACCTGTCCGCCCGCACCCAGACGCTGACCGGCATCGCGCGCAGTGCCGACGGGCTGGTCGAGGTCACCGTCGACTCGTCCGGGCTGCTCGCCGACCTGCGGCTGGACGAACGCGTCCGGCAGCACTCCGCCGCACACACCGCCGGGAAGATTCTCGCCGTCACCCGGGACGCCCGCGCCGACCTGCTGCGACGGCTCACCGAGGCCACCACCGCGGCACTCGGCGCGGACGACCCGGCCGGGCAGGCGATCGTCGAGTCCCACCAGCGGCGGCTCGGCCCCGACCCGGGCATGCCGGATGCCGCCCGGTGACGGCCTCCAGGTCGACCCGGACGACCTGACCACGCACGCCGCACACCTCGGCCGCTGCGCCGACAGCATCGACACCGCCCGGCAGGCCGGCCAGCACGTCAGGCTGGGCGCCGACGCGTACGGGCAGCTCTGCGCGATCATGCCGGTCCTGCTCGACGGTCTCCAGCGGACGCTCACCGACGGCATCGGCACCGCCGCCACGTCGGTCCGGGACACCGCCGGGAAGCTGCGGTCGAGCGCCGAGCGCTACCGCGCCTCCGACGCGCACGCCGCCGACCTGCTCGACCGGGTACGGCAGCGGCGGTGACCACGAACCCACTGGTCGCCGCCGCGGCGGACTCCGGTCCGAGTCCCTGGGCCGGCGTGTGGATCTGCGAGGACATCGAACTCATCGCCCAGGGCGTCCGCACCGGCAGCTGGATCGACGGCAGCCTCGGCGTGGTCAGCGCCGGCCTCGACGCGCTCGCGCTCGTGTCCGACCCGGCCGGAGCGCTCCTCCAGTACGGCATCGCCTGGCTCATCGAACACGTCAAGCCGCTCAGCGAAGCCCTCGACTGGCTCGCCGGCGACCCCGCCGAGATCACCGCGCACGCGCAGACCTGGCGCAACGTCGCCGCGTCCCTGCGCGAGGACGCCGTCGACCTGGCCCACGCCGTACGCGCCGAGGTCGCCGGCTGGACCGGCGCCGCCGCCACCGGCTACCGGCGCTGGGCGAGCGAACAGCAGCAGGCCATCACCGGGCTCGCGCAGGGCGCCGAGGCGATGGCCGCGATCACCGAAGGCGCCGCCGGCCTGGTCGCGGCAGTGCGGCTGCTGGTCCGCGACGCCATCGCCGCCTGCGTGTCCCGCCTGATCGTGTACGCGGCCGAACTGGTCGCCACGGCGGGGCTGGCGACGCCGCTGGTGGTGGAGCAGGTGACGACGACAGTGGCGTCGTGGGCGGCGCGGATCGGGCGGTTGTTGCGGGGGTTGCTGGCAAGTCTGCGGCGGCTGATTCCGGAGATGCGGCGGCTGGGTGAGCTGATCGGCAAGCTGAAGGAGGCGCTGCGCCGCCTCTCGTCCGCCGGACCGGAGAAGACTCCTGGCAGCGGTGGCCCCGGGCGCCATAACGGTCACCCGACGAGGCCCCCGGACTTCGACCCGGGCAAGCAGCATGGTCCCCTCGGCGCCGACTTCCGGCCCGAGGTGAATGACCCTCGCGGCTTGTTCGACGACAAGGAAAGAGCGGTCGGTGACCGCCTCGCCGAGGAAGGGGACATGGTCCATCCACGGGAACGTGACGACAGCCTGTACAAGCTCAAGAATCCGGACTCGATGGTGCGGTCCGGTCCAGACGATCCCGGCGTGGTGACCGAATTCAAGACCCTCGACCGCTCCAGCAGCGAAGCCGTACGCCGTAACATCATGGCCGCCGGTAAGCAGGTCGACCAGACCGGCGGCGGCAACGCGGTCATCGACGGACGCCCGGTAAACCTGAGCGAGGAGGAGGCTCGGCGGGGTTTCGCACGAGCGCTGGGTCAGCACAGACAGCACGGCAGCGCCATGCCCGGCCAGGTCCGCATCATCCTCGGCGACAACCGAATAATCACGCTTCCCGACTAGTCTGGTGTCGCACATGTCGACTTTGGAACACATTTTTCTCCACGCTGCGGAGGAGCCGAAAGCGGTGGCCGACAGGATTGCCTCGGCGATCGGGTTGCGAGCTTCGATCGGCCCTGAGGGAGGCATTTATTTGAGCCGTCCCGCGCAGTGCGGCCCAGGCGGGGAGGTCGGCGGCGAGGTAGCCCGCAACTATCTCGCCTATCCCTCCGACGTTCCGGACGAGCAGTCGCTCCTGGACGCCTATGAGATCCTCTGGGATTTCGGGTACACGGGCAGAGACCGGGATGTCCAACTGCGTGAAGCCCGCCGCGTCTTCGAGCAGCTCTCCGCGGCGCGGCTGTGGCCGGCTGTGCTGGTGGCGGGCCTCGACACGCTGATCGCCGCCTGGGATCCGGATCTCGGGTCCACCTGGTTTCCCTCGGGGACGTCACCGGACGCGGTCGATCGGGACGCCTGGCAGGAGTATCTCGCCCGTCTCCGCCACTGATCGTGGACCCGTACGAGCTGGTAGAACTCAGGGATGCCGTGCCTGAGGAGAATCTCCCCGCCGGAGCGGTCGGTGCCATCGTGCGCGTGTTCCACCGCCCCGACCTCGCCTATGAGGTGGAGTTCGCCGATCAGGACGGCCGGCCCCTCAGTGCTCTGGCCCTGACGCCGGACAAGATCCAGAAGGTCGACACCACGGGTGGCGACGGACAGTCGGCAGCACAGTAGTGGCCGGCCTCGTCGTTCTGCGGCCCGGGGTCGACTGGACAGCGACCGGAGGGTTATTCGACTGGACCGTGGAGTTCCTGATCGCTCGGCTCACTGACAGAGACGCCGCAGCGCATCTTCAAGAGATCGTCGACAACAACCTCGGTTCATTCCGGTTGGATGACCTGTCGCCGGAAGCCCAGCGCGAGGTCGTCGCCCATTTGCGCGAGGGTCTGGTCGCGGCGGGTGAACAGCATCTGCCGGAGACAGCCCAGAAATCTGTTGTGGTGGCACATCTCCGAGAACTCGTCGCCGCGACTCACAGCTTGCCCGCGGAGTAAGGATGGTCGGAAAGGGCGACATGGGAATGATGGTGGCCGCCCGTCGGATCGAGGCTCCGGCGGACGAGGTGCGGTATGCGTTTGGTTTTGAGGACAGGTTCGATCGCATCCTCGTCATCGACCCGCAGACGTTGCAGGCACGAGTCGAGGACGACGACTTCAACGCCGCTGCCAGCGCCGTCACCGCCAAGATCGTCAATGCCTGGCGCGACCGGGGCGACTTCCCGGAACGCATGCTCGTCGCGAGCTAGCTGAGAAACCAACCACTCAGACCGGAGGAACCCCCTAGTGGCTTCATTCGACGAGTGGCTGGACGTCTACGAGGTCGTCTACCGCGCCCTGCCCGCCGAGTCCGACCACCAGTGCCCGAACTGCGGTCACCGAACCCTCCGGATGGTGTTCACCGGGCCCCCAGGGGCCGGCTACGGCTACGCCTCCTTCTGGTGTGACACCTGCCTGGAGGGCATCCACGTCTCCCGGACTCCGGTTCCCGCCGGAGTGACGGCCCTGTCCACTGCCGCGCCGGTCGAGGAACGCACCAGGGGCATCCCCAACTACCGCCTCGTGACATAGCTGAATCCCGTCGGGAATCGGCTACGAGCCGAGGATCCCGCACTGCAGCCGGACGGTGACGCGCTCGGTCACCACGTCCACCCCGCCGAGAGCCTCGCGTACGTCGGCGGCGAACTCCGCGCGTTGATGCAAAGTAGGCAGCCGTTCGGCCGACATAGCGGAGAAGACACCGCCGACCATGTCGTCGACAGTGAGCGGGGCGTCGTACCGCACCGACGTCTCCTCGTACCGATATCCGGCCCCCACGAGCGCCTCCCGGTTGCGCCGACGCCCATCCTCGTCGGTCTGGCATCTTCCGGTGACCGGGTAGCCGACCATCCGCTCCAGGCATCCGCGCAGCGCGATCGACCACTCGGTGTCCTGCATCCACAAGGGTTCGCCGTTGGTGACGACCGCGATTCCACCGCCGGAGCGCAACAACGGCCGTGCCGCCTCGAACAGGGTGTCGCGGTCCATGAAGTGAATGGCGACGGCGACGGTCAGCGCACCGACACTCCCCTCGCCGAGCAGCCGGGACAACGCGGGCACATCACCGTCGCTGCCGAGCATCCACGTGGCGTTGGCGGTCCCCCGGTCCAGGGCGGCACGCCGGGCGATGGCCAGCATGTCCGGTTCCGGGTCCATGCCGACGACAGCGCCCACCCGGTCGGCGAGCGGGATGCTCAACTGGCCGGTGCCGCAGCCGAGGTCGACGACGGTGTCGTCAGGACCGAGACCGAAGACTGCCGCCAGCGCGTCGACCGCCTCGGGTGGATAGCCGCGCCGATGCCGTGCGTAGTAGGTCGCCACCTCACCGCCGAAGCCCGTCGCCATGCCGGCAGCCTGCCCGCCGCGACCGTCGCGAGGCCAGCCGTTCTGCTCAGGGCACGCCCTCGAAACGCCGCGACCGCCGCGCCTGTCCCCCGTGCGAGCTACCCGCAAGTGTCCACCGCACGGTGACGTTTCCCGGCCTGCGAATCCATAGCGTTCCAGGTGAACCGTGGCGCTCCGGCCGCGGACCTTCCGAAGGAATCGTCATGCGTGTGGTGAAGCAGTTCCTGGCCGTCGTCGCGGTCAGTCTCGTCGGCAGCCAGGCGGTCGTCGCGGCACAGGACAACGCCGGGCTCAGCCTGATCCTCGGCGTCGCGACCGCCGCGGCCGCGATCATCGTGTACGGGTGGGTGGTGCGTCGTACCGAACGGCGCGAGGTCACCGAGCTGGCCCGGAGCGGCGCGGCCGCCCGGCTCAACCGCGGGGTGCTGATCGGGTTCGCCATGTTCGCGGCGGTCATCGGCAACATCGCCCTCATGGGCGGCTACCACGTACACGGCATCGGCTCGGTGTCCGGCGCGGTGGGCATGGTCGGGTTCATGGCCGCCGCGGCGGTGACCGAGGAGCTGATGTTCCGCGGGCTGCTGTTCCGCCTGGTCGAGGAACGGCTCGGTACGTGGCTCTCGCTGCTGCTGACGGGCGTACTGTTCGGCCTGATGCACCTGCTGAACCCGGACGCCAGCCTGTGGGGTGCCACCGCCATCGCGATCGAGGCCGGGTTCATGCTGGCGGCCTGCTACGCCGCGAATCGAAACCTGTGGGTACCCATCGGCCTGCACTTCGGCTGGAACTTCGCCGCCGGCGGCATCTTCGGCGTCGTCGTCTCCGGCAACGGCGAATCGGCGGGTCTGCTGGACGCCACCACGTCGGGTTCGACGCTGCTCAGCGGCGGCGACTTCGGGCCGGAGGGCAGCCTCTACACGGTGGCTGCCGGGGCGGCGCTGACAGTGGTCTTCCTCTGGCTGGCGCACCGCCGTGGTCACATCGTGACGCGGCGCCGCCGCGCGGCCGAGGCCCCGGCGGAGAGCGTTACGGTCTCCTGATGATCACCCGACGGATGCTCCAGGACTCGTGGCGGCGCTGGCCCGTCACGGTCCGGGATCTCCCGCTGGCGCTGGTGATCGCGCTCGCAGCAGTGACCCCACCGCTGCGCGGCATCGGTACGCAGCTCGGCGATCTGCCCGCCCGGCCGTTCGACGCGCTGACAGTGGTGGTGATCGCCCTGGAGTGCCTTCCGCTGGCGCTGCGCCGCAGCCGCCCGGCGCTGTCCCTCGCCCTGGTGTCACTCGGCTTCGCGCTCGATCAGGTGCGCGCCTACCACACCTTCGCGGGCGCCGCGCTCGCCGTCGCGCTGGTGAGCGCGGGCGCCCACCTGGACCGAGGCCGCCGTACGACGGTGCTCGCCGGCTCCCTCGCGTACATCGGTCTGGCAGTCGTGCTGGATCGACAGGGGTCGACCGAGGGCGTGGTCGGGTTCACCACGTTCTACCTGCTGCTGGCGCTCGCCTGGGGCACCGGGTCGTGGCTGCGGCAGGACCGCCTCGCCGAGGCCGAACGCCGCCGGCACGTCGCCGACACCGCCCGCGCCGCCGAACGCGCCCGCATCGCCGGTGAACTCCACGACGTGGTCACCCACCACGTGACGGCGATGGTGGTGCAGGCCGAGGCGGCCCGCTACCTGACCGCCGCGCCCGACCGCCTCGACACCACACTGACCGCCATCACCGACACCGGTCGCCGTGCCATCGGCGACCTGCGGCTGCTGCTCGACGTGCTCAACCCCGACCACGGTACGGAGCCACGCGCCCCGTCGGTCGGCGAGCTGCACGCCCTGGTGGAGCAGACCCGGCAGGCCGGGCAGCCGGTGGAGTTCACGCAGCAGGGCACCCCGGCGGAGGTGACCGGCGGCGCGGAGATGGCCGCGTACCGGGTGGTGCAGGAGGCGCTCACCAATGCCCTCAAACACGCGCACGGCCGCCCCACCGCTGTGCACGTACACCATGGAGACCGGGAGATCACGGTGGAGATCAGCACGGACGGCCCGGGCCCGCGCGCCGCGGGTCCGGGCGGAAGCGGACGCGGCCTGGCCGGGCTGCGCGAGCGCGTCTCGTTGCTCGGCGGCGAGTTCGACGCGGGACGCCGGGCGGGCGACGGCTTCGTCGTCCGGGCGCGCATCCCCACCGGGAGCGCGTCGTGACCGCGCCGATCCGGGTGCTGGTCTGCGACGACCAGGCGCTGATCCGTACCGGATTCACCACCATCATCGACGCGCAGCCGGACATGACGGCGGTGGGCGAGTGCGGCGACGGCCGAGCCGCGGTCGACCTCGCCGGCCGCCTGCGGCCCGACGTGGTGGTGATGGACGTGCGCATGCCGGTGCTCGACGGCATCAAGGCGACCCGCCTGCTGGCCGGCGCGGGCATCGCCCAGCCGGTCAAGGTGCTGGTGGTGACGACGTTCAACCTCGACGAGTACGTCTACGAGGCGCTGCGCGCCGGCGCGAGCGGATTCCTGCTCAAGGACGCCCCACCGGCGCAACTGCTGCACGGCATCCGCACCGTCGCCTCCGGCGCCGCGCTGCTGGCGCCCGAGGTGACGCGGCAGCTCGTCGGCCGGTACGCGGCGCGAATCCGCCCGGCCGAGGGCGCGCCGGCGGACGTTGGGCTGACGCCGCGTGAGCTGGAGGTGCTGCGGCTGATCGCCGACGGGCTGTCGAACAGCGAGATCGCGGCCCGGTTGGTGATCAGTCAGGAGACGGTGAAGACGTACGTGTCGCGGATTCTCACGAAGCTGGATCTGCGGGACCGGGTGCAGGCGGTGGTGTACGCGTACCGCACCGGCCTGGTCACCTGATCTACCCGCCAGGAACCGACACACCATCGTCGTCGAGAGGTGAGCCGTCCAGGGCGCGATCGGTCTCCGCGGCGGTCAAACGCACGATCACGTCGCCGTCGGAGGTCGGAAAGCGGGTGAAACGCAACAGGACGAACCCCGAACGGTTGCTGCCCCGCACGCCGTTGCCGAGGGGCATCGTGTGCACACCCTCGACGAGCCATTGATAGAGCGGCTGCGCGTCCGTGTCACGCCAGCCCTTCAAGCCGGCGTGGTGAACCGCCAGGGTCAGCTTCTCCGCCAGGTACTCGGGGTCGCAGACGCTGGTGATCGTCAGGTCGAGTTCCGCGAACCGGTGTGCCGGCCCGAAGTGCCACAGTGCCCGCACCTCGCGGACCCCCGGGGTCAGCGGCCGTCCGACGAACAACCAGTCGTACGCGTCCAGGAAGGGTGCGTGGCGCTTGAGCCAGCTCTCCCTGTCCTGCTCCCGCACGACCCAGGGCAGAGGGATCTCGTTGAACTCGTCGGTCCACACGACTTCGGGAATCTCCCAGGCGTCGAGCCAGGTTCTGACGCGCTCCCGGTTGGCCAGGAACGCGGCTCGCAGTTCATCGCGCTGGCGCCGTCCCCTCATCGGATCACTCTCCGTAGTCCCAATCGAGGCCCCAGATGCGGACATTGCCCTGGTGGTCGCCGGTGACGACGGTGCCGAACGCGTCGTCGGCGCGTATCGCTGTGACCTGGGCGTGGTGACCGTGCAGTGAGCGGATCCGGCGTCCGGCGCGCAGGTCCCAGACGTCGACGGTTTGCTCTCCCGGGTCTCCGGCCACCGCGAACCTCCCGTCGGGCGAGACCACCACCTCCTCGACCCCGGAGAGGCGTCCAGCCGGGTCGTCGAGAGCCCTCCCGTCGAACACCGGCTCTCCGCTCGCGGCGTCCCATACGACGAAGCCGGTCAGCCCGGCGATGACGGCGAGCCGGCGGGAGTCCGTGAAGGCCAACGCCGCCGACGAGCTGTGCTTGACCCGGTCGAGCTGGTACGACGGGCGCCTGTCACCCGGTCGCCACGCGGTCAGGCGGGTCATCCCGGCCAGCAGCAGCATCCCGGAGGCGAACCGGATCTCCGTGTGCGGGTCGACGTCCGCAAAGGTCTTCACGGGCTTTCCGGTGTCCATCGACCGGACCTCCACGGCGGCCGTATCGTGCGTTCGCAGCTGCACGGCGATCGAGCGGGACGCCTCGTCGGCCGTGACGCCGACGATCGTGCCGGGTCCGGTGCGGACCGTCGCGACGCAGGCAGCCGCCTCCAGCGACCACACCGTCGCCAACCCGTGGCCGAAGCCGACCGCCAACAGGTCGCCCGAGATGTCGAGCGTGGTGTTCCCGTCGTCGCGACGCAGGGCGCCGGCCACCTTGAACCGGGGCTCGAACGTCCTGGTGTCGTGGCAGGCCACCGATCCGTCCGAGTAGCCGATGATCACGTCCCGGCCGCCCCTGGCGAAGGACAGGCTGACGGCCGGGTTCCGCCGCTCGGTGACCCCGCCTGCCTTCTCCAGCGTCTCCAGGTCGAAGATCTCGACCTCGTCGACATTGGCGGGGAAGGCGAACAACCGGCCGGAGGCGCCGATGTCGAAGGTGCCACGGGTGAGCATGACATCGGACAGCTCCTGCTCCAGCCAGATGCCGGTCAGTCCGGTGCGCCGCAGGTTCCGGCCCAGGGCCCTGGAGGCCCGGCGTAGCCGCGGATGACGTTCGTGGCCGGGAACGGCACGCGCCTCGCGGATCGCGTCCGCTGCGCGCCGATCCTCTCCGGCCGCGATCATCGCCTCGACGCGCTCCATGACCTGGTCGAACGCCCGCTCGTCGCGCGCGAGGACACCGACCGGGCGGGGCGGCGCGTACGACCGCGGAGCGAGGTGTCCGCTGAGTGGCATGGGAAGTCGGGAGAGCGAGGTCTGGCCACTGTAGCCGTGCGATTCGGCGATGACGGCGTAGCCGCAGTCCCCGCTGAACGCCGTCGCGTCGCGGCGTGAGCCCCGCGCCCAGTCCTTCGGGAAGGTGCGGACGCATCGGCGGATGGCGAGTTCGAGGACCTGAAGGTCTCCGGTCCCGGGGTCGAGCAGAGCCCAGCCGGCCCGGCCGGAGACGCCGAGCATGCGGTATCCGGTCAGCCAGGGGATCTCCCACCGTCGCGGTTCGTCCCAGACCCGCATGTCCACCACTGTCAGGGACTGGTAGCCGGTTCTCAGGACGGTCGACCCGTCCGGCGCCAGGGCGACCTTCTGGCCGTCGCCGTCCATCTCGTCGGTGGGTATGTGCAGGCCCCGCATCCTCGTGTCCCGCAGGGGCCACCACTGCTCCACCCGGTGGTCGACGGCGGAGCCGGGACGGCCCAGTGAGGCGGAGACGCAGACCTCGGCGTCCGGGCCGAGGATCACCCGGGTGACAGTGCCGTCGTGGGGGCGGATGCCGGCGACCGGCTCCCACGCGTCGGTGCGGAAGACGAGGACGCGGCCGTCGGCCGTACCCACAGCCGCGAAGCCACCCTCGGGGCTGAGCGCCACGGCTGTTCCTCCGTCCAGCCGGCCTTCGAGGTGGGCCGTGCCGCCGGCTAGCCGCCACCGTTCGACGCGGGAGTCCTGGTAGCAGACGAGGATCCGCGCTCCGGCGTGGTCGATCGCGACGTCGACGGGAGCCGGGCCGGAGGCGGCGAGTTCCGCGACCACCCGGCCCGCGAAGGCGTCCCAGACCCGCACCCGCCCTGACCTCTCGGCCACCACCACGTGTGTCGCGTCGTGATCGCAGGCCATCGCGACGACCTGGCCGGACAGCTGCCCGAACACCTCGAGCGTGCCCCTCGGCTCCAGTCGGGCACAGCGCTCCCGCGCGGCCGCGATCTCCGGCGATCCCGGATGCTTGCGGTCCGCCTCAGCCAGGTGCCGGGCCGCGAGGACGCCGTCACCGCGTTCCATGTGCACCATCGCGGCCAGGTAGTCCGCCTCCCAGGAGTCGCCCGTGGCGCGCAGTTCCGACAGGAGGATCTCGTCGGTGACCAGGCCGTCGGCCCATTTGAGGAGCCCGTGGTTGTAGACCGCGCGGACGTTGTGCGGGTCGATCGCCTTGGCCCGCTCGAACATCTCGATCGCGCGGCGTTGGTCGCCGAGGTCCCACAGGGACAGCGCCTTGTTGGACAAGCCGTCGGCCTGGAGAGACGGCGACACCTCGTCGGGGCGCGGGTAGGGACCAGATGCGCAGTCCGCGTAGACGCTGAGCAGGACGGCCTCCGCCTCGGCGATGTCGCCGACCCTCGACCGGGGGTCGCGCACCAGGCAACCGGACAGGAGGTCGCGCAGCGGCCGCGGGAGATCGCCGCGTAGCGACGCCAGCGCATCCGCACCGTCGTGTCCCCACTTCCAGAGCCGGCGCCCGTGCAGCAGCTCGATCACCGTCAGCGCCCAGGACCACATGTCGCTGGCCCGGCCGATCCGGCCCTCCGGATCGACCTGTTCCGGCGAGCAGTACTGCGGTGTGAAGCCGCCGAGCGTCGCGTACGAAATCTCGTCGCCACCCTGCGGGAGCGCGGAGACGGACGCCTTCGCCTTGGCCGTGCCGAAGTCGGTCACCCTCGCCGTCTCGCCGTCATACATGACGTTTGAGGGCTTGATGTCCTGATGCACCAGACCTGCCGCGTGCGCGTGGCCGATGCCGCGCAGCATCTGGATCGCGACGTCCAGGGCCCGCGGGAGGTCGCGGCACCGCCCGTCCCGGACCGCCGCGGTCAGGTCACCGCCCGCGACCCATTCGGCGAAGATCACCGGGTACGCGCCGACGCGCTGCACGTAGTTGCAGCCGACCACGTTCGGATGGGGATCGAGATCGGTCCAGGCCTGCGCCTCCTGCGCGAGCAGATCGAGGATCCCGGGCGCCGAGGCCAGGTCGGGGCGCGGCGTCTTCACCGCGAGGTCGACGCCCCAGGCGAGGTGATGGGCGCGGTACACGAACCCGGTGCCGCCGGTCTCGACGACCTCCTCGATGCGGAACGTGTCGAGGACGGTCTCCCCCGGCCGCCACCGGATGACCTGCCCCGCGTCCACGCCGAGGCCCTAGTCGACGAGCGCCACGTAGATCGGGCTGCCCAGCAGCGTGCCGTCCGGGCCCGGTTTCTCGGCAAGTCGCTTCGCGACGAACTCGACCCGTTGCGCCGGCCCCGGGAGCGCGGCCCCGATCTGCGCCAGCGACTCGTGGAAGCGCTCGTCGTCGAACTCGCCCGGGTCGGCTCGCAATTCCTGGAGCTTGCGGAACAGGTACGGCGGGACCGATCCGACCGGTTCGGTGTCACCTCCACCGACCACGTGCGACGCCGACCCGCCGAGGACGATGACCTGGTCGTCGAGCATCCCCGCGAAGACCACGATGCCGGCGGTGGGGAAGACCTGCCAGCGCATCTCCAGGCAGGCCTGGATGTAGGGGCGTTCCTCGTCCGCGGCGCCGATCTGGTCGGCGTCCTGCAGGTGCCGGATGACCTTCTCCAGCTTGTCGAGGTCGTGGCGCTCGGGCAGCACCGCCTTGCGGCTGTAGCGGACGACCTTCAGGTCCACGGCGAGCTCGGTCTCGTGCTGCGCGGAGGAGGCGACCTGTGCCGCCAGGAGTCCGATCTTGAGATGCGACAGGTAGAGGTAGTACTTCAGGCTCAAGATGCACTCCGGTTACGGGGAGACGTCCGAAGCCCACCCTACGTGGCGCACGCTCGCGATGCTGACCCTCGGTCGACGATGATCGATGTCCGCGCAGGCCCCGCGCACCAACCACGACATCCTCCCCTTCGCCGACGCCGGCACCGCCACGGGGGAAGCCGCGGAGATCCGGGCGCTCGCCGCCGCAGGTAGTGGGGCGAAGCCCGTTCTCGGGCTACCGAGAGCGGTGTCAGACTGCGGGGATGGAGGACTTGACGGCCCGCGTTCGGGCGTTCGCGGAGGAACGAGACTGGCAGCAGTTCCACACGCCGAAAAACCTCGCGATGGCACTGGCCGGCGAGGTCGGGGAACTGGTCGCCGAGTTCCAGTGGCTGACCCCGGAGCAGGCCGCCACGGTGATGGACGACCGCGAGGCGGGCGCACGCGTGCGAGCGGAGATCGGCGACGTCATGATCTACCTGACGAGGCTGGCAGACGTCCTCGACATCGACCTGACGGAGGCCGCCCTCGCCAAGTTGACCGAGGTCGCCGTCCGCTATCCCGCCGAGGATGTCAGAGGCTCCGCGGCCAAGCGGTAGCAGGGCGTGCCATGCGGATGATCTCTCCGCTACAGTCCACCCGTACAAGCGCGTAACGACGGGCTTCCGGTCGTCGCCGGACACGCCCCCCATGCGCACGATCATTTCGTGCTGCCCGGGGGCAAGTCGTGTCAGCCTTTCGCACCTCCGCCGACGGACTGCTGCGCTACGCGGCCGGTGGCGCCCTCGCCGACCGGATCGCGGAGCACATCGGGCACAACGTGAGCGCCTCCGAACGGCGGTCCTGGGAGCGGAGCCTGCCGGTGCTAGCCCAGGATCTCGCCGACGCGGGTCTGGGCCAGGTCGAGATGCTGGTGGAGTACCAGCTCCCGCTGACCAGCAAGCGGATCGACGTCGTCCTCGCCGGAACGCATCCGAAGACGGCCGAGGACTCCTACGTCGTGGTGGAGCTGAAGCAGTGGTCCCGGGTCGAGTCGTACGAGGGTTCCGAGAGCCTGGTCCTGGTCGAGCACGCCGCCGCCCCTCGGCTGCATCCAGGCGTGCAGGTCGAGGACTACTGCGAATACCTCGCGGACTTCCTCGGGGTGCTCGCCCATTCGCACAACCCGATCGTCGGGGCCGCCTACCTGCACAACGCCGTCGACCGCGACGTCGACGACCTCTTCGCCCGGCGGGCGACGGAGCAGAGCCGGATCTTCACCAAGCAGCGCCGCGGCCGGTTCCTCGACTACCTGCGCAGCCACCTGGCCCCCGGCTCCGGCGCGGCCGCCGCGGATCGCTTCCTCACCAGTTCGGTACGCCCCAGCAAGCGCCTGTTGTCCTACGCCGCCGCCGAGCTGAAGGACCGGTCCCACTTCACCCTGCTCGACGAGCAGCGCCTGGCGTACGAACTGGTGCTGCACGCCGTGGAGCGTGCGCGCAGCGCCGACCGCAAGTCGGTAGTGGTGGTCGCCGGCGGACCGGGCAGCGGCAAGAGCGTCATCGCACTCTCGGTGCTCGGTGAGCTCGCCCGGCAGCAGCGCTCGGTCATGCACGCCACGGGCTCCCGCTCGTTTACCCAGACGCTGCGGCGTTACGCGGGCAAGGGCTCCACCCGGTTGAAGAACCTGTTCGGTTACTTCAACAGCTTCATGACCGCCGAGCGGAACGGCCTCGACGTGCTGATCTGCGACGAGGCGCACCGGATCAGGGAGACGTCGGTCAACCGGTTCACCCCGAAGGCGAAGCGGGACCGTGCCCGGCCGCAGATCGATGAACTCATCGCCGCGGCCCGGGTACCGGTCTTCCTGCTCGACGAGCACCAGGTGGTCAAGCCGGGCGAGCTGGGGAACGTCGACGTCATCTCCACGTACGCGAAACAGCTCGATCTGGACATCGAGGTGGTGTCACTGCACGACCAGTTCCGGTGCGGCGGCAGTGAGGCGTACGAGGAGTGGGTCGTCGACCTGCTCGGCCTCGACGGCGGCAAGCCGTCGGTGTGGGCCGGAGACGGACGCTTCGACCTGCGGCTGGCGGATTCGCCGGAGGAGATGGAGGCTTTCCTGGCCGTGAAGCAGGAAGCCGGGGAGACGGCGCGCATGTCGGCCGGCTACTGCTGGCCGTGGAGCGATCCACGGCCGGACGACTCGCTGGTGGCCGACGTACGGATCGGTGATTGGGCGCGTCCCTGGAACGTCAAGAGCGACCGCAGCGTCGGCGACGCGCCGGGCAGCGCGTTCTGGGCCACCGACTCGCACGGTTTCGGCCAGGTCGGTTGCGTGTACACCGCACAGGGCTTCGAGTACGAGTGGTCCGGTGTCATCCTCGGACCCGACCTGGTCGCCCGGGGCGGACGGCTCGTCACCCAGCGGGCGGAGTCGAAGGATCCGGCTTTCCGTAGCCGCAAGTCGCTCAGTGACGCGGAGGCGGACCGCCTGATCCGTAACACCTACAAGGTGCTGATGACGCGAGGCATGCGCGGCACGATCCTGTACTCGACGGACGCCGAGACCCGTGCATGGCTCGGCTCGCTGATCCGCGTGGAACGCGGCCTCGAGACGATCTACGAGCAGCTCGGCGGTTCATAATTCCCTGGGAATTGCCGGTTCGGGGCACGGCCGGGTCACCGGTCGCGAGCCCAGTCCGGCGGCGGTACGACGGCGAGCTGCGGCTCCCCGCTGATCGGTTCGAGCGCGTGCACGATTCGCAGGTCCCCGTCGGCGGCGGCGTCGGAGTCGGTCAGCACCCGGCCGCTGCTGCCGTCGGTGCTCACCAGCACCCACCGGTCGGGGTGGATACCGCCGTCGTCGACGAGCGCCCGTACGCCGAACTCGCGGGCGAGGGTGACCGCGAGTTCACGCTCGCCGTGGTCGGTGGCGGCGGCCAGTTCGGTGTCGCCGGTGACGATCCAGCCGAATCCCTCGTCCGCGTCGGGCGGCGTCAGCATCGCCACCGGGCGCGGATCGTCCACGGCCCGGTCCTCGACCCGACCGACGTACACGCTCTCCGGCGCGACGCCGTACTCCGTCAGCAGGAACCGGCGGAGGGCGTCCGCCGGCAGCTCGCCCTCGAGGTGGATCCAATATCGCACCCCTGTCCCTCTCCGAAGCCGAGCCCGATCCGCCACAGTGTCTTGCCTCGGCGGCCCGCCGGGGAGTTGGCTGTCGAGTATGGCCCGCATTGCGTACCACGACGCTGACGCCGAGGCGTTCGCCGCGACCCGGCACCTCACCGACGACGGCCTCACGGCCTGGCGGGCCGCCGTCGCCCGGCATCTCACCCCGCGCTCCGGGATGCGACTGCTCGACCTGGGTGCCGGGACGGGTAGCTGGGCACGCGCGTTCACCGACTGGTTTCCCGGCGTCGAGGTGGTCGCCGTCGAGCCGTCGGCGGCGATGCGCGCCCGCTGTGTGTTCGCGCCGCTCGTCGCAGGCGACGCCGGGCACCTCCCTCTGGCCGGCGGCAGTGTCGACGGCGCCTGGCTGTCCACGGTCATCCACCACGTGCCCGACCTGGCCGCGACGGCACGCGAGCTGCGCCGGGTGCTGCGTCCCGGCGCCCCGGTGCTCATCCGGTCCGCGTTCGCCGGACGGCACGAGGCGATCACGCTGTTCGACTACTTCCCGGAGGCGGTCCGCGTGCTGGACACGTACCCGAGCATCGCCGACGTCGGGGCCGCCTTCGCCGCCGCCGGCTTCGCCACCGCGGCGGTCGAGGCGGTCCCGCAGGTCACCGCACCCTCGCTGCGGGAGGCGGCGGCCGGCCTGCGCCGGGAGGCGCACACGCCGCTTCAGCTCATCACCGATGCGGAGTACGCCGCCGGCATCCAGCGGCTACGCGAGGCAGCAAGGACGGTCGACGGCCCGGTCGTCGACGCCCTCGATCTGCTCGTGCTGCGCTGAAACACGCGGTTAGGGTGGGGCGATGGATCATCGTCAGTGGACGGTCGTCGGCGCGCCGTCGAGCGCCGGCGCGCACACCCCGGGTGTCGAGCGCGCCCCGGCCGCCCTGCGTGCCGCCGGCCTGCTCGACCTGTTGCGCGACGGGGCGGACGTCGAGGACTGCGGTGACGTGCCGGGCTTCCGGTGGCGGCCCGATCCGGCGTACCCGAGGGGGCAGAACGCGGGCGCGGTGGCCGCCGTCGCGTCGGCGGTGGCCGACCGGGTCGCGGGCGCGCTGGGCCGGGGCCGCGTGCCGCTGGTGCTCGGCGGCGACTGCACCGTGACTGTCGGCCTGGTCGCCGGGTGCGCGCGGGCCGGGATGTCGCCCGCGCTGGTGTACGTGGACGGCGGCCCGGATCTCTACACGCCGGAGACCCGCGCGAACGGCAACCTGGATGCGATGGGGCTGGCGCACATGCTGGGCCTGCCGGGAACGCTGCCCGAGGTGGCGGGCGTCGGGCCGGTGGTGCCGCTGCTGTCCCCGCAGCGGGTGGTGGTGTACGGGGACTCGCTGCCCCGGGGTGACCACGAGCGGGACCTGGTGGCGGAACTGGGGCTGGCATACGTGCCCGCCGATGAGGTGCACGCCGACGCGCGGGCGGCGGCGCGCCGGGCCCGGGCGGTGGCCGAGGGCGCGGCCGAGGCGTTCGTGGTGCACTTCGACGTGGACGTGCTGCGTTTCGTGGACGCGCCGCTGGCGGACGTGCCGGAGCCGTCCGGGCTGAGCCTGGGCGAGGCGGCGGCGACGCTGGCGGAGCTGGTGGCGAGCCCGAAGTTCGCCGGGTTGTCGGTCACCGAGATCAACCCGCACCATCTGCCGGACGACGAGCTGCTCCCCCGGTTCGCCGGTGTGTTCGCCGGGGCGCTGACCGAGGGCTAGGCGGTCTCCGCGAGGTGCAGCGGCAGCACCTTCGCCGCGCTCACCGCCAGGTCGCGGTCGAGCACCTCGTCGCGGGGCACGAAGACCATCGCCTGTCCCTCGCCGAGCACCACGTCCTCCTGGCGCGCGTCGGTGGTGCCACGGAAGACGTACACGGTGACCGTGTGGGCAAAGCCGTCCTCGTGCGGGCGGGGGCCGCTCCACAGCAGGTGCAGCTCCCCGGCGGTCAGCCCGGTCTCCTCCAGTAGCTCGCGCCGGGCGGCCTGCTCCGGTGTCTCGCCGGGTTCGATGCTGCCGCCGGGCAGGCTCCACTGGTACGGAGACACCGGCGCGTTGCCGTCGCGGTGCTGCATGAGGATCGCGCCGGTCCGGTCGACGAGCAGGACGAGGGCGACGTCGTATGCGGCCACTCCCCGAGCCTGCCACGCGGCACCGGCGACACGCAGCCCCCCACTTTCCGCAGCATCGACCGAAAGTTCGATTCAGAGCACCAGAAGCCATAGACATATCGACATGGCTTTTGTAGCGTCAGCGCACAGGCGACGAAGGAGTGCGACCATGTGCTACGGACATGACGGACACGCCGCGCTGCAACAGTCACTTGACCGGCGTGGCCTGCTGCGCGGCTCCCTGGCGGCGCTCGCCGGGATCGGGCTCGCCACCGGGCTGGGCGCGACGGCCGCCCAGGCCGGCGGGCACCACCACGGCCGGCGTCCGGTGCCGAAGGAGTTGATCAGCCTCCAGCTCTGGACGGTCCGCGACGCGCTCAACGGCTCCCCCGGCTACGACGCGACGCTGGCGCACCTGGCCCGCATCGGCTACCCCCGGGTCGAGCTGGCGCTCGGCTACTTCGGCCGTACCGCCCGGGAGTTGCGCCGCTTCCTGGACGGCATCGGCATCAAGGCCAGCTCCAGCCACGACGGCATCGCCGCCGACGCCGCCGGGCTGGAGCAGAAGATCGCCGACGCCCGTACGCTGGGCCAGCGGTTCATGGTGGTGCCGTACCTGAACTCCGACCGCGAGGACGACTGGAAGCGCTGGGCGGAGCAGATGAACGTCGAGGCCGCCGCCGCGCGCAAGGCGGGTCTGCGGTACGGCTACCACAACCACGCGCACGAGTTCACCATCGACTTCGGCAACGGCCGCCGGCCGTGGGACGTGCTGACCGAGGAACTCGACCCGCGCCTGGTGCACCTGGAGATCGACATCTACTGGGCGGTCACCGGCGGCATCACCTCCGGCGAGGGCGTCGCCGACCCGGAGGGCTTCACGCTCGACGTGATCCGCTCGGCGCCGCAGCGGGTCCTGCAGTACCACGTCAAGGACCGCGACCCGGCCACCGGCGACATGGCCGACCTGGGCACCGGGATGATCGACTTCGCGCGGATCTTCCGTGGGCACCAGGTGCTGGAGTACATCGTGGAGAACGACACGCCGGACGTGACGCCGCAACGGACCGCTGAGGTCGGCTACCGCTACCTGCGCCGCCTGCGGTTCTGACCCCCGGCGGGGCACGGACGGCCGCCGGGCGTGACACGCTCGGGGGTGGCCGCGCCGACCGAGGGGGTACGCGATGACCGACGAGCCGGACGACGTCCACTACGACCGCCTCTACCGGGACGCCGAACGGCCGCCGTGGGAGATCGGCGGTCCGCAGCCGGCGCTCGCCGCGGTCCTCGACACCGGGGTACGCGGGCGGCGCGTGCTCGACGTGGGCTGCGGCACCGGGGAGTTGGCGCTCGCGCTTGCCCGCCGCGGTCTCGACGTGACGGGTGTCGACATCTCGGCGGTGGCGATCGGTCAGGCGCGGGCCCGGGCCGCCGAGGCGGGACTGCCGGCGCGTTTCGAGGTGTGCGACGCCACGGCGATCCCGGTGCCGCCGGTGCCGTACGACTCGGTGTTCGACTCCGGGCTGCTGCACTCGCTGGACCGGCGGGGCGCCGCCGTACGCGACTACCTGGCGCTGCTGCCGCGCCTGACCGCGCCCGGCGGGGCGGTGTTCGTGCTGGCGGTGTCGCCGGAGGCGGGCCAGGGCTGGGGTCTGGACGCCGACGCCCTGCGCGCGGCGTTCCCGGAGCCGCTGTGGTCACACGTCACGGTGGAGCGGATCGACGTGCTGGCCCGGGTCGAGGGCGCGGACCTGCGGCTGGCCGGCAATCTGCTGCGCGCCACCCGCTCCCCCGCCGGCCGGTAGCGGGATCGGTGCGGCGGGCGGCGTCAGCGACGCCAGTGCTGACGTGGGGCGTAGCCCTCGCGACGCAGCCAGTGTTCGGTGTAGACGATCCGGTCGGCCTCGATCACGACGAGCGGGTCCTCGGGCGGCTCGGCCAGTGACCGGCCGCGCTCGGCGTGTTCGCTCTCCCAGCGGAACGCGGCCCAGTGGTGGGCCCGGTCCGGATGCTCCGGCCCGAGCACCCGGGCAGTGCCGAACACCTGCGCGCCGCGGCTGCTGGCCAGCCCGACCAGCGGCGCGAAGACGCCGACCGACACGCGCGGGTCGGCGGCGATGTTGCGCATCTTCGGCGAGCGCGGCGCGGCGGTGAACATCAGCGTGAAGTCGAGCGGGTAGTAGCGCACCGGCGTGGCCAGCGGGCCGTCCGGCCCGACTGTGGCGAGCACGCACATGTTCTGCGACGACAGCAGGTTGAGGATGCGTTCGGCCAGGCGGTCCCGGTCCAGCTTCCTCGTCGGCGCCGGCCCGGTCAGCCAGGGGTTCGTCAGCGGCACGGGGCATCCTCGATCATGACGGGCACCCTACCGGCCGGGTTCAGGCGCGGGCCGGCGCGGTGCTGGCCCGCAGCACCACCTCCGCGGGCAGGCGGGTGATCCGCCGGCGGCGGCCCGGGTTCTCGGTGAGCGCCAGCTCCATCGCCTTCTCGCCGAGCTGGCGCAGCGGCAGCGCCACTGTGGTCAGCGGCGGGGTGAGGTCGCGGACGATCGGGATGTCGTCGAAGCCCGCCACCGAGATGTCGCCGGGCACGGACAGCCCGTGGTCGCGCAGCGCCGCGTACGCGCCGACGGCCATCACGTCGGTGAGCGCGAACACGCAGGTGGCGTCGAGGCCACGGCCGAGCAGCTCGGTCATCGCCTGGTAGCCGCCGTCGCGGGTGAACTCCGCCTCGGCCACCGCCGCCGGGGACAGCGTCACGCCGGCGGCGGCCAGCTCGTCGCGGAACCCGCCGAACCGGTCGGCGACGGTGGTGAGCTCGGACGGGCCGGAGAGCACGGCGAAGCGGCGGTGCCCGAGGCCGAGCAGCGCGCGGGCCAGCGCGGCGGCCCCGGCCCGGTTCTCCGGCAGGACGCTGTCGACCTTCAGGTTGCGGTGCCGGCTGACCACGGCGACCCGGCCGCCGCCGTCGAGGTAGGGCGTCAGCTCGGCGGCCAGCGCGCGATCCCAGCGCGGGTCCTCGAAGCCGGAGCCGATGAGCAGGATGGCCGGGGCGCGTTCGGCGCGCAGCATCGACACGTACGCGATCTCGCGTTCCGGGTCGCGGAACGTGCTGGCGAGCATGACCAGCAGGTCGTTGTCGGCGGCGACCCGCATGACGCCGCCGGCGACGGCGGCGAAGTAGGGGTCGGTGACGTCGTGGCAGATCACGCCGACGCTGCGGTGCGACGCGCCGGCCAGCGCGCGGGCGTGGGCGTTCGGGGTGTACGCGAGCCGCGCGGCGGCGGCCAGGACGCGGTCGTGCAGGTGCGGGGTGACCCGCCGCCCGTTGAGCGCCCGGGAGGCGGTGGCCAGTGAGACGTCGGCCGCTCTGGCCACGTCTTCCAGCGTCACGTGCGGCATCGATGAGTCTCCCTGCGGAACGTCTTGACCCGGTGTTCCGGCGTGGCTACGGTAACACCCTGAAAGCGCTTACTGAAAGCGCATTCACCGCTGGGAGGGGCACAGTGGAGCGCACACCCGTCGGGATCATCCTCAACGGCGTCACCGGGCGGATGGGCTACCGGCAGCACCTCGTCCGGTCCCTGCTGGCCATCCGCGACCAGGGCGGCGTGCCCGCGCGCGACGGCAGCCGGATCTGGCCCGAGCTGACGCTCGTGGGCCGCGACGCGGGCCGCCTGGCCGAGATCGCCGAGCGGCACGGGCTGTCGGCGTACACGACCGACCTGGACGCGGCGCTCGCCGACGACGCCCACCAGATCTACTTCGACGCCCAGGTGACCGCCGCGCGGGAGAAGGCGATCCGGGCGGCGATCGAGGCCAGCAAGCACGTCTACACCGAGAAGCCGCTCGCCGAGGACTTCCTCGCCTCGCTGGAGCTGGCCCGGCTCGCCGCCGCGAAGGGCGTCCGCAACGGCGTCGTACAGGACAAGCTGTTCCTGCCCGGCCTGCGCAAGCTCAAGCGGCTGGTCGACGGCGGCTTCTTCGGCCGGATCCTGTCGGTGCGCGGCGAGTTCGGCTACTGGGTGTTCGAAGGCGACTGGCAGGCCGCGCAACGTCCGAGCTGGAACTACCGCGCCGAGGACGGCGGCGGCATCACGCTGGACATGTTCCCGCACTGGCACTACGTGCTGGAGCAGATCATCGCCCCGGTCACCGCCGTCACCGCCGTCACCGCCACGCACATCCCCGAGCGCGTCGACGAGAACGGCGGCCACTACCGCGCCACCGCCGACGACGCCGCGTACGGCATCTTCGAACTCGCCGGCGGCATCGTCGCGCAGATCAACTCCTCCTGGGCGGTCCGTGTGCACCGGGACGAGCTGGTCGAGTTCCAGGTCGACGGCACGCACGGCAGCGCTGTCGCCGGGCTGCGCGACTGCCGCATCCAGCACCGGGGCACCACCCCGATGCCGGTGTGGAACCCGGACCTGCCGGTCACCGAGCCGTTCCGCGCGCAGTGGCAGACAGTGCCGGACAACGGCGAGCACGACAACGCGTTCAAGGTGCAGTGGGAAGCGTTCCTGCGGCACGTCGTCGACGACGAGCCGTTCCCGTGGGACTTCCTGGCCGGCGCGCGCGGCGTGCAACTCGCCGAGGCCGGGCTGCGCTCGGCCCGCGAGGGGCGGCGGGTGACGATCGAGGAGATCCCCCGGTGAGCACGCGCATCATGCTGCCGGCGCCGGACGGCGGCTCCGAGAAGCTGACGCTACGGGAACCGCCCGCCTGGCGCCGGCCGTCCGGGCCGCCGGCCAGCCGGATCGCGTACGCGGCCGCGCACGTCGTCGCCGACCCGTACGCCGACAACTCCCCCGGCCGTCCGGCGGGCCTGGACTGGGACGCGACGCTCGCGGTGCGGCGCGACCTGTGGTCGTGGGGGCTCGGTGTGGCCGAGGCGATGGACACCGCGCAGCGCGGGATGGGGCTGGACTGGACGGCCACCCGCGAGCTGATCCGGCGCAGCGCCGCCGAGGCCGCCTCCTGCGGCGGGCGGATCGTCGCCGGGGTGGGCACCGACCAGCTCACCGGCGTCCCGCGCACGCTCGACGAGGTCGTCGCCGCGTACGCCGAGCAGCTCGCGGTCGTGCAGGGGTACGGCGCCACGCCGGTGCTGATGGCCAGCCGGCACCTCGCCGCGCTCGCCACCGGCCCGGAGGACTACCTGCGCGTCTACGAGCGGGTGCTGCGGGAGGCCGGCGCGCCGGTGGTGCTGCACTGGCTCGGCGACATGTTCGACCCGGCGCTGTCCGGCTACTGGGGCTCGACCGACCTGGACGAGGCCACCGCCACGTTCGCCGCGCTGGTGCACGCCCACGCCGACCTGGTCGACGGCGTGAAGGTGTCGCTGCTCGACGCCGGGCGGGAGGTGCGGCTGCGGGAACTGCTGCCGCCGACGGTGAAGGTCTACACCGGCGACGACTACCACTACCCGGAGCTGATCGAGGGCGACGGGAAGCGGTTCAGCCACGCGCTGCTCGGCGCGTTCGCGGCGATCGCTCCGGCCGCGTCGGCGGCGCTGGCCCGGCTCGACGCGGACGACAGGGCCGGGTTCCGGGCGATCCTCGACCCGACGGTGCCGCTGTCCCGGCACCTGTTCGCCCCGCCGACGCCGTACTACAAGACCGGCATCGCGTTCCTGTCCTGGCTCAACGGCCGACAGCCCGGCTTCACCATGGTCGGCGGCCTGCACGGCGGGCGCGGCGTCCCGCACCTGGTCGAGGCGTTCCGGCTGGCCGACGCCGCCGGGCTGCTGCTCGACCCCGAGCTGGCGGCACGGCGGATGCGCGCGTACCTGGACGTGGCGGGCGTGCCCGGATGAGCGCCGATCCCCGGCTGGCCCGGCTGTCGCTCAACCAGCGCACCACGCAACGCTGGTCGGTGGCGCAGGCGGTCGACGGCTGTGTGCGCGCCGGCATCCCGGCGATCGGGCTGTGGCGCGAGCCGGTGGCCGAGATCGGCGTACCGGCCGCGGCGCGGCTCGTCACCGACGCCGGGCTGCGGGTGTCGTCGCTGTGCCGGGGCGGGTTCCTCACCGCCGCCGACGACGCCGGACGGGCCGCGGCACTGGCGGACAACCGGCGCGCGATCGACGAGGCCGCCGCGCTGCGCGCCGCCTGTCTGGTGCTCGTCGTCGGCGGGCTGCCGCCCGGCTCCCGTGACCTGGCGGGCGCGCGGCAGCGGGTCGCCGACGCGCTGGCCGAGCTGGCCCCGTACGCGGCTGCGCGCGGGGTACGCCTCGCGCTGGAGCCACTGCACCCGATGTACTGCGCCGACCGGGCCGTGCTGTCCACGCTCGGGCAGGCCCTCGATGTGGCCGAGGCGTTCCCGGCCGAGCAGGTCGGCGTCGTGGTGGACACGTTCCACGTCTGGTGGGATCCGGACGTGTGGCGGCAGATCGCCCGCGCCGGGACGCGGATCGCGAGTTTCCAGATATGCGACTTCCTCACCCCGCTCCCGGCCGACGTGCTGCTGGGGCGCGGCATGATGGGCGACGGGCACATCGACTTCCCGCCGCTGCGCCGCGCGGTGGAGGCCGCCGGATACTCGGGCGACGTCGAGGTGGAGATCTTCAACGCCGAGGTGTGGGCCACCGACCCGGACCAGGTGCTCGCCACCATGACCGCCCGGTACGTGGATCTCGTGCTCACCGACTGACTCAGTGTCACGAGTCCGGCCTGTCGGATAAATCAGGTGGCCGGTCCCCCGGATCCGGGGGCAGGATCGGGATCATGGCATCCCCGCACCTCACCACTCCGATCACCTCCGACCTGCTGCGCGGCGCGCTCGACCTGGAACAGACCGCCGACGGGGTGCTGCCGCACCGGCTGCCCGCGTGGGCCCGGGCGCAGAACATCGACCCGCAGCTGACGACGGCGGAGGCGATGCCCTCGGGCGTACGGCTGGTGTTCCGCACCCGCGCCACCACCGTCGAGCTGGACGTGCTGCCGATGAAGATGGTCTACCGGGGCACCGGGCCGCGTCCCGACGGCCGCTACGACCTGGTCGTGGACGGCCGCCTCGCCGGTCAGGCCACCGCCGGTGGCGGCAAGGTGCTCACCATCGACCTGGCCACCGGCACGTCCGGCATCGAGCCGGGGCCGGTCGGCACGGTGCGCTTCACCGACCTGCCCGCCACCGACAAGGAGGTGGTGATCTGGCTGCCGCAGCGGGAGATCACCGAGCTGGTGGCGCTGCGCACGGACGCGCCGGTCGAGCCGGTCGACACGGGTGACCGCCGGGTGTGGCTGCACCACGGCAGCTCGATCAGCCACGGCTCGGACGCGGAGAGCCCCACCGGCACCTGGCCGGCGGTGGCCGCCACGCTGGCCGGCGTGGAGCTGGTCAACCTGGGGTTCAGCGGCAGCGCGCTGCTCGATCCGTTCACCGCCCGCGCGATGCGCGACACCCCGGCCGACCTGATCAGCGTCAAGATCGGCATCAACGTGGTGAACGCCGACCTGATGCGGCTGCGCGCGTTCGGCCCGGCCGTGCACGGCTTCCTGGACACCATCCGGGAGGGGCACCCGGACACGCCGCTGCTCGTCGTGTCGTCGATCCTGTGCCCGATCCAGGAGGACACGCCCGGCCCGGGCGCTGTCGAGTTCGTCGACGGGAAGGTGCGGTTCCGGGCCACCGGCGACCCGGCCGAGGTGGCATCCGGCCGGCTCACGCTGCGCGTCATCCGCGCCGAGCTGGCCCGGATCGTGGCGTCCCGGGCCGACGCGGACCCGAACCTGCACTACCTCGACGGGCTGGAGCTGTACGGCGAGGCCGACTACGCCGAGCTGCCGCTGCCCGACGAGCTGCACCCCGACCCGGCCGCCGACCGCCGCATCGGCGAGCGGTTCGCCGCGCTGGCGTTCGGACCGAAGGGGCCGTTCGCCGCCGCGCAGTGACGGACACCCGCCCACGGCGCGGTGTGACCCAGGTCACGCCGCGCCGTGATCCGTCGGAGGGGCCGTGAACGACCATCTAGGCGTGGGAGGAAGCAAACAGGACGAGGAGCGGCTGCTGCGGCGGGTCGCACGCGGCGACCTCGACGCGTTCGACGAGCTGTACCGGCGTACGTCGCCGTGGCTCGCGATCCGGCTGCGGCGGCGCTGCGCGGACGACGGCATCGTCGCCGAGGTCCTCCAGGACACGTACCTGACGGTGTGGCGGGCCGCCGGCTCGTTCTCCGGCATCCGGCGCTCCGGTGGATCGGACGCGCCGGGCGGTTCGGCCGCCGGCTGGATCTGGACCATCGCGGCCCGGCGCCTGGTCGACGCGCTGCGCCGCCGCGCCCGCGTCCAGGAGGTGCCCACCGACGTGCTTCCGGTACGCAGCGCGCCGGCCGCCGAGGACGAGGCGCTCGCCGGGTCGTTCGGCTCGGAGGTAGGAGCCGCGCTGGACGCGCTGGCCCCGGAACTGCGGGCGGTGCTCGCCGCGATGGTCCTGGACGGACTGACCGTCCGGGAGACATCGGTCCTGCTGGGGGTGCCGGAGGGCACAGTGAAGAGCCGGGCGCGGCGTGCCCGCAACGCGCTACGGGAGGCACTGGCATGACCGCTCACGTTCCCCCGCCGGCACTGGTCGCGTACGCGGCGGGCAGCCCCGACGACGCCGCCGCCTGGACGATCGAGGTGCACCTGGAGGGCTGTGCCGAGTGCCGCGACCGGCTCGGCGAGCTGGCCACGCCGCCGCTGCGGGCGCTGCTCGGCGACGCCCGGGAGGCGATCCTGGCACAGGCCCGCACCGGGCCGCGACCGGTGCCCCGGCGACCGCTGCGACGGTGGTGGCTGCGCTGGACCGACTGGTCGCTGCTGGCCTGGGCGGCGATGACGTGCACGGCGATCCTCGCCGCGGTGCTGCTGGACCGCAACTACCCCGAGCAGCCCTCGACGGTGCTGCTGCTCGCGCCGGTCGCGCCGCTGGCCGGGCTCGCGGTGGCCTGGTCCCGACGCGCCAACCCGAACTGGGAGGTGGTCGCCGGCACCGCCCGCGCCGGGCTGGAACTGCTGCTGCGCCGTACCCTCGCGGTTCTGCTCCTGGTCGCGCCCGTGCTCGCGGTGGCCGGGCTGGCGGTCGGCCGCAACCCCGCGCTGTGGCTGCTGCCCTGCCTGACGTTCACCGCGGCGACGCTGCTGCTCGGCAGCCGCGTCGGCGTGCCGCTGGCCGCCGCCGTCCTCGGCGGCGGCTGGCTCACCGCGGTCGCGGCCGCGTCGTTCACCGGCGACGCCGACGCGGCCCGCGCCGCCGCCGTCACCGAAGCCCTGCTCCGGCCCGCCACCATGCCCGCCTGGGCGGCGGCCGCCGCCGTGCTCACCGCGCTGACCGTGCTGCGCGCCGACCACCTGCGGCGGCCCGCCGGCTGACGCCGGCCCTCAGGAACCACGCCACGGCGCCCCGCCGGCGCCGCGGACGACCCTGCCCCGAGAAGGAGACGACATTGGTACGCGCAGTGAGCGCCGACGAGGTGGCGCCGACCCGGCACGCCTGGCGGATCGAGGCGGTGGGACTGTCGGTGAAGGCCGGACGGCACCTGGCCGTCGACAACCTCGGCCTGACGCTGGGCAGCGGCGTGCACGGGCTGCTCGGCCCCAACGGCGCCGGCAAGAGCACGCTGATGCGCGCGCTCGCCACAGTGGTCAAACCACACGGCGGGGTGCTCCGGCTGCTCGGCGCGGACGCCACCGCGTCCCGCGAGCTGCGGCCGGTGCGCCGCCGGCTCGGCTACCTGCCGCAGCAGTTCGGCTACTACCCGCGGTTCACCGTCCGGGAGTACGTCGAGTACGTGGCCTGGCTGCGGGAGATGCCGGCCTCGGCGGTGCCGGGCGCGACCCAGCGGGCCATCGACCGGGTACGCCTCACCGACCGGGCCGACGCCAAGCTCAAGTCGCTGTCCGGCGGCATGCTGCGCCGGGCCGGCATCGCCCAGGCGATCGTGAACGAACCGGACCTGCTGCTGCTCGACGAACCGACAGTCGGCCTGGACCCGGAACAGCGGGTCGAGTTCCGTGAGCTGATCCGCGAACTCGGCGCGGACGCCTGCGTGCTGGTCTCCACCCACCTGGTGGAGGACGTGGTGGCGGCCTGCTCCGACGTCATCCTGATGGACCAGGGCACCCGCGTGTTCCAGGGCCTGCCCGCCGACCTGGTCCGCCACGGCGAGACCGGCGGCGTCGGCGACAGCGCCGCCGAGCGCGGCTACTCGTACCTTCTCCAGCAGCACCGGAGCGCCTGATGATCCGACAGGTACGCGTCGAACTGCGCCGCTCCAACGCGCCGACCATGGCGGTCCTGCTCCTGATCATCGGGATCCTCGGCGCCGCCAGCATGTACAGCTTCTGGCAGGGACAGTGGCTGCGGTTGGGCTACGTCCACTCCTCCGGCATGTTCCTCCTGATGCCCCTGTCGCTGGCCGGCGGCGCGGTACTGGGCCGCCGGGACCGGCGTACCCGCGCCGACGAGCTGATGAACAGCACCGGCCGGCCCCGCTGGCAGCGCGCGCTGCCCGCGATGACCGCGCTCGGCGTCGCCGTCGCGGCCGCGCACCTGCTCGTGCTCGCCGGCGCCGGCGCGGTGGTCACCTTCGACGGCGCCTACCTCGGCGTACGCGGACTCGCCGGGCCCCTGACCGACGTGCTGGTGCTGGTGGGCGCGGCCTGGGTGGGGGTGGCCGTCGGCCGGCTGTGGTCCTCGCCGCTGCTGCCGCCGCTGCTGGCCGCCGCCGGCCTGGTCGCGCAGGAGGGCACTGCCATGCTCGGCGGTCCGGGCAGCACCAGCCGGCTGTCGAACGCCTCCCTGATGATCTCCTGGCCGCCGGACACGCCGTGGGAGACGCTGTCCGACCGGCTGCTGCTCAGCCGCCTCGCGCTGGGCGTCGGGCTGGTCCTCGCCGGGCTGCTGCTGGCGGCGGGCCGGTCGTGGCCGGTCCGGGCCGGGGCGCTCGCGAGCCTCGCCGGGGGCGTGGCGGGTCTCCTGCTGATCGGCGTGCCCGGCCCGACCGGGATCTGGCAGCTCGATCCGGACGCACGCCGCTTCGTCTGCGCCGACGGCACGCCGCAGGTGTGCGTCACCGCCGTCAACGCGCACCTGCTGCCCGAGATCACTCCCGAGGCCCGCCGAGGGCTCAAGGCGCTGGCAAAGCTGCCGGACGCGCCGGCCCGCGCGGTGGAAGTGCGGCTGGACACCGTCGGCAGCAACGACAGCGAGCAGTGGCACCGGCCCAAGCCGGCACCCGGCACCGTGCAGTTCCTCCTGGAGGTCGACCCGGACACCGGCCAGGCCGCCGACGTGGCAGAGCGCATCGCCCTCGGCGGCGGCACCATGTGGTACGGCTGCGGGCGCAGCGGCGACGACATCGCCCCGGCGATCGCCGCGGCCTGGCTGCTCGACGCCGAGACGGTGCGGCTGTGGGACTCCTGGACCGGCTACCGGTACGCCGACGAGCAGCAGGAGGAGATCCGGGACGGGGTGCGGCAACTGCGCGCGCTGCCCGAGCCGGAGCAGCTGCGGCGCATCACCGCGCTGCGGGACGCCGCCGCGCGGTGCGAGCCGGACCTGATGCCGGCGCTCACCGGACGGGCCGCGCCGTGACCCGCTGGCTGCCGCTGTACGTGCGGTCCCGCCGGCTACCCGCCGCCCTGGCCGGATCCGCTATCGCCGTCGCCGTGATGGCCGTCGCCTGGGCCGGCTTCACCGACCGCCCCGAGGTGCCCGCCGGCCTCGCCGTGCTCACCACCGCCCTGGCGGTGGCGCCGCTGGGGCCGACGCTCGCCGGCACCGACCCGGCGCTGGAACGGACCGCCGCGTGGCAGTGGGCGCCGCGCCGGGCCGGGCACCTGCTCGGGTACGCCGCGGCGGTGGTCGGGCTGCTGGCCGCCGCCCGCGTCCTCGGCGTCGACTTCGGACCGCTGTCCGTGCTGGCCCGCAACACGGCCGGGCTGATCGGGCTGGTCGGCCTCGGCGCGGCACTGGCCGGCGCCCGGGCCGCCTGGCAGGCGCCGACCGCCTGGGCCGCCATGGCGTCCTTCATGGCCGCGCCGGGCGGGCCGGAATGGCGGCAGGCGGCGCTGTGGATGGCGCAGGAGCCGGGCAACCGAATCGCCGCGGTCACCGCCACGACGTTCCTCCTCGGCGGCGTCGTCGCGTACGCGCTGCGGGTCGGCCCGCAGGTCGCGGCGGCCGAGGCGGCGCTGGAACAGTGACGTGCCGGGCCTCGTCGCGCGCCCACGCGCGCGGCGAGGTCCGGCCGATGTCAGGTCAGCGGCACCCAGGCCAGGGTGGTCATGCCGGCCAGGGCGGTCGCCTTGAGACCGGCGTCGGAGAGCGTCCAGAGCACACCGTCGATCATCAGTGAGCGGCGGATCGGCGTCCGCTCGCCGCCGTCGGCCAGGCTCCCCGGATGGTCCACCGCGCCGGCCACTGTGAATCCCTTGTCGCCGAGCCGCAACGCCAGCACACCACCGAACGGCGGGCGCTTTGTGCCGTCGGGCCCATCGGTGTCCACGCCCGACTGCATCACCGGGATCACCACCAGCCGCTCCGGCGGCCAGTAGAGGAACGCGTGCGGGTCGTGCTCCGCCTCCGACCAGCCACGGGCGACGTGGTGCTGGGCGATCCGGGTGGGCCGGGCCGGGTCGGCGACGTCGAACAGCGACACCTGGGTGCCCGTCACCTGCCCCTCGTCAGTGGCGTCCTGGCCGACGCCGATCAGGCGGCCGTCGCCGGCCGGGTGCAGGTACGCCGAATACCCGTTGATCTTCAGCTCGCCGGTCACCCGTGGCGCGGCCGGGTCGCGCAGGTCCACGCCGTACAGCGGGTCGGTCTGCCGGAACGTGACCACGTATCCGGTGCCGCCGACGAACCGCACCGCGAAGATCCGCTCGCCCTTGCCGAGGCCGGTGACCTCGCCGACCCGCTTGAGCGTGGGACCGTCGGCGCGCAGCACGTAGACGCCGGACTGGGAGGACCTCTCCCGCCTCCACGTGTCGCCGGTGGTGGTGGCGACCCGCAGGTGACCGTCCCACTCGGACAGCGCGTACTGGTTGATCAGCCAGCCGGGCACCGACCCGGCGGCGACGAAGCGCGGCGTGCCCGCGGCGGTGTCGAACTGATAGATCTCGGTGCTGACGTCGCGCGCCTCCGGTGACGCGGCGCGCCACGTCCGCCAGCGCTGGTCGGCGGCGACGTAGAGGCGTTGACCGTTGCTGTACACGGTGTCGCCGTCCGCGAACACGGTGACCGGGTCACCGGCGCCGAGCGCGGACGCGGCCAGGTCGAAGCTGAGCACGGTGAGCGTCGAGGCGGCGGAGAAGCCGGCTGGCCGGCTCACCCGGTCGCAGCCGACCCGACCGCTGCCGACAGTGCGGACGCTGTCGCGGACCTCGTACCGGGGCAGCCAGTCGTCGAGCGTGGCCTTGTCGATTACCCCGCGGTTCGCCGCGATCCGCTGAGCGTCGGTACGCTCCCCCGGCTGCTGCGGAAACTCGAGCCGGTGACCGGAACTGATCACGATGCGGGCGGTCGCGCCGACCTGCCGTGCGTCGACCATCCGGCCGTCGATCCGGTACTCGCCGACGACGCGCGGCGCTGCGGCGAGGTCGACCAGGACCATCCGGGCCTGCCCGACCACGCCGGGTGCGGGACGCCGACCGGGCACCGTGGACTCGGGGACCCTTCCGGCGCGCAGCAGCACGAGCGCGCGGTCCCCGTGCAGCAGCAGGCTGCCCTCCTGCCCGGAGAACCGGTCGGCGGCCGGATCGAGCGCCATCCGGCCGGTCTGCCGGCGGGTCGCCGGGTCGACGACCGTCAGCACGCCCCGGCCGTACGTGACGATGCGCCGGCCGTCGGTCTTGACCAGGTCCGGCTCGTCCACGCCGGCCTCGTGTACGTTCGTCCCGGAGAAGTCCGGAGTGGACGCCGGCCCGGCCGCCTTCTGGGCGCCGCTGTCGGCCCCGGCCTCCGCGCCGAACCGGAGCAGGTCGCGGCCCGGCCCGAGACCCCACGGTCCCACCGCCGCCCGAGCGGCCGCCCGGATCTGCCGTAGCGCCTCGTCGCAGGAGTCGAACGCGACGAGCCGCAACCCACCGGCCGGAACGGGCCGGCCGGTGGGCGGCGGATCGGCCGAGGGTGACGCGGTGCAGCCACCGAGGGCCAGCGCGGCGGCCATCGTCCATCCGATCGTCCGGAATCTGCGAAAGGTCATGGGCCGTCAGACGTGGCCGCGGCGAGCACGGTTCCCGGCCGAACGCGCTCAGCCGCCGGCCATCGCGCCGAGCACGATGAACGGCTCCTTGCCCTTGACGACCTCCTCGGGCAGCGGCTCGTCCGGCGACTCGTTCGACAGGTCCAGCTCGCAGGCGTAGAAGCGGACGAACGGCCGGCGCTTCCCGCTGTGCCGGTCGCGGATCGTGCCGAGCAGCATCGGGTACGCGGCCTCCAGCGCGTCGAGCACCTCCCGCTGGGTGGGCGGCCCGGCCACCTCGACGCGTACCTCGCCCGTGACGTGCGCCAGGTTCTTCAGGTGCGCCGGCAACACCACCCGGATCACGGCAGCACCTGGACCTCGACCGAGAGCACGGCCGGCAGGTCGCGCACGATCGGCGCCCACGTGTCACCGCCGTCGGCCGAGTGATAGACCTGACCGCCGGTGGTGCCGAAGTAGATCCCGCAGGGGTCGAGCGTGTCGACGGCCATCGCATCGCGCAGCACGTTGACGTAGCAGTGCGACTGCGGCAGCCCTTCGGTCAGCGGCTCCCAGTGCTCACCGCCGGTACGGCTGCGGTAGACGCGCAGCTTGCCCTCCGGCGGGTAGTGCAGCGAGTCGCTGGTGATCGGCACCACGTAGACCGTCTCCGGCTCGTGTGCGTGCACCGCGATCGGGAAGCCGAAGTCCGTCGGCAGGTCGCCGCTGATCTCCCGCCAGTTGCCGCCGGCGTCGTCGGTGCGCATGACGTCCCAGTGCTTCTGCATGAACAGCGTGTCCGGCCGGGACGGGTGCTGGGCGAGACGGTGCACGCAGTGCCCCACCTCGGAGTCGGTGTCGGGGATCTCGCCGGAACGAAGTCCCTTGTTGATCGGCAGCCAGCTCGCGCCGCCGTCGTCGCTGCGGAACGCGCCCGCCGCCGAGATCGCGACGTAGATCCGGTCCCGGTCGGCCGCGTCGAGGATGATCGTGTGCAGGCACATCCCGCCCGCGCCGGGCTGCCAGGACGGGCCGGTCGGGTGCTGCCGCAGCGCGGTCAGCTCGGACCACTTCTGGCCGCCGTCGGTGGACAGGTAGAGCGCGGCGTCCTCACCGCCCGCGTACACGGTGTCGGGGTCGTGGCGGGACGGCTCCAGGTGCCAGATCCGCTTGAACTCCCACGGGCGCGGGGTGCCGTCGTACCAGAGGTGCTGCCCGACCTCGCCGCTGTAGGCGAAGTCGTTGCCGACTGTCGTCCAGTTCCGGCCGCCGTCGTCCGAACGCTGGATCAGCTGCCCGAACCAGCCGCCGGACTGGGACGCGTAGAGCCGGTCCGGTTCGACGGGTGAACCTGTGAGGTGGTAGATCTCCCATCCGCCGAAGTGCGGTCCGTCGACGGTCCAGTCGTCGCGGTTGCCGTCCGACGTCAGAATGAACGCGCCCTTGCGCGTGCCGACAAGTACCCGTACGCCGCTCATGTCTCGTCCTCCATCCAGGTGTCTTCCCTGCACTGACCGCGGGCCTCGCCGAAACTCATCGTCGTGGTACTCCCAGGCTTGACATTTCTCCGCCGGACGCGCGGCGGCCGGGCGCCACGCCGGTACGGCGGGAATGTCGGGGGCTGCGGCTAGCGTGCGGGCATGACCGGTCCCGGAGACGTTCCGCCCGAGCACCTCGACCGCCTGCGCCCGGTCTGCCTCGGCCTGCCCGACGCCTACGAGGAGCCGGCCTGGGTGGGTGTGCGGTGGCGGGTGCGCGGCCGCACGTTCGCCCACGTGCTCACCGTCGACCCCGGCCACCAGGCCGCGTACGCGCGGGCGGCGGCGACCGACGAGCCGGTGTGCGTGATGACGTTCCGCTCCCCCGGCGACGAGATCGCCGGGCTACTCGCGGCCGGGCCGCACTTCTTCAAGCCGGACTGGGCCGCCGACGTGGTCGGCCTGCGACTCGACGCGGACACGGACTGGACCGAGGTCGCCGAGCTGCTCACCGAAAGCTACTGCGTGCTGGCCCCGAAGAAGCTGGTCGCCCTCGTCGACCGGCCCGGCTGAATCAGCCGAGCTTCTTGCGCAGCGTCTCGAACGCCAGGTCCGGCCGCAGCGGCACGCCGAAGCGCTCGTCGCCGTACGGGAACGGGCTCAGCTCGCCGGTGCGGACGTAGCCGCGCCGCTCGTACCAGGCGATCAGGTCGTCGCGCTGGACGATCACGGTCATCCGCATCTCACCGGCGTGCCACTGCTGCGTCGCGTACCGCTCGGCCTCGGCCAGCAGCTCCCGGCCCAGGCCGCCGCCCTGCCGGCCGGGGGCCACCGCGAACATCCCGAAGTAGACGTGGTCGTCGCGGCGTTCCAGCTGGCAGCAGGCGAGCAGGTCACCGTCCTGCTCGGCGACCAGCACCACGCCGTCCGGGGCGGTGACCGCCGAGGCGACCATGTCCGGGTCGGTGCGCTGCCCGGCCAGCAGGTCCGCCTCGTGGGTCCAGCCCTGCCGGCTGCGCTCACCCCGGTACGCCGACTCGATCAGGTCGACGAGGGCGGCCACGTCGCCGGAGCGGGCGACCCGGACGGTACGGGATGCGGGGCTGGTCATGGCGGTTCTCCACGGTCGCGACGACGTACCTGGTCAGCGTACGCAGGCGGGTGTCCCGGACGGCGGCCGGGACCACCGGGCGGGACGGTTCGTGGTTCACTGCCCGGCATGGAGACGACTGTCGGCGCGGCGAGCCTGCCGGCGGTCCTCGACCTGCCGGCCGCGCCGGTACGGGGAGGCCTGGTGGTGCTGCACGGCTCGCACGCCGGGCAGCGTTCCCACTTCCTGTACGCGCACCTGGCCCGGCTGCTGCCCAGGGCCGGGATCGCGGTGCTGCGCTACGACCGCCGCCCCCGCGTCGACGGGCACGACGTGCCGCTGGCCGACCAGGCCGACGACGCCTCCGCCGCGCTGACCGAGCTGCGCCGGCACGTCGGGGCGGTCCCGGTCGGGTTGTGGGGGTTCAGCCAGGGCGCGTGGGCGGCGGTGCTGACCGCCACCCGGCACCCGGTCGACTTCCTGGTCCTGGTCGGGTGCAGCGGGGTGAGCCCCGCGAGGCAGATGCGCCACGGCACCGCTGAGCAGTTACGCCGGCACGGATACGGGCCGGCCGACGTGGTTGAGCTGACCCGGCTGCGCGCGCTCGCCGAGGACTACCTGCGCGGTGACGTGCCACGCGCGGTGGCGCAGGCGGAGCTGGACGTCGCCGTGCGCCACCCCTGGTTCCCACTGGCGTCCCTGCCCGAGGAACTGCCCGCCACGCCCGGCACGTGGACCGACATGGACTACGACCCGGCGCCGGTGCTGGCGCGGCTGACCTGCCCGGTGCTGCTCTGCTGGGGCGAGACGGACGCCTGGATCCCGATCGAGGACAGCCTCGAGGTGTGGCGGCGGACGGCCCGCGACGCCGAGCTGACGGTGGCCCGGCTGGCGGGCTGCGACCACGCGCCCACGCTCGGCGAGGGTGAGGACCTGGACAGTGTCAGCCCGCAGTACGAGCGGGTGCTGTTGGGCTGGCTGGACCGCCTGCTGCCGCCGGCCGGCTGAGCGGGCTGCCCGTTCCGCCTCCAATTCTCCGCGCGCCGCGCCGCCGCCGACGGCTAGCCTGCCGGGCATGGATGCCGCGCTGCCCACCTTCGAGTTCGCCTTCCCCGGCCCGCTGCGCGACCAGCTCGTCGCCGCCGTGCTCGACGGGAGCAAGAGCACCACTACCGCGCTGGTCCAGGACTACGAGATCGACGGCGAGCCACTGCCGGCCGTCGGTACCCGCTCGGCGGTGATCGACTCCGACAGCCGGCCGGTGGCGGTGATCGAGCTGGTCGAGGTCCGCGTCGCCCGCCTCGGCGACGTCGATCTCGACCACGCGCGGGACGAGGGCGAGGGCTACGAGTCGGTCGCCGCCTGGCGGGCCGGCCACGAGCGGTTCTGGCACGGCGAGGACTACCGCGGCTGGCTCGGCGACCCCACGTTCACCGTCGACGACGACACCATGGCCGTGCTGGAACGCTTCCGCCTGGTCGAGACGCTCTGACCGCGCGCCCGGCTCAGGGGGCGGCGAGCCAGGCGCGCAGCTGGTCGCCGTGCTCGTCCAGCTCCGGGGGCGGCAGCTCGTAGCGCGGCGGGGTGCCGGACAGGCCGATCGGGTTGCGGATCCCCGGCACGCCGCCGGTCGTCACCACCGGCTCCAGGCCCAGCCCCTGCGCCAGCGCCACCCCCTCGGCCACCGAGTTGATCGGGCTGCACGGCACGCCCGCCGCGCGCAGTTCGCCGAACCACTCCGCGCTGCCCCGCCGGGACAGCGCCGCCACCAGCAGCGGCCGCAGCTCGTCGCGGTGCGCGACGCGGTCGGCGTTGCGCCGGAACCGCGTGTCGCCGGCCAGCTCCGGCACGCCCAGCACCCGGCAGAGGGTACGGAACTGCGCGTCGTTGCCGGCGATCACCACCAGTTCGCCGTCGGCGGTGGGCAGCGGCTCGTACGGCACGATGCTCGGATGCGCGTTGCCCATCCGGTGCGGCTGCGCGGCCCCGGCGACGTGCGCGCTGGTGTGGTTGACCAGCCCGGACAGCGCCGAGGAGAGCAGGTCCACCGTGACGTGCTGCCCGCGCCCGGTCTCCTCGCGGTGCCGCAGCGCGGCCAGGATCCCGACCGCCGCGTGCAGCCCGGCGATCACGTCGAACACCGCGACGCCGGCCTTGTAGGGCGGGCCGTCCGCGTTCCCGGTGAGGCTCATCAGCCCGGCGGCGGCCTGCACCATCAGGTCGTACCCGGGCAGGTCGGCACCCCCGGCGGCGCCGAAGCCGCTGATCGAGGCGTACACCAGGCGGGCGTTGCGGGCGGTGACCGTGTCGTGGTCGAGGCCGAAGCGGCGCAGCGCGCCCGGACGGAAATTCTGGATCAGCACGTCGGCCCGGTCGGCCAGCCGGTGCGCCAGCGTCAGGTCGCCGGGGTCGGTCAGGTCGAGCACCAGTGAGCGCTTGTTGCGGTTGACCGCCAGGTAGTAGGTGGAGACGTCGTCGCGGACCGGGGGCCGCCAGCCGCGGGTGTCGTCGCCGCCCGGTGACTCCACCTTGACCACGTCCGCGCCGAGGTCCGCCAGGAGCATCGTCGCGTACGGCCCGGCGAGGATGCGGGAGAAGTCGGCGACCAGCACCCCGTGCAACGGACCCGACATGCCGACCCCTTTCTCGCCGCCGACCACGATGACACATTCCTGACGGCCCACCCGGCCGGGGTGGCCCGTCCGGCTACGGTCGCCTCGGGGACGTACCGGAAAGGGGTGCCCGTGCCGCTGCTCAGCCGGCTCGTCGAGGCCACCGACGGACGCCCGGGCGCGATCCGGGTGCAGGACCGCTCGCTGTCCTGGGTGGAGCTGCGCCGGGCGGCCACCGCGGTCGCCGACGACCTGCGCGGCGCGGCCCGGGTGGCGGTGCCCGCGACGGCGACCCTGGAGACGGTGGTCGGCGTGGTCGGCGGGCTGCTCGCCGGCGCGGCGGTGGTGCCGGTGCCGCCCGACGCCGGGCCGATGGAACGCGACCACATCCTGCGCGACTCCGGCGCGGAGGTGCTGCTGGCGGTGCCGGGCACACGGGAAGCCCATTCGCCGCCGCTCGTGCCGCTGGATCTGGCTCGGCGCTCGGACACCAGCCATCCCGAGCCCGACCCGGCGGCCACCGCGCTGATCCTCTACACCAGCGGCACCACCGGCGCGCCCAAGGGCGCGGTGCTGTCCCGCCGCGCGGTCGCCGCCTGCCTGGACGGGCTCGCCGACGCCTGGGCGTGGACGCCGGACGACGTGCTGGTGCACGGGCTGCCGCTGTTCCACGTGCACGGGCTGGTGCTGGGCGTGCTCGGCCCGCTGCGCGTCGGCAGCCGCCTGCGCCACGTCGGCCGTCCCCACCCCGAGCGGTACGCGGCGGCGGGCGGCTCGCTGTACTTCGGCGTACCCACGATCTGGTCGCGGATCGCGGCGCAACCCGCGGCGGCGCGGGCGCTGCGCGGCGCCCGGCTGCTCGTGTCCGGCAGCGCGGCGCTGCCCGATCCGGTCTTCGCGGCGCTGGCCGGGCTGACCGGGCACCGGCCGCTGGAGCGGTACGGCATGACCGAGACGCTCGTGACGGTGAGCGCCCGCGCGGACGGTCCCCGGCGGCCCGGCACGGTGGGTGTGCCGCTGCCCGGCGTGCACACGCGGGTGCGGGACGAGCACGGCGACCCGCTGCCGGCGGACGGCGCGGCCATGGGTGAGCTGCAGGTACGCGGCGGCACGCTGTTCGACGGTTACCTGAACCGGCCGGACGCCGACGCAGCCGGTCGCACCGCCGACGGCTGGTTCCGCACCGGCGACGTCGCCACGGTCGACCCGGACGGCGTCCACCGCATCGTCGGCCGGGCCGCCACCGACCTGATCAAAAGCGGCGGGTACCGGATCGGGGCCGGCGAGGTGGAGGACGCGCTGCTGGCCCACCCGGGTGTGCGGGAGGCGGCGGTGGTCGGCACGCCCCACCCCGACCTGGGGCAGCAGGTGACCGCGTACGTGGTCGGCGACGGCGTGGCCGAGGCCGAGCTGATCGACTTCGTGGCGCGGCACCTGTCCGCGCACAAGCGCCCCCGGCAGGTACGGCTGGTCGGCGCGCTGCCCCGCAACGCGATGGGCAAGGTGCAGAAGACCCTGCTGACCGAGGCGTGAGCGGCCCTCTCAGCGGGCCGCTGCCGCGCGGCGGACCTGACGGCGGGCCTCGTCCGCCGGCACGCCTGTGGCACGCAGCAGGTCGTTGGCGACGGTCCGCAACTGCGAGACCACGATGGTGCCGGAGAAGCCGATCTCCTGCCGGCACGCCTCGCCCGCGTCGCGGACCGCGCGCAGCACCCGCTCCCGGGCGGCGGCCGGCTCCTCGGCGGCCAGGAACGCCCGGTGCAGCAGCCGGATCGCCTCGCTGAAGTGCTCCAGCGCGGCGGGCAGGTGCGGCGGCACCGGCTCCCGGTCCCGTAACGCGGTGCCGATGCGGCGCACCATGCCCCGGCTGTTGCGGAACGCCCGGTCCAGGTGCTCGGCGCCGTGCCGATACGCGGCCAGGGCGCGTCGTCGCCGCCAGCGCACCGGGGAGAACCGGACCACCTCGTCGGCGGCGCCGACCATCTCGTCGATCCGGTCCAGTTCCGTCTCGGCGGCGCGCATCCGGGCCAGCACCTCGTCGGCCGCGCGCACGTCGGCGTGTGCAAGCGCTTCCGCCGACGCGGTCATCTGACTGGCGAACGTGTCGAGCGCCGGGTCTGCCACGCGGCGGACCGCGCGCAGCGGGTTCAGCGGCGCGATCACCAGCACCACGAGCAGGCCGACGGCGCCGCCGACGAGCGCGTTGAGGGTCCGGGGCAGCTCCAGGTCGGGCGACACCGGGGTCAGCGTGGCGACCAGCACCGCCGTACCGCCGGCCTGGGTGACGAGCGCGCCGGTACCGCGTACGAGCACCGCCGCGGAGACCGCCAGGAACACGATCACGCCGGTCTGCCACGGCCCGGTGCCGAACAGATGCACCAGCAGGTCACCGACGACGATGCCGAGGACCACCCCGACCACCAGCTCCACGGTCCGCCGGGTGCGGTTGCCGAGCGAGGCGGCGATGACGCTGACCGCCGCGGCCGGCGCGAACGTCGGGTCGGGGTTGCCGAGCACCTCGCGGGCCACCGTCCAGGCCAGCGTGGCCGCGAGGCCGGCCTGGACCGCCACGATGAAGTACGTGCCCAGTCGCCGGCGGCTGGACCGCCCGGCGTCGCGTACCCGGTCGACGGCATCCCGCATGCGGCCGGGTACCCGCGGTCGCCCGCCCGAACCTCACCCGGGGTACGCCATCGTGCCGGTCAGCGCCACCACGCCGGGCAGCCGGGTGTCCTGGCGCAGGAACTGCACCACCACCGGGACCGGGGAACGCAGCACGCAGCCGTACGGGCGGTCCAGTCGCACCGCCTCCGGGTCGATCAGGTCGTTCACCCGTACGTGCCGGATCCGGCGGGCGCCGACCAGTAGCCGGTACGGTCCGACCGGTTCGACGTCCTGGTAGTAGAAGTCCAGCTCCAGCTCGGCGTCCTCGTCGGCGGCGTTGAGCACGCAGAGCTGGTCGAAGGCGGTGAACGCCGGTTCCGGGCCGTGCGCGGGGAACGGCACGTGCCCGCCCGGCACCACCCAGACCCGGGCGCCGACCGGCGCGCTCACGACTCCTCCAGCAGCCGGGCCAGGTCCGGGGTGAGGAACACCCCGTCCGGGTCGAGCCGGCGGCGCACCGCCTGGAAGTCGTCCCAGCGGGGATAGAGGGGACGCAGCTCCCGCGCGCCGAGCCAGTGCTTCTTGCCCCAGTGCGGGCGTCCGCCGTAGTGCCGGAACACCGCCTCCATGTCCCGGAAGTACTCGTCGTACGGCAGCGAGGTGTTCTGCAGGCAGGCGATCGTGGTGGTGGGGCGGCCGTAGGCGTTGCTGAGCCAGATGTCGTCGGCGGCGATGGTGCGGACCAGGACCCGCCAGGCGGCCACCCGGCGGTGCCGGTCGCGCACCCGGCGGCGCACCTCGGCGAAGCAGGCCGGGAACGCCTCCGACGGCAGCATGTACTCGATCTCCTCGAAGCGCAGCTCCCGGTGCCGGGGAATGGTGCGGTGGGTGGGCCCGACCTGGCTCTGCCGCGGCTCGCCGTCCGGCAGCCGGGGCTGTGCCCGGTCCGGCGCGGCGTCCGTGTCGGTGCGGTTGATCACCCGGATCTGCGTCTGGTCGCTGCGCGGGTACCAGTAGAAGTCCATGTTGCGGTTGGTGTGCTGCAGCACGGCGAGGTGGTCCAGGGTCCAGTCCAGGTGCGCGCACCAGGAGCGGCGGTGCAGTTGGTAGGTCGGCTGCACGTCGAGCGTGACCTGGGTGACCACGCCGAGCACGCCGAGGGAGAGGCGCACCGCCGGCAGCAGCTCCGGGTTGCGCCGCGCGTCGACGTCCAGCACGTCGCCGGTGCCGGTGACCAGGCGCACGCCGGTGACCTGGGTGCTCAGGTTCCCAAATCCGATGCCGGTGCCGTGGGTGCCGGTGGCGGTCGCCCCAGCGATCGACTGGTAGTCGACGTCGCCCAGGTTGTCCATGGCCAGCCCGGCGTCGTAGAGCCCTTCGCCCAGCGCCCGCAGCTTCGTGCCGGCCCACGCGGTCGCGACCCGCCCGTCGTCGGAGATCACCCCGGCCATCCGGTCCAGGCTCAGCAGGATCCCGTCGGTACGCACCAGCGGGCTGGACGAGTGCCCCGAGCCGACCGGCCGGACGGTCGCGCGCGTGGCCCGGGCACGGCGCACCAGGTCGCACACCTCGGCCTCGTCGGCCGGCTCGGCCCGGTCCGCCGGTGTAAAGCGGAGACTGCCGGACCAGTTCACGAACTCGCGTGTCACAGCGGCCCCTCCCCGGCCCGCTTACCCGTGCCCGCGCCGGGTAGTCACCGCCGTGTCCGAGCCGCCGCTGTCGTTCCCGCCGATCGACGCGTACGCGTTCCTGTCCGACACGCACACCACGGCGCTCGTCGCACCGGACGGGGCGGTCGAGTGGTTCTGCGTACCGGACGCGGCGGGCGACGCGGTCGCGGCCCGGCTGCTCGACCGGGACACCGGCGGCCGGTTCACGCTCACCGTCGCCGGCTGCCCGGCGCCGCGGCGCCGCTACCGGCCGGACACGCTGGTGCTGGAGAACGACTGGGCCGCCCCGTCCGGCGCGGCGGCCGGCGAGGACCTGCTCGCGGTCCGGCCCGGCGCCGCCGACCGGCCGATCCACGCCGAGCGGGTGCTGGTGCGCCGGCTGCGGGTCACCGACGGTGTGCTGCGGGTCCGCGCCGAGCTGACGCCCCGCCCCGGGTACGGGGCACGCCCGGTGCGCTGGCGGCGCGACGGTACCGGCTGGCACGCCGACGGCACGCCGCTGCGGCTGCGCACCGACCTGCCGGTCACCGTCGAGGGCGGCACGCTCGTCGCCGAGGCGGAGCTGCGCGCCGGGCAGGACGCCACGCTGCTTCTCGGGTACGCCGACCCGGTGCCCGCCCTCGCCGACGCCGAGGAGCTGACCGAGCGGACCGCCGACAGCTGGCGGGCGTGGTCGGCGCGCGGCGACTACACGGGCTTCGCGGCCGGCGCGGTCCGGCACAGCGCCCTGGTGCTGCGCGGCCTGTCCTACGACGAGACCGGCGCGCTGCTGGCCGCCCCGACCACATCGCTGCCCGAGGAGATCGGCGGGGTCCGCAACTGGGACTACCGCTTCACCTGGCACCGGGACGCGGCGCTGCTGCTGCTCGCGCTGTTCCGCCTGGGCCACGCCGAGGAGGGCCGCCGCTATCTGCGGTTCCTGCTCGGCATCTGCGCGCGGCAGCATTCGCTCGCGCCGCTCGTCGGCATCCACGGCCACGCCACCGAGGAGCGTGAGCTGCCGCACCTGTCCGGCTACGCCGGCTCGGCGCCGGTGCGGGTCGGCAACGAGGCGGCGAACCAGATCCAGTTCGACACGTACGGGCACATCCTCGACGCGGCGCTTGCCTACCAGCTGCTCACCGGCGAGCTGACCGGCCCGCAGTGGGCGCTGCTGCGGCGGCACGTCGAGACCATGGCGGAGCGCTGGCGGGAACCGGACCACGGGGTGTGGGAGATCCGCGGCCCGTGCCGGCACTACGTCTACTCGAAGGTGATGACCTGGGTCTGCCTGGACCGGGGCATCCGCCTCGCCGGGCTGCTCGGCGACGGCGCCGCGCCGGTGGACCGGTGGCGCCGGGAACGTGACGCGCTGCACGCCGAGGTGCTCGACCGCGGGTACGACGAGCGCGCCGGCAGTTTCGTCATGGCGTACGGCGGGACCGAGCCGGACGCCTCGCTGCTGCGGATGCCGCTCGTCGGGTTCCTGCCCGGCGACGACGCCCGGGTGGTCGCCACCGTCGAACGGATCCGCGCCGACCTCGCCGTCGCGCCCGACCTGATCCGGCGCTACCGGGCCGACGACGGGCTGCCCGGCACCGAGGGGGCGTTCCTGCTCTGCTCCTTCGAGCTGGTCTCGGCGCTGGTACTGGCCGGCCGGCACGGCGAGGCGCGGGACATCTTCGACCGGCTGGCCGGCCGGGCCGGGCCGCTCGGCCTGCATCCGGAGGAACGCGCGCCCGACGGCACGGCGCTGGGCAACTTCCCGCAAGCGTTCACCCATCTGGCACTGATCGAGGCTGCGCTGAACCTGGACTCGGCGGGCGACCGGGACGCGCTGCACGCGTGGGCGGAACGGTCAGCGGCCGCGGCGGCGTGACCGGCACCCCGCCGGGAACCAGCGCGCCCCTCCCGACGACTATCCCTGTATGGCGTGTGAGCAGTGGCGGGAAATCCTGTCGGCACAGCTGGACGGTGAGGCGTCCCGCTCGGAGATCGAGGCGGCCGAGGCGCACCTGACCGGCTGCGCCGGCTGCCGGGGCTGGTTCGACTCGGCCGCGGCGGTCACCCGGCGGGCCCGTACGCAGCTCGCCCCGCGCGTACCCGACCTGGTCGACGCGGTGCTCGCCGCCGCGCCGCCGCCCCGGCCGAGCCGCCGCCAGCGGATCGCGCTCGGACTGCGCGGGGCGCTCGGGTTGCTCGGCGCGGTGCAGCTCGTGCTCGGGCTGGCCCAGATCGGCCGGGAGGCGGTCGTCGCGCACGCCCACACCTCCGGCCAGCACCTGTGGCACGAGTCGGCGGCGTGGAACGTAGCAGTCGGCGCCGGGTTCCTCTACGTGGCGGCACGCCGGACCACGCCGTCCGGCGTGCTGCCGATGCTCAGCGCGTTCGTCGCCACGCTGGTGCTGCTGTCGGTGAACGACCTGATCACCGGTCAGGTCGCGATGACCCGGCTGGTCAGCCACGGCTTCCTGCTGGTCGGCTGGGCCGTGATGCTGGTGCTGTCCCGGCCGGGCTGGCGCCCCGGCGACACGCCGCCCGGGCGGGGCCGGTCGAGCGGATCGCGGTGGGCGCTGCGCACCGAGGAACCGGCCGCGCCGGCGCCGCTGCGGCTGGTGCAGCCGGGCCCGTACCCCGCACAGGCCCGCAACCGGCGCGCGGCCTGAACCGCCGGACGGCCGGGGCCCGCGGGTGTCAGCGGGCGCGGCGGTCACGGACGTCGCCGGACCAGGCGGCGGCCAGGTCCTCCCGGGCGCGGGCGACCCGGGACCGGATCGTGCCGACCGGGCAGCCGCACACCTCGGCGGCCTCGGCGTAGGACAGGCCCAGCACCTGGGTGGCCACGAACGCCTCCCGGCGGTCCGGGGCGAGCGCCGCGATGAGCCCGCGCAACACCACCCCGTCGTCCCCGCCGCGGGTCACCGCCCCGGCCGCCTCGGCGGCGGCCTGCCAGTCCGCCAGCGCGGCCGTGCGGGGCCGCGCGGTCGCCGCCCGCACGTGGTCCACCGCGACCCGGCGGGCGATGGTGAAGACCCAGGTACGCGCCGACGACCGGCCCGCGAAGCCGGGCAGGCTGCGCAGCGCGCGCAGGAACGTCTCCTGGGCCAGGTCGTCGGCCTCGGCCGGCCCGGCCAGGTGGGCGAGGAACCGCCACACCGGCGCCTGGAGGGCACGGACGAACGCGGCAGCGGCCAGCCGGTCACCACGGGCGGCGCTCCGGGCCCACCCGGTCACCTGCTCGTCGTCGGCGTCCGGGCTCATCCTCGGCCGGCCCGCGGGCCCGACATCGTCATGCCCGACGGTACGGATCCGCTGCCCGCTCGGTTCATCCCTGGCGTCCCTCCTGCCACCGGGCCTGACTGTCGGCGACCTCCGGTTGGTCGGCCGGCGGGCGGGAAAAGTTCCCGAACCGGGTCAGTCGTCGTCGACGGAGACGGTGACCGGCCCGATCCGCAGGACGCCGTCGGTGAGCGGCGCGCAGCGCACACCGCCCCGGCGACGCATCGCCTTCCAGGTGCCGGGCGCGACCACCACGTCGAGCCAGGCGCACGGCGGCGCGGCCCGGTGCACCCGCAGGCGGACCGGACCGTCGCCGGAGTCGAGGGTGAGCACCCGGCCGACCAGCTCGTCCACCGGGATGCCGTCGGTCAGCACGTTGCGTCGCAGCTGGGTGAGGTCCGCCCCGGGCGGCAGCGACTCCCGCGCGATCAGCGTGACGCTCGCCTGCCGGTGCGCCGGGCGGCCGAAGTAGCGGTCACCGACGATGCCGAGACCGGCGCGCACCTCCACCCGCTCGACCAGTTCACCCGGCGGCGCGGGGGCGGGCCCGTCCGCGGGGCGGCCCACGTACCGGTGCACGGGCGAGGCCAGCAACTGGACGATCCGCGGCATGCCCCGAAGTGTAATCGCGGGCATACCACCGCCAAAACGGACGATAGCCGCGCTCACGTATCCGCGGCTTACGCAGGGCGTTGTACCAGGTGTGACGGCGAGGCGACCCGACGCGATCGGGGCTCATCCCCGGCGGCGGCTGGCCTGGGCGCGGCGCGAGAACGAGCGCCGGCGCCAGGCGTACGAGACGGCGGCGCGGGCCTGGCGGCGGCGCGCGGAGCACCTCGACCGGCTCCGGATCGAAGCGGCCGGCTTCCACGGGTGCGTCCTGGCCGGCACCGCGCTACCGGTGCCACTGGACGACGGAGAGGTCGTCTACCGCATCCTGCCCACCGTCGACCTCGTCGAGGCCACGGCCCGGCACCTACCCGGACTGCCGGTGCCGGACGGCACGCTCGCCGGATGTCTCGACCCGGCCGAGGGCCCGCTACCGGCCGGGCTGCGCGTGATCGCCAGCGGCGCCGCCGTGGTGACCGACCGGCGGGTCGCTTTCACCGGGCCCGGCGTCGGCCGGGAGTGGCCCCTGCGGAATCTGCGCGGACTCGGGCACCACCCCGGCCGTCCGGTCACCCTGCTGCACGGCACGGACGGCGGCGCACCGGCGGGTCTGCGCGTGCCGGCGCCGGGCGCGGCGAACGCCCGGTTCTACCTCACCCTGGCCCACGCCGACGCCACCGGTACGCGCACCGCGGTGGTGGAGGACGTCGAGGCGCTGTGGTCCGCCCACCGGGCCGCCCGGCCCCGCCCACCCCGGCCGCTCGGGCCGTGGGACGCCCCCGCCGAACGGGCGCTCCCCCAGCGGCTGGCCGCGGCGGGCGTCGCAGCGATGGCCGTACTGCTGGGCGTCACCTCCGCCGGCACCTGGACCGCGACCGCCGGGCAGACCGACCCGGCAGCCCGAACCGCGACCCACCCGGCGACCGCGCCCCCACCGGCCGTTTCGTCAGTGCCGCCCGTGGCGACCCCGGTCAACCCGTCGTCTCCCCCCGCGTCCCGGCCACCCCGGCCCGCGCCGCGACCTCCGGCCGCCGGTTCGGGTGATCGGGTCCCCACCACCGCGCCACCTGCCGCCGGATCCCCGTCGACGCGCGTGAGCGGCCGTACGCCCGTGATCGTCGAATCGTCCGGCCCACCCGCCGCCGGTCCGGCGACGCCGGCGCCGAGCGTGAGCCCGACGGCTGATCCGGTTCCGACCGGCGAGCCCGATCCGACAACCGAGCCGAGCCCGTCCGCCGCATCCGCCGAGCCGAGCATCCTGGACCTGGTGGGCCTGCACCTCGGCCTGGCCGTCGGTTCCGGCGCAACAGCCCAGCAAGACGCAACCCTCCCCTGACCCCGCCCCACGCTCGCCGCTCTCCCACTTCCCCGCCGTCCCGCCCTCGCGGTCACCCCGCCTCACCCTCGCCGTCGATCTTGCACTTCGCGCCCCGCAGATGCCGGATTCATCCCGCTTTAGGCGGGCCGCAAGTGCAAGATCGCGGGAACGAAGGGCGAGGGGCGGGTGGGGTGGGGGTCAGGGGGTATGGGGGGTCAGGAGGTAGTCGCCGTCTTCTGGGCTCCAGCGCAGCTCGACCGCGCCGCCCGTCGCGGCCGCCTTGCAGAACTGCAGGAAGCTGCGATATCCGAGCTTCTTCTCGCTGAAGTCGGGCCGGGCGCGCCGGAGCTGGTCCTTCAGCCCGGACAGCGCCACCGCGCCGCCCTCGCCGGCCAGGTCCACCACCACTGATCGCAGCAGCCCGAACGCGACGTCCCGGTCACCCTGTTCCGGAAGCGACACCTCCGGGTCGCCCTTCGCCGGCCCCGCCGCCAGCTCCACCACGTTGCGCGCGGCGAGGTGGCGCAGCAGCTCGCCGAAGGTACGGAAGCCGTAGTCGGACTCGCTGAACGTCGGGTCCTTGCGCAACAGCGCGCGCTTGAGCGCGGACGCGGTCACGTCACCGCTGGAGCTGCCCTGCATGCCGGCCACCGTCTGCACGAGCTGGACGGCGAGCGTGTCGACGTCCCGGGCCCGCCCTTCCTCGGCCGGAGCGGCTTCCGGCGCGACCTCCGCCACCGGCCCGGGCGGCGCCGTCCGGGCCGGACGCGACCGGCGGGCGGACGGCGGCGGCACGTCGACGCCTTCGAGGCGGTCGTAGTAGAGGAACTCGTCGCAGGCCGGCGGCAGCAACGCCGAGGTGGACTTCTCCACCCCCACACCGATCACCCGCTTGTTGAGTTCGCGCAGCTTGTGGACCAGCGGAGTGAAGTCGCTGTCGCCCGTGCAGATCACGAACGTGGAGATGTAGCCGCGCTCGAACGCCAGCTCGACCGCGTCCACCGCCATCTTGATGTCCGCGGCGTTCTTGCGGGAGGCGCCCATGCGCTGCGGGATCTCGATCAGCTCGACGTGCGACCGGGTGAGCATCCGCCGGTCCTCGTCGAAGTACGACCAGTCCGCGTACGCCCGGCGCACCACCACCCGCCCCCGCTCGGCGAGCGCGTCGGCGATCGGCCGGAAGTCGAACGCACCACCACCGTGGTGGTCGCGTACGCCCAGGGCCAGGTTCTCGTAGTCGAGGAACAGCGCGATCCGGTCTTCGTGATCCACACTGGCAGCCTAGCCCGGCCGGACCGCTCCGCCGGTCAGCGCCGCTCGTCGCGATAGACGGTCTCGCGGCGGGCCAGCCGCTGGATCGCGTAGCTGCTGACCAGGAGCAGCAGCGCCAGCACCACCTCGACGCCGGCGACGGTGCCGCTGGCGACGGTGAGGCCGAGCAGCAGCAGGATGAGCCCGACGACGGCGAGCAGGCCCGCGAGCAGCATGCGGTTACGCCGTCGCGCCGACCGCTGCGCGTCGTCTGCGCTCACGCTGCCCGCCTCTCCCCGGCTCCCTGTGCCGATCGTAGGCGCTCGTCACGGCCGCGGTGGCGGGTTGGCCCCGCCGGCACGGCCCCGGTGGCGAAAGCCACGCCGACACGGCCGGGCGGGCCGACAGCGCGAGCACACCGGCGGGTGGCCGACAACGCGCCCACCCGGCACGGCGGGCGGCACCGCACCGATGTGGCGCGGGGCCGGACGCTCAGGCGTCCGGCCCCGGTCACGGCGGCGGTCAGTGGATCGGCAGCGCCATCGGCTGCTTGTCCTCGCCCGTCTCGCCGTCGAGCAGGTGCGACGGCTCACGCCGGCGCGGCAGGAAGGCGGCCGGGACGAAGGTGAGCAGCACCAGCCCGAACGCGACCCAGAACGTGGTCGAGAAGGCGCCCGCGGCGTAGTCGAGCCCTCGCTCGATGAGCGACGGCGGCACCGGGAACTGCTGGATCAGCTCGGGCCGCTGCTGTGCGGCGATGGCGAGCTGGGATTCGGTCAGCGGGGCGCCGGTGCCCGGGTCGGTCACGCCGGGGATGGGCCGCGAGCCGTTCAGCTCGCTGGTGAGGATGACCGACATGATCGCGGCGCCGATCGATCCGCCGATCTGCTGGAGGATGTTGACCAGCGTGGAGCCGCGCGCCACCTCGGCGGCGCTGAGCGTCTTCAGCGCCGAGGTCATGATCGGCATCATCGTGCCGCCCATGCCGAGGCCCATCACGAACAGCGAGCCGCAGAGCAGCCAGTACGAGGTGTCGGTGCCGAGCTGCGTGAAGGTGAAGAACCCCGCCGCGATGAGCACCAGCGCGAAGGGCACCGTCCGGCCGACGGGCACCCGGTCGGCGAGCGTGCCCGCGATCGGCATGGTCAGCATGGCGCCGATGCCCTGCGGCGCGATCAGCAGGCCCGCGGCGAGCGTCGTCTCACCCCGCACCTGCAGGAAGTAGCTCGGGAACAGCAGGCCCGCGCCCATGAACGCGATGATGAACACGAACATGGTGATCGAGGCGATGGTGAGGTTGCGGTTGCGGAACAGCCGCAGGTCGAGCAGCGGATGGCGGGGCCGGAACGAGTAGGCCACGAAGGCGACCACGAGCGCGCCGCCGGCCAGCATCGGCAGCCAGACCTTGGTGTCGGCGATCGTGCCGGTCTCGGGCAGCGTGGAGATGCCGTACAGGAACAGGGCCAGACCCGGCGACAGCATCAGCATGCCGAGGAAGTCGAACGCCTGGGACGGCTCGGCGTTGTCCTTCGGCAGCGCGAGCTGGGCGTAGATCAGCGCGACCACGCCGATCGGCAGGTTGATCAGGAAGATCCAGTGCCAGCTGGCGACGTCGATCAGCCAGCCGCCGAGGATCGGTCCGGTGATCGGGCCGAGCAGCATCGGGATGCCGAGCACTGCCATCAGGCGGCCGATGCGGTGCGGGCCGGCGGCCCGGGTCATGATCGTCATGCCGAGCGGCATGAGCATGCCGCCGCCGAGGCCCTGGACCACACGCCAGGCGATCAGCTCGCCGATCGAGTCGGCGGTGGCGCAGAGCCCGGAGCCGATGGTGAACAGCGCCAGCGCCACCATGTAGAGGCGTTTCGTGCCGAACCGGTCGGCGGCCCAGCCGCTGAGCGGGATCACCGTGGCCAGCGCGAGCGTGTAGCCCGTCATGGTCCACGCGACGCGCGCGTACGAGGCGTCGAACTCGCTCTGGAACGTCGGGAGCGCCACGCTGACGACTGTCACGTCGAGGATCGACATGATCGCGCCGAGCACGACGACGCCGGCCACCTTGAGCACCGCGGCGTCGAGCTTTGTCGACGTCGCGACGGGTTGCTGGGTCACTAACGGTCTCCTGGATCCGGTTCGGCTGCCGAAGGCGGTGGGGGTCGCCACGCACCGTCCGGGCGCGGGCGGAACGCGCGGCGGGGCGACGTCCGGCGGGAAGCCTAACCACGACCGGCGACAGACCGGGGCGGATTATGCCGACGGACGAGGCGTCCCGGGCCTGCGCACGGCCGTACGGCGGGCCGGCGGCTCACGGAAAAGGGCGGTTGCGCGCCGATTCGTGAACCTCGGCGGGCCGGTGGGCGCGACGTCGACGTGACGAAGGTCATGGCGCGTCCGGGCAGCTCCGGGGCGTGCGGGCGCGCCGTTTCAGCCCATCCGGCCCATCAGTTCGATCTCCGCGGTCCGGGAGCGCTCGATCCGGCGGGCCAGCTCGCGTACCCGCTCGCTGGTGCCGGCGGCGACCTGGGCGCGGGCCAGGTCGGCCGCGGTGCGCTGGTGCCGGCTCAGCACGTCGACCAGCACGCGGTCGGCGTCGGCGGGCGCGGCGGCGCGCAGCCGGGCCAGTCCGGCGGCGGCGTCGCTGTGCCCGGAGTGGTCGTGCCGGGCGGCCGCGGCGGCGGCCGACGGCCCGGCGTCGCGCAGCCATTCGCGCATGGTGGCCAGTTCGTCGGTCTCGGTGGCCCGCACGGCGGCGATCAGCGTGCGGATCCGCGTATCGGTGGCGCGGTCGAGACCGAGCCGCACGATCTCCAGCGTCTGCTCGGTGTGGGCCACCATCATGGCCAGGAACAGCGCGTCGATCCCGCTGACCGTGGTGTCCGGGGCCGAGGCCGTGGCGGACGGGACCGGCGGGGACGGATCGGCCGCGGGCGGGCCGCCGCAACCGGCCAGGGTCAGCATCACGCCGAGCAGGGCCGCGGACGCGCGGCGGAGCCGGGGACCGGCCGGCTCCGCCGCGCGGGTACGCGGGCTCAGATCTGCTGCCACAGCGCCGGCACGTTCGGCGGCTCCCAGCCGGCGATGGCGGTGTGCGCCTGGCGGCAGCGGTAGGTGCGGCCGTCGTAGGTCACCGTGTCGCCGACCTGGTACGCCCGTCCGGCCGTCCACGTGCCGCCCGGCGCCGGCGTGCTGGTCCGGGTGGGCGTGGGCGAGGGCGCGGGGGTGGTCGGCGCCGCCGTCGGCGTGGGCGACGGGGTCGGGTTGCCGCCACCGCCGCCGATCTGCAGGTCGACGCAGGAGTAGAAGGCGTTGGCGGTGTCGGAGATGTTCCAGATGGCGAGCAGTTTCTGCCGGCCGGAGAAGCCGCCCAGGTTGACCGTGTGCGACACGGTCGCGCCGGGCTGACGGCCACCGCCGTCGACCACGGCGACCCGGGTGCCACCGATCCAGTACTCCCAGTTGGCGGTGGCGTGGCGGGCGGTGTTGACCCAGGTGAACGTGACGGTGCTGCCGACCGAGGTGGCCGGCCAGTTGCGGCTGTCGTCGTTGAGGACCGCGAACTGGGCGATGCCGGCGTGGCAGCTGCGCAGGCCCTTGGGGCCCTCGACGCTCTGCGGCTCGTACTTGATCTGGCCGCAGTCGGGCACCCGGTTCTGCGCGCACAGCGCCTGGCGGCTGGGCGGTGAGGAGACGTAGCCGTGGGCCTGCGCGGGCGCGGCGAGCGCCAGCGTGCCGGTCACGGCGCCTGCGGTGAGCAGCGGGAGGGTGATTCTTCGACGCATGGTGGCAACTCCTTCGGGGGGAACGGAAGGTGCCCCGAACATAAATTAAACATTGTTAACAGTAAAGACTCCTGTCTATAAATTAAGCCCTGCACTCCCCGACGCCGGGCGTATGATCCTCGTCGATGGCTCGCCGCGCGGAGCCGATCGTCGTTCCTGGGCATCCCGCCGCCGCCAGGCGTCCGGGAGGACGACGCAGACCGGGCATCGCCTCGTCGTCCCACTCCCCGGAGGACACCCCCGCATGAGGAGAACCACCGCGTTCGCGGCCAGCCTGCTCCTGCTCGCCACCGCGCTCAGCACCGTCGGCGGACCGGTCGCCGCCGCCGACCCCACCGACCCGGTCACCGTCACCGTGAACACCCGCGCCGGGCTGGCCACGGTCCCGGAGACCGCGCTCGGCGTCAACCACGCCATCTGGGACTCGCAGCTCGGCAGCGCCGAGACGTCCGACCTGCTCAAGGCCGCGGGTGTGAAGATGCTGCGCTACCCCGGCGGCTCGTACGCCGACATCTACCACTGGGAGACGCACACCGCGCCCGGCGGCTACGTCGCGCCGAACACCGACTTCGACACGTTCATGGCCGGCGCCCGCCGCGTCGGCGCCCAGCCGATGATCATCGCGAACTACGGCACCGGCACGCCCGCCGAGGCCGCCGCCTGGGTCCGGTACGCCAACGTCACAAAGGGCTACGGCGCCAAGTGGTGGACCGTCGGGAACGAGAACTACGGCAACGGCCACTACGGCTCGGCCTGGGAGGCCGACGACCACCCGGACAAGAGCGTTGCCCAGTACGCGCGGCTGGTGATCGAGTACGCCGACGCGATGAAGGCGGTCGACCCGAGCATCAAGGTCGGCGCGGTGCTCACCATGCCCGGCAACTGGCCGGACGGGATCACCGCCGGCTCCGACCCGGGCCCGTGGAACCAGACCGTGCTCTCCCTCGCCGGCCCGAAGATCGACTTCGTGGACGTGCACTGGTACCCGGGCGGCAACGCCGCCGACTCGCTGGCCCGGACCAACCATTTGCCCGACGCGGCCTGGCTGCTGCGCCAGCAGATCGCCAGGTACGCCGGTCCCGGCGCGGACCGGATCGGGATCAGCTTCACCGAGCTGAACGTGGACGCCGGCCGCACCACCGCGCCCGGCGCGCTGTTCCTGGCCGACGCCTACAGCGGCCTGCTGGAGCAGGGCGTCTTCACGGTGCAGTGGTGGAACGTGCACAACGGCATCGGCACCGTCTCCGAGGTGGCCGGGCAGACCGACTACGGCGACTTCGGGTTGCTGTCCAGCGGCAACTGCACCAGCGACGGCGAGGTGTGTCAGCCGGCGTTCAACACCCCGTTCGCGCCGTACCACGCGCTGTCCATGATGAACCTGTTCGCCCGGCCCGGTGACCAGCTCGTCCGCGCCGGGACCGACGAGCCGCTGGTCGCCGCGCACGCGGTCCGGCGCCCGGACGGCAGCGTCGCGGTCCTGCTGCTCAACAAGGACCCGGACAACGCCCACCCGGTGGCGCTCGACTACGCCGGTTTCACCCCGGCCGACGAGGCGCCGACAGTGCACACGCTCGCCAACGGCGCGACCGGGATCAGCACCGGCCGCTCGGGCAGCGCCACCGTGCGCACGCTGCCGCCGTACTCGCTGACCACGCTCGTGCTGCGACCGGCCGGCAGCTCGGCCGGGCGGCCCGGCGCCCCGGGCCGGCCGACGGCGAGCGCGGTGACCGACCGTGCGGCGACCATCTCCTGGCCGGCGGCCACGCCGGGCGCGTCCCCGATCGCCAAGTACGAGGTGCACCGGCAGTACGGCGCGGTGAGCGAGCAGCTCGGCGAGACCGCCGGCACGTCGCTGACGGTGGGCAACCTCGAACCGGGCGCCCGCTACACGGTCAACGTGCTCGCCCGGGACACGGCCGGGCGGGTCTCCTGGTCGTCCCCGCCGCTGACCTTCGCCACCGGCAGCCCCGCCGAGAGCTCCTGCGCGGTGCGGTTCAACGACGACAACGACTGGGGCAACGGGTACGTGGCGAACGTCGAGGTGATCAACACCGGCGCGAAGGCCGTCGACGGCTGGACGCTGACCTGGACCTGGCCGACGGCCTGGCAGCAGGTGAGCAGCGGGTGGAGCGCCACCTGGGACCAGCAGGGCCGCAACGTCCGGGTGACGCCCACCGCCGACAACCGGCGGCTCGCCGCCGACGGCGGGAGCACGACCGTCGGGTTCGTCGGCGCGTACAGCGGGCCGAACGTGCCGCCGGGCGCGTTCCGCCTCAACGGGACGGTCTGCACGCTGCGCTGACCGGCCCTCAGCCCCGCCCGGGAGGGCGCAGCCGCGCGTCGGCCGCCGCCGGGACCCGCGGGTTCCGGTGGTGGCCGGCGCGGCGCGGCGCCGGCACCACGTGCGGACGCACCGGTCCGGCTGCCTCGACGAGCGCGGGCCGGTCCGGCGCGGGCCGGGGCAGCACGGCCAGGATCGCCACGAGCAGCGCGACCGAGACGAGCCCGTCGAGCCAGTAGTGGTTGCCGGTGACCACCACCACGAGCGCGGTCGCCAGGGGGTGGAGCAGCCAGAGCCAGCGGAGGCGTCCGGTGGTGACCGCCATCAGCGCCAGCGCGATCGCCAGCGCCCAGCCCACGTGCAGCGACGGCATGGCCGCGTACTGGTTGCTGAGCTGGTCGGTGTCGGGCGGTCCGTAGACGCTCGGGCCGAACCGGGTGCCGGTGTCGACCAGACCGGTGAGCTCGGTCAGCCGGGGCGGCGCGAGCGGGACGCACACGTGCAGCACCAGCGCCACCGCGGTCAGCGCCGCCAGGGCGCGCCGCAGCCGCAGGTAGTGGGCCGGGCGGCGCAGCCAGAGCCAGACCAGGCAGAGCACGGTGGCCGGGAAGTGGACGAAGGCGTAGTAGCTGTTCGCCAGCCGCATCAGGATCTCGTGCGACAGCAGCGGCCCCTGCACCGCCGCCTCGGCGGGCAGGCGCAGCAGCCGCTCCAGCCGCCAGATCCACTCGCCGTTGGCGAGCGCCACCTCGGCGTGGTCGGCCACCACCTGCCGGCCCGCCTTGTAGGCGAGGAAGAGCACGGCGACGAGCGCCAGCTCACGCGCGGCCCGCCGCCATGCGGCCAGGCGCGGCGGCGCGGCCCGCGTGATGTCCACGACTCCTCCTTCGGTGCCTCCCGGCACGGATCAGGGCCGCCGCCGGGGTCGGCGACGGCCCTGGGGGTACGGGCTCAGCGGCGGGCGCGTTCCTCCCGCCCGGCCGAGTCCACGCTCACCTCGTCGAAGGCGGGCGCGCCGTCGACGGCGTCCGCTCCCACCGCCACCGACCGGCCGGTGTCCGGCAGGTCGAGGCTGGAACGCAGGGTGACCGGGCGCAGCAGCAGCGCCGCCACGATACCCACCACCGCGATGGCGGCCGAGATCAGGAAGATGTGCCCCGTTGCGTCCCCGTACGCCGCCCGCACGATCTGCCGGACCGGCTCGGGCAGCGCGTCGAGGTTGAGCGTGCTGCCGCCGCCTCCGCCTGAGGCGGGGATGCCGGCCGCGGCGAGGTCGCCTGTGATCCGGTCGGTGACCCGGCGGGCGAGCACCGCGCCGAGCACCGACACGCCGATGGTGCCGCCGAGCGAGCGGAAGAACGCGACGCTGGCGCTGGCCGCGCCGATGTCCTTGAGCGCGACCGTGTTCTGCACCGCGAGCACCAGGTTCTGCATGGTCATGCCGACGCCGACGCCGACGATGAACATCGCGAGGCCGACGAAGACCAGCGAGGTCTCGTGGTCGATGGTGCCGAGCATGACGAACCCGATGACCAGCACGACCGCCCCGAACACGATGTACGGCTTGACCTTCCCGGTCGCGGTGATCATCCGGCCGGTCACGATCGAGGAGATCAGCACACCGGCCATAATCGGGATGGTGAGCAGGCCGGCCTCGGTCGGGCTGTAGCCGCGGCCGATCTGGAAGTACTGACCGAGGAAGACCGCGCCGCCGAACATCGCCATGCCGACCGCGAGGCTGCCCAGGATCGCCAGGGCGGTGGTGCGCTCCCGGACGATGTGCAGCGGCACCACCGGCTCGGCGGCCCGCGCCTCCACCCAGACCGCAAGCGCGAGCAGGAGCACCGAGCCGCCCACCATGGCGCCGGTCTGCCAGGACAGCCAGGCGAACGAGTCGTCGACGAACGAGATCCAGATCAGCAGCACGCTGACGCCGGCGGCGATGAGCGTGGCGCCCAGATAGTCGATCTTGACGTTGTCCCGGCGCACGGTGGGCAGGTTCAGGGTGACCTGGAGCAGGAACAGCGCGACGGCCGCGACCGGTACGCCGACGAAGAAGCACCAGCGCCAGCCGAGCCAGGAGGTGTCCACGATCAGGCCGCCCAGCAGCGGGCCGCCGACGGTGGCCAGCGCCATGACGCCGCCCAGGTAGCCGTTGTAGCGGCCCCGCTCACGCGGCGGGATCATGGCCGCGATGGCGACCTGGACCAGCGCCTGGAGACCGCCGACGCCGATGCCCTGGAACGCGCGGGCGGCGATGAGCTGCCCGGCGCTCTGCGCGAAGCCGGCCGCGATCGACCCGACCAGGAACACCACGATGGCGATCTGGATCAGCAACTTCTTGTTGAACAGGTCGGCCAGCTTGCCCCAGATCGGGGTGGTCGCGGTGGCGGTGAGCAGGGTGGCGGTGACCACCCAGGTGTACTGCGTCTGCGAGCCGTTGAGCGCTCCGATGATCTTCGGCAGGGCCGTCGAGACCACGGTGCTGCTCAGCATGGCCACGAAGAGCACGAGCAGCAGACCGCTGAGCGCCTCCAGCGTCTTCCGCTTGCTCATCGGGGCGGCCTCAGCCGTCACGGTGGGTGCGCTCATGCGCGCGTCCTCCAGTTGTGTCGATACGGGGTGGCCGCTTCGTTGCCTCAAGCAATCAACACTAAACCTTCCCGGTAGGCAAGTTTGCCCATTGAGAAATCGGTCACCTACGCTTGGCCCATGGAGGAGTGCACCGGGCTGCGGGAGCGGAAGAAGGCGGCGACCCGCCTGGCGCTGCATGAGGCGGCGCTGTCCCTCGCCGTCGAGCACGGCCCCGACCGGGTCACCATCGAGGCGATCGCCGACGCCGCGAACGTCTCCCGGCGCACGTTCTCCAACTACTTCAGCGGCAAGGAGGAGGCCCTCTTCCACGGCGACACGCTGCGGCTGCGCCGGCTCCTCGCGCTGGTCGCGCAACAACCGCCGCAGCTGCCACCGTGGGCCGCGCTGACCCGGGCCGCCCTGGCCCAGGCCGAGGACGGTTACGACGACCCGGCCGAGCCCTGGCTCGACCGGCGCCGGCGACTGCACGGTCACCCGAGCCTGGCCGCCCACCAGGTCGCCGCGTACGCGGCGCTGGAGCGCGAGATGGCCGCGGAGCTGGCCCGCCGGCTGACCGGACCGGACGCGGCGTTGCGGGCCCGGATCATCGCCGCGACGTTCCTCGCGTCCCTGCGGATCGCCGCCCACGAGTGGCTGGAGCGCCCCGGGCGCCCGTTGCGCGACGTGCTGCGCGACGTGCTCGCCCTAGCCGCCCCGGCTGCCGGCTGAGCACTCCCCCGCCCGCCGCCCGGTCGGACCGGTGGAATGGCCGGCGAAAGCGGCACCCTGCCTGACCTGGGCTGACAGACTCGCCCGGTGGGTGGCGACCGGTGGCGCAAGGGGCTCGGGCCGGCGACCGGCGTCGCCCCCGCCACCCGGGTCGACCGGTTCGAGATCTTCTTCGACCTCGTCTTCGTGGTGTCCTTCTTCATCATCACGCGGGCCACCGCCGCCAACGTGACCCCCGGGGAACTGCTGCACGCGCTGCTGGTACTCGCCGTGCTGTGGTGGTGCTGGGTGGTGCACAGCGCGGTGGCCGCCCGGCTGCGCCTCGGCGAGGGCTTCGTGCCGATCCTCATGGTGGTCGGCATGATCGCGCTGTTCACGTTCGCGCTCGCGTTGCCGCAGACGTTCGGCGACCTGCAACAGGGCAGCGCCGGGCCGATCCTGGTCACGATCAGCTATGTGGTGATCCGGGCCGTGCACACCGCGCTGTACTGGTACGCCACGCGCGACGACCCGCCGGCCCGGCGCAAGCTGCGGCTGTTCCTGCCCGAGGCGCTGGTCACCGCCACCCTGCTGCTGGTGGCGGCGCTGCTGCCGCCGCGCGTGTCCCCGGAGGTCGGCCCGTGGCTGCGCGACGGACTGTGGATCGCCGTGGTGGCCATCCAGTACAGCAGTGGCCTGCTGGCCGGCACCGACGGCTGGAAGATCACCTCGGCCGAGCACTGGACCGAGCGGTACGACCTGATCCTGATCATCGCGCTCGGCGAGTCGGTCATCTCGGTCGGCGTGGGCGGCAACCTGCTCGGCCAGCCGGTGACCTGGCCGGCGATCCCGGCGGCGATCTTCGGCATCCTGTTCACCGCCGCGCTCTGGTGGGCGCACTTCGACATGATCGGCCCGGCCGCCCGGATCGCGCTGCACGCCGCCCAGGGTCACGCGCGGGTGGCGCTGGCCCGCGACGCGTACGCCTACCTCTACCTGCCCATGATCGCCGGGGTGATCCTGTTCGCGATCGGCGCCGAGGAACTGGTCCGCATCGTCACCGACCCGGCCGGCGGCCCGATGGAGCGCGGCCACGGCCCGGCGGTGCCGCTGCTCTTCGGCGGCGTGCTCGTCTACTTCGCCGCGAACATGGCGTTCCAGTGGCGCGCGCTGCGGACGCTGTCCTGGACCCGGGTCGGCGCCGTGGTCCTGCTCGCCGTGGCGCTGCCGGTCGGGCGGCACCTGCCGGCGCTCGGCGCGCTGGGTCTGCTCACCGCGATCTGCGTGGCGCTCGTGGCGGCCGAGCTGGTGATCTTCGCCGATTCCCGGATCGCGTTGCGCCGGCTCATGCACGAGGAGAAGTCGAGCGCCGAGGAGAGCGAGGCCGCCTGGCGGGCCCGCTGGCACGACGGCGGCGACAGCGCCCCGCACCGACCTTGACACAGGCCCTAGAGTCTCCGCGTGATCGAGATCGTCACCGAGGTCGACCTGTTCCACCCGCCCGCCCGGACCTGGCGGGCGCTGACGGAACGCGCGCTGCTGGCCAAGTGGTTCACCGACAGCGCGCCCGGGTCCGACCGGTGGATCCTCGCCACCGCCGCGCTGCCGGGCTACGACACCGACACCGAGGTCGAGACCGTCGAGCTGCGCGCGCCGCACCGGCTGGTCGTCCGCTGCCGGGAGGCCGACCGGGCCACCCGCCTGGCCTGCGACCTGGCCCCCACCGCACACGGCACCCGGCTGTCCGTACGCGAGGTGCTCGAAGAGGGCGACTGGGACGCCGACGCCCGCGCCGAGCAGCACGAGCAGGCGGTCACCGGACGGCTGCCGGCCATTCTGGACTGGCTGGCGTTCCAGAACGTGGACCTGCGCCGGGCCGAGGGCGGGCTGACCGCCGAACTGCCTGTGGTCCGGCTGCTCGGCGACGAACCCCGCCGGCCCGGACGGCGCCGGGCGCTGCTCGCGGCGGGCGCGGTCACGCTGCTGGCTGCGGCAGCCGGAGCAACGGTATGGACCACCGGCGACGAGCCGCCCGCCCCGGCCGCGCCGGCCCCCACGGCGTCACTCGTCATGCCGTCCACCGCGACGCCCTCCGCGCGCCCCACGACCGCGCGGCCCACGCCCAGCGCCAGCCGCCGCAGCGAGTCGCCCTCGCCGACGCCGTCACCCACCCCCAGCCGTACGCCGAGCGCGACGCCCTCGACCGTGGCGGCGACGCCGCTGAGCGCCACCTACGAGACGGTGAACGACCGGATCTTCGGCTACCGGGGCGAGGTGGTGCTGCGCAATCCCGGCCCGTCACCGCGTCCGGGCTGGACGGTCACCGTGACGCTGCACGAGGGTGCCACTGTGGGCAGTGTCAGCGGAGCCGAGGCCGCCCAGGACGGCACCGTGGTCACCTTCACCGGGGGCGCGTTGCCGGGCGGCGAGTCCGCCACCATCCGCTTCGACGTACGCGACCCGGACCCCCAGCACGACGCCCCCGTCGCGTGCACCGCCGACAACACCCCCTGCACCCCCGCCTGACGCCCACCCCTCTCCCCCTCCCCTCCACCCCGTTGATCATGAAGTTAGGCCGCGGACTTGTCCGCATTGGACGCGGTCAACTTCATGATCGTCGCGTCCGGGGCGGGCGGGTGGGGCCGCGCTGATTCGGTGGGTGCGGAAATGGGTTGTTGAGCGCATGGGAGCGCTCCCGTAACATCCCTGACGCGGCTGTTAACGCTCACAAAACAATCGCCACCGCCAATGCCAGAGCCGCCGCCCCCGCAGGAGGTCAATTCATGTCCAGATCCAGATCAGTCAATGCCATATTGGCGTCGGCCGGCGCCGCGCTGCTCGCGTCGGCGTCGGTCGCCGTGGCGCAGCTGCCCGCCGGGGCCGCCGCCGCGGGCTGCTCCGTGAACTACGCGATCTCGTCGCAGTGGCAGGGCGGCTTCGGCGCCAACGTCACCATCACGAACCTCGGCGACCCGGTGTCGAGCTGGACGCTGACGTGGTCGTTCGGCGCCGGGCAGACGGTGACCCAGTCGTGGAACACGAGCCTGACCCAGAGCGGGTCCGCGGTCACCGCGCGCAACGTCGACTACAACGGGTCGATCCCGACGAACGGCAACACGTCGTTCGGCTTCAACGGCTCCTGGACCAGCAGCAACCCGGTGCCGACCAGCTTCGCGCTCAACGGCGTGACCTGCACCGGCGGCACCACGCCGACCGGCGGCCCGACCGGCTCACCCACCACCGCGCCACCCACCACGGCACCGCCGACCACGGCGCCACCCACGACGCCGCCGCCGGGCAACACCTGCAGTCTCCCGTCGTCGTACCGGTGGTCGTCGACGGGCGCGTTGGCGCAGCCGCGGTCGGGCTGGGTGTCGTTGAAGGACTTCACGGTGGTGCCGTACAACGGGCAGCACCTGGTCTACGCGACGACGCACGACACCGGGTCGTCGTGGGGGTCGATGAACTTCGGTCTGTTCTCGAACTGGTCGCAGA
>NZ_QMEZ01000006.1:0-315832 GCF_003315815.1 Micromonospora sp. LHW51205 | reverse complement strand
CTACGCTGTGGCCCACGGCCATCGCGCGATCTTCGGTTGTCCTCACAAACCATCGATGATCAACGCGGTGGCCGCCCTCATACCCACGCCACGCCCAACGCCGAATCCAAGTGACGTTGGAGTACTAAGCCACCGCGGAGAAACTACGAGGCGGATGTCGGTAGTCGGGTTCAGACTTGTGTTGCGTTCTGCAGGGAGGTGTCGTCGTGACCGCCGAGTTGAGGGCTCCGATGACCGAGGAGCTCGTGTGGGCGAATGTCATGCGCCCGCGAATTCCGCTCGTGTACTTGGACTTGAACACGATCATCTACATCGCCCGGGCGCTGGGCGGTGACACGAAGGTCCCGGAAAGTTACGTTGACCTCTACAAGGCGGCTCTGCGAGCGAAGCTTGAGCAGCGGGCCATGTTCCCGCTTAGTGGAGAGCACCTGTGGGAGATCTCGAAGATCACCAACCCGAAGCAGCGCGGCGACCTCGCGGACATCCTCGAGACTTTGTCTGACTACAACTACCTGTTGGGTCGCACGGTCATCGCGGAGCTCGAGTTCGAGGCAGGCATGGCGCAGATCATGGGTGAAGATATCTCGGCAAAAAGCGTGCTGCTCGTCCGGCCGACGTTTGGCCAAGCGTTCGGTTGGGTCGGCGGGATGAAGATCCGCAATGGCGCCGGAGGCGACGGCTCCGAAGCCGTTCGTGCAGAGATGAGCGACGCCGACTTCGACAAGCTGATGGCGAGGATGAACTACGAGATGGAGCGCCGAATGCTGCGGGGCCCATCTGATGAGGACCTCGAGGTCCTCCGAGCCGATCCGAACTTCCAGCCTGAGGTGGCGCTCGAAGGTCAGAAGCAACGGGTTGAATGGGAGCTCGACACCGAACGCGTGCTCAACGAGCACCCGAAGTGGCGCCGTGGCCGGCTGCGGGATCTCATCGGCGCGCGCGAGATCGTGCACGAGTGGATGGACATGTACACCCGGATGCGGATCGATCGTAGGAAGGGGGGAATGCCTGATTTCGAACCAGCGGATGATGAGTTGAGGTCGTTCATGGGCTCGATGCCCCACACCCAGGTAGCGATCAGCGTGAAGACGAGGTACCACAAGAATCCACTGCACAAGTGGACGGTGAACGACATCGTCGACATCGACGCAATCTCAGTCGCTTACGCATACTGCGAGGCGGTGTTCCCTGACAAGGCTGTACGGGCGGCGCTGCAAAGTTCGAAGGAACTGCGGACGATCGGGACCTTCGTGCCTCGGCGTCCCGAGGAGCTCACCGACTGGCTGGACAGCCTGCCGACGGTAGTTGCGCCCCACCTGTTGGTGCCCCATCCGATCCCGCGGCCGGCTCGCGTCGATACTGCCCGACGCCCTTCCCACCTGTTGTCCCAGCCGAACGCGGCAAGGGATGGGCGCGCGGGGTAATGCCGCTACCAGCGAGCGACCCGACAGTAGGTACGGCCGGGTGATGCGCACCCTTACGGACGCCGTCCCGATGGCAGCCTGGGTGGATAACTGAGCGGCGGGGCATGCCAGGCCCGGCGTACGCTCGTGGCCATTGCCGAACAGGTGTAACAGCGTGGCGGACGACGCCCGCGTTAGGACGACGGCGACGCGGAGGGTGGTGCCGGCCATGGAGAACGGCATGACGCCGGTTGACGAGTTGACCGGCATGATCGAGCAAAGCAACGACGTTGACGTCCGACTGGCCCTATACGGCGAGAAGGATGCCTGGAGGATCGGCTACGGCGAGGTACTCATCGACGCCGACAGCCCTCTCCGCGAGCGTAACTGGACATACGGCGAGGACGCTTTCGTTGAGCGCCGCCTGCCCGGGCCCCTGGCCGCCGACCTGGTGCGGGGCATGTCGCAGCAAGTCGCCGAACTAACGGTGTCTGCCCCGGCCGTACAAGACAGCGGCAGCTTCCAGCGGATCGCCAGTCAGGTGCGCTACAACAACGCGGTGTTGCCGTGGCCACGCACCGAATGGCAGCTCAGCCCGACGACGCAGGTCCCGACGCGGCCGCGGAAGGTGCTGGTCGGCGACGGGCCGAGCTTCCTCAACACCGAAGCGGCATTCAACGCCTTCTTCTACAAGACCACCGTCGAGAACGGTCCCCGGCCCACGCACATGCTGTGGCGCATCGTCCGAGCTGACCGCCGCGGCTGGCTCGACCGTCTCACCATCGCCCCCGACGCGCTGACCGTGCACGTGAAGGGAACCGAGCTCGCCGGAGCACAAGTGGAGCTGGCCACCCCGGAGAACCGGCAGATCCGCCCGGTCGGCACGACCGGGCGCCTCCGGTTCCGGCTGCCGCGAGGCCTCGCGCCTGCCACCATAGTGATGTTGCGCTCCGACGACGACTGGCTGGACTTCCGCTACTTCCCCGCGCCTGGGCCCGGCGGCGACACCGACAGTTCGGTCATCTGGGACCTGCCCGGCGCTGACGCGAGCGTGCTGATCGCCGGCGGCGAATCGCAGTACGTCGAGTTCAAGGAGCAGCTACCCGTCAGCGAGCACAGGAGAAAAATGCTCAAAACGGTGGCCGCGTTCGCCTCCGGCGAGGGCGGAACCGTGCTGATCGGGGTGACCGACGACAGCCAAATCGTCGGCGTTGACGCGACGAAGCTGGACGAGCTCATGCTCGCGCTGCACAACATGATCCGCAGCAACATCGATCCGGACCCAGAGGCGACCGTGCGCCCGGTGTCGGTGGACGGCAAAACGGTGCTGCTGGTCGAGGTCCCCGTCGGGACCGGCTGGCATGCATACAACCGGGAGAAGCCCGAGTTCTATCTGCGCCGGGGCGCCAACACCGTCCCGGCGCGGCTGACGGAGATCACCAGCCGCTTCGTCCAGCAACAGACCCTGCCGTGGTAGCAGCGCCCGGTCCGAGGTAAGTACAAGGCGCCAAATTCGCGCCGACAGCGGGAAGACCCGGGCAGATCCGTGTCGGCGGCGTCAAGCCGGACGCGGAGCCACAGGACGCCAGCCCGGCCGCCGCGTGTGGCCCGGTCACGGTGACGAAGGCAATCGCCACACGCTCGCAAGATCTTGACGTCCTCACGAAGCGCGATCGGCCAAAAGCGCCGCACGCGACTCGCGGCAGATCAGTGCGTTGACTCGTGTTGAGGCTCGCCAGCGGTCGTGGCGGTCGACGAATCGAACACATCGCGGACCGAGGGCGGATTGGCTGCGTGCTCCTCGTAGAGCGGTGTGAACAGCGACATCTCTATGATGCGGGGGGCAACGATCCCCGCCCGTACGGCTCAAATGGCGGTTTCGCCGGTGCTGCGGCGCCAAGGCCGGTTCTACGACACCAACGGTCACTACTAGGCAGGAAACTGACGAAACCATTCTGATGGACATGCTGATCGGTTGCCGCCTGGCCGCGGTCACGCGGCTGGCCTGGCGCTGGCCCGGTGACCCGGTCGATCTCACCGCCGGGCCGGTCCACCTCGTCGTGGACGACGGCCGTGGCCTGCTGTTCGACGGGCGCAGCGACTGGTCCATGACGATCGTGCCGACGGCTCCGGGTGACGAGGGCTGGCGGTCGGCCTACGACTACGACTACGACGGTGGCCGCTGGGTCGGGCGGGACGCCTCCGGCGAGGAGCCCTTCGCCTCAGTGATCGCGGGAGTGCTGAGCGGTTGGAACCCGGAGCACGACGAGGTCGGCCAGTTGGTCGGCGGCACCCTGCACGTCGGCGACCGTGCAGTGCGGCTGGGACTGTGGGAGGGCGAGGTGATCTCGTACGCTGCCGGGCGTGGGTGACTTCCTCAAGACGACGCTGGCACGGGTGCCGGACGGATTCGACCTTCCGGAGCCGCTGCGCCTGCTCTTCGCCTGGGTCGACGAGCAGGGTTTCGTGGTGAAAGGGCACGACGGGGATCTGTACGGCTCGTTGAGCGACAACGGCTGGGTGGGCACCTCGATCGAGTTGCGTGGCTACACCGCCGAGCAGACCCTGTCGTACGCACGGTCCTGGTTCGACGAGTCGGTCCCGGATGCGGCCGCGCGGTTGTGGCCGTTCGCGCAGACTGGTGGCGAGGGTTCGATGGCCGCGCTGTGGCGCGACGGTCGGGGACAGGTGAGGATCGTTCATCTCGGTTCGGGCAGCGGCTCGATGATGACGTGTGTGCTCGCCGATGATGCGGTCGACTTTCTGCGGCTGCTGGCGATCGGTTACCGGGAGATCTGCTGGAACGAGGAGTTCAGCGCGCCGCCCGAGCCGTGGGACGCCGACCACGAGATCGTCAATGCGCCCTACCGGGACTGGCTGCACCGCACCTTCGGTGTCACCGCCCCGGCGACCGGGCTGGAGATCGTGGCGGAGCCCGCCGAGATGGGCGACGAGGACACCACGGACCCGTTTTGTCGCTGGGTCGACAATAAGGAAGTCTGAGCCCGTCACCGGGTCAGGACGCCATGGCGATCTCCGGCTACGAAAATCTTGCCGGAGCCAACTTCGTGCAGAGGCAGATACGCCAGATGTGCAGAGGTTCCGCCGGCCAGGCGTTGGGGACGGCACGACGGCGGCGGATCGGCCACCCACGTCCGCCAACAATGAGTAACTGGTGGACGTGAGATGGCAGCACCCGGATCGCGGCAGATGTGCGCACCCGATCATGCCAAGGCAACGGCGTCGCCCGCTGGCCGCGAACGCGACGAGCCATACCCACGCGATCGCCATGACAGCGTCTTGTGCCCTACTGCGACCCCACCGGTGGGGACTGTCGTTGCCCGCCGTGTCGACCTGTCCGGGCACGCCTGAAGGGTGCCGGGAGAGATCTGGACATCCCGGCGGATGCGGCCCTGCCACGCTCAGGCCCTCGCTGGGCCCCACGCCTTGATCCCGCGCCTTGCGTGGCAGGGTGGCAGCAACCCGCATGGCACCGCCGTCGGAGATGAGCCGCCGGCTGACGTTCCTGTTCGCGTTGGCGGCGGGAGCGGCCATCGGCAACCTGTACTGGGCGCAGCCGCTGCTCAGCTTCATCGCAGGCGATCTACGCGCCGGGACCGCGACGGCCGGCTGGCTCGTCACCGCGACGCAGGTCGGGTACGCCATCGGCGTGCTGCTGCTCGTGCCGCTCGGCGACGTCCTGGACCGCCGCCGGTTCGTCCCGGCGATGCTGCTGACCTCGGCCGCCGCACTACTGCTGTGCGCGCTGGCGCCGTCGATCGGCGTACTCCTCCTCGCACTCGGCGTGCTCGGCGTGACGACGATTTCCGGGCAGGTCCTCACACCGCTCGCCGGGTACCTTGCCGGCGACGCCCACCGCGGTCGGATCGTCGGCGCCATCGGGTCCGGAACCCTCACCGGTATCCTGGCCTCCCGCACGATCAGCGGGTTCGTCGCCGGCGCCGCCGGGTGGCGTGCGATCTTCGCCCTCGCCGCGCTCGTCGCCGTCCTGCTCGCGGTCCTGCTCTACCGCGCGATTCCACCGCTGGCACCGCGGACGCGCATGCCATACCCGCAGCTCATCGCCTCGGTCGGAGCGGTGGTCATGCGCGAGCGGGCGGCCCGATGGACGCTGGTCCTGGCCGCCACAGGGTTCGCCGCGTTCTCGCTGTTCTGGACGGCGCTGACGTTCCTGCTCAGCGGCCCACCGTTCCGGTACCCGGTAGCGGTGATTGGGATGTTCGGGTTGGCTGGCCTCGCTGGTGTCCTTTCCGGCCTGCACGGCGGTCGTCTGCACGACCGCGGTTGGTCGCTTCCGGCCACCGGCGCGGCCTGGGTACTGGCCCTCGGCGCCTTCGTCGTCGCGGCGTTCGCCGGCCGGTCCGTCGTACTTATCATCATCGCGATCATCATGATCGATGTTGCCCTCCAGACGCAGGCTCTCCTCAACCGGGCGCGGCTGTTCGCCCTCTCCCACGAGGCCCGCAGCCGGCTCAACACGGCGCTAGCCACCGGCAACTTCATCGGCGCTGCTATCGGCTCCGCCGCCGCGACCACGCTCTGGTCCGCGGGCGGCTGGACAGCGGTCACGATCACGGGAACGGCGCTCTGCTGCTTCGCGCTCACCGTGTGGGCGCTGGGACGTCGGGGTCCACTCGTGATCCGCTTCGCCGTGACGGACGGCGCTGTAACGGACCGCAGTGAAACCTCCCTCAACCGCGCGACGTTCGCACGTAGTGCTCCGGAATCGAACCCGCCATGACGCCCTCGTGCGCAGTCCACGCGTCCGCTTCTCGGCAGATCCGGGTGTGTGAGACAGGCGACGGAAAGCTAGATGTCGAAGGGCCGCCGTTCGACCTCTGATCACGGGTTCGGTGGATTCAGCCAGGCCATCGGTGCACCAGTGAGAGCGGCGTCAGCAAGACGGTGAGCGGACGTAGTCCGCAATGCGGCTCGCGAGCTGTCGATCCAGCGTTGAACGTCCGCGACTCCCTGATGCCGGTACTCGACCGCTTGGACGAGGCACTCCAACTTGTCAGCGTCCCGGGCCACGACCGCTTCCAGGGTTTCGCCGGCCTCGTACTCGGCGACGGCAGCGTTGATCAGATCGGCTACGGCGGGCGGGCAGTCGGCGACCTGGTCGGCGGTGACGGCGGTGTTGGGCGCAGCGGTGAGGTAGCGCTTGGCGATGTGGGGGATGTCGGTGATCCGGGTTTCCTGCGTGTCGTGCAGGATGCACAACATCGAGACGCGAGCCGGGTCGGCGCCCTCCATGGCTGCGAGCATCATGCCGATGAGCGCCGTGCGGAACGAGTGCTCGGCGATCGACTCGGGTTGCTTCACACCGGCGAACCACCAACCGGTCCGGGCGGCGCGCTTGAGCACGCCGGCCTCGAAGATGAAGCTCATGGCTCCTGCATGAGGATCGTTGTCCACTGGAAGTGCCCTCTCACCCGCTGAGCTCGTCGACACCGCATCCCCTCGCCAGTCGTCAGTCGATGGGGAGACGGTAGACGAGGTCATACCGGCCGCCTGGTAGCACGATGTGGGCCGTCTCCACCGGCGTACCGCCCGCGGTGTAGGTCCGCTCGATGGTGTGCACGAACGTGCGGGCCGGCAGGTTGAGCGCCTCGACCTCGTCGGCGGTCGCCGAGCGAAGGCTGACACGCTCCACAACCTCGTCGATCCGTACGCCGATGGTGTCCATGCGTGCAACGACGCCCTTGATCTCTCCGACCTCGGGCCACTCGATCGGAGTGCCCTCGGTGAGGGCAAGTGGCTCGTACGACACGGAGAGTTGTATCGGTTCGCCGTCGGCGAGGAAGCGGTACGACGTCCGCATCACCGGTGCGCCCGGCTCGATGCCGAGCCGGGCGGCAATTCGCTCATCGGCCCGCTCATGTCGGCTGTCGTGCTCCCAGGCGCCCTGCTGCCCGGCGCCGGCCGCGTCGCGCGCGAACGGGGAAGTCGGCCCGTCGTCGGAGCGAACGTTGCGGCCACGGGCGTGACGAACCAGCCGGGTGGTGCCCCGGACGTATACGCCGGATCCGGCGCGACCCTCCACGATGCCCTCGCCCTTCAGCACGGCGATGGCCCACTTGGCGACGGTCCGCCTCACGTCGTACTGGCGCATCAGGCCGGATTCGGACGGCAACTTGGCTCCAGCGGGAAGTTCTCCGGACAGGATCGCGGCACGTAGGTCGGCGGCGATAGCCAAGTAGGCAGGCGGCATTGGCATGTCGGCGGCACCTCCGGTCAGCCCAACCAGTCGACCACAGAGCGCGGGGGAGCGGCAGGTAGGAACCCCTCGACGTCGATGCGAGAGCACCGATCCACGTACACTGGCGCACGGGCATGCCGGCTCACCGGCCGGTGCCGAAGTCCCAGCCCTCGTCCTGGGAGGCAGGCGAGACATGGCCAGCAAGGCCGACACGATCGGCGCCCGGGTCCGCTACTGGCGGATGCGCCGTGGCGGGATGAGCCAGGCCGTCCTCGCTGGGCTCGCCGGCGTCAGCCAGTCCTACATTTCCCAGGTCGAGTCGGGTCGCAAGACGATCGACAGGCGCTCCACCTTGGTCGCCGTGGCCGCCGCGTTGCAGGTGACGGTTGCGGACCTGCTCGGGCAGGGCACCGAGACGGGTGACCCCGCACGTGAGCGCGCGGCGGAGTGCGTGCCGGCGATCTGGTCGGCGCTCATCGAGATCGAGGACGGCGAGCGGCGGCCGTCGACGCTCAGCCGGGAAGAACTGGCGGCGGGCATCGCGCGCAGTGAGCAGCTTCGCCACCGCTCGAACTTCCCGGCCATGGCCCAGATGCTGCCCGGCCTACTGTTGGAGGCGGCTGCGGCGGGCGGACCGGCGCTCGCACAGGTGGCGTACCAGGCGTCGGCCTGCCTGCGGCACCTCGGCTATCGCCACCTGGCGTTGAACGCCGCTCGGGTCGCGGTGGCGGCGGCCGAGGACGTGGAGGAGGCGGCGTGGCTGGGTGCGACCCGTTTCGCGTACGCGCAGAGCCTGCCGATCGAGTCGGCCCCGCTCGCCGCGCGGGCTGCTGACCGGTCGCTCGCGGAGCTTCAGTCCGCTGCCTCCGACGAACGGGTCCGGCAGATGCTCGGCCAGTTGCACCTGTCGGCGGCTCTGGCCTCGACAGTCAGCGGGCGTCTCGACGCCGCGCGCGACCATCTGACCGAGGCCGCCCGGGAAGCGGCGACCCTGGGTGACCCGGCTGACGGGATGGGGTTCAACGGCTGCGGGTTCGGGCCGACGAACGTGACGCTGTGGGAGATGTCCATCGCGGCCGAGTCCGGCGAGCCCGGCCGGGTGATCGAGCTGTCCCGCACGGTACGGCCGCAGGTGCTGGCGGCGTCGATCCGGCAGATGTCGTACTGGCTCGACCTCGGGCGGGCACTGGCCGATTCCGGTCGCCGGGACAACGAGGCGATCGCAGCGTTCGTGCGCGCGGAGCAGGCAGCGCCGGTGCCGTTCTCGCTCAACCCGCTCGCCCAGGACGCGGTCGTCGCGATGGCGCAGCGGGCCAAGCGGCGGGCCGTGCCGAACGAGCTGCGTCTGCTGGCCGGGCGTCTGGGCATCAGCCTGGCGGCATAACCAGCGGTAATTTCTCCATCACCATGCGGCCCTAGTGTCCGTTTTCGGGTGAGGAAACGCCTCATCCTGCCGGGCGCGACGCCGCACTCCCTTGTGAGGTGATCCGTCGCGCCGGAGCGGACGGAGGTGGTGATGGGCGGTCGGAACCGTTGGCGCCCCACGGGCCAGGAAGCGCAGAAGGCCGAATGGGAGGCGGCGAAGCGGAGAGCCCTCGGGCTGGCTGAATCGGATCACGCGCAGACAGCGCCCGGTGAGTCGGCAGCGGCGCAAGCGCCGCATCGGGATGCCGACGTCGCACCCGCCAAGCCGCGCCTGCCGTACGAGGGCTACCTCCTCGCGGTCGCGTCGACGCTCGTACGCCGGCATCGCCCGGCCTGGTCGTGGCGGAAGTGGCGGTGGGTGTGCCGCTGCGGTGCGGAGCTGCCGTGCCGGAACCGCCACCGCGTACCGATCAATCGTGGTCACTGGCCGCCGCAGGAGGACCAGTGAGGACTGCGGAACAGGCGATCCTGGCAGTGCATGTACGGGGTCTGGACGGGATGTGCGTGGGTTGCCGGCTGTGGTGGGCGCGGCTGACTCCGTACCCCTGCTGGCAGGTCGCGTGGGCGACCAGCCGGCAGGCGCGCGCGAGCGTCGCCCGCTTCCTGGGGGTGCGCGGGTGAGCACCCACGGGCCGGTGCTGCCGGTCTGGACGTGCGGTGGGTGCGGTGCGCCGTGGCCGTGCGCGACGCGGCGGCGGGAGCTGCTTGCGGAGTACGAGGGTGCGCCGGTGTCGCTGGCGGTGTACCTGGGGGCGCAGCTCGTGCGGGCGACGGCGGATCTGAGCTGGGCGCCGGCGGGGACGCTGCACCGGCGGTTCCTGGGGTGGCTGCGGTGAGCGTGTTGCGGGCCGGCGACGAGAAGTTCCACTACAGCGACGGGTCGCACCGGTGGACGGCGCCGGATCCGGAGTACGACCAGGAGGTGTGGGAGGAGCAGGTCCGTCAGCACAAGCTGGGGCACCTGCGCAACGAGCGTCCGAGGGTACGCATCCGCCGGATCGGTTGACGGGTGCGAGACTGGGCCGGTGACTCACCCGCTCGCGCGCCGCGTCTACGACACCTGCCACCTCACCGGCCGGTTCCATCTCCGATCCGGGCAGGTCAGCGACGAGTACTTCGACAAGTACCTGTTCGAGGGGAAGCCGGAGCTGCTGCGCGAGGTCGCCGAGGCGATGGTGGCTCTGCTTCCGGAGTGCGACGTGTTGGCGGGGATGGAGATGGGCGGCATCCCGATCGCCACGGTGATGTCGCAGCTGACCGGGCTGCCCACGGTTTTCGTGCGCAAGCAGGCCAAGGAGTACGGGACCGCGAAACTGGCCGAGGGCGGTCGCGTGAGCGGTCTGCGGGTCGTGGTGGTCGAGGACGTCGTGACCACCGGAGGCGCGCTCCTGACCTCGTGCGGACAACTACGGTCCGTCGGTGCCCAGGTCGAGACGGTGGTCTGCGCCATCGACCGCGAGCAGGGTGGCCGGGAGAACCTGGCGGCCGAGGGGCTGCACCTCCGCGCCGCCCTCACCCGTCGTGATCTGGAGGCATCGCTGACGGCGTGAAGCTAGGGCTGCTCCGGGCCGCTGCTGGCGTTGTACGAGTTCTTGGCGGCGACCACTGCGGCCTTGATGTGCTCGGGGTCGACGCCGTGGACGTTGAGCGGTGGGTGCAGGCGCCGGACGAGTTCGGCTTCGATGACCGTCGGCTCGGGGTCTTCCGCCCAGGTCAGGCGCAGGTGCGTGTGCATCCAGGCGGTCAGCCGTGTCTCGTCTGCGGGGACCAGGACGACGCGGTCGGTCCAAATCGTGCGGTAGCCCTCGGACACGAGAAGCCCGGCCAACGCGCGGCGCAGGGTCGAGCTGCCGGAACGTCGTAGATGGTTGCGCAGGATCCGGCCCCGTAGGCTGGTGGCCCGGCCCAGATAGAGCATCCGCCGCGACGGGTCGGTGTCGTTCGGCGGTCCGGGGAGGTCGGGGAGGACCGAAGGAGCAGCCCACCAGGCGTAGACGCCGCCGCCACGGGCGAGCCGCTTGACGGCGACGTCGAGCGCGACCGGCGGGCCGGAGAGCAACCGCAGGGCCTCGTCGACCCGTTCTTCGTCGGTCGGGACGTCGGCGGGTCGCCGTTCGGGGAAGGTCACCGGGACCATCCTAGGCGCTCGACCGGTCGAGATCGGGTGGGGATGCGCTCCGCACCTGGACACCGGCAGGGTGATCAGCAGGCGACTTTCACGACCTGCTCAACCGGCGGTGCCGAGGGACCGAGCGCCCGCCCGATCTGCGGCACAGGAGTGCGCTGCCGGCCTGTGCGTGCGAGCGCGACGGTGCGCTGCGTCACGCAGCCGATGCTAGGTTCGCCGGCATGACGGTGCAGATCACGGCCGGGGAGTTCCACGCGGCCGACGGTGTCGAGGACTGGCGCTGCCTCTACCACGTGGTCTCGGCGTATTTCCGCACCGGCTCGCTAACCAAGGGCATAGCGTTCGTCGATGAGATCGGCCGGCTCGCCGGTGGCGCGGAGCAGCAGTACGTCAACGTCGATCTGCGTCATGTCGGCGTCACGGTGTCCCTGTTGTCGCGCGACGTCGCGCTGGCCCGGCGGATCTCGGCTGCCGCCAGGGATCTGGACATCCCCGCCGACCCGACCGCCGTGCAGCTCGTCAACGTCACTCTCGACGCGCTGGTCGGCGCGGACGTGCTGCCGTTCTGGCGGGCGCTGCTGGGTTACCGCCAGATCGACGACGACTATCTGGCCGACCCGGCGCGTCGGGGTCCGAGCTTCGGGCTGCAGCCGATGGACGCCGGGCGCCCACAACGCAACCGCATGCACCTCGATGTCGCCGTCCCACATGATCAGGCCGAGGCCCGAATCGCCGCCGCGTTGGCTGCGGGTGGCCGGCTGGTCTCCGATGCGCACGCACCGAAGTGGTGGGTCTTGGCCGACATCGAGGGCAATGAAGCGTGCGTCGCCACCTGGGTCGGCCGATAGTGGTGGCCCTCTCGAAGGCTGGACCATCGGCCACACTGACGGCATGACGACGGTCGTGCCGATGAGCCCCGCCCATCCGGCGTTCGATCAGGTAGCTGCTCTGTTCGACGACTACCGGGTGCACTACGGCCAGCCGTCGGCCCCGGAGACAACCCGCTCCTGGCTGCAGGACCAGATCGCACAACACCGGATCTCCGCCGCTGCCGCCATCCGAGCTGATCACGTCCGCGGCTTCATCACGGTCACGGTCACGCCGGCATCGCTCAGGCTGGGCACCTCGTGGTCGATCCGCGACCTCTACGTGGCCCCGCACCATCGCCGTAGCGGCATCGCGAAGGCCCTGCTCCAGCACGTCATCCGCAACGCCCGTGCCGCCGGCGCGCATCGCGTGTCGCTCCAAACCGAGACCGACAACATCCCCGCCCTGGCGCTCTACACCCAGATCGGCTTCAAGCCCGTCACCGGCCTGGAACTACTCAACCTCACCTTCGACCCCACCCTCCAAGATCCGGGAGACAGGGCCTAGACGTCGCGCCGTGGCCTTGCGCGACGCGGCGGCGGGAGCTGCTTGCGGAGTACGAGGGTGCGCCGGCCCTTTCCGCCTGGTAGAGGGTCGGTGGTGCGTGGGACGCTCCCGTCATGCGTATCGCCGAGCACATTGCCGCGCTGGATGAGGAAGGCGCCCGACTGGCAGAGGCGGCGGACCGGGCGGGCCTGGACGCACCCGTGCCCACCTGCCCTGGATGGCAGGTCCGTGATCTGCTGCGCCATGTCAGCGGCGTCCATCGCTGGGCCACGGGCCACGTCATCACGGGGCACCATCAGCCTTACTCCAGTCGCGAGGAGGCGGAGTTCTTCGCCGCAGTCGAGGACGACGAGCTGCTGGACTGGTTTCGGGAGGGCCACCGCGCACTCGTGGACACGCTGGCAGCGGCTGACGAGAGCGTTGAATGCTGGACGTTTCTGCCCGCGCCCTCGCCGTTGGCGTTCTGGGCACGTCGCCAGGCTCACGAAACCGCGGTACACCGTGCCGATGCCGAGTCGGCTGTCTCAACGGTTCCCTCCTGGGCCCCCTCCTTCGCCGCTGACGGCATCGACGAACTGCTCAATGGCTTCTTCGGGCGGCCCGGTGGGCTTCTGGTGGCCGATCCACCCGTCAGCATGGCTCTTGTGCCGACTGATATCGACGCGGGATGGACGCTCTCCATCGAGCCGGCCGGGCGCCGCCTGGTAGCCGGTGAGATGCCGGCCCAGTTGACCGTCGTGGGACCTGCGTCCGAGCTCTACCTCCTGCTGTGGAACCGGAGTGGGACCGAACGCCTCGAACTACGCGGGGACGCGGCCGTCTTGGATCTCTGGCGGGCAAAGGCAACGATCACCTGGAAGTGACGCCGTCATCCCGGCGAGGTCAGCCCGGTGCCGCCCACCGTGGTCCCATCCGCTCGTCGACAGACCCGGACGGGTGAGACAGGCGGGGAAGCGGCAGGCGGCGCGGTACCGCCTCCCACATCACCGGCTCACGTCATTCCGCAGGCACGATACGGAGGTTCAGCAGCATGTCCTCGAAGGCCTCGGGTCCGAATCGTGCCGCCACGATGTGCACCGGTGAACACGCCATGTCCAGCGTCACGTCGCCCACGGGACGCCTCTCGACGCCGGTCACCACCAGAGTCGTCTCTCGCACTGTCACGTCCTCGATCGTGACGTCATAGCCGAGCACAGGACGGTCCCCGACCGAGAGAATGACGACCGTCTCCTTCGCGAGGTCTACCGGCGGCGGCGGTGGGACAGGCTGCCGTCCGGCATTGATCGATGCCCAGTGCTGCGCCCACGATCCCGATCGACGAATCAGGAACAGGCCGTAACCTCGTGAGGTGTCGGCCTTGGCCTGCCCGTGGTACAGCGTGCGAAAGGTCCCGGCCCGTCCGGACGATCTGCTCACCCGCTGACCCTACTGGCGCTGACCCTCGGAACAGCTTCCGTCTACGTCCGGCGGCTCGGGCGCGAAAGTATTCGGACGGTTGGTGCGGCACGTCGGCGGCATGAGTACACCCCCGGTCTTGAGCCGGGCTCCCCGCCGTCAGGTAACTCTGTCGCCGTGTCGTGCCGGGCCTGGCGACAATGGTCACCGGACAGCGATACGACGAGGGTCGAAGGGTGTTGCTGGAGTGGGTCGACGGTTGGGCGGACACGAATGGCCGGTGATGGTCAGCACCGTTCACCTCGGGCGCCATCGGTACCGGGTCATGCGGCCGGCACGACCGCCGGGGTTCGCCGGTCTGTACGAGGGCCCTCTTGGAGCCCAGTTCTGCCTCGACAAGGAAACAGCGACGCTGTTCGCTCTGGCGTGGGGACTGGCTGCCCGGTCGCCACACACGATGGTCTATCTTCCCCTTCGTCGCGCGACACGTCCCCACCATCACAGTTGGGGGCGCCCGCTCGACCTGGTGTTGCTGCATCACCGCCTCGCGTTCCCGCCGTCGCGGTGGAAGCAGGTCCGTTCCCGGTTGGGGACCGGCCGGCCACACACCGTGGTGCTACCCGCTCAGGCGTGGCCGGCGCGGTTGACCGCCGATCACCGGCGAGTCCGGTATCGAGAGTTCCGCGATCATCTGCGGTGGGACATCGCCGCCGACACGTTGCTCACCGGCAGCCGTGAAGCGTTCGAGTTGGAAGCCGACCAGGTCCGCGCCTTGGCCGAGGAGTGCCCCGCCCATCGCGCTCGCATCCCAGGCACGCCGGTGATGCCGGGGGTCCGGCAGTGGCCGGCCACGGCACGCAACTCGCGGCAGATCCGTATGGCGGCCCGCTTGGCAGCCCGGGGAAGGGGGGCTCGTGCTGGGAACGCCAATGCGTGTGCCGGTGGATCTACTCCTACAGGTACCGCTGCTACGCACCGTCTGACGTCTTTACGAGCGCTGTGTCGGCTCGGCGTGGTGATCGAGCTGCCGTGAGTACTCCGGGACGATGGTGTTCGTACCGAACGACGGACGTGTGCCGGACATGCTCACCGAGCAGCCAGCATCCGTGCGTGAGCGACTGTTTCGAAGCGAGCTGAAGGTCGTCCGGGGCATCGCGGATGCCATCGACCTGTCCGAAGTGATCAGGCCGCCTTCCGGGTCGAACGGGTCGGATCTCTTGACTCTCGACCCGGTCGAGGGCCGACCCTTCCCGAGTGACGTATGAGGAGCACGACCAAAGATCAGTCCCGCTCGCGATCGACCTGGAGATGCTGCGGCCGGTGCTGCGCGCCGGCTGGGGAGCGGACACCTGCGACCCGCACGACCTGGAGGATTGGCACGCCGGCAACCCAGCCCGTGGGCAGTGCGGGGTGACCGCGCTGATCATTCAGGACCTGCTCGGCGGAGAGCTGATCCTCGGCGAGGTCCACGCCGGAGACACCAAGGTCGGCCACCACTACTGGAACCGGCTGGCCGACGGCCGCGAGGTGGACCTGACAGCCGACCAGTTCCAGCCGTCGGAAGTCGTCGTCGGCGGTCAGGTTCAGCAACGCCCGCCGGGCCCACCCGTCCGGTGCCGCCGGCAGTACGAGATCCTGCGGGACCGCGTCCTCGTCGCCCTCTACGGCGGACCAGGACGGACACTCAGGTCGGGGCTTTGTCACTGCCGCCTGATAGACATGCGCGCATGAAGAACGACCAGATCACGCTCGACGGCGGTGCCATCACGGGGCGCGGTCACACGGTCAATCCGTTCCTCGTCGTGGCGGACGCGGCCGGCTTCATAGCCTTCGCCGAGGAGGTCTTCGACGCCCGCGAAGTCACCGAGGCGCGAACGCCGACGCCAGCGGGCACGCTCATCCACGCCGAGGTGCGGATCGGTGACTCCCTGGTGCTGCTCGCCGACCCGCAGGAAGGCTGGCGGACGCATTCGGGCATGTTTCAGGTCTGGACCTCCGACGTCGGGGCGATGCTGGCTCGCGCCGTCGATCGGGGCTCGGTGGTCGTGACACCGCCGACACCGTTCTACGGATCGCTGACGCTTGCTCGGATCGAAGACCCGTGGGGCAATCTGTGGTGGCTGTACCAGCCCGCTCCGGGTCAGCCGGACCCGAAACCCGCGTGGGAAGGCGGGCCGGACGTCATCTTCCGCACCATCGACGAGTACATGCGCTCCGCCCGCTGAGCCAGAGACCATTCGAGCCGTGACGCCCGCCCTCCGGTGACGCCCGCATGAGCCTGGTGTCGGCGTTCGTACCGATCTGGATCCTCACCGCTGTCGGTTACGCGTCCTGTCGCTGGGGCCTGCTGGGCGAGGCCGCGGCGTCGGTGCTCGGCCGGTTCGTGTTCCAGCTCGCGATGCCAGCCGCCCTGTTCCTGGCACTGGCCCGGATGCCGCTGTCCGGGTTCGCGGGCCGCTCGCTGCTCGCCTTCGGGGTGAGCACCGTCGCCGTGGTCGGGTTCGGCTGGGGCGGCGCGAGCCGGCTGTTCGGTCGCGAGCCCGGCGAGCGGCCGATCTGGGGCATGGCCGCCGGGTACGTGAACTCGGCGAACCTCGGCATCCCGATCGCGACGCAGGTTCTCGGCGACGTGTCTTTCCTGGCGGTGGTGGTGCTGCTGCAGGTGCTGGTGGTGGCACCCGTGATCGTGGTCGTGCTGGACCGGCGCAGCGACCCGGCCGGGCGGGTCCGGGTGCGCCGGGTCGCCTCGCTGCCCGTACGCAATCCGGTGATCCTGGCGTCGCTGCTCGGTGTCGCGTGCTCGGCCGCCGGTGTGCGTCTGCCGTCGGTGGCCGTCGCACCGTTGACGCTGCTTGCGGGCGCCGCGGCGCCCGCCGCCCTGGTCGCGCTCGGCGCGTCGCTGCACCCCGCGGCGCCGTCGCGGGCGGAACCGACCGGGCCCGGAGAGCTGGCCGCGATCAGCGCGCTCAAGCTTGTCGCACAACCTGTCATCGCGTACGCGGCCGGCCTGGCCCTGCACCTGTCCGCGCCGCAGTTGCTCGCCGTGGTGGTGTGCGCGGGCCTGCCGACGGCGCAGAACACGTTCATCTTCGCGCAGGAGTACGGCGTCGGTGAGGCGGTGGCCAACCGGGCGGTGGTGGTGACGACGACGCTGTCGCTGGCCACGCTGGCTGCGGCGGCGGCGCTGCTCGGGTAGCTACCGCTCGGCGGGGAACCGCCTCCACTGCCCCTCGGAGACGACCTCGACCGTGCCGTCGACCACTGTGATCGCCGTCTGGTCGTCTATCGCGTACGCCGGACCGGCGACCTCGGCCGCCCACTTCTCGGCGTTCGCCATGGTGTTGTCCGGTTCGAGGCCCAGGTGCGGGAAGATCGAGAAGTCGACGAGCCCCAGCGTGCGGTCGTCAGGCGCGGACTGCCACTCGACGAAGTCCGTCCCGACACGCGGGGTCAGCACCATGCTCCCCGCGCTCAACCCCACCCAGACGGTGTCCCGCAGCGACGGCAGCAGGCCCGCCAGCCCGGACTGCCGCATCCAGTGGCACAGGTACGTCGCGTCACCGCCGTGCACCAGTATGACGTCCGCCTCGCGGACCCAGGGAACCCACCGCTCCTGGCCGATGCTCGGTAGCGCGGTCAGCTCCAGGACGCCCAGCGACTTCCAACCGAGGCCGGTCATCGGCAGCGGCGTCTGACCGGTGATGAAACGCCAGGCCGAGGCCGGCCCGCCCATCGGGTAGGCGGCCGTGGGGATGCAGAGCGCGTTGGACTCGGCGACCGGCTTGCCCAGCAGGCCGACCAGCGCATCGTGAATGCTCGGGTTCTGAACGCCCGCGGATGTGAGAAGAAGCTTCACGCCTACCTCCGGTAGTAGCGGCTGGGTGCACGGGAATGCAGACCGGGCACCGCATCGAAACTCATCGCCACGCGCGTCGCGTCATTCGCGGATCTCCATCGCCGCCACCAGGCCGTCGTCGAGGCGGTAGACGTGCGTGACGGTGTGGTCGGCGAGCTTCGTTCCGGCTTTGTCGTGCACCACCTGATGAACGGTGACGGCGATCCGGCCGTCCGGCTCCGTGCGGAACGCCGTCGGTGTGACGACGGGTTCGAGCCGGTCCCACTGCCGCCGCCAGTAGGCACTCACCTGGTCCCGGCCGCTGAGGACGCCTCCCTCCCAGCCGTTGGGCCACGAGACGTCCGGCGTCATGGCGGCCAGCAGCGTGGGGATGTCACGCCTGTTGAAGGCCGCGTAGAGGTTCGTGAGCAGGGCCTGGGAGGTAGGGCGTCTCGGCGAATCCACGGAGCCAGCATGGCCGGTGGGTGAGACCTCGCGCAGACGTCTTAGCGGTCAGCAGAACGCGAGCAGACCCGGACGGTAGGGACGCAGCCCCACGGCGCGCCACGACCGTCCCGTTGTGATCTCCGCCCACCTGCCGGCGCGTGCCCACATCTGCTCCTCGAAGGCGCTGCGGCCGGCCGTCTCGCGCCATGTGCTCACCGTCTGGGGCGGATGCGTCGTACCTCGACGTAGCGGCGGATCTTCTCCGCGGTCCCGCAGTCGTCCATGCTGCACCAACGACGGCTGCGGTTCTTGCTCTCGTCGATGAACAGGAAGCGGCAGCCCGCGCATCGCTTGATCCGATCGAGCGCACCCGTGGTGAGAAGCTGGACCGCAGCATGGACCACCGGCCGTAAGGGCCGGGCAAGCGTGTGGTCGTCCCGCCAGGACCATGCGAATGTCTTCCCGCGCATGAGCTGTGCGTGGGCGAGCGCGTCGGCTTCGTCGTCGCGCAGCCGGGTCAGCGCCGCTGCGCCCGGGTCCTCGCCGGCGGCCAGTGGCCGGAACACCTCGTCCAGGTAGTCACGGGTGCGAAGTGCCTGCGCGAAGACGGTGTGGGCGCTGTCCGGACTGCCGCGGGACAGCCGGCGCAACGCCGCCGCCTGCGTTTCGGTGAGGGTGCCCGCGTACACGCTCCAGGCGATCAGCTCGGCGTAGCCGGTGAGCACGTCGTCGTCCGGAGGCCCGACGGGTGGGCCGGCGCGGGTGTTGAGGAAGTCCAGCGCGAGGTCGCCGCCGACCAGGCGCATCCGCGTAACCCTTGCTGTTTCCATCAAAACCGACTTTACCAGTTGCCCCGTGACGAGGAGCCTTCCTAGAGTGTTTCCGTCATAGCCGGTTTAGGGGGTAACAATGGGCCAGGCGCACGCACACCGGCGGGCAGTGGGCGCGCTGATCGGCCTCGCCGGCGGAACGTTCCTCTACACCGCAGCCGAGGCGCTGCCGATCGGGCTGCTGTTGCCGATGGCCGTGGACCTGGCCGTTCCGCCGTCCCAAGTGGGCATGCTCGTCACCGTGTACGGCGCGGTGGTGATGGTCGCCTCGGTCCCGTTGACGGCGCTGGTGCGCAGAGTTCCTCGCCGACGGCTGCTGTCGGCGCTCCTGGCCGGCTTCGTCGTCAGCAACGCGATCACGGTGTTCGCGAGTACGTTCACCATGCTGATGGCAGCCAGGGTCGCCACCGCGGCCACTCATGCGTTGTTCTGGGCGGTCGTCGTGCCGACCGCGGCTGAGCTGTTCCGGCCCGGACTGCACGGACGGGTGGTCGCGATCGTGTTCGCCGGCGGCAACGTCGCCCTCGTCCTGGCCGTGCCCGCGGGCACCTGGCTGGGTGAACGTGCCGGCTGGCGGGCATCGTTCCTGGCGGTGGCCGGGCTCGGTGTGCTCGTCTTCGCCGTGGTGGCCTGGTTGCTGCCGTCGACGGGGCCGGCACAGGGACACGCCGGCCGGGGCAGAACCCCCGACTCCCGCCGGTTCTGGCTTCTGGTCGTCGTGGCCGTCCTGTCGACCGCCGGCGCCATCGCCGGCTACACCTACATCGCCCTGTTCGTCACCGAGGTCACCGGACTGCCCGCCGCGTCGATGGCGACCATCCTGCTGGCGCGCGGCGTCGCCAGCGTCCTCGGCATCCTCGCTGCCGGACCGATGGTCGACCGCAGCCCGTGGTCCGCCCTGGTCGCGACGGTTGCACTGCAGTGTGTGGCGCTGCTCGGCCTGTACGCGTTCGGCCACCACCCGGCGGTTGCCGTCGTCCTGATCGCACTCGCCGGCCTGGGGTTCGCCGCGTTCACCGCGGCGCTCGGCGGCCTCGTCCTTCAGGTGGCGCCCGGCCGCTCCGATCTCGCCGCCGCGACGCTGTCCGCCGCCGTCAACGTCGGCATCACCGGCGGCGCCTTTCTCGGGGCCCTCGTACTGGAAAGCCACGGTGCCGCCGGCACGATGTTGATCGGCGCCCTGCTCGGCGCTGTCGCCCTCGCGCTCGCCCTCGGCGAACGACTCATTCCGCCGCCGCACAGCAAGGGCGGCGCGGCCTTTCGTGAATCGATCCCGGCGGGGCGTCGGCGGTGACGGCGGGGCGTCCGCGATGCTGTGGGCGTGGAGTACGTGTCCAGAGTGCCGCGACCGCCGCTGGACGGGCTGATCGACGACCTCTACTACCTGGCGGGCACGCCCCCGTACCCCCGGCTGACGCTGCCGCCGATGCCGGCGGCGCTGCTCATCGTCAACCTCGGCGCGCCGTTCCGGGTCCGCGGCGGCACCGACGTAGAGACCACCGGGTACGCCGACGGCTGCGTGATCACCACGCCCACCCGCGCGTTCGAGTTCGGCTACCCGCGCCCGACCCGGTCCGTCGGCGTACACGTCAAGCCGTGGGGCCTGGCGCCGTTCCTGCCGATGCCCGCGGCCGAGCTGCGCGACCGGCCGGTGACGCTGGAGCAGGTCTGGGGCCGGCCCGCCGTCGCCGACCTGCGCGACCGGCTGGCCGCGGCCGACGGGCCGCACAAGATGCTGGCGCTGCTGGAGGAGGAACTGAGGCGACGGCTGTCCGAGACCACCGGACTGGGGCTGGTCCGGCACACGAGCGGCGTCATCGCGGCGACCAGCGGCGCGGTGCCGATCCGCGACCTGAGGACGGCGGCCGGTGTCAGCAGCACCCATCTGACGCAGCGGTTCAAGGAACTCGTCGGCGTCACACCGAAGCGGCTGGCCCGCACCTACCGCTTCGCCGCCGCAGTGTTCGCGATCGACCCCACCCGGCCGGTCGACTGGGGCGAGCTGGCAAGCGACGCGGGCTACTTCGACCAGGCCCACTTCGGCCACGAGTTCCGGGCGTTCACCGGCCTCACACCCACCCGGTACGTCGAGGTCCGGCGGCGGTTCCTGCGCGAACACCCCGGCCACGTGATCGACGGCTGGTCGCTGCCGGCCGATTGATTTCCTACAAGAACGGCGGCCCGCGGCCCGCTAACTTGGGGCCACCCAAGGAAGAGGAGAACCGGCGTGGGCACTGTGGTCCTGTACAGCTCGGTGTCGGTGGACGGCTTCGTCGCGGACGACAACGACCAGCCCGGGCCGCTGTTCGACTGGTTGACCAGCGGGGACGTCCCGCTGGACGGCAGCGGCGCGTTGCGGGTGTCGCAGACGTCCCACGACTACGTCCGGCCGTACTGGGATCAGATCGGGGTGACCGTCGTCGGGCGGCACGTGTTCGACCTGACCGACGGCTGGGACGGGACGCCGCCGAGCGGCATCGCCCACGTGGTCGTCGTGACGCACCGGCCGCCGCCCGAGGGTTGGAACCCCGGCGCGCCGTTCCATTTCGTCGACGGCGTCGAGGCGGCAGTGGCCAAGGCGCAGGAACTTGCGGGGGACCGCATCGTCGAGGTCGCCGCCGGTGACGTCGGCGGCCAGGCGCTCGCCGCGGGCCTGGTCGACGAGGTACGCATGGACGTCGTACCCGTCGTGTTCGGGTCCGGCAAGCGCTTCTTCGGGTCGGTCGACGCGCAGCACCTGCTGGAGGATCCGGACGTCGTGCTCCCGGGCGAGCGGGTGCTTCACCTGCGGTACCGGGTGCGCCGCTGACCGAGCGCGAACGCGGCGTCCGATCCCCGCCGGACAGACGGCCCGACGTCGACCAGGCTTCCTCCCGTGAACAACGCACTCGACGGCAAGGTAGCTCTCGTCACCGGTGGTGGCCGTGGCATCGGCGCGGCGGTGGACCGGGCGGCCGGGAACTGGGCCGGTTGGACATCCTGGTCAACAACGCGGGCGCGTTCCTGCTCGGACAACTGGAGCAGCTGAGTCTCGACGAGTTCGAGCAGACAGTCGCGGTGAACGTCCGGGCACCGTTCGTCGCCTCGCAGGCCGCGGTGCGCCACATGTCGGCGGGCGGGCGGATCGTCAACATCGGCAGCAACACGGCCGAGCGGGCGGTCTTCCCGGGCTTCTCGCTCTACGCGATGAGCAAGACCGCCCTGATCGGTCTGACCAAGGCGCTCGGGCGCGAACTCGGCGGTCGAGCGATCACCGTGAACCTGGTGAACCCCGGCGCCACGGACACCGAACTGAACCCGGCCGACGGCCCGAACACGGACACGATCAACGGGTTCACCGCCCTCGGCCACTACGCGCAGCCGGCCGACGTGGCCGCCGCGGTGGCGTTCCTCGCCGGCCCGGACGGGCGTTACGTCACCGGCGCGACTGTGAACGTCGACGGCGGATTCACCATCTGACCATCGGGAACGGCCAGGGTGATGACCGGAAGGACGGCTGCGGCGGGGGAGAGTTCTCCCTTTTCCGCTGGCGCGCGCCGGGCAGCGCGGGTACACCTGGGCGGTGATCCTCATCCAGCGGGTCCGCGTCCGGTGGACCGCCGACGCCCGCGGCGCGCCTGCGGCGAACGCCCGCCGTGGCCTGGTCCGGGCGATGCCGCTGCCCCGGGCGCTGCCGGAGGGCGAGGTGGTCGTCCACGAGGTGCTAGCCGACCGGGCAGCCGGCTACGAGCACCGGGACGGGGTACGCGCCGGAGACGTCGCGCTGACCCGCGAGGCCGGGCTCTGGCTCGGGCGTGACCAGGCGTGCATCGTCGTGGACCGGCTGCCCGGGTCGGCGGCGTTTCCGCGCCCGTCGGCGTCGGCACGGCTGTTCACGCTCGCCCCCGGGCAGGTCGGCCGCTACCGGGCCAACTTCCGGTTCACCGGCTGCGGGTGCGATCCGAGCTGGTACTACGAGGAGTGGCTGGTGCACGTCGGACACGGTGCGGTGGCATCCTTCGGCGCGCCGGACCGCGACGTCGACCACCGCGTGCACCTGTACGGGTAGGCGTCAGCTGTCGAACCAGACGACGAGTCGTACGTTGTCCTCGCCGTGCCGTTCGGCCAGCTCGCGCATGCCTTCCAGCACCGCGCGCAGCGCCGGGTCACGCTGCAGCGCATCGCTGTTGGACAGGCGCTCCACCCGCCACATCACGTTTCCCGAGCGCCATTCGGTGCCCTCCGGGTAACTGCTGCCCCGGTGATCCGCGTGCTCGCCGGCTACCTCGCGCCAGGATCGCCCGTGCCGGGTGGCCTTGCTCCGGTAGCGCGGTCCTTCGGCCGTCAGGTCGTACACGTGGATCCGGTCGTCCACCCGGGGCGATGGCGCGCTCCAGTCGATGCGTGCCACCTCCGCCCACGACACCCAGGTGGGGTCGTGATGGCGTTCGGTGAAGTGACGAGCGCGCAGGCTCGCGCTGACGTCGTCCGGCAGGCCACGGCCGGGCGCGACCGGCTCGAACCCGGCGAAGTTGCGCACACCGAACAGCAGGCCGAAGGCGTCGTAAATGGTGGAGACCTCCCGCAGGCTGATGTCGGTCAGCTCCCACGGCGAACCCGTACCGTGCGGCCGGATCTCCACCCCACCCCAGATGTCGGTACTCACGTCGCTCCACCCCCGCAGCCGAGACGGTTCGATGTCCGCCACGACCATCGCACCCGGCGGCAAGGCGCCGCAGCCCGGACCTGACTGCTGCGGGGCGGCGCGGTGGCTAGGCTGTGCCGGTGCGGAAGGCGGGGTCCCGGGGTGACCGTCATGGTTGACGCGGACGACGTGCGTCGGGTGGCGTTGTCGCTGCCCGACGTGGTCGAGATCGACAGTGACGGCTTCGACTTCCGGGTCGCCGGCAAGGGGTTCGTCTGGTCCTATCCCGAACGTACGCCCGGGAAGCCGCGGCGCATCCGCACCGACATCGCCGTGCTGTACGTGGGCGACGAGGCGGAGAAACAGGCCCTGCTCCTCGGCGAGCCCGACCTCTTCTTCACCACCCCCGCGTACGAAGGGTTGCCCCTGGTCATGCTGCGGCTGGCGCGCGTCGGCGTCGAGCGTCTGACGGAACTGGTCACCGACGCGTGGCGGATGCGTGCCCCCGGCTCGCTCACCGGTGAACCCGGCGCGTGACCCCGCACGCTATCCGTCGAGGATCTGCTCCCGGAGGATGTCCGCGTGCCCGCAGTGCTGGGCGAGCTCGCGCAGGACGTGGAGATACACCCAGCGCAGCGGAAGCGGCCCCCGTCGGTGCCCGGTGAGCATGTCGTCCAGACCTCGCGTGGAGGTCGCCCGGCGTGACGCGTCCCGGGAGTCGCGGTAGGCCTGCCGGACCCCGGCGATCGTGTCGCCGTCGTCGAGGAGGAACGAGTCCTCCGACCGCTCCGGGATGCCGATCTCGGCGCGAGACCGACCCGTGACGGCTTCGTCGAACCAGACCTTCTCGACGAAGGTGGCGTGCTTCACCAGACCCAGCAGCGTGGTGCGGGAGGCCACCAACGATCGGCGCGCCTGTTCCTCGGTCAGTCCGTCCAGGCAGCGGTCGAGCGCGTCGCGGTGTTCGTCGAGAAACGCCTCGAACTGGGCCTGGACCGGCTGCGCGACGACTTCGGCGGAGAAGGTGGGCGGGAAGGACGGCATGGACGCAGCATTCCAGATCGGCGGCCGGATGAGCGCGGGGTGTATCAGGCGGGCCGCTGACGAACCGCGACGATCTCGGCGTGGTGAGCGACCGCCCAGTCGGCCAGCGCGGAAAGCGGCTCCAGAAGGCTGACACCGAGTGGCGTCAGCCGGTACTCGACGCCCGGCGGCACCGTCGGAAACACCTCACGCTCGACCAGGCCGTCGCTTTCCAGCGCACGCAGTGTCCGGCTGAGCATGCGCGGGCTGATGCCCTCCACGGCGCGGTGCAACTCGTTGAACCGGTGCGGATGCCGGCCGAGCAGGGTGATCAGCAACAGCGTCCACTTGTCGCTCACCCGCCGCAGCAGGTCGGTGACCGGACAGCGGTCGTACTCGCCGGCCGGAACCGGCACCGGCAGCCGATGATCGAGCAGCGAGGCACTCACATCGGTGTCACCTGTGGACATGAAAGTGCCTTCTTTCGCCTCCGCCGGCCTGCTGCCCAGGATGGGGCAGGTCGATGAGCACACGATAAGGGGGCGACGTGGGCGTCGTGGTGGTCAGTGGCGGCACGAACGGAATGGGGCGTGCGTTCGCCCTGGGGCGGGCCGAACGTGGCGACCGCGTCCTGGTGCTCGGCCGCAACCGTGCACGTGGCGAGGCGATGGCCGGCGGCCTGATCGCCTTCCTTCCCGTCGACCTGTCCAGCACGGCCGAGACGCGGCAGGTCATCGAGCACATCCTCGGCGAGCACCAGGTCGTGGACGCGTTGACGCTGTTCGCCAACGCGGTGGCGCCGCGTCGCGTCGAGACGGTGGAGGGACTGGAGCGTACGTTCGCGCTCTACTACGTCAGTCGCTACCTGCTCAGTTTCGGTCTGCGTCCGGCCCTGGACCGGGCGGTCGCGCCGGTGATCGTGAACGTCGCCGGTGTCGGGGTCACGAGAGGCGAGGTGCGCTGGGCCGATCCGCAGATGGGGGAGGGCTACTCGGCCGTCGCCGCCCAGTTGCAGGCCGGGCGGGCCAACGACCTGCTCGGCGTGGGCTTCGCCCAGCGGTCCGGCAGCCGCGCCCGATACGTGCTCTACCATCCCGGGTTCACCAGGAGCGGTGACCGTAGCGCGCTCCCGTTCGTGGTAAGGGGGCTGCTCGCGGTGGCGGCGGCGGTCGCCGCCCGGTCCGTCGCGGACGCGGTGGCGCCGATTCACCGGTTCCTGGACGCGCCGCCGACCGCGCCGGTGACCGCCGTCGACCGGGGGAAGCAACTTCCGCCCGGTTTCCCGACCCTCGACCCTCATAACGCCGAGCGGTTGATGGACCTCACGGAGAGGCTGCTGCGGTGAGGCGCCGCGCCGACGCTACGGCCGGAAGTAGTCGGACATCATGCTGCTGACCCACTCCGGCTGCCGGACGTTCGTGGGGACGAACTCCACCAGCACCGGCTTCAGGTCGATGACCGGCGTGCCGGACACCGCGTCGAGGCCCACCACCGTCAGTTCCCGGCCGTGGACCGACTCGATGCGGCAGCACGTCACGCCGATCCGGTTCGGCCGACGGGGACCACGGCCGGCGAACACGCCCATCGGCGGCAGGTCGGCCCGGCCCCGGTAGGGACGGGGCTCGCGGTGGTCGCCGCCGTCCGGGAACCGGTCGAAGACGAACACGACCTCCACGTGCGAGAACTCCTCCAGGCCCTGCAGGCACGCCTCGCCGAAGCGCTCGTCGACGACGATCGTGCTGCGGACGGCGCCCCAGTTGTCGCTGTGCTGGATGTCCGTCCGGTCGTTGCGGACCGTGCCGATGGGGGTGATCTCGAAGCTGGGCATGCCCGGAGAGTAGTTCCGCGTGGCTCGTCACGGGGGCCCACGAGCCGGGCCACCGGCGCTAGGCTCATGATCATGGACGTTCTCCGATACGCGGCGTTCACCGCCGACCCGGCCGGCGGCAACCCGGCCGGTGTCGTGCTCGACGCCACCGGGGTGGATGACGCGGAGATGCAGCAGGTGGCGGCGCAGGTCGGCTACTCCGAGACGGCGTTCCTCCTGCCCGGCGAGGGCGGGCGGTTCACGGTGCGCTACTTCAGCCCGAAGGCGGAAGTGCCGTTCTGCGGGCACGCGACGATCGCGTCCGCGGTCGCGTACGCGCAGCGGCACGGCCCCGGCGCGCTGCACCTGGACACCCGCGCCGGACTGGTCGAGGTCGCCACGAGCGCGCAGGCCGACGGCACCACCACCGCCACGCTCACCAGCGTCGCGCCGCGCACCGTACCGCTGGGCGCGGACGACCTGGCGGCGCTGCTCGCCGCGTTGCGCTGGTCGCCGGACGATCTCGACGCGACGCTGCCGCCGCGTGTCGCGTACGCCGGGGCCTGGCATCCGATCGTGGCCGCCGCGACCCGGCAGCGCCTGGCGGACCTGGACTACGACATGGCGGCGCTGAGCGCGCTCATGGCCGAGCGGGACTGGACGACGATCGACCTGGTGCATCGCGAGTCCCCGCTGGTGTTCCACGCGCGCAATCCGTTCCCGCCCGGCGGCGTGGTCGAGGATGCCGCGACCGGCGCGGCGGCCGCCGCGTTCGGCGGTTACCTGCGCGAGATGGGCCTGGTGCGGCCGCCCGCCACAGTCACCGTGCGGCAGGGCGAGGACATGGGCCGCCCGAGCCTGCTCACCGTCGGCATCCCCGCCGATCCCGGCGCCGGGATCGCGGTGACCGGCACCGCCGTGCCCATTCCACCCGCTGAGGCGGCCCGGTGAGGCCGGACCACTACGACGGCTTCGCCGAGCGGTACGCCGCGGAGAACGAGTCCAGCCTGTTCAACGCCTACTACGAGCGGCCCGCGATGCTGGAACTCGCCGGGGACGTGCGGGGCCGGCGGATCCTCGACGCGGGCTGTGGCACCGCCCCGCTGTCCGAGGCGCTCGCCGCGCGCGGGGCCGTCGTGACCGGCTTCGACGGCAGCCCGGCGATGGTGGAGCTGGCCCGCGAGCGGCTCGGCGGGGACGCGACGCTGCTGGTGGCCGACCTGGGCGCGCCGCTGCCGCTCGCCGACGGCGCGTTCGACGACGTGATCGTGTCGCTGGTGCTGCACTACTTGGAGGACTGGACCGCGCCGTTGGCCGAGCTGCGCCGTGTGCTGCGTCCCGGCGGCCGGCTCCTGGTGTCGGTGAACCATCCGATCGGGTACGAGGTGGCGTTCCCGGACGCCGACTACTTCGCCGTCGCGAGCTGGTCAGAGGAGTACGACTTCGACGGGCAGCGCGCCACGCTCACCTACTGGCACCGGCCGCTGCACGCGATGACGGCGGCGTTCACCGACGCGGGTTTCCGGCTCTCGGTGATCAGCGAACCGCCGTTCTCGCCCGACACGCCGCGCGAGCTGCTGCCCCCGGAACTCGACGGCCGTACGGCCTTCCTCTGCTTCATCTTCTTCGTTCTCGAAGCGCACTGAATCCGAGCGGCGCATAACGTCGAGCGGCGTATAACGTCGGATCCGGGTCGGCTCGTTCGTAGGACGGGTGAGAGGCGGCCGGACCGGCCGCCCGGACAAGGGAGTCATGGCATGCCGCGGTACCTGATCTCGTTCAACGACGGCGCGATGGACCACATCCCCGCGGAGGAGATCCCCCAGGTGGGCAAGGACGCGCACGCGGTCATCCAGGAGGCCGTGAACGCTGGCGTGTTCGTGTACGGCACCGGGCTCGAACGTCAGCAGGCGAGCATCGTGGGCACGGACGGGGTGGTCACCGACGGGCCGTTCCCGGAGACCAAGGAGGTCATCGGCGGGTTTGTGGTCCTCGACGTGGCCTCACGCGACGAGGCGCTGAAGTGGGCCGCCAAGATCGCCGTCTCGTGCCGCTGCGCCCAGGAGGTCCGGGAGGTCATGCCCGACCCTGAGACGGAGGCGATGCTCCGCGCGGCGGGCCGCTGACCGGTCCGATGTCGACGCGACGACGGTGGGCGGGGCACCCGGACGGAGGCCACGCCTACCATGATCGCTAGCCTCGTGCGGTGAAACGTGAACTCGCCGCGCTCTCCCTGCTGTTCGTCGTCTCCGCGTGTGCGCCCGCGGAACCCGTGCCGTCGACGTCCGCCACCCCGTCGTCGTCCGCGTCGGCCTCGGCCGCTCCTCAGGCCGGCTCGACCGCGCCCGCGGACAAGGTCGCGGCCGGTGCGTGCAACATGGTGGCCCGGGTGGTCGAGCAGCAGGACGTCCGCTTCACCTCGAACTCGCCGATCGCCATGCGTGCCCGCAAGGCGGCCGACCCGGGCGTCCGGGACGCCGGCGAACGGCTGGCGGTGGCGGCGAAGGAATCCGGGGACATGTTCGTCCGCAACGACCCGAACGAGGACACCGGCCCGGTCGACGCCCGTATGGCCGAGGCGCAGCGCGGGCTCCTGTCCGCGTGCACGGCGCTGTTCGGGCCGCAGCCGTGGCCGTTCGCCCCGTCGCCGACACCGACCACCTGAGCCGCGGCGCTGATGCCGGCTCATGCCGGGCCGGCGGCCCCGGCGATGGCGAGTGTGTGCTGATATTCGCGCCAGTGGGCCAGCTTGCCGTCCCGGGTCCGCAACACCCCGATGAACGGCGCGGACGCGGTCACCCCGGTCACCGTGTGCGTGCCGACGAGCTCGTACTCGACCACGATCACCTCGGGATCGGCGGTCTCGTGTACGACCACGCCGCGGCACTCGTCGAACCGCACCGGGAACGACGCCCGGCCCGCTCGCGTGTACTCGAGAACGGACTGCTTCCCCTCGGTGCGGGTCGGGTGGCCGGGCGCGGCGAAGGGCGTCTCGATCACCACGTCGTCGGCCAGCGAATCGGCCTCGAAGGTGGGCAGGTTCGCCAGCCACCTGGCGCGCATGCTCTCGAAGATCTGCTGTGGTGTCACGTCGGCCTCCGCGATAATGAGTCATGACTCGACTTGTGGCTCCGAGAATAATGAGTGGAGACTCACTTTGGTAGAGGGTCCGCCCCTGCGCGCCGACGCGCAACGCAACCGGGCACGCATCCTGGACGCCGCCGAGGCGGTCTTCGCCGAGTTCGGCGCCCGCGCCTCCACCGAGGAGGTGGCCCGCCGGGCCGGCGTTGCCATCGGCACGGTCTTCCGTCATTTCCCCACCAAGGAGGACCTGCTCGCCGCGCTCATGAAGCGACTGCTCGCACAGCTCACCGAGGAGGCGGGACGACACGACCTCTTCGGTTTCTTCAGACACACGGTGGCCCAGGCCGCCGCGAAGAAGACGGCAGTCGAACTGCTCGCCGGATCCGGCGTGGACATCCGGCTCCCGGATGCGGTAGGTCACCTGGAGGAGGCGATGGGCAGGCTGCTGCAACAGGCCCAGGCCGACGGAACCGTCGCCGACTCGGTACGGCTACCCGAGGTGATGGCGCTGCTCACCGGCATGTGCCAGGGCGCGCTGCACGGCGGATGGGACGAGCACCTGCAAGCCCGGACGCTGGCGGTCGTCTTCGCCGGCTTCGAGCGCGGCTGACGGTCCGGGATCACACCGCGATAAACCGGTTGGCCCGCCCGGCGAGCGCTGTTACCTTGCCGGTGGCCGTGCCGAGAACGAGGGAGGTGGTACCCGTGACCGCAGTATCGACATGGGTGCTCCCCTCGGGGGTCACGGCCGGGCGATAGGTCGTCCGGGAGCGCCGTCGCACTCCCGAAAGGCACGACCATGCGCTTCACCTCCGAACAGCGCCTCGCCGACGGCGTCCGCGAACGCGAGTTCACCCTCGGCGAGATCCCGGGCATCCTGTGGACGCCCGCCTCCACGTCGGCGCCGGCCCCGCTGATCCTGCTCGGCCACCCCGGCGGACTGCGCCGGATGTATCCCCGCCTGGCGGCCCGGGCGCAGGGCTGCGTCGAACAGGGCTTCGCCGCCGCCACCATCGAACTGCCCGGCGGTGGCGACCGGCCCTCGTCCGCCGCCGCGGAGCAGGCCCGCGCCGACCTGCGCCGGGCACTGGCAGCCGGCGAGCGGGTCGCCGACGAGGTGGTCGACCGGCTCGTCCTGCCGCTGGTGGAGGAGGCGGTCCCGGAGTGCCGGGCCGCGCTGGACGCGCTCCTCGCGCTGCCCGAGGTCGGCGGCCCGGTCGGGTACGCCGGCGGGGTGATCTCGATCGGCGTACGGCTGGCGGTGGTCGAACCGCGCATCGTGGCCGCGCTCCTGTTCGCCGGAAGCTTCGTGCCGCGCGCCATCATCGAGGAGGCCCGGCGGGTCACCATCCCGCTGCACGTCCTGTTGCAGTGGGACGACGAGGGCAACGACCGGCGGATGGCGCTGGACCTGTTCGACGCCTTCGGCTCGTCGGAGAAGACGCTGCACGCCAACATGGGCGGGCACACCGGCGTGCCGTGGTTCGAGGGGGACGCCGCGAACCGGTTCTTCGCCCGGCACCTGAAGGCGGGCCCGCCGGTGGCGGTCTCGGCGGATCCGGGGGAGCGGACGCCGTCCGGCCAATAGGGTGATCGCATGGCGCCCGTGACCGGACTGGACCACGTCGTCATCGCCGTGTCCGACTGGCGGTCCGCCACCGACTTCTATCGCGACGTCGTCGGCGCCGAGGTGATCGGCGTCGGCGGCGACCGCGTCGCCTTCCGGATCGGCCCCCACCGGTTGAGCGTGCACGGGCCGGGTCTCGACCTCGGCGGCAACGTGGCCCGGATTCCCGTCCGTCCGGGCAACAGCGACATCTGTTTCGTCTGGGCCGGGCCGATCGAGGAGGCGGTGGCGCACCTGCGGCGGCACGACGTCGAGGTGGAGACCGGACCGGTCCGGCGGGCCGGCGCCGGTGGCACCGGGACCAGTGTCTACTTCCGCGACCCGGACGGAAGCCTGCTGGAGTTCATCTCCTACCAGGAGAGGCCGTGACCGGTCAGAGCGGTGACACCACCAGCTCGACGTGCCGGGCCTCCGTCGCGTCGTCCACGGTGAACTGCAGCAGCCAGCGGCCCGGCGCCAACTCGATCTCGTCGTTGTCGTCGGCGTCGCCGACGTAGAGCCGCCCGGACGGGACGTCCAGTGTCACCTCGTACGGGTGCCCCGTGACGCGCTTCGACGTCACCCGGATGTCGAGGGTGACATCTGCCTCTCCCTCGTCCGCCACGGCGGCGGAGGCGACCACGACCGCGACGTGGTGCGTCGTGGCGAACACCGGCGCGTCCCCGGCGTGGAAGTCGATGTCGAAGTCGGTCTCGCAGAGGGCGTCGCTGAGGTAGACGGCACCCCAGTGGTAGGGGCGGACCCGGCGTACGCGTCGGTCGTCGGTCACGCGGGCCCGCCCACCGACGGCGCCCAGGTCGGGCGCCGGATCAGGCAGAACGGGTGACCGGCCGGGTCGGCGTACACGTGGTCGCCCGGCAGCCGCAGCGCGCCCAGCGCGAGTACCGCCGCACCGGCCGTGTCCTGGTCGTCGACCATCACGTCGAGGTGCATCTGCTGCGGCACTTCCGGCTCCGGCCACGTCGGCGGCGTCAGCTCGGGGGCGCGTTGGAACGCCAGCCCGGACGCCGCCGTACCGGCCGACACCACGGCGAAGTCGTCGTCCGCGTACGTGATCGGGTCGCCGAGGACCGCGCTCCAGAAGCGTGCCTCGGTCATCGGATCCGGGCAGTCGACGATCAGGTGGTGGAGCCTGCCGAGCGGCATCGCGATCGCCTCGTCAGCTCAGCCGCAGGTCGTGCTCGGCGAGGGCGGCCTCGACGACGCCCAGCGCCTTCGGTCCCATGCCGTGCAGGCGGGCCAGCTCCGCGCGCGGTACACCGGCGAGCCGGCGCAGCGTGGTGTAGCCGGCCGCGGTCAGCGCCCGCGTGGCCGGCGCGCTGATCTTCGGCAGGCGGTCCAGGGACGACGTCATCGCCCGATGCTAGACCGCCACGGTGCGGCTCGCCTGCCCGTCCTTCGGCCCGTCAGGGACGGAATGGGGGAAAGACCCGACGGGCATATCGGGGCGTTTCCGTATGGGACTCGGGTGGGACGCCGCTGAAGAATCGACAGGCATCCAAGACACCGGGAGGTGCCGTGTTCCGACGTACCGTGGCCGTCGCTCTGGCCGCGCTCACCGTCCTGGCGGGACTGCCCGGCGCGGCGCGCGCCGGGCTTCCGCCGCAGCGGCTCGTGTGGAGCGAGTGCGCCGACGACCTGCCGGACGTCCCGCCGGATGAACGCGTGCGGTGCGCCCGGCTGCGGGTGCCGGTGGACTGGGCCCGGCCGCACGGTCCGACGGTCGACCTCGCCGTGGCACGCCGGTCCGCGCGCCTGCCGGAGCAGCGGGTGGGCACGCTGGTGTTCGGGCCGGGAGGCCCCGGCGACTCGGGAGTGGAACGGATCCGCAAGGGCGACCGGTTCAGCGACGAGTTGCTGGACCGGTTCGACCTGGTCAGTTTCGACCCGCGTACGGTCGCCCGCACCGCCGCGCCGGTCTGCGCCCCGGATCCGGCGCTGCGCAAGCCGGCCGTCCCGCTGACCGGTCAGGCCGACTTCGACGCCGCGGTGGCCTACAACCAGGCGCTGTGGCGCAGGTGCCGTCCGACCAGCCCGGTGTTCGACCACGCCGACACGCTCAGCACCGTCCGTGACCTCGACGCGTTGCGGCGGGCGCTGGGGGAGCGGCAGCTGTCCTTCCACGGCAGCTCGTACGGCACGCTGCTGGGCCAGCAGTACGCCGAGCGGTACCCCGGCCGCGTGCGGGCTGTCGTGCTGGAGGGCGTGTTCGACCACAGCCTCGACGTGCGCTCCTTCGTGCGGACGCAGGCCGCCGCGTTGCAGGACTCGTTCGACGAGTTCGTGTCCTGGTGCGACAGGTCGCCGGAGTGCGTGCTCCACGCACGCGACGTGCGGGCGGTCTGGGCGCAGGCGCTGGCCCGCGCGGACCGGGGCGAGTACGCCCCCCGTACCGCCTTCGACGTCACCGCTGTGGCGCTCGGCCTGCTCGCCGGTCCGCGTTGGCCGCAACTCGCGGTGATCGTGCGGGACATGGCCGCCGGTACGCCGCCACCGGAAGTGAATCTCCCGGTCTCCGTCGCGGCGTTCTGCGCGGACTGGCCGGCGCAGGTACGCGACTACGCCGCGTACGCCGGCGTGGTCCGGGACGCCCGGGCCGTCGCCCCGGACGTCCGGTACGGCGCCGGCCTCCTGGCCGTGCAGACGTGCCTGGGCTGGCCGTCCCCGGTCCGCAACCCGCCGCACGAGCTGAACGTGCACACCCGCACGCCGCTGCTGCTGCTCAACGCCCGGCACGATCCCCGAACCGGCTACGCCTGGGCCGTGAACGTCGCCCGGCAACTCGGCCGGCACGGACGCCTGGTCACCTACGAGGGCTGGGGCCACGGCACCTACCAGCGCACCGACTGCACGACCGCGGTGGTGGACCGGTACCTCGTCGACCTGACCGTGCCCGCCCCGGGCACGCGATGCCCGGCAAGCTGACCGCTGCGGGACCGCCGGTGCGGCAGGTTGACGCGACCCGCCGGACAGGTCGGCGACGCAACACGTACAGCCGATCAGAACCTCGTCAACGGTCGCCGAGCAGTCCGCGTCCGGCCATGAAGGCGCGCAGCGTCCCGGCGTCCTCGGCGGACATCAGCCACCGGGGGATCACCGTGGCCGGCATCCGTCCCACGTACACGATCCAGAAATCCGGGGTCTCGGTGACCCGCTCGACGCCGTCCCAGGCGATGCCGCCGGACTCCGAACCGCTGCGCATCATGATGTTACGGTCGTCGATGTCGTAGCCGCCCTCGACCGCGTAGCCGCCGGAGCGGCGCCGGGCCCGCCACCGCACCCACGGCGCGTACAGCATCGACAGCACGCCGGCCACGATCAACGCGGTCCACAGCGACGCGAAGCGGCCACCCCGCTCCGAGGCCTGCGAAGCGACCCAGCCGATCACCCCGATCGCGGCGAGGACCGCGCCGATGTAGCCGAAGCGGCGCAGCCGGGCGGCGGCGAGCGCGGCGGCCACGCGGGCCGGATAGGCGGGGTCGGCCGGTACGGCGAAACGGATCTGCACGCCCGAACGATAGTGCCCCGCCCGCCTGTCCCGAGCCGGACCCGCGCCGGCGGGCGGTCAGATCCGGCGCAGCACCAGCGTCACGAACCCCAGCACGCCGCGGTATCCGCGCAGCCACTGGTCCCGGTGCTCCCGGGCGGTGGCGAGCGCGCCGGCGGCATCCGGGTGACCCGGGTTGTCCAGTGCCCACTCGGTCAGCGAACCGGTCCACGACCACTCGTAGTCGTCCCACTCGGCGGCGTCGCTGACGTGCGCGTACACCGGGGTCCAGCCGGTTTGCTCGGCGGCCGCGACCAGACCGGCGAGGTCGGTGTGGTCGTCGGGTTTCGCGCCCAGCGCCGCCAGCGCCTGCGGCGTCGGCGGCACCTGCCAGAATCCCTCGCCCACCATCAGGACGCCGTCGGCGTTCACGTGCCGGCCGGCCAGTTCCAGCGTCTCGCCGAACCCGCCGAACGCGTGCGTCGACCCGACGCAGAGCACCAGGTCGTAGTCGCCGTCCGGCACGTACGACCGGGCGTCGCGCTCGTGCAGCGTGAGCCGGTCGGCGAGGCCGCGCACGGCGGCGGCCTCCGTGGCGCGTTCCAGCGCGTACGGGTTGAGGTCCACGCCGTCGGCGTGCCCGTCCGGGTGGTGCGCGAGGGCCTGTAACGCCCAGGCGGCCTCCCCGCAGCCCAGGTCGAGGATCCGGGCCGCCGGCCGGCGACCGGCCCGGCGCAGCAGCCGGTTGACGTTGACGCCGGAGAGCGGCGCCGCGATCGGGTGGTGCGAGTGCGCGATGCTGCTGAGCCGTTGACGGTCCATCGCCGCAGTCAACACGAGCACAGCCGGATTGTCGTGCCGGTCAGGCGCGGCAGACAATCGTCGCGTCGTCGGTGGCGACGCCCCCGCGTGCCTCCGCCGCCCGGACCCGGGCGATGACCTCGTCCGGGCCGGCGGTCTCCAGCAGGCGCAGCAGCCCCGGCCAGTCGGTCAGGCCGAACGTGTCCACGAGACGGCTCGCGCCGTTGCTGAGCAGCGCCGCGCCGGTCACGTCGTGGGCCGGGCACTCGCCGGTGACCGCCTCGGCCACCACCGCCGGATCGTCCTTGGCGACCCAGAAGCCGCCGGGGCTGTTGCGGCGGGACCGCAGCTCCATCAGCAGCCGCCGGTACTCGTCGCCGCCCTCCGGCACGTCCTTCAGCCGCTCCTCGAAGGCTCGGGCGATCACCACCTCACGCGGATCGTGGGCGACGACGGGATCACCGGCCGCCCGGCCGACCAGCGCGACCGCGTCACCGAGGACCAGGTGCTCGACGGTCCCGCCGGAGAACCGCAGCATCGCCACCGCGGCGAACGGGCTGATCGGGTGGGCGACGTCGCAGGTGTCGCGGTGCTGGTCGGTGACCCGCTCGATGCCCTCGGCCAGCACGTCGCGCAGGCTCCGCTCCTGCGCCAGCGCGCCGAGCAGCGCACCGCCGAGGCGGGTCGCGTACCAGGCGATGCCGTGACGGCAGACCTCGTCCGCGCCCGCGATGCCGCCGGCGCCGTCGACCAGGACCAGGCCGCAGGGTACGGCGCCGGCGAAATCCTCATTGGTACGGCCCGGATGTCCCGCGTCGGTCGCCATCGCTACCCGCATGCGCCTCATCATGCCCGGGCCGACCGGAACGCGATGTCCCTCGCGGCTGGCTGACCCGCGACGCGCGCGCCGGGGATCCGGGCCCGCATCCACGACGGCGTCGTTCGAGCGTACGCCCGGTCAGACCCGCCGGTCGCCGAGTACCACAGCGCCCACCAACCCCCGGCGCTCGTGCTGTGGGGCCGGCACGACGCCTACTTCGACGTGGACAGGTGCTCGCGCAGCATCGCGCGCTGGACCCGGATGGACGCGCACCTCTTCGACGGCGGCCACCTGCTGCTGGAGACCCACGCGGCCGAGTGCGCCGCGCTCCTGCGCGCGTTCGTCCGGGACCACTCGTGAGCCGGGACGTGGGTCACGGCGTGGCCGGCGGCTTCGCCTTCTGCGGGTGGAACGTCTCGTGGCGGGCCAGCATGGCGACGAACTCACCGATCTTGCGTTCCCGGGTCTCCGCGCGCTTGACCGCGTTCAGCCGGTGGATGAGCGCGAACCTGTTGGCGCTGGTGAGGACGTCGAGCATGGCTTGGGCGGCGGGCTCGGCGGCGACGGCGGCGAGCAGGTCGGCCGGCAGCTCGGCCTCCGACGGAGGCGCGTACGCCGCCGCCCACCGGCCGTCCGCCTTCGCGGCCTCCACCGCCGCGCGGCCGGCGGGTGTCATCCGCCCCTGCTCCTCCAGCCGGGCCACGTGCGCGACGTTGCGCTGCGACCAGGAGCTGCGGGCCCGGCGCGGGGTGAACCGGATCCAGGAGCTCTCGTGGTCACGCTTGCGGGCCTGCCCGTCGATCCAGCCGAAGCACAGCGCCTCGTCGACCGCCTGCTGCCAGGTCAGTGTGGTGAGCGTGCCGCCCTTGCGGGTCAGGGCGAGCCAGACGCCGGGCGACGTGTCGTGGTGGGCGGACAACCACGCGCGCAGCGCCTCCGCGTCGGGCACGATCAGCTCGTCCAGCTCGGCGGTTCCCATGGCCGGAAGGCTATGCCACGGGTACGACGCTAGGGCCGGGCGTGCGGCTCAGCCGCCGGCTGCTCGCCGTCGGGCGACGGATCGGCCGCTCGCCGCAGCCGCCGTCCGGCCACCAGCAAAGCCACGCCTGCGCCGGTGAGCCCCGCGCCCATCAGCCCGCCCGCGACCCCCGCCGCCGGATCGCCCTCACGGAACGCGTACGCCACGGCCGCGGTCAGGATCGGCGCACCGAGGGAGATCGCCATCCACCCGCCGAGGATGTCCTCCTTGTCGGCGAAGGCGTTCGTACTGATCAGGAAGATCAGGATCATGGCAGCGGCGAGGCCGACGAGTAACAACGCCGCGAGGATCAGCGCCGGGTCGCGGGGGAGCAGCCCGGCGGCCGCGGCGAGCACGTAGATGATCGCCGCCGCGATGAGGTTCGCGAGCACGTTCGTCATCACGTTCGCAACGAACCTCCGCAGCCCGCCGCGCCCGGTGCCGGCCGGCGCCGTCACGACGTCCGCGAATCGTGCGACCGGCGGGCCGCCAGCAACTCGTCCAGGTGCGCCTCGCTCCACGACCGGGCGGCCGCGACCAGCGTCAGCAGGCTTCGCCCCAGCGGCGTCAGCGCGTACTCCACGCGCGGCGGGTTCTCGTCGTAGGCGGTCCGCGTGACCAGGCCGTCGCGTTCCATCGCCCGCAACGTCTCGGCCAGCACCTTCGGCGTGATCGTGCGCAGCGGCGCCCGCAACTCGGTGAACCGGCGCGGCCCGTGCTCCAGGCACAGCACCACCATCGCGGTCCACTTGTCGCCGATCTGCAACGGCATCATCCGCGACGGACAGGCGGGGTGGAACATGTCCGGATCGAGCGGCGTCACCGCCCGAGCGTAACCCGGTACCGTTGCGGTAACCGGCACCCCGCGTCCTACCGTCGCGCCATGACCAGCATCGCCGTCTTCGGCGCGGGCGGCCGGGCCGGCCGCGCCGTCACCGCCGAGGCCCACCGCCGCGGCCACCGCGTCACCGCCGTCGTCCGCGACCCCGCCCGCCATCCCGACCTCACCTCCGCGGTACGCGGCGACGTCACCGACCCGGAGACGGTCACCTCCATCGGGTACGGGCACGACGCCGTCGTCCACGCGGTCAGCCCGGCCTCCGGGCCGGACGCGCTCGCCGCCGCCGGCCTCGATCCGGAGTTCTTCGTCCGGGCAGCCGACGCGCTGCTGCACGGCCTGGCCCGCGCGGACGTGCCCCGGCTCGTGGCGATCGGCCTGTTCGCCACCCTGATCGACGCGCACGGCCGGCCCCTCTACGACGACCCGGCCGTGCTGCCCGCCGAGCTGCGGCCGTTCGCGCTCAGCCACGCCGCCGGCCTGGACCGGCTCCGCGCGGCGGACACCACAGTCGACTGGCTGGTGCTCACCCCACCCGCCGCGCTGGACGTGGCCGGTACCCGCACCGGCCGGTACCGCCTCGGCGGCGAGCGCGCCCCGGCGTCGGCGCCCCTGTCGTACGCCGATCTGGCGGTGGCGGTGGTCGACGAGATCGAGTCGCCGCGCCACCATCGGACGCGGGTCTCCGTGACCGGTGACGGCCCGGCCTAGCCGCCCGCCGCATTGTGCCGCGCCACCAGGTCCGGCAGCTCGTGCAGCGAGTCGATGCGGAACAGGCACCGGTCGGCCACGTCCGGCATGTCGAGGATGTGCCCCCACGGTCCGCGCCGGATCAGGCACGCCGACATGCCGGCGGCCATCGCGGGCGCGGCGTCGTTGTCCGGCCGGTCACCGACGTACAGGATCGCCGCCGCGTCGCCGCCGCTCTCGCGGACCACCCGGTCGAAGAACTCCGGCGCGGGCTTCGACACGCCCCAGGCCGCCGACGTGCCGATCACGTCCACCGGCAGGTCCAGCGTCCGCAGCGTCGCCTCGGCGTGCTCCGGCTGGTTGCCGGCCAGGCCGACGCGCAGACCCTGGTCCTTCAGGGCGGTCAGGCACGCCCGCGCGTCCGGGTACAGATCCTCCTCGCCGAACGACTCCGGGTCACCGGCCGCGACCCGGCGGGCGAGTTCGGCGGTGAGGTCGAAGTCGGGCCGGAAGGCTCGGAACACCTCCTGGTAGTCCAGCCCTCGGGCGATCACCGCGCCGAAGACCGCGGAGAACGTGTGCCGGGGTACGCCCAGCCAGTCCGCCCACGTCGCGAACTCGCGCGTCTCGTCGAGGATCGTCCCGCCCACGTCGAAGAAGACCGCCCGGATCATCAGCGGATCGTACTGTCGTTGATCAGCCAGTGGGGGGCGCCCGGGTGGCGCAGACTGCCCGCATGAGCGCCGCCTTCCTCCCCGAACCGCCGCAGAGCCCGGCGGCGAAAGCCGCGTACGAGGAGGACCTCTCCTCCGACGGCTACGTCAACAACCTCACCCGCGTCTGGTGCTGGCGACCCGACGTGCTGATGTCGTTCCAGAACACGCGCGCCGAACTGCTGTCCGCGTCCACGCTGTCCGCGCGTGAGGTGGCGGTGCTGGTCTCCGCCACCGCAGCCGCGCGGGGCGACTCGTACTGCTCGCTGGCCTGGGGCGTGCGGCTGGCCGGGATGAGCGACGAGGAGACCGCCGCCGCGGTGCTGCGCGGCGACGAGGCGGCCCTGTCCGAGCGGGAGACGGCGCTGGCCGACTGGTCCCGCCGGGTCGTGACGGACCCGAACGCCACCACCGAGGCCGACACCCAACGCCTGCGCGACGCCGGCCTGAACGACCGGGAGATCTTCGAGGCCACCACGCTGATCGCGTTCCGGCTCGCCTTCTCCACAGTGAACGACGCGCTCGGCGCGCGGCCGGACGCGCAACTGGTGGAGAACGCGCCGGAGCTGGTCCGGGAGGCGGTCACGTTCGGCCGCCCGGCCTGAACGAGCGGGTCCCGGCCCTCGACCGGCCGGCCACGGGGCAGCGAGCCCGAACGCGAGCGGAGATCATCATCTGGTGACCGACACCGCCGCGTACACGTTGGCCGTTCCGCCGTTGTTCGCCGCACTGGCTCCGGCGAACGACGTCCTGATCGCCGGCGCCGGTGGCGGCTTCGACGTCTACGCCGGCCTGCCGCTGGCCCTGGCCCTGTGGCAGGCCGGCAAGCGGGTGCACCTGGCCAGCCTCTCCTTCTCGGAGCTGGAACTGCTCGACCGGCAGGTGTGGGTGGACGAGCACGTCGCGGCGATCCGGCCGGAAACCCTCAGCCCCGACTGGTACTTCCCGGAGGGGCACCTGGCCCGCTGGCTGGCGGGCCGGGACCTGCCGTCGACCGTGTACGCCTTCCCGCCGCTGGGCGTGCAGACGCTGCGCGAGGCGTACCGGCACCTGGTCGACCGGCTCGACGTCGACGCGATCGTGCTCGTCGACGGCGGCACCGACATCCTGTTGCGCGGCGACGAGAGCGGCCTGGGCACCCCGGTGGAGGACATCACCAGCCTGGCCGCCGTGGCCGGGCTGGACGTGCCGATCCGGTTGGTGAGCAGCCTCGGTTTCGGCATCGACGCGCACGACGGCGTCAACCACGTCGAGGTGCTGGAGAACCTGGCCGCCCTCGACCGGGAGGGCGGCTACCTCGGCGCGCTGTCCATTCCCGGCTCCAGCCGTGAGGCGGTGCTCTACCGAGAGGCGGTCGCGCAGGCCCAGGCCGCCACCCCGCACCGGCCGAGCATCGTCCAGGGGCAGATCGCCGCCGCCACCGGCGGCGCGTTCGGAGACGTACGGTTCAGTCGGCGCACCGGCGACGGCGACCTGTTCGTCAACCCCCTGATGGCGATCTACTTCTCGGTCGACCTGCCCCGGCTCGCCGCCCGCTGTCTCTACCTCGACCGGATCGAGAACACGATCGGGCGGCGCCAGGTCATCACCCGCATCGAGGCGTTCCGCGACGAGCTGCGGGCCGCCCGCGTGCCCCGGGCGTATCCGCACTGACAATCACGGCTTGTCGTACCGGTGTGGGAGGGTCCGGGCATGACGACGTTCGTGCTCATCCACGGCGGCGGGGGCAGCGCGTGGGACTGGCACCTGCTGGTTCCCGAGCTGGCCGCCCGGGGTCACGACGCGGTGGTGCCGGAGCTGCCGATCGGAGACCGGTCGGCGGGGTTCACCGACTTCCACCAGGCGGTGATCGACGCCGTCGGCAACCGGGACGACCTCGTGGTGGTCGGGCACTCGTACGGCGCGTTCACCGCACCGCTGGTCGCCGACCGGCTGCCGGTGCGCCTCCTGGTCCTGCTCACCCCGATGATTCCGCGGCCCGGCGAGAAGCCGGGGGACTGGTGGAGCAACACCGGCTACCGCGAGCCGGACGGGCTCAGCGAGGAACAGCAGTTCTACAACGGCGTGCCGGCCGGGATCGTCGCCGAGGCGCCCGCGCACGGCCGGGAGCAGGTCAGCGCGGAGTGGGACGAGCCGTGGCCGCTCGCCGCCTGGCCGGCCGTGCCGACGAGGGTGCTCATCGGCCGCGACGACCGGTTCTTCCCCGCCGACTTCCAGCGCCGGGTGGCCGCCGACCGGCTCGGGGTGGTGCCGGACGAGATCGACGGCGGCCACGCGGTGGCGCTCAGCCGCCCGGGCCCGCTCGCCGACCGACTGACTGCCTACCTGGTGTCCTGATCCCGCCTCGCCGTGATCCGTCCGGCTCCTCCCGACGACATGCTGATCGGGAGGGGCGAGGCGCCGTGCGGATCCGCGACTGAGGGTTCACGGCGGCTGTCCGGCCTCTCCGAGGCGGTGACGGCCGGATAGCCGCCGGGGTCAGCTGCCGGCCGGCGCGGGTGAGACGGGTAGGGGCCGGCGGCGCCGACGCGCGAGCAGGCCGAGGACGAGATCGACGACGAGGAAGCCGAGCAGGGTGACGCCGAACCACGGCAGTGCCCAGCCGAGTGCCAGGGTGACCGGTACGCCGAGCAGCAGCGCCCACCACGGGAGCCCGCGGAGGCCACCTCGGGCGGGCGGTGAGCCGAGCGGGGCGCGACGGCCGGCGCGGGTGGGGCGGCGCTGCCACCACATGCGGTAGCCCCAGACGATGACGCAGAGCAGACCGAGAGCGAGCGCCGCGAGCAGGATCTGGTTGATCGGCCCGAACAGGATTCCCATGTGGGCTTGGATGCCGAGGCTGCTGAGCTGCGCGAGCAGCGGCCAGTCGGCGAAGTCGCTGCGGGCGGTGACCGCGCCGGTGGTGGGCTCGACGGCGATTCGATCCTTCGCGACCGGCCAGGCGTTGTCGACCTGGGCGACGGTCCAGGCCAGGCCGGGCTCCGCGGCAGGGCTGATCTCCACCGGTCCCGAGAGTCCGGCGCTGCGCGCGGAGGCCAGCACGTTGTCGTAGGACGCCGGATTGTCCGCCGTGCCGGTCGCCGCGCCACCGTGCTGATGCTCACCGCCGCCCGCGGGCGGGGCCACGCCGTCGACGGTGGTGGAGAGTTCCGGAGTGCCGGCGCGCAGGGTGTCCAGGCCGGTGCTGAAGTTCGCGCCGGCGTACCGGGACCAGGTCAAGCCGGTGGCGGAGAGGAACAGCAGGCCGACCGCGAGCCAGACACCGGTGGTGGCGTGCCAGCCCCGGGTACGGCGAACTCCCTTGCGGGCGGTCAGGTCCGGTACGAGCAGGTGTGTCGTCCGGGCGCGGGTGGCGCTGCGGCGGCGCCACCACAGGACTACCCCGCCGAGAACGAGAACCCACAACCAGCTGGCGGCGATCTCGGAGTAGTGCCGGCCGACCTCGCCGAGGTGCAGGTTGCGGTGCAGGTCGTCGAGCCAGGTGGTGGCCGGGGTGGAGCCGAACCAGGTGGTGAGCCGCCCGGTCACCTCGCCGGTGTACGGGTCGACGTAGACGGTGTGCTGCTTGTCGCCGAGTTCCTCGAGCGAGAACACCACCTGGGTGGTCCGGTCGCCGGTGCCGGGCGCCACGGCGGCGATGGTGCCGTCGGGGTGCGCCGCCCGCGCGGCGGTGACCTGTTGGGCGAGGGTCTTCGGCTGGTCACCGACGGTGGCCACGGTCAGCCGGTCGCCGTAGAGGGCCTGGTCCAGCTGGGGGGTGATGGTGTACGCCAGGCCGGTCAGGGCGGCGACCAGCAGGAACGGGGCAACCAGGATGCCGGCGTAGAAATGGAGCCGGGTCAGCAGCGCGGCGAACGGCGTGGGCTGGCGGCCCGGCCGAGCGGCCGGCGCGGCGGTGGAGGTGTCCGGCGCGGGATCGCCGGACAGTTCGGTGACGGACATCGACTACTCCGATCGAAAATATCGGCTTTTTGTTCGGGGTGGCCCGTGCCCGTCGAGCCGTGGGCTGCCCGGCTGCCGTGTCCCGATCGAGTAGTCGGTCAGGTGTGTCAGGAAGTTCCCTCGTCCGCGTAGATCTTCGGGTTGTCGTCCGGCGCGGTGCCAGGACGCCTCCGCGTGCCGACGGCGGCGAAGGGGCGCCGTGGCGGGCCGACTCGCGCCAGGGTGCCGTCAAGGGATCACCCGGTGCCGGTTGATCAGGTCTGCGACGTCCGCCGGGCCAGGTGGACCGTGACGTCGGCGGTGACCTCGACCGCGCCGGGCAGTACATCCCGGACGCGGCGGAACACCTGCTCACGGACATGTGGCGGCAGTTCGAGGTAGGCCGAGACGGTCGACAGCAGACCGACGAAGTCGTCGGCACTCATCGTGATCCGCCGCGCGATCTCCGACTGGCGTACGTCGGTGAACCACTCGGAGGCGCGCAGCTCCGTGCCGGGCCACTGCATGCCGGCCTCCGGCGGCGTCCCGTCCGGCGACGGGATCTCGTCGTCGGCGATGAACTCGGCTCGGGCCGCGGCCACCCCGTCGCGCAGCGCCGGGTCGGCCAGCCGCAGCGGCCCGCCGAACGAGGCGAACACACCGTCGGACGCGAGCAGCCCGGCGATCCGCTCCCACCGTCGGTCCGGGTCGGTCCAGTGCAGCGCCGCCGCCGCGTACACCAGGTCGTGGTGCTCGCCGGCGCGCAACTGCTCGAACGCGGCCTGCCGGACCCGCACCCCGGCCGGGACGTGCCGGCGCAGTTCGGCGAGCATCGCGGAATCCGGGTCGGTGGCGGTGACCGCGATGCCGCGCCGCGCGAACAGCCGGGTGGCCTTGCCGGTCCCGGCGCCGATCTCCAGGGCGCTCCGGACCGGCCGGTCCGCGTACGCCAGCACCAGGTCGGCAAGCTCCTCGGGGTAGCCGGGCCGGAACCGCTCGTACGCCTGCGCCGCCGCTCCGAAGCTCAACGCGCGATCCGGCATGCCGAGCATCCTCCCACGATCAGGCTGCGCCCGTGACGTGCGCGGCGACGGCGTCGGCCACCTGCTCGGGCGGGACGGTGGCGTCGATCAGGTGGGCGTCGGTCACCGACGCGAACGTGTCCAGCGCCCGGGCGACGTGGTCGTGCCGCCAGCCGCGCGCGCCGGACTCGACCTGGTCGGCGTCGATCCGGGCCCGCAACCGGTCCTCGGGGAGCGTGAGCACGACCTCGCGGACGTCGACGCCCGCGGCGCGGATGCCGCCGAGGATCTCCGCGCGGTACGCCGGGACGAGCAGGCTCATCGGCACGATCCAGATGCCCGGGTGGTGCCGGTCCAGGCCGGTGACCGTCTGCACGACGAGGTGACGCCACAGGGGCAGGTCCTGGAAGTCGCCGGTCGGCGGGGTGACGAACGCGGTGAGCATCGAGCCGAGGAACTCCGGGTCGAACAGCCGCGCGTCCGGAAGCGACTCCGTGAGCAGCCGCGCGGTGGTCGTCTTGCCGGCACCGAACGCGCCGTTGAGCCAGACGATCACGCGATCATGATGCCATCACGCGGCGAAGTCGACACCCGCGAGCGGCACACCCCGGTACGCGGCGAGGCGCTCGGCCTCCGCGACCACCGCGTCGCGGGTGCTGCCGGTGAGCCTTCGCCACGGCTGGACGGCGACGGTGAACGACCGGCCGGACTTGCGGGGCCGCCACGTGCCGGCCAGCTCCCCGTCGGCCAGCACGGCGCCAGGGCGGCCCAGCACCGGCCACAACTCCTTGGCGCGGGCCGCGTCCGGCACGAGCGTCGCCCGGTCCTTCGCCTGGAGGAACAGGTCGAACGGGCCGAGCAGGCGGGTCGTCGTGGCGTCCGCCGACGCCAGCGCCGCCTCGTCGGCGGCGAGCAGCCAGCGCGTCTCACCGTCGACGCTCACCTCGACCGCGTCGCCCGGCCAGCGGGCCTTGACCTCCTTGACCGGGGCGTCGAGGTAGTCGGCGACGTGCTTCGGGGTGGCCGGGCCGAGCAGCCGCAGGTAGGCGCGGATGAGCTCGAACCGGTCGCCGGGCGCGGCGGCCGGATGGAACCCGCGGATGCGTTCCAGGACCGGCGGTGACGTGTCGAGGCGCAGCTCCAGCCCGGCGCGTACGGCGGCGAGCCGGAACGGCATCTCGTAGAGGTGGATCGCGTCGCACGGCCGGCAGTGCCGCAGGTAGGGCTCGGGCATCACCTCGGCGAGCCGCCCGGAGACCTCGCCCTTGACCGTCGGCGTGCGGACGATCTCCCGCATCCGGGCGGCCACCTCGTCGAGTGCGGCGACGATGCCGATGCCGGCGGCCTTCAACGGTTTCGCCGCGTCGTAGATGCGCTTGCCCGCGTCGGCGTCGGAGAACGGCTCGACCGCCGTGGCCACCGCGCCCACGTCGGCGCGGCGGTAGAGGTGCGGGGCGCCGCGTACGGTCCAGAGCATGACCACGTCGTCACCGGTCAGCGAGGTCACGTCGACCCCGCGCGTCGCCAGCGCCCAGCGGCCGCCGTCGGGGCCGGTGTCCTGCACGCCGATGTCGAGCACGGCGGTGTCGGCGAGCGAGCCCTGCGCCCGGTCGAGCTGTTGGGCGCGCACGCGGAAGGCCAGCACCTGACGTCTGTCGACCATCGCCACAGCGTAGGCGCCGGCACCGACACGTCCGGCTGTCGGTGGAACGCTGTGGGTGTCTTCGGCCCCGTTTGACACCCATGGCGTTCCACTCGCCGTCCGCGGGCCGTGGGGGACTGCGTCAGCGGGCGGCGAGCAGCCGTTCACGGACCTCGCGGCGCAGGATCTTGCCGATCTGGGAGTACGGCAGCTCGTCAACGACCACGACCCGGCGCGGCACCTTGTACCCGGCCAGGTGGGTGCGGCACGAGGTCCGGATCGCCTCCGGGGTGGCGGCCACCGCCGGGTCGACCACCACCGCGGCGACGACCTCCTCGCCGTCGTCGGTGGGCATTCCCACGGCGGCGGCCTCGCGTACGCCGGGGACGCGGCGCAACGCCTCCTCCACCTCGGACGGGTAGACGTTGAAGCCGCCGGTGATGATCAGCTCCTTGATCCGGTCGACCACCGTGATGAAGCCGTCGGCGTCCATGGTGACGATGTCGCCGGTGCGCATCCAGCCGCCGGGCAGCAGCACCTTCGCCGTCTCCTCCGGCCGGTGCCAGTAGCCGGAGAACACCTGCGGGCCGCGGACCAGCAGCTCACCGGCCTCGCCCGGGGTGCGGTCGCGGCTCGGGTCCTCCGGGTCGACGATGCGCACGTCGGTGGAGGGGAACGGCACGCCGACGGTGCCGGGCCGGCGGGTCGGCGCGACCGGGTTGCCGACGGTGATCGGGGACGTCTCGGTCATCCCGTACCCCTCGACCAGCAGGCCGCCGGTCACCTGCTCCCACAGCTCCACGGTGGCCGGTGGCAGCGACATCGCGCCGGAGATCGCGTACCGGATGGAGGTGAGGTCGACGGCGCGTTCGCGGGCGGCGGTGGCGAGCTTCGCGTAGACCGGCGGCACCGCGGGCAGGAACGTCGGCGGGCGGCGGCGGACCGCGTCGAGCACCTGGTCGGCGTCGAAGCGGGGGAACAGCACCAGGGTGGCCCCGATGCTGACGGCGAAGGTGAGGCAGAGCGTCAGCCCGTAGGCGTGGAACAGCGGCAGCACCGCGTACACGGTCTCCTCGCCGTCGCGCAGGCCGGGGACCCAGGCCCGGCCCTGCGCGGCGTTGGCGCGCAGGTTGCGGTGGGTCAGCACCGCGCCCTTGGGCTCGCCGGTGGTGCCGCCGGTGTACTGGAGCAACGCCACGTCGCCGGCCTCCGGCGCGGGATGCCCGGCGGGCAGCGGCCCGGCCGCGGCGACCAGGTCCGACCAGGCCAGAGCGCCGGGCGCGGGGGCGGTCATCGCGGCGCGGGCGGCGCGGACCTTCGGAAGCGGCGCCCGCAGCGCCCACCGCTTGAGCCGCGGTAGCGCCGCGGTCAGGTCGACCGCCACCACGGTACGCACGGCGCCGCGTCCCGCCACCAGCGGCGCGACCTTGTCCCACACGATCGCGACGCCTGCGCCGTGGTCGGTGAGCTGCCGGTCCAGCTCGTCGGCGGTGTAGAGCGGGTTGTGCTCGACCACGACCGCGCCGAGCCGCAGCACGGCGTAGAAGGCGACCACATGCTGCGGGCAGTTCGGCAGCACCAGCGCCACCCGGTCGCCCGGGCCGACGCCGAGGCGGCGCAGCGCCTCGGCGGCGCGGGACACCTGGTCGGCCAGCTCGGTGAACGTGGTGGTGGCGCCGTAGAAGTCGAGCGCGACCCGGGGCCCGAACCGCCCGGCCGCCTCGGTGAGCAGGTCGACGAGCGAGCCGTCCGGCTCGGCGATCTCGGCCGGTACCCCCGGCGCGTAGCTACGGGTCCAGGGTCGCTGGGCGGTCGCGTCCATCGCCGTTACTCCTCGTCGCGCGGATGACGACCCCAGCCTAACGTGACCGGGCGGTAACCTACGCTAACGTAGGTTGCCGGGTAGGTCACACCTGCGCAGGTCAGTGCCGGCGTGTCGAATGCTGGTGCACCACCCGCCGGCCCTTCACGATGCCGACGATGATCACCGCGGCGAGCGCGATCACGCCGATGATGACGAGCCAGCGGACCGCCTCCAGCAGCAGCCCGAGCAGGATGATCACACCGGCGACCACGCCGACCACCCAGAGCAACGCACGCATGTCCCAGCCTCCCGTCGTACGGTCGGCCGCCCGCTTTCCCGCTGGCCCTACGGCCATGCGTGGCCCGGTGGATCAGTGCCGGGCCACGTACACGGTGTTCGCCGCCTCCCGGCCCTGCAACGGGTTCGGGAACCGGACGACGTGCGCCACCGAGGTCGGGAACACAGCGGTGAGAGTGCGCTGGAACTCCGGGTCCGGCGGGTCGTTCGACCAGAGCGCGAAGACCCCGTCCGGGTGCAGCAGCGCGGCCAGCCGGCGCAGCCCGTCGACCGTGTAGAACGCGGCGTGGCTCGGGTGCAGCACCTGACGGGGGGAGTGGTCCACGTCCAGCAGCACCGCGTGGAAGCGGCGGCCCGGCTCGTCCGGGTCGAAACCGCCGTCGGCGACCGCGGCGAAGAAATCCGCCCGGACGAACCGGGTACGCGGATCGGTGGCCAGCCCGGCGGTGAACGGCAGCAGGTCCCGGCGGTGCCAGTCGATCACGTCCTCGATCGCCTCGACCACGAGCAGCGAACGCACCCGGGGATCCTCCAGCGCGGTCCGTGCCGTGTAGCCGAGGCCGAGCCCGCCGACCACCACGTCCAGCTCCGTGCCGGTCAGCGCGGCCAGTCCGAGCCGGGCCAGCTCGATCTCCGCCACCGGGAAGGCGCTGGACATGAGGTACTCGTCATCGAGCTTCACCTCGTACACCTCGGCGCCCAGCGCCGGGTCGCGCCGCCGCCGCAGGCTGATCTCGCCGATCGGCGTCTCCCGCCAGGCCAGTTCCTCGAAGCGCGCGCCCACCCGGTGTCCTCTCCGCCGATCCGTCCCCGGATGCTACCGGCCGGTGCCGGCCCGGCCCGGCGAAACCACGGCGCGTGGCGCTCAGTCGGCGGGGCGGGTGGCCACCACGACCGTGTCCAGCGCGTCCACGGCGCCGCCGTCGCTCGTCGGGACCGGCCGGCGGGTGGTCTCGGCGCGCTGGACCCGCAGCCCGGCCAGCCCGTCGACCACCGCCTCGGGCGTGAGCAGCACGGCGGGGTCCTGCGGGCCGCCGGTGCCACCGGTGAGGTTGGCCAGGTCGTGCCCGACCACCACGAGCGTGCCGCCGGGGCGCAGCGCGGACTTCGCCGCCGCGAGCACGCCGGCGAACTCGGCGGCGGGCAGGTGCAGGTAGCTGATCAGCACCAGGTCGTAACTGTTCGGCACCGGCCGGTACGCGGTCACGTCCGCTACCCGCCAGTCGACTGTCACGCCCCGCGCGGCGGCCATCTGCCGCCCCCGCTCGACGGCCACGGTGGAGAAGTCCACCGCGTTGACCCGCCAGCCCTGACCGGCCAGCCAGACCGCGTTGCGTCCCTCGCCGGCCGCGATGTCCAGCGCCGACCCGGGAGTCAGCCCGGCGACCGACTCGACCACGAAACGGTTGGGCTCAGCGCTCCACACCAGCCCGGGCGTGTCGGCGTACCGGCTGTCCCAGGTGCTGCTGTCCACTGTGTCCCCTTCCTCGGCGGGCCCACACCGCCATGGTGACCGTACCGGCCGCGGCAAGCGCTCCCACGGTGAGTCCCCAGATCAGCGGCAGCTGCTGGGCGAGCACGAACACGCCCATCACCACGACGAACCAGCCGAAGCCGCGGCGCAGCACGTCGGCCGGGATCCGCCCGGCGAGCCGGCCACCGAGCAGGCTGCCGACGACCGCGGCGGCGGTGACCGCGCCGGCCAGCCCCCAGTGGATCTGCACGCTGGACAGGTAGCCGGCCAGGCCGGCGAACGACTTCAGCGCGATGACGACCAGCGAGGTGCCGACCGCCACCGGCATCGGCAGGCCGCCCAGCAGGGCCAGAGCCGGTACGACCAGGAAGCCGCCGCCCGCGCCGACCAGGCCGGTGACCAGCCCGACGACCACGCCGTCCCCGACCACCCGCAGCATCGGCAGCTCGTGCGGCTTCGACCGGCCCTCGGTGGACCGGCGGCCCCGGAGCATCGCGACCGCGGTGGCCAGCATCATCAGCGCGAACCCGGTGAGCAGGACGCTCGCCGGCACGAACTCGGCCAGCCGGCCGCCCGCGTAGGCGCCGGTCATGCCGGCCACGCCGAAGATGAGCCCGGTGCGCCAGCGGACCCGGTTCGCGCGGGCGTGCGGCAGCACGCCCACCGCGCTGGTCACGCCGACGACGAGCAGCGAGGTGGCGATGGCCTCCTTCGCGGGCAGGTCGGCGACGTAGACCAGCAGCGGCACGGCGAGGATCGAACCGCCGCCGCCGAGCAGACCCAGCGTCACGCCGATCAGCACCGCGCCGGCGAGCGTCAGCGCGAGGGTGGTCACCTGCGGCTCCCGTCGCGCAGCTGCCCCACGATCGTGTCCAGGTCGCAGCTCGCGCCCCGGTTGTACGGCAGCTTGCTCAGCAGCATGCCCATGGCGCAGGTGTTTGTGAGCGCGGCGAACGTGAGGCCCGCGCCGATGAACGCGGCGACCCACTTCAGGCCCGGCACGAACACCGACCCGAGGATCGCGGCGAGCACGATCGAGCCGGCGACGAGACGTACCTGGCGCTCCAGGTCCCAGCGGGCCCGGCCCTGGTTGACCGGCGCGTTCGTGGCCTGCCAGGCCAGCATGCCGCCGTCGAGCACCTTGACGTTGGGCAGGCCGACGGTGCCGAGCGCCTGACCGGCCTGGCCGGCCCGGACGCCGGAGCGGCAGATCAGCACCACGTCCTCGTCCAGGTGGCTGCGCAGCTCCGCGCGGTGCTCCCGGAGCAGGTCCAGCGGCACGTTGTACGCGCCGGGGATGTGCGCCGCCTCGAACTCACCGGGCGTGCGCACGTCGAGCATCCGGGGCGTACGGCCGGCGGCGATCAGTTCGCGCAGCGTCGCCGCGTCGATGGTGGTGGGGGTGGTCGTGGTCATGCTCTGTCTCCTTCAGTGGGTGTTTTCGGGCAGGGTCGAGCACCGGCCGGCGCAGGGGCACGCCGGCCGGGCGCTCGGGGAGAGGTCAGGCGCTGGGCGCCATGCGTACGCCGGCCGCCTCGGCCCGGCCGTACGAGTCGTCGATCAGCACCACGTCGCGGCCGGCGTTGGCGAGCAGGGACGCGGCGGCGGTGGCCCGGTAGCCGGAGCCGCAGTGCACCCAGACCGTCCCGGCGGGGATGTCGGCGAGCCGCTTCGGCACGTCCGGCAGCGGCACGTGCACCGCGCCGTCGATGTGCCCGGCCTTCCACTCGCCTGTCATCCGCACGTCGAGGACGACCTGCGGCTCGGGCAGCCCGGCCGGCGTCTTCCCGGCCTGCGCGGCGGCCAGCGCGTCGAAGTCGGCCACGGCCATCTCGCGCAGCTGCGACGGGTCGCCGGTCCACTGCTCGGGCTCGCCGGTGGCCTGGGCGGCCGGGCGGTCGATGCCGATGCGGACCAGCTCCCGCTGGGCGTCGGCGACCTGCTCCGGGGTCTGCGCCAGGAACGTGATCGGCACGCCCCAGTCGATCAGCCAGCCGAGCCATGTCGACATCGGCCCGTCCAGGCCGAGGCTGACCGTGCCGGCCAGGTGCGAGGCCGCGTACGCCTTGCGGTGGCGAAGGTCGACCACCCACTCGCCGGCGGCGATGCGGCGGCGCAGCTCGTCGGCGTCGGCGCGGGCCACCGGAGTGAGGTCCACCGGGGCGGGACCGGCGGCGTTCGCCACGCCCATGTGGGCGTAGTACGCCGGGTAGGCGTCCAGCCCGGCCAGCGTCTCGGTGACGAACTGGTCGGCGGCCAGCCGCAGCACCGGGTTGGCCTGCTTCTCCCGGCCGATCGTCGACTCGGGGGCGTCGGCCTGGCTGGCCGAGCAGAAGCTGCCGAAGCCGTGCGTGGGCCACACCTGCGCGCCGTCGGGCAGCAGGTCGGCCAGCTTGCGCGCGGAGGCGTGCTGGTGGTGCGCCAGCTCGTGCGCGTACTGCTGGCCCAGCAGGTCGGTGCGGCCGGTGGTGCCGAACAGCAGCGAGCCGCCGGTGAACACGCCGGCCGGCGTCCAGTCGCCGTCGCGCTCGTCGAGCACGTACGACAGGTGGTGGAACGTGTGGCCCGGGGTGCCGAGCACCCGCAGCCGCATGGTGTCCGAGACCGGCACGGTGTCGCCGTCGGAGACCGGCGTGCGGTCGAACTCGACGGTGTCGGCGGCGGCCACGAGGTACTGCGCGCCGGTGATCCGGGCCAGCTCCAGGCCGCCGGAGACGTAGTCGTTGTGGATGTGCGTCTCCACCACGTGGGTGATCCGTACGCCCTTGGCGCCGGCCAGGTAGAGGATGCGGTCGATGTCGCGCTGCGGGTCGACCACGATCGCCACCCGGCCGTCGGAGGCCAGGTAGCTGCGGTCGCCGAGCGAGGAGGTCGCGATGACGGACACGTCGAGAGTCATGTCGTTTCCTCTCATTGCCTATATACCCCGGGGGGTATGTGTGGGACAGTCTGCGGCCCGGGTTCTCCGGGCAGTGGTTTACCCACCCGCGCCGTGGTCACACGGCGCGGGCGGGGCTCAGCCGGTCGGGCGGGCGGGACTCAGTCGGTCGGTCGGGCGCCGTCAGGCCAGGGACAGGAAGAGCTTCTCCAGCTCCTCCTCGGTCATCTCCGGTTCCTCGCCGGCCTGGCGGGCGGCGTCGCAGTAGCGCATGCCGGAAGCGATGATCTTGAAGCCGGCCCGGTCGATGGCCTTGGAGACCGCGGCGAGCTGGGTCAGCGCGGCGCGGCAGTCCTCGCCGTTCTCCATCATCTCGATGACGGCGTTGAGCTGCCCCCGGGCACGCTTCAGCCGGGTCAGCGCCTCGCCGGTCATCTCGGGTCGAAGATTCACGTCCCACCTCCTGCGCTCGAACATACCCCAGGGGGTACCACTGTCGCCACCCCGATCAGACGCCGGCCTGGGCCCGGACCTCGTTCATGTCGAGGTCACGCACGGCCCGGATCAACTCCTCCAGCCCCGCCGTCGGCAGGGCGCCCGGCTGGGCGAACACCAGCACGCCGTCCCGGAACGCCATGAGCGTCGGGATCGACCGGATCTGGGCGGCCGCCGCGAGGGTGGGCTCCGCCTCGGTGTCGACCTTGCCGAAGACGATATCCGGGTGCTGCTCGCTGGCCTTCTCGTAGACCGGCGCGAACGCCCGGCAGGGACCGCACCAGGCGGCCCAGAAGTCGACCAGGACGATGCCGTCCCGGTTGACGGTCTCCGCGAAGTCGGTGGTGGTCAACGCCACGCTGGCCATCGGTGCCTCCGTTGATTCGGGTTCTGCATGTGTAACACACCCCCGGGGGTATCCATTCCGGGTGGGGTGGTCCTGGCCGCCTTGATCGACTCCAGCTCGGGGAGGTGGTGGGGTCCGGGCCGGTGAGGGACACGCAGGGTCGCCGGGGCATCGACGGAGCGCTTATCCTGTGCGCCGACCATCCCGGCGGGAAGGGACACGATGGCGTCGCGGCAGGACCAGCTGCACTCGTACCAGTTCACCGTCCAGCGGGCGGTCGCCGCGCTCGTCATGCGGGAGACGGACCCGCCGCAGTCCCCGTTCCGCCGGCTGGCCGGCGCCGGTCTGGCCAGCGTCCTGGTCGCCGCGATCGCGCTCGGCGGCGTCGCCCTCTACGGCCTGTTCACCGGCGGCGGTGACTCGTGGCGCGAGACCGGCGCGGTGATCGTGGAGAAGGAGTCGGGCGCACGGTTCGTCTACCGCGACGAGAAGCTGCACCCGGTGTTGAACTACGCCTCCGCGCTGCTGATCATCGGGGCGGAGCAGCCGAAGACGGTGCTGGTCGGCCGCCGCGCCATCGAGGGGGTGCCGCGCGGTCTGCCGCTGGGCATCGCCGACGCGCCGGACTCGCTGCCCGCGCCGAACCGGCTCGTCCGCGACGCGTGGACGCTCTGCTCCACGGATGAGGGCGAGACCGGGCGCGGCGCGGCCCGGTCGGTGCTGCTGATCGGGCGGCAGGCCACCGGCGGCCGGGCGCTCGGCGACCAGGGGCTGCTGGCACGGCACCCGGACGGCGGCCTGCACCTGCTCTGGCACGACCGGCGCTACCTGCTGCGCGACACCGACCGGGTGCTCGCCGCGCTGGCCGCCACGCGGGAACGGGCGGTGCCGGTCGCGGCGGCGCTGCTCAACACGCTGCCGGCCGGTGCCGACCTGGTCCCGCCACCGGTCGGTGACCTCGGTGAGCCGTCCGAGCGGGTCACCGGCGCGAGCGTGGGTGACGTGTACCTGGTGCGCAACTCCGGTGGCGGGCGGCAGTACGCGGTGGCGCAGCGCGGCGGGCTGGCCGGCATCACCGAGTTGCAGGCGGCGCTGCTGCTGGCCCGCACCGGCCAGGGGGAGCCCGAACCGATCACGCTCGGCCGGTTCGCCGCGCTGCCGAAGCTGCCCGGTCTGGTGCCCGGCGGGCCGACCGCGCCGCCCGCCGTACCGCCCCGGCTGGCCGCCGCCGAGAACGGTGCGATCTGCGCGCTGGCCGGGGACGATGCCGGCGTACGCGAGATCCGCGTGGGCGTCACCGCGCCGGACCTCGCCGCCGCCACGCGGACGCCCGGCGGCCGGGCCGGGCTCGCCGACGAGGTGCTGGTGGAGCCGGGACGTGGCGCGCTGGTGGAGGCGGTGTCCGCGCCGGGCGCGAGCGGCGGCACGGTCTGCGTGGTCACCGACCTGGGGCGGCGGTACGCGCTGACCGGCGCGGACGTGCCGGGCATGCTCGGCTACGCCGGGGTGCGTCCGGCGCGGCTGCCGGCGGGCCTGGTGGACCTCCTGCCGGCGGGCAGCCCGCTCGACCCGGAGGCCGCCCGCACCGTCGCCGCACCCGCGTGAGCCCTGGTCGGCAGGAGAAGGGTCAGTCGGCGGGGCGGCGCAGCACGCTCACCGCGAAGTCGGCGTCGTCGCGCCAGGGGCGCAGGTCCCAGGTGGCGAAACGGTGCTCGGGGCGCAGTCCGGCGGCCACCGCGTCGGCGTCCAGGTCGCCGACCGGGTAGCCCCGGTCGGTGGCGAAACCGACCACCACCAGGCCGTCCGGGCGCACGTGGGCGGCGACGCGGGCCAGCACGTCGCGTTCGGTGCCGGGGGCGACGAAGACCATCACGTTGCCGGCGAGCACGGCGGCGTCGAACGGCTCGGCCTCACCCTGCGCGGCCAGGTCCAGCTCGGCCAGGTCGGCGACCAGGAAGCGGGGGCCGGGGTGGTCGGCGCGGGCCGCCTCGACGAGTGTCGGGTCGGCGTCCACGCCCACGGCGTCGTGCCCGCGTGCGGCGAGCGCGGCGGCGACCCGGCCGGTGCCGCAGCCGGCGTCCAGCACGCGCGCGCCCGGCGGTACGAGCGCGTCGAGCAGCCGCGCCTCACCGGACAGGTCGGCGCCCTCGGCGGCGAGCTGGCGGAAGCGGTCCACGTACCACTGCGAGTGGCCGGGCTTCGTGTCGGTCACCCAGCGGGTCGGCTTGCCCATGAGGCCACCGTAGCTGATCTTGTGGCGGCGGGTCAGGCGAGCGCCAGGAACGTGCCGGCGGCCAGCGGTCCGCCGAGCGCGACGCCGGCCAGCACCTGCGGCCAGGTGTGGTCGACCAGCCGTACCCGGGACCAGCCGACCGCCGCGACGAGCGCCCAGCCGAGGTTCGCCGCCGGCCCGGCCAGCGGCACCAGCACGGCGACGGTGGCGGCGGCGACCGCCGCGTGGATGCTCAGCTTCCACCAGTGGTTCACCAGCGCGCACGCCGCGCCGACCACGAAGACCACCACGATCACGGCGAACAGTTCGGCGGGCGCGCGGACCGCCGCCAGCAGCAGCAACCCGGCCGCGACCGAGGCCAGCCCGATCGACAGCGGCCGGGCCCGCTGGGTGCGGTCGCCGACGTGCCGGTCGGTGAGCCGCCCCCGGCGTACGCCGTGGACGAGCACGCCGATCGGGATGACGGCGCAGAACGTGAGCGCGATGCCGCCCCAGAGCAGGAACTGGCCCGCCGAGCGGCTGACCCGGGCGGCGGCGATCAGCGGCAGCGCGGTGACCAGGACGGTCGGGGCGAGCGCCTCGGTGAGCAGCCGGGCCAGTCGGGTGCCGGCCGGTCGGTCCTCCCGTGATGCTCGCACCCGATCATCCTGGCACGGACGCTCAGCCCTTCTCGGCCCCGCTGGTGAGTCCCTCGGTGAGCATTCGCTCCCCGGCGAAGAACAGCACCACGATCGGCAGCGTGAGGATGACCGAGCCGGCCATCAGCACGGTCTTGGGCACCTCGACGCCGTCGGCGAGCAGCGACAGCCCCAGCGACACGGTCCACCGGTCGGGCCGGTCGACCAGGAACAGCAGCGCGAACAGGTACTCGTTCCAGGCGATCATGAAGTCGTACAGCGCGACGGCCATCACCGACGGCGCGGCGAGCGGCAGGCTGACCCGGCGGATGATGCCGAGCCGGCCGGCGCCGTCGATCGCCGCCGACTCCTCGAGGCTGACCGGGATGGTCTCGAAGTAGTTCTTCAGCATGTAGACCGACACCGGCAGGGTTTGCGAGATGTAGACGAGCACCAGGCCGGTCAGCGACCCGCGCAGCCCGGCCCGGGTGAAGACCACGAACAGCGGGATCGCGATGACTATCGACGGGAACAGGTAGACCGCCAGGAACAGCGCGCTGACCTGGCGTCGGCCGAAGAACCGCAGGCGGGACACCGCGTACGCGCCGGGAATGGCGATCACCAGGGTGAGCGCGGTGGCGGCGAGCGCCACCAGGCCGCTGTTGCGGATGAACGTGAGGAAGCCCTGGCCGCCGTCGGAGACGGATTTCAGCACCTCCGCGTACGTGGCGACGGTCAGCTCGCCGAACGGCACCCACAGCGAGCCGGGTTCGAGCAGCAGGCGTTCGATCGGGCGTACCGACAGCACCAGCATGTACCAGAACGGCAGCAGCGTGACCACCAGGAACCCGGCGATCACCAGCCGGCGCAGCCAGCGCAGGCTGACCGTCTCGATCCGGTCCCGGTCCATCACGCCTCCCGTCGCGCGCCGAAGAAGCGCAGGTAGATCGCCACGAACACGAGCAGCACCACGGCGAGCACGACGGCCTGGGCGGCGGCCGCGCCTATGTCGGTACGGGCGGTGAGGAACTGGTAGACGCGGACGCTCACCACCTCGGTGCCGGCCGAGCCGCCGGTGAGCAGGTAGACGTCGTCGAACTTGTTGAACGTCATGATGAACCGCAGCACGCCGATCAGCGCGATCACCGGCATGAGCTGCGGCAGCAGGATGTGCCGGAACCGCTGCGTGGGTGTGGCGCCGTCGACCCGGGCGGCCTCCTCCAGCTCACCGGGCACCGCCTGGAGCCGCGCGAGCAGGAACAGGAACGCGAACGGGAAGTAGCGCCACGCCTCGAACGCGATCACCGTCCACAGCGCGGTGGACTCCTGCGACAGGAACGGCACCGGCTGATCCCAGCCGAGGAAGCGCTTGCCCCAGTCGTTGACGATGCCGAGCTGCGGGTCCAGCATCACCTGCCAGACGAACGTCATGGCGACCACCGGCGCCACGTACGGCAGCAGCATCGACGCGCGTACCAGCGTGCGGCCCCGGAACGGCCCGCGTACGGCCAGCGCCGCCACCAGGCCCACCACTATCGAGCCGGCGGTGCCGCCGACGCTGTAGAGCACTGTGGTCCAGAGCGTGTCGGCGAACCCGGGGGTGTGCAGCACCCGGTCGATGTTGTCCAGCGTCAGCTCGCCGAACAGGCCGGTCTTGCGCAGCGTCGCCAGGCGTACCCGCTGGAAGGCCAGCACCACCGTCCAGACGATGGGTATGCCGATCACCGCGAGCACGACGAGCAGGGTCGGGGCGACCAGCGCGAGCCCGGCGCGGGACTCGCGGCGGCGCAGCGTCAGCGGGCGCCGGCCGGGTCGGCGGGACCGCTCCGGGGTGGGGGAGCGGCCGGCCTCCGGCGCGGTGGTGGTCAATTGACGCCCTTGGCTATCGCCTCGACGTCCTTGCGGGCGCGTTCGGCGGCGGCGCGGGCGTCGGACTTGCCGCCGACGACGTCGGCGAGCGCCTTGGGCACTGGTAGTTCACCCAGGATGGCGCCGACGAGCTTGCCCTGGTTCTCGGTCAGGCCCCAGCGCTGGAACGTGTCGGGGCTGCGCCGCAGCGTGGCGAGCACGTCCTCGCCGTAGACCTCGGACAGTGGCTTCTTGGTGTCCACGCCGGCCGGGCTGGTGTTCCAGGCGGTGCGGAACTTCTGCTTGTCCTCCGGCGTGCCGGTGCGAACCGGGAAGCGCCCCTCGGGGGACATGCCGAACCAGCGCGGGTAGCCGTCGGAGAGCATGTACTCCACGAACGACTTCGCCGGGTCGGCCGCGCCGTCGAGTACCGACCAGGAGCTGACCTCGCCGTACTGGGCGGGCTCGGTGCCGTTCGGGCCCTTGATCGCGGTGACGAACCCGCTGTTCTTGGCCAGCCACGCCGGGTCGGACTTGCACTGCGGGCAGGTGGGACGGGCGTCGGCGCGCAGCCCGGCCAGCTCGTCGAGGATGAACGGCGACCAGATCAGCATGGCCGCCTTGCCGGCGAAGTAGGTGGCCCGGGTGGTGTCGACGTCCTGGGCGCCCTTGACCGAGTTGTTGCGCATCAGGTCGCCGTAGAAGCGGAACGCCTCGACGCACTCGGGGGAGTCGAGAACGACCTTGCCGGAGTCGTCGGTGAGCCGGCAGTTGTTCGCCAGCGCCAGGTGCTCGAACGTCTGCTGGGTGAACACGTCACCGGGGGCGGTCGCCGCGGTGATGCCGGCGACGCCGCCGGTGTTCAGCTTCGCCGCGGCGGCGGCGATCCTCTCGTACGTGTCGGGCGCCGGCAGGCCGGCGGCGTCGAACAGGTCCTTGCGGTAGACGAGCAGCTGGCCCCACCCGTCGCTCGGTACGGCGAGCTGCGTGCCGCCGTCGCTGGTGAGTTCCAGCGCGCGCGGGGTGAACGTGTCCCGGCCGAGCCGCTCGACGACGGCGCCGTTGGCGTCGGCGTCCACCAGCTCGTTGGCGGACAGCGTGCGCACCCCGGCGAGCGAGACCGAGCCGACCACGTCGGGCAGGTCGCCGGCGGCGGCGCTGGAGGCGATCAGGGACGGGAACTGGTCCTCGTTGACGGTGACCAGGTTGACCTTGACGCCGGTCTTCGCGGTGTAGTCGGCGATGATCGCCTTGGTGGCGGCGACCCGGTCCGCCACGTCTTCCAGGCTCCAGACGGTGATCCGGGAACTGTCGGATTTCTGCCCGTCGTCGCTGCATGCGGCCACGCCGGTCCCGGCCAGTGCCAGGATCAGGCTGATTGCGAGCCGCCGTGTGGAGGGTGATGACATCGGTGGCACTCCTCTCGAAAGAGTACGGCCTGCCGCTAATACCCATCGATTCGTCAATGTAATCACATATGCCCATTTTTTGGGTTAGAATCGAGGCCGGCACTTTCTTCGGAGCGACGCCATGAGCAACTGGGTTGTCTCTCTGGCCGGGCCCCGGCACGTACGCCTGGAGCCCTGCCCCGCGGACCGGCTCGGTCCGGGCCAGGTCCGCGTCCGCACCCACTACTCGGGCATCTCCGCCGGCACCGAGCTGACGCTCTACCGGGGCAGCAACCCGCGACTGCGCAAGGACTGGGACGCCGGCGCCCGCATGTTCGTGCCCCGCCAGGCCGGGTCCGCGTACCCGGTGGTGGGTTTCGGTTACGAGGAGGTCGGCGAGATCGTCGAGGTCGCTCCCGACGTCGCCGGGCGGCGGCCCGGCCAGCTCGTCTGGGGCATCTGGGGGCACCGCGCCGAAGCGGTGCTGTCCGCCGCGGCGGCGCATCCGCTGCCGCCCGGCATCGACCCGCTCGCCGCCGTCTTCGCCCGCCCCGGCGCCATCGCGCTGACCGCGGTGCTCGCCGGTGACCTGCACCTGGGCGACTGGGTGGGCGTCTTCGGGCAGGGCGTGATCGGGCTGCTCGGCACGCGCCTCGCGGTGCTCTCCGGCGCCCGCGTGGTAGCCGTCGACCGGATGCCCGGGCGGCTCGCGCACGCCACCGGGCTCGGCGCCCGCCGGACGGTCGACGCCGCCGCCGAGTCGCCCGCCGCCGCGCTGCGCGCCGACACCGGCGGCCGGGGCGCCGACGTGTGCCTGGAGCTGTCCGGGTCGTACCCGGCGCTGCACGAGGCGATCCGGGCCACCGCCCACGCCGGCCGCGTCGTCGCGGCCGGCTTCTACCAGGGGTACGCCCACGGGCTGGAACTCGGCGAGGAGTTCCACCACAACCGGATCCAGCTGGTGGCCGCCCAGGTCTCCGGGCCGGACCCGGCGCCCGGCACGGCCGGCCGGTGGTCCGGGACCCGGATCGCGGACACGTTCATGGACCTGGTGGCCGAGGGCAGCGTCGACCCGCTGCCGCTGGTGAGCCACGTCGTCGACGCGGGCGCGGTGGCCGACGCCCTGGCGTTGCTCGACCGCGGTGACGGTGACGTCCTCCAAGTGGTGCTGAGGTTCTGATGGACATTCCGCTCGCCTGCCAGGAGCAGTTGCTCCCCGGCGCCGACCTGATCGGGAAGTACGCCCTCGCCGTCTCCCTCGGCTACCAGGGCATCGAGCTGCGCGGCCGGGGTGACCTCGCGCTGGCCGGGCGGCTGCCGGAGCTGCGCCGCGCCCGCGCCGCCGGCGTGGTCATGCCGACCGTCTGCGTCGAGATGGACCACTTCGTCGGCGACTTCGACCCGGGCCGCTCCCGCGACGCGGTGGACAACCTGCGCTCGCAGCTCTCGGTGATCGCCGAGCTGGGCGGCGTCGGCGCGATGACGCCGGCCGCGTGGGGCATGTTCTCCCGCCGGCTGCCCCCGTTCGAACCACCACGCTCGGCCGACGACGACCGGCGGGTGCTCGTCGACGCCCTGGGCGAGCTGGCCGGGCACGCCCGCGCCGAAGGGGTCACCGTGTTCCTGGAACCGCTCAACCGGTACGAGGACCACATGGTCAACCGGCTCGACCAGGCCGTCGAGCTGTGCCGCGCGGTCGGCTCACCGGCGCTGCGGGTGGCCGCCGACACGTACCACATGAACATCGAGGAGGACGACCCGCACGCCGCGCTGCGCGCCGCCGCGCCGTACCTCGGGCACGTGCAGGTCAGCGACTCCAACCGGCACCAGCCCGGCGCGGGGCACCTCGACTGGGCGGCGCTGCTGGGCACGCTGGACGCGATCGGCTACACCGGCTGGCTAGCGCTGGAGTGCCGGCTGCGCGGCGAGCCGGTCGCCGCGCTGCGCCAGGCCGCCACCGCGCTGGCCCAGGCCCGTCCCCGGCGGGCCGCCGCATGACGCTGACCACCGGGGTACGCGCCGACGCCGACCGTCACGCTCGGCTGCGCCGCCTCGCGCTGGCCACCCTGGACGCCAACTGGGAACACGACCACACGGTGCCCTCCCGCACGCTCTACCCGCACCAGTGGAGCTGGGACTCGGCGTTCATCGCGATCGGCCTGGCCCACGTCCGCCCCGACCGGGCCTGGCGGGAGCTGCGGACGCTGTTCGCCGCGCAGTGGATCGACGGGCGGGTGCCGCACATCGTGTTCAACCCCGCCTCCCGTGCCGGGCCGTACTTCCCCGGGCCCCAGTTCTGGGACTCGGCCCGCGCCGACGGCGCCCCGGCCCGCGCCACCTCCGGCATCGTCCAGCCGCCGGTGCACGCCCCGGCCGCCTGGCTGGTGCACCGCCGCGCCTCCTCCGAGGCGTCGGTGGCCGCGCTGCGCCGGCTCTACCCGAGGCTCGTCGCGCAGCAGCGCTACCTGACCGGGCGGCGCGACGCGGGCGGCGGCGGGCTGGCCGCGATCGTGCACCCGTGGGAGTCCGGACTGGACAACAGCCCGGCCTGGGACGCGCCGCTGGCCGCGGTGCCCGCCGACGAGGCGGTGATGCGCGCGTACCGCCGGCACGACACCGCGCACGCCGACGCGGCGCAGCGCCCCACCGACCTGGACTACGCGCGCTACGTCGCGCTGGTGGAGTCGTACCGGGCCGGCCGCTACCGGGACGAGGGGCTGCTCGGGCGGCACCCGTTCCTGGTGGAGTGCCCGCTGGTGAACGCCGCGCTCGGCGTCTCCGAGTACGCCCTCGCGCGCATCGCCTCGGTGATCGGCGCCGACCCGGGGCCGCACCGGGACCGGGGGGCCCGGATCACCGAGGCGATCGTCACCCGGCTCTGGGACCCGGTCACCGGCACGTTCCGTCCCCGCGACGTGCGCGCCGACCGCCTCGTGCCGGCCCGTACCGTGCTCGGGCTGATCCCGCTGGCGCTGCCCGAGCTGCCCGCCGCGCAGGTGTCTGCGGTGCTGGCCGAGGCGTGCTCGCCGCGTTTCGGGCTGGCCGCCCGGATGGACCGGCCGCTGCCCACGTACGACCGCACCGCCCCGGACTTCGAGCCGCTGCGCTACTGGCGCGGGCCGTGCTGGATCAACACCGGCTGGCTGCTCTGGCAGGGTCTGCGTACCCACCGACGGGCCGACCTGGCCGCCGGACTGCGCGAGTCGCTGCTCGACCTGGTCGACCGGGCCGGCTGCCACGAGTACTTCCATCCGGACACCGGCGCCGGACTGGGTTCACCGGCGTTCAGCTGGACCGCCGCGCTGGTGCTGGACGCGCTCGCCCAGGAGTGACCCCGGTGGGCGCCGGGTGGACCGACGCGGGCCGGCCAGGCTCAGGCGACGCCGACGCGCAGGGCCGCCATCGGGGCGTCGTCGATCGCGTAGCCGAGCGCGTCGACCACCTCGACCACGCCGCTGACCTGCCGGGCCAGCCGCACCGCGAGCTGCGCCGTGGAGCGTCGCTCCACCTGCCCGGTCAGCGTCACCACGCCCCGCTGCACCGTCACGTCGACCACTCCGTCGCGGACGCCGAGGCTGCGCCACAGCACCTCCTCGACCACGTCGCGCCGGATGCCGGCGTCCGGGCGCAGGTGCACCTTGAGCAGGTCACCGCGGGTGACGATGCCGACCAGGCGGCCGAGGTCGTCGACCACCGGCAGCCGCTTCACGCCGCGCGTGTCCATCAGCCGGGCCGCCTCCACGATCGTGGCGTCCGGCGTGATCGTGACCGGCGGAGCGGTCATCAGGTCGGCGGCGAGCGTCGCACCGGCCTTCGCCTGCGCCTCGCGGCGGTGCCGGTCGGGCAGGATCCGCCGCTCCCGGGGCTGCCCCAGCAGCTCCACCTTGTACATCAGGTCCGCCTCGGACACCACGCCGAGCACCCGCCGGGTCTCGTCCACCACCGGCGCCGCCGTGACGTGCCGGTCGGTCAGCACGTCAACGATCTCCCGGTACGCCGTGCCCTCCCGTACCGACGCCACGTCCCTGGTCATCACGTCCTGCACCTGCCACGTACGCATGGCGAACCTCCCTGTGTCCGCCCCCGACGCTAGGCGGCGGCGACGGGGGAGGAGCAGGGGCGCAATGACCAGGTCAGGGGGCCGGAGGTCCCGAATCACCCAGCCGCTACCGGCTCGGCGACCTCGTCGAGGGGCGGCTCGGCGGTCAGCAGGGCGGCCGGCACCGGCTCGACCGCCACCCGGCAGTCGTGGAACGTCGGCGCCTCGCCCAGGTCGGTGTCGCGGACGCCGGTGACCGCGTTGACGGTGGTGCGCCCCGGGCTGCGCCGCGCCCAGTACGCCTTGTACGTGAACGCGCACCCCGGCCGGGTCGCCTCGTCCACCGCCACCGCGGCGAGGAACGCGCCCCGGTCGTTGTGCACGCGCACCGCGTCGCCGTCGGCGAGCCCGTGCGCCGCCGCGTCGGCCGGGTGCAGGTGCAGCCGCGGCGGCCCGGCCCGGCGGGTGTGCCAGGGCAGCGACGCGAACGTGGAGTTCATCAGGTAGCGGTTGGCCGGGGTGAGCAGCGTCAGCGGGAACCGGCGGGCCAGTTCCGGGTCGGCCGCCTCGGCCGGTGGCGTGTACCCGGGCAGCGGGTCCACCCCGAGCGCGGCGAGCGCCGGGTCGTGCAGCCGGGCCCGCCCGTCCGGGGTGGGGAAACCACCAGCGGCGTACGGCGCGGACCCGACCGGCACGCCGGTGAGCCGGGCGTACGTGCGTTCGCGCAGTTCCTCGAACGTGATCGGCGCGTCGGCCAGCAACTGCCGGGCCAGGTCCTCGTCGCTGTCCGAGAACGCCGGGTGGTCCACGCCCAGCGCGGCGGCGATCCGCCGGAAGATCTCGGTGTTCGGCAGCGCCTCGCCCGGCGCGCGGGTGACCGGCAGGTTCAACGTCGTGTAGTGGTGCCCGTAGGACGTCTGCAGGTCCAGGTGCTCGGGCTGCATGGTCGCCGGGAGCACCACGTCGGCGTAGTCGCAGGTGTCGGTCCAGCGCTGCTCCAGCACCACTGTGAACAGGTCGGCGCGGCCCAGCCCGGTGAGCAGCCGGGCCTGGTCCGGCGCGGTCGCCGCCGGGTTGGCGTTGAACACCACGAGCGAGGTGACCGGCGGGTCGGCCTCCCCGGTGAGCACGGTGGCCAGCCGGCTCATGTTCAACGTCCGGGCCGGTGGGGCCGGCATGCCGGCCGGCCGGATCACCGGACCGTTGTCGACCCGGTGGTGGCCGCTGGTGGTCACCAGCGCCCCGCCGCCGGGGTACCGGAAGTCGCCGGTGACCAGCGGCAACGCGCAGATGGCCCGGATCGCCTGCCCGGCGCCGTGGTGCCGTTGCAGGCCCAGCCCGACGCGGATCGCGGTGGGCCGGGTGGTGGCGATCCGCTCGCCGAGGCGGCGTACCACCTCGGGCGGCAGGCCGCACTCGGCGGCGGCCCGCTCCACCGGCCAGTCGTCGAGCCGGGCGGCCAGTTCCGGCCAGCCGGTGGTGTGCGCGGCCAGCCACGCCTCGTCGGCCGCCCCGGCGTCGCGGACGTGGCGCATCAGCCCGAGCGCGAGCGCCGCGTCGGTGCCGGGTAGCGGCGCGACGTGCTCGTCGCTGCGGGCCGCCGTGTCGGTGCGCAGCGGGTCGATCGTCACCACGTACGCGCCGCGCTCGCGGGCCTGCTGCACGAACGGCCACAGGTGCAGGTTGGTCACCAGCGGGTTGGCGCCCCAGAGGACGATCAGCTCCGCCTCGACGATCGACTCCGGTTCGAAGCCGACCGAGGCGCCGTACAGCGAGCGCAGCGCGGCGCGCGCCGCGGCGGTGCAGATGGTGGTGTCCAGCCGGGACGCGCCCAGGTGGGCGAAGAGCCGGGGGCCCATGGTCCAGCCCTGGACCAGGCCCATGGTGCCGGCGAAGTAGTAGGGCAGCACCGACTCCGGGCCGTGGAGTTCGATGCTCGCGCGCAGCCCGGCGGCCACCCGCTCCAGGGCCTCGTCCCAGCTCGCCGGCCGGTACGCGACCCGTCCCGCGCCCTTCGGGCCGGTGCGGACCCAGGGCGTGGTGAGCCGGTCCGGCCCGTTCACCGCGTCCAGGTAGCGGTTCACCTTGCCGCAGAGCGCGCCCCTGGTGAACGGGTGGTCACGGTCGCCGCGCAGCCCGACCGCGACGCCGTCGGAGACGGTGAGCTGCCAGACGCAGGTGTCGGGGCAGTCCAGCGGGCAGGCGCCGGGGTGGGTGGTGACGGGGGCCATGGGCCGGATGTTACTCCCGGTTCGTGGTGCGGCAGCCACTCGTGGTGACCGGCCGCGGGCCGGGGGCGTTTGGCCGGGGTGGAGGCGGGTACCCGCCGGGGCCGACCGGTGCGGGCGTGGTGCCCGCCGGCGGCGAGGGGAGGGGTGGGATGCGGTTCCCCCTGTTCGTCGAGGCGGTGGCGCGGCGGTCCGAGTTGCCGGCCGACGAGGCCGCGACCATCTCCCGGGCGGTGTTGCAGACCCTCGCCGAGCGGGTCACCGCGGACGAGACGGCCGACCTGGCGGCGCAGTTGCCGGACGACGTCGGCGGCTATCTGGAGCCGGGTGGGATCGCCGTGACCGGCGGCGCGGTGGACTTCCTGTACCGGGTGGCCGAGCGTGCGGCGGTGGATCCGGCGGTCGCCGAGGTGGGCGCGGTGGCGGTGCTCGCCACGCTGCGCGACACGGTGACGGTGGGGGAGTTCCAGGACCTCGTCGCGCAGCTTCCGAAGGGCTTCGACGCGATGGTGGACCCGATCCCGCGGCCACCCTACGATGTCTGAGCAGGCTCCCCGCGATCCGGGTTGAGCTGCGGCACCGGGGCCGCTCCGACGAAGATTCGACTGCCAGAAAGTATTTTCACCGTAAAATAACTCGTCGGCGTTCGCGTACGCTGTAAAACGTCTACGCGCTAGAGGGATGATCGGACGGATTCCTCCGTCCGAGGTTCCAGGACGTCTTCCTCCCTTCGGCTCAAGCCGCATCGATGCTCTTCCGGCGCGGTGATTGAGCAATATTCTGCTTCCAATGTGAAGTCCTGGGGGGGATCAATGATCACATTCGTCGATTGCTGCGTGCCCGTCCTCTGTGGAGCGTATCCCGCTTCCTGACATGGCGGAGCCGATGATTATCAATCGTTTCGGCGCGATCACGGCAGTACACGGCGGACGTCCGGCACTTCTCGGTGAGACCCACGAGGTCACCTACACCGAGCTGGCCGGGGCGGCCGGCGGGCACATGGCCGTGTTCGCCGCCGCGGGCCTGCGTCCCGGAGACCGGATCGCGCTGCTCACCGCGCACGGCGCACCGACCGTCGCGGCGCTGCTCGGCGCCCTGGCCGCCGGGTGCGCGTACGTGCCACTGGACCCGGGCTTCCCGGTCGCCCGGCTGCGCCACATGGTCGACGCCGCCGGCGTCACCGCCGTCGCGTGCGCCGCCGAGCACCGCGACCTGGCCTCGGCGCTGGCCGGCGAGCGTCCGGTCGTGCCGCTGGACGAGGTGCCGCCGGCCCCGCTGCGCCCGGTTCCGGCCGAGCCGGACGCGCTGGCGTACGTGCTGTTCACCTCCGGCTCCACCGGCGTGCCCAAGGCGGTCGGGCAGACCCACCGCAACCTGGCCCACGTCGTCGACAACCAGATCGCCGCGCTCGGCGTCGGCCCGGACGACCGGCTCAGCCTGCTCGCGTCGTTCAGCTTCGACGCCGCCATCCCCGACCTCTACCCGGCGCTGCTCACCGGCGCCGCCGTCGTCCCGGTCGACCTGCGCCGCCAGGGACTCGCGTACGCCGTCGAGCAGCTCGACCGGCACCGCGCCACGGTGCTGCACTGCACGCCCACCGTCTACCGCTTCCTGCTCGACACGCTCGGCGCGCGCCGGCTGGCCACGGTGCGGGCGGTGCTGCTCGGCGGCGAACAGGCCACCTGGACCGACGCGGCCCGCGGCCGGGACCGGTTCGCCCCCGAGTGCGTGCTGGTCAACGGCTACGGCGCCACCGAGATGACGTTCGCCGCCCGGCATCTGCTGCCGCTGTCCGAGGTGGACCCGGGCGCCCACGGGCCGCTGCCGGTCGGCACCGCGTTCCCCGGCTACCGGCTCGACCTCGCCCCGGACACCGGCGAGATCGTCGTCCACAGCCGGCACCTCGCCCCCGGCTACCTCAACCAGGACAGCGACCGCTTCGGCGTCGACGCCGACGGACTGCGGTCGTACCGCACCGGTGACCTGGGCCGGCTGCTGCCCGGCGGGGAACTGGTCTGCCTCGGCCGGCTCGACCGCCAGGTCAAGGTACGCGGACACCGCGTCGAGCTGACCGAGATCGAAGCGGTGCTGTCCGCCCAGCCCGGCGTCGCCGGCGTCCGCGCGATCGTGCGCGACGGCGAACTGCTCGCGTACGCCCGCCCGGCCGGCGCCCGCCCCGACCCGGCGGCGCTGCGCGCCGCCCTGACCGCGGAGCTGCCCGACTACGCGGTGCCCCGCGCGGTGGTGGTGGTCGACGAGTTCCCGCTCACCGTCACCGGCAAGGTCGACGAGCGGGCGCTGCCCGACCCGGTGACCGAGGTGCCCGCCGACGCGGCGCCGGCCACCGAGACCGAGCGCGCCGTGCACGACATCTGGTGCGCGGTGCTCGGCCGCGACGCGGTCGGCCGCACCGACAGCTTCTTCGACGTGGGCGGGCAGTCGCTGCTGCTGGGCCAGGTTCAGCAGCGCCTCGCCGAGCGGTTCGGCGTCCGCCTGCCGATGCTGCGCCTGTTCGACCACCCGACCGTCGCCACCCAGGCGGCGCTGCTCGACGCCCCGCCCGAGGCGGTCCGCGCCCCGGTGCTGCCCGCGCCCGCCGCGCCGGTACGCGCCGCCCGCGAGTACACCGGCGACGAGATCGCCGTGGTCGGCCTCGCCGGCCGGTTCCCGGGCGCGCCCGACGTGGCCACGTACTGGTGGAACCTGTGCACCGGGGTCGACTCGGTGCACGACCACACCGACGAGGAACTGGCCGCGCTCGGCGTCGGGCCCGGCCTGCTCGCCGACCCCCGGCACGTGCGCGCCACCGGCCGGCTCGACGGGGTGGCCGACTTCGACGCCGAGTTCTTCGGCTTCGGCGCCGACGAGGCCGCCCGTACCGACCCGCAGCACCGGCTGTTCCTGGAGACCGCCTGGGAGGCGCTGGAGGACGCCGGGCACGACCCGGCCCGCTTCCCCGGGCTGGTCGGCGTCTACGCCGCCACCTCCGTCAACCGCTACTTCCTGTTCCACCTGATGGACAACCCGGCGGTGGTCGGCGACGTCGACCCGGACGACTGGGAGGCCCGGCTCGTCGGCCGCCAGCTCACCGACCACCTGCCCGGGCAGGTGGCCTACCGGCTCGGCCTGACCGGCCCGGCGATGGCCGTGCAGTCCGCCTGCTCCAGCTCGCTCGTCGCGGTGTGCGTGGCCGCGCAGAGCCTCGCCGACTACCAGTGCGACCTGGCCCTGGCCGGCGGCTCCACCGTGATGTGGCCCCGGCACCGGGCGGGCGGGCTCGTCTCGCCCGACGGCCGGTGCCGCGCCTTCGACGAGGCCGCCGCCGGCTCCGGCTTCGGCTCCGGCGCCGGCGTGGTCGCCCTGCGCCGGCTCGCCGACGCGCAGGCCGACGGCGACCGCATCTACGCGATCCTGCCCGGCTGGGCGGTCACCAACGACGGCCCGGACCGGGCCGGCTTCGCGGTGCCCGGCCCGGCCGGGCAGGCCGCCGCCGTCGCCGGCGCGCTCGCCACTGCCGAGGTCGCGCCGGGCGAGGTCCGCTTCGTCGAGGGCCACGGCAGCGGCACGCCGCTCGGTGACGCCATCGAGGTCGCGGCGCTGCACGAGGTGTACGCGGGCGCCGCGCCCGCCGAGTCCACAGCGCTCGGCTCGGTCAAGACGAACATCGGTCACCTCGACGCCGCCGCCGGCATCGCCGGGCTGATCAAGACGGTGCTCGCCGTCCGGCACGGGGTGATCCCGCCGAACCTGCACTTCAGCCGCCCGCACCCGGAGATCGACCTGACGGCCGGACCGTTCTACGTGCCCACCAAGGCGCGGGACTGGCCGGACGGCGCGCGCCGGGTCGCGGGGGTCAGCGCGTTCGGCCTCGGCGGCACCAACGCGCACGTGGTGGTGGAACAGCCGCCACCGGCCGAGCCGGCCGACCCGCCCGGCGAGGGGCCGTGGCTGCTGCCGGTCTCCGCGCGTACCCCGGCGGCGCTGCGGGCCGCGTTGACCCGCCTGCGGACCCACCTGGCCGGCGCCGCCCCGGCACTGTCCGACGTGGCCGCCACGCTGGCGCTGGGCCGGCGGGCGTTCGCGCACCGGGCGGCGGTGGTCGCCGCCGACCTGCCGGCCGCGCTGTCCGCCCTGGACGTGTTGCTGGACACCGACGCCCGGATCGCCGGCGACGGCGGTCCGCTGCGCGAGACGGCCGCCGACTGGGTCGCCGGGCGTGACGTCGACTGGCACGAGCTGCACCCCGACGGCACGGTGCGTCGCACCGGACTGCCCACCTACCCGTTCCAGCGCCGCCGGCACTGGATCGACCCCGTGCAGAAAGGTCCGCGGTGAACTGGTTCGTCTCCGCCGGAAGCCGACCCGAGGCCCCGGTGCGATTGTTCTGCCTGCCCTACGCCGGTGCGGGCGCCAGCGCGTTCCGGCGCTGGGCGTCCGAGTTCGGCGAGAGCGTCGACGTGACGCCGGTGCAACTGCCCGGCCGGGAGAACCGGATCACCGAGGACCCGCGCTTCAGCGTCGCCGAGGTGGCCGACGCCATCGCCTCCCGGGCCGACCGCCCGTACGCGATCTACGGCCACTCGATGGGCGGACGGCTCGGCTTCGACGTGGTCCGCGAGCTGCGCCGCACCGGCCGCCCGCTGCCGCTGCGGCTCTACGTCGGCGGTGCCCGCGCCCCGCACGTACGCACCCCCGGCCCGTTCGACGGGCTGTCCCGGGCGAGCGACGACGAGCTGCTGCGCCGCCTCGGCGAGGGCGGCGGCCTCCCCGCCGAACTGCTCGACCACCCGGAGCTGGTGGAACTGCTGCTGCCGCTGCTGCGCGCCGACTTCGGCCGGGTCGACGACTACCGCCACGTGCCCGGCGAGCCGCTGCCGGTGCCGATCGTCGCGTTCGCCGGCCGCACCGACCGGGCGGTCACCCGGGACCAGAACGCGGCCTGGGCCGAGCACACCGCGGCCGGGTTCACCCTGCACGAGCTGGACGGCGGGCACTTCTTCCTGCACGACCGGCTGCCCGAGCTGGCCGCGCTGATCCGCGCCGACCTGACCGCCGCGCTCTCGGACCCCCGCGCCGGCACGCCGGACGCGGGTCCGGACCCGGTGCGCGCCGCCGGCCGCGGGACCGCCGGCGCCGCGCACCGGGTCCCCCTCGGCGACACCGGCTGGTCGGTGTGGCGCGACGCGGTGCTGCGTACCACCGGGTTCCCGGCCGACGGGCTGGAGCTGTTCAGCGCGCCCCGGGCCGCCACCGCCGCCGACGAGCTGCTCGCCACCGGCGCGGGCGCGGACCGGTTCGACAAGGAGTTCGAGGAGGCGCTGCGCTCCGGCGCGCAGCGGTTCAGCGCGCTGGCCGCCGATCCGCTGCTTCGCGAGGCGGTCACCTGGCAGAACCGGGGCGCGCTCGTCGCGTTCGACGGGCTGGTGCGCGGCGGCGCCGACGCGGCCCGCAACGTACGCCGCCGCGACCGGGAACGGGCGCTGCTGAAGTACTGGCAGCGCTACTGCGGCAAGAACGAGACGGTCGGCTTCTTCGGGCCCAGCTGCTGGGTCACAGTCGATCCGGCACAGCCGGAAGTTGCCCGGGTCAACCCCGGCGACCGGTTGACCCGCCGACGCTGGGTGTGGTTCGAGTCGTGGGCGCTGACCGCGTACGCCGACCGGATCGGCGCGGACCTGGCGGTCCGCCGCTGGTGGCCACCGATGCTCCGGCCACACCTGGCGGTCCGGGACCGGGCCGTGCTGCGACCCGGACGTCCGCCGCTGACGCTGACCCCGGTCGAGGCCGAGTTGCTGCGCGCGGCCGACGGGCGGCGCCCCGCCGCCGACCTGGTCGCCGACCCGGCGATCGGGCTGCGCCGCCCCGAGGACGGCTACGCGCTGCTCGACCGCCTGGTTGAGCGCGAACTGATCACCTGGGACGCGGCCCTGCCGGTGAGCCCGGACGCCGAACGGGTGCTGGCCGACCGGATCGAGGCGATCGGTGACGAGCCGGCCCGCGCCGCCGCCCGCGCCGGGTTCGACCGGCTGCGCGCCGCGCGCGACGAGGTGGCCGCGGCGGCCGGGGACGCGGAGCGGCTGCGCGCCGCGCTGGACGCGCTCGACGCCACGTTCACCGAGCTGACCGGCGTGCCCGCGGTACGCCGGGCCGGACAGATGTACGCCGGGCGCACGGTCTGCTACGAGGACAGCGCCCGGGACCTGGACGTGGTCTTCGGCGCGCCGCTGCTGGCCGAGCTGGCCGCCCCGCTGGACGTGCTGCTGCGCGCCGCCCGCTGGCTGGCCAACGCGCTCGCCCGCGCCTACCTCGACGTGCTGCGCGGCCTGTACGAGGAACTGCGCGCCGAGTCCGGCGGCCCGGTGCCGCTGGCCGACCTGTGGTTCCTGGCTCAGGGCATGTTCTGGGGCGACGGCGAGCGGCCCGTCGACGCGGTGGCGGCGGAGTTCGCCGCCCGTTGGTCCGGGCTGTTCGGCCTGGACACGCTGCCCCCCGGCAGCACCGACGTACGGCTGCGCGCGGCCGACCTCGCCGACCGGATCGACGCGGTGTTCCCCGGCGCCGGCCCGGAGTGGTCCAACGCCGCCATCCACAGCCCCGACCTGCAGATCTGCGCCACCGACGCGGACGCGCTGCGGCGCGGCGACTACACCGTGGTGCTCGGTGAGCTGCACGCCGCCTGGTCGTCGTTCGACTGCGCCGTGTTCACCCCGTCGCACCCGGACGTGGAGCGGCTGCGCGACGCGCTGGCGGCGGACCTCGGGCAGCGGCGCGTCCGGTTGCTGTTCCCGGCCGACTGGCCGCGCCGGACCAGCCGTACCGCCGAGTCGCTGACCGGCCCGACCGACCGGCACCTGGCGTTCCTCGACGCGCCCGGCGCCGACCCGGCCCGCGTGCTGCCGACAGTGGACCTGGTCGTCGACGACGTCGACGGCGAACTGGTGGCGACCGCCTCGGACGGGCAGCGCTGGCCGCTCACCGAGATCTTCGCCGAGCCGTTCAGCGCGCACGCCGTGGACGGCTTCAAGCTGGTCGCCGCCGCGCCGTACACGCCCCGGATCACCGTGGACCGGCTGGTGCTGGCCCGGCAGACGTGGCGGACCACTGTCGGCGAGAGCGGCCTGGCCGTCCCGAACGGGGAGCGCGAGCGCTTCCTCGCCGTCCGGGACTGGCGCCGCCGCCTCGGCCTGCCCGAACAGGTGTACGTCAAGTTCGGCACCGAGACCAAGCCCTGCTTCGTCGATCTGTCCGCGCCGGCGTTCGCCACCACGCTCTGCGCGATGGCGCGCGCCGCCCGGGTCGACGGCGGCGACGACGTCTCGTTCACCGTCAGCGAGATGCTGCCCGCCCCGGAGCAGGCGTGGGTGCCCGACGGGCAGGGCCGCCGCTACTTCAGCGAGCTGCGCCTGCACATCACCGACGCCCGGCGGGAGGACCACCGGTGAGCCATCTGGTGCCCCTGGGCGACACCGGCTGGTCGGTGTGGCGTGACGTGGTCCTGCGGACCGCCGGTTTCCCGGCCGCCGGGCTGGACCGGTTCGCCGCGCCGGACTGCGCCGCCGTCGCGGACGCGCTGCTCGCCGGCGACACCGGCGCCGAGGTGTTCGACAAGACGCTGCGCGAGGCGTTCGCCGAGTCCTCCGCGGTGGCCGGCGAGCTGGCCGCCGACCCGCTGCTGCGCGAGGCGGTGACCTGGCAGAACCCGGACATGCTGATCGCGCTGGACGGGCTGCTGCGCACCGACCCGCAGGTCCGCAACGTGCGCCGCCGCAAGCGCGAGCTGAGCCTGCTGCGCTACTGGCAGCGCTACTGCGGCAAGGCCGAGACCATCGGCTTCTTCGGCCCGGTCTGCTGGGGCACGTTCGACACCACCCGGCCCGGCGTGCACACCGTGCCCGGTGCCGCGCTGGTGCACCGGCGGCGGGTGTACTTCGAGGCGTGGGCGCTCATCGCGTACGCCGACCGGCTTGCCGACGACCTGGCGGTGCGCCGTTGGTGGGCGCCGGCCCTGCAACCGCACCTGACCGTCGCCGGCCGGGAGCTGCGCTGGCCGCTGCACCCGCCGATCGCGCTGACCCCGGTCGAGGCGCTGGTGCTCGGCGCCTGCGACGGGCGTACCCCCGCGGTGGAGCTGGCGCAGCGGCTGTGCGACGCCGGCGACGTGCACAGCGCCGACGACGTCTACCTGCTGCTGGACCGGTGGGTCGAGCGCGGCCAGCTCAGCTGGGGCGCGAACCTGCCGATCGCGCCCGACGCCGAGCTGGTGCTCGAAGCGCGGATCGCCGCGATCGGCGACGAGCCGGTCCGCGCCGCCACGGCGGCCGAGTTCGGCCGGCTGCGCGCCGCCCGCGACGAGGTGGCCGCGTCGGCCGGCGACCCGGACCGGCTCGGCGCCGCGCTCGCCGCGCTCAACGCCGAGTTCACCGCCGTCACCGGCCGCCCGGCCACCCGGCACAGCGGGCAGATGTACGCCGCCCGCACCGTCTGCTACGAGGAGACCGCCCGCGACCTGGAGTTCCGCATCGGGTCGGCGGTCATCGACGCGCTCGCCGAGCCCCTCGCCGTGGTGCTGCGTACCGCCCGCTGGTTCACCGGCGAGGTGGCCGCCCGCTGCGGTGAGGTCTTCACCGAACTGCACGAGGAACTGGCCGCCGACGGCCCGGTGCGGCTGGCCGACCTGTGGCTGCTGGCCCAGGGCACGCTCGTCTCCCCGGACGGCCCGATCGGCCGGGCCGGCGCCACGCTCACCGCACGCTGGGCCGAGCTGTTCGGCCTGGCCGACCTGCCCGAGGGGCAGCCGGAGCTGCGGCTGCGCGCCGCGGACCTGACCGACCGGGTCCGGGAACTGTTCCCGGCGACCCGACCCGGCTGGCCGTCGGCCCGGCTGCACAACCCGGACGTGCAGCTGTGCGCCGCCTCGCCGGAGGCCGTCGAGCGGGGCGACTTCCTGCTCGTGCTCGGCGAGCTGCACCCGGCGTCGGTCGCGTTCGACAGCGCGGTGCTCAGCCCGTTCCACCCCGACCCGGCGGCGCTGCGCGCCGACCTCGACGCCGACCTGGGCCCGGTCCGGCTGCGGGTGCTGTGGCCGGACAGCTTCCCCCGCCGCACCACCCGCACCACGTACGCGCTGACCGGCCCGGCGGACCGCCAGCTCGGCATCGACACGGCGCACGGCGCCGACGTGGACCGCCTGGTCCCGGCCACCGCCGTGCTGGTCGAACGCACCGGCGACACGCTCACCGCGGTCTTTCCCGACGGCGCCCGCTGGCCGCTGATGGAGGTCTTCGCCACGCTGCTCGGCTCGCTGCTGCTCGACGCGTTCAAGCTGCTCGGCGCCGCGGCGTACATGCCCCGGATCACCATCGACCGGCTGGTGGTGGCACGGCGCACCTGGCGCACCACGGCCGGGGCGTGCGGGCTGGGCGGCCACCCCGACGAGACCTCCCGCTACCTGGCGGTACGCCGCTGGCGCGCCGAGACCGGCCTGCCCGAGCGGGTCTTCGTCAAGGTCGGCACCGAGATCAAACCCTGCTACGTGGACCTGACCGGGCCGCTGTACGCGCAGTCGCTGTGCGCCATGGTCGACGCCGCGCTGCGGACCGGCCCGGACGTGCCGGTGGTGGTCTCCGAACTGCTGCCCGCCCCCGCCGAGGCCTGGGTGCCCGACGCCCAGGGCCGCGGCTACGTCAGCGAACTGCGCCTCCAGATCACCGACCCGGCCGAGCACCTTGGAGCACTCCGGTGACCGACACCCTGACCGTCAGCGCCGTCCACGGCACCGACCTGCCCTGGCCGGACGCCACCCTCGCCGACCTGATCACCGCGCAGGCGGCCCGCACCCCGGACGCGGTGGCGGTGCGCCAGTGGGACACCCGGCTCACCTACCGGCAGCTCGTCGACCGGGCCGCCGGGGTGGCCGCCGCGCTGCGTGAGCACGGCGTCGGCCGGGGCGACCGGGTCGGCGTGTGCGGCGCGCGTACCCCCGACCTGGTGACGACTGTGGTCGGCGTGCTGCTCGCCGGCGCCGCGTACGTGCCGCTGGAGCCGGGCGGCCCTCGGGCCCGGCTGCGCGGCATCGTCCGCGACGCGGGCGTCCGGGTCGTCGTCGGCGACGCGGCGGCGGCCGAGTTCGGCGACGAGCCCGGCGTGACGGCGCTCGGCCTGCCCGGCCCGGCCCCGCTCGCGCCCTGCCCGGCCCGCCCCGGCGACCCGGCGTACGTGCTGTTCACCTCCGGCTCCACCGGCCGCCCGAAGGGCGTGCTGACCACCCACCGCAACGCCGTCGAGTTCGTCACCGGCGTGAGCGCGCTGACCGGCGCCGACGCCTCGATCCGCAGCCTCGGCATCGCCTCGCTCGGCTTCGACGCGGCCACCATGGACCTGTTCGTGCCGCTGACGCTCGGCGGCGCGGTGCAGCTGCTCGGCGCCGACGACCGGGCCGACCCGGTCCGGCTGGCCCGGTTCGTCGCCGAGCACGAGGTCACCTGGGGCTTCATCACCCCGACCGTGCTGTCGCTGCTGGACCCGGCCGGGTTCCCGTCATGGCGGGTGCTGCTCTGCGGCGGCGAGGCGGTCCCGGCCGAGCTGGTCGCCCGCTGGGCGCCGGGCCGGCGGTTCCTCAACGGCTACGGCCCCACCGAGACCACGGTGCTGGCGGTCACCTGCGACCTCACCCCGGCCGACACCGACCCGATGCCGATCGGCCGGCCGTTGCCCAACCACCGGGCGTACGTGGTCGACGCCGACCTGCGTCCGGTGCCGGCGGGCGAGACCGGCGAGCTGCTGATCGGCGGGCCCGGCCTGGCCGACGGCTACCTGAACCGGCCCGGCCTGACCGCCGAGCGGTTCGTGCCCGACCCGTTCGGGGAGGCACCGGGCGAGCGGCTCTACCGCACCGGCGACCTGGTCCGGCAGGGCCCGGACGGCCGGATCGTCTACCTGGGCCGCGCCGACCGGCAGGTCAAGGTGCGCGGCCAGCGCATCGAGCTGGGCGAGATCGAGGCGGTGCTGGCCGCATGCCCCGGCGTCGAGCGCGTCGCGGTGGAGGCGGTGCCCGGCCCGGCCGGCGCCGAGCTGGTCGCGTTCCTCACCCCGGCCGGCGCGCCCGGCGACGACGAGCTGCGGGCGTACGCGCAGACGCGGCTGACCACCGCGATGCTGCCGGCCCGGACGGTGCGGCTGGACGCGCTGCCGGTCAGCCCGGTCACCGGCAAGCTGGACCGGCCGGCGCTGCGCGAACTGGCCGCGGCGACCCCGGCCGCAGTCGCCGACGCGTCCGCCGACGACGACCCGGTGACGGCGGCGGTCCGGCGCGTCTGGACCCGGCTGCTTGGCGCCGCGCCCGCCCCGGACAGCGACTTCCTCGCCGCCGGCGGCAACTCCATCGCCGCGATGCGGCTGGTCGCGGCGCTGCGCGCGGAGCTGGGCCGGCAGGTGGACACCCGGGTGCTGTTCGCCGACCGCACGTTCGCCGCGCTGGTGGACCGGGTCCGCGCCGCCGACCCGGCCGACGCCGACGGGCTGACCACCGGCAACCCGCCGACGCTGTCCCCGCCGCAGCGGCGGCTGTGGTTCATGGACCAGCTCGCCCCGTCCAGCGCGCCGTACAACATCGCCGTCGCGCACCGGCTGCGCGGGCCGCTGGACGTCGCCGCGCTCGGCGCCGCGCTGCGGGCCGTCGCCGAACGGCACGACGTGCTGCGCTGGCGGATCCCGCAGAACGGCGGCGTGCCGTACGCGGTCCGCGAGGAACCCACCGACGTGGCGGTGCCGGTGGTCGACCTGACCGCCGCCGCCGACCCGGACACCGAGCTGGCCGGCATGCTCGCGGCCGGCGCCGGGCACGCGTTCGACCTGGCCACCGGCCCGCCCTGGCAGGTGACCGTGTACCGGCTCGCCGCGCAGGAGCACGTGCTCGCGGTCACCGTGCACCACGCGGTCTTCGACGGCTGGTCCGAGGCGCTGCTCTACGACGAGCTGGCGCTCGCGTACGCCCGCGCGCTCGGCCGGTCCGTGCCGGGCCGCCCGCCGCTGCCCGCCACGTACGCCGACTACGCCGTGTGGCGCGCCGACCGGGACCGGCGCCGCGGCGATACCGACCTGGCCTGGTGGACCGCGCACCTGGCCGGCGCGCCCACGGTGCTGGACCTGCCCCGCGACCGGCCCCGCCCGGCCGTGCAGACGTACGCCGGCGCGGAGGCCGCGGTACGGCTGGACGAGGCCGCCGACCGGGACGTGCGCGACCTGGCCGCCCGGCGCGGCACCACAGTCGCCGCGGTGCTGCTGGCCGCGTTCGGCGAGCTGCTGCGCCGGGTCACCGGCGGCGACGAGCACGTGCTCGGCGCGATCGTCGCCGACCGGCGGCTGGCCGCGTTCGACGAGGTGATCGGCTTCTTCATCGACACCGTGCCGGTGCGGGTCCGCTCCGGTGGCGCGAGCTTCGCCGAGCAGGTCGACCGGGCCGCCGCCGAGCTGCACGAGGTCACCGCCCACCCGGGCGCGCCGCTGGAACGCATCGTGGAGGCGCTCGGCGTGGGCCGGGACACCTCCCGCGCCCCGCTGGTGCAGGTGCTGTTCAACGTGCTCAACTTCGCCCCGCCCCGGCTGGCGCTGACCGGCCTGGCGGCCGAGCCGGTGGCGGTGCCCAAGCCCGGCTCACCGTTCGACCTGACCGTCTACGTGGTGGAGCGCGACGGGCGGGCCGGCGTCGAGGTGGTGCACAACCCGGACCTGTTCACCGCCGAGCGGATCAGCGCGCTCCTGGCCGACCTGGCCGCCCTGGTAGGCGCGCTCGCCGCCGACCCGGACGCGCCGGCCGCCGAGGTGGCGCCCGAGCTGCCCCGCCCGGCGGTGCGTGTGGCCGCGCTCGGCGCGATGACCGTCGCCACCGCCGAACCGGCCCGCGCGCCGCTGCCCACCGGCTCGGACGCGCTCACCGGCACCGAGGAGCTGATCGCCGGCATCTGGCGCGACGTGCTCGGCCGGGACACCGTCGGCGTCACCGACAACTTCTTCGACATCGGCGGCCACTCGATGGCCCTGGCCGCCGTGTACGCCCGGCTCACCGAGGCCACCGGCCGCTCGATCACCATGCTCGACCTGTTCCGCCACCCGACCGTGCGGGCGCTCGCCGCCAGCCTGGACGGGGCCGCGGACCGGCCGGAACTGGCCCGCGCCGCGCTGCGCGCCGCCGCCCGGCGGGGCCGCGCCCGCCGAACCCCGCCGCCACGCCGACCTCACCCGTGACGCGATCCCTTGTGAATGAAGGAACCCCCATGCAGAACGACATTCCCGCCGACGACGGCGTCGAGCCCATCGCCATCGTCGGGCTCGCCGCCCGCCTGCCCGGCGCGGCCGACGTCGACGAGTTCTGGCGCAACCTGGTCGACGGCGTGGAGTCGACGACCGAGCTGACCCGCGAGGAGCAGCTCGCCCGCGGCGCCCAGCCGCAGGAGGTCGACGACCCGGGCTGGGTCAACCGTGCCCCGCTGGTGGACGGCTACGACGAGTTCGACGCCGGCCTGTTCGGGATGACCGCCCGCGAGGCCGAGATCACCGACCCGCAGCACCGGCTGTTCCTGGAGACCTGCTACACCGCGTTGCAGGACGCCGGCTACGACCCGGGCCGCTACGACGGCGCGGTCGGCGTGTACGCCGGCACCGGCGGAAACACGTACCTGCACCGCAACGTGTACCGCAACAAGCGGGTCGGCGGGAACCCGCACGGCGCGGTGTCGCTGGCCACCGGCAACTCGCCGAACTACGTGGCCACTAACGTGTCGTACCGGCTGGACCTGCGCGGCCCCAGCATGACCGTGCACACCGCCTGCTCCACCTCGCTGGTCGCGTTCCACCTGGCCTGCGAGGCGCTGCGCAACGGCGAGTGCGACATGGCCCTGGCCGGCGGCGTCAACATCGAGCTGCCGCACGTCGGCTACCTCGGCATGGACGGCTTCACCTCGCCGGACGGGCGGTGCCGGCCGTTCGACGCCGCAGCGAACGGCACGGTGTGGGGCAGCGGCGTCGGCGTGACGCTGCTCAAGCGGCTCTCCGACGCGATCGCCGACGGCGACCACATCCGCGCGGTCGTGCTCGGCAACGCCATCAACAACGACGGCGCCGGGAAGGTCGGCTTCACCGCCCCCAGCATCGACGGGCAGACGGAGGCCATCGCCCAGGCCGTCGCGCTCGCCGGCGTCGACCCGCGCAGCATCAGCTACGTCGAGGCGCACGGCACCGGCACCGCCCTCGGCGACCCGATCGAGGTCGCCGCGCTGTCCGCCGTCTACGCCAAGGACACCGACGAGCGCGGCTGGTGCGGCATCGGGTCGGTGAAGTCGAACATCGGCCACCTGAGCCAGCCCTCCGGCATCGTCAGCGTGATCAAGACGGTGCTGGCGATGGAGCACGGGCTGATCCCGCCGACCATCAACTACGAGGCGCCGAACCCGGCCATCGACTTCGCCGACACCCCGTTCTACGTGGCGAACACGCTGACCAAGTGGGACACCGACGGCGGGCCGCGCCGGGCCGGGGTCAGCTCCTTCGGCATCGGCGGCACCAACGCGCACGTCGTGCTCCAGGAGGCGCCGGCGGCGGAGCGGGACGAGCCGCCGGCCCGCCCGGCGCACCTGCTCCAGGTGTCGGCGAAGACGCCGACCGCGCTGGACGTCGCCGTGCGCCGGCTCGCCGAGCACCTGGAGGGCGGCAGCGACGTGGCGCTCGCCGACGTGGCGCACACGCTGCGCGTCGGCCGCCAGACGTACGCCCACCGCGCCGCCGTCGTGGCCGGGGACCCGGCGTCCGCCGCCGCCGCGCTGCGCGAGCGGCGCAAGGGCCACCGGGGCGTCGCCGACGGACCCGCCCCCCGGGTGGCGTTCCTGTTCAGCGGCCAGGGCTCGCAGTATGCCGGGATGGGCGCCGAACTGTACGCCCAGGACCGGGCGTTCGCCGCCGCCGTGGACGAGTGCGCCGACCTGCTCCGCCCCGAGCTGGGCCTGGACATCCGGGACCTGATCCTCGGCCGCGACCCGGACGCGGCGGACAAGCTCACCGAGACCCGGTGGACCCAGCCCGCGTTGTTCACCGTCGAGTACGCCCTCGCCGTCGCGTGGCGGGCCGCCGGGGTCGTCCCGGCCGCGATGATCGGCCACTCCATCGGCGAGTACGTGGCCGCCACGCTCGCCGGCGTGCTCGACCTCGCGGACGCGCTGCGCGTGGTGGCCGCCCGGGGCCGGCTCATGCACTCCCTGCCCGCCGGCTCGATGCTGGCGGTCACGCTCGACGAGTCGGCGGTGGCCGACCGGCTGCCTCAGGGCCTGTCGGTGGCCACCGTGAACGGCCCCGGCACCTGCGTGGTGGCCGGCGAGACCGCGCTCGTGGAGGAGTTCGCCGTCAGCCTGGGCGGCAAGAACAAGTCGAAGCTGCTGCGCACCTCGCACGCGTTCCACTCGCCGATGATGGACCCGATCCTGGACGAGTTCACCGCGCTGATGGCCACCGTGCCGCTTCGCGCCCCGGCGGTGCCGTTCCTGTCGAACGTGACCGGCACCTGGATCACCGAGGCGCAGGCCACCGACCCGGCGTACTGGGCCGCGCACCTGCGCCGCCCGGTCCGCTTCGGCGCGTGCGTGGCCACGCTGCTCGCCGAGGGCACCTGGGCGCTCGTCGAGTGCGGCCCCGGCCGGCAACTGGCCAACCTGGCCCGGATGCAGGTCGCCAAGGCCGGCGAGGCGCAGCGCGCGCTGACCCCGCTGGGCAGCCTGCCCGGCGCGGGCGAGCAGACCGGTGACCTGGCCGCGCTGCTCGGCACGGCCGGCGCGCTCTGGTGCGCCGGGGTGCCGGTGCGCCTTGCGGCCGACCCGGCGGCGCGGCGGGTGCCGCTGCCCACGTACCCGTTCGAGCGGCGCCGCTACTGGATCGACCCGGACCCGGAGCAGGAACTGGCCGCGGCGCCCGTCGAGACCGGCCCCCGGCCGCTGCCGGAGTGGTTCGCGGTGCCGGTGTGGCGCCAGGCCGCCCCGGCGCGCGCCGTGGAGCCGCTGGGCCGCTGCCTGGTGCTGGCCGACGGTCCGCGCGGCGAGGCGCTCGTGGCCGCGTTGCGCGCCGCCGGCGACGACCCGGTCGAGGTACGCGCCGGCGAGGCGTTCACCGCCACCGCGAGCGGTTTCCGGCTGCGCCCCGGCGTACGCGCCGACGCCGAGGAGCTTCTGGCCGCGCTCGGCGCCGACGTGCCCCGCCGGATCGTGCACGCGTTCGCCCTCGACGGCGAGCCGGCCGGCACCGACCCGGCGGCGGCCTGGGCGGCGCAGGAGCGCGGCTTCTTCGGCGCGCTGCACCTGGTGCAGGCGCTCGCGGGCGCCGGTGTGACCGCCGACGAGGCGGGCGTACGCCTGGACCTGGTCACCGCCGGCATCGGCGACGTACGCGGCGACGACCTCGTCCGCCCCGAGCACGCCACGCTGGCCGGCCTGGCCCGGGTGCTCCCGGCCGAGCTGCCCGGCCTGACCGTGCGGCTGCTGGACACCGACCCGGCCGCGCGCGGCGTGGCCGCCCTGGTGGCCGAGCTGCGCAGCCCGGTCGACGCCGAGCACCCGGAGGTGGCGCTGCGCGGCGACCGCCGCTGGCTCGGCGGCTACGAGCAGGTGAGCGTCGCGGCCGAGGCGGAGCCGGGCGTGCTGCGCGAGGAGGGCCGCTACCTGATCACCGGCGGTCTCGGCGGCATCGGCGTCACCCTGGCCGAGGACTTCGCCCGCCGGGCCCGCGCCAAGCTGGTGCTGCTGGCCCGCTCCGGGCTGCCCGGGCGCGACGAGTGGGACGCGCACCTGGCGGTGCACGGCGGCGCGGACCGGGCCGGACGCGCCATCGCGGCGATCCGCCGGATGGAGGCCGCGGGCGCCGAGGTGCTGGTGCTCGCCGCCGACGTCACCGACGCGGACGACCTGCGCCGGGTCCGCGACGAGGCCGAGCGGCGGTTCGGCGGGCTCGACGGCATCGTGCACGCCGCCGGCCTGCCCGGCGGTGGCATGGCCGAGATCAAGGAGCGCGACGAGGCGCAGCGTGTGCTGGCCCCGAAGCTGGCCGGCACGCTCGCGCTGGCCCAGGTCTTCGGCGACCTGCCGCTGGACTTCGTCGTGCTGTGCTCCTCGATCACCGCGGTGATCGGCGGGTTCGGCCAGGTCGACTACTGCGCCGCGAACAACTTCCTGGACGCCTTCGCGCGCTCCGGCACCGGGTTCCGCGCCCCGGTCGTGTCGCAGAACTGGGGCGGCTGGGCCGAGGTCGGCATGGCGGTGGAGACCGCCGCGCCGGCCGCGTTCCGGGCCGCCGGGCGGGACACCGTGACCACCACGGTCACGCACCCGGTGCTGACCACGATGGTCGCCGGGCCGGACGGCACGGTGCTGCACGGCCTGGTCGCGGCCGACACCCACTGGCTGCTCGACGAGCACCGGATCGGCGGCGTGCCGGTGGTGCCGGGCACCGCCCACCTGGAGTCGGTACGCGCGGCGGTGGCCGCCGCGCTGCCCGCGCCGGGGCCGGACGCCGCGGTCGAGCTGCGCGACGTGGTGTTCCTGGAGCCGTTCTCGGTGCCGGACGGCACCGTGGCCCAGTACCGGGTCGAGCTGACCCCGACCGAGGACGGCACCGACTTCACCGTGGCCAGCCTCGTCGCCGGCCAGGCGCGCGCCCACGTACGCGGCAGCGCCGGGTGGACCACCGAGGCGGCCCCGCCGGCCGCCGTGCCCGCCGTGGCCGGACGGCGGGTCGACGACGACGCCTCGTTCGGCCGGGGACGCACCAGCATGCTGACGTTCGGCCCGCGCTGGGCGGCGCTGGCCGAGCACCACCTCGCCGACGGCGAGGAACTGGCCCGCGTGCAGGCGCCCGCCGCCGCGCTCGGCGACCTGCCCTCGTGGGGGCTGCACCCGGCGCTGCTGGACGTGGCCACCGCGTTCGGCCGCGGCCAGGGCTCCGGCACCTACCTGCCGTTGTCGTACGGCCGGATCGTGGTGCGCGGCGCGCTGCCGGCGACGTTCCACAGTCACCTGCGGCACCGGCCCGCCGCCACCGACGAGGTGGTCGCCGCCGACCTGTCGCTGCGCGACCCGGACGGGCGGGAACTGGTCGCGATCAGCGACTTCGTGCTGCGCCGGGTCGACCAGGACGCGGTCACCGGCAACCTGGCCGAAGCCCCGGCGGACGCCGACGCCCCGGCGCCGGTGACCGAGGACATCCGCCCGGTCGACGGCGCGGAGGCGTTCCGGCGCAGCCTCGCCGCCGGGCTCGGCGCCCAGGTGGTGATCGCCACCCGCACCGTCGCCGACATCCGTCGCCGGGCCGCCCGGGTCACCACCGACAGCATCGCCGAGGAGACCGACGCGGCGGCCGGCGCGACCGCGGCCACCGGCGGCGGCTCGGCCGCACCCGGCACCGAGCTGGAGAAGACCATCGCCCAGGTGTGGCGCGACGGTCTCGGCGTCACCGACATCGGCGTGGACGACGACTTCTTCGCCCTCGGCGGCAACTCGCTGGTCGCCGTGCAGCTGATCGCCGCCATGCGAAAGGCGACCGGGGTGCGGCTGCCGATGCGCAGCCTCTTCGAGACCCCCACGGTGGCCGGCCTGGCCGCCCGGATCGAGGAGCTGCGCGCCGAGGCGCCCGCCGACCAACCGGCCGCCCCGGCGGCGATCCCGGCCATCCCGCGGCTGCCCCGCGGCTGACACCCGACGGAACAAGGAGACACCGCACCATGAGCGAGACAACCGCGACGCTGCCGGTGGTCGTCGAGAACGACGGCCGACCGCTGACCGACCTCATCGCCGCCCGGCGCGCCGAGCTGCGGGACACCCTCGTCGCCAGCGGAGGGCTGCTGTTCCGCGGCTTCGACGTGGGCGGCGTGGACGGCTTCGACCAGGCCGTACGGGCGCTGGCCGGTGAGCCGCTGACCTACACCGAGCGCTCCTCGCCCCGGCACTCCATCAAGGGCCGGGTCTACACCTCGACCGACTACCCGCCGGACGAGGAGATCTTCCTGCACAACGAGAACTCGTACCAGGCGCGCTGGCCGCTGACGCTGTTCTTCTACTGCGTCACGCCGCCGGACAGCCAGGGCGCCACGCCGCTGGCCGACGTGCGCCGGGTGTACGAGCTGATCGACCCGGCGGTACGTGAGGAGTTCGTCCGCCGCCGCTGGATGCTGGTGCGCAACTTCCACGGCGACTTCGGCACCCGCTGGCAGGAGGTGTTCAACACCGAGAGCCGCGCCGAGGTGGAGGCGTACGCGGCGGACAACGGGATCACCGTGGAATGGGTCGGCAAGGACGGCCTGCGTACCCGCGCGGTCCGGGACGTGGTGCACCACCGGCCCGGATCGGACACCCCGCGCTGGTTCAACCACGCCACCTTCTTCCACCTGAGCACGTTGCCCAAGGACTACCAGGAAGGGCTGCTGGCCATGTTCGGCGCCGACGGGCTGCCGTCGAACACCTACTACGGCGACGGCGGCGAGATCCCCGCCGACGTGATGGACCACCTGCGCGCCGCCTACCGGGCGGCCACGGTCCGCTTCGACTACCAGCGCGACGACGTGCTGGTGGTGGACAACATGACCGCCGCGCACGGCCGGGAGCCGTTCACCGGCCCCCGCAAGATCGCCGTGGCGATGGCCGAGCCGCACACCCCCGACACCGCAGGAGCGAACTGACATGGCCGAATCCCGATTCCTGGTCGTCCGCAACGACGAGGAGCAGTACTCGATCTGGTCGGCCGACCGCGAGCTGCCCGCCGGCTGGCACGACACCGGCTTCGCCGGCAGCCGCGAGGAGTGCCTGGCCCACGTGGACGAGGTCTGGACCGACATGCGTCCCCGCTCGGTGCGCGAGGCCCTCTCATGACCCAGGAGTGGACGTTCCCGGCCTCCTACGCCCAGGAGCGGGTGTGGATGGCCAACCAGCTCGACGCCGGGTCGCCGGTGTTCAACGTCTCCTTCCCGTGGATGTTCCCCGCCGACGTGGACGCCGAGACGGCCGGCGACGTGGTCAACCGGGTGATCGCCCGGCACGAGGCGCTGCGTACCCACCTGCGGGTCGACGACGGCGCGCTGGTGCAGGTCGTGCGCGCCCACGAACCGGCGCCGCTGCCCGTCACCGACGTCACCCATCTGCCCGCCGGTGAGCAGCGCGGCGAGTTCGAGCGGATCCGCGGCGAGATGGCGCGCGCCCCGATCCCGATGGACGCCGCGCCGCTGTGGCGGGCCCGGCTGATCCGCATGGAGGACGGGCTCGCGCTGGCGTTCGTGGCGCACCACGCCGTCTTCGACAGCCACTCGGCGGTGCTGTTCCACCACGAACTGGTCGCGTTCTGCGAGGCCGCGCGCACCGGCGCCGAGCCCGCCGTGCCCGAGCTGCCCATCCAGTACGCCGACTTCGCGGTCTGGCAGCGCCAGCAGCTCACCGGCGAGGAACTGGACCGGCAGCTCGCCTTCTGGACCGGCCACCTGGCCGGAGCGCCGCCGGTGATCGGCCTGCCGCTGGACCGGCCCCGTCCGGGCCAGCTCGGGTTCGCCGGTGACGAGGTGCGCTTCACGCTGCCCGACGGGCTGCTGGACCGGATCGGCACGCTGGCCACCGGCGCGCAGGCCACCCCGTACATGGTGCTGCTGGCCGGTTTCGCGGCGCTGCTGTCGCGGATCTCCGGCGACACCGACGTGGTGGTGGGGGTGGCCACCGCGGGCCGCGACAACCCGGAGCTGGCGCCGCTGATCGGCATGTTCGTCAACCCGGTGGCGCTGCGCTGCGACGTCTCCGGCGACCCGGCGTTCGCGGCGCTGCTCGGCCGGATCCGCAACGGCCTGATCGACGCCATGGAGCACGGCCAGGCGCCGTTCCAGAAGATCGTCGAGGCGGTCGACCCGCAGCGGGACCCGTCGGTGCAGCCGATCTTCCAGACCGCCCTGAACTGGATCCCGGACTCCGGCCTCGACCCGGTGGAGCTGGGCACCACGAAGGACGACCTGGCCTTCGACATCACCACCGGGGAGTGCCGCCTGGTCTACCGGACCGAGCTGTTCGACCGGGAGACCGCCGAGGCGGTGGTGCGCCGCTACGTGCGGCTGCTCGCCGCCGCCGTCGCCGAGCCGCAGCGCACCGTCGCCGCGCTGCCGCTGCTCACCGACGACGAACATGACCTGGTGCTGGGCGCCTGGAACGACACCGCCCACGACGTGCCGGCGAGCACTGTGGTCGACGAGGTGCAGCGGCAGGCCGCCGCCACCCCGGACGAGCCGGCGCTGGTCTGCGACGGCGCGACGCTGCGCTACGCCGAGCTGAACACCGCCGCGAACCGGCTGGCCCGGCTGCTGGTGGCGCGCGGGGCCGGCCCGGAGACCCGGGTCGCGCTGGCCCTGCCCCGCTCCTGCGACCTCGTCGTGGCGATGCTCGCCGTGCTGAAGGCCGGCGCCGCGTACGTGCCGGTGGACACCACGTACCCGGCCGGGCGGATCGCGTACCTGCTCACCGACGCCGCGCCCGCGCTGGTGGTGGCCGACCCGGACACCGCCGCCCTGGTGCCCGGCGACGCGCTGGTGCTCGACGGCGAGGTCGGCTCCGACCAGCCCGGCGACGACCTCACCGACGCCGACCGGGTCGCCCCGCTGCGCCCCGAACACCCCGCGTACGTGCTCTACACCTCCGGCTCCACCGGCCGGCCCAAGGGCGTGGTGGTCGAGCACCGGGCGGTGACCGCGTACCTGGCCTGGGCCCGGGCCACCTACCCGGGGCTTTCCGGGGTGGCGCTGCTGCACTCGCCGGTCTCGTTCGACCTCACCGTCACCGGCCTGCTCGGCACGCTCACCGCAGGCGGCACGGTACGGCTCGCCGCGATCGACGAGCCCGCCGCCCGCGCCGGTGGGCGGCCGACCTTCCTCAAGGTCACGCCGAGCCACCTGCCGCTGCTCGACGGCGAGCTGTCACCGACGACCGACCTGGTCATCGGCGGCGAGGCGCTGACCGGGGAGCAGCTCGCCGCCTGGCGGGCCGCGCACCCCGACGTGGCGGTGATCAACGAGTACGGCCCGACCGAGGCCACTGTGGGCTGCGTCGCGGCCCGCATCGCCCCCGGCGAGCCGGTCCCGGCCGGCCCGGTGCCGATCGGCACGCCCACCTGGAACACCCGGGCACTGCTGCTCGACACCGCGCTGCGCCCGGTGCCGCCGGGCGTGGTGGGGGAGCTGTACGTCACCGGCACGCAGCTCGCCCGCGGCTACCACGAGCGGCCCGGCCTGACCGCCGAGCGGTTCCTGCCCTGCCCGTACGGCCCGCCCGGCGCCCGGATGTACGCCACCGGCGACCTGGCCCGCTGGCGCGCCGACGGCACGCTGGACTACCTGGGCCGCCGCGACGACCAGGTCAAGGTGCGCGGCATGCGGATCGAGCTGGGCGAGGTCGAGGCGGCGCTGCTGGCCCACCCGGACGTACGGGCCGCCGCCGCGGCGGTCCGCGCCGACGGCGGCGAGCCGATGCTCGTCGGCTACCTGGTGGGCCCGGCCCACGAGGACTCGGTCCGCGCCGAACTGGCCCGCGAGCTGCCGGCGCACCTGGTGCCGGCCGCCCTGGTCCGGCTGGACGCGCTGCCGCTGACCCCGAACGGCAAGCTGGACCGCGCCGCGCTGCCCGCCCCGGCGACGGCCGAGACGGCGCAGGACAGCTACGTCGCGCCCCGCACCGAGGCCGAGGCCCTGGTCGCCGAGGTGTACGCCGACATCCTCCAGGTGGAGAAGGTCGGCGCGCACGACGACTTCTTCGCCCTCGGTGGCAACTCGCTGCGCGGCATGCGGGCGATGGCCCGCATCCGCGCCGAGGTGGACGTGGAGCTGCCCATGCGGGCGCTGTTCAGCAGCCCCGTGGTGGCGGACCTGGCCGCCCAGATCGAACAGCGGATCGCCGCCGAGCTCGACGGTCTCTCCGACACCGAGGTCGCCGCGCTGCTCGCGGCGGAAGAGGGAACCAACTGATGACCGACCTGAAGGATCCGGCCCGCGAGGCGGCCCGGCAGGCGCTGATCGCCCGACGGCTACGCGCCCGCCAGACCGCAACCGCGGCCCGGATCGCCCCCCGCCCGGCCGGCGCCGAGGTGCCGCTGTCCTACGCCCAGGAGCGGGTCTGGTTCATGGACCAGCTCGCCCCGGGCGAGGCGGCGTACCACATCGCGGTGCCGCTGCGGGTGCGTGGACCGCTCGACGTGGACGCGCTGCGCGCCGCCCTGACCGCGCTCGCGGACCGGCACGAGTCGCAGCGCACCCGCTTCCCGGCCGACTCCGACGGCCGCCCCACGGTGGTGATCGCGGACACCGCGGACGTGCCGCTCACGGTGGTGGACGCGCCCGACGAGGCCGCCGCGCAGGCGCTGGTCGAGGCGGCGGCGGCCGAGCCGTTCGACCTCGCCGCGGGGCCGCTGCTGCGGGCCCTGCTGATCCGGCTCGCCGCCGACGACCACGTGCTGTTCCTGGCCCAGCACCACATCGTCGGCGACGGCTGGTCGGTGGACGTGCTGCTGCGTGACCTGATCACGCTCTACCGGGGCGGCGAGCCGCCCGCCCTGCCGATCCAGTACGGCGACTTCGCCGTCTGGGAGGCCCAGGAGCTGGACGGCCCGCAGGCGCGGGCGCACGTCGACTACTGGAAGCAGCGGCTGGCCGGCATCACCCCGCTGGAACTGCCGCTGGACCGGCCCCGCCCGGCCACCCAGACCTACCGGGGCGACTTCGTCGAGTTCCAGCTCGACCCGGCCGCCACCGAGGCGCTCAACACGCTCACCCGCGACAGCGGCGGCACGCTGTTCATGACGTTGCTCGCCGCGTACCAGGTGCTGCTGGCCCGGCACTCCGGCCAGGACGACTTCGCCATCGGCGCGTCGGTCGCCGGACGGTCCGCGCCGGAGCTGGAGAACCTCGTCGGCATGTTCATCAACATGCTGCCGCTGCGCGCCGACCTGGGCGACGACCCGACCTTCGCCGAGCTGCTGGAGCGCACCCGCCGCACCGTGCTGGACGGTTTCGAGCACGCCGAGGTGCCGTTCGCCAAGGTCGTGCACGAGCTGGGCCTGCCGCGCGACGTCAGCCGCTCCCCGGTGTTCCAGGCCATGTTCGTGCTGCAGAACTACGAGATGGGCCGGTTCACCGGCGTGTCCCGCACCGACGAGGTCACGTTCACCTGGACCCCGATGGAGTTGCGGGCCACCCGGTTCGACTTCGAGCTGCACGCGGTCGAGACCGTCGACGGGCTCTGGGGCAAGCTGGTCTTCAACACCGACCTGTTCGACCGGGCCACCGTGGAGCGGATGGCGCAGCGGTGGACCGCCCTGCTGGACGCGGTCGTCGCCGCGCCGGACACCCCGGTCTCCCGGCTGCCCCTGCTGCCCGCCGCCGAGCGGGAGCTGCTGGCCGCCTGGAACGACACCAGCGCGGACTTCCCGCGCGCCGAGACGCTGCACGGCCCGATCGAGGAGCGCGCCGCGGCCACCCCGGACGCGGTGGCGGTCACCATCGACGGCCACAGCCGCACGTACGCCGAGCTGAACGCGCAGGCCAACCGCGTCGCGCACCGGCTGCGCGCGGCCGGCGTCGGCCCGGAGACCCTGGTCGGGGTCTGCGCGGAACGCTCGGTGGAACTGGTCGCCGGCCTGCTCGGCGTGCTCAAGGCCGGCGGCGCGTACCTGCCGCTGGACCCGGAGTACCCGGCCGACCGGCTCGCGTTCATGGTCGGCGACGCGGACGCGCCGGTGGTGCTGGTCCAGTCGCACCTGCGCGACGTGCTGCCCGACACCGGCGCCACGGTGCTCGAACTGGACGACGCCACCGTGTGGAGCGGTCAGCCCGACACCAACCCGGCGCCGGCCGCCGGGCCGGAGCACCTGGCGTACGTCATCTACACCTCCGGCTCCACCGGCCGCCCGAAGGGCGTGCCGAACACGCACCGGGGCATCGTCAACCGGCTCGACTGGATGCAGAAGACGTACCGCCTCGGCGCCGACGACGCGGTGCTCCAGAAGACCCCGGCGAGCTTCGACGTGTCGGTGTGGGAGTTCTTCTGGCCGCTGCGCACCGGCGCGCGCCTGGTGCTGGCCAAGCCGGGCGGCCACAAGGACGCCGGCTACCTGCGTGACCTGCTGGTGTCCGAGCGGATCACCACCGCCCACTTCGTCCCGTCGATGCTCACCGTCTTCCTCGCCGAGGACGGCGTGGAGGCGGCCACCGCGCTGCGCCGGGTGATCTGCTCCGGCGAGGAACTGCCGCTGGCCTCGGCAGCCGACTTCACCGCCCGGCTGCCCTGGTGCGGCCTGCACAACCTGTACGGCCCGACCGAGGCGGCCATCGACGTGACCGCCTGGGCGTGCGAGCCGGACCGGCTGGCGCAGGTGACCAGCGTGCCGATCGGCGCGCCGATCGCCAACCTGCGGCTGCACGTGCTCGACCCGTCCGGCGCCCAGTGCCCGGTCGGGGTGGCCGGCGAGCTGCACATCGGCGGTGTCGGGCTGGCCCGCGGCTACCACCGCCGGCCGGCGCTGACCGCGGAGAAGTTCGTCCCCGACCCGTTCTCCGCCGAACCGGGCGCCCGCCTCTACCGCACCGGCGACCTGGCCCGCTGGGTAATCGGCCCGGACGGCGCCGGGGTGATCGAGTTCCTGGGCCGCATCGACCACCAGGTCAAGCTGCGCGGCCTGCGCATCGAGCTGGGCGAGATCGAGAGCGCGCTGCGCGACCAGCCGGGCGTCACCGAGGCCACGGTGATCGTCCGGGAGGACAGCCCGGGCGACAAGCGGCTCACCGCGTACCTGGTGGGGGCGGCCGAGCACGCCGCGCTGAAGGCGGCGCTGAAGGACACGCTGCCCGAGTACATGGTGCCGGCCGCGTTCGTCACGCTCGACGCGCTGCCGCTGACCCCGAACGGCAAGCTGGACCGCAAGGCGCTGCCCGCGCCGGTGGTCACCCGCGAGGCGTCGGTGGCGCTGGTCGAGCCGCGCGACGACACCGAACGGGCGCTGGCCGCGATCTGGTCCGAGGTGCTCGGCGTGGACACGCTCGGCATCGACGACGACTTCTTCGACCTGGGCGGGCACTCGATGCTCGCCACCCAGGTGGTCGCGAAGATCCGCAAGGCGGAGCTGGGCGGCCGGGCGGTCGGCGTGATGGACCTGTTCCAGCAGCGCACCATCCGCGACCTGGCCGCGTTCATCTCCGGCGACGCCGCCCAGGAGGGGCCGCGCCGGCTGCTCTACGAGCTGACCAAGCCGATCCCGGCGGGCAAGCGGGTGCTGACGTACGTCTGCGTGCCGTACGGCGGCGGCAGCGCCATCGTCTACCAGCCGCTGGCCGACGCGCTGCCGGCCGGGTACGGGCTGTGGTCGCTGGCCATCCCCGGCCACGACGTCGGCCTCACCGAGGACGCGCTGCCGTTCGAGGAGCTGACCAGCCGGGTCGCCGACGAGATCCTGGAGCGGGTCGAGGGACCGATCGCCCTGTACGGCCACTGCGGCGTGGGCAGCGCGATCGTCGCCGAGGTGGCCCGCAAGGTCGAGGCGTCCGGCCGGGACCTGGAGGCCGTCTACATCGGCGCGATGTTCCCGTTCGCCCGCCCCAAGGGCGTCTTCTCGGCGGCCCGCAACAAGCTGGAGCAACTGCGCAGCAACAAGCACTACGCGAGCTGGCTCAAGTCGATGGGCGTGGACACCGACGAGCTGGACCCGGAGCAGGCCGACCGGATCATCAGCAACATGCGGGCCGACTCCCGCGCCTCGGAGGAGTACTTCACCCGGCTGCTGGACAAGCAGGCGACGAAGCTGCGCGCGCCGATCATCTCGGTGGTCGGCTCCGAGGACCCGGTCACCGACTACTACCGCGAGCGGTACACCGAGTGGCAGTTCCTCAGCGACACGCTCGGGCTGGTCGTGCTCGACCAGGCCGGTCACTTCTTCCTGAAGTACCGCGCCGAGGAGCTAGCCGAGATCGTCACGCAGGCGCACCCGGCGGTGGTCGCCGGTGACATCGGCGCGCTGAGCCCGCAGGCGCGGGGTGAGGACGCCGGCTGGGCGGTGGCGGACACGCTGCGCGTGGGCGTGGCCCGCAAGGCCAGCACCGCGGTCAAGCCGAGCATGGGCCGCTTCCTGGCCATCACGGTCGGGCAGCTCGTCTCCAGCACCGGCTCCGCGCTGACCGCGTTCGCGCTGCCGATCTGGCTGTTCAACCGCACCGGCTCGGTGGCCGACCTCGGTCTGCTGTGGGCGCTGGCGCTGATCTGCGGCGTGCTCATGCTGCCGGTCGCCGGCGCGCTGGTGGACCGGGTCAGCCGCCGCCGGATCATGATGACGGCCAGCTGCTTCGCCGGCTCCATCCAGCTGGTGCTGGCCAGCCTGCTGTGGACCGACAACCTGGTGCTCTGGCACATCTACCTGCTGGTGGCGCTGAGTTCGGTGGCCGGATCGTTCCAGCGGATCGCGTTCCAGTCGGCGGTGCCGCAGCTGGTGCCCAAGCGCTACCTCGGGCACGCCATGGGCATCACCCAGCTGTCCACCGGTGTGGCCACGCTGCTCATGCCGGCGTTCGCGGCCGGCCTGCTCGCCACCATCGACCTGAAGGGCATCCTGCTCGTCGACGTGGCCAGCTACGTGCTCGCGGTGCTCACGCTCGCCGTGGTCCGCTTCCCGGACGCGCTCGGCTGGCGGCCCCGGGAGCGGCTGCTGGTGGCCATCGCCAACGGCATGCGCTACTCCTGGCGGCACCGCGGATTCCGGCTGATGCTCGGCTACTTCGCGCTGGGCAACATCTTCCTGGCGCCCGCGCTGGTGCTGATCACCCCGTTGGTGCTGTCGTTCGGCAGCCCCACCCAGGTCGCCCAGGTCGCGCTGGCCGAGGCGGTCGGCGCGGTGCTCGGCGGCATCCTCATGTCGCTGTGGGGCGGGCCGCGCAAGCGCCGCATGATCGGCGTGCTGATCGGCAACCTGGGCACCGCGATCGGCTGCATGCTGATCGGCCTGGACGCCTCGGTGGCGATGATCTGCGTCGGGTTCTGCTGGCTGGCCATGTCGATGACCACCGCGCAGTCGATCTACGCGACGATCGTCCAGGTGAAGGTGCCGCAGCGCTTCCACGGCCGGGTGTTCAGCCTCAACCAGACCATCTCCTGGTCCACGCTGCCGATCGGGTTCGCGCTGCTGGCGCCGGGCGCCACCGCGCTGTTCGAGCCGATGCTCGCGCCGGGCGGGGCGCTGGCCGGCACGGTGGGCGCGGTGATCGGCACCGGACCGGGCCGGGGCATCGGCTTCGCGTACATCTGTTTCGGCGCGGCGCTGGTCCTGGTCACGCTCGGCGGGTTCGCGATCCGCCTGCTGCGCCGCTTCGACATCGAGGTGGAGGATTCCCTGCCGGACGACCTGATCGGCGCTCAGGAGCGTGAGAAGCGCCTGGCCGCCAAGGCCGAGAAGAAGGAGCTCGTCTCGGTCTGACCCCGCCTCCCATCCGGTTGATCAAGGAGTTCGTGTCCTTTCCGGGCCTTCCGGCCGGCGCGAACTCCTTGATCACCGGGGGTAGCATCGGTGCGATGGGCGAGGACGTCACCGACACGCTGCTGCGGGAGATGGGGCGCCTCGATCCGTGTGTGGCGGTGGTCGAGGCCGGTGAGCAGGACGTCGACGGGCTCACCGACTACAGCCCAGAGGGTCACCAGGCCCGCGCCGATCTCGCCGCGCGCGCCCTGCGCCGGATCGAGGCGCTGCCCGCCCCGAGCCCGCTGCACGAGCACCTCGCCGAACGGCTGCGCGCCCGGATCGCCTTCCACGCCGCCGGGGAGGACCTGCGGGAACTGCACGTCGCGGCCACCGGCCCGCTCCAGCTCATCCGCCAGTGCGTCGAATCAGCGGTCCCGGGCCGCGACGCCGGGCGCGCGGCCTACGAGGACGGCTGGGCCCGCGTCGGCGCGCGCCAGGCCGCGATCCCGGCATCCCTGGACGGGTACGCCGCCAGCCTGCTGGTCGCCGCCGAACGCGGTCACCTGCCCACGCGACGCCAGGTGGACCTGGTGACGCAGCGCTGCCGCACCTGGATCGACGAGGACACGGCGCTCGTGCAGCGCTACGGCGACGGGCCGCAGCGCGCGTCGTTGCAGGCGGCGGCGCGGGACGCGCGGGAGGCGTACCGGAGGTTCGCCACGACGCTCACCGCGGACCTCGCGCCGCTCGCGCGCGACGACGAGGCGTTCGGCCCGGCGCGGTACGCCCTCTGGGTGCGGACCTTCCTCGGCACGGAACCGGACCTGCGCGAGCTGTACGAGTGGGGCTGGGACGAGTTCACCGCCATCGAGGCGGACCTGGTCGCGGAGGCGAGAGCCCTGGGTGGCGCCGTGCCCGAGGTGCTTCAACGGCTCGACCGCCCCGACGCGCCAGGTGTGCTGCGCAGCCGGGACGAGTTCGCCGCCTGGCTCCAGGAGCTGCTGGAGGCCACCACCGAGCGGATGCACGGCACGCACTTCGACATCCCCGCGCCGCTGCGCCGCATCGAGTCCCGGGTCACCACGTCGGGCGGCACCGCCTACATCGCGCCGTCGCGGGACCTGACCCGGCCGGGCCGGGTCTCGTGGCTGCTGCCCGACGGTCAGGAGCGCTTCCCGACCTGGTGGGCGTACAGCACCGCGTACCACGAGGGCGTCCCCGGCCACCACCTGCACCTCGGAGCGGAGGCGTGCCGGGGCGGCCCCGGGCAGCGGCTGAACCTGCTCGGCGGGCTCTCCGGCGCCCAGGAGGGCTGGGCCCTGTACGCCGAAGGGCTGATGGACGAACTCGGACTCTACGAGCAGCCGGGCGCCCGGCTGGGCCACCTGTTCATGCAGTTGCTGCGGGCGGCCCGGGTGGTGCTCGACATCGGCCTGCACCTGCGGCTGCCGATGCCGTCGGGCAGCGCGCCGTGGACGCCGCAGGCCGCGCTGGACCTGCTGCGCGACCGCTGCCACCAGGGCCCGTACGCGCCACTGGAAGTGGCCCGGTACCTGGGCCGGCCCGGGCAGGCGCTCACCTACAAGGTGGGGGAGCGGGTGTGGCGCGACGGACGCGCGGCGTTCCCCGGCGACCGGCGCGCGTTCCACAACCGGGCGCTGGAACTCGGCTCGCTGGGACTGGACCAGCTCGCGAGCGCGCTCCCCGCCTATCCGGCCTCGTCGGCGGGCAACTCCTCCGGGTCGGCCACCCACGCGGAGTAGACAGGCAGCGCGTGCCACGGGCCGCCGGCCGGGTCGGTGGTGACCGCGACCACCGCGTACGGGTGACCGAAGCGCAGCTCCGCGACGCGGGCGACCCCCTCCGGCGGCAGCGCTGTCGCCCGGCCGAACGCGGTCACCGCGGCGGCCTCGAAGCCGTAGCGGCCGAACCGGGCCGCCGCGGACTGCGCGGCGTCGAACCTCGGCCCGGCCAGGCCCAGCAGCTCGCCGAGTGCCTGCGCCGCCGCGTCGAAGCCGAACCCGGGCGCGGTCAGGTCGTGTCGGCTCTGCGCCGACCAGCACGGCAGCACCGCGGTGGCGCGTTCCTCCCGGCCGTCGTCCGCGTACGTCCGGGTCGGCTCCTCCCGCAGCGTCCACAGCGGCGTCTCGCCCAGCGGCAGGTCGAACAGCGACCGGCGGCCCGGCATGGCGTCCGGCAGGAGCGCGGCGGCGCTCGCCAGCTCCTGTGCGGCGGCCAGCACGTCTGCGGCGGGCACGTCGGGCGCGGCGGCCACCGACACCACGAGCATTCCGGCGCCGTCGTCGCCGGTGCGGGCCGGCACCGCGTGCGCCGCCACGTCACCGGCCCGGTCGGTGGCCGCCACCCAGCACCGGTGCCCGAACGGCGGCGTACGCAGCACCCGGCTCGGCCGGCCCGACCAGGCGCTGCCCGCGCCCAGCTCCGCGCCGGGGGCGGTGTCGAACGGGTCGGCCCACGACACGCGGGTGGCCAGCGCGTTGGCCAGGAGCAGCAGCGTGTCCGGGGTGACGTCGACGGGGAAGCTGTCGATCAGCCCGCCGGTACGCTCCCGGGCCCAGCCGTCCAGCGCGGCCTGGTCGGGCAGCGGGCCGCGTTCGGTGTTCTCCGGCAGCGCGGCCCGCCACGCGGCCAGCTCCGGCGCCGGAGCGCGCTCCCACAGCGCGGTGGCCGCGGCGACCATCGGGTGCGGCGCGGCGAGCAGCGCCCGGGCCTCCGCGGCGGCGTCGTCCGGGTCGGCGTCGAGCGCCTCGGCCAGCGCCGCCCGGGTCTCGCCGGTGGCGGCCGGGCCGGTCAGCGCCAGCAGCAGCCACGCGCCCAGCGGCGAGGCGACGTGGTGGGTGTCACCGGCGGCGCGGTGCAGCCGCTCGGCGTAACGGGCCAGTGGTGCGTGCAGGGGAGTCACGGCTCCACTCTGCCCGCTCACGCGCCGGGTGGCACGCCCGCGCTCAGGACCACAGCTCGAACGGCTCGTCGATCTCCTCGCCGGCCAGGAACGCGGGCAGCAGTTCGGGCAGCCGCCCGGGATAGCAGCGCGGCCGCTCAGCGAGCACCTCGGCCAGCGGCCACCAGCGGAACCCGAAGTAGTCCTCCACCTCGTAGTCCAGCCGCAGCGCCTCGTCCACGTCCGGTCCGGGGCCGGACAGCCGTACCGCCACGATCACCTCGTCCTGGAGGTGGCGGCGCTGCCGGTGCCGGAAGCTGGCCCGCCGCCGCCACGTCGGCGCGCCCACCTCGTCCGGACCGATCGCGATGCCGGTCTCCTCGCGCAGTTCGCGGACCGCCGCCTCCCGGTAGGTCTCGCCCGGGTCCAGCCCGCCGCCGGGTAGCTCCCACCAGACGCCGAGGTCGGGGTGGTCCGGGTCGCGGGTGTGGAACAGCAGCAGGTGGTCGGTGGCGTCGAGCACGACCAGCCGCACCGCGCTGCGCTCGAACACCGGCAGATCATCGGGTAGCCGCACGCCCCCAGCGTAAGGAAGGGCCCCTTATTAACGCCTCCGGTAGTAGAGGGGCCCCCTATTAACAGGGGCATCCCGCACGGCACCGTCCACCCGACCGGGCGACCCGATTCCCGGGCGGTCGTACCCCGGCCGATAGGCTGCCCGCCGTGGCAGGTCTGTTGAAGAACGTGGCGTCGCGGCTCGGCCGGATCACCCGGGCTGTGCCCGCCCCGCCCCGCCCGGGCGCGCCGATCCCGGCTCAGGTCGCGCGCCGCCGCCAGGTCAACGCGCTGCAGCGCCGCGAGTTGTCGTACGCGCCGGAGCCGGACGGCCAGGCCGACCCGGGCGAGATCGTCTGGACGTGGGTGCCCTACGAGGACGACCCCCGCCAGGGCAAGGACCGCCCGGTGCTGGTGGTCGGACGGCACAGCCGCACCTTATTCGGGCTGATGCTGTCCAGCCAGAGCGACCGGGACGGCCAGCGGCACTGGCTGGCGCTCGGCCCGGGGGAGTGGGACCGGGACAACCGGCCCTCCTGGGTGCGCCTGGACCGGGTGCTCACCATGCGCGAGGACAGCATCCGCCGCGAGGGCGCGGTGCTGGACCGGCCACGGTTCGACCGGGTCGGGCAGGCGCTGCGCGCCGGCTACGGCTGGCGCTGACCGCGCGCCCGGGACCCGCGCCAGTCAGGTAGCCGCGCCGGCCGAGCACGCGGACCGACCGGCCACGCTGATTGGCTGAGCACACGGACCGGCCGGGCACGTGGGCGCCCTGGGCCGGGCCGGTCAGTACTCCGCGACGAGCTGCCGGGTCGGGCGGGCCGCGCCCAGCGTCTTCGCCTCGTACATGGCGGCGTCGGCGCGGCACAGCGCGTCGGTGAGCTGCGTCGGGCAGTGCACGGGCGCGAGCCCGACCGACGCGGTGACCTGGATGCTGCGCGCGCCCAGCGGGATGGGCGCGGCGAGCGCCTCGCAGAGCCGCCGCGTGGCGTGCTCGATCCACCGGCGGTCGGCCGTGGGGCTGGCCAGCAGGCCCGCGAACTCGTCGCCGCCGAGGCGGGCCACCAGGTTGTTGCCGGCGAACGCGGCGAGCCGCTGCGCGACGCTGATCAGCACCTGGTCGCCGGCGGCGTGCCCGTAGCGGTCGTTCACCTGCTTGAAGTTGTCCAGGTCGAGCACGACCGCTACCAGTGGCTGGCCGGCCGGGTCGGTGAGCAGGGTGGCGGCGAGCCGGAAGAACGCGCGGCGGTTGGGCAGGCCGGTGAGCGGGTCGTGGCTGGCCGCGTGCCGTTCGGCGGCCAGTTCGGCCTGGAGCAGCTCGATCTCGGCCTCGGCGCGTACGGCGCGGCGGCGCAACTGCCAGGCCGAGATGAGGGCCCCCGCGGCGGATATGCCGGAGGCGACGGTCATCGGATCCGGCACGCGCGTCCTCCTCACCGCAGTCCCCTAGCCGCGCGCGGCGGCATCCGGAGGCCGGGTTCGGGTCACCGAATGTGAGCGACCCGGCACACCGTACGTTTCGGCTATCATGCTCTCCGTCCATTGCAGATGCAATAGCAGATGCACGTGCATCTCACTCCTCAGTCGACAGACGTCGCCACCCACCGCTCCTCCCCGCGGCCTCGGCTGGCTCATCCCGAAGGACGCCCATGCAACAACCGCCGAACGGTGTGCCCGTGCCCGAGCTGCCCCCGATGCGCTGGTCGAAGAGTCGTCGCAGCAACCCCAGCGGCAACTGCGTCGAGTTGGCCGAGCTGCCCGGTGGCACCGGAATCGCGGTCCGAAACTCCCGGCACCCGGAGGGCCCGGCGCTGATCTACACAGTGGACGAGATCGCCGCCTTCGTGCTCGGCGCGCGCGACGGCGACTTCGACCACCTGATCCCGCCGTCCCGCACACGGGACTGATTAACCGCTCCGGAGGAGTTCACCTCACTGTCGGTTCATGGCATGCTTACTCGTCGGCCGGGGGGCGCCCGGCCGGGGCAGTCGGGATGCGAGGGCGGTCAGGTGGCGACGGTGCCCGTCGAGGGCGGTCCGACAAGCGGGCCCACCGTGCTGCGCATGTTGCTCGGTGGGCAGCTGCGGCGGCTCCGTGAGAGGGCCGGGGTCAGCCGGGAGACGGCCGGCTGGGAGATCCGCTCCTCCGAGTCGAAGATCAGCCGGATGGAGCTGGGCCGGGTCGGCTTCAAGGAGCGCGACGTGGCTGACCTGCTCACGCTCTACGGCGTGACCGACGCCGGCGAGCGCGAGTCGCTGCTCAAGCTCGCCCGGGACGCGAACAGCCCCGGCTGGTGGCACCGCTACGGTGACGTGCTCCCCGCGTGGTTCCAGGCGTACCTGGGGCTGGAGGCCGCCGCCGCGCTGATCCGCACGTACGAGGTGCAGTTCGTGCCCGGGCTGCTGCAGACCGCCGCGTACGCCCGGCAGGTGATCCTGCTCGGGCACCGCGGCGCGTCGGCGGCGGAGCTGGACCGGCGGGTGGAGCTGCGGATGCAGCGCAAGGAGCTGCTGCGCCGCAGCAACCCGCCGCAGTTGTGGGCGGTGCTCGACGAGGCGGCGCTGCGCCGCCCGATCGGCGGGGCCGCGGTGATGCGCGAGCAGCTGGACGCGCTGATCGAGGCGACCGCCGCGCCGCACGTACGGCTGCAGATCGTCCCGTTCTCCGCCGGCGGGCACGCCGCGGCCAGCGGGGCCTTCAGCATCCTGCGCTTCGGCGACGCGGACCTGCCGGACATCGTCTACATCGAGCAGCTGACCAGCGCGATCTACCTGGACAAGCGCGACGACCTCGAGTTCTACGCCGAGGCGATGGAACGGCTGTGCGTGGAGGCCGCGCCGCCGGAGCGCACCCGTGAGCTGCTGGCCCGCCTCCGTGACGAGCTGTACCCGGCCTGACCGGGCCGGCGCTGGGCAGTACCATGATCCGCACCGGAGACAGTGGACGGTGGGACCCGAGTCGTGGAGGTGGCCTTGACCAGCGACGCAGCAGGGACGGCGCCCGTTTCCGGGCCGCTCGGCGACCGGATCGACACGACAGTGGCGCACCCCGCCCGGCGGTACAACTACTGGCTCGGTGGCAAGGACAACTTCCAGGCCGACCGGGACTCCGGCGACGCGATGGCCGCCCGGTTCCCGACCATCCGGATCAGCGCGCTGGAGAACCGGCGGTTCCTGCGCCGCGCGGTGCGTCACCTGGCGGGTGAGGCGGGCATCCGGCAGTTCCTGGACATCGGCACCGGCATACCCACCGCCGACAACACCCACGAGGTGGCGCAGGCGATCGACCCGCGCGCCCGGGTGGTGTACGTCGACAACGACCCGATCGTGCTGGCCCACGCCCGCGCGTTGCTGACCAGTTCGGCCGACGGCGTCACCGCCTACCTCGACGCGGACCTGCGCGACCCGGAGCGGATCCTGGCCCACCCGGACCTGCGCCGCACGCTCGACCTGTCCCAGCCGGTGGCGTTGATGCTGCTGGCGGTGCTGCACTTCGTGCCCGACGGCGAAGACCCGTACGCGCTGGTCGACACGCTTCTCGACGCGCTGCCCGCCGGCAGTTACCTGGCCGCCTCGCACGCCACCCACGACTACCTTCCGGCGGAGGTGGCCGCCGAGGCGAAGGCGGCGGCCCGGGGCGGTGGCCCGCACGGCGTGATCAACCTGCGCAGCCGGGAGGAGGTCGTACGCTTCTTCGACGGCCTCGAACTGGTCGAGCCGGGCATCTGCTCGGTGGCCGAGTGGCGCGCCGACGGCGAGCCGGAGCCGCGGCCGTCCGTGGTCGACGTCAGCATGTACGGCGGGGTCGCCCGCAAGCCCTGACTCGGGCGGAAGAACGCCGGAACACGGACGAAACGGGGGCGCGGGTTGGTGCGGCCGGTGCCGCGCATGGCAGCCTGGTGAATTATGTCGCCGTTCACGCCCGCCCTGCGCCTGCACGACCGCTACGTCCTGCGTGAGCGCATCGGCCTCGGCGGGATGTCCGAGGTGTGGCGCGCCGACGACGAGGTGCTGCACCGGCCCGTCGCGGTCAAGGTCCTCGCCGGGCAGCTCGCCGCCGACCCGCAACTGCGCGCGGTCATCCAGCGCGAGGCCCGCGCGGCGGCGCGGCTGACCCACCCGCACGTGACCCAGGTGTACGACTACGCCGAGGCGACGCTGGAGGGCGGCGTCGTGGTCCCGTACCTGGTGATGGAGCTGGTGGAGGGGCAGACGCTCGCCGACCGGCTGGCCGGCGGGCCACTGGCCTGGCCGGACGCGGTCCGCACGGCCGGGCAGGTCGCCGGGGCGCTGGCCGCGGCGCACCGCATCGGCGTGGTGCACCGCGACATCAAACCGGCGAACGTGATGCTCACCGAGACCGGCGCGAAGGTGCTCGACTTCGGCATCGCCGCGCCCGCCGGCCCGCACCCGGTCACCGGGCACACCGGCGTGCTGCTGATGGGCACCCCCGCCTACTTCGCCCCGGAACGCCTCGACCCGGGCCCGGCGCATCCGGCCGGTGACGTGTACGCGCTCGGCGTGCTGCTGTACCGCAGCCTCACCGGCCGGGCCCCGCTGCCGGTGCGCAGCTGGGACGACGTGCTGGAGGTGCGGCGCAACCGGCCGCCGGTGCCGCCGCCGCGCGTGCCCGGCCTGCCGCCGGAGATCGCCGACCTGGTGCTGGCCTGCCTGGACGTGGACCCGGCGCGGCGGCCGAGCGCGGCCCGGCTCGCCGAGCGGCTCGGCGCGGGCCGCCCGGTGGATCCGCCGACCGCGATCCTGCCCACCGTGGCGCCGGTGACGCGTTCGCCCACCCTGGTCGAGCGGGTTCCGGCCGCTACGGCCCGCCCGGTCGCGCCGCGGCGTCCCGGCGCGCCGCCGCGTCCGGCGGTCTCCTCGAACCGGCTGTTCGGGCTGCTGGTCGCCGGCGCCGTGGTGCTGCTGCTCGCGGTGGTCGGCTCGCTGGTGTGGGGTGACGGCTCCGGCGCCCCGCCGGCCTCCGCGCCCACGACTGGCCCCACGACCGGCGCCGCCGAGCCGCCCGCGCCCGAGCCGAGCAGCGCGGCGCCGCCGTCGACGGCGGCCGAACCGGTGACGCTGCGGCAGCTCGGCGACCGGTTCGACGAGTTGCTCGACCGGGCCGAGTCGATCGGGCTGATCGAGCGCAAGGTCGCCGACGACCTGCGCAAGAAGGTCGCCGAGCTGGACCGGGGCAAGCCGAAGGACCGGGAGAAGCGGGTCGAGGATCTGCGCGAGAAGATCGAGGACGCCGCCGAGGACGACAAGATCGACCCGGTCACCGCCGCCGGGCTGCGCAAGCTGATCGACGGCTACGAGCGGCTGCGCAGCGGCGACGAGGGCTGAGTGTCACCGCAGCGTGGCGGTGACCACCTCGCCGGTGTCCGTACCGGCCCGGGCCACCGGCTCACCCGCCGGTGACCAGATCCCCGAACCACCCGCGGCGCGCGCGTACCCGCCTCCGGTCGAGCCGGCGAAACTCGCCGTCGCCACCCACACGCCGTGCGCGGCGGCGACCCGGCGGGCGCGTTCGTCGGGCACCGCCGCGTCGTCCGCCGACTCCAGCACCCCGGCCAGGTAGGCGTCCGCGCCGAGCGCCACCGTCGCCGTCGCGTGCTCCGGCGTGCCGGTGTCCTTGCACACCGCCAGGCCCAGCCGCCAGCCGTCCACATCGAGTACCGCCGGCTCCCGGCCCGGCCGCATGTGCTGCGGCTCCGCGCCGCCCAGGCACATCTTCAGGTACGCCACCCGCACGCCCTCGGCGTCGATCGCGAGCACCCCGATGTGCGGTCCGGGCACCGGCGCGCCGGCCAGCGCCAGCGTCCCGGTCTCGGCGCACGCCGCGCGCAGCGGTGCGAGCCGGGGATCGTCCGGGTCCAGCGGCGCGGCGTCCAGTTCGTACCCGGTCAGTGACATCTCCGGGAAGACCACCACGCGGGCCGCGGCGGCGCGCACGGCGTCGGCGTGCCGTGCCGCGTTGCCCGCGACGTCGCCGGAGCGGGTGAGCGGCTGGGCGACGGCGATCCGCAACGGCGTACGCATGGCGTACACGATAATGGTTTCCATGACGCGTGGTCGTCCGCAGCTTCGCCCCGTAACGTTGGTCGGATGATCGGAAACGCACAGCTGCTCGCCGGCCCCCGGGTGAGCGCCGCGCGGGCGGCAGAGCCGTCCGGTGACGGAGTGACCGGCTGGGTCACCGGCCTGATGGAACGGCTCGGCGGTCCCGGCGCCGGCCTCGCGGTGGCGCTGGAGAACCTGTTCCCGCCCATTCCCAGCGAGGTGATCCTGCCGCTGGCCGGCTTCACCGCGAGCCAGGGCAAGATGAGCCTGGTCGGTGCGATCGTCTGGACCACGATCGGGTCGATCGTGGGCGCGCTGGCGCTCTACTACATCGGCGCGGCCCTCGGGCGGGACCGGATGCGCGCCCTGGCCGAGCGACTGCCGCTGATCAAGCTGGAGGACGTGGACCGCACCGAGGCGTGGTTCCTGCGCCACGGCGTCAAGGCGGTGTTCTTCGGCCGGATGATTCCGATCTTCCGCAGTCTCATCTCCATTCCGGCCGGGGTGGAACGCATGCCGGTGCCGGTGTTCCTGCTCTACACCGCGCTGGGCAGCCTGATCTGGAACACCACGTTCGTGCTCGCCGGGTACTTCCTCGGCGAGCAGTGGCACGTGGTCGAGGCGTACGCGGGCACGTTCCAGAAGATCGTGATCGTGGCCGTGGTCGCCGGGTTCTGCTGGTTCGTGGTCAGCCGGGTCCGCCGCTCGCGCCGGAGCGCCCTCGCGGCGGAGGCGGCGCCGGCGCCGGAATCGGGGCCGGAGTCGGCCCGGCAGGGCACCGTCTACCGCGGCGGCTGGTACGGCCGCGAGGAGGACTGAGCCGGGCAGGGCGGATAGAGCGGGCGGGTGCCGGCCCCGGCGGCCCGGGCGGCCTGGTCGCTGAACCGGCAGCCGAAGTCCGGCGCCGCCACCGCGCGCCGGTCGGTGACCGCGTCGCCGGCCGGGCGCTTGCCGGTGCGGACCCAGCGGGTCAGGTCGTCCCAGGCGGCGCCGGCCTCGGCCGGGCTGAACTCGCAGTGCTGCGCGGTACGCACGGCCCGCTGCACCAGCAGCCGGGACCGGCCGTGCCGGGCCACGTCCCGGGCGTACGCCTGCTCCATGCCGAACGGCACGAACAGGTCACCGAGGCCGTGCAGGCTCAGCACCGGCGCGGTGGGCCGCCCGGCGATCCGGGGCACCTCGGTCAGACTCGGCGAGAGCCGCTGGCGCAGGTTCTCCGGCGCGACCCGCTGCACCGTCGCGTTCAGGTCGACCGGCTGGTTCGGCGCGTACCTGGTGAACAGGTTCGTGGCGAGCTGGCCGGGCCGCCGGGCGGGGGAGCCGTCCGCCTCGCTGACCGCGATGCCGAACAGGAAGTCCTTCCAGACCGCGAACGCGGCGTCGGCGCCCGGCCGCGGCCCACCGGAGCGCTCCACGGTGACCGCGCGCAGCTGCTTGCCCAGGTCGTTGGTGGTGTCGGGGCCGCCCGGAGCCAGTCCGGCCAGGCCGAGCGTGACCTGGATCCGGGGCACCGCCGAGGTCAGGTAGTCGGGCGGCGTCGGGTACGCGCGCACCCCCGCCAGCGCCTGCGCGACCAGGTTGTAGTCCAGGAAGAAGTCGAACAGCTCCTGGTCGCCGAGCACCCCGCACATCGGCAGCGCGCCGGCGTAGAAGCCCGGGTACTGTTCCAGCGAACGGCCGATGACGTGACCGCCCATCGACACCCCGGCGATCAGCACCCGGTGCGGGTGCCGGACGGTACGGCTGAACAGGTCGGCCAGGGCGCGGGTGCTGCGCACGCCGGAGCGCACGTCGTAGCCGTTGCGGTCGTACGACGACGACGCCCACGCGTACCCCTGGGTCACCAGGCGCTGCCGCAGGTCGAAGCCGGGCGGCTCCGGCGACAGCTCGGTGCCCTGGCCGCGGTAGCCGTGCGCCCACATGACGAGGTCGCCGTTCCAGCGCCTGGGGATCTCGATGACGTACCCGGCGTTGGCGTGCACGCCCTGCCGCACGGTGGTGGCTGCGCCGCCGACGACAAGTGGCGGCAGCGGCGGGTTGACGATGGTGTAGCCGGGCAGCGGGCCGCTGCCGTCGTCGCGGCCGGTGGCGGCGGCGGGGGCCGCGCCGGTGAGGCCGAGCGTCAACGTGAGGGCCACGCCGACGGCGAGCAGCCGGCTGCGCACGGGTGAGGGCTGCATCGCTGCTCCCCGGGGGGACGGTGCCACCCCGGGACGGGGGTGACGACGCGGGACGGATGCCTACCGGCCGGTAGCGCCCTGAACCTAGGCCGGGCGTCGAGAGCTGTCAATCACTGACCGACCGCTCGGTCAGCGCCCGTCCCGCGTGCCGCTCACACCACGCCGTGCGCCAGCATCGCCTCGGCCACCCGCCGGAACCCCTGGATGTTCGCCCCGGCCACGTAGTCGCCCGGCAGGCCGAACTCCTCGGCGGTCGCCCAGCACCTGTCGTGCACGTCCCGCATGATCTCGCGCAGCCGCTGCTCCGACTCGCCGAACGTCCACGTGTCGCGGCTGGCGTTCTGCTGCATCTCCAGCCCGCTGACCGCCACGCCGCCGGCGTTGGCCGCCTTGCCCGGCGCGAACCGCACCCCGGCCCGGCCGAGGATCCGCACCGCCTCCGGCGTGGTGGGCATGTTCGCCCCCTCCACCACGGCGACGCAGCCGCCGGCGACCAGCGCGGCGGCCTCCGCGCCGCCGATCTCGTTCTGCGTGGCGCAGGGCAGCGCGAGGTCGCAGGGCACCTCCCAGACGTTGCGGTCCGGGACCGCCACGGCGTTGCGGGCGTGCCCGGCGTACTCGGCCAGCCGCCCCCGGCGCTGCTCCTTCAGCTCCCGCAGCAACGCCAGGTCGATGCCCTTCTCGTCGACCACGTAGCCGCCGGAGTCGGAGCACGCCACCACCGTGCCGCCGAGCTGGTGCACCTTCTCGATCGCGTAGATGGCCACGTTGCCGGAGCCGGACACCACCACCCGCTTGCCCTCCAGGCTGTCCCCGGCCTGGCGCAGCATCTCGTCGGCGAAGAACACCGCGCCGTACCCGGTCGCCTCCCGGCGCACCTGCGCGCCCCCGTACGCCAGGCCCTTGCCGGTGAGCACGCCCGCGTCGTACCGGTTGGTGATCCGCTTGTACTGCCCGAACAGGTAGCCGATCTCCCGGCCGCCCACCCCGATGTCCCCGGCCGGCACGTCGGTCTGCGGGCCGATGTGCCGGTACAGCTCGGTCATGAAGCTCTGGCAGAACCGCATCACCTCGCGGTCGGAGCGACCCTTCGGGTCGAAGTCCGCGCCGCCCTTGCCGCCGCCGATCGCCAGGCCGGTCAGCGCGTTCTTGAAGATCTGCTCGAAGCCGAGGAACTTCACGATGCCTAGGTAGACCGACGGGTGGAAGCGCAGCCCGCCCTTGAACGGGCCGAGCGCGCTGTTGAACTCCACCCGGAAGCCGCGGTTCACCCGTACCCGGCCCTGGTCGTCCTCCCACGGCACCCGGAAGATGACCTGCCGCTCGGGCTCGCAGATCCGCTCGACCACCTCGGCGTACTCGGGATGCCGGGCCAGGGCCGGACCGATGCTCTCCAGTACCTCGCGGACCGCCTGGTGGAACTCGGGCTCTCCCGGGTTCCGGGCGACCACGCCGGCGAACACCGACTCGACGGTCTCCGGCATCACGGGCACCTCCTCTCGCCTGGGCCGCAGACCTGCTGGCCTGCGTCGCCCCAGGATACGAACGGTCTGCGCGATCAGGTTCACTGGTCGCCGTGGACGCCACCATCTGGACAACGGCGCGGGACGCGCGCGCCTGGCTGGACGCCGCGAACGGCCGCGGCGACACCGAGCTGACCTGTCGCATCCTCAAGATCGGCGAGGAGGCCGGCGAGGTCGCCGCCGCCTGGATCGGGATGCTCGGGCAGAACCCGCGCAAGGGGGTGACGCACACCCGCGAGGAGGTCGCCGCCGAACTCGCCGACGTGGCGTTCACCGCGCTCGTCGCCATCGAGAGCCTCGGCCTGGACGCCCACGCCGTGCTGACCACGTGCGCCGACAAGGTGCGCTCCCGTACCGCTGCCACGGAAAAGGAGTGAACCGACCGGGAAACGGACACGTATGACCCGTTGGGGACCGGCGAGAGGGGATGACCATGACCACATCCGAGGATGAGCCCGGCCTGACCCGACCCCGCTGGTCCGGCGCGGCCCGCCTGCTGGCCGCCGCCGCCGCGCTGGTGGTCGTGCTCGGCGGGGTGGCCGTGGCGGTGACGCTGTCCAACCCGGGCCGCCTCGGCGTGGTCTTCTCCGGCGGCGCGCCGCCGTCGCCCGCCACCGGCGCCGGAGGTGTCGGCGCGGCCGAGGCCGCCGGAGCGCAGACGCTCGCCGAGCCCCGGGGCGGCCGGCAGCGCGCCGAGTTCGAGCTGGCCGACGGTCTGACCAGGTTCACCCTGCGGGCCGCCGACCTCGGCGACGACCTCTACCGCATCGACGTGCCGGAGGACGGCGGCGTCACGCCGCGCCCGCAGATGGTCGGCGACCGGGTCCGCCTGCGGGTCGAGGAGAACGGCCGACGCGGGCCGGCCGCCGTGGACGTCGTGCTCAACTCCCGGGTCACCTGGCGGCTGCGGCTCGTCGGCGGCGTCAGCGAGCAGCGGCTCGACCTGGGCGACGCCCGGCTCGCCGGGATCGACCTGGTCGGCGGCGCGTCGCGGACCCGGCTGCTGCTGCCCCGGCTGAACGGGTCGCTCACCATCCGGATGACCGGCGGGGTCAGCGAGCTGACCGTCACCGTGCCCGGCGGGCCGCCGGTGCGGGTGCGCGTCGCCGCCGGGGCCGGCTCGCTGACCGTCTACGACGAGCGGCACGGCGGGATCGCCGCCGGTGACCTGGTCAGCTCACCGGGCTGGGACCGGGCGGCCGAACGGCTCTACCTCGATCTGGCGGCGGGCGCGAACGCGGTGAGCGTCACGGCGGACTGAGCGTACAGTCGGGGCGGTGGACCGCACCGAATCCCTGCCCGCGCAGACGCTCCCGCCCGGCGTCGGCCCGACCGACCCGGGCAGCGTGCTGCTGCCCGGGCACGACGTCCCCCTCGGCCGCTACACCACGGTGCGCCGGCTGCTGCCCCAGCGGCAGCGCCGGATGGTCGGCGCGTGGTGCTTCGTCGACCACTTCGGGCCCGACGACGTCGCCGACCGGCCCGGCATGGAGGTGCCGCCGCACCCGCACACCGGCCTGCAGACCGTCACCTGGCTGCTCGACGGGGAGATCCTGCACCGCGACAGCCTCGGCAACGTCCAGCCCATCCGCCCCGGCCAGCTCAACGTGATGACCTCCGGGCGCGGCATCGCCCACTCCGAGCGCTCCCCGCTGGTGCACCCGCCGCTCATGCACGGCGTACAACTCTGGGTGGCGCTGCCCGACCCGGCGCGCGCCGGCGACCCGGACTTCGCCCACCACGCCGACCTGCCCCGCTTGCGCGACGGCGACCTCGACGTCACGGTGCTCGTCGGTGAGTTCGGCGGGCAACGCTCGCCCGCCGTCGTGCACACCCCGCTCGTCGGCGCGCAGCTCGAGGCCCGCGGCGCGGCGCCGGCCACGCTGCCGCTGCGCCCCGACTTCGAGTACGCGCTGCTGGCCATGTCCGGCGCCGCCGACTGCGACGGCGTGGCGCTGGCCCCCGGCGCGCTGCTGTACCTGGGCCTCGGGCGAAGCGCGCTGACCCTGAGCGCCGAACCGGGCACCCGGCTGCTGCTGCTCGGCGGCACCCCGTTCGACGAGCCGCTGGTGATGTGGTGGAACTTCGTCGGCCGTTCACACGAGGAGGTGGTGGCCGCCCGCGAGGACTGGATGGCCGGCCGCCGCTTCGGCGTCGTCGCCGACGACGCGGCGCCGCCGCTGCCCGCGCCCGCGCTGCCCACCACCCGGCTCAAGGCCCGCGACCGCAGCGGCGGCGTACGCGGCTGACGGTCGTACCCGAATGCCGGGCCGTCGCCTGGGTAGTCGGCGGCATGCCGACACACACCGCCACGCGCAGCGTCGAGGAGAAGAAGCGGCTGGCCCGCCGGCTCGCCGGGGACGGCCGCGGCTTCGCCGAGTGCTTCGGGTTCCGGGTGACGAACAACCCGGCCCAGCTGTTCCAGGTCCTCTACCTGTCCGTCCTGCTGGCCCGCCGGGGCGACTTCCACCGCGCGGTCGACGCGGCCACGGCGCTGCGGGACGCCGGCTGGGACACGGCGGCGCGGATGGCCCGCTCGCGCCACGAGGACCGGGTACGCGTGCTGCGCGCCGCCGGGCTGCGCGGCGACCTGGCCGGGCTCGCCGACACGCTCGGCGACCTGGCCCGCACGGTCGTCGACACGTACCGGGGCGACCTGCGCCGGCTGCGCACCGCGGCGCGTCAGGACCCGGCGGGGGAGCGGCGGCTGCTGACCGCACTGCCCGGAGTGGACGACGAGGTGTGCGACCTGTTCCTGCGTGAGGCGCAGGCGCTGTGGCGCGAGGCGGCGCCGGTGGCCGACCGTCGAGCGCTCGCGGCGGCCCGCCGGCTCGGCCTGGGCCGTACCGCCGGTGACCTAGCCGGGCTGGCCGGCAGTGGTGAGTCGGAACAACTGTCGTGGCTGGTCGGAGCGCTGGCGCGAGTGGACCTGGAACGCCGGTACGCCGAGGTGACCGCCTGAGCGCGTACGTGCGCCCGGACACAGTTCCGCGATTCTCACCCGTTCGGCTGATGTTGCGTCGTATGATGATCGTGGCAGCGATGCCCGCCCGGTTCGGGCGAACATCTCACCGCCTCGCGGTCGCGACCCGGTTCGGGCGTGAACCGCGGGGGACAGGTGCTGCGTGGCGCCCCAGGTCGCGGTTCGTGACCCGGGGCGCTCGCCTGTCCGGGCTGCGCGACCGGCCACAGAGGAGCCCAGCTTTTCCGCACGCGCAGAGGCCGGCGGCCGTGTCGCCCGCCGGCTCTCCCGCCGTGCTCAGATGCCGCGCAGGTGCTGCGACACGCGCGGGTGGTTGTCCCGGGCCTGCGCCGCGCGCTGCGAGCGGCTCACCTCCGGGGCCGCGTCGATGCCGGCCGAGCGGGCCACCTCGGTGCCGTTGGCGTAGTCCACCGGGGGCAGCGCGCGCAACGCCCGCAACACGTCCGGCGGCGCGCCCTCCCGCTCCGCCTCGCGGATGACGTCGTCCTTCCCGGCCGGGTAGTCCAGCGCGGACAGGTACTCCAGGACGTCCGAGTAACTCGCCATCAGTCGGGCTCCTCGCGGCAGTAGTTGGGGTCACGACCGGGCGGCGGTTACCCGCCGCGCCGCCGCTCACGCCCGCCGCCGCCGGAAAACCTGCCGCCCCGTCGCAACCGTTTCCGCCGCGCCGGGGCGGGTAGCCGCGCTGGGCGCACCGAAGGGGGTACCACCGATGCACTACCTGACGTTCGTGGGCCGGGTCGCCCGGCTCACCGGCACCAGCGAGGACCGCGCCGCCACGCTCACCGCGGCCACCCTGGAGACGTTCGCGCAGCGGCTGACCGGTGGCGAGGTGCTTGACCTGGCCGCGCAACTGCCGAAACCGCTGCAGGGGCTGCTCAGCCCGTACCCGCGGGACGAGGCGGCCGAGCGGTTCGGCGCGGCGGAGTTCGTGGCCCGGGTCGCCCGCCGGGCGGACTGCGACGAGAACACCGCCCGCGACGCCGTACGCGCGGTGTTCACCACGCTGCGCGAGGCGATCGGCGGCGGCGAGTTCCAGGACGTCGTGGTCCAGTTCCCGCGCGACTACCGCGACATGGTGGAACCGGCGCTCGCCCCGGCCGCCGCGCGCCGGCGCTGACCGCCCACGATCAGGCGATCACACCGTCCGCCCGCAGCGCGGCGATCCGGGCGGCGTCCACCCCCGCCTCGGCGAGGACCTCGTCGGTGTGCTCGCCCGGCCCCGGCGGCGGGCGCCGCACACTTGTGGGGGTGGCCGAGAAACGCGGCGCGGGCGCGGGCTGGGTGACCCCGTCCGGCGCGACGAAGGTGTCCCGGGCGCGCAGGTGCGGGTGCTCGGGCGCCTCGGCCCAGTCGAGCACCGGCGCCACGCAGGCGTCAGTGCCGGCCAGCAGCTGCGTCCACTCGTCCCGGGTGCGGGTGCGGAACAGCCGCGCCCAGGCGGCCCGCAACGCCGGCCAGTTCGCCGGGTCGTCCCGGTCCAGCGCGTCGCCGCTGTCCGGGCCGTCGTCGCCGTCCAACGGGAAACCGGTGAGCCGGACCAGTTCGGCGTAGAACTGCGGCTCCAGCGCGCCGACCGCCACGTACCGCCCGTCGGCGCACTCGTACGTGTCGTAGAAGGGCGCGCCGCCGTCGAGCAGGTTCACGCCGCGCGGATCCTGCCACAGCCCGATGCCGCGCAGCGCGTGGATCTGGGTGGCCAGCACCGAGACGCCGTCCACGATGGCGGCGTCGACCACCTGGCCGGGCGCGCCGCCGCGTACCGCGTACAGCGCCGCGACCACGCCCAGGGCCAGCATCATGCCCCCGCCACCGAAGTCGCCGAGCAGGTTCATCGGCGGCACCGGACGCTCACCGGCCCGGCCCACCCCGTGCAGCGCCCCGGTCAGCGCCAGATAGCCGATGTCGTGTCCGGCGCTGTGCGCGAGCGGGCCGTCCTGCCCCCAGCCGGTCATCCGCCCGTACACCAGGCGCGGGTTGGCGGTGAGGCAGTCGTCCGGGCCGAGGCCGAGCCGCTCGGTCACCCCGGGCCGGAAGCCCTCCACCAGCGCGTCGGCCCGGGCGGCGAGCGCCAGCACCAGGTCACGGCCCGCGGGCTGCTTCAGGTCCACCGCGATCGAGCGGCGGTTGCGGTTCAGCAGGTCGCCCGGGAACGCGCCGAACCCGCCGAGGGGCCGGTCGATGCGCACCACGTCGGCGCCGAGGTCGGCCAGCATCATCGCCGCGAACGGCCCGGGGCCGATCCCGGCCAGCTCGATCACCCGTACGCCGGTCAGCGGTCCCTGGACTGTCACCTGCGTCACCATAGGGGCCGCGGTGACCAGGCGCCATGCCCTGAACCGCCGCCCAGTCTGTTGACCAGGGCAAGCATCCGTGTCCCGACTTGGCGTCCGGTCCGGCGGTGACCTAGCCTTGTCCAGGCGAGGGGAGTACTTCCCAAAAATCATTCCGGTCAGTACGGCAAGCCGCCGAGGCGAGCCCCGGGTGGTTGCCCACGGAAACGTGGGTGAAGGAGACCTCGAACATGACACGGTGTTCGAGGAGGTTCCATGCCCGAATTGTCCCCGCTGGCTGCGGCCGAACTGTCGTCGGTCGGCACGCCCACGCTGTGGGCGGTGACGATCGTCGGCGTGCTCGTGCTGCTGGTGCTCGACTTCCTGGTCACCCGCAAGCCGCACGAGGTCTCCATCCGTGAAGCCCTGGGCTGGTCGGCCTTCTACATCGCGCTGCCGCTGGCGTTCGGCGCCTGGATCTGGTCCCGCTGGGGCAGCCAGCAGGGCATCGAGTACCTCACCGGCTACCTGGTCGAGAAGTCGCTGTCGGTCGACAACCTGTTCGTCTTCATGCTGCTGCTCGCCGCGTTCGCGGTGCCCTCCGTGCTGGCCCAGCGGGTGCTGCTCTACGGCATCGCGGGCGCCCTGGTGCTGCGCGGTGTGTTCATCGCGCTCGGCGCCGCCGCGCTCAAGACGCTCGACTTCGCCTTCCTGCTCTTCGCGCTCATCCTCGTCGCCACCGCGGTGAAGTTGCTGCGCGACGCCCTCAGCGGGCACGAGCAGGAGGTCGACATCAACAAGATGCGGTCGGTGCGGCTGCTGCGCAAGGTCATGCCGGTGGTCGACGAATACCACGGCACCCGGATGACCATCCGGCAGAACGGCCGCCGGGCGCTCACCCCGTTCGCGCTGGTCGTGGTCGCGGTGCTGGCCACCGACATCGTGTTCGCCGTCGACTCGGTGCCCGCCGTCTACGGCATCACCGAGGACCCGTACCTGGTCTTCGCCACCAACGCCTTCGCGCTGCTGGGCCTGCGGGCGCTCTACTTCGTGCTGCACGCCGCGCTGAGCCGGCTCGTGCACCTCAGCTACGGCCTGGCCGTCATCCTGGCGTTCATCGGCCTCAAGCTGGGCCTGCACTGGGCGCACGGCATCTGGGAGGGCGTGCCGGAGATTCCGACGCTGGCCTCGCTCGGCGTGATCATCGGCGTCCTGGTGATCGTCACCATCACCAGCCTCCGGGCCACCCGCAACAGCGGCGACGGCCAGCGCACCGTCGTGCACGAGGTGCAGGGCGGAGGCGGCGCCTGACTCGGTGGGAACCGCTGCCCCGGCACGGCCGGCGGTGGTACGACTGACGGGTGGGAATCGTCTCGCCGGGCTTCCAGGGCCGGCCCCGTTCGTCCGCGACCGACCTGCCGCCGGGGCAGTACCTCACCGAGGACTTTCCCGTGCTCTCCGCCGGCCCGACGCCGCGGGTGCCGCTCGACACCTGGGAGTTCGTGCTGACCAGCGAGACCGGCGCGGAGTACCGCTGGTCCTGGGACGAGATGATGGGCCTGCCGCAGGACACGCCGACGGTGGACCTGCACTGCGTCACCCGCTGGTCCAAGCTCGGCACCACCTGGCAGGGCGTCTCCCTGGACACGCTGCTCGACGGCGTCGACACCACCGCCCGGTACGCGCTGGCGCACTCCTACGGCGGCTACACCACCAACCTGCCGCTTGACGACCTGCGCGGCGGGCGGGCCTGGGTGGTGCACACGTACGACGGGGGGCCGCTGCCGGCCGAACACGGCGGCCCGGCGCGGCTGCTCGTGCCGCACCTGTACCTGTGGAAGTCGGCGAAGTGGGTGCACGGCATCCGGCTGCTCGTCGACGACCGGCCCGGCTTCTGGGAGACCGCCGGCTACCACGACTACGGCGACCCGTGGCGCGAGCAGCGCTACCAGGGCGACTGAGGTGACCGTGCAGGCGCAGGGCCGCCGCGTCGCGCCGCTGATGTGGCGGGTGGCCCGGCTCGTCGAGCGGCGGATCGAGACGCCCACCGCGCAGACGCTGGTGCTGGACGTGCCCGGCTGGCCCGGCCACCTGCCCGGGCAGCACGTCGACCTGCGCCTGACCGCCGAGGACGGCTACCAGGCCGCCCGGTCGTACTCGCTGGCCGGCCCGGCCGACGGCGAGCGGATCGAGGTGACGGTGCAGCGGGTGCCCGACGGGGAGGTGTCGCCGTACCTGACCGACACCTACGCCGAGGGCGACCCGATCGAGGTGCGCGGGCCGGTCGGCGGCTGGTTCGTCTGGCGTACCGACGAGACCGCGCCGGTGCTGCTGGTCGGCGGCGGCTCCGGCGTCGTGCCGCTGATGGCGATGATCCGCGCGCGCCGGGCCGCCGGCAGCCGCACCCCGTTCCGGCTCGTCTACTCGGTGCGCACCCCGGACGACGTGATCTACGCCGACGAGCTGCGCCGCCGCGCCCGCGACGACCAGGGCCTGGACGTCGCGTACGTCTACACCCGCGCGGCGCCCGACGGCTGGCGCGGCGAGCCGCACCGGATCGGCCTGGCCGACGTGAACAGCCACGGCTGGCCGCCGGACCTGGAGCCGCTCTGCTACGTCTGCGGCCCCACCGGTTTCGTGGAGACCGTGGCCGACCTGCTGGTGGGGCTGGGCCACCCGACCCGGCGTGTGCGGACCGAACGGTTCGGCCCGACCGGCTGACGACCCGAGGAGAGCGGATGACCGACCTGTCCTACCTGGATGGCAACATGCTCGACGGGCCGTTGCGCGAGGTGTTCGCCGTCGACCTGAGCGCCACCACCGGGCGCTGCGACACCTGCGGGATGACCGGCCCGATGGCCGGGCTACACGTCTACTCGCACGCCCCGGGCCTGGTCGGGCGATGTCCCGCCTGTTCCGGAGTGATGGTGCGCCTGGTCCGCGCGCCGCAGCGGGCCTGGCTGGACCTGCGCGGCACCACGTACCTCCAGGTGCCCATGCCGGCCGAGCCGGCCTTCCGCGCCGCGCCCTGACGTCTGCGCCGGGGCCGGGCTGCGCCTTCCGCGCCGGCGCAGCCGCCCGACGAGCTGCCCGACGGTCACCGGCACCACGGACAGCACGAGCTGACCGTTGCGGGGGTCGACGGTGGCCGCGACCGCGTACAGCCGGGCGCCGTGCCGCAGCAGGCGGGGCCGCCCGGCGGCGAGCCGGGGCGCGCGCACCGCGGCCCCGCCGCGCCCGTGGCCGCCGTCCACCTCGGCGCGTACCGGATGACGCCGGCCGCCCGCGCAGCTCGCGGCCAGGAGCCGGCCGAGGGGGAACTCCGTGCGGACCGTGCGGCCGGTCGGGTCGCCGGCGTCGACCCGGGTGGCGCCCACGACCGGACCGGCCAGCAGCCGCACCGGCCCGGCCTCCGCGGCGAACCGGGGGTACGGGCTGCGCGCGGTCACCGTGAGCGTGTCCCCGTCGGTCCAGCTCACGTCGACGGCGTCCAGCCGCGCCAGCCAGGCGGCGCGTACGTCGGTGACGTCCGACCAGCCGGCCGGGGCGCCCGGATAGCCCGCGTGCCACCGGTCCCCGGCGAACACCGTCGCCGGCACCCCCCGGCCGGTGTCCTGCTCGATGACCGCCAGCAGCTCGTCGACCCCGCCCGCGGTCACCGCGCCCAGCCGCAGCCGGGCCTCGATGCCGAGCCGGTCCCGCACGCCGTCAGTGACGTGCCGCCGCACCAGCCGGGCGACACCGGCGTGCACCAGTTCCTGCGTGGCCCGGTCCAGGTGCCGGAAGTCGTCGCCGACCAGGTTCGCCAGCTCCAGCCCGACGTGGCGGCACAGCACCGCGTCCCGGCGCGGTCCCGCGGGGATCAGGCCGGCGACGAACGCGAACAGCCGCTCCACGCTGACCAGGCGCTGCTCGACCCGGCTGTGGTAGGTGATGTTGCGGGCGTCCAGGCGGCGCACGGCGTGGTAGTAGTCGTAGTCGCCCAGCACCGAGATCCGCCGGGCGTGGTAGCAGGCGGCCAGCGTGAACGGCTGGTCGCTGAGGACCGGCATGTCCTCCGGGAAGCGCAGCCCCAGCCGGTCGACCAGTTCGCGCCGGAACAGCTTCGTGTTCGCCAGCGACCAGGGCAGCGCCGAGTCGAACAGGCTCACGTCGACCACGTTGCCGTCGGCGAACACGTCGGAGAAGACGTGCCGGCCGTTGACGCCCACCACCCTGCCGAGCACCACGTCCGAGCCGTACCGGTCGGCGGCGGCGACCAGGCGTTCGAGGGCCTCCGGGCCGAGCCGGTCGTCGGAACCGAGGAAGAACACGTACCGGCCGGTGGCCAGATCCAGTCCCCGGTTGCACGGCGCGGCCGGGCCACCGGAGTTGGGCTGGTGCGCCACCCGTACGGTGCCCGGGTACCGCGCGGCGTACCGGTCCAGCAGGCGGCCGCTGCCGTCGGTGGACCCGTCGTCCACCGCCACGATCTCCATCCGGTCCGGCCCGATCGTCTGCCGCAGCAGCGAGTCGAGGCACTGCCGCAGGTAGCGCAGCGTGTTGTAGACCGGTACGACGACACTCACGTCGGGGCGGTTCGTCGCCTCCTCGGCTGTCACTGCTGCTCCTTCACGGTCGCCCGGACGGTCCGGCGCGACCCAGCGTGGTGGAGCGACCCGTCCGGGTGACGACACCCGCGTGACGACGAGGTGACCGGACGGCAGCCGTTGGATACGCCGAAGGGCCCGACCCCGTGGTGGGGGTCGGGCCCTTCGTGTTCGGTCAGGAGCTGTAGCCGCGGCTGGCGATCCAGCGGGCGAGCTCGTCCACGTCCATCCGGTAGGAGGCCTGGTTCGGGTTCGCCGAGTCGGCGATCGTCACGACCTTCCCGCCGTCGCGGTAGCCCACCACGCTGATGTAGTGGCCACCCTCGAAGGAGTGGGCGTTGCCGTCGGTGTCGGTCGCGGTGCCGGCGATGTTGGCCACCACGGCACGGCCGTCGTCGACGGTCTTGACCACGTCGGCGCGCAGCTTGTCGACCTTGTCGCGGTCGCGGGCCTTGTCCACGGGGATCTCGGTGGACTTGTAGACGTCCTTACCGGTCTCCTTGTTCAGCACCGGGGTGATGTCGTTGATGGAGTTGGTGCCGGCCTCGGTGGTGCCCATCTCCTCGGCCATGGCGTGAACGTCGATGTTCTTGCCCTGCACGCTCAGCGCGTTGCGGGCGGCGGCGGGGCCGCAAAAGTAGAAGTTGGGCTGGGCTTCGTAGCGGACGTCGAGTTCCCGCTCGCCATGGCCCTTGCGGTCGGTGGTGACCTGGGCGGCGGCGCGCTCGGCCGGGGTGGCCTGGGCGGCGACGGCGGGGCCGGCGATGCCACCGGCGGTGGCGACGACACCGGCAGCGGTCAGAACGGTCTTGCGCAGCAGAGTGGTAGCCATGATGGTTGCCTCCCTGAAATGGGGGATACGCGGCGGGGGTGCCGCGAAGGGGGAAAGTCTTGGGGGGCGCCCGTCGAGCGGGCTGGCACGCGGGCGACCCGGAAGGGGCCTGCTCGTCGCGGCTCGGGGGATGTAACGACCTGCGGGCCGGGGATGATTCCCGCCGACCGTGGCTGCCAGCCGGGGGGTGACCGGTGGCGTGGGTCTGGGGATGTAACCACGAAGGGACCGGGGCCATTCCCGGGGACGGCGGCGTGCCCGTCGCTCGGGGATGTAACGACGTCCGGGCCGGGCCGATTCCCTGACCTGGCGATCCGCGCGGGGGTGCCGGGCGGCTGGTGTTCGGCGCTCGTCCCGGTGCCCCGGGGTCAGCCATGTACAACGCCCCGCGCCCGCCACCGATTCCACCCTGACGGTGGCACCGACCACGGTCCCGCAACACAGCGAACCGGACACCGACCGCCAAACGACCCGGCCCGCACATCGCCGACGGGTCCGCTAGCTCAAGAGCCATCAAGATCCACCATGTGTGCGCGATCTTGCACTTATTGCCCCGGCAAACCTCGCAAAACAGGCAAGCCTTGGGCGGTAACTGCAAGATCGCGTTGGCGTTGGCGTTGGCGTTGGCGTTGCCTGAGAAGTGGAACGCTGCTCCCGGTGGGTAGGACGGCGGGTGGCGGAGCTGACCCGGGTGGGGCGGAGTGGGGGCGGTGGCCGAGAGTGGGACGGTGCGATATCTGCGCAGCGACGGCCGCGTCGCCATCCGCCGCCCCCGCCCCGCCGACGAGGCGGAGTTCGTCGCCGCCGCCCGGCGCAGCCGTGATCTGCACCATCCGTGGCTGTCCGCGCCGGACGACACGCAGCTGTACGCGGCGTACCTACGCAAGATCCGGCGGCGGGACAGTTCCGGGTTCCTGTTCTGCGACCGGGAGAGTGGTGAGATCGCCGGGTACGCGAACATCAGCGGCATCGTGCGGGGCGCGCTGCGTGGCGGCTACCTCGGATACGCGGCGTTCCACCCGTACGCCGGGACCGGGCACGCCTCGGCCGGGGTGCGCCTGGTGATCGGGTACGCGTTCGGGCCGCTGGGGCTGCACCGGCTGGAGGCGAACATCCAGCCCGGCAACGAGCCGTCGAAGCGGCTGGCGCGTCGGCTCGGCTTCCGGCTGGAGGGCTTCTCCCCGGACTACCTGTTCATCGATGGCGCGTGGCGCGACCACGAACGCTGGGCGATCACCGCCTGACGCCCGAGCCGCGCCGCCGCCGAACCGAGCAGCCCCAGCTGCCCGGCTTCGGGAAGGCGACCGGGCTGTGGTGCCCGGCCCGGTCCACCGCCCGCACACCGAGGAACACGTTGTCCTTGGACAGGTCGACGGTCACCTCGGTGACGTCGCCGACCGGCAGCACCCCGCGGCGGAGGCGGTACATCCTCGCGTTGATCGCGAGGAATGTCCATATAGCCGCTGATGGATGGATCTTGGGTACGTTTGTCGCAGGTCTGCCCGGGAACGGCAGCAGGCATGACGAAACCACGTGTGGTGATCGTGGGGGCCGGGTTCGCCGGGTACCACGCGGCCAAGACGTTGCGCCGACTGGCCCGCGACCGGGCCGAGATCGTCCTGCTGAACACGACCGACTACTTCCTCTACCTGCCGCTGCTGCCCGAGGTGGCGGCCGGCGTGGTGGAGCCGACCCGGATCGCCGTGCCGCTCGCCGGCACGCTCGACGGCGTCCGCGTGGTGGTCGGCGAGGCGGACCGGGTCGACCTGCAGAACCGGTGGGTCGGCTACCGCTCGATCGAGGGTGACCACGGTCAGCTCGCGTACGACCGGCTCGTGCTCAGCGTCGGCAGCGTCAACAAGCTGCTGCCGATCCCCGGCGTGACCGAGTACGCCCACGGCTTCCGCGGCCTGCCCGAGGCGCTGTACCTGCACGATCACGTGGTCCGGCAGATCGAGCTGGCCGAGCTGACCGACGACCCGGCCGAGCAGCGGGCCCGCGCCACGTTCGTGGTGGTCGGCGCCGGCTACACCGGCACCGAGGTGGCCGCGCACGGGCAGCTGTTCACCGACCGGCTGATGGCCCAGCGCCCGCACCTGAAGGTCCGGCCGCGCTGGATGCTGCTCGACCTCGCGCCACGGGTGCTGCCCGAACTGGACCGCCGGATGTCGGTCACCGCCGACCGGGTGCTGCGCAAGCGCGGCGTGGACGTGCGGATGAACACCTCGGTCGCCGAGGCCACCCCGGACGGGGTGATGCTCACCGACGGCGAGTACGTCCCGACGTGCAGCCTCGTCTGGTGCGTCGGCGTACGCCCCGACCCGTTCGTGGCCGAGCTGGGGCTGCGCACCGAGAAGGGCCGGCTGGTGGTCGACGAGTTCCTCAACGTCCCCGGCTTCCCGGAGGTGTTCGCCTGCGGCGACGCCGCCGCCGTGCCCGATCCGACCCGCCCCGGGCAGGTGTGCGCGATGACCGCGCAGCACGCCCAGCGGCAGGGCAAGCTGGCCGCGCACAACATCGCCGCCTCCTACGGGCAGGGCGTGCGCAAGTCGTACAAGCACCACGACCTGGGCTGGGTGGTGGACCTGGGCGGCAAGGACGCGGCGGCGAACCCGCTGAAGGTCCCGCTGGCCGGGCTGCCGGCCAAGGCCGTCACCCGCGGCTACCACCTGCTCGCCATGCCCGGTAACCGGCCCCGGGTCGCCGCGGACTGGGCGCTCGACGCGACGCTGCCCCGCCCCGCCGTGCAACTGGGCCTGGTCCCGGCCAACGCGGTGCCGCTGGAGAGCGAGTCACCGGAGCTGGCCCGGCGGCGCTGAGCGCCGCGCACCCGCCGGCCGGCCCTCACCCGCCGGCCGGCGGCCGCTGCGCCGGCTCGCCGTCGGCCGGCTCCGGCAGGGCCTGCCGCCCGGCCGGCACGAACTCGCGCAGCAGCACCTGCGCGATGCCGGCCGCCGGGATCGCCAGCAGCGCGCCGACCAGGCCGCCCAGCTCCACCGCCAGCAGCAGGCTGACCAGCACCGTCAACGGGTTGAGCCGCACCGCGCGGGCCATGATGACCGGCTGCAGCAGATGGTTCTCCACCTGCTGGTAGACCACGAAGAAGACGAGCACCACGATGCCGGCGGTGGGGGAGTGCACGAATCCCGCCCCGGCCGCGGCGATCGCCCCGAGCGTGGCGCCGACCAGCGGGATCAGGTCCACCACGGCGACCGTCAGCGCGATCACCGCGGCGAACGGCACGCCGAGCAGGAACAGCACGACGAACGTCAGGCCGCCGCAGATCACGCTGATCAGCACGTTGCCGCTGAGGTAGCCGGTGACGATCCGGGACGAGTCACGGCCGATGCGCCGCAGCCGCCGCGCCGGGCCGTCGCCGACCAGCCGCAGCGTCGCGGCGACGATCTTCGGCGCCTCCAGCACCATCAGGTACGCCAGCACCACCACCGTGACCAGCGCGGTCACCGCCTGGGCCACGCTGCGGACCACCCCGACCGTCGGGTCGCCGAGCCGCGAGCCGAACCGGCGCAGCTGGCCCGGCTCGGCGTACCGGAGCAGGTGGAAGCGGTCCAGCAGCCGCCCGACCGGTCCCCGCCCGGCCTGGGCCTCGCGCACCAGCTCCGGCAGCCGGTCGGCGAAGCGGGCCACCTCGTCCACCAGCGGCACCAGGATCAGCGCGCCGACCGCGGCGAACAGCGCGAACGCGGCCAGGAACACCAGCAGCGTGGCCAACGCGCGGCGGCGTACGCGCCGCTGCAGGCGGTCCACGAGCGGTTTCAGCGCGACCGCGAAGAACACCGCCACCAGACCCCACACCAGCACCCGCCGGGTCGCCCAGACCAGCGCCAGCCCGACCACCGTGGCGAGGACCAGCCCGATCACGACAAGCGTCCGGCGGGCGGTGGACCGGTCGTCGGCGGTGCTCATCCGGCGCGGCTACCCGCCGCGCGGGGCGGAAAACCCGGCTCAGCCCAGGTCGGCGTCGGTGACCGGGAGGGCGCCGGCGGCGAACGCGTCGAGCGTCGCGTCGTGCAGCACGGTTCCGGGCACCGGATCGGCGGCGGCCCGGGCGGCGAGCCGGCGCGCCGGCAGCCGTCCCGGCGTGGGCGAGGCGGCCAGCACCACGTTGCCGTACCGCCGTCCGCGCAGCATCCGCCGGTCGGCCACCAGGCAGACGTCGGCGAACACCGCCCGCAGCGTGGCCACCTGCCCCCGGCTGTGCGCCAGCGGCGGCAGGTCGGTGAGGTTGATCAGATAGATGCCGTCCGGGCGCAGCACGCGGGCCACCTGCGCCGCGAACTCGACCGCCGCCACCTGCGGGGGCATCCGGGCCGCCCGGTACACGTCGGCCACCACCACGTCGTACGCCCCGGACGGCGCCTCGGTGACCGCCTCCCGGGCGTCACCGATCGCGACCACCACCTCCGGCGGCAGCGGCGGCAGCTTCCGCCGGACCAGCTCGACCACGCCCGGGTCCCGCTCGATCACCCGCTGCGCGGAACCGGGCCGGGTGCGCGCGAGCCAGCGCGGCAGCGTGAGCGCGCCCCCGCCCAGGTGCAGCGCCGTCAGCGCCTCCCCCCGCGGGGCGGCCAGGTCGATCGCGGCGGCGATCCGCCGCACGTACTCGAAGTGCAGGTACCGGGCGTCGGCCACGTCCACGTACGACTGCTCGACCCCGTCGGCCAGCAGCGTGCGCCCGGACGGGCGGGCCGGGTCCACCACGATCTCCAGGGTCTCGGTGTCGTCGTGATCCACGGCGGCACACGGTACCGCCCGGCCACGGGTGGCCCCGGCCCGCGGGGGACCGGGACCGTTCCGCCGCCGGGTCAGCCGGCCGCCATCCCGGCGCCGGCCTCGTCGACTGCCGCGTCCACCCGGTGCGCGAGGTCGACGTCCGCCGCGGTCACGCCGTCGACCTGCTGTGTGCGGACCGTCAGCACGGCGTTGTCCGGGTCCGGCCGCCCGATCTGCGGCGCGCGCCCGGCCTCGGACTTGAGCTGGTCCAGCCGGTCGAGCACCCGGTCCAGGTTGCCGCCGGGCAACTCGATCGTGCGCACCAGCGACCGCCGATCGCTGGACCAGTAGGGCAGCGCCGCGAGCGCGTCACGCAACTCCGGCTCGGTCAGCGGCGCGGTGGCCGAGGACGCGCCCACCAGGCCGCCGCCGAAGTCGGTCGGCCCGAGCAGGTCACGCAACTCGTCGGGTACGCGCAGCGACTCGACCAGCTCCGCGTCGGCCTCACTGAGCGCGGCGAGCGTCGCCTCGGCCTGGTAGCGCGCCTGCTCCGGGGTGAGGCGGCTGTAGCGGCCGACCTCGGCCAGGAACCCGGGCAGGTCGCGGCGGGGTTCCATGCCGTACACCGGCACCACGTCGTGCAGGGTCAGCGGCACCGCCTCCAGCAGTCGCTCACGTTCCACCTCGTCCAGCGCCTGGGCCAGGGCCAGCACGGTGCCCTCCGCGGCGACCTTGGCCGTGGTGAAGTCCACCCCGGCGCGCCGGCTCACGTCGTCGACGAGATCCCGGTAGCTCATCGAGACCCCGGGTGACGGCGTCGGGTCCGGCAGCGGGCGCTGCTGCTCCGCGACGGCGACCGGCGGCGGCGCGGGACCGCCGCGCGTGGTGTCCGGCTTGTGTCGTCCGGCCGGCGGCGGGCCGGACCGGTCGTGCCGGTCCAGCGAGGTGACCTGCTTGGACGCGCTCAGGCTGGCGCCGGTCTGGCTCGGCCGCAGCCCTCGCTCGCGGGCCTCGCGGGCGAGAGCCCGGCGGCGCTGGTTGTCGCCCTCCATCTGCTTGCGCATCGTCGCACCTCGTTCCTGGTCGGTTGCGCTTGCGCCGACCGCGTTCCCGGCGCTGCCGGGAAGCTAACGGGAGGCCCGCCCGGCGGAGGCTTCACTCGCTGCGGGTGAGGAGCGCTCACCCCGGCGGGCGGCAGGATCGGATGGACCGGACAACTTCCGACGCACGCGGAAGGGCAGGTCGACATGAAACGGATCGTGGAGATCGTCCCCGCCCGTCCCGGGTGGTACGCCCGCTGGCGGATCGGCCCGGACGTCACCCGCTGCTACCCGGTGACCCTCTGGGCGCTGCTGGAGCACCACGACGGCACCGGGCGTGAGGTGATCGGCGTCGACTGCGTCGGGCAGTGGCCGGGCGCGGACGACGACGGTGCTACCGGAGACTTCGTCCGTTACCTGTTCCAGACGCCCGATTCCGGCGCGCCGGAGGACGCCGAGGCCCCGATCGTGGGAGAGCCGCACACCACCGGCCCGCGCCGGCAGGCCGCGCCCGCCGCCTGAGCCATCCTCCCGGTCCCCGGCCCCTGGTCCCAGGGCCGGGGGCCACCCCTTCCCGGCAACGGCGTGCCGCGCGGTCAGCCCACCTCGCGGGCGCCGCCGGTCACGTCGCGGGGCGGGGCGGCCAGCAGCTCGGCCAGGCCGGTGCGGTCCAGCAGATGCCGTACCTGCGGATTGGTGTTGCGCAGCCGGACCGCGCCGGTGCCGGAGCGGTGGATCACCACGAGCGCGCTCAGCCCGGAGGAGTCGCAGAGGACCACGCCGCCGAAGTCGAGCTCCACCTCCTGGCAGCCGTCGCGGCGAAGCCGCGCAACGGCCTCGACCAGTTCCGGGGCGGTGTCGTAGTCCAGCTCACCGGCCAGCCGCACCCGGACGGCGCCGGCGTCGAGCCGGTCCACCTCGATGGTCAGCATCTGGGAGGGCACGCTCCCATGTTCCCAGCCGGACCCCGGCGGGAAACCCCCGGGGTCACGCGGAGGCGGCCGAACCCGTGGCGGGCGGCCCGGTCCGGTCGTCGACCGGCGCACGGTCGAGCAGGCCGGTGACGCCGGTCAGGTCGAGAATGGTCTCCAGGAACCGCGGGACCGCGCGCAGCTCGATCCGGGTGCCGACCTGCTGCCCCTCCCGCCAGGCGTGCACGATCACGGACAGGCCGGTGCTGTCCAGGAACAGCAGGTCGGCGAAGTCGAGCACGAGCGTCGCGGGACGCCCGGCGAGCAGCCGGTCGACCTCCGCGCGCAGCGGCGCCGCGGTGGCGTAGGCCAGGTCGCCGCCGACGCCGATCACCGGGACGGCAGGGTCGGAACGATCCACGGAGATGCTCAGCGGGGTCGCCTCGGACCTTCTGCGTTGAGGAACCACCATCACGCCTTTCCGCACGCTGCCGGTCGGGCAGGGATGCCTGGATCGTAACAACAGCGGCACCGCCCCGCTGGGCGCGCGCGGGACGCCCCAGCAGCGTCGGCTGGGTGGCGGTACCGGCATACCGGCGTAGTGTGGGGCGAAGAGATGTGGCCACAGGCGCCGTGCGGCGCCCCGGGGGTGCCGACGAGGAGAGTGGGGCTCAGCTGGTGACTGCTGCCGACGTCAGGGGTGCCGACCCGGGCGACGGACGGATCTCCACGCCGAGTGCCGCACGGGTCCCGGCGTGGTCCGCCGCCGCTGCGGCGACGCCTGCCCTGCCGCCGCTGGCAGCCGACCGCGGCCCCGCCGTCCCGGACTGGTCCGAGGTCGTCGAGCACTTCCGGGAGGGCCTTGTCGTCTGCGACGCCGACGGTGTCGTGCGGCACGTGAGCCCCGTCGCGGAGCGCCTGGTCCCCGAGGTGACCGCCGGAGAGCTGCTCGCCGCGGCGGGCGTGGACGCGCTGCGCGGCGACGGCCCGGCGGAGTTCACCCACCACGGGCGACGGCTGCGCGTACGGCCGGTCGCGCTGTCCGGTCACCGGCGCTGCTGGTACGTCGAGGACGTCACCGAGAGCGTCAGCCGGGCCGACGCGCTGCTGGCCGAGCGGGCCCGCTCGGCGTTCCTCGCGGTGGTCGGCGAGAAGCTCGGCAACCCGCTGCACCCCGACCGGGCGGCCGCGGCCGTGGTCCGCCTCGCCGTGCCGACGACGGCCGACGTGGCGGTCCTGGTGCTCGCCCCCCGCTCCGGCCGGTCCCGGTGGTGGCGGGCGGTACGCGCGGACGACCAGGCGCCCGTGGTGGACAGCGGCGTGCTGCCCGCCCCGGCGCTGCCCGTGGCCATCGAGGCCGGCCTGTCCGGCGCCGAGCCGCACGAGCTGGACTGGCTGGTCGAGCAGGCCGCCGAGGCGGGTTGGCTGCCCGGTCTGGACACCTCCGGCGCCGTCGCCCGGGTGGTGCCGCTGCCCGGCCGGGATGCGCCGGCCGGCGCGCTGCTGGTGGCCCGCCGTGCCGACCGCTGGTACGACGAGGCCGATGTGGACCTGATCCGCGCGTTCGCGGCACGGGCCGGCGCGGCGCTGACCACCGCTCTGCTCTACCGCGACCAGGCCGAGGTCGCCGACACGCTGCAGGCCAGCCTGCTGCCGGTCGAGCCGGCTCCCGCGACCGGCGTGCAGTGGGGCACCGCGTACCGGCCCGCGCAGGCCGGCCTGCGCATCGGCGGCGACTTCTACGGTTCGCACCAGCTCACCGACGGCGGGTCGGTCTTCTTCCTCGGTGACGTGTCGGGCAAGGGCGTGGAGGCGGCCGTCTTCACCGGCCAGCTGCGCCAGTGCCTGCAGGCGCTGCACCGGGTCGAGAGCCAGCCCGGGCGGCTGCTGAAGCTGCTCAACGACGCGCTGCTGGAGACCACCCAGGCACACGGGCAGGGCCGGTTCGCCACCATGGTCCTCGGCGTGGCGCGTCCGCACCGCGACGGCGGCCAGACCCTGACGCTGGCCGGTGGCGGGCACCTGCCCCCGCTGGTGCTGCGGGAGTCCGGTGACGTCGAGGTGGTGCCGTTGCGCGGCATGCTGATCGGCGTGGTGCCCGATCCCCGCATCGGCGAGGTCACCGTGCGCCTGGCGCCGGGGGAGACCTGCCTCTTCTACAGCGACGGCGTGACCGAGGCGCGGGGCGGCCGGCGCGGCGACGAGCAGTTCGGCGCCGAGCGGCTGCTCAACGCCGTGGCCGGCTGTAACCGGATGCCGGCGCCCGCGCTGGCCGAACGGGTCGAGCAGGTGACCTGTGACTGGCTCGCGCACGGCGACCACGACGACATAGCGGTGCTGGCGCTGCGGGCGACCGGCCCGGCCGGGCGGGCGCCCCGGCACCTGCACGCGGTGCCGGAACCGGCCGCGGCCGAGCTGACGAGGGAGTGGTCCGCGTGACAGTGCCGACTGTCGGGGTCGATGCGGGTCACGCCTTCGCCCGCTACCTGGAGTGCCTGGCCGACGCGGACGAGTCCGCCGCCGTGGCGGTGGCCGTGGGGCTGCTGGAGGCGGGCGTGCCCGCCGAGCGGGTGCTGCTCGACCTGGTCGCGCCGGCGCAGGCCGAGGTGGGCGAACGGTGGGCGCGCAACGAGTGGAGCGTCGCCGAGGAGCACGCCGCCACGCACATCAGCGAGCGGGTGGTGGCGGCGGTGGCCGCGTACGCCGATCCCCGGCCGACGCGGGGACGGATCGTGATGGCCTGCATGGACGGCGAGTGGCACGCGCTGCCGGCCCGGCTGGTGGCCGAGGTGCTGCGGTTGCGCGGCTGGCAGGTCGTCTTCCTCGGCGCCAGCGTGCCCGCCGCCCACCTGGTCTCCTACCTGCACCGTTACGACGCGGAGGCGGTGGCACTGGCCTGCGCGCTGCCGATGCGGCTGCCGCACGCCCACCGGATGGTGGAGGCGTGCCGCCGTTCCGACGTGCCGGTGGTGGTGGGTGGCCGGGGCTTCGGCGAGGACGGCCGCTGGGCGCGTGTGCTGGGTGTGCCGTGGGCGCCGGACGCGCCGGCCGCGGCCGACCTGGTGGCCGACGAGCGGGCGTTGCGTGCGGCGCCGCCGGCCCGGCTGGACCACCTGGCCGACGACGAGTACGCCAGCCTGGTCAAGCGGCGCGGCGAGTTGATCGACAGCGCCCTGGCCGACCTGCGGGAGCGGGTGCCGTCGGTGTCCGGCTACACCCCGGCGCAGCTCGACTCCACGATCAGCGACCTCGGTTACATCGTGGACTTCCTGGCCGCCGCGCTCTATGTGGACGACGGGACGCTGTTCACCGCGTTCGTCGAGTGGCTGGTGGAGATCCTGGTCAGCCGCGGGGTGCCGGCGGGGGCGGTCGGCCTGACGCTGGAGCACTATGGACAGCAGTTGCGCGACTTCCCGCGCGCGGCCGGTTTCCTCGACCGGTCCTGGGCTCTGGTCGGCGGCCTGTCTGCGGCGGGCCGCTGACGGCACCCGGATGGGCCGTCCCATATACTTGCACTACTGCAAGCGTTCGCCTGCGGTGGGGAGCGAGGGGGGCCAGGGTGACGTTCACCGTCACGTACGCCCAGCGGGACGGGGGCGGCGTCTGCCTCCGGCTCGCCGGTGAGCTCGACCTGGGCACGGCCCCCGAGCTGAACTCGGCGATCGACCGGCTGATCGCCGAGGGGCAGCGCGAGCTGCTGCTCGACCTCGCCGAGCTGACCTTCTGCGACTCCACCGGCATCGCCGCCTTCGTGCGCGGGGACAATCTTGTCGCCGCCGACGGCGGCTGGCTGCGCCTGACCGGGGCGACCGGCCGGGTGGCCCGGGTGCTGCAGGTGACCGGGCTGGCCGAGGTGCTCCGGTACGCCCGTGACACCGTCGACCCGGCCGCGCCGGCCGCCTCCTGATCCGGTACATTCTCCCGCCAGCAACCGGCCGTGCGGCCGGCCGCCCTCCTCGAGACAAGCAGGTAAGACGATGGGTCAGAGCAGCCCGAGCCCGGTTCGCATCCTGGTGGTGGACGACGATCCGGGTGACGTCCTGATGATCGAGGAGGCGCTCGCCGACTCCGACGTCGACAAGGTCATCGACGTGGTCGCCGACGGTCAGGAGGCGATGGAGTTCCTCCGGCGCGAGGGCCGGCACGCCGAGGCGCAGCGTCCGGACGTGATCCTGCTCGACCTGAACATGCCCCGGATGGACGGGCGGCAGGTGCTCGGCGAGGTCAAGGGCGACGAGAGCCTGCGGACCATCCCGATCGTGGTGCTGACCACCTCCAACGCCGACACCGACGTGGTCAGCAGCTACACGTTGCAGGCCAACGCGTACGTGACCAAGCCGATCGACCTGGACGACTTCAACGACGTGGTACGCCGCATCGACGAGTTCTTCGGCCGGGTGGTCGTGCTCCCGAAGCACCAGTAGGTGCGGGAAGTCCGGGCCTCCGCATCCTGAACATTTTGTGGGAACGGCCCCGCCCGTGAGCGACCGGCCCGCAGGATCGGCAGTGGGGACGAACACCGGCTGCCTGGGGGGCGACGCATGAGGTTCTCGGTGGTGGAGACCGGATACGACAGGCGTCAGGTGGATTCCTGCCTCGACGAGCTGAGCCTGCGGCTGGGGCGGCTGGCGGCGCGGGCGGAGGGCGCCGCCGGGGCCGGCCGGGAGTGGGATCAGATCCGGTCCGACGCCCTGCACCTGTGCGACTTCCTCCACCGGCGGACCGCGCCGGTCGAGGGCCCGGAGGCGGCCCGCCCGTCGCCGGCCGAGCGGGAGGCCGCCGAGCTGCTGGCCACCGCCCGCGCCGAGCTGGAGGCCGCCCGCGAGGAGGCCCGCCGGTTGCGGGAGGAGGCGTACGCCGACGCTCTGCGGGCCCGCCGCGAGTTCGAGGCGGCCCTGCTGGCACGGCGTCGCCGCGAGTCCCGGGTGGACGAGATCCTGGCCGGCGCGCGCGGCGAGCGGGTGCCGGTGGACACCCCGACCGCCGCCGCGGGCGTGCGGCCCGGCGCCGGGCGTGGCGCCGCCTGACCGGTCCGGGTCAGGTCAGCGCCGCCACGACCGTCGCGGCCCGGTCCTCGTGCCGGGCGTACGCGTCCGGGTACGCGGACACCTGCACCGCCTGGGCGGCGGCGGTGACGCTCATGTCCGCCCAGCCGGGCACCTCGCGCAGGGCGGTGTAGAAGGCGCGGGCCGCGTACGAGGGTCGCATGAGCTGGGCGACGGTGCCCCAGCCGCTGCTGGGGCGCTGCTGGAACAGCCCGACCGAGTCGTGGTCGGAGCCGCTGCCCTGGTGCGGGTGGTCGAAGGACTCCGGGAGGACGTCGCTGGCCAGGTTGTAGAGGTTGCTCTCCTGCATCGCGGTGGCGACCGCCACGACGAGTGCCCGGCGGGGCATGCCCATGTCCCGCCCCACGTCCACGATGATCTTCGCGTTGTTCATCTGCCGCTGGTCCAGCCCGGCGACCGGCCGCGGGTTCTTCGGGCGGGCGGGCTTGCGCGGCGGCTTCTTCGTCGACGCGGCCGGGCTCGGCGTGGCGGCCGGGGCGGGCAGGATCGGCGCCGCGGCGACAGGTGGCGCGAGGCGGGTGAAGTCGCGGGAGGCCCGCTGCTCGGCGGCGGTCCGGTCGGCGACCGCCTCGCGTACGTCCAGCCGCGCGGGGCCGGTTTCGCCGACGGCGGCGACGCCGATCAGGCCGAGGCAGCAGGTGACGCCGGTGGCCACCGCGATCCGGCCCGGTACGGAGCGGGCCGGGCCGCGCCGGGGCTGCTCCGGGGCGCGGTGACGCCCCACTCTCCGTTCGGCTGATGCCGGGTCAATCGTTCGGCGAACCGGGCGGTTGGCGGGCAACGGCTGGTGGGAGGGGTGGTCGGGAGGCACCCGCCGAGGCTAGAGAGCTTCCGGACCGTTGCCATCGGGGTGATTGGTGGCATGCGCCACAATCTGCCGGATTCGCGGCCGACAATTCACTCGGCCGATCACCAAACAAGCGAACCTCGCGTACCCGGAACATGCCTCATGTCGCTTTAAGGCCGGGAAAGAGGACGCAAGCACGAGCAACCCGGGCCGCGCGCCGCCCTCCACCGTTCGGAGGAGGGCAGGCTGGTCGAGCGGCCCGCCCGGCGCGGCGGTCCGCCGACCGGAAGCATAGACCGCCCCGGATGGCGGCGACCGCTGTGGATCATGGCGAGGCCCCGGCACGGTGACCCGGGCGCTCGTTACGATTCCGACGGTGACCGAGCAGAAGGCCGACGAGCGTGGCCCCGGAGAGCCGTCCGGCCGCCGGAGGCGGCGCGGACTCGTCGTCATAGCCTGCGCCGGGCTGCTCGCGGCGCTGCTCGCCGGCCATCGGGCGGTGCCGAACGTGCACGGGCTGGGCAGCCTGCTGGACAGCGCCGTTCCGCTGCTCGGCCTCGGCGTACCGGTGCTCGCGCTCGTGGCGCTGCTGCGCCGCTCCCGCCCGGCGCTGCTGGCGGTGCTGCTGCCGGCGCTGGTCTGGGCCGGCCTGTACGGGCGCGCGTGGCTGCCCCCGGCGGCCGGCGCGGCGGGCGCCTCGGTGCGGGTGGCCAGCCAGAACCTGCGTGTCGGCAACCCCGACCCGGCCGCCACGGTGGGCGCGCTCGCCGGCGACGGACCGGACCTGATCGGGCTCCAGGAGGTCGCCGACGGCGACCGGGTGGCGCCGGTCCTCGCCGGCCGGTACCCGCACCGCGCGGTGGTGTCGACGGTCGCGCTGTGGAGCCGGTGGCCGATCCGGGAGGCGCACGGCATCGACACCGGGCTGGGCTGGGACCGCGCGCTGCGCGCCGTGGTGGCCGCCCCCCGGGGCGACCTGACCGTGTACGTCGTCCACCTCGGCTCCGCGCGCGCCGGGCACACCGCCACCCGGGACCAGACCGTCGCCGCGCTGGCCGACGCCGTACGCGTCGACCCGGCGGAGCGGCTGGTGGTGCTCGGCGACCTGAACACCGCCACCACCGACCGGGTCTTCGACCCGCTGACCCGGCTGCTGCGCGACGCTCAGGCCGAGGCCGGGCAGGGATTCGGCTTCACCTGGCCGGCGGAGCTACCGGTGACCCGACCGGACCACGTCCTCTACCGGGGACTCACCCCCACCACTGCCGGGGTGCTGCACACCCCGGACAGCGACCACCGCGCGGTGACCGCCGGCTTCCGCTGGTGAGCGCTCAGTGCCGGCCGTTCTCCGCCGGGGTCACCGTGAGCCGGTGCCGGCTCGGGTCGCCGCTGGAGAACGGCCAGAGCCGGTCGGCGTACGCGACCAGGTCGGCCAGCTGATCCCGGGTCAGTCCCGCCGAGGAGATCTCGGCGTGCACGTCGGCCCGGTAACGGCCGTCGTCGTCGCGGCCCAGTTTCGCCTCTGCGGTCACCTGCACGGTGTGCGCCTCGTCGGTGATCTCCCCGGCCGCCTCCACAGCCGCGTGGTGCAGGCAGGAGGCGAACGCCGCGGCCAGGAGCTGCTCCGGCGTCAGACCGGTGCAGTGCGGCGCCAGCGGGGACGCCAGGGCGGAGGAGAGACCGCCGTCGTCGGTGCGTACGTGACCGCCCGCCGCGGTCGCCGTGGCCGTCTCGGCCAGCCAGGAACTCGGATCCGGCATCGCGTTCCTCCCGTCACTCACCGGACCGCGTTCCCGGACCCCGAGCAGCGAAACCGCGCCCGGGCGGGCAGTAGGAGCGCTCAGCCGACCCGGCCGCTTGGCGCGGCGTCGACGGCCATCGCCTCGGTGGCCTCGGCGGCCGCCCGGCTGGTCCACGGCGAGACCTGCTCCGCGCGCTGGCGGGGCAGCACCGCGCTCATCGGCACGTACACCCGGGCGTCCACCGCCTCGGCCAGCAGCAGCGCGGCCATCGGGCTGGTCGGCCGGGCCGCCGGGTCGGCGTCGAGGCAGCTGCGGCACAGGTCGGCCACCTCGGGCGGCAGCCCGGGAACGTCGGGCAGCGGCCGGGGCTCGGGCCGGCGTCCCCCCGGCCCGAGCAGCCGGGTGGTGCTGTCCGCCTCGTACGGCAGGTGACCGGTGAGGCAGTAGTAGAGCAGCACGCCGAGGGCGTACATGTCGGCGGCCGGGGTGGCGGGCTGCCGGTCGAGCTGCTCCGGCGCCAGATAGGCGGGGGTGCCCACCACCACGCCGTCCGGAGTGTGGTCCGGCGCGCCGGCCGGGGTGGCGATACCGAAGTCGAGCACCTTCACCCCGCACGGGGTGAGGATCACGTTCGCGGGCTTCACGTCCCGGTGCACGATGCCGTGCGCGTGCGCGGCCGCGAGCGCGGCGCACACCTCGGCGCAGACCCGCGCCGCGATCCGCCAGTCCAGCGGCCCCGCGCGCAGGTGCGCGGCGAGCGTCTCGCCCTCGGCCAGCTCCATCACGATGTACGGCGCCGGCCGGCCGTCGGGCAGCGTGGCGGTGCCGAAGTCGTGCACGCTCGCGACGTTCGGGTGCACCAGGCGAGCCGCCGAGCGCGCCTCGGCCCGGATCCGCTCCACCGAGCCGGCCTCGCCGTCGAGCCGGGGCGAGATCAGCTTCACCGCGACGGTCCGGTCCAGCACACGGTCGTGCGCCCGCCAGACCTCCGACATGCCACCCAGGCCGGCCCGCTGTTCGAGCTCGTACCGCCCGCCCAGCGTCCGCATCGCCCACTCCTCGCCTCGTCCGGTGTGCCCTCCGGTCCCGCTACCCGGCCCCGGAGCTGTGCAAACCGGCGGGGGTTTCCATTCCGGCGGGGTAGCTTCGCGGCGAGGGGTCGACACAGGGAGGGCAGCGGTGGCTTCGGTGCGCGTACGGTTCGTCGGCGGTCCGGCCGACGAGCTGACCCGGGACCTGCCCGCGGGGCCGGACGGCGGGCCACCGCCCCGGTGGGTGCTGCGGCATCCCGAGGAGCCGGCCGAGGGGGTGGCCGACCACCTCTACGAACGCGACGAGCACGCCGCGGCGGGCGGCTGGACCATGCGGTACGTGCACACGTTCCCGTTCGGCGCGACCGAGTGAGGCTCAGCCCGCCCGGACGCCGGTGGTGCCGAGGATGACCGAGGCGACCAGCTCCGGATCGTCGTGCATCGGCACGTGGCCGCAGCCGGGCAGGTCCAGGTGCCGCGCGGCGGGCAGCCGGGTACGCGCCAGCGCCGCCTGCCGGTAGGGCAGGATCCGGTCCCGGGTGCCCCACGCCACGGTGACCGGCACCGTCGGCGCGCCCGCGTAGGCGTACCCCCGGCCGGCGCGCGCGACGGCGCGGAACGCCCGCGCCTGGCGCAGCGCGCGGGCGTCGGCGACCGCGTCGTCGAGGGTCATCCGGTTGGGCCGGGCCAGGATCATGCCCATCGCCAGCATCCGCAGCGCGGGCGCGGCGAACAGGCGGCGCAGCACCGGCTCGGGCAGCCGGGCCGCGTTGCGGTGCAGGGCGAGCACGGTCAGCGCCCAGCGCAGCTCGCGGGCGGTGCAGAAGCCGGCCGGGGACAGCGCGGTGGCCGAGGAGACCGCGCCGAGCGCGGCGAGTTCCAGCGCGATCGCCCCGCCGAGGCTGTTGCCCGCGACGTGCGGGCGATCCAGCCCGAACGCGGCGAACAGCTCGACCATGGCCGCGGTCAGGCCGGGCATGTCGGCGGGCAGCCCGGTGGCGGGCACCGGGGAGCGGCCGAAGCCCGGCAGGTCGACGGCTATCACGTCGTGCGCCTGCGCGAGCCGGTCCAGCACCGGCCGCCAGGCGCCGCCGTGGTGACCGATGCCGTGCAGCAGCACCAGCGTGGGCCCGGCGCCGCGCCGCTCGTAGACGACCTCCACCGGCGCGGTCACGGCCGTCCCTGCGGCGTGCTGGGGCCGAAGCCCCGCCCCAACGCGCGGGCCTGTTCCTCGATCAGCGGCACGGTGGCCCGGGCGGTGCGGCCCACCAGGCGGTCGGCCAGCGGGCTGACCAGCACCGACCGCACGGCCTGCACGCCGGCGACGGCGCGTGGCACGTACACCCGGCGGCTGCGCCGCTCGATCGCCCGGACGAACGCCTCGGCGCACTCGGCCACCGTCGTGGTACGCCGCAGCGGCCACGGCAGCTTCGTCAGCGCCGTTTCGAAGGCCGGCAGGTCGGCGCGCGCCTCGCGGACCAGGTCGGTGTCCACCCACGACGGATGGGCGGTGCCCACCGCCACGCCCCGGTGCGCCAGCTCCAGGCGGATCGCGTTGCCGAACTGCTCGACGCCGGCCTTGGAGGCGCAGTAGGCGGCCATGCCGGGCAGCGCGGCGAACGCCGCGGCCGAGGACACGATGAGCAGGTAGCCGCCCCGGTCGACGAGCGCCGGCACGGTCGCGGCGGCGGTGCGCATCACCCCGATCAGGTTGACCTCGACCGTACGCACCAGCGCCTCGACGTCGCCGACGGCGATCGTGCCGCGGTTGGCCACCCCGGCGTTCGCGACCACCGCGTCGATCCCGCCCAGCGCCGCCACGGTACCGTCGACCGCCTCGGCCAGCGCCTGCTGGTCGGTGACGTCGGCGGCGAACCAGGCGTGCCCGGGACCCAGCTCGGCGGCGAGCGCGGCGAGCCGGTCGGGTTCCAGCCCGACCAGTGACAACCGCGCGCCGCGTGCGGCGGCGAGGCGGGCGGTGTGCTCGCCGATGCCCCGGGCCGCGCCGGTCACCAGCACCGCCTTGCCGGCCAACCGGCCGGAAAAACGACCGTCGATGGACATGCCGGGAAGTTACCACCGGGTAGACCGGGTGTGGAAGGCCCGGCCGGACCTGCCCGGATTCGAAGTCGGCCGGCGCGCACAGCTGGTACACAGGATCGGGACAGCCCGGCGACAGCGGGTCCGCCCACGATGGGGGCATGGTCATGAACGGGCAGGCCGCGCAGGGCCGCATCGAGCTGCACCGACCGGACGGCGAGCCGGTGCGGGTGCTCGTGGTCGACGACGAGCCGACGCTCACCGATCTGCTCGCCATGGCCCTGCGGTACGAGGGCTGGCAGGTCGCGACCGCCGGCAACGGGATGGCGGCGATCAGCACCGCCCGCCAGTTCCGCCCGGACGCCGTGGTGCTCGACGTGATGCTGCCCGACCTGGACGGCTTCCAGGTGCTGCGTCGCCTGCGCGAGGAGTCGCCGAGCGTGCCGGTGCTGTTCCTGACCGCCCGCGACGCCGTGGAGGAGCGCGTCGCCGGGCTCACCGTCGGCGGCGACGACTACGTCACCAAACCGTTCAGCCTGGAGGAGGTCATCGCCCGGCTGCGTGCGCTGCTGCGCCGCTCCGGCTTCGCGGTCGCCGCCCGCCAGGAGGCGGTGCTCACCGTCGGTGACCTCACCCTCGACGAGGACAGCCACGAGGTACGCCGCGGCGACGACCTGATCACGCTCACCGCCACCGAGTTCGAGCTGCTGCGCTACCTGATGCGCAACCCGCGCCGCGTGCTCAGCAAGGCGCAGATCCTCGACCGGGTCTGGAACTACGACTTCGGCGGCCAGGCCAACGTGGTCGAGCTGTACATCTCGTACCTGCGCAAGAAGATCGACGCGGGCCGCGCGCCCATGATCCACACGCTGCGCGGGGCGGGTTATGTCCTCAAGCCCGCCGAGTGACGCCCGCGGCCGGCTGCGCCGCCGCCTGGCCGGCTGGTCGCTGCGCCGCCGGCTCGTGCTCTCCGTGGTGGCGCTGCTCGCGCTGGTCAGCCTCGGCATCGGCGGCCTGACCACAGTCGCGCTGCGGCACTTCCTGATCAACCAGATCGACAACCAGCTCACCTTCGGCGACCGGCGGCCCGCCGACTTCGAACGCTGGGCCCGGCGCGGCATCGACCCGCCGCGCCCGGACCAGCGGCCCACCCCGCCGAACTCCGACGAGGTCGCGCCGGACCCCCCGGGCGGCTTCCCGCCAGGCTCCATCGCGGTCCGGGTGCCCGGCGCCGCCGAACCCGTCGGCCGGGTCCGGTCCGAGAGCGGCGGCAGCGAGGAGGTGCCCGCCGCCGACCTGACCGCGCTGGCCCGCGTACCCGTCGGCGACCGCCCGCGCACCGTCGTCGTCGGGGACCGGGGGGACTACCGCGCGGTCGCGCTGCCCTCGCCGCGCGGCGACGGCGACGTGCTGGTCCTCGCGATCCCGCTGGCCCAGGTGGACGACACCGTCATGTGGATGATCGTCGCGCAGGCCGGGGTGATCGGCGCCGGCCTGGTCATCGCCGGCGCCCTCGGTCTGCTCATCGTGCGGGTCACGCTGCGCCCGCTCAACCGGGTCGCCGCCACCGCCGCCCGGGTCACCGAACTGCCGCTCGATCGCGGTGAGGTCGCCCTGTCGGTGCGGGTCCCGGCCGCCGACACCGACCCCCGCACCGAGGTCGGGCAGGTCGGCGGCGCGCTCAACCGGATGCTCGGCCACGTCGCCGCCGCGCTCTCCGCCCGGCAGGCCAGCGAGACCCGGGTACGCCAGTTCGTCGCCGATGCCAGCCACGAGCTGCGCACCCCCCTCGCGGCCATCCGGGGGTACGCCGAGGTGGCCCGCCGGGGCCGCCAGGAGGTCCCGCCCGACGTGGCGCACGCGCTACGCCGCGTCGAGTCGGAGAGCACCCGGATGACGAGCCTCGTCGACGACCTGCTGCTGCTGGCCCGGCTGGACTCCGGCCGCCCGCTCGCCGCCGAACCGGTCGACCTGACCGCCACGGCGGTGAACGCGGTGAGCGACGCCCACGTCGCCGGCCCCGACCACCGCTGGCAGCTCGACCTGCCCGACGAGCCGCTCACCGTCACCGGCGACGCCCACCGGCTGCACCAGGTGCTGGCGAACCTGCTCGCCAACGCGCGGGTGCACACCCCGGCCGGCACCACCGTCACCGTCCGGCTGGCGCCCGCCGACGGCGGCGTCGAGCTGCGCGTCACCGACGACGGACCGGGCATCCCGGAACAGTTGCAGCCGGAGGTCTTCGAGCGCTTCGCCCGCGGCGACAGCTCCCGCTCCCGCGCGCAGGGCAGCACCGGCCTCGGCCTGGCCATCGTCGCCGCCGTGGTGGAGGCCCACCACGGCCGGGTCGACGTGGTCAGCCGGCCCGGCCACACCGCGTTCACGGTCTGGCTGCCCGGATCCACAGCAGACGCATAGGTCACTCACGGCAGCGGGCCAGCGGACGCTCCGAGGCTTGCCGGCATGGACAGAACCGAGAGCCTGCCGACCCCGCCCACGGCCGGTCCACCCGGCGCCGAGCCGGCCCCCGCGCCCGTACCGGAGGAGACCCGCGCCGACCGCTGGGCCCGCCCGGCGCTGCTCGGCCTGCTGGCCGCCACCGCGCTGCTCTACCTGTGGGGCCTGGGCGCCTCCGGCTGGGCCAACGCCTTCTACTCGGCCGCCGTGCAGGCCGGGTCGCAGAACTGGACCGCGTTCTTCTACGGCTCGTCCGACGCGGCCAACTCGATCACGGTGGACAAGACCCCGGCCTCGCTCTGGCTGATGGCGCTCTCGGTGCGGATCTTCGGCTTGAGCAGCTGGTCGATCCTGGTGCCGCAGGCGCTGCTCGGCGTCGCCTCGGTCGGCGTGCTGTACGCGACGGTCCGCCGCTGGTACGGCCCGGCCGCCGGACTGCTCGCCGGGACGGTGCTCGCGCTCACCCCGGTGGCGACGCTGATGTTCCGGTTCAACAACCCGGACGCGCTGCTGGTGTTCCTGCTGGTCGCCGCCGCGTACGCGACGGTGCGCGCGGTCGAGACGGCGAGCACCCGGTGGATCGTGCTGACCGGCGTGCTCGTCGGGTTCGGCTTCCTCACCAAGATGCTCCAGGCGTTCCTGGTGATCCCGGTCTTCGCCGTGGTCTACCTGCTGGCCGCGCCGACCGGCCTGGGACGGCGGATCCGCCAGCTCCTGCTGGCCGGGCTCGCCGTGGTCGTCTCCGCCGGCTGGTGGGTGGCGATCGTCGAACTGGTGCCGGCGAGCGCCCGCCCGTACGTCGGCGGCTCGCAGAACAACAGCATCCTGGAGCTGACGCTCGGCTACAACGGCCTGGGCCGGATCACCGGCGACGAGGTGGGCAGCGTCGGCGGTGGCGGCGGACGGCCCGGCGGCGGTGGACCGTTCTCCGGTCAGACCGGGCTGCTGCGGATGTTCGACACCGAGGTCGGCGGGCAGATCTCCTGGCTGCTGCCGGCCGCGCTGATCCTGCTGGTCGCCGGGCTGTGGCTGGCCGGGCGGGCACCGCGTACCGACCGGACCCGGGCCGGTCTGCTGCTCTGGGGCGGCTGGCTGCTGGTCACCGGACTGATCTTCAGCTTCATGTCCGGGATCTTCCACGCCTACTACACGGTCGCCCTGGCCCCGGCGGTCGGCGCGCTGGTCGGCATCGGCGTCACAGCGCTGTGGCGGGCCCGTGCCGGCGCAGCTTCGGCTGCACCTGGCCCGGCCGCACCGGCCCGGTGGCGTGGGTTCGCCGCCACGCTTGTCCTGGCCGCCACGCTGGCGGTCACCGCCTGGTGGTCCTGGCACCTGCTCGGCCGCACCCCCGACTGGTACCCCTGGCTGCGCCCCACGGTGCTCGCAGTGGGCCTGACCGCAGCCGTCCTCCTGGCCGCACCGGCGTTCCTCACCACCGGCCCCCGCCGGCCCGTCCCGCCCTCTCCCGCCTCCCCGCCCACCCCGTTGATCAAGGAGTTTGTGTCCGGGAACGGCGTTCAGGCTGACGCAAACTCCTTGGTCAACTCCGGCATGGGGGTGGCGGCGGGGCACCGGGGCGGGTTTGCCGGGCGGGTCGTGCGGTGGCTGGTGCCGGTGGTGTCCGTCGCCGGGATCGCGGTGGCGCTGGCCGGGCCGGCCGCGTACGCGATGCAGACCGCTGCCACCCCGCACAGCGGCGCCATTCCGAGCGCCGGACCGGCCGGAGCGGGGGGCTTCGGCGGCCCGGGTGGCCCGGGTGGGCGGATGCCGGGCGGCGGGGACGGGCAGTTCCCCGGTCGCCCGGGCGGCGGGAACGGGCAGTTCCCGGGCTTCCCGGGCTTCCCGAACGGCACCGGCTCCAGCGGCACGGGTCCGAACGGCACCGGCCCGGGCGGCGGGGCGAGCGCCGGCGGATTCCCCGGCTTCCCGGGCGGTGGTTCGGCTCCGGGCGCGCCCGGCGGCGCCGGTCAGGACGGCGGCGCCGGTCCGGAGGGTGGCACGGGACCGGACGGCCGGGGGCAGCGCGGCGGCGGCATGGGCGGGCTGCTCGACGCCCGCGAGCCGAGCGCCGAGATGACCGCGCTGCTCACCGCCGACGCCGACGACTACACCTGGGTCGCCGCCACGGTCGGCTCGAACAACGCCTCCGGCTACCAGCTGGCCACCGGGCGGCCGGTCATGCCGATCGGCGGCTTCAACGGCAGCGATCCGTCGCCGACGCTCGCCCAGTTCCAGCGGTACGTCGCCGACGGGCGGATCCACTACTTCCTCGGCGGCGGCGGGTTCCGGGCCAACGGCGGCAGCAACGCCTCGGCCGAGATCGCCGCCTGGGTCGCCGAGAACTTCACCGCGACCACCGTCGACGGCGTGACCGTGTACGACCTGAGCAGCGGAAAGCAGGGCTGAGCGATGACTGACACGTACGCGCCCCGGGCCGCCGTGCGGGCCCGGCCCGCCGCCGGCAGCGCGGTGCTGGACGTGGTGGTCCCGGTCTACAACGAGGAGACCGACCTCGGTCCCTGCGTCCGGCGGCTGCACGCGCACCTGACCGCGCACTTCCCGTACCCGTTCCAGATCACGGTGGCCGACAACGCCAGCGTGGACGGCACCCCGGAGGTTGCCCGGGCGCTCGCCGACGAGCTGCCCGAGGTGGGGGTGCTGCGCCTGGACGAGAAGGGCCGTGGGCGGGCGCTGCGCGCCGCGTGGTCGGCCTCGCCCGCGCCGGTGCTCGCGTACATGGACGTGGACCTGTCCACCGACCTGGCCGCGTTGCTGCCGCTGGTGGCGCCGCTCATCTCCGGGCACTCGGACCTGGCCATCGGCACCCGGCTGGCGCGGACCAGCCGGGTGGTCCGGGGCGCCAAGCGGGAGGTGATCTCGCGCGGCTACAACCTGCTGTTGCGCGGCACGCTCGCGGCGCGGTTCTCCGACGCCCAGTGCGGGTTCAAGGCGATCCGCGCCGACGTGGCGGCCGGGCTGCTGCCGCTGGTACGCGACACCGGCTGGTTCTTCGACACCGAGCTGCTGGTCCTGGCGCAGCGGGCCGGGCTGCGCATCCACGAGGTGCCGGTGGACTGGGTGGACGACCCGGACAGCCGCGTCGACATCGTCGCCACCGCGCTGGCCGACCTGCGGGGCATCGGCCGGCTGGGCCGGGCGCTGGCCACCGGGGCGCTGCCGCTGGCGCAGCTGCGCGCCCAGCTCGGCCGGGGACCGTTGCCGGCCCCGCCGGCGCGTGTGCCGGCCGGCCTACCGCGCCAGCTCGTCCGGTTCGCCGCGGTGGGCGTGGCGAGCACGCTCGCGTACCTGCTGTTGTTCCTGCTGGCCCGCGGACCGCTCGGGGCGCAGCCGGCGAACCTGCTGGCGTTGCTGCTCACGGCGGTGGCGAACACGGCGGCCAACCGGCGGCTCACGTTCGGGGTCAGCGGCCGGCGGCACGCCGGCCGCCACCACCTCCAGGGCCTGCTGGCGTTCGCGCTGGGCCTGGCCCTGACCAGCGGCTCACTGGCCCTGCTGCACGCCGCCACACGCCCGAGCCGCAGCCTGGAGCTGGTGGTGCTGGTAGCGGCCAACCTGGCCGCGACAGCCCTGCGCTTCCTCCTGCTCCGCCTGGCCATGCACCACCGCCCCTGACCCACCCCGAACACCCCGTCGATCATGAGGTTGGCGGCGCGACACGCCGGGCGCCGGCACCGTCAACTTCATGATCGACGGGGCGGGTGGCAGGGTTGGGGGCGTGTACCGGGAGTGGGGGGCGGCGGGGGTTCCGGGCGCGGTGCTGTGGGGCAGCGTGTCCGGCGGGGGTGAGACGCGGGTGCTGCCGGACGGGTGCCTGGACCTGCTCTGGTCCAGCCGGTCCGGGCTGCTGGTGGCCGGTCCGGACCGCACCGCGCACCTGTCGCGGTCCGCGCCGGGGGACCGGTGGATCGGGCTGCGCCTGCCGCCGGGCACCGGCCCGGCCGTGTTCGGCGTGCCCGCCGAGGAACTGCGCGACCGCCGCGTCCCGCTGGCCGACCTGTGGGGCCGCGCCGCCGCCGAGGTGACCGAGCGGGTCGAGGCGGCGCTGGCCGCGCCGGGCGCCGGTAGCGCCGCCGGGGTGCTCACCCGGGTCGCCCGCGACCGGCTGCGTGCGGCCGGCGGCCCCGACCCGGTCGGCGCGCGTGTCGCCGCCCGCCTGGCCGCCGGGGCCACCGTCGCCGCGACCGCCGCCGAGGTCGGCCTCGGCGCGCGGGCCCTGCACCGCCGCAGCCTGACCCTGTTCGGGTACGGCCCGAAGACGCTCGCCCGCATCCTGCGGATGCGCCGGGCGCTGGACCTGGCCCGCGCCGGCGCGCCGCTCGCCGAGGTGGCCGCGCGCAGCGGGTACGCCGATCAGGCCCACCTGACCCGCGAGGTGCGGGAGCTGGCCGGGGTGCCCCCGTCGCGGCTGCTCGCCCCGGCCACCGCCTGACCGGCCGCCTTTCAGTCGCCCGCCGGCAGCGGGGCGAACAGGTCCACGCCGTTGCCGTCCGGGTCGTGCAGGACCGCGTACCGCTGGCCCCAGAACGCGTCCCACGGGGGCAGCTCCCCGTGGTGGCCGGCGGCGGTCAGCTCGGCGTACCAGCGGTCCACCTCGGCCGGGTCGGCGCACCGGAAGGCCAGGCTCATCCGGTTGTTGCCGCCGGACGGGTCGAAGTCGGGGTGGAAGCTGCGGATCACCTCGACCGTGTCCCAGGCCAGCCGTACGCCGTTCGGCAGGGTGACCTCCACGTGCCCTTCCGTCTCGGCGCCGGCCGGGATCGGCAGCCCCAGCCGCCGGTAGAAGTCGAGTGTGCGGGCCATGTCGGTGACCACGGCCCCGACCAGATCGAACTGCGGTGTCATGGCGTCACGGTAGGCGCGACCGGTCCGGCCCGTCTTGAACGGATCGGACGGGGGACGAGTGGCCGGTGTGGCCCCGCGTGCGACGCCCGAGGCGTTACGGTGGGGGACAAGTCCGGCGCGAAGCACGAAAGCTCGCATTCCGGGCGCGCACTGACGACCGGCGACGGAAGGAAGCAGCCGTGACCCACCTGGCCTACCTGGACGCGGGATCGGGCAGTCTCATCGTGCAGGCGGTGGTCGGCGGCGTGGCCGGAGTGGCCGTGGCCGCCAAGCTCTACTGGCGCCGCCTGGTGTCCCGGTTCCGCCGCCAGCCCAGCGACCAGGGCCCCACGGCGTGACGGTCCCCGACACCGGCGTCCGCGTCGAGCCCGGCTCCTTCCGCGACCCCGGCAACCGGGTGTTCCACCGGGGCGAGGAGGTGCTGCGCGGGCTCGACGAGCGCTCCGCCCGGGACTGGCGTGCGCTGTCCGTCACCGACTTCTTCCGCCGCGCGGCCGAGCGGGGGCAGATCGTCGCCACCGAGGAGCTGACCCCGACCCCCGTCGACACGCGGTGGGCTGCGGTGCTGCGGCACGAGCGGATCCCGTTCGTCTCGCACCCCTACGAGTGGTCGTACGCGATGCTGCGCGACGCCGCGTTGCTGCACCTCGACGTGCTGCGCGCCGCCCTGGAGGCCGGCTTCACCACCAAGGACGGCTCGGCGTACAACGTGCAGTGGCGCGGCGCGCGACCCGTCTTCATCGACGTCGGCTCGTTCGAGGCGCTGCGCGACGGCGAGCCCTGGGCCGGCTACCGGCAGTTCTGCCAGACGCTGCTCTACCCGCTGCTGATCCAGGCCCACCTCGGGCTGGACTTCCAGCCGTTCCTGCGGGCCCGCGTCGACGGCGTCGAGCCGGACCAGATGCGCCGGCTGTTCGGCGGCGCCCGGCGCTGGCGGGCCGGCGTGCCCACCCACGTGCACCTGCACGGCGCGATGCAGGCCCGCAACTCCGCCGCGAGCACCACCGACGTCCGCGCCCAGTTGCGCGCCGCCGGATTCTCCCGCGAGCTGGCGCTGGCCACGGTACGCGGGCTGACGAAACTGGTCCGCCGCCTCGACCACCGGCCGGGCGACAGCCACTGGGCGGACTACCAGCGCACCTGCGCGTACTCGGTGCCGGACCGGCAGGCCAAGGAGGAGTTCGTCGACCGCGCGGTGGCCGCCACCGGCGGCGGCCCGGCGCTGGACCTGGGCGCCAACGACGGCCGGTACGCGCGCATCGCCGCCCGGCACGCCACGCACGTCGTCGCGGTCGAGCAGGACCCGGCGGTGGTCGACACGCTCTACCGCGCGCTGCGCGACGAGGGCGAGACGCGGATCCTGCCGCTGGTGATGGACCTGGCCGACCCGTCGCCCGGCGGCGGCTGGCGCGGCGTCGAGCGGGCCGCGTTCGCCGACCGGGCCCGCGCCGACGTGGTGCTCGCCCTGGCCGTCGTGCACCACCTGGCGATCGGGCGCAACGTGCCGCTGCCCGGGGTGCTGGACCAGCTCACCGCGCTCACCGCCACCGGCGGCAGCCTGGTGGTGGAGTTCGTCCACCCGGACGATCCGATGGCCCGCCGCCTGCTCGCCAACAAGCCCGACGGCCTGTTCCCGGACTACCGGCGCGACGCCTTCGAGGCGCTGCTGGCCCGCCGGGGCCGGGTGGTCGCCCGCACCGAGCTGCCGTCCGGCACCCGGACGCTCTACCAGGTGGTGGTGGGTGGCTGAGCGCACCCTCGCGCCACCCCGGGACCACACGGCCGGCCCGGACCGGCGGGAACGCCCGCAGTGGTGGCGGTCCGAGCTTGCGCGGCTGGCGGAGGTGACCGCGCTGGTCGGGCTGGTGGTGACCCAGCCGCTGCTCGACGTGCTCGGCCGCAGCCCCGACTTCTTCCTGTTCCACCGCGCGTCCCGGGGCGACGTGCTGCTCCTGGTCGCCCTGATCGCGCTCGCGCCGACGGTACCGTTCGCGCTGCTCGGCGCGCTGGCAGTGCCCGCCGGACGCCTTATCCGGGCCGCCGTGCACACCACCTTCGTCGGCCTGCTGCTCGCCGCGCTGGCCGTCCAGGTCGGCCGGCACGTCACGCCGCTTCGGGGCGTACCCCTGCTCGTCGCCGCCGGTGTGGCCGGAGCCGCCGGGGCGGCCGCGCACCGGCGGTGGCGGGCGCCCCGGCGGGTGCTGCGGGTGGCCGCCGCCGGGCCGCTGGTGTTCGTCGGGTTGTTCCTGTTCGCCTCGCCGGCCTCGGCGGTGGTGCTGCCGCGCGGCGAGGGCGGTGCGGCCGGGATCGCCGGCGCGGGCGCGCACCCGCCGGTGGTCATGATCGTGCTGGACGAGCTGCCGCTGGTCTCCTTGCTCGGCCCGGACGGACACATCGACGCCGAGCGCTACCCGAACTTCGCCGCGCTCGCGGCCGGGTCGACGTGGTACCCCAACGCCACAGGCGTCAGCGGCTGGACGCCCTACGCGCTGCCGGCGATGCTCACCGGGCGCTACCCGGAGCAGGGCGCGGCGCCGCACTACTCGCAGTACCCGGACAACCTGTTCACCGCGCTCGGGGGCCTCTACCGGATCAAGGCCGAGGAGAGCATCACCCGGCTCTGCCCGCCCAGCCGCTGCGAGCAGGCCACCACGCCGGAGCAGGGGCTCGGGGTGCTGGTCCGGGAGAGCGGCAAGCTGATGGGCCGGATCGCCGCGCCGGTGGACAGCCGCGTCGACCCGGAGGACTCCTACCGCGAGCGGACCGCCGCCGAGGCCGGGCTGGACGCCGCCGAGCCGGTGCCGGACGACCCCAAGTTCCGCTGGGACACCCTCGACGACAACCAGCCGGCCCGGTTCACCTCGTTCCTGGCCGGGCTGCGCCCCGACCCCCGGCCCACGCTGCACTTCCTGCACCTGCTGATGCCGCACTCGCCGTGGGCGTACCTGCCGTCCGGGGCGCACTACGCCGCACCGGAGGACCTGCCCAACGACGGGACCGGCTGGGTCGACCTGGCCCGCGCCCGGCACCTGGCCCAGCTCGGCTACACCGACCGGCTGATCGGCGAGACGCTGCGGACGCTGCGCGCCACCGGCCTCTACGACAAGGCGCTGGTGGTGGTCACCGCCGACCACGGGGTGAGCTTCCGGCGGGACTGGCAGGGGCGGGGGATGGACGCCATCGAGCACGCCGCCAACGAGGTGGCCTGGGTGCCGATGTTCGTCAAGGAACCCGGCCAGCGCGCCGGCCGGGTGGACGACCGCAACTGGGAGCACGTGGACCTGCTGCCCACGATCGCCGACGAGACCCACATGCGGGTGCCCTGGCAGATGGACGGCCGGTCGGCCAAGGCGGCTCCGCGCGAGCGAGCCGACAAACGCTTCTACGACCGCCCCGGCCAGCCGGTGACGATCACCGGCGGGGTGCCCGCCCCGCTCCCGCCGCCGGCCGCTGATCCGCTCGTCGGGACCCGGGTCGGGAACGTGCCGGTGGGCGGGTCCGCCACGGTGGCGAACCGGGACGCGTTCGACGCGGTCGACCCGGCGCGCGGCGGCCTGCCGGCGCTGGTCTGGGGGACGGTCCCGGACGACGTGCCCGACGGGACACGGCTCGCCGTCGCGGTGAACGGCACGGTCGGGGCGGTGGCGCCGGTGGTGCCCCCGGACGCCGGTGGCCGGCGGTTCGCGGCGTTCCTCCCCGACGACCGGCTCTTCGCCGCCGGCGCCAACCGGCTCGACCTCTACCGGGTCGGCGACGACGGGGCGCTGCGGCGGCTCACGCTGTCGTGACGGGCCCCCGGCCGGCACCCATGGTCGCGCTCCCAACCGGTTTCCGGACCGCCTGGCCGGGAAACAGGTGACGCACACCTCACCCCGAAACCATGACGAGCGGTGTTCTCCGCGCCGTGATTACGGTAGAAGCGAAGGCAATTCAACGAAGATCTTGCCGGCGAAGCGAGGAACAGATGACGGAAGTCAAGCTCGACCACCCCGGTGGGCAGCTGTCGATGCCGGTGCAGTCCGCGGTTGAGGGCCCCGCCGGGATCGGGGTGAGCAAGCTGCTCAAGGAAACCGGGATGACCACGTACGACCCCGGTTTCGTGAACACCGCGTCCTGCTCGTCCGCCATCACCTACATCGACGGTGATGCCGGCATCCTGCGGTACCGGGGTTACCCGATCGACCAGTTGGCCGAGAAGTCCTCCTTCCTGGAGGTCTCCTACCTGCTGATCTACGGCGAGCTGCCGACCCAGGCGCAGCTCACCGAGTTCAGCGAGCGGATCCGGCGGCACTCGCTGCTGCACGAGGAGATGCGCCGGTTCTTCGACGGCTTCCCCCGTGACGCGCACCCGATGGCCGTGCTCTCCTCGGCCGTCAGCGCCATCTCCACCTTCTACCAGGACAGCCTGGACCCGTTCGACTCCGAGCACGTGGAGATGTCCACGGTGCGGCTGATGGCGAAGGTCCCGACCATCGCCTCGTACGCGTACAAGAAGTCGATCGGGCAGCCGCTGCTGTACCCGGACAACTCGCTCGGCTACGTCGAGAACTTCCTGCGGATGACGTTCGGCGTGCCGGCCGAGCCGTACGAGGTCGACCCGGTGGTGGCCCGGGTGCTGGACATGCTGTTCATCCTGCACGCCGACCACGAGCAGAACTGCTCCACCTCCACCGTGCGGCTGGTCGGCTCCAGCAACGCCAACCTGTTCGCCTCGGTCTCGGCCGGCGTGAACGCGCTGTTCGGCCCGCTGCACGGCGGCGCCAACCAGGCCGTGCTGGAGATGCTCCAGAAGATCCAGGCCGACGGCGGCGACGTCCGCTCCTTCGTGCAGAAGGTGAAGGACAAGCAGGACGGCGTGAAGCTGATGGGCTTCGGGCACCGGGTCTACAAGAACTACGACCCGCGTGCCGCCATCGTGAAGAAGGCCGCCCAGGACGTGCTCGGCCGGATGTCCAAGCCGGACCCGCTGCTCGATCTCGCGGTGCAGCTGGAGGAGATCGCGCTCGCCGACGACTTCTTCGTGTCCCGCCGGCTCTACCCGAACGTGGACTTCTACACCGGTCTGATCTACAAGGCCATGGGCTTCCCGACGAAGATGTTCACGGTGCTGTTCGCGCTGGGCCGCCTGCCCGGCTGGATCGCGCAGTGGCGCGAGATGATCAACGACCCGGAGACCAAGATCGGTCGCCCGCGGCAGATCTACACCGGCGCCACCGAGCGGGAGTACGTCCCGGCCGACAAGCGCTGAGCGTGCAAGGAAGGGCCCCTTCTTAACGCCTCCGGTAGAGGAGGGGCCCCCTTTTAACACGCGGACGACGAAGGCCGCCGACCCGAGCAGGGTCGGCGGCCTTCGTCGCGTGCGCGGGGGTGCGGGGCGTTAAGAAGGGGCCCTTCCTCTACCGCAGGCGTTAACAGGGGGCCCTTCCTTTACCGCAGGCCGGCGGCGGTGAGGAGGTTGCCCTCGGGGACGCGCGGCGTGGGCCGGCCGTGTGTCATGCGGTGCTGGGCGCGGGCGGCGGTGAACGACGGGTCGCCGGCGATCGCGGCGGCGTACGCGGCAGCCGTGCGGGACGCGATGGCCGCCCAGCCGTACCGCTCGTGGACCATGGCGCGGGCCCGCCGGGCGAGCACGCGGGCCCGGTCGCGGTCCGACAGCAGCGCGTGCACCGCCTCGACGAGCCCGTCCGCGTCGTGCGGGGCGAACGTCATCCCGGTGACGCCCGGCTCGACGATCTCGGCCAGCCCACCGGTACGGGCCACCGCCAGCGGCGCCCCCGCCGCCGCCCCCTCCAGCGCCACCATGCCGAACGGCTCGTAGATGCTGGGCACCGCGAAGCAGTCCGAGGCGGCCATCACCGCGGGCAGGTCGGTGCCGCCGAGGAAGCCGGGCATGCTGACGGTGCCGACCAGCCCGAGGCGGTGCACCTCGGCCTCCAGGTCCGCCCGGTACGGCCCGTCGCCGACGATCACCGCGCGCAGACCGGGGTGCCGGTCGCGCAGCCGGGGCAGCCCGGCCAGCAGGTGCTGTACGCCCTTCTCGTACACCAGGCGGCCGGCGAACGTGACCAGCGGGCCGTCGGCGGCGAACCGGGTCCGGGCGGCGGCGACGGCCGACGCGGGCACCCGCCAGCGGTGCGGCTCGACGCCGTTGGGCACCACGTCGACGCGGGCGGCGTCCACGCCGAACAGCGCGCCCACCTCGTCGCGCATGTAGCCGGAGCACACGATCACGCGCCCGGACTCGCCGGCGAGCCAGTGCTCGACGCCGTGGATGGTGCGGTTCATCTCCTCCGGCAGCCAGCCCTGGTGCCGGCCCGCCTCGGTGGCGTGGATGGTGGTCACGAGCGGCACGTCCAGGTGCTCGCGCAGCGTCATCGCGGTGTGCGCGACGAGCCAGTCGTGGGCGTGGATGACGTCGTAGGCGCCGGACGAGGCGGCGCGCAGCGCGGCCCGCGTCAGCGTGTGGTTGAACGCCATCGTCCAGGCCAGCAGTGACCCGGTGGCCAGGGGGAAGGTGACCGGGTCCTCGGCGGCGCGGACGACACGGACGCCGTCGGCGTACTCCTCCAGGGGAGCGCCCTCGGCGTGGCGGGTGACGACCGTGACCTCGTGCCCGGCGGCGGCCAGCGCCACGGACAGCGCGTGGACGTGGCGGCCGAGCCCGCCGACGAGCACCGGCGGGTACTCCCACGACAGCATCAGGATGCGCCGGGTCCGGGGCCCGGCCCCGGCCGGCGACGGCGGGGCCGGGCGGGAGGTGAGAGTGGGCCGGTGGAGCCGGTCCGTCGCGGTGGCGGGCTGCGCGCCGACCCGCAGAGTGGTCACGTCGATCTCCGTCCATGCAGGGTGAGGCACGCCGGCAGCGGTGGCGGCGTCGAGCGGTGGTCAGGAGCGACCGGACGGCCGGCCGGGCGCCGGCACCAGCTCGCCGACGACGGCCTGGCCGGATACCGATCGCGGGCCACCGGGAGGGTGCTGACGTCGATCGGCAACCGGAACCGTCCAGTCACCCTGCCAACCTACTGTGCCGGATCCTCTCGCGCGCGGTGAGCGATCCTCATCACTCTCCGACGCCTCCGCGCACATGGGACGGTCACGGGAACGGGTGCGGATACGGGTTGATCTCCCCCGGGGCGAGCGGTTCGGCCCGGTGTCCGAGCCGGACCGGCAGCTCGCGCAGCCGGGGCAGGTCGACGCGCCGGTTGCGGTGACCGAACGTCATCGGCAGCAGCCCCGGGATCAGCACCTTCACGCTGGTGAGGCCGACGGCCTCCTGCTCGCGGGCGGTCTGGTCGACGACCACCACGTCCAGGCCCTCGTCGAGGTAGCGTCCGGTCACGTGCCGCAGGTCGTCGAGCAGGTCCGCGGCCGGGCGGTAGCGCGCCGCCGGTGGGAACGCCTCCGCCATGGACCGGATCTCGTCGCGCTCGTACAGGAACGCGAAGCGCGGCCAGGCGTCCGGGTCGGCCGCCACCAGCAGGTGGTCCTCCATGGTCCGGACCAGGTCGGAGTCGGCGACCAGGCCGGGGGCGGTGGTGTCCTCGGCGACCATCTCCCGGGTGGCCTCGGCGACGCTGGCGAGCTCCACCAGCGCGGACCACAGGGCGCGCTCCGGGTCCAGGTGCGCCCCGGCGCCGCAGAACGCCCGGGGACGTCCCGGCCGCACCTCCTCGTCGACGAGCATCAGCCAGACCGCCGGGACGCCTTCGGGCATGGTGATGTCGAAGACGTCCAGGCGGCTGCCGGTGGTGCGCTGGATCCAGTCGACGAGCACGCGGGTCATCGGGTCGGTGGAGGTCATCGGGTCCACGCGCGGCACCGGTAGCCGGGCGTACCAGGTGGACAGGAAGGCGTCCCGTTCGGCGACCTCGAAGATGCCGTGCAGGATCGCCTCTTCGAGGTTCGCGCCCAGCGCGCAGCCGTTTGAGCACTCCGGACCGAAACCCGTGCCGTGCGAGCCGTAGTAGGCGAAGGTCTCCGGCACCAGCACCGGGCCGCCGCGCCGGAACGAGTAGGCGTACACCCATTCCACGGGCCGGTCCGGGTCGTACGCGACCGCGTGGTCGTCGGGCGGCGCGGGCGGCAGCCCGAACTCCGTCGGCTCGACGGCCCGCCGCGGTCCGAGCTCGCGGAACGAGGCGCGGGTGACGGTACGGCGGGCGCGTGGCACGTTGCCGCCGAGCCGTTCCAGCGCCTCGGCGACGGCGACGGCCACGCTCGCCGGGTAGGTGAAGGTCCGGCCGTAGCCGGCCAGTTCACCACAGCACAACGGGCCACCGATCGCGCCGGCGAGAACCATCGGATGGTTGTGGTGGACGGTGATCGACGACAGCAGCCCGGTCTCCTCGTCGTGCAGCGCCGCCAGCAGGGCTAGGTGCTCGTCGGGAAGGCTGCGGGCCCGGTAGTCGTCCGGTGCCCGCTTCGGCCGGGACGTCAGCGTGAAGGTGCCGGCGCCCGGGCCGTCGTCCGGCAACGGGCCGCACACCGGGCAGCCGGGTTCGGGGACGAACCGGTGCCGCTTGACGGCCATCGAGGCCGTGGCGACCTCCAGCACCCCTTCCGCGCACCGGCCGTCGCCGCCCTGCGCGACCCGGCTCAGCTCGTCGGCCACGAGCGCGGCGACCGCGGCGCGTACCGGCGGGCCGAGGACGGGCCGGGCGGGCTGCACGGTGCCGTCGTAGAGCCCCTGCCACAGCGCGGACCGGTGCGGTGTCCCGGTGGTCCGCGCCCGGCGTTGCCGCACCTGGAGGCAGTGGTGGCAGCCCGGCCGGCCGGGTGTGACGAACGGTCCGATCCGTACGCCGCGCGGCGTGGTGTACACCGGCAGGAAGGACCGGCCGGCGTCGGCGGCAGCCCGGGCGGCCACCTCGACGTCCTCCGGTGGCCCGTCGACGACGAAGACGTCGACGTCGGTGACCGGGGCGGCGCCCAGCGCCTGTTCCACCGCCCGGCGCAGGGCGCCGACGCCGAGGATCCGCAGGCCGGGACGCGGCGCCACATCGGACGGGGCGGGGACGGCCGGTGTGGTCGTGACGTCGGTCATTCGCTGCTCCCCGCTCGTGGCGACCACGCCGCCCTGATCATGAACGGCATCACCCGCTGCGCCCCGGGCAGCGAGTCGGCGGGCCGCACCAGCAGTGACCGTCCGTCCCGTGCCAGCTCGCGCAGCAGCGGCGGCAGCGCCGTGTCCCAGTCGTGGCCGCCCACGTCCGGCCCGATCTCGGCGCCGTCCGGGCGGCGTCCGGTCAGGACGGCGACCGCCGCCTGCATCGCGTTCGCCAGGGCGGTGTCCGTGTCGGTGGCGCAGCTGCGGGCGACCCATCCGCCGCCGACGGCGACGAACACGGTCGGGGTGCTCGATCCGTCGTGCCAGGCCCGCGGCTCGTGGCCGAGGAGGGCCAGCTCGTGTGCCATGACGCGGGTCGGCTCCGGCCACCGCGCCCGGTCGAGCCAGCCGCCGGGCGGCCCACCGTCGGCGACCTCGGGTGGGGTCGCGGCCGCGCGTCGCAGTTTCAGGATCGCCCGGCCGCGCGCCTCCGCCCAGGTGTGACCGCCGGCGATCACCACGCCGTCCGGCTGTACGTCGACGACAGCGCCACGCGCGGTGTCCCACCACACCGTGGCGGCGTCGCCGGCGCAGGCCCGGGCCGCGAGCGTCTCCAGTGCCGCCGTGGCGGCGCGCAGCAGCGCCTGCTCCCGGCTTGCGCCGACGGCGGTGAGCAGCCGCGGTGCGCCGCCGGCCAGGTCCACGACCGTCGCCTCGACGCAGCTGACCGAGATCTGCGAGTGGGTGCCGGTGTCGATGGCCAGCAGCGGGCCCAGCCGCGCGTCGACCAGGAACGGCATCCGGGCGACGAACTCCTCGACGCCCACCGGCGTGCGGGCGGCCATCGCGTCGACGTGCGCGGCGAGATCGGCGTACGGGGCCGGGGGCCGGCAGGAGCGGCAGCGGGGGTGCACGTCGAGCAGATGCTCGCTGGTCACAGCGGTTTCCAGGTCCACGCGGGTCATCCGGTTCGTGGCGGTGGTCTCCGCTCCCACCCGGTGGCGCAGGTACGCGAACCCGAGCGCCGCGCCGATCAGGCCGCAGACCGGCGCCGACAGCCACTCGGACGTCGTGTCGGGCTCGTCGGCGTCACCCGGGGGGAGCCCGGCGCCCTGCCGGCTGAGCAGGCCGCACTCCCAGCAGCCGCCGGTGACGCCGCCGCCGGTCGGGCCGATCCACGCCTCCGCGCCGCCGGGCACCGCGTGCAGGACCGGCACCCCGATCGCCCGGGCCGCCCGGTTCAGCCGCGTCGCCCGCCCGGCCATCGGACGCGCGGCGCAGTGCAGCACCGCGTCGTACCCCGTCAGCAGGCCGGCGAGCCCCTCGTCGGTGTCGAGGGCGGCGGCCGCGTCCAGCAGCGTCAGCCCGGTCGTCGGATCCTCGGCTCGACGCCGCTGCACGATCCGCCGGAAGCCGTCGCGTTCGGTGCCGGTCTCGGTGGTCTCGACCAGCGAGGCCGTACGCAGCCCGAGTTCGAACAGCGTCTGGACGAGCGCGAGCATGCCGGCGCCGGCGCCGACGAGCAGCACCCGTCCGTCGCGGAACGCCTCGAAGCGGCTCAGCGGCGCGTCGGTGACGTGCTCGGCGAACGCGATCGAGTCCCGGTAGGTGTCGAGTTCCCAGTCCCGCAACGTGTGTGGCGGCTCGCTGTCGAGGTCGCGGGCGATGCCCCGCCGCACCAGCATCCGGACCAGGTCGGTGACGAGCTGCCGCTGCGCCGGGGGCAGACCCGCGGTCAGGGCCTCCACCGTGCGGGTGCCGTCCAGATGCGGGGCGAGCCGCTGCACGAGGCCGTACGCCGACGCGCCCGCCAGGTGCGTGCCGGCGAGTCCCGTCTCCAGGTACACGCCGTCGTCGACCGGCACGTACATCAGGTCGTCGCGGAGCTTGACCCTCACGCGGCCGTCTCCTTCCGCAGGTGTCCCATCCGCACCGCGACCGCGCGTCCGGCGTCGGTGAACGCCTGCCGGCCGTGCAGGTACCGGGAGTTGTCCACGACCAGCACGTCACCGGACCGCCACGGCACCGCCACCGTCAGCCGCGCGGCGACGTCCGCGGCGGTGGCCACGAGGTCCTCGGGCACCGGCGCGCCGGTACCGGAGCGCACCCGCAGCCGCCGGTCGTGGTACTCGCCGGGCTGCGGGCGGCTGATGAACAGCGAGTTGCAGAACGCCGGCACACCTTCGAAGAGGGTCGGTGGCGTGCACCGGGTGCCGAAGCCGACAGTCATCGCGTCCTCGTCCACGTCGATGTGGATCGACTCCCACGGCCGCAGGTACGGCTCCCACTGCCGCAGCATCCGTTCCGCCGCCTCCGGGTCGGTCGTGCCGCACATCCGCTGCCACACCGGTGTGGGCAGCTCGCTCTCCCAGCGCAGCGTCAGTTCCTCGCAGGCGGCGCGGACCGTGGCGGGCAGGGCGGCCAGCAGCGCGAGACCGTCGCACAGCGTCGTGGCCCCGCCGTCGGCGGCGGGCCGCTCGCACCGGAACATGAGCAGGTCCGGGGCGCCGGGCGCGTACGACGCCTCCCGGTGCAGCGGCATGCCCTGCGTTCCCCGGGTGACTGTGGTCGTCGTCGGGTCACCGCCGATCACGTCCCGCTCGTCGTGGAACCCGCCCTGGTACGGCGACGCGGTCATCAGCGCGTCGCCGAGCGCGACGTAGTCCTCGTGCCGCCACCCGCCGCGCAGCAGCACCGCGCCGTGCTCGGCGACCGCCGCGAGCACCGCGTCCGGCGTGGGGGTGCCGACGAGCGCCGGAACGTCCTGTTCAGCCATGAGGGTTCCCTTCGGTGAGATGGGCCGCCAGCACCCCGGGACGCGGCGCGGGCGTGCCGACCAGCAGTTGTGTCAGCGGGGACGCCCCGTCCGGCAGGCCGAGCCGGGCGGCGACCGCGTCGGCGGTGAGGCCGCCCAGCGCCCGGCTCGCCGCGCCGGTCGCGGTGGCGGCGAGCCCGGCCAGGTGAAGGGCCACACCGGCGAGCAGGTGCAGCCGGTGGAACGAGGCCGGGGAGAGCTCGTCGGCGGGCCGGCTCCCGGCGTGCACCAGGTAGAGGGTCGCGCCGCGGGTGACCATCCGGCGGTCGACCCGGTGCGGGTACGCCGCCGCGTCGTCGGCCGCTCCCGGCGGCCCGGTCGGCACCAGCCGGTGGTGGTGCGGCTGGTAGCGGTACGCGTCCGCCGGGATGCCGTCGACGGCCCGGGCGAGGCACCAGATCTCCGGGTACAGCGGCTGCCGGGCCAGCGCCGCCAGGGCCGGCGAACCGGCCCGGCCGGCGGCGCAGGCCAGGATGTCGGCGACCTGCCCGGCGGTCAGCCCCGGGCCGAGGTTCGCGGCGGAGGCGCGGCGGGCGGCGGCCGCGACCAGGTCGAGCGGCCGGGCCGGCGGCAGGTCCAGCGCCCGGCCCGCCGCCGGACCCACCGGAAGGCGGTCCGCCGGGAGGCGCCGGGCCGGGACGCCGTCGGCCGGAAGACGGTCGGCCGAGGGCGGCTCGGCGTCGGCGTGCCGGTCGTACCTTGCCCGGTGCAGCGCCACCGCGCTCGGGTGGGCGGCCTCGTGGCCGAGCCGGTCGTGGTCCAGCCCGGTCGCCGGGGGCGGCCCGCCGGACGCAAGCGGTGTCCCGGGGACGTCCGCGTACGCGGGGAACTCGATCGCCGCGTAGGTGGCCTCCATTTCGGCGTCGAGTCCGAGCAGCTCACCGGCGAGCGCCGGATCGAGGTCCAGGCGCGGTGTCGCGTCCACCGGCGACGTGAGCAGCTGGGCCAGCAGGACACCGGAGTCGACGATGCCCAGCCGGTAGCCGAACGCCCCGTACTTGCTGGTGTTCTTCCACGGCCGGTGGGTCAGCAGCAGCGCGTGCCGGGGCGCCGCCGCGACCCCGAGGAGCCGGTCGAGCCGGGCGGCCGGGCTGCCCGGGCGCAGCAGTTCCAGGCAGTGGTGCGGCGGGTCGTAGTGGTAGACGCCGGCCGCGAGGTCGGGGGAGCCGGCCCAGGCGAGGTAGATCTCGTTGGGGTGGAACGCCCCGCCGGAGGGCACCGACCGGCGCAGCGTGTGCCAGCCGGGCAGCAGCCGCGACGGCGTGCGCGTGTCCGACGGGGCGCCGGTCAACGCGGACAGCCCGGCCAGTGTGATCGTCTCCGCCCGGCGTGGCGCGTACCCGAGCAGCATCGCGCTGAGCCGGTCGAGGCAGCCGTCGCCGAGCGGCACGGACCCCGGGCCGGGCCACCGCAGCGGCCGGCGGGTCGCGCCCGGGTACCGCTTGCCGCACGGCGGCAGGTACGCCGTCGGCTGCCCGGTGTCGTCCCGCACCGCCGCCAGGTACCGGCCGGTGACGCCGGCCCGCGTGGCTGCCATCTCAGCTGCCCGCGCTCTCGTACCGGCGCAACCCGGCCCGGAAGACCGCCCACGCCCCGGCCGCGCAGGCCGCCGCGACGACCGGGGTGAGCGCGCCCGCCGTGGTCGAGGCGCCCTTGTCCAGCAGCGCGGCCGTCGGGAAGTAGCCGACGAACGCGACGGGTACGAGCGTCAGCAGCGAGCGCAGGCCGGTGCCGTACAGGGTCAGCGGATAGCGGGCCAGGTCGCCCAGGGTGTGCACGCTCGCCGCGAGCGAGCTGGACGGGCTCAGCAGCCAGAAGACGACAGCGTTGGTGGCCAGGTTGACCGCCAGCTTGACCAGGACTCCGCTGGCGAGCAGCACCACCGCCCAGAGCACCGTCAGCGGCGTCCAGGCCAGGTCGAGGTGGACGGCCGCGGCGCCGAGCAGCGCCGCGCCGAACCCGACGTTGCCGAGGCCGTTGAACCCGACCGCGTTGCCGGTGACCTGGAGCACCACCGGGTAGGGCCGGACCAGCAGGTAGTCCAGCAGGCCGAGGTTGACCAGGCCGCCGAGATGCCAGGTCCCCTCGAACAGCAGGGAGCCGACGCCCTCGGCGAGCATCACCATGGCGCAGACGTACAGCACCTCCCAGCGGGTCCACCCGCCGAGCGCGGTCACCTGCCGGAACACCATCACCACGAAGACCAGCCCGGCGAGCTGACCGAGCACGGTCGCCCCGATGGTCAGGAGCGCGTCGGCGCGGTACTCGAGCACCGCCCGCAGATGCGCGCCGAGCAGCCGGCGGTAGATCCGTGCCTCGTGCATCATCGGCCGGTCACCCGCCGTGCGCGGTCAGCCGCCGCACGCCCGCGGACCACAGCAGCCGGGCCGCGCCCCACAACACCAGAACCCAGAGCAGTTGTACGCCGATCAGCGTCACCGCCTCGGCGCCCCGTACCTGCCCCAGGTAGATCAGCGCCGGGGTGGAGACGATGCCGGGGAACGGGGAGAGCTGGCAGACGACCTGGAGCCAGCCGGGGAACAACGCGATCGGCACCAGCGCCCCGGAGAGGATGTTGGTGACCGCCACCCGGGACAGGCTCAGCCCGTGGAAGTTGCCGGTCCAGAAGCACAGCAGCCCGACGAGGTAGACCAGGCCGAACTTCAGCGGCACCACCGCCAGCAGGCTGAGCAGGAACAGCCCGGCCTGCCCGGCGGCGGGCAGCGCGGCGCCGCCGAACGCCGACACCAGCGTCGCCGCCATCACCGCCACCGTCAGCACCTCACCGACGACGTATCCGAGTGACAGCGCGAAACGCGAGAGCTGGTAGTCGATCGGCCGGACCAGGTCGAGCGCCACGGTGCCGTGCAGCACCGGGCCGGCGATCTGCGCGTCGGTGAAGCTCGACAGCAGCGCCCCGGTCAGGAACGCCACCACCAGGTAGCCCTTCATCTGCTCCCAGGACAACCCGCCCACCTCGCCGCCGGCCGCGCCGGCGAAGACCGCCTGCCAGACCGCGAACAGCGCCACTGTCTGCACCACGACCCCGGTGAGCTGGAGGAGGAACTCGCCCCGGTAGATCAGCAGCGTCGACCAGGACATCCGCGCCAGCGTCAGGTACGCCCTCATGCCGGCACCGACGGGCTCAGCTCGCCGGCGTACGCCCGGCGCACCACGTCCTCGATGGACGGCTCGTCGATCCGGATGTCCACCACCGGCGCCTGACGGGCGACCACCGAGACGATCTCGCCCGCGCCGTACGCGCCGTGGTCGAACGTGACGGCGATCTGCCGTGCCGACCCGTCGTGGACCAGCCGGACGCCCGGCAGGTCGGCGTCGAGGTCGCCGTGCCAGTCGGCGCCGAGCGTCAGGTGCACGGTCCGCTGGTCGGCGACCAGCCGGCGGACGGCGTCGATCGAGCCGTCGAAGATGATCCGGCCCCCGTCGATGATCACGAGCCGGCGGCAGACCTGCTCGATGTCACCGATGTCGTGCGTGGTCATCAGCACCGTGGTCCCGCTCGCGCGCTGGGCCCGCAGGAAGTCCCGGACGGCCTGCCGGGCGACGATGTCCAGCCCGATGGTCGGCTCGTCGAGGAACACCACGGGCGGTGCGTGCAGCAGCGCGGCGGCCAGGTCGGCGCGCATCCGCTGGCCGAGCGAGAGCTGCCGGGCGACCACCGGCAGCAGCCGGCCGAGCCCGAGCAGCGCGTCGAACTCCTCCAGGCGTGCCGCGTACCGGGCCCGGGGGATGCGGTGGATGTCGCGCAGCAGCGCGAGGGAGTCGCGGACCTGCAGGTCCCACCAGAGCTGGCTGCGCTGGCCGAACAGCACGCCGATGTTGCGGGCGTTGGCGTGCCGGTCGCGGTGCGGGTCGAGGCCGCAGACGCGTACCCGCCCGGCGGTGGGGTGCAGGATGCCGGTGAGCAGCTTGACCGTCGTCGACTTCCCGGCGCCGTTGGGCCCGACGTACGCGACCGCCTCGCCGGAGGAGATCGACAGGTCGACGCCGTCCACCGCCACGTGCTCGACGTGCCGTGGCCGTACGAGATGGCGCAGCGAGCCGCGCAGGCCCGGCTGCTTGTCGGCGATCCGGAAGCGCTTGGTCAGGCCACTGGCCTCGATCACTGGCATCGGCGGTGTCGTTCCCGGTCAGCCGGCCGCGACGGCGGCACGGTGGTGCGGGCGCAGCCGCAGCACCGTGCCGAGGCCGTCGACCTCGGTCAGGGTGGTCTCGAACGCGGCGCCCATGACCCGGCCGAGGTAGCCCAGGCTCGCCGGGTCCGGGTCGAACCGCGCCGAGAGCTCCGCGCCGGTGGAGACCAGGTGCACCTCGTCGGCGAGGGCACCGGCGACGTTGACGAACTGGCACAGGTCCTCCCAGTAGAGGTACCGCCAGAAGTCGACGCTGACCACGGCGTCCAGGCTGTCCGCGGCGACCGGTGGCCTGATCCCGACCAGGTGGAAGTTGGCCGGACCGGCCGGCGCCCCGTAGTCGTAGGTCAGCGCGCCGTCGGGCAGCCCGGCCTCGGCGCTGCCGGTGCCGACCCACAGCACCCGGTCGCCGGGCAGGCGACCGGCGAGCCGCTGCACCGCCGGCCCGATCCGGCACCAGGAGCGGCGTACGCAGTCGTCCATCGCCCGGCGGTAGTGCACCACCCGCTCGGCCGCGCGGGCCACGTCCACCGGCCCGGCGAACTCCCACTCCACGACCGGGTACTTGAGCGCGACCCGATCCAGGTTGTCCATGAAGTCGTTCCAGTTCTGGATGACGTTGCGGTGGTGCGGCAGGTGGTAGACGGCGGCCAGGTCGTCGTAGGCGAAGTTGCGGTTGAGTACGCCGAGGTGCGCGTGCACCCGGTAGAAGAGCTCCATGTCCTCCAGGCCCCAGCGCAGGCCGAAGCCCTCGTCGAAGCCGCCGACCGCCTCGAACACGTCCCGGCGCACCGAGGCGTTGTGGGTGAAGCAGAACAGCCACCCGGCCATCAGCCAGTCGTCGCCGGACGGTCCCTCCTCGGTCCCGAACCGCATGTCGCCGCCGCCGCGCCCACGCAGCCGGGGTACGGGCATGGTCGGCTGGTCGGCCAGCGCCGCGTGCACGTGCTCGATGCCGGTCTCGTCGCGCCGGCCCATCAGCACCGCCGGCGCGGACGGGTCGCGGTGGTGGTCGAGGTGGCGGCGCAGCAGGTCCGGCGTGGCGTACGAGTCGGCGTCGAGGAACAACAGCAGCGGCGCGGTCGCCCGGCGCGCGGCCTCGTTGCGGGCCGCCGCCCGGCCGCCGCGCTCGGGCCGTTCGACGAAGTGCAGGCGCAGCCCCTTGCCGGCGTCGGCGATGCCGGAGTACTGGCTGCCGTCCCCGCCGTCGCGGACGACGATGACCTCGAAGCGGTCCGGGTCCAGCGTCTGACGCCGCAGCGACCGCAGCGTGAGCTCCAGGCAGGGGGCGTCCGCGTGGGTGGGGATCACCACGCTCAGCTCGACGGCTCGACCGGGTTCAACGCTCATCTGACGTACCTCTCCGCTTGTCCCACGAGCCGGACCGCCGGCCGCGCTGACGATGGGACGGAGCCGCCGGCGATCGCCGGCGGCTCCGCGATGATCAGTGGCAGTTGACGCAGCACCACTGGATCGGCCGGCCCTGGCACGCGGCGCCCCCGCAGGAGCCCTTGCCCATGGCGGACGGGTCGGTCAGCGTGATCCCGCCGCCCGTCGGCATGGCGTACAGCCCTGCCGACGCCTCGTCGCCGGCGCCCGACCAGGAGACCGCTGTGGTGTCCAGGTCGGACAGGTCGATCGACAAGTTCCTGCTTTCACCCATCGATTCATCCTCTTTTCGGATCGATGTGGACAGTGGAACGAAGCGTAGGCCGGTCCTGGCGGGATTCGCACCGCGCTGATGTAACAGGGAGATAAAGCGAGGCGGAACCGTCAATTCGCGCAGGTGAAGACCGGTCGGGAACGGAAAGATTCCGGGCGGTGACGCGGCGTAGTTCCGGGATCCACTATTCGAGACGCCCAGGTCAGGTGGGGTCGAACGATGAATCACCGCATCAATTGCCTCCTTCTCCGATCGCGTGAAGCCGATGTAACAAGAAGATAAAGCAGGGGAAGGTGTCAATGAATGCGGGCGACCCTCTATTGTGAAGTGACCTGCTTATTCGCCGACCCCGGCTATGGAATGCCGGGACGGGTGGCCCCGATCGCCGCAGGCGGGCCCGAACGTGACATCCGGCCCCACGAGGGCGGATTTCGGTTACCGTCCGAACGGGTGGATTGACGAGGCGTACGACTGGGCATCACCGGCGTGCGCATCGGCGGCCCCCTGTCCGCTGCGCTCACGATCATGGGCCGAAGGAGCGACATGCAGGTCTGGCCGGGCGAGAGCTACCCCCTCGGCGCCACCTACGACGGGATGGGCACCAACTTCGCGATCTTCTCCGAGGTGGCGGAGAAGATCGAGCTCTGCCTGTTCGACGAGTGGGACATCGGCACCGAGCGCCGGGTGGAGCTGCGCGAGGTCGACGCGTACGTCTGGCACGCCTACATCCCCGGCGTCGAGCCCGGCCAGCGCTACGGCTACCGGGTGCACGGGCCGTGGAACCCGGCCGAGGGGCTGCGCTGCAACCCGCACAAGCTGCTGCTCGACCCGTACGCGAAGGCGGTCGACGGGGAGATCATGTGGCACCCGTCGGTCTACGACTACGAGGTCGGCGGCGACCCGGACCGGATGAACACCGAGGACTCCGCGCCGTACATGCCGAAGTCGGTGGTGGTGAACCCGTACTTCGACTGGGGCAACGACCGGCCGCCGCGCACCCCGTACCACCACTCGGTGATCTACGAGGCCCACGTGCGCGGGCTGACCATGCGCCACCCGGGCATCCCGGAGGAGCTGCGCGGCACGTACGCGGCGATCGCCTCACCGGTGATGATCGAGCACTTCAAACGGCTCGGCGTCACGGCGGTGGAGCTGATGCCGGTGCACGAGTTCGTGCACGACCACCGCCTGGCCGACCTGGGGCTGCGCAACTACTGGGGCTACAACACCATCGGCTTCTTCGCCCCGCACCACGGCTACTCCGCGCTGGGCCGCCTGGGCCAGCAGGTGCAGGAGTTCCGGGGCATGGTCAAGGCGCTGCACGCCGCCGGCATCGAGGTCATCCTCGACGTGGTCTACAACCACACCGCCGAGGGCAACCACCTCGGGCCGTCGCTGAGCTTCAAGGGCATCGACACGCCCAGCTACTACCGGCTCTCCGAGGACGACCGGCGCTACTTCGTCGACTACACCGGCACCGGCAACAGCCTCAACGTCCGCAGCCCGCACTCGCTGCAACTGATCATGGATTCGCTGCGTTACTGGGTGACCGAGATGCACGTCGACGGCTTCCGGTTCGACCTGGCGGCCACGCTGGCCCGCGAGTTCTACGAGGTGGACCGCCTGTCCACCTTCTTCGAGGTGGTGCAGCAGGACCCGGTGGTCGGCCGGGTGAAGCTCATCGCCGAGCCGTGGGACGTCGGCCCCGGCGGCTACCAGGTCGGCAACTTCCCGCCGCAGTGGACCGAGTGGAACGGCAAGTACCGCGACACCGTACGCGACTTCTGGCGCGGCGAGCCGGCCACGCTCGCCGAGTTCGCCTCCCGCATCTCCGGCTCCGCCGACCTCTACCAGGACGACGGCCGCCGCCCGTTCCACAGCATCAACTTCGTCACCTGCCACGACGGGTTCACGCTGGCCGACCTGGTCTCCTACAACGACAAGCACAACGAGGCGAACGGCGAGGACAACCGGGACGGGGAGAGCCACAACCGGTCCTGGAACTGCGGCGTCGAGGGCGAGACCGACGACCCGGGCGTACGCGCGCTGCGGGCCCGGCAGCGGCGCAACTTCCTGGCCACGCTGATGCTGTCCCAGGGCGTGCCGATGCTCGGCCACGGCGACGAGCTGGGCCGCACCCAGCGCGGCAACAACAACGCCTACTGCCAGGACAGCGAGATCGCCTGGGTCGACTGGGACCGGGCCGACGACGAGCTGCTGGACTTCGTCCGCCGGCTCACCGACTTCCGCAACCGGCACCAGGTGTTCCGCCGCCGCCGGTTCTTCACCGGCCTGCCGGTGGGCGGCCGGGCCGCCGGCTCCGGACTGCCGGACCTGGCCTGGTACACCCCGGACGGCCGGGAGATGACCGGCGAGGACTGGGGCAACGACTTCGGCCGCTCGGTGGCCCTGTTCGTCAACGGCGACGGCATCGGGGAACGCGGCCAGTACGGCCAGCGCCACCGGGACGACTCGTTCCTGCTGCTGTTCAACGCGCACGACGCGCCGCTGGACTTCACGCTTCCCGGCGAGGAGTTCGGCAGCCGGTGGGAGTTGGTGATCAGCACCGCGGAACCCGACCCGGAGAAGACGACACTGGTCGAGGCGGGCGGCACGGTCTGCGTGCCGGACCGCTCGCTGCTGGTCCTGGAGAGGACGGCCTGACCCATGCCCGACACCCCCCGCTCGACCTACCGGGTCCAGGTGCGTCCCGGCTTCGACCTGGACGCCACGGCCGAGCTGGCGGGCTACCTCGCCGCGCTCGGCGTCACCCACCTCTACACCGCGCCCCTGCTCACCGCCACGCCCGGCTCCACGCACGGCTACGACGTGGTGGACCACCGCGCGGTCAACCCGCAGCTCGGCGGCGAGCCCGCCCGGGCCCGGCTGGTCCGGGCGCTGCGCGCGGCCCGGCTGGGCCTGGTCGTGGACATCGTGCCCAACCACGCCGGCGTCGCCCGGCCCGAGGCCAACCCGGCCTGGTGGGACGTGCTGCGGTCCGGACGCGACTCGGCGTACGCGCGCTGGTTCGACATCGACTGGGACCGGGGGCGGCTGCTGCTGCCGGTGCTCGCCGACAGCGCCGACGCGCTCGACGACCTGAAGCTCGTCGACGGGGAGCTGCGCTACCACGAGCACCGGTTCCCGGTGGCCGACGGCACCGGCGACGGCACGCCCCGGCAGGTGCACGACCGGCAGCACTACGAGCTGGTGAACTGGCGGCGCGGCGACGCCGAGCTGACGTACCGCCGGTTCTTCGCCGTGTCCGACCTGGCCGGCCTGCGGGTGGAGGACCCGGAGGTGTTCGACGCCACCCACGCGGAGATCCTGCGCTGGGTCGACGCCGGGGAGGTCGACGGCATCCGCGTCGACCACCCGGACGGGCTGCGCGACCCGGCCGGCTACCTGGCCCGGTTGCGCGCCGCCGCGCCGCAGAGCTGGCTCGTGGTGGAGAAGATCCTGGAGTACGGCGAGGACCTGCCGGACTGGCCGGTCGACGGCACCACCGGCTACGACGCGCTGGCCGCCGTGTCCGGGCTGTTCGTCGACCCGGACGCCGAGGCGGACTTCACCGCGCTCGACGGCCGGCTCACCGGCCGGCACACGTCCTGGGCGGACCTGACGCACGCCACCAAGCTGGAGGCCGCCACCCGGCTGCTCGCCGCCGAGCTGACCCGGCTGGCCGCGCTCGTGCCGGAGCTGCCCGGCGAGCAGGTCCGCGCCGCCCTGGCCGAGCTGGCCGCGTGCTTCCCGGTCTACCGCGGATACCCGCCCGAAGGCGCCCGGCACCTGGCCGCCGCCCGCAGCGAGGCAGGCCGCCGCCGTCCCGACCTGACCGGCGTGCTCGACCAGGTCACCGCCCGGCTGCGCGACCCCGGCCACGAGCTGGCCGCCCGGTTCCCGCAGCTGACCGGCGCGGTGATGGCCAAGGGCGTGGAGGACACCGCGTACTACAGGTGGAGCCGGTTCGTCGCGCTCAACGAGGTCGGCGGCAGCCCGGCCCACTTCGGTGTGCCAGCGGCCGAGCTGCACCGCTTCGCCGCCGCCCGGCACGTGCGCTGGCCGGCGAGCATGACCGCGCTGTCCACCCACGACACCAAGCGCGGCGAGGACGTCCGCGCCCGGCTCGCGGTGCTGTCCGAGCTGCCCGGCCGCTGGGCCGAACGGGTCGCCGACTGGATGTCGCGCGCGCCGCTGGCCGACCCCGCGCTGGCCCACCTGCTCTGGCAGACCGCCGTCGGGGCGTGGCCGATCGAACGGGAACGACTGCACGGGTACGCCGAGAAGGCCGCCCGGGAGGCGTCCGTCACCACCAGCTGGGCCGACCCGGACCCGGGCTTCGAGCACGAGCTGCACGCCCTGGTCGACCGGATGTACGACGACCCGGAGCTGCACGCCCAGATCACCGCGTTCGCCGCCGAGATCACGCCGCCCGGCTGGTCGAACGCGCTCGGGCAGAAGCTGGTCCAGCTCGCCATGCCCGGTGTGCCCGACGTCTACCAGGGCACCGAGCTGTGGGAGAACTCGCTCGTCGACCCGGACAACAGGCGGCCGGTCGACTTCGCCGTACGCCGGGACCTGCTGGCCCGGCTCGACGCCGGCTGGCGGCCCGCGGTGGCCGCCGACGGCGCGGCCAAGCTGCTCGTGGTGTCCCGGACGCTGCGGCTGCGCCGCGACCGCCCGGACCTGTTCGGCGGCTACCGGCCGGTGCCCGCGCGCGGCCCGGCCGCCGCGCACGCGGTGGCCTTCGACCGGGGCGGGGCGGTCGCGGTGGCGACCCGGCTGCCGCTGCGGCTGGCCCGCTCCGGCGGCTGGCGGGACACGGCGCTGTCACTTCCCGTTCACGAGTGCACCGACTTGTTCACCGGACGGGTCTACAGTGGTTCTGAGCTGCTCCTTCATGATCTGCTGAGCACCTACCCCGTCGCCCTCCTCGCACCCACCGACTCTGTGGAGGCCGCCGCATGACCGAGTTCACGGTGTGGGCGCCCGAGGCCGCCCGGGTGCGGCTGCGCCTGCCCGGCGTCGCCGATCACGCGATGCGTCAGGCGCCGGACGGCTGGTGGCGGGTCGAGGTCCCCGGCGCCGGGCCCGGCACCGACTACGCGTTCCTGCTCGACGACGACGCCCAGGCGCTGCCCGACCCCCGCTCGGCCTGGCAGCCGGCCGGGGTGCACGGGCCCAGCCGGCTCTACGACCACGCCGCGTTCGCCTGGACCGACGCCGCCTGGACCGGCCGGCAACTGCCCGGCAGCGTGCTGTACGAGCTGCACATCGGCACGTTCACCCCGGAAGGCACGTTCGACGGGGCGATCGCCAGGCTCGACCACCTCGTCGACCTCGGCGTGGACATGGTCGAGCTGCTGCCGGTGAACGCGTTCAACGGCGAGCACAACTGGGGCTACGACGGCGTCTGCTGGTTCGCGCCGCACGAGCCGTACGGCGGCCCGGACGGCCTGAAACGGTTCGTCGACGCCGCCCACGCCAAGGGCCTGGGGGTGATCCTCGACGTCGTCTACAACCATTTCGGGCCCTCCGGGGCCTACGCGCCGCGGTTCGCGCCGTACCTCACCGAGCAGAGCAACACCTGGGGCCGCACCGTCAACCTGGACGGCCCGCACTCCGACGGGGTACGCCGCTACATCGCCGACAGCGTGCTGGGCTGGCTGCGCGACTACCACGTCGACGGGCTGCGGCTGGACGCCGTGCACGCCATGCCGGACGGCCGGGCCGTGCATTGGCTGGAGGAGGTCGCCGCCGAGGTGGAGGCGCTGTCCACGCACCTCGGGCGGCCGCTGTCGCTGATCGCCGAGAGCGACCTCAACGACCCGCGCCTGATCACGCCGCGCGAGGCGGGCGGGTACGGCCTGCACGCCCAGTGGAACGACGACGCCCACCACGCGCTGCACACGCTGCTCACCGGCGAACGGCAGGGCTACTACGGCGACTTCGGCTCGCTGGAGTGCCTCACCGACGTGCTGACCGGCGGGTTCTTCCACGCCGGCACCTGGTCCAGCTTCCGCGGCCGCAGCCACGGCCGCCCGGTCGACAGGCAGCGCACCCCCGGCCACCGCTTCGTGGCGTACCTGCAGAACCACGACCAGATCGGCAACCGGGCCACCGGCGACCGGATCTCCGCCACGCTGTCGCCCGGGCTGCTGCGCGTCGGCGCGACGCTGCTGATGACCGCGCCGTTCACGCCGATGCTGTTCATGGGGGAGGAGTGGGCGGCCGCCACGCCGTGGCAGTTCTTCACCAGCCACCCCGAGCCGGAACTCGCGACGGCGGTCGCCACCGGCCGCAGACGCGAGTTCGCCGACCACGGCTGGGCCACCGACGACGTGCCGGACCCGCAGGACCCGCAGACGTTCCTGCGGTCCCGGCTGGACTGGGCCGAGCTGGACAAGCCCGAGCACCGCGAGACGTACGACCTCTACCGGCGGCTGATCGCGCTGCGCCGCTCCCGGGCCGACCTGTCCGACCCCCGGCTGGACCGGGTCGACGTCCGCCACGGCGACCGGTTCCTGGTGATGCGGCGCGGCGACACGCTCGTGGTGGCGAACCTGGCCGGCCGGGCGCAGCGGATCAACCTGCCCGGGGTGGTACGCCGGGTGCTGCTCGCCACGTCCGAGGGCGTCACGGTGATGCGCGACGGGATCGAGCTGCCGCCGGAGTCGGCCGCGATCGCGGCGCTCTGACCGTTCACCGGTGAAGTTTGCGCCGTACCGCCTCGGCGTCGGCGTGACCGAGTTCCTCGTACAACGCGAGTGACCGCCGCCAGGCGTCCCGGGCCGCGTCCGCCCGCCCGGCCGCGGCCCACGTGTCGCCGAGGTGGTCCAGCACGATGCCCTCGGCATGCCGGTCACCGATCTCGGCGAACAGCGCGAGGGCCTGCCGGAAACAGTCCACCGCGTCCTCGTACTCACCCAGGTGGTGGTGGGCGAAGCCGATGCTGTCCCACGTGTTCGCCTGCCCGTACGCGCTCCCGGCCCGCTCGGCCAGGGCGAGGGCGCGGCGGCAGAACGTGATCGCGTCGTGGTGCTCGCCGAGCTGCGAGTGGTACCAGCCGATCGCGTTGAGCGCGACCGCCTGCTTGAGCGGGCTCCCGACCCGTTCGTAGAGGGCGAGGCTGCGCCGCGCGTGCGGCAGCGCCTCCCGCGGCTGCCGCTGCCGGTCGTGCAGCATGCTGAGGTCGAAATGGGTGTGCGCCCGCCCCTCGTCGTCGCCCAGCGCGGCGAACAGATCCAGCGCGGCGAGCAGGTTGCGCTGCGCCTCGGCGTACCGGCCGAGGTTGGAGCAGGCCCCGGCCAGGAGCCGGTGCGCCTGCGCCTGCGCTGGCCGGTCACCCGAGCGCCCGGTCGCCTCGACCGCCCGGCGGGCCACAGCGGCCCAGTCGTGCCAGTGGCCCTGCCTGTCGAAGTACGTGGCCAGGGTCCACGAGAGCTGCCCGGTGGCGACGTCAAGGCCGTTGCCGGCGGCGTACTCGATCGTCGCGAGGAGCACCTGGTGCTCGGCGGTGAACCAGGCCAGCGCCGCCGCCAGGTCGTCGAGCCGTTCGGTACTCACCCCCGGCGCGGCGGGGGCCAGGGTCAGCGGGTCGCGCTGCGGGGACAGCAGCAGCGCGGCCGCGTGAGCGGTGTGCAGACGGTGGTCGACCAGCCGGCGCAACGCGGCCCGGGAACCGGCCGGGCCACCGCTCGCCCGTTCGACGGCGAAGCTGCGGACCAGGTCGTGCATGCGGTAGCGGCCCGCGACGTGTTCCTGCACCAGGTGCGCGTCGACCAGCTCGCGCAGCGGCGGGCGCAGCTCGGCCGGCGTACGGGCGGTCAGGCTGGCCGCCGCGGCCCGGCCGATGTCCGAGCCCGGGGCGAGGCCGAGCAGCGTGAACACCTCCGCTGCCTCCGGCGTGAGCGCCGCCAGCGAGCGGGACAGCACCACCCGCAGGTTCGTCGTCACCTCGTCGCCGGTCAGCGCGTCCAGCGGGCTGACCGCTGAGGTCAGCTCGGCCGCGACTGACGACAGGGCAAGTTCCGGGTTGAGCGCGGCACGGGCCGCCACGATCCCGAGAGCCAGCGGCAGGCCCCCGCAGAACCGCAGGATGTCCGCGACGGCGTCCGGCTTCCCGGCCACCCGCGCGGCGCCCACCTGCCGGACGATCAGCTCGCGGGCCTCGTCGTCGGGCAGCACGTCCAGCGGCAGCGGCCGCGCGCCGTGGGTGGTGACGAGGCCGGCCAGTTGCCGTCGGCTGGTCACCAGGACCGCGCTGGTGGGGGTGCCGGGCAGCAGCGGGACCACTGTGGCGGCGTCGCGGGCGTCGTCGAGGACCACCAGCAGCCGGCGTCCGGCGACGAGCGTGCGGTACAGCGACGCCTGGGCCTCCGGATCGGCCGGTACGCGTGCCGGTTCGACGCCGAGCGCCTCGAGGAAGCCGCGTACCGCGACCGGCCACGTCACCGGGTCCGCTGTCGGGTCGAAGCCGCGCAGGTTGACGTAGAGCTGCCCGTCGGGGAAACGGCCGGCGTTGGCGTGCGCCCAGCGCAGCGCCAGCCAGGTCTTGCCGACTCCACCGCCGCCGCCGATGGACGAGATCACCACCGGTGACCCGGCGCCCTCCGGGTGGCCCGCGTCGGCGAGTTGTTCGTCGAGGCGCGCGAGCTGGGCGGTCCGGCCGGCGAAGACCCCTGGTGACGCGGGCAGCTGCCGGGGCACGGCGCCCGCATCCCGGGCCGCGCCGGTGGCCGTCGCGCTCGGCTCTCCGCTGCCTGGCAGGTCCGGCGGCGCGATCGCCGCGTCGGCGGTGAGGATCTGCTGGTAGAGCTGCGCCAGCGGCGGGCTGGGGTCGGCGCCGATCTCGGCGGCCAGCCTCCGGCGCAGCCGGTGGAAGTGCTCCAGCGCGTCGGCCTGCCGCCCGCACCGGTACAACGCGAGCATCGCCTGCGCCGCCAGGCGCTCGTCCCACGGATACCGGCCGCTCAGATCCAGGACGTCGGGAAGGAGACGGACATGCCCGCCGCGGCGCAGCGCGATGTCGTTGCGGTCCAGCGCGGCCGCGAGCCGCTGCCGGTCCAGGGTCTGCCGGTACGCCGCCAGCCACGGCGTGGTCAGGCCGTCGAACGCGTCACCGCGCCACAGCCCCAGCGCCCGCTCCAGGCAGCCGATCGCCGTCGCGTCGTCCCCGGTGCTCCGGGCCTGCTCGGTCAGCGCGCGGAAGCGGTGCAGGTCGACACGGTCCGGGTCGACGGCGAGCAGATAGCCGGGATGACGCCGGACGATGCGGACGTCGTCCGTGCCGGCCAGCGCGTGCCGCAGCCGCGACAGGTAGCCACGCAGCGTGGCGGCGGCCCCGTCCGGCACCTCGTCGCCCCAGACCCGGCTGATCAGCTGCCCGGTCGCGACGACCCGGTTGGGCTCGACCAGTAGAGCGGCGAGGACGCACTGCTGACGGGCGTGACCGACCCGGACCGCCCGGCCGTCGATCCGGACGTCCAGGTCGCCGAGCACCCGGAACTCCACCGCCACGGAGTGTCACGGTAGCCGCGTGCGGTGGTGGTCGGACCGGGCGTGACGACGATCCGACAGGCGGCAGCGCGCGGTCCGCGGGCCCCGTTGTCCGAGCCCCGCGGACCGCCGTGCCGACTGGATCACGGGCAGTTGACCACGATTTCCACGCTGGTACGGCAGTCGTCGAACACGACGTCCGGGCCTCCGTCGCCGTCGTCGAAGCCGGGACCGCCGACCAGGGTGTCCGCGCCCTTGTCGCCGAAGAGGTGGTCGTCGTTGCTGCCGCCGTCCACGCGGTCGTTGCCGTCCAGGGCGCTGGGTCCGATGAAGCGGTCACCGTGGATGGTGTCGGCGCCGCCGTCGCCGTGGAGGTTGTCGTTGCCCAGGTCGCCCCAGATGTCGTCGCCGTTCAGCCCGCCGTAGACGATGTCGTCGCCACTGTTGGCCTGGATGTCGTCGTTGCCGGGGAGGCCGCAGATGACGTCGTCGTAGACGCTTCCGACGATCACGTCGCGAAGGTTAGTGCCGACGATGAACTCCGGACCGTTGGCGTTGTTGCTGACGTAGGCCGCGATGGCGAACCTCAGGGTGTATCCGGCCGGCACCGGCGCCCCGGAGTAGGGGCCGCAGTCGGGGGGGACGATGTAGGCCGCGGACGCCGGGGTGGCGCCGCCGGCCAGGCCCGCGGCGGCCAGGACGAGCGCCCCGATCGCCGAAGCGACGGTACGCGGGGTGAAGAGGAACCTGTGTGACATGACGCTTCTCCCTTGCGGTTGATGTGTGCGAGAAGCGTCACCGGCGAGCGTTCAGCGGACGTGCAGCAAACGTGCAGCCCGCCCGCCCTCAACGCCGATCTTGGAGTTGTGGCGCCTCGAAGGTCGCCCATGCCCGGTTTGCGAACCACCACAACTCCAAGATCGGCGGGGCGGGAGCGGTGAGTTCGTCCAGGCAGCGCGGTCCTACCTCCGACGACCCGGCCCCTGGAGGTTTCATGTCCGACACGCTGACCCGCCGTGAGCTGTGGGCGCTCGCGCACGCCGAGCGCGCCGCCCTGGCCGACGACCTCGCCGGAATCGACGCGGCGCAGTGGGCGCGGCGCTCGCTGTGCGGCCGGTGGACCGTTGAGGAGACGCTCGCGCACATGACCGCGGCGGCAAGCGTCGGCCGGGCCCGCTGGGTCGCCAGCGTGCTCGGCGCCCGGTTCGACTTCGATCTGCACAACGACCGCCGGCTGGCCGAGCACCGGGGCGCCGACCCGGGGGAGACGCTCGATCGGTTCCGGCGGATCATCGGCAGCACCACGTCGACGTTCGGCCCGACCGAGGCGTGGCTCGGTGAGGTGGTCGTGCACGCCCAGGACATCCGGCGGCCGCTCGGCCTGGCCCGGACGCCCCCGGTCGAGGCGGTGACGCCGGTCGCCCGGTTCTACGCCGGGCGGGACTTCACGGTGGCCGGGCGCAGCGCGATCGACGGCCTGCGGGTGGAGGCGACCGACGGGCCGTTCACCGCCGGCGACGGCCCGCTGGTCAGCGGCACCACGCTGGCGCTGACGATGGCGATGGCCGGGCGGGCCGCGTACTGCGACGACCTCACCGGGCCCGGTGTCCCCACGCTGCGGGAGCGCTGCACGCCCGTGTGACCACGGCGGGTGCCCGGGTCACGGCTTCGGCAGCGTCAGGATCTCCGCGCCGTCGTCGGTGATGGCGATGGTGTGCTCGCTGTGCGCGGTGCGGCAGCCGGTCGCGCTGCGCAGCGTCCACCCGTCGGCGTCGGTGACGAGCGTGGCGGTGTCCGCCATCACCCACGGCTCCAGCGCCAGCAGCAGCCCGGGGCGCAGTTTGTACCCGCGTCCGGGGCGGCCGGTGTTCGACACGTGCGGGTCCTGGTGCATCGTCGACCCGACGCCGTGCCCGCCGAACTCGGTGTTGACCGTGTAACCGGCCGCGGTGAGGACCGATCCGATGGCGTGCGAGAGGTCGCCGATCCGGGCGCCGGGACCGGCGGCGGCGATCCCGGCCTGCAACGCCCGCTCGGTCGCGTCGATGAGCGCGACGCTCTCCGCGGGCCGGGCGTCACCGACGAGGAAGCTGATCGCGGAGTCGGCCACCACTCCGCCGAGGCTGACGGCCAGGTCGAGGCTCAGCAGGTCGCCGTCGGCGAGCGTGTAGTCGTGCGGCAGGCCGTGCAGCACCGCGTCGTTCACCGACGTGCAGATGTAGTGGCCGAACGGCCCGCGCCCGAAGGACGGCTCGTAGTCGACGTAGCAGGACTGCGCCCCGGCCTCGACGATCATGCGCTGGGCCTGCCTGTCGATGTCGAGCAGGTTGGTGCCGACGGTGGTGCTGCTCCGGAGGGTCTGCAGGATGTGGGCGACCAGGGCGCCGGTGTCCCGCGCCCGCCGTACGTCGGTGGGGCTCAGGATCTCGATCATGCGGGCGCCTTCCTCACGCGACCAATAAGTATCCCGGTCATGTTATCCCGGTATTAGAATCTCGGCATGGTCCGGTTGCCCCTCACTCCCGCCGAGGTCGAGCGCGGGCAGCGCCTCGGCGCGCTCCTGCGCCGCGCCCGGGGTGAGCGATCCATGCTGCTCACCGCGCTCGACGCGGGTGTCTCCCCGGAGACGCTCCGCAAGATCGAGTCCGGCCGGGTGGCCACCCCGGCGTTTCCCACCATCGCCGCCATCGCCGACGTCCTCGGCCTCTCCCTGGATGCGGTCTGGTCGGAGATCAACCACTCGGACGACGTGGCGCGTCTCGCGCCGTCCGAGCGGCGCCTCGCCTCGTAGGGCAGCCCTCTCGACGGGGTCGAGCATACCGAGTATGTAAGATTCCGCGCATGCCACCCTCGCGTCGCGCCGTCGCGCTTGTCGTTCCCGTCGCCGGTTTCCTGCTCGGCTTCCTGGACTTCGTCTGGATCAAGTGGGTGCCGTTCCCGTTCGCCGAACTGGGCAACTCCACAGCCACCTGGGCGGTGGCCGCGTTCGCGCTGGGCTGGTGGATCCGGTCGGGCGCGGTGCGTGCCGCCGTGGCCGCCAGCGTCCTGCTGATCGTCGCGGTGCCCAGCTACTACCTGGCGGCGACGCTGCTCCAGGGCGACGACCTCGCCGTGATCTGGGCGCTCACCTCGTTCGTCTGGATGGCGTTCGGCGTGGTGGCGGGCGTGGTGTTCGGCGTCGCCGGCATCTGGGCGCGGACCGAGGGATGGCGGCGCGTCGTGGGGACCGCGCTGCCGGTGGCCGTGTTCGTGGAGGAGGCGCTGCGGTTCGCGCTGAAGTCCGGGTCCTACCCCGGAGCCTGGTGGAACGTGGCGATCGACCTCGGGCTGGCCGTGCTGCTCGTGGTGCTGATCGGCCGGTCCGCCCGGGTGCGGCTGCTGGCGGCCGCGGTGGCGCTGCCGCTGGCCGCGGCGGGCGCGCTCACGTTCGCCGCCGTCGCGGGGAGCTGACCTGCCCCGCCGCCGAGGCTGCGAGCCACCCCGCCGGCCGAGGATGCGGGCCACCGCGTCGGCCGAGGCGGCGGACCACCGGCCCGACCGGGATCGGCGACAATGACCCGAGAACGGCGTGGTCCGGATGACGGGGGAGGAAACGGATGATCCGACGGCAGGTGCTCACGGCGGCGATGCTCACGGTGACGGCCCTGGTGGCCGGCTGCACAAAGGACCGGCCCGAAGCCGCGTCGCCCACCGGCGCCCCGACCGCACCCGCCGCGTCGGCGACGCCGAACGCCGAGCCGGTGCCCGCGCCGGCCGAGCTGGCGGCGCTGGAGCGGCGCTTCGGCGCCCGGATCGGCGTCTACGCCGTCGACACCGGCACCGGCCGCACCCTCGCGCACCGGGCCGACGAGCGGTTCGCGTACGCCTCGACGTGCAAGGCGCTCGCCGCCGGCGCGATGCTGGCCGCCACGTCCGACGCCGACCGGGACCGGGTGGTCCGCTACCGGCGCGCCGACCTGGTGGCGCACTCACCGGTGACCGAACGGCACGTGGAGACCGGGATGACGCTGCGGGACGCCGCCGAGGCAGCGGTGCGGTACAGCGACAACACCGCCGGCAACCTGCTGTTCGACGCGCTCGGCGGCCCGGCCGGCTTCGCGCGGGCGCTCCGGGATGTCGGTGACCGGGTCACCCGGCCGGTCCGTACCGAGCCGGAACTCAACGCGGCCACGCCCGGCGACGAGCGCGACACCAGCACGCCCCGCGCGCTGGCCGGCTCGCTGCGGGCGTACACGTTGGGTGAGGCCCTGCCGCCCGCGGACCGGGACCTGCTGTTGAGCTGGATGCGGGCCAGTACCACCGGCAGCGGGCTGGTCCGGGCCGGCGTGCCGGCCGGGTGGCAGGTGGCGGACAAGTCCGGCACCGGCGGGTACGGCACCCGCAACGACATCGCCGTGGTGTGGCCGCCGGACTCCGCGCCGATCGTGCTGGCGGTCATGTCCAGTCGCGGTAGCCGCGACGCGAAGCCCGACGACACCCTGGTCGCCGAGGCGGCGCGGGCGACAGTGACCGCGTTGCGCTGACAGGCGGCCGGCTCAGGGGATGGGCCACTCGTGTACGGGCCGGTTGCTGTGCATCAGGTCGACGTAGTGGCGGACCACCTCGCGCAGCGCCGCCGGACGGTCCAGGTGGTCGGCCGACTCCAGCCGGTGCAGCGTCTCCACCTGCCAGGTCGCGCCGTTGCGGCTGGTCAGGCAGCGCTGCTCGACGATGCCGAGCAGCCGGTCCCGCTCGGCGGGGTCGAGGCCCCACCGGTCCAGCCCGTGGTGGGCCATCGGCAGCAGCCGGCGCAGCACCAGCTCGGTCACCGGCAGGTAGCCCAGGCCGGGCCAGTACACCTGGGCGTCGATGCCGTGCCGGGCGCAGGCGTTGAAGTTCTCCTCGGCCGCGCTGAACGACATCTGCGACCACAGCGGACGGTCGGACTCGGCGAGCGCCCGGACCAGGCCGAAGTAGAACGCGCCGTTGGCGACGGTGTCCAGCACCGTCGGCCCGGCCGGCAGCACCCGGTTCTCCACCCGCAGGTGCGGGCGGCCCTTCAGCACGTCGTAGACCGGCCGGTTCCACCGGTAGATGGTGCCGTTGTGCAGCCGCAGCTCGGCCAGTTTCGGCACGCCGCCGCTGTGCAGCGTGGTGGCCGGGTCCTCCGGGTCGCAGACCGGCAGCAGCGCCGGGAAGTAGCGCACATTCTCCTCGAACAGGTCGAACACGGAGGTGATCCAGCGCTCCCCGAACCACACCCGCGGGCGTACGCCCTGGGCCTTGATCTCCTCCGCCCGGGTGTCGGTGGCCTGCTGGAACAGCGGCACCCGGGTCTCGCGCCACAGCTCCCGGCCGAAGAACAGCGGCGAGTTCGCGCCGAGCGCCACCTGGATGCCGGCGATCGCCTGGGCCGCGTTCCAGTAGTCGGCGAACTGCGCCGGGCTGACCTGGAGGTGGAACTGGGTGCTGGTGCAGGCCGCCTCCGGGGTGATCGTGTCGGCGGTGGTGGCCAGCCGCTCCACCCCGCTGATCGCGATCGGCAGGTCCTCGCCCCGGGCGGCGAAGATCTGCTCGTTGAGCAGCGCGTACCGGGGATTGGCCGACAGCGTCTCGGCGGTCAGATGCTCCGGGCGCAGCGTCGGCAGGATGCCGACCATCACCATGTGCGCGCCGACCGTGCGGGCCTTGGACTCGGCGGCGTTCAGGCTGGCCCGCACATGTTCCTCGAACGCGGCGGTGCCGGTGCCGGCCAGCCGGCGCGGCTCGACGTTGATCTCGACGTTGAACTGGCCCAGCTCGGTCTGGAACGCCGGGTCGGCGATCGCCTCCAGCACGTCGGCGTTGCGCATGGCCGGGTCGAAGTCGTCGTCGACCAGGTTCAGCTCGATCTCCAGGCCGGTCATCGGCCGCTCCACGTCGAACCGGGACTCGCGCAGCATCTCGGCGAACACGTCCAGGCACCGCCGGACCTTCTCGCGATAGCGGGCCCGGTCCTCCCGGCTGAAGGTACGCACGCCGACGTCCTCGCCCATGGTCACCACCCTGTCACCGTTGGTTCTTCCCAACCTCGCACGGAGTGGCGGGTCAGGAAAGGTCCGCCAGACCCTTTTCTGTACCCCGTGGCGGCCCCGGTGATCCCCGTCGCGGGGCAGCGGGTTCCGTCCGGGCCGCCCGGCCCGGGCGGCTAGCATGGCCGCCGACGGCGAAGGGGAGTGGCTGATGCGCGACGGGTGGATCCGGGCGTTCGTGGTGGCGGCGTTCGCCGAGGGCTGCTCGTGGGCGGCGCTGCTGGCCGGCATGGCGGTCAAGTACGGGCCGCCCGGAAACGAGATCGGCGTGAAGATCTTCGGCCCGATCCACGGCGCGTTGTTCGTGGTCTACGGACTGCTGACGCTCGTGGTGGCCCGGCGGCGCCGCTGGACGCTCGTGCAGACCGGGCTGGCCCTGGTCAGCGCGGTGCCCCCGTTCGCCACAGTGCTGTTCGAGCGCTGGGCGCGCCGCCGGGGCCTGCTCGACGCGCCGGCCCCGGTCGAGCGACCGCTCACCCCCGCCGGTCGCTGACCGAGGCAAGGTCCTCCGCGAGGAAACCGGCCAGCACGTCGGTCAGCTCCCGCGGCGCCTCCTCGGCCATGTGGTGCCCGGACGGGATCGAGGCGGTCCGCACGTCGTCGGCCCAGTCCCGCCAGATCGCGGCCGGGTCGCCGTACAGGTCGACCATGTCGTCGCGCTCGGACCAGGCGAACAGCACCGGGCAGCCGATCCGGCGTCCGGCGGCGCGGTCCGCGTCGTCCGCCGCCCGGTCCGGACCGAGCCCGGCCCGGTAGTCCTCACACATGGCGTGCACGGTGGCCGGATCGTGGATGGCGCGGCGGTAGTCGGCGTACGCCTGCTCGCCCATCTCCTCCGGTGAGCCGCCGTACCAGGCGTCCGGATCGGCGTTTATCACCCGCTCGGCCGGTTTGGCGAGCTGGCCGAGGAAGAACCAGTGCCACCAGCGGGCGGCGAACCGGGCGTCGCAGCGGGCCGGCGCCTCACCGATCGGCACCCCGTCCAGCACACCGAGGCGGCTCACCCGGTCCGGGTGGTCCAGGGCGGTCCGCATGGCCACGTACGCGCCGCGGTCGTGTCCGACGACGGCGGCCCGGCGGTGGCCGAGCGCGTCGAGCAGCCCGACCACGTCCGCGGCCATCGCCCGCTTGGAGTAGACGGTGTGCTCCGGGTCGCTCGGCGGCTTCGACGAGCCGCCGTAGCCGCGCAGGTCCGGGCAGATCACCGTGTGGCGCGCGGCCAGCCGCGGCGCCACCCGGTGCCAGGTCGCATGGGTACGCGGGTGCCCGTGCAGCAGCACCACCGGCGGCCCGGAGCCGCCGTGGCGTACGCGCAGGCGCACCGCGCCGGCGTCGATCTCGGTGAGCGTGAATCCGGCGAACATGGCCGCAGCGGTGCCCGCCACCGGCGACGGGGAAACCTAGGTCAGCGCGGAGCAGGCGGCCACGCCGAACAGCAGCACGGCGCCCAGCACGGCCTGGAGCAGCAGCGCCGGACCCAGGTGCGACCAGAGCGTGGCGGTGCGCGGGGTGAGCAGCTGCCCGGTGGTCAGGTTGACGATCCGCTCGATCCGGGGCGGCAGATCCTCGTCGCGCTGCGCCCGCAGCGTGAGCTGGACGTGGTCGCCGGGGTGCAGCGCGCTCTGCGGCAGGTGGCCGTGCAGCTCGACCTCGACCAGCCGGCCGGCGGCGTCGCGGACCCGGACCGGGGTGACCAGGAACTCCGGCCCCTTCTTCAGCTCCTTGAAGCTGCGCCGGGCCCCGCCGCCACCGTTGCTGAGCAACGCGCGCACCACCTTCAGCAGCAGCCCCACCACCCCCGCGGCGGTCAGCACCGCGACCAGCGCCGGCTGCCCGACCCGTACCTCCCGGGCGTAGCCCTCCATCAACCGGACGAGACGTCCGGTGACGACGCGCTCCGCCGGGTGGACGACGCGACGGGTATGCAGCTCCGTGTCCATGTTCACCACCGAGAGTTCCGATCCGTGCACAGATGGTATCGACCCGTGGAGTTGAACGACGTGAATGAACACCGGTCACGCCCGGGCGGCCGGCAGGTGAACTCCGCCGGGGCGCGGGTATGCGTGCGGCCGAGCCGGAAAGGGGTCGAGCATGCAGCTGTCCTTCCTGCGCCCGCTCTACAACCGTCCCGGGCCCTGGTGCTCGGTGTACATGGACGCCTCCCGCGACACCCAGGACGCGCGAGCGCAGGTCGACCTGCGCTGGCGGGCCCTCAAGGGCGACCTGCTGAGCCAGGGCGCCGACCCGGTCACCGTCGAGGCGGTGGAGGAGGTCGTCCGCCGGCACCAGCCGATGCCCGGCGACTACGGGATCGCCGTGTTCGCCACCCGGGGCCGCGTGGTGCTCACCGAGTACCTGTCCGCGCCGCCGCTGCGTGACCTGGCGAGCTGGTCGGCGCTGCCGCACACCATGCCGCTCGTCGCCCAGCGCGGCGAACAGGTGGCCTGGGTGCGGGTCCTGGCCGACCGTACCGGCGCGGACGCGATGGCGGTCAGCGCCGGCGGCGTGCCGCGCCGCGCCCACGTCACCGGCGGACAGAGCCGGCAGCTGCGGCGCGTACAGCCGGGCGGCTGGTCACAGTCCCGCTACCAGCGCGCCGCCATGGAGGCGTGGCACCAGAACGCCGGTGACGCCGCCGCCGCAACCGCAGACCTGGCCGAGCGGGTCGGCGCGGACGTCGTGGTGGTGGCCGGGGACATCCGCGCCACTGGCATGATCGCCGCCCAGTTGCCGGAACGGTGGCAGGACGTGCTGGTCCGCACCGACGCCGGCGCCCGCGACGTCGGCGCGGACGACACGCTGATGGACGACATCACGGCGCAGACCGTCGCCGAGGTCGCCGACCGGCGCGTCACCGCCGCCCTGGACCGCTTCGGCGTGCAGGAGGACGTCGGCGCCGGCCTCGACGCCGTGGTCTCCGCGCTGCAACGCAACCAGGTCGACACCATGCTCATCGTGGACGACCCGTCCGCCGACGGCGAGCTGTGGGTGGGCCCCGAGCCGACCGAGATCGCCACCGACCCGGGGCAGCTGTCGGACATGTCGGTGGCCGACCCCCAGCGGGTACGCGCCGACGCCGCGCTGCTGCGCGCGCTGATCGGCACCGACGCGGACCTGACGGTGCTCGCGCCCGAGGAGGCGCCGGAGCTGACCGACGGGGTCGGCGCGGTGCTGCGCTACGTCGACGCGAGCACGCCCGGGCGGGGTAATGGCTGAGCGCATCGTCGCCGACCTGGTGGTCGAACGCCTGCGGGCCTGGCGGGTGCCGCGGGTCTTCGGCTGTCCGGGCGCGGCGATCGCCCCGCTCGTGGGCGCGCTCGACGACGCGGGCGGGGACCCGGCGTTCGTCCCCGCCCGGCACGAGGAGACCGCTTCGTACATGGCCACCGGGCACGCGAAGTTCACCGGCGGCGTCGGGGTGTGCCTGGCCACCCAGGGGCCCAGCGCGGTGCACCTGCTCAACGGGCTCTACGACGCCAAGCTGGACAGCAAGCCGGTCGTCGCGATCGTCGGCGAGGACGTCACCGGCCCGCTCGGCGGCGCGCACGAGGAGATCGGGCTGAGCCGGCTCTTCGGCGACGTGTGCAACCAGTTCGTCCGCTACGGCCGCCGCCCGGAGCAGGTGCCGGCGCTGCTGGACCAGGCGTTCCGTACCGCCGCCGCGACGCGCAGCCCGACCTGCGTGGTGCTGCCGCGCGCGTTGCAGGTCACCGCCGTACCGGACCTGCTGCCGCAGACCGCCGGAGTGGTCACCGCGACGCCCGGCGAGCCGCTGGCCCGGGTGCTGCCGCACGACGCCGACCTGGACGCCGCCGCCTCGCTGCTGGGCAGCGGGCAGCGGGTGGCGATGCTGGTCGGCCAGGGCGCGCACGGCGCGGCCGAGGAGATCGTCGCGCTCGCCGACCGGCTCGGCGCGGGCGTGGCCACGTCGCTGCTGGGCAAGCCGGTGCTGGACGAGCGGCTGCCGTTCCACACCGGCGTGCTCGGCGAGGTCGGCACCACCGCCGCCGCGCAACTCATGGGCGGCTGCGACACGCTGCTGATGATCGGCACCAACGATCCGTGGACCGACTGGTTCCCGATGCCCGGCCAGGTACGCACCATCCAGATCGACATCGACGGCCGGCGCGTCGGCACCCGCTACCCGGTGGACGTGCCGCTCGTCGGCGACACCGCCGAGACGCTGCGGGCACTGCTGACCCGGGTGCCCGACCAGCCCCACCGCGAGTGGCGCGGCATGGTGGAGAAGATGGTGGACCGGTGGCGGGAGACCGCCGCCGAGCGGGCCGCCACGCCCGCCGAGCCGGTCAACCCGCGGCTGGTGCTCCACGAGCTGTCCGCCCGGCTGCCCCGGCACGCCTCCGTCGCCGTCGACGTCGGCTCGGTCGTCTACTGGTACGCCCGGCACCTGGAGCTGCCACCGGGGGTGCAGGCGCGGCTGTGCGGCACGCTCGGCTCGATGGGCTGCGCGCTGCCGTACGCGGTCGCGGCCAAGCTGGCCCGCCCGGACGAGCCGGTGATCGCGCTGCTCGGCGACGGCGCGATGCAGCTCAACGGCCTGGCCGAGCTGATCACGGTGGCACACCACTGGACGCGGTGGCGCGATCCCCGGCTGATCGTGCTGGTGCTGAACAACCGGGACCAGTCCGGTGTGGGCGGCGGGCGTACGCCCGGGCGACGACGCTCCGACGTGCCGTACGCCGGGTGGGCGCGCCTGCTCGGGCTGCACGGCGTACGGGTGGACCGGCCGGACCTGGTCGGCGCCGCCTGGGACGAGGTGCTCGCGGCCGACCGGCCCGCCGTGCTGGAGGCGGTGGTGGACCCGTCCACGCCGCTCGACGTGCCCGAGCCGGCGCTGGCCGACCTGCGCGGCCTGGTCGCCGACGGGGACGCCGCCCGCCGGGTGCGGGAACGGGTGATCCAGACCGAGGCCATCGCGGCCGACGAGATCGTCTAGCGGCATCCGGGCGGCCACCCTCTCTACCCTCGCGATCTTGCAGTTCCGGCCCCCTGAGTGCCCGGTTCAGGACGGTTTTCCGGGGACCGAAGTGCAAGATCGCGGGGGAGGTGGCAGGGGGGCAGCGCTCGCGGTCGCCGGGGCGGCCCGGAGACGTCTCGATACTCGGGTGTGACCAGCGCGAAGTCGTTTCGTTCCCGCGGCGGTCCGTCCCGGTACGGGGTGATGGTCGCCGCCGGGGTGCTCCCGTCGTCGGGCATGCGCCGTGCAGTGCCCGTCCCGGTCCGGCCCATACCCGCCCGTGACGGCGGGCGCGCGACGCGACGGCGTACCTGGGTGCCGCGGGCGGTGCGGCCACCGGGCGGGCCTTGGTCCTGCCCCGTGGGGAGATGCCCCGTTTAGACCCCAGAGGGACGGGAAGCCGGGCCGCGTGGTGAGCGAACGAGTCGAACGGGCCGGCGGCGCGGGACTGCCCGCCGAGCGGGTGGTGGCGGCCGGCAGCGCCGCCCGGACCCTGGTCGCCGCGACCGCCCGGGCGCTGCGCGGCGACGACTGCGGCGACCTCGGCCACCCGGGCGCGCTGTCGCGCCTCGGTGGCGCGCCCGAGCCGGTACGCCGGGCCGCCGCGTCGCGGGCCGCCGGGCGGGCCGCGCTCACCGCCGCCCAGATCGCCGCCGTGGACGCCGAGCGGGTGGCCGGATGGTTCACCGGACAGTACCCGGACCGGCGCTGGCCCGGCGTGGTGCTCGGTTCACCGCACGGCGCCGCCGCCCACCTCGCGGTGGCGCTCGGCGTGCCGTGGTTGCCGGCCGGCTTCGAGATCACCGCCCGGTGGAGCCGGGGGGCGGTGGACCGCCCGGACGCCGCGTACGCGCACGGCGCCACGCTGGCCGCCCGGCTGCTCGACGCCAATCCGCGCGTGCACGTACGCCAGGTGCACTGCCCGGCGAGCCGGGGCGCGGCGGCGGGCGCGGTGGTGACGTTCGCGGTGCGCTGGCGCACGCTGCCGAAGGCGTACGCGCGTTTCCTGGCCGACCGGCTGGAACCGGCCGCGCCGGTGCTGCTGCTGCACGACGCCCGCACCTGGCCGGTGCGCGACGGCGGCGACGGGCACAGCTTCCAGACCGGCTGCCCGGCCGGCGGGCTGGACCCGGTCGACTTCCACCCGGACGCCCGCGCGCTTGGTCAGGTGCTGCGCGCCGCCGGCGGGGACGAGTCGCGCTGGGTCACGCCGGAGGTCACTGTCGCGGGCGCGTTCGCCGAGCACGGTGTGGAGTCCGGTTTCGAGCACGACGCCCGGTCTGCGGGGGACCGGCACGGGCACCCGCTGCACCGGGTCGTGGTGCCGCAGCCGGACGCGCTGAGCGCGGTGACCGCCGACCTGTACCGGCGCTGGCTGCGGCGGGCCGGCAAGACCGGGGACCGGCTGGTGGTGGAGTGCGGGCGGCTGCTCGATCCGGGGCAGGTGCTGCGGGCCGGCCTGGTGCCCTACTGGTGCGAGAACGCCACCGCGCGCCGGGTCGCCGGCGTCGAGTGGTGGCTGGCCGGCAGCGAGCCGTTCAGCTCGGTGGACGTGCTGCCCGAGCCGCCCGGCCTGCGCTCGCCCGCGCACGCGGGCCTGCCCCAGTGGCTGGCGGTGGCCGGTTTCGGGCGCAAGCGGCGGGCCCTGGACCGGGGTGCCGCCCGCGGCTACCCGGTCGCCTCGGTACCCACCCGACGTGCCACGGAGGTGTTGCGCAACCAGCCCTGCGACCTGCCCACGCCGCCGCCGCTGCGGGCGGCCGAGGCCCTCACCGCGCTGCGTGACGCGGGCGCGCACCAGGGCCTGCTGGTCTGCTGAACCGCCGCCGGGACCGGCTGCCGGGCAACCTGGCGAAACTTCCTCGCGATCCTGCGGTCCGTGATTGAGTACCTACGGAGCGGGAAGACCGCTCGCCGCGGAACGGCCCACGACGCCGTGCGGCGGACGGCCACCGCCTTCGACGTACTCCGTCACGTAACCCAACTTCCTCACCCGGTGCGTGGTCCGACCACGCGCACGACCGGTTACGACCGGGCGGGGACCTTCGGCGAGGGGGGCGCGGATGTTCGGACAGACCACCACACCCACACCACCGACCACCGACCGGGGTCTGGAGGACCTGGACGCCGCGGCGCTCGCGTACGCGGCCCGGATCGAGGGACTGCCACCGGAACGGCGGCAGGAGGCGCGGGACGACCTGGTCCGGTTCGCGCTGCCGTTCGCCGGCCGGCTGGCCCGGCGCTACCGGGGACGCGGCGAGCCGCTGGAGGACCTGGAACAGGTGGCCCGTCTCGGGCTGGTCAACGCCGTCGACAGGTACGACCCGGAACGGGGCTCGTTCACCGCGTACGCGGCGATCACCATCGTCGGCGAGATCAAACGGCACTTCCGTGACCGCACCTGGGGCGTGCACGTGCCGCGCCGGTTGCGCGACCTGATCCTCGAGGTCGGGCAGGCCACGGCGACGCTCACCAGCGAGCTGTCCCGCGCCCCCACGGTGGCGGAGCTGTCCGCCCGGCTGGAGACGCCGGAGGAGGAGATCCTCGCCGCGCTGGAGTCGGCCGCCGGCTACAGCCCGGCGTCGCTGAACGCGCCGGTCGGCGGGGAGAGCTCGGCCGAGTTCGGTGACCTGGTCGGCGAGTCCGACCACGCGCTGGAGTCGGTGGACGACCGGGTCACGGTCAGCGGCCTGCTGCACCGGCTGCCCTGGCGGGAGCGCCGCATCCTGGCGATGCGCTTCTACGGCAACCAGACCCAGGCGGAGATCGCCGCCCGGTTCGGCATCTCGCAGATGCACGTGTCCCGGCTGCTGTCGCGTGCGCTGACCTGGCTGCGCCAGGCGATGCTGGCCGAGGCGCCGCCGCCCTGGCAGAACGGCGCCGCCGAGGCCGAGCCGGCGAAGGCCCGCATCTCGGTGAAGCAGAACGGCGACCGGGTGGTCGTCGAGGTCGGCGGCGAGGTCGACCGGGCCGGCGCGGACCAGCTGCGCCGGGCCGTGCTCAAGGCGGTCACCGGGCAGCCCCGCGAGGTGGTGGTGGACCTGGTCGGCGCGGGTGGCTTCGACGCTGGCGGGATCGCCGCGCTGATGGCCGGGCGGGACGCCGCCGCGCGTACCGGGGTGCCGCTGCGGCTGACCCGGGTGCAGCCGGCGGTGCGCCGCTCGCTGACCGCTGCCGGACTGCCGGCCGCCGACTGACCCGCCGCACGCACGTACCGCGCCGGCTCCCACCACGGGAGCCGGCGCGCGGCGTACGCGACGGGGACCGGCGCCCGCACGGCGCCGGCCCCCGTCGGGTGTCTCAGTTCTCCGGGGTGTCCCCGTGCCCGCGCGGGTGCCGCCACCTGTCGTTGGGCTGGTCGTCGCGCTCGGCGTTGAGCGCGCTGTCCTCCGGCTCGTCGGTCTCCTCGAAGCTGGGCCGGCGTACCTCCTCCGGCACCGGCACCTCCACCGGCCGGGCGCCGGACTGCGGAGCGGGCTGGTAGTCCACCGCCTCGGGCGCCCCGTACGCGCCGCCGGCCGACGGGGACTCCGGCAGGTGCCGCTCGTGGCGCAGCTCCTCGCGGAAGCTCTGCGGCGGCTTGGTGGTGCGCTGCGGCAGGTCGCGGCCCAGGTCGGAGACGAGCGGGCCGTACTTGAGGTCGAACGCCGGCCGCTCGGAGCGGATGCGCGGCATCCGGTCGAAGTTGCGCAGCGGCGGCGGGCACGTGGTGGCCCACTCCAGCGAGTTGCCGAAACCCCACGGGTCGTCCACGGTGACCATCGCGCCGTACCGCCACGACTTCCAGATGTTCCAGATCACGAACAGGGTGGACGCGCCGAGGACGAACGAGCCGATGCTGGAGATCGTGTTCAGCGTGGTGAAGCCGTCACCGGGCAGGTAGTCGGCGTACCGGCGGGGCATGCCCTCGTTGCCGAGCCAGTGCTGCACCAGGAACGTGGCGTGGAAGCCGACGAACATGGTCCAGAAGTGCATCTTGCCCAGCCGCTCGTCGAGCAGCCGCCCGGTCATCTTCGGGAACCAGAAGTAGAGCCCGCCGAACGCGGCGAACACGATGGTCCCGAACATCACGTAGTGGAAGTGCGCCACCACGAAGTAGCTGTCGGTGACCTGCCAGTCCAGCGGCGGGCTGGCCAGCAGCACCCCGGTCAGGCCGCCGAGCAGGAACGTCACCAGGAAGCCGACGGCGAACAGCATCGGCGTCTCGAACGTGATCTGTCCCTTCCACATGGTGCCGATCCAGTTGAAGAACTTCACGCCGGTCGGCACCGCGATCAGGAAGCTCAGGATGCTGAAGAACGGCAGCAGCACCTGCCCGGTGGCGAACATGTGGTGCGCCCAGACCGTCATCGACAGCACCGTGATGGCGATGGTGGCCAGCACCAGGCCGGTGTAGCCGAAGATCGGCTTGCGGGAGAACACCGGAATGATCTCGGTGATGATGCCGAAGAACGGCAGCGCGATGATGTAGACCTCGGGATGGCCGAAGAACCAGAACAGGTGCTGCCACAGCATCGGCCCGCCGGTCGTCGAGTCGTACACGTGCGAGTGCAGGAGCCGGTCCGAGGCCAGCGCCATCAGCGCGGCCGCCAGCAGCGGGAACACGAAGATCACCAGCACGCTGGTGAGCAGCGCGTTCCAGGTGAAGATCGGCATCCGGAACATGGTCATGCCCGGGGCCCGCAGCGTCACGATCGTGGTGATCAGGTTGACCGCGCCCAGGATCGTGCCCAGGCCGGACACGGCCAGGCCGACCACCCACAGGTTCCCGCCGACGCCGGGGGAGTGCTGCGCGGTGCTCAACGGCGTGTACGCGGTCCAGCCGAAGTCCGCCGCGCCGGCCGGGGTGGCGAACCCGCCCACGACCATCAGCGCGCCCAGGAAGTAGAGCCAGTACGCGAACGCGTTCAGCCGGGGGAACGCCACGTCGGCGGCGCCGATCTGCAGCGGCACCAGGTAGTTGGCGAACCCGAAGAACAGCGGCGTCGCGAACAGCAGCAGCATGACCGTGCCGTGCATGGTGAACATCTGGTTGTACTGCTCGGGGGAGACGATCTGCATCCCCGGCCGGGCCAGCTCCGCCCGGATGACCAGCGCCAGGATCCCGCCGACGATGAAGTACGCGAACGACGTGATCAGATAGAGCAGGCCGATCTGCTTGGCGTCGGTGGTGCGCAGCAACCGCCACAGCGCGTTGCCCTTCACCGCTTCCCGTACGGGCCCGGGGAAGCCCCCGAACCGGGCCGGCGCGAGGATCGCGGGCCCCCGGTCTCGTGCCGGTTCCGTGACTACCCGCTTGGGCATGGCATCTCACCCCGTGTGACGACAGACAGGACGGGCGGGCGTACCCGGCCCTCTGCCCATGTAACCAGGCGAGAGCGGAGAATTCGGTCAATTAGCGGGGAGCATGGCCCAGACGACCTTGCCGGCGCCGACCGGGGTGCTGCCCCAGCGCTGGGTCAGCTCCCGCACCAGCATCAGCCCGCGGCCCCCCTCGGCGCGCGGATCGCGGCTGGTCGCGGCGCGCGCGTCGGCCGGGCTGCCGTCCATCACCGCCACCCGCAGGTACGGCCGGCGCAGCGTCAGCGTCACCTGCATCGGGGTGCCGGCGTGCCGCACCACGTTGCCGACCAGCTCGCTGAGCACCAGCGAGGCCGGGCCGGCCAGCTCCGGCACGTTCCACCTGCCGCACGCCTCGGTGACCAGCTCCCGGGCCCGTCGGCAGGCCCCGGCCACCGGCTCCAGCCGCGCCCGCAGCCGGGGCGCCGAATCCGCGCCGGCCAGCGCCGCCGCCTCGGCGCAGTCCCGGCGCACCGGCACCACCCGGCAGGCGGTGGTCTCGTTCAGCCAGGCCGCCGTCTCGGCGCAGGGCGCGGCGAGCACCATCGGCACCGCCGGCCAGTCGGCTGCGCGCCGCGCGGCGGCGGCGAAGACGGACAGCGCCAGCGGCTCGCCGACCTCGATCTCCTCCAGGTCGACCACCAGGGCGTCCGGCTGCGCGGCGAGGCACCGGTCCAGCACCTCGTGCACCGCGCGCATCGTGCCCAGGTCGAGCGCGCCGGCCAGCCGTACGACAGTGACCGGCGACTCGTCGCGGACCTCGCACCTGATCCGGGTCACCATCGCCGTCCTCGTTTCCGTTTCGTCGGGGAGGGTCGCCCGGCCGCGGCGGTCGCCGTCTCCCGCAGCCGGAGGACTACGGACGTACCCGGGCCCCCGGCCCCCGAAACCGGGCATCCGGGTCCCCGGGGCGCAGGTCAGCGGCGGTCGCCGCGTCGCGACGCGAGCAGCCCCAGGACCAGCATGGCGGCGCCCAGCAGCAGGTGCAGCCAGGCGTCGGCGCGGTTCACCGCCAGCACGTTCGCCGCGTCGCGCCGGTCGACCGCCAGGCCGGTGAGCCACAGCGCCAGGTAGACCGCCCCGGCGCCCACCAGGAACGCGCGGGCCCCGGCGACGGTACGGGCCAGCGCCAGCCCGGCCACCCCGAGGACCAGGTGCACCAGGTTGTGCACGACTGAGACCTGGAACAGCCCCAGCAGCCGGGCGCCCGACCCCGGGCCGGCGAAGCGCAGATCCGCGTAGTCGCTGGTGATGCCGGGCACGAAGCCCAGCGCGCCGAGCAGCAGCAGGAGCACGGCGAACCCGGAGGCGATCCGGCGCACCGGCGCCCGGCCGTCGGCCGGGTTGCGGCGCGCCCGGGAGTGCGCCATCGAGTTCGTCACGCCGGCCTCCTCGCCACGCGGGGAGCGACGGTTTCCCGGGCCCGGCGCGGGCAAACGCCGGGCCGGCGGCGTACGTCAGGCGGGCTGCAACGGCTGCGCCGCGCCCTGGCGGACCCGCTCGTACAGCTCCAGGTAGCGCTGCGCCATCCGGGCCGGGGTGAACCGCCGGGCCGCCTCGCGCCGGCACTCGTCCGGCTCCAGGCCGCCGGCGGCGAGAACCAGGTCGCCCAGTTCCTCCTCGACGCCGGTGAGCAGGCCGGTGCGGCCGTGCTCGACCAGCTCCGGCAGACAGCCCCGGGCGGTGGCCACCACCGGCGTGCCCAGCGCCAGCGACTCGACCACAGCGGTGCCGCCCGGCTCCTCCCAGCGCAGCGGGAACAGCGACGCCCGCGCCGAGGCGACCAGGTCGTCGCGGTCCCGCCCGGCCACCGTGCCGACCCAGCGCACCCGGTCGCCGTCGACGTACGGCGCGACGTGGTCGTGGAAGAAGCGCACGTCCGGGTTCTGCCGCGCCTCGTCGCCGGCCGCGGCGAGATCCTCCGGCCGGTGGTACGGCCCGACCGGCCCGGCCAGCACCAGCGGGAAACCGGCCTCGTGGGCGAGCCGCGCGCCCAGGTCCTGCCCCTTGCCCGGGTTGATCCGGCCGAGGATCACCACGTGGTCGCCCTTCGCCACCGAGGCTCGCCGGTCCGCGTCCACCGCGAGCGGGGTGGCCAGGTGCACGTGCCCCACCGCGTGCGCGCGTAGCGCCTCCGGCGCGCGCGCCAGCTGCGACGCGGACACGCCGTTGACCCGTACCCGGTCGCCGCCGTCGAGGTTGCCGTACAGCTCGGGGTGCTTGGCCAGGTCCCAGTGCAACGTGTGCAGCGCGGGCGGGGCGTCCGGGCCCATCGCCGCGAGCGTGGCCAGCCCGACCGCCTCCACGTGGTCGTGCACCAGGTCGATGTCGTCGCGGGCGTGCAGCGCCCGCACCACCCCGGACAGGTGCGCCTGGGACACGCCACACACCTGGTTGTACGGCCGTTGCAGCGCGTGGAACTGGCCGTCCGGGAAGACCGCGATCTTCTCGTCCACCGGCAGCGTGCTGCTCTCCACCGAGGCCAGCACCACCCGTACGCCCAGCCGGCGCAGCTCCGGCACGAGCGTGGCCACCACGTTCTCGATCCCGCCGTAGCCGGGCGGCGGCACGGACAGCCACGGACCGGCGTTCATCAGCACGGTGAGCGTCATGCGTTGTTCCTCCTCGCGCTCACGCGGCCGCGACCCGGCGGCGGCGCGGGATGCGGTGCCGCAGTTGCGCCAGCGGCGGGCGCTCCTGCACCGACACGTCGTTGACCACGACCTCGCGGTCCAGGTTGGGCAGCGCCTCCGAGCCGCCGCGGCGGAACTGGGTCAGCAGCGCGCCCGGCATCACCCCGGGCGCCGCCCAGCCGCGCCGTTGCAGCCGCGACCAGGCGGTCAGCATGATCTGCGCGGACATCCGGCCCAGCGCCGCGGTGTCCTGGTGCCGGTGCTTGCGCTCGCCCAGGTCGACCTGGGCCAGCGCGTCCAGCCCGACCAGCTCCAGCAGGTCGATGAGCATGGCCGTCTCCACCCCGTACCCGGTGACGAACGGCACCCGCTCCAGCACCTGGCGGCGACCGGCGTACTCGCCCGCGAGCGGCTGCACGAAGCCGGCCAGCTCCGGCCAGAACAGGTTGAGCAGCGGCCGGGCCATCAGCTCCGTCACCCGGCCGCCGCCGTCGGGCTCCACGCTCGTGGCGCCGACCAGCGGCCGGTGGTAGAAGCCCTTGACGAAGTCCACGCTCGGATCGGTGAGCAACGGCCCGAGCAGCCCGGTCACGAAGTGTGGCCGGAACTCGCGCAGGTCGGCGTCGACGAACGCGACCACGTCCCCCTCGGCCGCCGCCAGCCCGGCCCAGAGCGCGTCACCCTTGCCGGTCAGCCGGGGCAGCCCGCGCGTCATCGCGTCCTGGCTGACCACCTCGGCGCCGGCCGCGCGCGCCACCTGCGCGGTCCGGTCGGTGGACCGGGAGTCGACCACGATCAGTTCGTCGACCAGCTGCACCCGGTCCATCAGGTGCTCCCGGACCGTCGCCACGATCGCGCCGACTGTGGCCTCCTCGTTGCGCGCCGGCAGCACCACGCTGACCCGGCTGTTTCCCTTTGCCCGGACCAGTCGCTGCGCCGGCCAGTCGGCGGCGGTGCTGGTGCGGTACGTGGCCCACGCCTCCACCACAGGTGAGACGGTCGAATCTGATTCCCGCACGGGCACCCCCATTAGTGGTGGAATCGCGAACCATGGTTTTCCCAATCCCGCATCCGCGCTAACCGGATCTTGCCTGACAACCTGATCACCAGGTGCGTACCGGGCGGTTCCGGGCAGATGAACGTTGCGTTGCGCCCCTCGGCGGCGTTTCGGGCGCGGCCGCCGCGGGGAGTGGTGACCGCAGTCTTCCAGTCGTGGCGAGAGGGTTGGTCGGATGCGTACCTGCCGGGTGGGACTGGTCGGAGCCGGCGGGGTGGCGCAACGCCACGCCCGGGTGCTCACCGGCTTCGAGGACGTGGAGCTGCTCGGCGTGACCGACGTCGCGCCGGACGCGGCGCGGGCGCTCGCCGGCACGTACGGCGGCCGGGTGTTCCGCGACGTGGACGAGCTGCTCGCGGCCGGACCGGACGCGGTGTACGTCTGCGTGCCGCCGTTCGCCCACGGCCCGGTCGAGGAGGCGGTGGTCGCCGCCGGCGTGCCGATGTTCGTGGAGAAGCCGGTGGCGCTGGACCTGGAGACCGCCGAGCGGGTCGCGGCGCTGGTGGAGCAGCGCGGGCTGCTCACCGGCGTCGGGCACCACTGGCGCTACCTGCACGTGGTGGCGGAGGCGCGGCGGCTGCTCGCCGGCCGCCCGGTGCGGATGGTCAACGGCGCCTGGCTGGACAAGGTACCGCCGGTGGCCTGGTGGGCGCGGCGGGACCGCTCCGGCGGCCCGGTGGTCGAGCAGGCCGCGCACGTGCTGGACCTGGTCCGGCTGCTGGCCGGCGAGGCGGTCGAGGTGAGCGCGTACGGCGACGGCAGCCCGCCGCCGGTCGACGGCGCCGACATCGACTCGGTGACCGCGGCCACGCTGCGCTTCGGCTCCGGCGCGGTCGGCACGCTCGCCGCGTCGTGCGTGCTGGGCTGGAAGCACCGGGCCGGCGTGGAGATCCTCGCCGACGGGCTGGCGCTGTGGCTGGCCGAGGACGGCCTCACCGTCCGCGACGGCGACGGCGAGCGGCACCTGCCCGCCGACCCGGACGGTGCGCGGATCGCCGTCGACCGGGCCTTCGTCGACGCCGTTCGTGGTCTCGGCGACGACGTCCGGGTGCCGTACGCCGAGGCGCTGCGCACCCACCGGCTGGCGCTGGCGGTGGCCGAGTCGGCGCGTACCGGCCGGCCGGTGGCGCTGCCGAACGGCCCGGCGGCCCGGCGGCCCGTCGCGGACGCGGGGGTGGGCGTCGATGCGTGACCGCGTGGTGGTGGTCGGCGGCCCGGGCCGGGTCGAGTTGACCGAACTGGACGCGCCGGAGCTGCGCGAGGGCACGTTCCGGGTGGAGACGCTCTACAGCGGCGTGTCCGCCGGCACCGAGCTGAGCTTCGTCAAGGGCACCAACCCGTACCTGCACGTCACCTGGGACGCCGCGCTCGGGCTGTTCCGGCCCGGCGGGGCGAGCACGCGGTACCCGGTGACCCGGCTCGGCTACATGCAGGTCGGGCGCGTGGTGGAGAGCCGGACCCCGGCCGTCGCGGTGGGTGAGGTCGGGGCCATGACGTACGGGCACCGCAGCGGCTGGGTCGCCGACCCGCTCACCGAGCGGTTCGTGCCGCTGCCCGACGACCTGGACCCGCTGCTCGGCGTGTACGTCGCGCACATGGGCCCGATCTGCGCCAACGGGCTGCTGCACGCCGCCGCCGACCTGTGCGGCGCCGACGTGCGCACGCTCGGCGACGGCGTACGCGGTCGCCGGGTGGCGGTGGTCGGCGGCGGCGTGGTGGCGCTGCTGACCGCGCTGTTCGCCCGCCGCCACGGCGCCGCCTCGGTGGTCGTGGTCGACCCGACGCCGGCCCGGCGGCAGGTCGCCGAGGCGCTCGGCCTGGACACGCTCGACCCGGACGCGGACGACCCGGCGGTGGTGCTCAAGACCCGGTGGAACCACGCGGCCGGGGACCGGGGCGCGGACGTGGTCTTCCAGTGCCGCGGCCAGGACTGGGCGCTGCAACTCGCGCTGCGCCTGCTGCGACCGCAGGGCACCGTGGTCGACCTGGCGTTCTACCAGGCCGGTGCGGACGCGGTCCGCCTCGGCGAGGAGTTCCATCACAACGGGCTGTCGCTGCGGTGCGCGCAGATCGGCCGGGTGCCGCGCGGCCTGGCCCCCACCTGGGACCGCGAGCGGCTGTCCGCGGAGACGGTGGAGCTGCTGCGCCAGTACGGCGACATGATCCGCAAGCACCTGATCTCGGCAGTGGTCCCCCTGGACGAGGCCCCCGCCCTGCTGACCGACCTGGCCCAACGCCGCCGCACCGAACTCCAGGCAATCCTGACCCCCTGACCCCCTTTTCCAGGGCGTCGATCATGAGGTTGGCGGCGACAAAACGGACGCCGGACGCCGCCAACCTCATGATCGACGGAAGCGGACGGGGCGGGCGGAACCCGGCGCGCGGCGGGCGGGGGTCACAATCGGCTCCGGTTCGCGTACCGTTGCCGCTCATGGGTGTGTCGCAACGGTTGAAGACCAGGTTCCGCCGGTTCCTCCAGCGCCCGGGGACGACTGTCGACCTGGCTCCGCTGGAGAAGCTGCTGCCGGCGATCGAGGCGCGCGAGGCTGACCTGGAGAAGCTCTCCGACGCCGAGCTGACCGAGGCCGCCGGCCAGGCGTCGGGGTACGAGGAGATCTGCGCGATCGGGCGCGAGGCGGCCCGGCGCGGGCTCGACCAGCGCCCCTACGACGTGCAGCTGCTCGGCGCGATGGCGCTGCTGTCCGGCAAGGTCGCCGAGATGGCCACCGGTGAGGGCAAGACGCTCACCGCGACCGTCGCCGCGTACGGCCACGTGCGGCTGGGCAACGGCCCGGTGCACGTGCTCACCGTCAACGACTACCTGGCCCGCCGCGACGCCGAGTGGATGACGCCGGTCTACGACCTGCTCGGGCTCAGCGTCGGCTGGGTCAACGAGGCGTCCACGCCCGACGAGCGGCGCGCCGCGTACGCCTGCGACGTCACCTACGTCTCGGTCAGCGAGGCCGGCTTCGACTTCCTGCGCGACCAGCTCGTCACCGACCTGGCCGACCGGGTGCAGCCGCCGCTGAAGACCGCGATCGTGGACGAGGCCGACTCGATCCTGATCGACGAGGCCCGGGTGCCGATGGTGCTGGCCGGCGCGGTCGGCGGCGAGCAGGACCCGGTGCACGCCGCCGCCGCGCTCGTACGCGGGCTGCGCAAGGGCAAGCACTACACGGTCGCCGAGGACGGCCGCAGCGTCGCCTTCACCTCGGTCGGCCTGGCCACCGTCGAGGCCAAGCTCGGCGGCATCGACCTGTACGACGAGGAGCACGTCGGGCAGCTCTCCGCGGTGAACGTGGCGCTGCACGCGCACGCCCTGCTGCACCGCGACGTGGACTACATCGTCCGGGACGACTCGGTCGAGCTGATCGACGAGATGCGCGGCCGGGTCGCCCAGCGCCGCCGCTGGCCCGACGGGCTGCAGGCCGCGGTCGAGGCGAAGGAGGGCCTGGACGCCACCGCCGAGGGCGAGGTGCTGGGCACGATCACCGTGCAGGCGTACATCGCGCTCTACCCGACGGTCTGCGGGATGACAGCGACCGCGGTGCTCGTCGGCGACCAGCTCCGCGAGTTCTTCGGCCTCGAGGTCGCGGTGATCCCGCCGAACACCCCTTGCGTCCGCGAGGACGAGCCGGACCGCATCTACGCCACCCGCGCCGAGAAGGAGGAGGCGCTGGTCGACGAGATCACGCGCTGCCACGAGGCGGGGCGGCCGGTGCTGGTCGGCACGCTCGACGTCAAGGAGTCCGAGGGGCTGGCCGCCGCGCTGAACGCCGCCGGCGTGTCGTGCGTGGTGCTCAACGCCAAGAACGACGACGAGGAGGCCGGGATCATCGCGGAGGCCGGCGCGTACGGCGCGGTGACGGTCTCCACGCAGATGGCCGGCCGGGGCGTCGACATCCGGCTGGGCGGCAGCGACCAGGCCGACCGGGACCGGGTGGCCGAGCTGGGCGGTCTCTACGTGATCGGCAGCGGCCGGCACGACAGCCGCCGGGTCGACGACCAGCTCCGCGGCCGGGCCGGGCGGCAGGGCGACCCGGGCGGGTCGGTGTTCTTCGTCAGCCTGGAGGACGACCTGGTGGTCCGGCACGCCGGCGACACCGTGCCGGCCTCGCCCCGGATGAACGCCGACGGCCTGGTCACCGACCCGCAGGTCGACTACGCGGTCGAGCACGCCCAGCGCGTCGCCGAGGGCGTCAACCACGAGATCCACCGCAACACGTGGCGCTACAGCCAGGTGATCGAGCAGCAGCGCAAGGCGCTCGCCGAGCGCCGCGAGCGGCTGCTGACCAGCGACATCGCCGCGCTGATGCTGCTGGAGCGGGTGCCGGAGAAGGCCGGCGAGATGGACGAGGACCTGCTCGCCGACGTGGCCCGCAAGATCGCCCTCTACCACCTGGACCGGCTCTGGGCCGACCACCTGGCCGAGCTGTCCGAGGTGCGCGAGGGCGTGCACCTGCGGGCGCTGGGCCGCCTCGACCCGCTCGACGAGTTCCACCGCAGCGCGGTGCCGGCGTTCAACGCGCTGGTGCCCGAGATCGAGACGCGGACCGTGGCCACGTTCGAGGAGACCGAGTTCGACGAGGGCTGGGAGCCGGACTCGTCGAAGCTGGTGCGGCCGAGCGCCACCTGGACGTACCTCGTGCACGACAACCCGTTCGGCTCGGAGCTGGACCGGCTGATCGCCTCGGTGGGCCGGCGGCTCATCTCCGGGTCGCGCTGACCCGCGCGGAAAGGCCCTTCCCGGCGCGACCGGGAGGGGCCTTTTTGCGCGGTTTCGCCCGCGGTCTGGGAGGGTAGTAGGCCGAGGCCCGGCCACAGGAGGGACGGACATGGGACAGGCAACGGCGCCGAGCGGGGACATCGGGTGGACGGTGGAGGCCACGGCCCGGTGAACCTCGACACGCGCCAACCCATGATCGACAACCTTGGTGTGCTGGAGACCGCCGCGCTGCTGCGCGAGCTGACCGCCGGACTGATCGGCGCGGCCGGGTTCGACGAGGCGCTGGACCGCCTGGTCCGCATCGCCCGCGACGCCGTACCGGCCGTGGACAGCTGCGGCTTCACCGCGCTGCGCGCCGGTGAGCCCGCCGGCGTGGCCGCCTCCGATCCGGAGCGGGCCGAGCTGGACGACCTGCGGCACGGCCCGGACACGCCCGCGATGACAGCGATCCGCCGCCGGGAGATGATCACCGCGGGCGGGCTGTCCGGCGACCCGCGCTGGCCGGTCTGGAACGAGCGGGCCCGCGCCCTGGGGGTGCACGGGGTGATCTCCGCGCCGGTCGACATCGACGAACAGGTCATCGGCGCGATCAACCTCTACGCCGACTCGCCCGACGCGCTGACGCCCCGGCACCAGCTCACCGCGATGCTCCTGGCCGAGCACGCCGGGCTGCTGCTGGCCGCCGCGCGCGACCGCGAGCGGGCGGCCACCCGCGCCGGTCAGCTCGACGACACGCTGCTGGCCGAGGGGGTGGTCGGGCAGGCCGTCGGCGTGATCATGACGCAGCGCGGCTGTCCCGCCCCGGAGGCCCTGCGGGTGCTGCGCAGCGCGGCGTCCTCGCTGGACATCCCGCTGCGCGAGGTCGCCGAGCGGCTCGTGCTGACCGTTTCCCGGCCCCGGGACAACTGAGCGACAGTCGTTTCGCCCCGCGGCGCCTCGGGTAGCACTCTGGACTGGTGAGCTGCGCGGACCTGGGGAGGAAGCGATGCAGAGCCGTCTACGGGTGCAGGGGCACCCCATCCAACCGATGCTGGTGACGTTCCCGTTCGGCCTGTTCGTCTGTGCCGCGGTCTTCGACCTGGCCGACGTGGCGGGCGGTCCGGCGTTCCTCGGTGAGGTGGGCTACTGGACCGCGGTGGCCGCGCTCGTCGCGGCCGGGCTCACCACCGTCGCCGGAATGGTCGACCTGTGGGACGTGCGGGCCGGCCGGACCAGCCGGACGGTGCTGATGTTCAACCTCGTCAACGCCGTGATGGCGGCGCTGTTCCTGCTCTCCTGCCTGATCCGGGCGAGCGCGCCGCAGCGGGGCGCGACCGGTGTCCTGCTCGCCGCGGAACTCGTGGCGCTCGCCGTCGGCGCGGTCGGGGTGGCCCTGGGCGCGCGGCTGATGCAGCAGTTCGACCGGGTCACCGAGCCGGCCGGGTTCGAGCCGTTCGCCGACGTGCCCGCCGGTTCCACAGTCGAGATCGCCCGCCCGCGCCCGTACTGACGCCGGCCGAATTCCGTTGCCGCGGTCGGCGCGGAGCGGCAGGCTCGCGGGCATGGTCGGGACGTTCGAGGAACTGGTAGCCGAAGCCGAGGCGGCGCCGGTCGAGGGCTGGGGCTTCGACTGGCTACGCGGCCGCGCCACCGAGGAGCGCCCGCCCTGGGGGTACGCGCGACTGGTCGGCGAGCGGATGGCCGCCGTGAAGGCGGCGCTGGACATCGACACCGGCGGGGGAGAGGTACTGGCCGAGGTGCCCGCGCCGCCGCCGCTGCTGGTCGCCACCGAGGCGTGGCCGCCGAACGTGCCGGTGGCCCGGCGCAACCTTCGCCCGCTCGGCGCGACAGTGGTGCGGGTGGGCGACCGCCCGCCGCTGCCGTTCCGGGACGCCGCCTTCGACCTGGTGGTGAGCCGTCACCCGGTGCACACCTGGTGGGACGAGGTGGCCCGGGTGCTGCGGCCCGGCGGCGCCTACCTGTCCCAGCAGATCGGCCCCGGCACGGTGCGGGAGCTCAGCGAGGCGATCCTCGGGCCGCTGCCGCCGCCGGAGCACCGCCACCCGGAGGTGGCGGTCGCCGACGCGCGGGCCGCCGGGCTGCACGTCGTCGACCTGCGCGAGGCCACGCTGCGTACCGTCTTCCACGACATCGGCGCGGTGGTCTGGTTCCTGCGCAAGGTGGTCTGGACGGTGCCCGGCTTCACCGTGGGCCGCTACACCGACGAGCTGCGCCGCCTGGACGAGCGGATCCGCGCCGACGGACCGTTCGTCGCGTACGCCCGCCGTTTCCTCATCGAGGCGCGCCGGGGCTGAGCGGGCCGGGCCGGTGGGCGGCGGCGTGGTGCGCGGCCAGCACGTCGGCGCCGAAGTCACCGGCCGGGCGGCGCAGCACTGTGTGCGCGTGGTTGCCGTCGTCGGTGGTGTTGTCGTACTCGATCAGCAGGTCCTCGCCCTGCACCCGGTAGTAGTGCCGCCGGCCCGGCTCGACCGGCCCGGCCCAGGCGAAGTGCAGCTCGCCGCCGTCGAGCCGGTCGGCCTCCCGGGCCGCCAGTTCCGGCGGGAGCCGGTCCAGGTAGAGCGCGACCAGCCGGTCCAGCAGCGCCCGGCCGGTCGGCCGCAGCCGCCCCCGGGGTACGCCGGGCGGGTCGAGCCGGCCGGGGGCGGTGGCCCGGGTGGCGCTGATGATGTCGGCGGGCGCCTCGTCGGCGATGATCGCGGCGGAGCGGCCGCCCGGACCGAGCGCGTCGAGCAGCTCGCGGGCCAGGTCCTCCTCCGGGCCGAGCGGCCGGGTCACCGGGCGGCCGGCGTGCCGGACGGTGGCCGGGTTCGCGCCGAGGAAGACCGGCGCGGGGGAGACCCGGTCGTCGGCGACGGTCATGCTCACCGACAGGTGGTGTCCCTCGAACCGCCAGGCCCAGTCGTCGTCGCGGTCCGGGTCGCCGAAGACGGCCACCCAGTAGTCGCCGCTGTGCCGTCCGCGCCGCCAGTCCTCGGCCCGGTCCAGCACCTCCTCCAGCGCCATCACGGTCATGGCCTGCGCGTACGCGGCCGGGCTGAGCGCGGTGGCGAGCAGCCGGTGGGCGGCCTTGCGGGCGTCGACGTCCAGGCCGGCGAGCGCGACGCCGGGCCGGGGCCGTGGCCGGTACTCCAGCCAGCGCCGGGCCGGTTCGTCGTCGAAGGCGTGCCGGGCGGCGTCGCGGGCCGGCTCGTCCAGCGCGGCCAGGAACGCCGCCGCGGCCGCGCGCATCTGCTCGGGTACGGGATCCTCCACCGTCTCTGTATACCGCCTGGGGCTCACTCGCGGCGCAGCAGCGCCAGCATGTCCGGCAGCTCGAAGAACCGGGCGGTCTCGACCGCCGACGGGCCGCCGTGGTCCGGGTCGGCGCCGGCGTCCAGCAGCGCGCGGACCGCCGCCTCCTGACGCCGGAACACCGCCGCGGCGAGCGCGGTCTGCCCCCTGTCGTTCACCCGTGCCGGGTCGGCGCCCCGGGCCAGCAGCGCGGCCACGGTGTCCGGGTGGGCGTGGTAGGCGGCGAGGATCAGCAGCGTGTCGCCCTTGGCGTTGGTGAGGTTGACCGGTAGCCCGGCGTCCACGTTGGCGGCCAGTTCCTCGGTGGCGCCGGCCCGGGCCAGGTCGAACATCCGGTGGGCGAAGGCGATGGTCTCGTCGTCGAGTTCGTCGGGCATCCGCCCAGGCTATGGCGTCGCGGCCGGACGCGCCTGGTAGCTTGCGCAGCCGGGCACGGGAGGCGCGCGCATGGACGATCGGGTGTACGTGGGCAACGCGGCGGTGGACGGCGCGACCGACGCGGGCTGGCTGCTGGGCCACTTCAAGCCGGCCGGGGACGTGCGGCACAGCACCGACGTCGAGGTGAAGTGGGGCGTGCACCCGGCGGGGGAGAGCCGGTCCCGGTGGGCCACCGGTGAGCGGCGTACCGCCCTGCTGGTGCTGATCAGCGGCGCGTTCCGGATCGAGCTGCCGGACCGCACGGTGGTGTTGCGCGCGCCCGGTGACTACGTGGTGTGGGGCCGGGGCGTGGACCACTCCTGGTACGCCGAGCGGGAGTCCACGGTGCTCACCGTCCGCTGGCCGTCCGTGCCCGGTTACAAGGTGGATCCGCCGGTCCTGCGCTGAGCCGTGAGCCGGCGTCCCAGCATCTGGTATTACCTACTTAACCGATAGGCTTTGCCGTCTAGGCTGTGCGGGTACATCCGCTCCGCACCGTGAGGACGTCCCGCCGATGACCAGCACCGCTCCCGCCGATCTGCTCGCCGTCGCCGCCCGCTGGGCCGACCCGGACGGCTGGCCGGTGCCGCTGTGCTTCGACGCGTCCGAGCGGTGGTACGCCCGCCTGGACGCCGGCGACGAGCACGAGGTGTGGGCGCTGAGCTGGCTGCCCGGACAGGGCACCGGCCTGCACGACCACGGCGGCAGCGCCGGCGCGTTCCTGGTCGTGGCCGGCGTGCTCACCGAGGAGACGGTCAGCGGCGCGCGGCTGCGCCCGCACCGGCTCGCCGCCGGCGCCGGGCGGCGCTTCGGCGTACGGCACGTGCACCAGGTCACCAACCACGGCGACCAGCCCGCCGTGAGCGTGCACGTCTACCGGCCGGCGCTGACCCGGATGACCCGCTACCGCCTCGTCGCCGGCCGGCTCCGGGTCGCCGAGGTGGCCGAGGCCGGCGTGGCCTGGTGACCCACCCCCGCAACCCCGACGAACGGAAGGACGCCACGATGGCGCAGATCCCCACCACCGCAACCGAGCGCTGTCCGGCTCCGCCGCCGGGCTCGCGGGGCATCGACGAGATCCTCGCCGCCGCCCGGGCCCGCCTGCGCCGCCTCGATCCGGAGCAGGCGCACCTGGCGTGCCGGGCCGGGGCGCTGCTGGTGGACATCCGCCCGGCCGCCCAGCGCGCCGCACAGGGCACCGTGCCGGGCGCGCTCGTCGTCGAGCGCAACGTGCTGGAGTGGCGCTTCGACCCGCGCTGCGCGGCCCGGCTGCCACAGGCGGTCGACTACGACGTGCCGGTGATCGTGCTCTGTCAGGAGGGCTACACCTCGTCGCTGGCCGCCGCCGCGCTCCAGGACATCGGCCTGCACAAGGCCACCGACGTCGTCGGCGGCTTCGCCGCCTGGCACATCGCCGGCCTGCCCACGCTCGGTCCCACCCCGCCGACCCGACCCTCGTCCGCCGCGCCCCCGGTCACCGCCGGTGGGGCGCTCCGCTGACCGTCCCGCCACACCGGCGGGGCGGGGCGACCGCCCGCACAGGAGGCTCCCATGTCCGTCGTCGCCCTCACCACCCGTCCGGCCCGATCGGGCCGCCCCGACCGGGCAGTGCCGCCCCGGCCGCGTACCGCGCCGACCGTGACCATCACCCTCGACCTGGGCGCCGGCCCACTGACGCCGGGCCTGGCCCGCCTGGCCGAGCTGCTGGACGAGCTCGCCGCCTCCGGCGAGGCGCTGGTGAGCCCGGACGAGCACCGGGCCGCCCGTACCGTGCTCGACCTGCGCCGCGCCGCCGCCGCGCCACCGCCACCGGCCGGCGGCGGCGTGCGCATCCTCACCGGCACCCGCCGGGTCCGGCTCGGCGACACCGAGATCACGCTCACCCGCATCGAGTACGACCTGCTGCTCTTCCTCGCCGAGCACCCGCGCCGGGTGTTCACCCGGCTGCAACTGCTCGCCAACGTCTGGGGCTACGAGCACGCGGTGGCCCGCACCGTCGACGTCCACGTCCGCCGGCTGCGGGCCAAGTTCGGACCGGACACGCCGCTGGTCACCACCGTCTACGGCGTCGGCTACCGCCTCGCCGACGACGCCGCGATCACCGTGGACCGCGACGCCTGACCCGCCCTTCCCGCACGCGGCGCATCCGGAGAGCCGGGTGCGCCGCGTTCACGTTCAGGACGCATCCGCCATTGTGAACCGCCGGGGAGACCCCCCGTACCAGCCCGAAACGGCGCTCTGCTGTAATCAACGGGCCTCGCACGCAGAGCGAGCGCACGGCTCCGATGTGTTCGTCAAATGTCACATTCATGCAACGCAGCCGCCTCTTGACCCTCGCAGAGACGCCGGGAAGCATCGATGAGGCGGCGTCCCGGGCCGTGGGGAGATACCCGGACCAGCCCAAGGAGGACCATGTCGGTCAGCCCCGCCTCGTCGCGCGCCGGATGGCATACGTCCCAACCCGCGGTCCCCGGTCGTCCCCCCGGCGGCCAGCGTCGTCCCGCCAACACCGCCGCGCCCATGCTCACCGTCACCCTGAACATCCCACTGGCCTGTGAGGAGTCGCTCACCCCGGCCGCGCGCCGGCTGCTCGACGCCGCCCGCGAGATGCTCGAACGCGGCGACGCGGTGGTCAGCGCCGCGGTTCCGGCCGAGCGCCGGCCCGACGCCGTCCCGGCCGGCCGCTCGCCGTCCCGGCCGCTCGCCCCGACCATCCCGACCCTGCACATCCTGGCCTCGTCCCGGTCGGTGCTGCGCGACGGCGAGCCGCTGCCGCTGACCCGGCTGGAGTTCGACCTGCTGCTGCACCTGGTCGCCCACCCCCGCCGGGTGTTCACCCGCCTGCAACTGCTCAACGCGGTCTGGGGGTACGAGCACGCCGGCGTCCGCACCGTCGACGTGCACGTCCGCCGGCTGCGCGGCAAGGTCGGCGTGGACGTCCCGCTGGTCACCACCGTCTACGGCGTCGGCTACCGGCTCGCCGACGACGCCCGCGTCACCATCGACCGCACCGGCTGACCCGGGACACCCACGCGCCGATCGCCGCCGGACGGAGCCCCGACCGCCCGGAGGGATCAGGTGGTGACCCGCCCGCCCGCGCGGCACGATGGTCCGATGCGTGTGCGCCCGATCAGCCCCGACCGGCTCGTCACCGAGCTGGCCGGGCGTCTCGCCCGCACCGGGACGCCCGGCCGGCTGCGGGTCGCCGTGGACGGCCCGCCCGCCGCCGCACCGGACACGCTCGCCGAAGCCCTCGTCGCCCCGCTGCGCGCCGCCGGCCGGCCGGTGCTGCACGTACGCGCCGACGACTTCCTCCGCCCCGCCTCGGTCCGCCTGGAGCACGGCCGCACCAACCCCGACGCGTACTACGAGGGCTGGCTCGACGAGCCCGGACTGCGCCGCGAGGTGCTCGACCCGGCCGGCCCGGACGGCTCGGGCCGGCTGCTGCCGTCGCTCTGGGACGCCGCCGCCGATCGGGCCAGCCGGGCCGCGTACGTGGATCTGCCGCCCGGCGGGGTGGTAGTGGTCAGCGGCGCGCTGCTGCTCGGCGGCGCGTTGCCGTTCGACGTCACGGTCCACCTCGTGCTGTCCCCGGCGGCGCTGGACCGGCGTACCGACCCGGCGCTGCGCTGGACGCTGCCCGCCTTCGCCCGCTACGCCGACGAGGTCGACCCCGCGTCCTTCGCCGACGTGGTGGTCCGGGCCGACGACCCGCGCCGCCCCGCGCTGGTCGAGGCGGCCTGACCAGCGGCTACGGACTCACCGGAAACACTCAGGAAACAGCCGGTTTGGCCCGCCGTGGGCGGGGGTAATCGCCCGGCTCACAGAGCACGGGTGATCTCGTCGCCCGCGCATCCACAGTCGGACCGGGGTCCGGGGCGCTGGCCGCCCCGGTCCGGTATGAGGACGTAGGAAGGCAGGCAGCGATGCTCGTCCACGACACGACAGCCACCGGCCGCTCCCAGGCGGAGGTCGACCAGATCCGGCAGTCCCTGCGGTCGCGGTACGACGAGCTGACCGCCGAGTACGAGCAGACGCTGGCGCAGAGCCACGTGCTGCGGCTGGTCGAGGTCGGCGACACCGCCGGCGACGACCAGGCCGACAGCGGCACCAAGACCGCCGAGCGGGACACCGCGCAGTCGCTGCTGCGCACCATCCTGGACCGGCGGGCGCAGTTCGAGCACGCGCTGACCCGCCTGGACGAGGGCACCTACGGCTTCTGCGAGGGCTGCACCGCCCCGATCCCGGTGGAGCGGCTGGAGATCTTCCCGTCCGCCACCTCCTGCGTGGCCTGCAAGCAGACCCGGGAGCGGCGGGCGGCCTGACGCCGATGCGGTTGCCGGTCGGTCCGCCGACGCGATGAACTCCTGCCATGGGTGAGATCAAGGTGGGCACCGCCTCGTGGACCGACCGGACGCTGCTCGACTCCGGCTGGTATCCGGACAGCGCCGACACGCCGGAGCGCCGGCTGTCCTACTACGCCCGGCAGTTCCCGCTGGTCGAGGTGGACGCCACCTACTACTCGCCGCCGGCCGAGCGCACCGCCCGGCTGTGGGCCGAACGCACCCCGGCCGGGTTCACGTTCAACGTCAAGGCGTTCAGCCTGCTGACCGGCCACCCCACCCGCGTCTCCGCGCTCTACAAGGACCTGCGCCCGGACACGGACAAGCGCAACGTCTACCCGGACGACCTGCCCGCGCAGGCGTACGAGGAGGTGTGGACGCGGTTCCTGTCCGCCCTGGACCCGCTCGTCGACGCGGGAAAGCTGGGCGCGCTGCTGTTCCAGTTCCCGCCCTGGTTCACCATCAAGCGGGACAACAAGCAGTACCTGCTGGAGGTGGCCCGCCGGTGCGCGCCGTTGCGCCCGGTCTTCGAGTTCCGGCACGCCTCCTGGTTCGACGGCGACAACGCCGAGGAGACGCTCGGGTTCCTGCGTGAGCACGCGCTGCCGTTCGTCTGCGTGGACATGCCGCAGGGACACAAGTCGTCCGTCCCGCCGGTGCTGGCCGCCACCGCGGACCTCGCGATGGTCCGCTTCCACGGGCACAGCGACAAGTGGACCAGCAAGGACATCCACGAGAAGTTCGGCTACGACTACTCGAAGCGGGAGCTGCGCGACTGGGCGCCGAAACTGCGCGAGCTGGCCGGCGAGGCCGAGCAGACACACGTCCTGATGAACAACTGCTACCGCGACTACGCGCAGCGCAACGCCCGTACCCTCGCCGGCCTGCTGGACGCCTGAGCCGGGCTCACCCGCTCCGGGTGAGGCCGGCTCACCCGTCCGCGACGCAGCATGACTGTGGACGCGCTCCGCCGGGCCGGGCGGAGGCGCCGCGACGAGGAGGTGGGTCATGACGGTACGGGTGGTGGCGGATCGACGCCGCGGTGGCGTACTGCACGTGGTCGGCAGCTCCGAGGCGCCTCGGCGGGCCGAACGGCCCGGCTGGTTCCGTCCGACCCGGCTGTGGCGGGGGCCCAGCGGACCGCCGCGCCGCGCCGAAGACCGACGCTGGGAGACCGACGCACGGGGGTGATCCCGATGGCCGAACAGATGTTGTCCGCGTTCGAGTCCTCGCTGGACAAGACGAACGTGATCCTCAAGGAGATCGAGTCCGCGTACGGCTGGCCCAAGGAGCAGCGCAACCAGTCCTACGCCGCGTTGCGTACGGTGCTGCATCTGCTGCGGGACCGGATGCCGGTGCAGGAGAGCGTCGAGTTCGCCCAGCAGTTGCCGGTGCTGGTGCGGGGCGTCTACTTCGACGGCTGGCAGCCGGAGAACGTGCCGATCAAGCTGAACCGGGACGACTTCCTGTACGAGGTGCGCCAGGGCTTCCCGTACGACGCCGAGGGCGGCGCGCAGCGGGTGGTGCAGGTCGTGCTGGACACGTTGCGCCGGCACGTCACCCAGGGCGAGTGGCAGGACGTGAAGTCCACCATGCCGAAGGATCTGCGTCAGCTCATTCCCTGACCCGGCGCCGGCCCGGTCCGTCCCGCCCCCTCGGCGGGGCGGGCCGACGGCGTCCCGACCGTCGCCGCGCCCTACTGAAGGCTGATCTGGAACACCTCGAACGTCGCGCCGAACCGCGCGCCGAGCCGGCGCCCGGCCGGCCGGGCCATGCCCTCCAGGAACTCCTCGGCGTCGAAACCGCCGTCGCCGAGTCCGGTCAGGTACGCCCCGTGCGCCCGCAGCGACGCCACGCCCTTGTCGAACGTGTCGGTCACGTCCACCCCGTGCCGGGCGGCCGGCGACCCGGCCGCCCACACCTCGCGGACCCGCGACCACGGCTGCGTGCCGTCGGTGAGCTGCTCCGGGAAGATCCACCGGTTGCCGGCGTCGCGGACCGCGTCCAGCGTGGCCCGGCCGCAGGCGATGTGGTCGGCCTGGTTCAGCGCGTACGCCCCGTCCCAGGTCTCCCGGAAGTTGTTCGTCAGCACCACGTCCGGCCGGTGCCGGCGCACCACGGCGGCGATGGCCCGGCGCAGCGGCACGCCGTACTCCAGCAGCCCGTCGGGCAGGCCGAGGAACTCGACCACTGACACCCCGACCACGGCGGCGGAGGCGCGCTGCTCCTCTTCGCGTACCACCCGGGCGCGCTCCGGCGACATCCCGTCGATGCCCGCCTCGCCGCTGGTCAGCAGGCAGTAGACGACCTCCTTGCCCTGGGCGGTCCAGCGCGCCACCGCGGCGGCGGCGCCGAACTCCAGGTCGTCGGGGTGCGCCACCACTGCGAGCGCCCGCTGCCAGTCCTCGGCCAGTGGGGTGAGCGGCTCCGGCTGCGTCACGTGGACCTCCTCGCACGTCGTCCTCCCGCCATCCTGGCATCCGCCGGTCCCGGACGCTTGCCCCGCGAACCGTCCGTACGACGGTGTCCGGGCGTCTACGGTGTGGTTAGAGAAGATCGGGCGTGGGGTACCACCCGCTGCACACGGACCCCGGCACCACGCGGGGCGGCACACCGAGGGAGCACCCATGGCATTGAACGACGACGACATCCAGAGCAGCGGTGGCAGCGGCCTGGAGGGCCCCGCTGACGGCGGTGCCACCCCGGGTCAGCACGACGGTGGCGCGGACGGCGGCGCCGAGGGTCCCGCCGACGGCGGCGCGACTCCGGGTCAGCACGACGGTGGCGCGGACGGCGGCGCCGAGGGTCCCGCCGACGGCGGCGCGACTCCGGGTCAGCACGACGGTGGCGCCGACGGCAGCGCGGAGGGCCCGGCCGACGGTGGCGCGACTCCGGGTCAGCACGACGGCGGCGCCGACGGCAGCGCCTGACACATGAGCACGCACGTCGACCCGCCGGGTGGCCACGGCCGCCCGGCGGTTCCGCTTTCCGCCGCCGAGGCGCTGGCCCGGTGCGTAGCGGTGGAGCCGGCCAAGTTCGCCGCCGACCACTGGGGGCGCAGCCCGCTGCTGTCCCGCGCCGCGGAGCTGCCCAGCCCGGACGGCTTCACCGACCTGCTCAGCCCCGCCGACGCCGACGAGCTGCTCAGCCGCCGCGGCCTGCGTACTCCGTTCCTGCGGGTGGCCAAGGACGGCCGGCTCGTGCCGGCGGCGCGGTACACCGGCGGCGGTGGCGCGGGCGCCGAGATCGGCGACCAGGTCCTCGACGAGAAGGTGCTGGCGCTCTACGCCGACGGCGCGACGCTGGTGTTGCAGGGCCTGCACCGCATCTGGCCGGCGCTCGTCGACTTCGCCCGCGACCTGGGCGCCGCGCTGGCCCAGCCGTTGCAGGTGAACGCCTACCTGACCCCGGCCGGCAGCCAGGGCTTCGCCACCCACTACGACACCCACGACGTGTTCGTGCTCCAGGTCGACGGACGCAAGCACTGGCGCATCCACCCGCCGGTGCTGGCCGACCCGCTGGAGCGCCAGCCCTGGGGCGGCCGGGCCGACGAGGTCTCCGCGACCGCCGAAGGACGCCCCGAGCTGGACGTGGTGCTCTCTCCGGGCGACGCGCTCTACCTGCCGCGCGGCTGGCTGCACAGCGCCCAGGCGCAGGAGTCCAGCTCGCTGCACCTGACCGTGGGCATCCGGGCGCTGACCCGGTACGCGGTGGTCGAGGAACTGCTCGCGCTGGCCGCCGAGGACGCGCGGCTGCGCGCGAGCCTGCCGTTCGGGCTGGACCTGGCCGACCCGGACGCGATCGAGCCGGAGCTGACCGAGACCGTCGAGGCGCTGCGCGACTGGCTGCTGCGGGCCGACCCGGCGGCGGTGGCCGGCCGGCTGCGTGCCCGGGTCTGGCCGGCGGCCCGCCCGGCGCCGATCCGGCCGCTGGCCCAGGCCGAGGCGCTGGCCCGGCTGAACGCGGACAGCGAGGTCGCGGTGCGCGGCGGCCTGCGCTGGCAGCTCACCCCGGCCGCCGACGGACGGGTGACGCTGCGCGTGCCCGACCGCACGCTCACTCTGCCCGGCACCTGCGAGGCGGCGCTGCGCGCGCTGCTCACCGGCGAGGTGACGAGGGTCGGCGACCTGCCCGGCCTCGACGACGACGCCGACCGCCTGGTGCTGGCCCGCCGGCTGCTCAAGGAGGCAGTCCTCACCCCCGCCTGAACCGGGCGATCATGAGGTTGACCGGCGGCGCGACGGCGTGTCGCGCCGCCAACCTCATGATCGCCGGCGGGTGACGGGCGGCGGTCAGCGGGTGTAGGTCACCGTCAGCAGGAGCAGGGTCGTCGCCAGGCCGGAGACGGCCACCAGGATCATCGGGCGTGGGGTCAGCACGGCGTGGCGGCGGTCGGCCAGCAGCCGTGCGGGCGCCAGCCCGATCACCGGGCCGAGCAGCGTCACCACCAGCGCCAGCACCGGCAGACCCACCGCCAGGTCACCGCTGGCGCCGGCCGCCAGCGCTCGCGCCGCCACCCCCAGCGCGTATGCCACCAGCGCCCCGCCGATGCCGCAGGCGATCAGCAGCGGATTCACCGAGCCGGGCAGCTCACCCGGGGCGCCGGTGCGCTCCAGCAGGTCCCGGACCGCGCGCAGCAGCGGCACCGGGTCACCGGCGGCCCCGCGTACCGGGCCGGGCGGGTCACCCAGCCGCCGGGCGCCCACACCGAGCCGGGCCCGCAACTGCGTCCACAGGTGAGTGACCTCGCCGTCGACCCGCTCCACCATCCGGGACGCCTCGGCCACCTCCGTCTCGGCCTGCCGCATCTGCTCGGTGGCCTCGGCGACCGCCCGGTCCGCGGCGGCCACCTGCTGGTCGTACCAGGTGTGCGCCTCGGCCCGCTGGGCGGCCACCCGGGCGGTCAGCTCGGCGAGCCGGCGGATCTGCGCGCTGTACGTCTCACTGGTAACCGGTTCGTTCATCGGGACGGACCATAAGGGATGATCACCTGTCCGGTGCGGTGCACCGCCCGGTCGAAGTAGAGACCGCGCCACGGCCGGGGATACCAGTCCGGCCCTCCGCTGCCCGGATACAGCGAGGAGCCCAGCTCACCGCCCTGCACGTCGAGCGCCACCCAGGCGCCGATCTGATCCGTGCGCGCGCCCGCGCCGCCCAGGTCGGCCCGCATCCGGGCCACGCCCCGCCACCACGCCAGCACGTGCGTACGCCGTTCCGGCCCGTCGTGCAGGATCCGGCGCAGCTGCTCCAGCCCGGTGCGCGTACCGGCCTTGCCGGCGAGCGCCGCCGCGGCCGCGTCCACCGCGTACAGCAGCAGGAAGTGCGGGGTACGCGGCGCGCCCGGCGCGCCCAGCCCGTCACCTGCCTCGGCCATCAGCTCCGGCACCGTCTCCTCGTCGTACCAGGAGGCGTCCCCGGCCAGGTCCTCGTAGAGCGCGCGGGCGGCCGGGTCGGCGTCCGGGTCCAGGCAGGCGATGGAGAAGCGGGCCGCGCCGGGCGGGTACTGCCGGGCCAGCGAGCGGGCGGCGGCGTCGAGCACCGCGCACGCCTCGTCCACCCGGGTGCCCAGCACCGCCAGGTTGCGGCCCGGGGCGCGGGGCAGCCGCAGCGCCGCCGAGCGGGCCTGCACGTCGATGATCTCGCCGAGCAGCGCCACCGGGTTGCGCGGGACGCCCTGCTCCGGCGCGGTCAGCGCGCGGAAATCCGGCGCGTCGGCCAGCTTCGGGATCGCGTCGCCGTCGAACAGCCGGGCCGGCGCGGCGTCCTGCGGGCGCATCCGCCACAGCCGGTGCTGGAGCTCGCTCCACGTCTCCCAGTCGCTGGCCGACGGGATGCGGGCCACCTCGTTCCCCTCGGCCAGGCCCGACTCGGCGTTGATGACCGCGTGGTGGCGGGGCAGCGACTGCGCCGCGTCGTTGCGCTCGGCCAGGATGCGCAGCGCCTTCGGCAGCGCGATCCGCAGCGTGAACTGGGCGACCAGCGCGGGCCGCCCCCACAGCGCCTCGATGCCGCGTACGTCCTGCGAGGCGAGCACCAGGTGGATGCCCTGCGACCGGCCCCGCCGGGCCAGGTCCTCCAGCAGGTCGGCGGCCTCCCGGGCGACCACGTCCCGGCCGGCGAGCAGCGCCTGGAACTCGTCCACCACGGCCACGATGCGTGGCCAGTGCCCGTCCGGGTCCACCGCGCGCAGCTCGGCGAGCTTGGTGACCTCGTGCTTCTTCGCCGCGTCGGCGCGGCGGCGCAGCTCCTCGGCGAGGAAGCGCAGCAGCGCCAGGCCGAACTCCCGGTCGGTGTTGACGTTGATGCCGACCAGCCGCATGTGCGGCAGCCAGCTCGGGTCGCGCCGGCCCTGCGCGAACCGGGCGAAGGACACGCCCTCCTTGAAGTCCAGCAGATAGAACTCCAGCTCGGCGGGGGAGTAGCGGGCCGCGAGCGCGCCGATCCAGGCGAAGATCAGATTGGTCTTGCCGGTGCCGGACGGGCCGCCGATCAGCGCGTGCGGCGGGTAGTCGCCGAGCGTGAGCAGCACCTGCCGCCCGTGCGGGCCCTCGCCGACCGGCGCGCTGAGCCCGTGCGACGAGTCCTCCCGCCAGTACTCGTCCGGCGGCGGGAGCAGGTCGGTGAACGGCGTCGGGGGAGGGCCGGCGGCGACCCGGGAGGCAACCGCGCGGCAGGTCTCGGTGACCAGCGCGGGCGGCGGCGGCGCGTCGAGCCGCACCGGCAGCCCGGCCACCCGGGCGTCGTCCGGCTCGACCACGATCCGGGTGACGGTCGGGTCGTCGGGCAGCTCGATGCCGCGGACCACGAGGTGCACGCCGCACGCGGCGCCGGTGCGTACCACCCGGTCGAGCTGGCCGCGCTCGTGCCGGGACAGCTCGTCACCGCCGAGCAGCACCGCCACCCGCCACGGCTCCGGGCGGCGTCCGGTCGCGGCGGCCAGGTCGCGCAGCGAGGCGTACTCACCGGCCAGCACCGTGGCGTTGATCCGGCGGATCTGCTCCACCAGGTCGTCCAGCAGCCGGCCCAGGCCACCCGGTCCGACGAACGTGAGCAGCCCGGCGGTGCCGAGCGGGGCGAACCCGGCCAGCCCGCCGCCCAGGTGCTCCGGGTCGTAGCCGTACAGCCGCACCGCGCCCGGGTCGGCGCGGCCGACCGAGCGCAGCAGCAGCGCCGGCACCACCGCCGCCAGGCCGTCCCGGTCGCCGCCGGCCAGGTGCGCGTGCCCGGCATCGAGCAGCGGCACGAGCGCGGGCACCGGTTCGGCGCCGTCGAGGCGTACCGTGCCGACCCGCAACGCGCCCGGTGGCTCGGACCGGCCGGCGGGGGTGGCTTGCCAGCGGTCCCAGGGCGCGGACGCCGCGCCCGGCGCCTCCCGCTGCGCCGCGGCGGCGGCCCGGCGGGCCAGCTCCGCGAGGCGGGCGGTGTGCCGGGCGTCGATCTCGGCCAGGCGCCGGTCGCGGGCCGCGCCCACCCGGGCGGGCACTGCGGCGGCGGCTTTGCGGGTACGCGCCAGCCGCTCCCGGCTCGCGGTCAGTTCCGCCTCGGCGGCGGCGAGCCGGGTACGGGTGGCGCCCAGCGCCTCGGAGAGCATCCCCCGGACCCGCGTCACCAGTTGCGTGCGGACGTCAGCCACGGGACGTCTCCCGTTCGTCGGTGTCCTTCGGCAGGTCCCGGCCGAGCCGGTCGAGCAGCACCCCGGTTAGCACGCCGGCGGTGACCGCCGGGTCGGCCGCGTGCGGCTGCTCCGCGTCGTCGTCGCGGCGCGGCGGGGGCATCCGGCACACCCGGGTCAGCAGCGTGTCCAGCACCGGCCGCGGCAGGCCGGGCAGCAGGTCACGGACCCGGGACTCCAGCGCGTCGCGCAGCCGGGGCAGGTCGTCCGCGCGGGGCGGGTGGCCGAGCAGCTCACCGGCCAGCTCGCGCAGCAGCGGCGGGGCGATCGCGGCCAGCCCCAGCCCCACGTCGGCGTGCGCGCCGCGCAGGTCGCGGTGCAGCCGGTCCCGGTCACCGGAGCGGACCCCGGCGACCACCCGGCGCAGCAGCTCCCGGGAGTCCCCGACGCGCTCGTCCGGTTCGTCGGGCGTACCCTCCCGGCCGCCGGTCAGCTCCGCCACCCGTACCGCCCACCAGCGTCGTACCGCGGGTTGCTCGCCCGGCTCGGGCGCGGCGCCCGGCGCGGGCGGCGCTTCGCCGCGCGGCGTGTCGTGCTTGGGCGGCCGCTCGCCCGGCGGGGCCGGCGGCGCGCCGTCGGGGGCCAGCCCGATCGCGGCCAGGTACGCGGTGAGCTGCTCCTGCGCCACACGCAGCGCGTAGCCGGCGGTTTCGGCGTGCTCGGTGGCCGAGGACAGCTCCGGCACCCCCATCGGGTCGGCCGACTCCTGGCGTACCCAGCGCAGCCGCTCCTGCGCCTGGCCGAGCTTCTCCAGCGCGGCGGCGAGCTGGGCGAGGGGCAGGTCCTCGGCGGCGGCGCGGACCTGGGCGCCGATGTCCTCGACGATGGACACGGCCCGGCCTCAGAGCGTCGCGACGTAGAGTTGCGCCTGCTCGACCGCGACGAGTGTCGCGGCGAGACACTCCTCCAGCTCCTGGCTGGCCTGTGTCAGCGAGGCCTGGGCCGCCTCGACCGTCTCGTGGCCGCTGCCCTCCAGCGCGCCGGCCAGGGTCTGCTGTGCCTCGGCCAGCTTCTCGCCCGCTGCCTGCACCGCTGTCTGGCCGTCACCGATCTGCTGGAGCGCGACATCGATGGCGGCCTTCAGCTCGGCGACGCTCGCCACGGAACCTCCTGGGGGCAAAAGAGATCTCCATTACAACCCATCGGAACGAGTGGGCGAGCATCCACCCTCAGGCGGTTGTCGCCCGCGTGTCCGGTTGTGGCCCTGACGTGCGCGAAGACCTCGCCGCCGGTCCCGTCGGCGAGCCCGCCGGTCCCGTTGACGGAACCGGATGATCTAGCGGCCGAGCCAGCGCGGGCCGCGTACCTCCGCGCCGAGCGCGGTCACCCGCTCGCGCAGCTCCCGGTCGGCGGTGACCACCACCCGCCGCCGCTGCGGCGCGGCGGCCACCAGCTCCACCACCGTGTCGTCGCCGGAGCCGGGCGCGGACACCACCTCGACGCCGGGCGCCGAGGTGACGTGCCGGGCCGCGCCCTCCACCACCAGCACCACCTGCACCGGCGGGGGTAGCTCCGGCGGCAGGCCCGCCTCCCCGACGGACGCCAGCGCGTCGCGCAGGCGGGCGGCCGCGCCGGCCCGGTCCCGCCACCAGCCGTCCGGGCGCGAGCCCACCACGTTCGCGCCGTCCACGACCAGCAGCGGTCTGCTCTCCATGCCCTCAGCCTGCCATCCGGTCGCGTTTGTCGCGCCGACCGCCGGGTAGCCACCGCCGACCGTGCCGCGCGTGCCGGGTACCGGTCGTGCCGACCGACTGCGGAGGACGATGATGATGGGACCGGGTGACTTCGGCAACGACCCCTGGGACGAGTTCCTGGCCCGATACTTCGGCCGGGGCGAGGGGGGACGCCGACCGGCGCACCGGGTCGACATCACCCGACTGATGACCGCCGACGCCCGGGAGATGCTCGCCGACGCGGCCCGCCGGGCCGCTCAGAAGCACAGCAACGACCTGGACACCGACCATCTGCTCTGGGCGGCGTTGCAGCGCGAGCCGCTGCGCGACCTGGTACGCCGGGCCGGCGCCGACCCGGACACGCTCGTCAACGCGCTCGGCGGGCGGGGTGAGGGCGCGCCCCGGGGCGAGGTGCCGCCGAACCTGTCGCTGACCCCGGCCGCGAAGCGGGCGCTGCTGGACGCGCACCAGCTCTCCCGCGCGATGGGCGCCAACTACATCGGTCCCGAGCACATCCTGATGGCGCTGCCGCTGAACCCCGAGTCGCCGGCCGGCCGGATGCTCGCCGCCGGCCGGATCCAGCCGGAGTCGTTGCAGGCGGCCAGCGCCGAGCGGGGCGCGGCCGGCACGCCGCGCCCGGACCGCGGCACCCCCACCCTCGACCAGTACGGGCAGGACCTCACCGAGCTGGCCCGGATGGACCAGATCGACCCGGTGATCGGCCGCGCCGACGAGATCGAGCAGGCGGTGGAGATCCTGTCCCGGCGGACCAAGAACAACCCGGTGCTGATCGGCGAGGCCGGTGTCGGCAAGACCGCGATCGTGGAAGGGCTGGCGGAACGGATCTGCGACGGCGACGTGCCGCAGACGCTGATCGGCAAGCGGGTGATCCAGCTCGACCTGTCCGGCCTGGTCGCCGGCACCCGCTACCGGGGCGACTTCGAGGAACGCCTGAAGAAGGTGATCGACGAGATCCGCGCCCACCGCGACGAGCTGATCATCTTCCTGGACGAGATCCACACGCTGGTCGGCGCGGGCGGCGCCGGCAGCGAGGGCGGGATGGACGCGTCGAACATGCTCAAGCCGGCCCTGGCCCGCGGCGAGCTGCGGGTCATCGGCGCGACCACGCTCGACGAGTACCGGCGCAGCATCGAGAAGGACGCCGCGCTGGCCCGCCGGTTCCAGCCGGTGCTGGTGCCCGAGCCGAGCGTGGAGGACACCGTGGCGATCCTGCGCGGGCTGCGCGACCGGTACGAGGCGCACCACCAGGTCCGGTTCACCGACGAGGCGCTGATCGCCGCCGGTGAGCTGTCCGACCGGTACGTCACCGACCGGTTCCTGCCGGACAAGGCGATCGACCTGATCGACCAGGCCGGCGCGCGGGTGCGGCTGCGGACGCGCACTCCCGCCGAGGACGTGCGCGAGCTGGAGCAGCAGCTCGAGGACACGCGCCGGGACAAGGAGCAGGCGGTCTCCGACGAGCAGTACGAGCGGGCCTCCGCGCTGCGCGACCGGGTCGCCGAGCTGGAGGACCAGGTGCGCCGCGCCCGCGGCGACGAGGGACCCAACCACGTGCCCGAGGTGGGGCCGACGGAGATCGCCGAGGTGGTCTCCCGGGCCACCGGCATCCCGGTCACCCAGCTCACCGAGGAGGAACGCGACCGGCTGCTGCGCCTGGAGGGGCACCTGCACGAGAAGATCATCGGCCAGGACGACGCGGTCAGCGCCGTCTCCGAGGCGGTGCGCCGCTCCCGCACCGGGCTGGCCGACCCGAACCGGCCGATGGGCAGCTTCCTGTTCCTCGGCCCGACCGGCGTCGGCAAGACCGAGCTGGCCCGCGCGCTGGCCGAGGCGCTGTTCGGCGAGGCGGACCGGATGGTCCGGGTGGACATGAGCGAGTTCCAGGAGCGGCACACGGTCAGCCGGCTGGTCGGCGCGCCGCCCGGGTACGTCGGCTACGAGGAGGCCGGCCAGCTCACCGAGGCGGTCCGCCGCCGCCCGTACGCGGTGGTGCTGCTGGACGAGATCGAGAAGGCGCACCCGGACGTGTTCAACATCCTGCTCCAGGTGCTCGACGACGGCCGGCTCACCGACAGCCAGGGCCGGACGGTGAACTTCAAGAACACCGTGCTGATCATGACGAGCAACCTCGGCTCGGAGCTGATCACCGGCGCCCAGCGCACCGTCGGCTTCGCCAGCGGCGCGCCCGGCCAGCAGGAGAGCGACGAGCTGCGGGAACGGCTGATGCGCCGGCTCCAGGAGAACTTCCGCCCGGAGTTCCTCAACCGCATCGACGAGGTGATCATCTTCCAGCGGCTGGAGGCCGAGCAGCTGCGCCAGATCACCGGGCTGCTGCTGGAGGAGACCCGCCGCCGCATGCACGCCCAGGACATCCAGGTGGACTTCAGGACCGCCGGCGTGGACTGGCTCGCCGAGCACGGCTACCAGCCGGAGTTCGGCGCCCGCCCGCTGCGCCGGGTGATCCAGCGCGAGGTCGACAACCGGCTGTCCCGGATGCTGCTGGAGAACGAGATATCCCCGGGGCAGAAGGTCATTGTCGACGCCCGCGACGACCAGCTGGTATTCGACGTCACCGCCGGTGAACGCGGGCACGCGGCAGCCACCACGTCTCATCCCCGATGACCGGCGACGGTCCGTTCCCACGGGCCGGACCGCCTCGTCACCGACGGATCGAAAGGGCGGACATGACCGAACCCGAGGAGGTCCCCGACGGCGACATCGGGGCCGGTGAGCCGATCGAGGCGGCCCCGACGGCGAACCCGTCCCGGGTGCGGGTGCCGCCGGAGGGCCTGAAGCAGCACACACCGAACGAGGGCGAGCCGGCATCCGGGCCGCCGTCGGCAGAGGAGGCGTGATGGCACGCGAGGCGCGACTCGACCCCGAGGTCGAGGTGATCTGGGACGACTTCCACGCCGAGGTGAACGTGTCCTCCGAGACGCTGCGGCAGTGGCTGCTGACCCGCGGCTCGGGGGAGGAGGCGTTCGGCCCCGGCCCGGACCTCGACCTGCCCGAACCCGGCCGGCAGATCCTCGCCGTGCTGCGCAAGCGCAAGGTGGACCTCACGCCGGAGGACATCGAGGTGATGCGCGAGGCGATCACCCGGATCCGGGAGCTGACCGCGCAGCGGCCACGCCGGGGCAACGCCGACGACGAGTGGCGGCACGCCCTGCTCGACCTCGGCCACGACGTCCTGATCGAACGCTGAGCCGGTACGCCGGCGCCCGGGCGGGTCACCCACCCGGGCGCCGGCGTCTACTCCGACTCCAGGCTGGGCAGCCGCAGCCCGGCCGCGTCCGCGGCGGCCAGCAGGTCGTCCCGGGCCCGCTCCGCACGGCTGAGCAGGTTGGCGTACTCGGTGACGTCGGCCGGGTCCGGCACCTCCGGCAGCCGCCGCAGGAACGCCTCCACCTCGGCGGCGGCGGTGGTGTGCGCGGTGGCCGCCTGACGCAGCAGCTCCCGCTGGTCGGCGGCCGGATACAGATCAGTCATGTCGCCGGTGTTACCCGGGTTCAGGCGATTCGCACCCCGCCGGTGCCGTTGGGCTGCACGCCGAACTCCGGGTGCGCCAGCAACCAGCCCAGATAGTCGGGATGGTTGGCCAGCGCGTCCGTGTACGCCGCCACCGCCGCCGCCAGCACCGGGTCGGCCACCGCGGCCGCCGGCACGTCCGGGTGCCAGCCGAGCAGCAGCCGCCAGCGCAGCGGCGAACCGGCCAGCCGCCGCGTGACAAGCCCGGCGACCGGCCGGAACGTGGCCTGGCACAACGCCACCGCCTCGCCCGCGTCCACCAGCTCCAGGGCGGCCCGCACGTCCGCCTCGTACACCTTCTTGGGGGTGAAGCCGGCGCGGGCGCACGCGGCGGCGAAGCAGTCGCCGAAGCAGCCGTCGCCCGGCGCGGCCACCCACCGCTCGTGACTCAGGTCGACCAGGTCGATCTCGGCGCGACCGGCCAGCGGGTGGGTCTGCGGCAGCAGCACGCAGATCGGCTCCACCGCCACCTCCCGCCAGCTCAGCCCGAACCCCGCCGACGGCGTCGAGTCGCCGCACACCCCGGTGAGGGCGAAGTCGAGCCGGCCGCCGGCCACCATCTGCGCCAGCTCGTCCACCGACCACGAGGCGTACGTGGTGATCTGCGCGTCCGGCCGCTCGGCGGCGAGCCGGTGCACCAGCCGGCCCATGATCGGGCTGTTCACCCCGCCGAAGCGGTAGCGGCGCAGCGGGTCGCCCGCGCCGGCCATCCGGGCCGCCTCGTCCCGCAGGCCCTTCATCGCCGGCAGCAGCACCCGCGCCCGGTCCAGCACCAGTTCGCCCAGCGCGGTCGGGCGGGCGCCGCGGCGGTCCCGTTCGAACAGCGGCCCGCCCAGCGCCCGTTCGATCCGCTGAAGCTGGGCGGTCAACGCCGGCTGGGCCAGGCCGAGCGCCGAGGCGGCCTTGGTGACGCTCCCCGTCTCCGCGATCGCGCAGACCACACGCAGGTGTCGCAGCTCCAGATCCATACCGTGACGGTAGGACCACGAACCGATACGCGAAAGGGGCGATCGGCTCAGCTCTGGCGGCGGTGTTCCAGGTCACTCAGCCGGGTACGCCGTCCGGAGACCGCGTCGCGCACCTTGTCCAGCACCCCGACCGCCGGCTCGACGATCTTGTTCCAGGGCGGGGTGGCCGGCGTGCCGGGGTGCGGCCGGGTCGGCGCCGCCTCCTCCGCGATCTCCCACCGGTTGCCCAGCCGGATCAGCTCGGCGTCGCTCGCCACCTCCCGCAACGGCGTGACCAGCGCGGCGACGCGGCTGACGTGCCGGCGCACCCGCTCGGCCACGTCGGCGACCGCCGGGTCGTCCGCGCCGGACAGCTCCTTGAGCGCGGTCAGCAGCCCGGCGTCGGCCTCGATCTCCCGCTCCACCAGCTCGACGGCGTCCGGCATGGCGGCCCGCGCCGCCGGGAACAGATACTGCTCCTCGGCCGACAGGTGCCGGGACACCGCGGCGGTCAGCACGTCCAGCACGTCGCGCCGCTCGGCCGCCGTCAGCGCCGCGTCGGTGACCCGGTCGGCCAGCCCCAGCAGCGCCCGGTGCTCGGTGTCCACGAGGTCGGCCACGCTTCGCCCACCCGGCCGGTACGCGTCGTCGGCGGCGGGCGGCAGCGGCGGCAGCGGGACGGTCATGGGGCCCTCCTCGTGACGGCCGGGGTCGATGTCCCGGGCGCCTCCGCCGGTACCCGGCCGGGAGATCCACGAAACCGCGGCGCGCACCGACGGCCGCGACGACCCCGCCTGCTGATATAAGGAAGCGATGACGAGCGACGCCCTCCCCGCCCGGCCCGACGCCACCGACGAGGTCGTGGACCTCTGCCGCGACCTGCTGCGCATCGACACCACGAACACCGGCGACAACGACACCAGCGTGGGGGAGCGGCGCGCCGCCGAGTACGTGGCGGAGAAGCTCGCCGAGGCCGGCGTCGACGCCGAGATCCACGAATCCGCCCCCGGCCGGGCGAACGTGGTCGCCCGCATCCCCGGCACCGAGCCGGGCCGCGACGCGCTGCTCGTGCACGGCCACCTCGACGTCGTGCCCGCCGACCCGGACGAGTGGTCGGTGCACCCGTTCTCCGGCGAGATCCGCGACGGCTACCTGTGGGGCCGCGGCGCGATCGACATGAAGGACTTCGACGCCATGGTCCTCGCCGTGGTCCGCGGCTGGCAGCGCGCCGGCGTCCGCCCCCGGCGCGACATCGTGCTCGCGTTCACCGCCGACGAGGAAGCCGGCAGCGACTACGGCGCGCACTTCCTCACCCAGCGGCACCGCGACCTGTTCGACGGCTGCACCGAGGCGATCGGCGAGGTCGGCGGCTTCTCCTACTCCGTGGACGAGCAGCGCCGGCTCTACCTGATCGAGACCGCGGAGAAGGGCATCGACTGGCTGCGCCTGCACGCCAAGGGCCGGCCCGGCCACGGCTCGATGATGCACGACGACAACGCGGTCACCGCGCTGGCCGAGGCGGTCGCCCGGATCGGCCGGCACCGCTTCCCGGTGGTGATGACCGACACCGTACGCGCCTTCCTGGCCGAGGTGTCCGACGTGCTCGGCATCGAGATCGACCCGGACGACCCGGAGACCGCGATCGCCAAGCTCGGCCCGATCGCCAACATCATCGGCGCGACCATCCGCAACACCGCCAACCCGACCCGGCTGGCCGCCGGCTACAAGGACAACGTCATCCCCGGCCGGGCCACCGCCACCATCGACTGCCGCAGCCTGCCCGGGCAGAGCGAGGAGCTGGAACGGCAGCTGCGCGAGCTGGTCGGGCCGGACATCGCCATCGAGTACGTCCAGCGCCAGCCGGCCCTGGAGACCACGTTCGACGGTGACCTGGTGGCGGGCATGTCGGCCGCGCTGCGCGCCGAGGACCCGGGCGCCCACCCGGTGCCGTACATGCTCTCCGGCGGCACCGACGCCAAGGCGTTCTCCCGGCTCGGCATCCGCTGCTTCGGTTTCGCGCCGCTGCGGCTGCCCGCCGACCTCAATTTCTCCGGCCTGTTCCACGGCATCGACGAGCGGGTTCCGCTGGACGGACTACAGTTCGGCGTGCGGGTTCTGGACCGCTTCCTGCGTACCTGCTGACCGCGCCCACAGCGGCGCCGTCGGCACGGAACCCTCCCCCCATCGCGAAGGGACTGCCACACATGACCGACCAGCACGGTGAGCTGGATGCCGCCCTCGAGCGGGTGATCGACGCCGCTCGCGCCCACCTGGCCGCCGTCCGGGCCGCTCAGGGCCGGATCGACGACGACGCCGTCTGGCAGGCGTACGTCGCGTTGAACAACGCCTCGTTCGCCTACGACGAGCAGCTGCTCGACGCGTTCGGCGAGGTGACGCCCTGGGACGTGGAGTCGATCGACCCGGACGAGGCCGACGAGCGCTTCGGCGCCGTGGAGGGCGGCGAGCCCACCGACCCGCACCCGCGGGTCATCTCGGTGCGGCAGCGGCGCGACTACCGGGTGCCGAGCGTCGCCGCGCTGCTGCGTGCCGCCGAGGCGGCCCGCCGCGACGGCACCCCGGAGGACGACGAGCCGGCCCCGGTGGAGGGCGTCGGCGAGGCGGTGCTGGAGCTGCTGCAGAGCGGCGACGGCTCGCTGTCCGCGCTGGACGTGCCGGAGCTGGAGCCGCTCGACGGCGTGGTCATGGTCAGCGAGGTCGGCACCCCGGTCGACCTGGAGTCGTTCGACGACGACGACCCGGTCGGGCCGTTCCAGCCCGCCGCCGACGACCGGCTGGTCGGCCGGCTCGACGAGCACCCGTTCATGGAGCTCGACGAGGAGCACGACCACGCGCACTAGGCCGTGCGCGTCCCCGGGGCGGCGCCGCGTCGCGCGGCCCCGGGGACGGGCCCGTCAGTACGACAGGCCCGGCTGCGGCTTGTTCACCAGGCGGCGCCGCAGCACCACCTGCCGCGTGCCGTCCCGGTAGAGCCGCACCCGGGCCAGCTCCCAACCGGAGAACTCGGCCTGGATCGCCAGCTGCGCCGCGGCGGTCAGCCGATCGACGTTCGAAGGCAACCGCAGCGGCGCGTATTCGTAGTCCATGCCCCTATGCTGCCCAGGTCGCGGGCCCTCCGCCACCCCCTGACGGTGACCCGGACCGCCCCGGCGCGGCTCATCCGTCGCGCTCCGGGTAGCCCACCGGCACCGCCGACACGTCGTCCAGCGCCGTGACGATCTCCTCCGGCAGCGTCATCCGCTCCACCTGCAACGCGCCGAGCAGCTGCCCGACGGTCCGGGCGCCCAGGATCGGCGCGGTCACGCCCGGCCGGTCCCGCACCCAGGCCAGCGCCACCTCCAGCGGCGACACGCCGAGCCCGCCGGCCGCGATGGCGACCGCCTCCACGATGCTGGAGCAGCGCGGCTCCAGGTAGGTGGCGACGAACCGTTCGAAGTGCGGCGACACCGCCCGCGAGTCGGCCGGGCGGCCGTTGCGGTACTTGCCGGTCAGCACGCCCCGGCCCAGCGGCGACCAGGGCAGCACGCCCAGCCCCATCCCGGCGCAGGCGGGCAGCACCTCCCGCTCCACGCCGCGCTCCAGCAGCGAGTACTCCACCTGCGCGGCGACCACCGGGGCGCGCCCCGGCCAGGCGGCCTGCCAGGCGGCGGCGCGGGCGGTCTGCCAGCCGGAGAAGTTCGACACGCCGACGTAGCGGGCCTTCCCGCTCGACACGGCATGGTCCAGGGCCGAGAGCGTCTCCTCCAGCGGCGTGTCCGGGTCGTACCCGTGCACCTGCCACAGGTCGACGTGGTCGGTGCCCAGCCGGCGCAGCGAGGCGTCGAGCGTGCGCAGCAGGTGCCCGCGCGAGCCGTCCCGGCGGCGGCTGCCCGGCCGCAGCCCCGCCTTGGTGGCGATCAGCAGCTCGTCGCGGTCCACCAGGCTGCCCAGCAGCGAGCCGATCACCGATTCGGCGTCGCCGTCGGCGTACACGTCCGCGGTGTCCACGAGGTTGCCGCCCGCGTCGAGGAAACTCTTCAGCTGGGCGGCCGCGTCGTCGGCGTCGGTGTCGCGTCCCCAGGTCATGGTGCCGAGCGCGAGCCGCGATACCGCCAGCCCGCTTCGGCCGAGCGGTCGCTGTTGCATGCGTGAACCTTATTTCGAACCCGGCGTCACGGATATCCTCGCCGCAGTCAAGTTCCCGCGCGACATCAGACCGGTGTGACATGTTCGGGTGAGCCGGACGTCGAGGGCGCCACGCTCATTGCGTAACCTGATGCGACCTGTGGTGCGGATGGCGGGAGGATCAGTGCGACTCGGGCTCAACCTCGGATACCAAACGGCGTGGAGCACGCCGTTCGACCACCTGGCATTGGCCCAGGAGGCGGACCGGCTCGGCTACTCGGTCGTGTGGGCCGCGGAGGCGTACGGCTCGGACTCGCCGAGCATCCTGTCCTGGATCGCCGGACAGACGGAGCGGATCGACGTGGGGTCGGCGGTCATGCAGATCCCGGCCCGCTCGCCCGCCATGACCGCGATGACCGCGGCGACCATCGACACGATCTCCGGCGGCCGGTTCCGGCTCGGCCTGGGCGTGTCCGGCCCGCAGGTCTCGGAGGGCTGGCACGGCGTGCGGTTCGCCAAGCCGCTGGCCCGCACCCGGGAGTACGTGGACATCGTCAAGCTGGCGGTGGCCCGCAAGGAGGTCGCGTACGACGGCGAGCACTACACGCTGCCGCTGCCGGACGGCCCGGGCAAGGCGCTGCGGCTGGGCTTCCACCCGCCGCGCGAGCACATCCCGATCTACCTGGCCGCCGTCGGCCCGAAGAACCTGGAGCTGGCCGGCGAGATCGCCGACGGCTGGCTGGCCGTCTTCTACTCCCCGGAGTTCGCCGAGGAGCACCTCGCCTCGGTCCGGGCCGGCCGCGCCGCCGCCGGCAAGGAACTGGCCGGCTTCGACGTGGTGCCGTCCGTGCCGGTGGTGGTCGGCGACGACGTCGCCACCTGCGCCGAGCTGGTCCGCTGGTACGCCGCGCTGTACGTCGGCGGCATGGGCAGCCGCAAGCAGAACTTCTACAACCAGCTCGCCACCCGGATGGGCTACGGCGACGCGGCCCGCGAGGTCCAGGACCTCTACCTGGCCAAGCGGCAGCGCGACGCGGCCGCCGCCGTACCGATGGAGTTCATCGACCGCACCTCGCTGCTCGGCCCGAAGGAGCGCATCGCCGAGCGCATGCGGGAGTACGCCGCCGCGGGCGTGACCACGCTGTCGGTGTCGCTGTTCGTGGCCGACCGGGAGAGCGGGGTGCAGACCCTGCGGACCGTCGCCGAGGCGCTGGAGCTGTCCGGAGTCGGGGAGTGACCTGGATCGAGGCCATCGTCCTGGGCCTGGTCCAGGGGCTGACCGAGTTCCTTCCGGTGTCCTCGTCCGGGCACCTGCGGATCACCTCGGAGCTGTTCTTCGGCCGGGACGCGGGCGCGTCGTTCACCGCGGTGACCCAACTCGGCACCGAGGCCGCCGTCCTGATCTACTTCGCCAAGGACATCTGGCGGATCGTCCGCACCTGGTGTCTGGGCCTGTTCGACCGCTCGGTGCGCTCCAGCCTCGACTACCGCATGGGCTGGTACGTCATCGTCGGCACCATCCCGATCGGCATCTTCGGACTGATCTTCAAGGACCAGATCCGCACCGCCGGCCGCAACCTCTGGCTGATCTCCTGCACGCTGATCATCGGCGCGGTACTGCTCGCCTTCGCCGAGTACTGGGGCCGGCAGACCCGTACGCTGGAGAACTTCCGGATGCGCGACGGCGTGGTGATGGGCTTCGCCCAGGCCGCGGCGCTCGTACCAGGCGTGTCCCGCTCCGGCGGCACGCTGACCGCGGGCCTGCTGCTCAACCTGACCCGGGAGACCGCGGCCCGCTACTCGTTCCTGCTGGCCATCCCGGCCGTGGTGATCTCCGGCGTGTTCAGCCTGCCGGACGTCTTCGAGCCGTCCGCGCCCGGCACCGCCGCGCCGAGCGTGGCGCAGATGGTGGTGGCGACGCTGATCGCGTTCGCCGTCGGGTACGCGGCCATCGCCTGGCTGCTGCGCTACGTCGCACACCACACGCTGTACGTCTTCGTGCTCTACCGGGTCGCGCTGGGCAGCCTGGTGATCTGCCTGCTGGCCACCGGCACGATCAGCGCCACCTGACGCTGTCATGCGAAAGGCCGGCACCCCGATGTTCGGGGTGCCGGCCTTTCGCTTGTCTCAGCTGTTCCAGTGCTCGGCGACCAGGTCGGCGGCCTGCTGCTCCCACTGGGCGTAGTGGTCGGGGTACGCGCTGACCTGGACGGTCTGGGCGGCCTTGGTCAGCGGCATGTCGCGCCAGCCGTCGACCTGCTTGAGGCCCTTGAGGAACGCGGTGGTGGAGTACTCGGGGTCGGTGATCTGCTCGACCGTGCCCCAGCCGCTGGAGGGGCGCTGCTGGAACAGGCCCTGCGAGTCGTGGTCGTTACGGTCACCGAGGTGGCCGAGGTTCTCCAGCTTCGACTCCTGCAACGCGGTCGCGATCGACACGACCGCGGCACGCTCGTCCATGCCGGCCTTCTTCGTCGCCGCGATGATCGCCTTCACGTTCTTGGTCTGCTCGTCATCGAGGTCGATGCGAGACTGGGCGCCCTGCACGCCGTGCGGGATCAGCGCGGCGCTGTCGAGCTTCGCGGCCTGGGTGGTGGTGACCGCGGCGTTGCGGGTGGTGGGGGTGCTGGTGTCGTGGTTGAGGGGGCCGGCGGCGAGGCCACCGGCGACGGTCAGACCGGCGATACCGAGGATGCTCTTGCGCAGGATCGTGTTCATGAGGGGGCTCCATTCGGGGGTCGACGCACCCGGGGGCGAGTGCGTGGGCACCGTCAGGCGCTCAAGAAGTCTTCGGGGGGATCCGGCTCGCTGCCCGTGGCTGCGGGGGCCGGAGACATGTCCAACGACCGCCGCCCCGGGATCATTCCGGGGTGCCGGGGGATGCTGCTGCGGTCGTTCACCAGGTATAACGCCCCCGCCCCGCCACCGATTCCGCCACCCGGGTGTCCCCAACCACCCCGAAACCCGACACCCACCCCACCCGCCACCCCGGCTCACCCTCCCGTGACCCCGAAGCGTCGATCATGAGGTTGACGGCACCTCGTGTCCGTTTTGTCACCGCCAACCTCATGATCGTGTGGGAGGTCGGGTCGCCGACGGCAGGGCTGGCCGGAGATCTTGGTACGGAACGGCCCCTACAAGGGCGGGAACGTACCAAGATCTCCGGCGTGCGCCGCTACCTCAGGAGATCTTGGAAGGAAAGGGCTCTCATAGGGGCCCAAATCTTCCAAGATCTCTGGCGGAGTGCCGCGCGAGACGAACGAGCTGCGCAATGCGACGGGCGATCACGATCGACGCGGACGGGATGTGAGGGCGGGGACGGGGTGTGAGGGCGGGAAAGGTCGGCGTCGTGGCGGGACGATCACGGTCGGGGCGTACCGCCTAGGGTGGTCTGCGTGGCGACCCTTCTGCTTCTGCGACACGGCCGGACCACCGCGAACGCCGACGGCGGCCTGGCTGGGCGGCAACCGGTCGAGCTGGACGACACCGGCCGGGCGCAGGCGACGGCGGTGGGCGCACGCCTCGCCGGGCTGCCGCTCGCGGCGGTGGTGACCAGCCCGCTGATCCGCTGCCGGCAGACCCTGGAACTGGCGCTGCCGCACGCCGAGCCCGTGGTGGACGACGGGCTGATCGAGTGCGGGTACGGCGACTGGGAGGGGCAGTCGCTGAAGAAGCTGGCGAAGGAGCCGCTCTGGCCGGTGGTGCAGCAGCACCCGAGCGCCGCCGCGTTCCCGCACGGGGAGTCGATGGCGGCGATGTCCGCGCGCGCGGTGGCGGCGGTACGGGCGTGGGACGCGCGGGTCACCGCCGAGCACGGACCGGAGGCGGTCTGGCTCGCGTGCAGCCACGGTGATGTGATCAAGGCGATCGTGGCGGACGCGCTCGGCGTACACCTTGATCTTTTTCAGCGGATCGTGGCCGACCCGGCGTCGGTGACCGCGATCCGCTACACGCCGCTGCGGCCGTTCCTGGTCCGGCTCAACGACACCGGCGGCGACCTGTCGGCGCTGGTCCCGCCGCCGCGCAAGCGGCGCCGGCGCGCGGCGCGGCCGGCCGAGTCGGACGCGGCGGTCGGCGGGGGCGCGGGCGCGGCCGGATAGCCGGCCCGGCGCGGCGCGTTCGCTCTGGGCGGATTCGGCGTCGGTGGGCTGCGCGGCACTTCCACGCGCCGGATAGGGTCGTGGGTATGACGCACCAGGTGCACGCCTTCGAGCCGCCGGAGCGGTTCGTCGCCGGTACGGTCGGCCCGCCGGGGGAGCGCACGTTCTTCCTCCAGGCGCGCGGCGGCGGCCGGCTGGTCAGCGTGTCGCTGGAGAAGGTCCAGGTGTCGTTGCTCGCCGAGAAGCTCGAGGAGTTGCTCGCCGAGGCGCAGCGCCGCTTCGGCGTGCAGCTGCCGGAGGCCGCGCCGCCGACGGGCGGCGACAACGAGCCGCTCGACACCCCGGTGGACGAGGAGTTCCGCGTCGGCACGCTGGGCCTGGCCTTCGACGTGGACACCGCGACAGTGGTGATCGAGGCGATCGCCGTGGGCGAGGCGGAGGTCGAGGTCGAGCTGGGCGACGCGGACGACGACGCCGACGAGGAACCGGACGAGCCGGACGACGACCTCGACCGGCTCCGGGTCCGGCTGACCCCGGAGGCGACCCGCGAGTTCATCGAGCGGGCCAAGCGCGTCGTCAACGCTGGCCGTCCCCCCTGCCCGCTGTGCGGGCAGCCGCTGGACCCGGCCGGTCACCTCTGCCCCCGGAACAACGGCTATCACCGGTGACGTCGTCGGAACTGCAGCCCCGACAGGACGGCGCCGAGGCGCTGCGGCTGCTCGCCGACGGTGAGCTGACCCTGGAAGGGCGGCTTGTCGACGCCTCCAACGCCACGCTGCGCGCCGTCGTCGCGCTCGGCGACGTCACCGCCCACTGTGTCTACAAGCCGGTACGCGGTGAGCGCCCGCTGTGGGACTTCCCGGACGGCACGCTCGCCGGCCGCGAGGTGGCCGCCTACCTGGTGTCCCGGGCCACCGGCTGGGACCTGGTGCCCCCCACGGTGCTGCGGGACGGCCCGTTCGGCCCCGGCTCCTGCCAGCTCTGGATCGACGAGCCGGACGACGCCGAGCCGCTGGTCGGGTTCGTGCCGGCGGGGGAGATCCCGCCGCGCTGGTTCCCGGTGGCCGCGGCCCGCGACGACGACGGCGCCGCGTACGCGCTGGCGCACGCCGACGACCCCCGCCTGGCCCGGCTCGCCGTGCTCGACGCGGTGATCAACAACGCCGACCGCAAGGGCGGTCACGTGCTCGTCGGCCCGGACGACCGGATCTACGGCGTCGACCACGGCGTGAGCTTCCACGTCGAGGAGAAGCTGCGTACGGTGCTGTGGGGCTGGGCCGGCCGCGAGCTGCCGCCGGACGCGGTGGAGATGCTCGACGGGCTGGCCGGTCAGCTCCGCGGCCCGCTCGGCGACGAACTGGCCGAGCACCTGACGATCGGCGAGACGGCGGCGCTGGCGGCCCGCGCCGAGCGGCTGCGCGGGACCGGCCGGTTCCCGCTGCCTCCCGAGGAGTGGCCGGCGATGCCCTGGCCGCCGATGTGAGCCGCTGTCGCGTTGATCACCCGTAGGGCGGCACCCGAGCGTCTGACGGATCGTTAGGCTGGCGGTCATGGAGTCTTGGGCGGGACACGAGGTGCCGCGGCTGCCCGGCGAGGGCGTGCCGCTGCGGTTGTACGACTCGGCGCGGCAGGGCGCCCATCCCAGCCGGCCCGAGGGCGCGGCCTCGATGTACGTCTGCGGCATCACCCCGTACGACGCCACGCACCTGGGGCACGCCGCCACCATGATCGCGTTCGATCTGGTGCAGCGGATGTGGCGCGACGCCGGCCTCGACGTGCGGTACGTGCAGAACGTCACCGACATCGACGACCCGCTGCTGGAACGCGCCGAGCGCGACGGCGAGGACTGGAAGGTCCTGGCCATGCGGGAGACCGCGCTGTTCCGCGAGGACATGGAGGCGCTGCGGATGATCCCGCCGGCGCACTACGTCGGCGCTGTCGAGTCGATCCCGGAGATCGCCGAGAAGGTGCTGGTGCTGCTCAAGGACGGTGCCGCGTACCGGCTCGACGACGGCACCGGCGACGTCTACTTCGACATCTCCGCCGCCCCGCGCTTCGGCTACGAGTCGAACCTGTCCCGCGAGGAGATGCTCGAACTGTTCGCCGAGCGCGGCGGCGACCCGGAGCGCGCCGGCAAGCGCGACCCGCTCGACCCGCTGCTGTGGCGCGGCGCCCGCGAGGGCGAGCCGTCCTGGCCCGGCGGCGAACTCGGCGCGGGCCGTCCCGGCTGGCACATCGAGTGCACGGTCATCGCGTTGAACCTGCTCGGCGACCGGATCGACGTGCAGGGCGGCGGCAACGACCTGATCTTCCCGCACCACGAGTGCTCCGCCGCGCACGCCGAGCGGCTCACCGGCGAGGCGCCGTTCGCCGACCACTACGTACACGCCGGCATGATCGGCCTGGACGGCGAGAAGATGTCGAAGTCCCAGGGCAACCTGGTCTTCGTGTCCCGGCTGCGGGCCGACAAGGTCGACCCGATGGCGGTGCGGCTGGCGCTGATGAGCGGCCACTACCGCACCGACCGCTCCTGGACCGACGATCTGCTCACCGAGGCTCGGGAGCGGCTGGGCCGCTGGCGGCGGGCCGCCGCCGCGCCGGCCGGGCCGTCGGGGGCGGCGTTGCTGGCCGAGGTACGCGAGCGCCTGGCCGACGATCTGGACACGCCGGGCGCTCTGGCGGCGGCTGACCGCTGGGCCGACGGAGCGTTGAACGGCGTCACGGACGACCCGGAGGCCCCGGCGCTGTTCACCGACACGGTCGACGCGCTCCTGGGCATCGCCCTGTAGCCGTTCCGCCCGGCCGCCCGCGCACCCGTCCCTCGCTCACCCGCCCCCGCCCCCGCGCCGCGCCTCGTCCTCGCGCCGCTCCCGCCTCGCCTCGCCGATCTTGCACTTGCGGCCCGCGTTTTCGCCGTTTCGCCCCAGTTCGCGGGGTCCGAAACCGCAAGATCGCGTCGCTCGGCGGGCGGGTGGAACGTGACGGGTGTCTCGAGGGCGGTTTGACACCCACGGTGTTCCACCCGGCACGACGCGACCCGGGGGGCTCCGCCCGGGCGTGGCCGTTCCGGGAGCATGTGTGCGCCGGCCCCGCCGGCACGCCTCGGCGATCTTGCACTCGCGGCCCCTGGAGCGTCGGAAATGCGCCGTCTGCCGGGGCGGAAAGTGCAAGATCGCCGGGGCGGGGGCAAAGCGGTCAGCCCAGGACCAGGCCGGGGTCGGGGTCCTGGTCGGGAGCCGGGGCGGGGATCCTGTACTCCTCGGTGAGCGTGGTCATCGGGCCGGGCCAGGTCGCCTGCGCGACCTCGATCGGCTTGCGTCGCTCGTCGTACGCCACGTGCAGCAGGTGCAGCACCGGCGTGTCCGGGCGGATCTGGAGGATCTCCGCCTCCTCCCGGCTGGGCTGGCGTGCGCTGATCGTGTCGGTGGCGGTGACGTACCGTCGGCCGGTGACCTCCTCGGCCTCCTGGTAGAGCGGCCGGCCGAACGCCTCGGCCCGCTCCAGTGACGTGCCGGCGGTGTCGGCGGGCAGGAACCAGGACGCGCCGACCTCGACCGGGGAGTCGTCGGTGCGTACCAGGTGCCGGCGGCAGAGCAGTTCGGTGCCGTCGGCGACGCCGAACGCGTCGGCCACCTCGGCCGGGGCGGGGGAGCGGCCGACCGAGACGAGTTGCTGGCGGTACCGGGCGGCCAGGTCGGTGTGGTAGCCGCGGAAGCCGCCGTACCGGCCCCGGGACAGGCGGTTGAGGCGGCGCCGGGTGCCCCGGACGTACGTACCGGAGCCGGGTTTGGTGATCAGGATGCCCTCGACCCGCAGCTGGTCGACGGCGCGTTGCACGGTCTGCTTGGCGACGCCGAACATCTCGGCGATGGCCGGGATGGACGGCAGCCGCTCGCCGGGACCCCAGTCGCCGCGGCGCACCTGGGCCTTGAGCTGCGCGGCGATCTGCCGGTGCGGGAACTCGGCCGCGCCGGGGTTGATCTGCATCCGGGCCTCCTCAGAACAGCTAGGTTCCTAGGATGCCCTAGAGGGTGTGACCGCGCCACCCCGGACACGCAGAAGCCGGGCCCCGGCAAGGGGACCCGGCTTCGACGGAAAACGGCTACCAGGAACCCGCTGTCGGCCCGGCGGAACCGCCGCGGCGACGCAGGTACTTCTCGAACTCCTGGGCGATCTCGTCCCCGGTCAACGGGGTGATGCCGGCGTCGCCGACCCGTTCCTCCAGCTCACGCACGTACTCGCCGAGTTCCGCGTCCTGCTCGGCGGCGCTGCGCACCCGCTGCTCCCACTCGGCGGCCTCCTCGGCCAGGTCGGCCATCGGCACCGGCAGGTCGAGCACCTCCTCGACCCGGTGCAGCAGCGCCAGCGTGGCCTTCGGGCAGGGCGGGTTGTTGGCGTAGTGCGGCACGTGCACCCAGAACGACACCGCGTCGACCTCGGCGCGGGTGCAGGCGTCGTGCAGCACGCCGACGATGCCGGTCGGCCCGTCGTACCGGGTGGGGGTGAGCTGGTAGCGCTTGGCGGCGTCGGCGTCCGACGCGCTGCCGCTGATCGGCAGCGGCCGGGTGTACGGCACGTCGGCCAGCAGCGCGCCGAGCAGCACCACCCGCTCGACCTCCAGGCTGTGGCAGATCTCCAGCACCTGCTCGCAGAACGTCCGCCAGCGCATGCTCGGCTCGATGCCCCGGATCAGCACCACGTCCCGCTCGGTGCCCTCCGGGCTGGCCACCATGAACCGCGTGGTGGGCCACTCGACGCGTCGGGTCTCCCCGTCGGCCATGGTGATCGTCGGACGGCTGACCTGGAAGTCGTAGAAGTCCTCCGGGTCCAGCTCGGTCACCTGCCGGGCCTGCCAGACCTGCTCCAGGTGTTCCACGGCGGCGGTGGAGGCGTCGGCGGCGTCGTTCCAGCCCTCGAAGGCCGCGATGGCGACCGGCGAGCGCAGTACCGGCAGCCCGTCGAACTCGGTCACGCCGTCACCTCACCCTGCTCGTCGGGCGCGGCGTCGCCCCGTCGCACTGTCGCACCCCTGTTGTCCTTCACGTCCGCCAGCCTACGTGCCGCCGACGGGGCCGGCCCGTCGGCCGCGCCGGTCGCCGAGGGTGACCACCCGGGCGAACCGGCGCAAAGGCGTACGCCGGTCGGCCGGGCAGTATGTGGGAAGGCCCGGTTCGGGTGAGTCTGGCGTACTCGGGCGCACTAACCTGGGCCATGTGCCTATTTCGTTGCGTGACCTGCTGGCCGATCGGATCCTGATCGCGGACGGCGCGATGGGGACGATGCTCCAGGCCGCCGATCTCACCCTTGACGACTTCGACGGCCTCGAAGGCTGCAACGAGATCCTCAACGTGACCCGGCCGGACGTGGTCCGCGGCGTGCACGACGCCTATCTGGCCGCCGGCGCGGACTGCGTGGAGACCAACACGTTCGGCGCGAACCTGCCCAACCTCGCCGAGTACGGCATCCCCGGCCGCATCCGGGAGCTGTCCGAGGCGGGCGCGCGGATCGCGCGGGAGGCCGCCGACGAGTACGCGACGCCGGAGCACCCCCGGTTCGTGCTCGGCTCGATGGGTCCGGGCACCAAGCTGCCCACGCTCGGGCACGCGAGCTACGCCTCGCTGCGTGACGCGTACCAGGAGAACGCCGCCGGTCTGATCGCCGGCGGGGCGGACGCGCTGATCATCGAGACCTGCCAGGACCTGCTCCAGGTCAAGGCGGCGGTGGTCGGGTCGAAGCGGGCCCGTGCCGAGGCGGGCCGGGACGTGCCGATCATCTGTCAGGTGGCGGTGGAGACCACCGGCACGATGCTGCTGGGCAGCGAGATCGGCGCCGCGCTGACCGCGATCGAGCCGCTCGGCGTCGACCTGATCGGGCTGAACTGCTCGACCGGCCCGGCGGAGATGGGCGAGCACCTGCGCTACCTGGCGCAGCACTCGCGTATCCCGATCTCGGTGATGCCGAACGCGGGCCTGCCGGTGCTCACGGCCGACGGAGCGTACTTCCCGCTCAGCCCGGACGAGCTGGCCGACGCGCTGGAGCGGTTCGTCACCGACTACGGCGTGGGCCTGATCGGCGGCTGCTGCGGCACCACCCCGGAGCACATCCGGGTGCTGGTGGAGCGCCTCGGCGGGCGGGCGCCGGTGGCGCGGGAGCCGAAGCCGGAGGCCGGCGTCTCCTCGATCTACCACCACGTGCCGTTCGCCCAGGACGCCAGCATCCTGATGGTGGGGGAGCGGACCAACGCCAACGGCTCGAAGGCGTTCCGCGAGTCCATGCTCGCCGGGGACTGGCAGGCCTGCGTGGAGGTCGCCCGCAGCCAGGCCCGGGACGGCTCGCACCTGCTCGACCTCTGCGTCGACTACGTGGGCCGCGACGGCACGCAGGACATGCGGGAGCTGGCCGGGCGGTTCGCCACCGCGTCGACGCTGCCGATCGTGCTGGACTCCACCGAACCGGCGGTGATCGAGGCCGGCCTGGAGATGCTCGGCGGCCGGTGCGTGGTCAACTCGGTCAACTTCGAGGACGGCGACGGCCCCGACTCCCGCTACGCGCGGGTCATGCCGGTGGTCAAGGAGCACGGCGCCGCCGTCGTGGCGCTGCTCATCGACGAGGAGGGCCAGGCCCGCACCCGCGAGTGGAAGGTACGGGTGGCCTCCCGGCTGATCGACGACCTGACCGGCCGGTGGGGGATGCGTCGGGAGGACATCCTCATCGACGCGCTGACGTTCCCGATCGCCACCGGGCAGGAGGAGACCCGCCGCGACGGCATCGAGACGATCGAGGCGATCCGGGAGATCGCGGCCCGTTATCCGGGCGTCAACTTCACCGCCGGCATCTCCAACGTCTCGTTCGGCCTCAACCCGGCGGCCCGGCAGGTGCTCAACTCGGTGTTCCTGCACGAGTGCGCCCAGGCCGGGCTGACCTCGGCGATCGTGCACGCCAGCAAGATCCTGCCGATGTCGCGGATCCCGGACGAGCAGCGCGAGGTGGCGCTCGACCTGGTGTACGACCGGCGCCGCGAGGGCTACGACCCGGTGCAGCGGTTCATCGAGGCGTTCGAGGGCGTGGACGCGGCGTCGGCGCGCGCCACCCGGGCCGAGGAACTGGCTGCGCTGCCGCTGGACGAGCGGCTCAAGCGGCGGATCATCGACGGTGAGCGCAACGGCCTGGAGGCCGACCTGGACACGGCGATGGCGCAGGGGCGTACGCCGCTGTCCATCATCAACGACCTGCTGCTGGACGGCATGAAGGTGGTCGGCGAGCTGTTCGGCTCCGGCCAGATGCAGTTGCCGTTCGTGCTCCAGTCCGCCGAGGTGATGAAGACCGCGGTGGCGTACCTGGAGCCGCACATGGAGAAGACCGACGACGACGGCAAGGGCCGGATCGTGCTCGCCACCGTCAAGGGCGACGTGCACGACATCGGCAAGAACCTGGTCGACATCATCCTGTCCAACAACGGCTACGACGTGGTCAACATCGGCATCAAGCAGCCGATCAACGCGATCCTCGACGCGGCCGAGGAACACCGCGCCGACGCGATCGGCATGTCCGGCCTGCTGGTCAAGAGCACAGTCATCATGAAGGAGAAGCTGGCCGAGATGGCCTCCCGCGGCGTGGCCGAGCGCTGGCCGGTGCTGCTCGGCGGCGCGGCGCTGACCCGCGCGTACGTGGAGGACGACCTGCGGTCGATCTACCCGGGTCAGGTGCACTACGCCCGCGACGCGTTCGAAGGGCTGTCCCTGATGGACCGGGTGATGGCGGCCAAGCGCGGCGGCGCGCCGGTGATCGACCCGGAGCGCGAGGCGGCGCTGGCGGCCCGCCGGGAACGCCGCGAGCGGCAGCGGGCGCAGGTGCGCGAGGCACTGCCCGAACTGGACGACGCCTCGGTGCGCTCCGACGTGGCGGTGGACGTGGCGGTGCCGAAGCCGCCGTTCTTCGGCACCCGCGTGGTCAAGGGCGTGCCGCTGGCCGACTACGCGGCGCTGCTGGACGAGCGGGCCACGTTCCTGGGCCAGTGGGGACTGCGCGGCGCACGCGGCGGCAAGGGCCCGTCGTACGAGGAACTGGTCGACACCGAGGGCCGGCCCCGGCTGCGGTACTGGCTGGACCGCCTGATCTCCGACCAGGTGCTGGAGGCGGCCGTGGTGTACGGCTACTTCCCGGCGTACTCCGAGGGCAACGACCTGGTGGTGTTGGACGAGAACGGGCACAGCGAGCGGGCCCGGTTCTCCTTTCCCCGGCAGCGGCAGGAGCGGCGGCTGTGCCTGGCCGACTTCTTCCGGCCCAAGGGCGACCAGCTCGACGTGGTGGCGTTGCAGCTGGTCACCGTCGGGCAGCCGATCAGCGAGTACACGGCGAAGATGTTCGCCGGCAACGAGTACCGCGACTACCTGGAGGTGCACGGCCTGTCGGTGCAGCTCACCGAGGCACTGGCCGAGTACTGGCACCGGCGGATCCGCGCCGAACTGGTGCTGCCCGGCGGCGGCACCGTGGCCGACGACGACCCGGCCGACCTGGCGGGTCTGCTGCGCACCGACTACCGGGGCTGCCGGTACGCGTTCGGTTACCCGGCCTGCCCGGACCTGGAGGACCGGGCGAAGATCGTGGAGCTGCTGGGGGCCGAGCGGATCGGGGTGCAGTTGTCGGAGGAGTTCCAGTTGGTGCCGGAGCAGGCCACCGACGCGATCGTGGTGCACCACCCGGAGGCGAACTACTTCAACGCCAAGTGACGCCGTCACCCTTCCTGAGCTGCGCAAACACTCTTCCGGCACCCGGCTGGGCCGTCGCCAGGCCGTCGGGGTCGGTCGGGCCGTGCCCGAAGGCGGCGTCGATCGCCCGGCGGGTGCGGTCCTCGCTGCTCGGCAGGAGGTGGGTGTAGACGCGCAGCGTGGTGCTCGGAGGCTTACCCCGGACTACCCTCATCGGCGTGCCCGTTGATGATCTTCCGTTGCCGGCCCGGCTGCACGATCCGGAGGAGGCGACTGCGGCACCAACCACGCCCTGCACACCATCGCCCTCTACCGCCTGCGCTACGACCCACGCACTCACGCCTACCAGCAATGACGCATCACCGAAGGCCTCAACAAGCAAGAATTCCTCCGCTACCTCAGGCGCTACATCGTCCGCGACGTCTACATCGCCCTCCGCGCCGACTTCCCGGGAGGTGCTGTCGGAGGCGTGACGTAAGACCTGTTGGTCTGTTCGTACATGCAATCCGCAGGCGATGCAGCGGGTGCTGCGCACGGCGGTGCGGAGCCCCGATGCCGTCCAGGATGACATGCGCGAGTGGCTGATCAGGGACCTCGGTCACCCGACACGGTGCTGGTCACCGACGAGACCGAGTTCTCGGAGAAGGCTGTACGCGGCAACGTCGCCCGCCTGGAGAACAGCCATGGCGAGCTCGAACAATGCGGGACCGGCTACGTCCTCGCGGTCGGCTGCGACCGTCGCGTGGCGGTCAACGACGGCCGCGCCCTCATCCGCGTCGACGACCTCGCCGAGCGATACCCACCCGGGAGTGGCGGCAGCCCCGTTGCGAGCCGCGGCGTGAACGGTCCCGCGACTACCCGCTGTCCGAAACGGCTGGTGTCCGGGCCGGGAAGCTGTTTCGATACCACCGATGAGCGCATTACAAGATCTTGTTCGTCCGGAGAAGTACCCTCGGTCGTCTCAATACGATCCGGCGTGGCTGCTCCAGCTGGACATGGGGCCGCACCCGCTCTGGCTGCTGGAGGATCTGTCCAGAGACCTCGACCTGCAACCCGGCATGCGAGTACTCGACCTCGGCTCCGGTAGAGGCGCGACGTCTGTCTTCCTGGCCCGCGAATTCGGCGTCCAAGTCGTTGCGGCGGACCTGTGGGTGTCTCCGGACGACGCTGCCGTCATGTTCGCTGAGGCAGGGGTTTCCGATTCGGTTCAAGCGTGCAAAGCGGAGGCGCATACGTTGCCCTTCGCCGCCAACTCGTTCGATGTGATCGTCAGCATCGACGCATACGAGTACTTTGGCACCGCCGACAGCTATCTGGCCTACATCACCCGCTTCCTCAAGCCAGGTGGACAGCTGGCGATCGCGACGCCGGGCATGACCAGCGAGATACGTGACCTCGGAGAGATTCCGCCCCACATCAAGGACTGCGTCGGCTGGGAGGCAATCGCCTGGCACACGGCGCAGTGGTGGCGGTTCCAGTGGCAGATCACCGAGCTGGTCACCGTGACGTCCGCCCGTCTACAACCAGACGGCTGGGAAGACTGGTTGCTGTGGGCTCGGGCATGTCGCGAGCAACAGCCGGAAGACACACGCGACCTGACCGATCCGGTCATCACCATGCTCGAAGCCGATGGCGGCGCGTTATTGTCCTTTGCGCTGGTCACTGCCCGGAAGCCGGTCACCCCATAGTCCCGGCTGTCTAGTATTTCAACGTCCCTTGGCATCGAGTTTGGGCGTGGCGTGGCGTGGGCGTGAAGACGGCACCGCGTTGATCATCGATGGTTTGTGAGGACAACCGAAGATCGTGCGGTGGCCGCGTGCCATAGCGTAGACCCCGCCGGGTGGCGGGTCATCCTGAACGAGGCGATGACGCGTGTCGCGGGCCGGTTCGTGCGGGCCGAGCCCCGGGCGACGGCCGGGCAGTTCGTAGAGGGGCTGCTGTCGGAGGCCGAACGAAAGACCTGCTGGTCGCTTGCGGAGCGGGCGGGTCACGGGGATCCACAGGCGATGCAGCGGCTGCTGCGCACGGCGGTGTGGGATGCCGACGCCGTCCGCGATGACGTGCGTGAGTGGCTGATCGAGCAGCTCGGCCATCCCGCGTATGGAGCGGGTCTACTCGGCGACGAAGACGCCTACGCCCGGCAGGGTCTCGGTCATGCCCTTGATCCGTAGCACCTGCATGGCGCGGTCGATCACGGGCTCCGTTACGTCGTAGTGCTCGATCAACTCTCGACGGCTGGGCAGCTTGGAGCCGGGCGGGAACTCGCCAGACGCGATGCGTTCGGCGAGGTCGTCGGCGATCTGCTCGTAGCGGTAACGCGGTGGCACGGTGTTCCCCTCGGTTGGCAACACGAGTAGACCACCTACGTCAGCCCTTGACTACCCAACGGTACCTATGGGAGGTTGCCGAGGAGGTCGATTCCCCCGGTTGGCGCTGTGGGCCGTCCTCACCGGCGTGGATGCCCGGCGCATCCCCCGTGATCGGGCATCCACGCCCCCGGACACCTGCGGCACGAGGAGGCGGCAGTGCTCCCTTCCGATCCCCTGACGCGGCGAAGAGTCGCCCCAACGGCTCCGGCAAGCCGATGAAGCGCGTCTTCTATGACGAGTACGTCCTGGCGGTGGCGCTCACCCTCGCCCGCCGTCATCGGCCCGTCTGGTCATGGCGGCACTGGCGGCACGTCTGCCGCTGCGGAAGCAGCTTGCCCTGCCGAAGCCGCCACCGCATCCCGATCAACCGCGGCCACTGGCCCAGCCAGGACGGCCCGCGATGACCACCCACCACCCGATCAAACCTTCCTGGACCTGCGGCGGCTGTGCGGGAGAGTGGCCATGCCAAACTCGGCGGCGGGAACTGCGAGCTGAATATGACCGCGCCCCCGTGTCGCTTGCCCTCTACCTCGCCGCCCAGCTCGTCGACGCCGCCCAGGACCTGGCCCACGTCCCCGCCGGCCACCTGCACCACCGCTTCCTCGGCTGGACCCGATGAGCATCCTTCGACCCGGCGACGAGAAGTTCCACTACAGCGACGGCTCCCACAAGTGGACCCCGCCGGACCCGGACTACGACCAGGAGGTCTGGGAGGAGCAGGTCCGCCAGCACAAGCAAGGCCACCTCAGAAATGAGCGCCCGAAGGTCCGCATCCAGCGTCTGATCTGAGGCCAGCAGTACAGCAGCGAAGTACAGCAACCGTGCCAGCCGAAACCGGTCGAGACGAGCCCCGCCAGGCCCTCTGACCTCGCTTCGAGCCTGATCCGACCGGCTCGCCGACAGTTCACACCGAAGCGGTCACCATGCCCGATGTGTGACCGTTGGTTACCCGGCACGGCAGAAGCTCAATCACTCGGCGGGCGCGGTCCTCGCTTGTCGGCAGTAGGTAGGTGTTGACCCGCAGCGTGAAGCTTAGGTCGGCGTGGTCGAGGTACAGGGACAGCGCCTTGATGTTCTCGCCCGCACCGCCGGGGACACGAACTCCGATCACAAGGGTGTCGTGGCGTACTTCTTCCTCGCACCCTGACCGGCAAGACGAACGGGTCGGCGTCAACGAGCGGTTGGCGGAGCTCCGACCTGTGAGGACCACAACGCCAACCGTCACGTGTCGTAGAGGCCGTCCCATGGCTCGTGGAATCCGAGGCGATCCGGATACAGCTCGACCCAGTCGACGTGGCTGCCGTCGCCTGCCCGGTCGCCGGACTCGTCGATCAGGCCGAAGACGACGCCGTCCTGACGGGTCTGGAACAGTCGTACGGCGATGTCGCCGTACGACCTGCCGGGCAGGCTCGCGAGCAGCCCGTCGAGTGCCTCGCTCAGCGCGCCTCGATCCGGAACCCGCGTGATGGTCGAGCTCCGGTACGTCCCGTGGTGGTCGAAGAGGTGCACGTACGCGTGGTGGTCCCACGCCGAGGCGAGGAACAGCCCTTCGTCGTAGCGGCCGATCGTGTCCGTCCGGTGGCCGGGCTCGTGCGCGATGGGAATCAGCCGGGGTACGGGCACCCGATCAACGTAGCGCACGAGCGCGGGGCGCCCGCCGCGACGGCGGACGCCCCGAAGCGTCGACGTGCCGGTCAGCCGATCAGCGTGACCGAGTAGTCGTACGTCGTCCCGGTCACCGAGTACGTGGCGGTCTGCCCGTTCTCGCAGTACGACACGAAGCTGCTCGGGGTCCGCGTCGCTCCGGCGACCGCGTCGACCACCGGGCGGACGTCGGCGCCGACCGGCAGCGCCGTGGTGGTGAGATCGATCGTCCGCGACTGGTTGATCGGGTAGTTGTCGGTGTTCGCCGTCTCCAGACCGTTGCTCGCCTGAACGCTGAAGGACATCACGAAGGCGGCGTTGTTCACCACGGCGATGCGCTGAACGCAGGGTTCTGCCTGCGCGCTGGCCGCGGAGGCCCCAGCCAGTGCCGATGCCCCGGCGGCGAGCGTCCCGGCGAGTGCGGCTCCGACGAGCCTGGCGCGGAAGGTCATGGTGTCACCTCTCGGTCGAACGTGGTGCCGGGCGCCGACTTGCGGCGCCCGGCGTTCGGTCCATACCGGAGTGCCCGCACGTCTTCGATCGAACCCTGCGAATCGAGTATGTTTTGTGGCCCGGCCCACGCCGCCCTCCCTCGCGGACGGCCGGGCAGCTCTCAGGCACGTCCCGGAGGGAGTGCGCGCAGGCTTCGCGTCAGGGCGGGAATCATCACCGCCGCCGCGACCAGGTGCAGCGCGACCAGCGTGACGCTCGTCGTGGCGGCGGCCCCGACGAGGAACGGCGGCGCCAGCGACAGCGCGGTCAGCGCCACCGCCGTCCACACGAACCGCGACGCGGGACGCGCGCTGAACCGCAGCAGTACGGCGGCGATGACGACCCCGACGAGGGAGAAGAATCCGGTCACCACGGTGAATCCGCCGAGCGGGATGGCCTCGTCACCGCCGTCCGGGATCGCGAAGTCGACGCCGGCGGCCCGCGCGAGCGCCGCGCCGAGCGTGGTTGCAGTCATCGCGACGAGTGTGGCGACGACGCCGGTGACGGCGAGCCGCCGGAAGCCGTGCGAACGGCGAGAGCCCACGCCGGTGCCGGTGCTGCTGATCATGTCGCTCCTCCAGAAGTCGGGGGTCAGGACTCGTACCGTCGCGGTGCAGCGGCCGGGGTTGCGCAGCGCGCGTACTCCGGTGTCGCGCAGCCAGAAACCGGCGTCGCGGCGCAGGACCGGCCCGGGCGCGCCGTCGCGCAGCTCCAGCTGCACCCGTCCGCGTGTGACCACGCCGTACGCGTGCTGCCACTGGGCTGCGACCACCGCGACGCGCGCGCCGCCGGGCAGCGCGAGCGTCCGCACCGGCACTACGGGGTACGGTCGGCCGGCAGGCGCTCGGGCAGCCCGAGGCGCGGGAACTGGTCGGCGTGGAACGTGACGATCTCGGTGATCGCCCCGCCGGTGACGCGCAGGGCGTCGACGGTGAGCGGCAGGTACGCGCCGTCGCTCTCCTGCCACAGGTAGAACGCGACGGCGGGCTGCCGGTTCACGGCGGTGGGCACGGCCCGCATGCTGCCCAGGCTCTCGAAGCCGTCCGCGACCCAGTCGGCGACCACCGCGTCCCGGCCGATCTGCAGCCCCGGGGTGGGGGGCATCGAGCAGCGCACGTCGTCGCGCAGCATGGCGGCGAGAGCGGCGACGTCCTTGGCGACGGCGGCGTCGGTGAAGCGGCGTACCAGCTCGCGGGTGCGGGTGTCGGTCTCGTCGCCGGTCCAGTCCTGCCGCTGCGCGGGCAGGTGTTCCCGCATGCCGGCGCGGGCGCGCTGCAACGCGCTGTTCACCGAGTTGACCGAGTCGCCGAGCAGCTCCGCGACGTCCTTGGCCGGCCAGCCGAGCACGTCGCGCAGGATCAGCACGGCACGCGGGCGTGGCGCGAGGTGCTGCACCGCGACCAGGTACGCCAGCTCGATCGTCTCCCGCGCCACCGCGACGGCTTCCGGCTCGTCCGCGCCGGCCGCGGGCAGCTCGTCGAGCAGCCGGTCCGGGTAGGGCTGCAGCCACCGCACCTCGCCGCCGGTCGCGGGCTCGGGACGGCACTTGGCCAGCAGGTCCAGGCAGGCGTTCGTGGCGATGCGGTACAGCCAGGCCCGGAACGTGGAGCGTCCGGCGAACGTCTCGCGCCGTCGCCAGGCGCGCAGGAACGTCTCCTGGACGGTGTCCTCGGCGTCCTCGAACGATCCGAGCATCCGGTAGCAGTGCACGTGCAGCTCCCGCCGGTGCCGCTGTGCCAGCCCGGCGAACGCCGGCTCGTCGACCTCACGCAGGTCGCGCACGTCCGGCTCCGCCTGCCGCGTCTCCGCACCCATCGCGTCATCCTCCCGCCCGTCGTGGTCTGTCGCAGGTGTGACGGGAACGGGCGGGAAAACTCATCACCGCGCCGTCAGCTCGTGCGCGGCGCGTACATGATGATCGCGACGCCGACCAGGCAGATGGCCGCGCCGGCGAGGTCGTAGCGGTCGGGCCGGAACTTGTCGACGACCATGCCCCAGGCGAGCGACCCGGCGACGAACACGCCGCCGTAGGCGGCGAGGATGCGGCCGAAGTTCGGGTCCGGCTGGAACGTGGCGACGAATCCGTAGGCGCCGAGCGCGATCACCCCGGCGGCGATCCAGAGGAGGCCGCGGTTCTCCCGCCAGCCCTGCCACACCAGCCAGGCGCCGCCGATCTCGGCGAGCGCGGCGAGCAGGAACAGCAGGATGGACCGGACGACAGTCATGCGTCAGACCGTAGCCGGGCGCGAGGGTCGCGACGCCTGGCGCGGCGACACCTGCGGCCCGCCCGGTCCGCAGGCGTGATCACCGGCCGCCACCTGCGGCGACGTCGGGAATACGGCTGTGCTCGGCGGCCCGGCGGACTACCGTCACCGGAGTACGGGCCGACGCCGGACCAGGCGGCGCGTCCACGCCCCCGCCGTCGGCGTTGACGTGGCGGAAACGCCCGAGGGCGAGCATGGGTACGACGAAAGGGGCGGACATGACCGACGAGGTGACGTCGCAGGTCCCGCCGGACCCGGCTCCCGTGCTGAGCGCGCCCGCCGGCACCGGGCCGGTCGGACCGCCGAGCAGCCTGGACCTGTGGGCGCGTGCCCAGGTGCTGCACCGTTGCTTCGGCGACGACGACGGCGAACCGCACATCATGCGCGGCCTGGACTGACCACGCCGCTCAGCGCACCGTCACGCCGGCCCGCGCCAGCGTCTCCCACCAGGACGCGAGGTCGGGCACCGGCTCGGTGCGGGCGCTGAGCTCGTCCAGCCGCCGCAGTTGTTCCCTGCTCGGTGGCGGTGAGACGGTGGCGCCCACGCCGACCAGGGCGTACCGGTGGCCGCCGACGGTGAGCAGCATCGTGCCGAAGATCGTTCCCCGGGCCTCGACCTGCCCGACGGGCGCGGCGAACACCTCCGCCCCGCGCCGGTCGCCGGCCCGCAGCCAGCCCTCGTCGAGGGTCATCAGCACCGGCACGCACCGCAGGCCGTTCCAGAGGCTACGTCGCCAGTAGACAATTCCGGCGTACGACGGGTGCGGCTCCATCCCGGCGACGGTACCCGGGCCGATCCAGCGTGACCGGCGCGGGCGCCCGGGAGGCCGTCGCCCGGTGAACGTTTCCCGGCGGCCGTGCGTGTGAGCCGGTGAGCATCACCGGCGTCCGCCGGGGGTACTGCTGCGGGACACGGGTACGAAAACCGGGAGGTCATGGTGGGGGACAGGGCGGGACGTCAGGGGCGCGGGCCGATCGCCGGGCTGGTGGTGGCCGCGCTGGTCGCGGCCGGCTGCATGGCCGGCGGCGTCGACCAGGGCGAGCCGCAGCAGCCCGCACCCCCGCGCAGCGCGCAGCCCGAGTCGCAGACCACCCGGGCGGACGGCACCACGAGCGTCGCCGAGTTCAAGCAGGACATCGAGGACGCGGTCCGGCTGGCCGAACGCTACTGGGCGCAGCAGTTCCGCGCCTCCGGTCAGCGCTTCACCCCGATCCGGCGGGTGGTGCCCTACAGCCGGGAGGGCGAGGTGGCCTGCGCCGGGCAGGCGCTGCCCCGCAACAACGCCGTGTACTGCTCCGCCGGCGACTTCATCGCCTACGACGTGAACTGGTCGGTGGCGGCGTTCCGGCAGATCGGCGACGCGTTCCTGTTCTACCTGCTCGGCCACGAGTACGCCCACGGCATGCAGGTGCGGCTCGGCATCCGCTACAACTTCACCATCCAGCAGGAGCTGCAGGCCGACTGCATGGCCGGGGCGTACCTCGGGGACAGCGTGCGCGCCGGGGTGCTGGAGCTGGAGGACGGCGACCTGGAGGAGTTCCGGGAAGGGCTGCTGGCGGTCGGCGACGACCCCGACCAGCCGTGGTTCGCCGAGGGCTCGCACGGCACCGCCGAGCAGCGCAGCGATTCGTTCTTCCGGGGATACGAGAAGTCGCTGGGCGCGTGCGGTCTCGGGTGATGCCGCGGGTCACCCCGATCGGGGACGGTGACGGGCGGGCCCGGCGCGGCTGGCAGGATCGGCGGGGTACCCGTATCGAAGGAGGCCCCCGCTGAGCAGCAAGCACCCCGCCGCCGTGCTCTTCGACATGGACGGCACGCTGGTCGACAGCGAGAAGCTGTGGGACGTCGCGTTGCAGGAACTGGCCGCCGTGTACGGCGGTGTCCTGTCCGACGACGCCCGCCGCGCGATCGTCGGCACCGGGATGGCCGACGCCATGCGGATCGTGCACGACGACCTGGGCCAGCCGGAGCGGGACGTGCAGGAAAGCGCCGACTGGATCAGCGCCCGGATCCTGGAGCTGTTCCGCACCGGGCTGCAGTGGCGTCCGGGCGCGCTGGCGCTGCTGCGGGCGGTACGCGACGCCGGCATCCCCACCGCGCTGGTCACCTCCAGCGGCCGGTCCCTGGTCGAGGTGGCCCTGGACACGCTGGGCCGGGACAGCTTCGACGCGGTGGTCTGCGGCGACGAGGTGGACGCGGCCAAGCCGCACCCGGAGCCGTACCTGACCGCCGCGCGTCTGCTGGGCGTACCGGTCGAGCGGTGCGTGGCGATCGAGGACTCACCGACCGGAGTGGCGAGCGCGCTGGCAGCCGGTGCGGCGGTGCTGGCCGTTCCGGCCGAGGTGCCGCTGGCGCCCGCCGACGGCGTACACCAGATGGAGAGCCTGCTCGGGGCGGACCTGGAGCTGCTCGCGGCGCTGCTCAACCGTTAGGAAGGGCCCCTTCTTATGCACGAGGCGTTAAGAAGGGGCCCTTCCTTTCACGTCAGTCGTGGGCGATGGCGCCCAGGACGTTGATCCGCGCGGCGCGGATCGCCGGCAGCACCGCCGCGACCACGCCGATGATCGCGGCCAGGATCAGGAACGTCACCATCTGACCCCACGGCAGGATCAGGTCGGTGATGCCCTCGTCCTTGAGCGCCTCCACCACCGCCGCGCCGAGACCGGTGCCGACCACCACGCCGAGCAGCGCGCCGAAGATGGAGATCACCACCGCCTCGACCGTGATCATGCGCATGGTCTGGGCGCGGCGCAGGCCGATCGCCCGCAGCAGACCCAGCTCCCGGGTGCGTTCCAGCACCGACAGCGCGAGCGTGTTGATGATGCCCAGCACCGCGATCACGATGGCCAGCGCCAGCAGGATCTGGATCATCTGGAGCAGGGAGTCCAGCTGACCGGTCTGCTGCTCGATGAACCCGGCCCGGTCGGCCACCGACACCTCGGGGCTGTCCGCCAGCAGCCGCTCGATCTGCGGCTGCACCGCGTCCACCGACGTGCCGGGGGCGAGCTGCAGGAAACCCTGGATCGGCTGCGGGATGGCGAAGTCCGCCGTTGCCTGCGGCGGCAGCGTCACCGGGTTGGTCAGCTGTGAACTCTCGTAGATGCCGCTGACCGTGTAGGTGCGGGCGTCGCCACGGGACAGCTGCACCGGCACCGTCGAACCGACGCTGAGGTTGCGTGCCTTCGCGGTGTCCGAGCTGACCAGCATCTGGTCCGGCGCCAGCTTGCTGATGTCACCGGCGGCGGCCTTCGCCCCGAAGATCTGCTGCAGCGCGGCCACGTTGCTCGACACGGCCACCCAGGTCCGCTCGCCGCCGACCACTGCCATGTCGCCGTACTCGCCGTCGACCATCTGCACGCCCGGGATCGCCGCGGCCTTCTCCAGGACCGCCGGGTCGAAGCTCGCCGGACGCGGCCCGGACGTGGACCCGGAGATCACCAGCTCCGCCTTGATGGTGTCCTCGGCCAGCGCGCCGATGCTGCCCTTGGCCGAGTCCAGGATCACCGTCACGCCGGTGACCAGGGCGATGCCCACCATCAGCGCGGCGGCCGTGATCGCGGTACGGCGCGGGTTGCGGCCCGAGTTGAGCCGGCCCAGCTTGCCCGGCACCGACCAGGAGAACATCGCGCCGAGCAGCGAGACCACCGGCCGGCTGATGATCGGGGTCAGCAGCGCCACCCCGATGAACGCGAACAGCACGCCGCCGAGGATGGTCGCCAGGGTGCTGTCGCCGGCGTGCCCGCCGAGACCGAGGAACAGCAGCACCGCGCCGATGCCGGTGACCACGGCACCGCCGATGGTGACCTTGGTCAGCGGCCGGTCCGGCGTGGCCACGTCCTGCATCGCGGCGATTGGCGGGATGCGCGAGGCGCGCAGCGCCGGCAGCAGCGCGGCGACCACAGTGATGAGCATGCCGACCGCGAACGCGCCGATCACCGCCGAGGCGGGCACGCCCAGCCCGGCCAGGGTGAGACCCCCGGCGAGCTGACCGAACAGGTACGCAAGCAGCGCGCCCACGCCGATACCGGCGGCGAGCCCCAGCACCGAGGCGATCAGGCCGACCGCGAGCGCCTCCAGCACCACCGAGCCGATGACCTGCTTGCCGCTGGCCCCGATCGCGCGCATCAGGGCCAGCTCACGGGTGCGCTGCGCCACGATGATCGAGAACGTGTTGAGGATCAGGAACGTGCCGACCAGCAGCGCCACCGCGGCGAACCCGAGGAGGATCTTGTTGAAGAACGACAGCCCTTCCTTGAGGCCGGCCGAGGCGTCGGCGGCGAGCTGCTCGCCGGTCTTGACCTGGTAGTCGGCACCCAGCGTGCGGGCCAGCTCGTCGCGCAGCGCGGCCGGCGTGGTGCCGTCGGCGGCCTGGACGCTGATGTTGCTGAACACGTCCGGCTTGCCCAGCATCAGCTGCTGCGCCACCGGGGTCGTGAAGTAGACCTCGTTCGCGCCACCGATCGAGTCCCGGCCGCCGCTGTAGCCGAACACGCCGACGAGCGTGAACTCCTTCTTCGGGGCGAGGGTCAGCACGCCGACCCGGTCGCCGACCTTGACCTTGCCCGCCTCGGCCAGCGCGGCGTTGATCACGATCTCGTCGTCGGCCTGCGGGCCGCGGCCCTCGCGCAGCTCCAGCAGGTCGCTCTCACCGAGCCAGTTCTGGCCCAGCTGCGGCGGGCCGAACGAGGTGACCACCTTGCCGTTGCTGCCGATCATCCGGGCACCCTCGGCGGCCACCACACCCTCGGCGTCGGCGACGCCGGGCACCGCCTTGACCCGGTCCAGCACCGACGCCGGCATCGGAGTGCTCAGCGGCATCCCCTCCGCCGTGGAGACGTCGATCTTCGGCTTGGCCTCGACGCTCACGTCGACCTCGGCGTACGCGTCGGCGAAGACCGCGTCGAAGGAACGCCCGAGCGTGTCGGTGAGCACGAACGCGCCGGAGACGAACATGACGCCGAGCACCACCGCCAGCCCGGACAGCAGCAGGCGCAGCTTGCGCGCCAGCAGGCTCTTGAGCGTTGCCCGCAGCATCAGTTGCCCACCTCGACCGGGGCGTCCAGCTTCTTCATCGTGTCCAGCACCGTCTCGGCGGTCGGTTCGATCAACTCCGAGACGATCTGCCCGTCGGCGAGGAAGACCACCCGGTCGGCGTACGCGGCGGCGGTCGGGTCGTGCGTGACCATGACGATGGTCTGGCCGTGCTCGCGTACCGAGTTGCGCAGGAACTTCAGCACCTCGGCGCCGGAGCGGGAGTCCAGGTTGCCGGTCGGCTCGTCCGCGAAGATCACCTCGGGGCGGGCCACGAGCGCCCGGGCGCACGCCACGCGCTGCTGCTGGCCACCGGAGAGCTGCGCCGGGCGGTGCCCGAGCCGGTCCCGCAGGCCGACCGTGTCGATCACGACGTCGTACCAGGCCGGGTCGGGCTTGCGCCCGGCGATCGACAGCGGCAGCAGGATGTTCTCCTGCGCGGTGAGCGTCGGCAGCAGGTTGAACTGCTGGAAGATGAAGCCGACCTTGTCCCGGCGCAGCTTCGTCAGACCGGCGTCGTTGAGACCGGTCACAGTGGTGTCGCCGATCATCACGGTGCCCTTGGTCACCGTGTCCAGACCCGCGAGGCAGTGCATCAGTGTGGACTTCCCGGAACCCGACGGCCCCATGATCGCGGTGAACCGGCCGCGCTCGAACTCGGCGCTCACCCCCCGCAGCGCGGCGACCTGCGCCTCGCCGCTGCCGTACACCTTCCACACATCGTTCGCCCGGGCCGCGGCCTGCTCTTGGCCTACCGTCGCGGTCACGTCATGTACCTCTTCCGTCTGTCGTTCTCAATGCCGCACCGCCCCCGCTGGTCGGTGCGGCGGAATCCATCCTCGGGGTCGCGAGCCCGAAAGCCCTCCGACCTGGGGTGGAATCCGTGCCGATCTTCCGGTGAGGGTCGACCCCCATCCGGGCTCAGGGTGACCCCTGACCGGCAGGCGACGCCGACGCTAGAGCCTCACCCGGCGTGATGGTCAACACATCAGCCCCGCCGCTGGTCACGGTAGGTGACCCGCGCCACCTCACCGCCCCGGACGAACCAGACCCGTCTCGTACGCGAGCACGACCGCCTGGACCCGGTCGCGCAACCGTAGCTTCGTCAGCACGTGCCCGACATGGGTTTTCACAGTCGTCTCGCTGACCGACAGCACCCGGGCGATCTCCGCGTTGGACAGACCGCGCGCCATGTGGGTGAGCACCTCCCGCTCCCGGTCGGTCAGCGGGTCCAGCGCCCGCGCCGGCGCGGCGGCCGGATCGGGCAGCAGCTCGGCGAAGCGGTCCAGCAGCCGGCGCAGGATGCGCGGAGACATCGCCGCGTCCCCGGCCGCCACCGTGCGGATCGCCGCGACCAGGTCCTCAGCCGGCACATCCTTGGTCAGGAACCCGCTGGCGCCGGCCCGCAGCGCCCCGACGACGTGTTCGTCCTGCTCGAACGTGGTGAGCACCAGCACCCGCACCGGTAGCCGCGCGGACACGATCGCGCGCGTCGCGGTCACCCCGTCCATCCGCGGCATCCGGATGTCCATCAGCACCACGTCGGGCAGCAGCCGCCGCGCCAGGTCCACCGCCTCCGCGCCGTCGCCGGCCTCACCCACCACGTCCAGGTCGTCCTCCGCGCCCAGCACCATCCGGAATCCGGTACGCAGCAGCGGCTGGTCGTCGGCGAGCAGAACCCGCACCGGCCGGGACACGGCGCCGTCGGTCATGCGTCCCCCTCGTCCCCGGGCGGCGGTCCGGCCGGGACCCGTCGGCGCCGGCACGCGCGCGATCCGCCCGGCGTGAGCCGGGCCGCGGTAACCACCGTAGAGGTCACCGGTCGCGCGGTCGCCGATCAGGCCGCCCCGATCCCGCAGGTTGGCCGGGCTCCGCGCGCTCAGGCCCGCGCGGGATCGCAGGCGCTCTGCGTCCTGGGTCCGCGCGGGATAGCGGGCGGTCTGCGCGCCGGTCATGCGCGGAATGGCCCGCCGGTCCGGGGCGGTCCGGCCAGGCGTCAGCCCGGGCGCCCTCCGGCCAGCGCCGAATACTCGACGGCTGGGGCCGGAGGTTACTCGTCGGCGCCGGGCGCCACCGGGCGGGAGCGGGCGTCCACCAGCGGGTCGGGCGCGGCGGCGGCCACCGGGAACGGCGGCGGCGTGCCGCCGTAGCTCGGGCACAGCGCCTGGTGGCTGCACCAGTCGCACAGGCGGCTCGGGCGGGGCCGGAAGTCCTGCCGGGCGGTGGCCTGCTCGATCGCCCGCCACAGCGCCACCACTGTGCGCTCGAAGCGCACCAGCTCGTCGGCGTCGGGGGCGTAGTCGCAGACCTCGGCGTCCTTGAGGTAGAGCAGGCGCAGCACCCGCGGCACCACGCCCCGGGTACGCCACAGCACCAGGGCGTAGAACTTGAGCTGGAACAGCGCCCGCGCCTCGAACGCCTCGCGCGGCGCGCCGCCGGTCTTGTAGTCGACCACTCGCAGCGCGCCGTCGGGCGCCACGTCGAGCCGGTCGAGATAACCCCGGATGAGCAGTTCGTCGTCCACCACCGCGGAGATCAGCGCCTCGCGCTCGGCCGGCTCCAGCCGGCGCGGGTCCTCCACCGCGAAGTAGCCGTCCAGCAGCGCCGTCGCCGACCGGAGGAACTCCTGCGGACCGGCGGTGTCGCCGTCGGCGAACAGCGTGGCCAGCTCCGGCTCCTCGGTGACCAGCCGGTCCCACTGGGGAGCGACCAGATCGCCGGCCGACTCCGGGGTGCGGGCGGCGGCCGGAAGGTCGAACAGCCGCTCCAGCACGGCGTGCACGAGCGTGCCCCGGGCCTGCTCGACAGTCGGCCGCTCGGGCAGCCGGTCGATGCTGCGGAACCGGTAGAGCAGCGGGCAGGTCTTGAAGTCGGCCGCCCGGGACGGCGACAGCGACGCCCGCACCGTGACCGGCGCCGGTGCCGTCTGGTCGCCGTGGCTGTCGATCATCGGTTCCGCCGTCATGCCCGGAAGGTTAGGCCACGCCTGTGACACCGCCACCGTCGCCGCACCGGAGCATGATCGGATCTCCCTCTCAGTGACCGCGGCGGCCCGCCGCGCACGCTCACGTAGCATCGGGCCGGTGCAGCAGCGGAGCCGAGGATCCCGCCGGCCGGGGCTCAGCCTCGGCCGGGTGCTCGGGGTGCCGCTGCGCGTCGACGCCTCGATGCTGCTGCTCACCGTCGTCGTCACGGTGCTGTACGCGGCGCTGGCCCGCCGCCAGCTCGACCTCGGCCCGCTCGGCGGCTACCTGGTCGGGTTCGGCTTCGTGGTCTCGCTGCTCGGCTCGGTGCTGCTGCACGAGCTGGGCCACGCGCTGACCGCCCGCCGCTACGGCATCGGTGTGCGCGGGATCACGCTGGAACTGCTCGGCGGGTACACCGAGATGGACCGCGACGCACCCACGCCGCGGATCGAGCTGCTGATCTCGCTGGCCGGGCCGGCCGTGTCCGCCGTACTCGGCGCCGGCGCGGTCGCCGCCACCCTCGCGTTGCCCGCCGGCACTCTCGGCCACCAGCTCGCCTTCCAGCTCGCGGTCAGCAACGTCGTGGTGGCGATCTTCAACAGCCTGCCCGGTCTGCCGCTGGACGGCGGGCGGGCGCTGCGCGCCGCGGTGTGGGCGCTCACCCGCGACCGGCACCGCGGCACCGAGGTGGCCGGCTGGGTCGGCCGGGCCGTCGCGCTGGGCACGCTGGCGCTGGTCGTGGTGCTCACCATGCGCCGGGCGCTGGCCCCGCTGGCCCTGCCGCTGCTGCTGCTCGTCGCACTGACGCTGTGGCGCGGCGCCGGCCAGTCCATCCGGCTGGCCCGTATCGGCCGCCGGCTGCACCTGGTCGACCTGGCCCGGCTGGCCCGCCCGCTGCTGCCGGTGCCCACCGGCACGCCGCTGGCCGAGGCCCAGCGCCGCCGCGACGAGGCGGCCACCCCGCACGCGGCGCTGGGCGTCGTCGACTCCGCCGGCCGTACCGTCGCCGTGGTCGACCCGGCGCGCGCCGCCGCCGTACCCCCGGAACGGAGGCCGTGGGTCGCGGTGGACGAGGTGGCCCGCGACCTGTCCGCGGTGCCGGCCCTGCCGGTCGGCGCGGACGGCGAGCGGGTCCTGGAGACCGTACGCACCCACCCGGGCGCGCAGTACGTCGTGACGGCAGGCGAAGATGTGGTCGGCGTGCTGCACATCGCGGATCTCGCCCAGCTCCTGGAACCCAAACGGAAGACGAACACGTGACCGTAGAGATCTCCACCGTCCCGGCGTTGCCCCCGGTCCACCGCGGGCCGTTCCGGCCGGGCGACCGGGTCCAGCTGACCGACCCCAAGGGCCGGATGCACACCGTGACGCTGGAGCCCGGCAAGGAGTTCCACACCCACCGGGGGATCCTCAAGCACGACACCCTGATCGGCCTGCCCGACGGCAGCGTGGTCACCACCGCCGGCGGCGGCACCGCGTTCCTGGCGCTGCGGCCGCTGCTGTCGGACTACGTGCTCTCCATGCCGCGGGGCGCCCAGGTGATCTACCCGAAGGACTCGGCGCAGATCGTCGCCATGGGCGACATCTTCCCCGGCGCCAAGGTGCTGGAGGCCGGCGCCGGGTCCGGCGCGCTGTCCTGCTCGCTGCTGCGGGCCGTCGGCACCGAGGGCGAGCTGCACTCGTTCGAGCTGCGCGACGACTTCGCCCAGATCGCCCGCCGCAACGTGGAGGCGTTCTTCAACGGCCCGCACCCGGCCTGGAACCTGCACGTCGGCGACGTCGCCGACTGCGCCGAGACCGGTTTCGACCGGATCATCCTGGACATGCTGACCCCGTGGGAGATGCTCGACATGGTCGAGCGGGCGCTGGTGCCCGGCGGCGTGCTGATCGGCTACGTGGCCACCACGCCGCAGCTGTCCGAGCTGGTCGAGGCGCTGCGCGAGCGTGGCGGCTGGACCGAGCCGCGCGCCTGGGAGTCGCTGGTGCGCGACTGGCACGCCGAAGGGCTGGCGGTCCGCCCGGACCACCGGATGATCGCCCACACCGCGTTCCTGGTCTCCGCCCGCAAACTCGCCCCCGGGGTCACCGCGCCGCCGCGCCGCCGCAAGCCCAGCAAGGGCGCCGAGGCGTACGCGCAGCGCCGCGACGCCCTGCGCGCCGCCGCCGCGGCCCGCGCGGAGCAGGAGCCGCAGGAGTCCTGACCCCCGACGCGCGGGCGCGCGCGTACGGGCGGATCATGTGTGCCGGTGGGCACGACACCTGAGCGGGTGGAGACGGTGGCATGAGCGAGCGGATCGGGGCGCGCGTCGGGCGGCGCGCCCGTGCCGGTGACCTGGACCGGTGGCAGCACGGCGGCGCGGCCCGGTGGGAGGCGGCGTGAGCAACCCCGGTTACGGCAACGGTGACCTGCCCGCCGTCTTCCCGGACTGGTCGCCCTACACCGACCTGGAGTCGGCCGCCCGCGCGTACCTGCGCGACCCGGACATCGCGCTGGAGGCGCTCGACGGCGTGCTGCGCGGCGCCTCCGTGCTCGGCTTCACGCTGGAACGGTTCGTCAACGAGGTGAACGGCGTGTGGCAGGAGGTCGTCGTCTGCGACGGCAGCCGGCTGGTGCTCTGGCACGGCGAGGACGTGCCACCGGGGGAGGGGCCGCCCGGCGCGATGACCTCGTCGCTGCGGGTGGTGCCGCTGTCGACAGTCACCGAGGTCGGCTGCCGGCGGCGGCTCATGCGGGCCGAGAACGGCACCGTACGGGTCGACAGCATCGACGTGTACCTGCTGCTCAGCTCCCTGGACGAGGCGCCACCCAGCGACGAGGTGGCGGGCGCGCCCCGGCACGACGCGCTGCGTTTCGGCAAGACCCTCGACGACGGCGGGGCGGGGCAGATCGCCCGGCTGGAGGAGTTCGCCCGGCTGGTCGCCTCGGTGGTCGGCCGGCCCCTGCTCTGAGGCGGACGAACGGCGGGCCGGGGACGTGTGGTCCCCGGCCCGCCGTGCAGCTGTCCGGGCCTCAGTCGTCGGCCTCCGGGCCGGCCACCTCGACCCCGTCGCTGCCGCGCACCACGTGGATGCACTCGCCCGGGCACTCCTTTGCCGAGTCGATCACCTCGAGGCGCAGGTGCTCCGGCACGTCCACCCGGGCACCGGGGGCCTGCCGCAGCTCGCCGTCGGGGCCCTTGACGTACGCCAGGCCGTCGACGTCGAACTCGAAGACCTCCGGCGCGTACTGCACGCAGAGCCCGTCACCGGTGCAGAGGTCCTGGTCGACCCAGACCTGCAACTGGTCGGTCGCGACGTCGGTCACGAAGCACCCCCCATGTTCTCCCGTCCCACGCTCCGACGGTACCCGAACGCCCGTACCCACCCCGCGACCAGCCCTTCGCGATCAAGCTTCGGTGACGAGCGCGTTGCTGTGGACCGAATCGGGCTCATAGCGGCTAGTGTTAGGTCAGAACGTTCAAGCCCCCCGGGGAGGTGGGACGTGGCACGCAGCGACGACGCGGACTCGCGCGCCGCACGGTGGGAAAAGGAAGCCCACGATCTCTCCACGCAGGTCGCGTTCCTGCAAGAGGAACTCGCTCTGGTGCGGCGCAAGTTGACCGAAAGCCCTCGACACGTCCGGCAGCTCGAAGAGCGGCTGGCGGCCACCCAGGCCCAGTTGGCGCGGCTGACCGAGAACAACGAACGGCTCGTGAGCACCCTCAAGGAGGCTCGCGCGCAGATCGTGACGCTCAAGGAGGAGATCGACCGGCTCGCCCAGCCACCGAGTGGCTACGGCGTCTTCCTGGCCAAGCACGACGACGGCACGGTGGACGTGTTCACCGGCGGGCGCAAGCTCCGGGTGGCGGTCTCGCCGTCGCTGGAGGCCGACGAGCTGCGCCGTGGCCAGGAGGTCCTGCTCAACGACGCGCTCAACATCGTCGACGCGTTCGGTTTCGAGCGGGTCGGCGAGGTCGTGATGCTCAAGGAGATCCTGGCGGGCCCGGACGGCGCGCCGGGTGACCGGGCGCTCGTGGTGTCGCACTCCGACGAGGAGCGGATCGTGCACCTCGCCGAGACCCTGATCGGCAGCGCGATCCGGGCCGGCGACTCGCTCATGATCGAGCCCCGCTCGGCGTACGCCTACGAGCGGATCCCGAAGAGCGAGGTCGAGGAGCTGGTCCTGGAGGAGGTGCCCGACGTCAACTACGAGGACATCGGTGGCCTCCAGGCGCAGATCGAGCAGATCCGCGACGCGGTGGAGCTGCCCTTCCTGCACTCCGACCTGTTCCGTGAGCACCAGCTCCGGCCGCCGAAGGGCATCCTGCTCTACGGTCCGCCCGGCTGCGGTAAGACGCTGATCGCCAAGGCGGTGGCCAACTCGCTGGCCAAGAAGATCGCCGAGCGGGAGGGCAAGGAGCGGCACACCAGCTTCTTCCTCAACATCAAGGGCCCGGAGCTGCTCAACAAGTACGTCGGCGAGACCGAGCGGCACATCCGGCTGATCTTCCAGCGGGCACGGGAGAAGGCCGGTGAGGGCACTCCGGTGATCGTGTTCTTCGACGAGATGGACTCCGTGTTCCGCACCCGCGGCTCCGGCGTCTCCTCGGACGTGGAGAACACCATCGTCCCGCAGCTGCTCAGCGAGATCGACGGCGTGGAGGGCCTGGAGAACGTCATCGTCATCGGCGCCTCCAACCGGGAAGACATGATCGACCCGGCGATCCTGCGTCCCGGCCGGCTCGACGTGAAGATCAAGATCGAGCGGCCGGACGCCGAGGCGGCGAAGGACATCTTCTCCAAGTACATCCTCGCCGGCCTGCCGCTGCACGCCGACGACCTGGCCGAACACGGCGGCGACGCCCAGGCCACCGTCGCGGCGATGATCGACGCGGTGGTCCTGCGGATGTACTCCGAGACCGAGGAGAACCGCTTCCTCGAGGTCACCTACGCCAACGGCGACAAGGAAGTCCTCTACTTCAAGGACTTCAACTCCGGCGCGATGATCCAGAACATCGTCGACCGGGGCAAGAAGATGGCCATCAAGGAGTTCCTCACCTCCGGCCGCAAGGGGCTGCGCCTGCAGCACCTGCTCGACGCCTGCGTCGACGAGTTCCGGGAGAACGAGGACCTGCCCAACACCACCAACCCCGACGACTGGGCGCGCATCTCCGGCAAGAAGGGCGAGCGGATCGTCTACATCCGCACGCTCGTCTCCGGCGGCAAGGGCGCCGAGGCCGGACGGTCCATCGAGACCGCCAGCAACACCGGCCAGTACCTGTAGTCCGACCCTGCGACGAAGGCCCGTGGCGTGCCCGCCACGGGCCTTCGCGCGTACGCAGGGAAGCCGCCACACCGTACCCGGCGCTGCCGCCACGCCCCCTCGGCGCGTCACGCCGACTACGCTCGACATGACGGGGACCGGGACGGCGAGCGGGAGCGGGCAGGTCGATGAGCGTCAGAAGGATCATGGGCACCGAGGTCGAGTACGGCATCTCCGTGCCCGGTCAGGCCGGAGCCAACCCGATGGTCACCTCCTCCCAGGTGGTAAACGCCTACGGGGCGCGGCCGGAACTCAACCGGGGCGGCCGGGCCCGCTGGGACTACGAGGAGGAGTCGCCACTGCGCGACGCGCGCGGGTTCACCTACTCCGGCGCCGCGTACGACCCGGCCGAGGCGCTCGCCGACGAGGACCTCGGCCTCGCCAACGTCATACTCACCAACGGCGCGCGGCTCTACGTCGACCACGCCCACCCGGAATACTCCACGCCCGAGGTGACCAACCCCCTCGACGTGGTCCGGTGGGACAAGGCGGGGGAGCGGGTGATGGCCGAGGCGGCCCGGCGGGCCGCGACCATCCCGGGCACCCAGCCGATCCACCTGTACAAGAACAACACCGACAACAAGGGCGCCAGCTACGGCGCGCACGAGAACTACCTGATGCGCCGGCAGACGCCGTTCGCCGACATCGTGGCGTACCTGACGCCGTTCTTCGTCACCCGGCAGATCGTCTGCGGCGCCGGGCGGGTCGGCATCGGCCAGGACGGCGGCCAGACCGGTTTCCAGATCTCCCAGCGGGCCGACTTCTTCGAGGTCGAGGTGGGGCTGGAGACGACGCTCAAGCGGCCCATCATCAACACCCGCGACGAGCCGCACGCCGACGCCGACAAGTACCGCCGGCTGCACGTCATCATCGGCGACGCCAACCTCTCCGAGATCTCCACGTTCCTCAAGGTCGGCACCACCGCGCTGATCCTCACCATGATCGAGGAGAAGGCGCTCGGCGCGGACCTGGGCATCGCCGACCCGGTGGGGGAGCTGCGCGCGGTCAGCCACGACCCGTCGCTGAAGCACCTGATGCGGATGCGCGACGGCCGCAAGCTCACCGCGCTGGACGTGCAGTGGGCGTACCTGGAACGGGTCAGCTCCTTCGTGGACGACCGCTACGGCAAGGACGTGGACGCGCAGACCGCCGACGTGCTGCGCCGCTGGGAGAGCGTGTTGGACCGGCTCGGTCGCGACGCGTTCGAGTGCGCAGACGAGCTGGACTGGGTGGCGAAGCTGCGGCTGCTGGAGGGCTACCGGGAGCGGGAGAAGCTCGGCTGGGGCTCGCACAAGCTGCAGCTGGTCGACCTGCAGTACTCCGACGTGCGGCCGGAGAAGGGCCTCTACCACCGCCTGGTGCAGCGTGGCTCGATGAAGACGATGCTCAGCGACGAGCAGACCCGCACCGCGATGACCGAGCCGCCGGAGGACACCCGGGCCTACTTCCGGGGCCGCTGCCTGGCGCAGTACGCCTCCGAGGTGGTCGCCGCGAGCTGGGACTCGGTCATCTTCGACGTGGGCCGGGAGTCGCTGGTGCGGGTGCCGATGATGGAACCCGAGCGGGGCACCCGGGCGCACGTCGGTGAGCTGTTCGACCGCTGCGAGAGCGCCAAGGATCTGCTGGAGACGCTCACCGGCGGGTGACCCGGATGCCGGAAGGCCCGTCGGGTGCCGGAACCGGGCGCGCGGCGGGCCTTTCGTCGCTCCCGCGAGGTAAGTTGATCGCAGGCGATCGTGGAGGAGGCACCACCATGGCGACCCAAGAGGGTGGGCAGACCCAGTCCGGCAAGTCCCGCGAGGAGGTCGACGAGGTCACCGCGGAGGCGAACCCCGAGGTGGCCGAGCGGCACGCCGAGATCACCGAGGACGTCGACGACCTGCTCGACGAGATCGACTCCGTCCTGGAGGAGAACGCAGAGGAGTTCGTGAGGGGATATGTGCAGAAGGGGGGTCAATGAGGCTTATGTCCGATTTGCCGGAGGCTTCGGACAAGCTTTGCCCCCAGTGCCGCCGCTCGCTTCCCGCGTCGGCGTTCCACCGTAATCGGCGTCGTCCAGACGGGCTGGCGTTCTACTGCAAGACGTGTGCCGCTGCTCGCTCAGAGGCGAGTCGCCGGAAACGTGGCATCGCGCCGCAGCGAAGGGCTGCCGTGCCGGTAGCGGACGGCCTCAAGTGGTGCCCCGACTGCGAGCAGATCAAGCCCGTTGACGATTTCCCCCGAACGACCAACGCCAGCGGTCGGCACAGCTACTGCAAGCCGTGCCACATCGCCCGCGGTAACGAGACGAAGCAGCGACTCTACGGCGGCAATCGCGAGTACCACCTGCGCCGCCGCTACGGGGTCGGGGAGAAGGAGTTCCAGGAGCTCCTGACCGAGCAGGGCGGCGTGTGCGCGATCTGTCGGCGCCCCGATCCGGAACATCTGGACCACGATCATCGCACCGGATGGGTGCGCGGGATACTCTGCTTCAACTGCAACGGTGGTCTTGGCCAGTTCAAGGACAACGCCGAAGTCCTGGCCAGGGCGATCACGTACCTGAGAGGAACCACGTGGCAGCGGGTTTTGATCCATCCGGGCGTCTTCCAGATGTGTTCACCAACGCGGGGACGTCCTCCTTCACAGCGTTCCTGAGCAAGGTGGCCCCCGAGATGCTGCCCGGCCGTCGGCCGCTGCCGCCCGGCATGGCCGCCGACATGGCGCCGCACGCGACCACCATCGTGGCCATCTCGGCCGCCGGTGGCGTGGTCATGGCCGGCGACCGGCGCGCCACGATGGGCAACCTGATCGCCCAGCGCGACATCGAGAAGGTGCACCCGGCCGACGCGTACTCGCTGGTCGGCATCGCGGGCACCGCGGGCATCGGCATCGAGCTGATGCGACTGTTCCAGGTGGAGCTGGAGCACTACGAGAAGATCGAGGGCGCGATGCTCTCGCTCGACGGCAAGGCCAACCGGCTCGCCTCGATGATCCGCGGCAACCTGGGCGCGGCCATGCAGGGCCTGGCCGTGGTCCCGCTGTTCGCCGGTTTCGACCTGGCGGCGAGCGACCCGGCGCGGGCCGGGCGGATCTTCAGCTTCGACGTGACCGGCGGCCCGTACGAGGAGACCGGCTACGACGCGATCGGCTCCGGCTCGCTGTTCGCCAAGTCGGCGCTGAAGAAGCGGTTCCGGACCGGCCTGTCGGTCGAGGACGCGACGCGGCTGGCGGTCGAGGCGCTCTACGACGCGGCAGACGACGACACCGCCACCGGCGGTCCGGACCTGACCCGGCGGATCTACCCGGTCGTGATGACCGCTACCGCCGAGGGCACGCACCGGCTCACCGACGCCGAGACGGCGGCGATCGCGGAGAGCGTGGTGGCCGGCCGGATGGAGAACCCCGGCGGCTGATCCCGCTTCCCGTCCACCGACTCAGCAGTCCCGCACCATCAGGTCCGAAGGAGAACCGCCGCCGTGGCCATGCAGTTCTACGCCTCGCCCGAGCAGATCATGCGCGACCGCTCCGAGCTGGCCCGCAAGGGCATCGCCCGGGGCCGCAGCGCGGTGGTCCTGAGCTACGCCGGCGGGGTGCTCTTCGTCGCCGAGAACCTGTCCAGCACGCTGCACAAGGTCAGCGAGATCTACGACCGGATCGGCTTCGCCGCCGTCGGCCGGTACAACGAGTTCGAGAACCTGCGTCGCGCGGGCGTGCGGATGGCCGACCTCAACGGCCTGAGCTACGACCGGCGGGACGTGACCGGCCTGGCGCTCGCGAACGCGTACGCGCAGACGCTTGGCGCGATCTTCACCGAGCAGTCGAAGCCGTTCGAGGTGGAGATCTGCGTGGCCGAGGTGGGCGCCACGCCCGAGGACGACTCCCTCTACCGGGTGACCTACGACGGTTCGGTGAACGACGAGCCGGGCCGGATGGCGATGGGCGGCCAGGCCGAGGCGATCAGCGGGGTGCTGAAGAACGAGCACCGGCCGGAGATGTCGCTGTCGGAGGCGGTCCGCGCCGCCATGAAGGCGCTGAGCAGCGTCGGCGGCGAGGGCGGCGCGGCCCGCACGATCGCCGCGAACCAGCTGGAGGTTGCGGTCCTGGACCGGCGCCGGGTGGGGCGTACGTTCCGGCGGGTCACCGGCGCGGCGCTGACCGCGCTGCTGAACGGCGAGGCCGAGGGGGACGTCGCCCCGGCGCCGGGCCAGGCGAAGACGCCGACGGTGCCCACGGAGGAGGCGAAGAAGCCGACCACGTCGGCGGGTTCGGCCGATCTGGAGGGCAACGCGGAGGACAAGCCCGCCGAGTGACACCTACGCGAAAGACCCCGTCGCCGCGTCGCGGTGGCGGGGTCTTTCGCGTACGGGAGGCCGCCGGCTTTGCGGTCCGCGCGGGGGAGATCGCAAGCGGTGAGCGTCGGCGATGCCCATCGGAGGCTCCGGGCGGCTAATGTCTCATCATGGAGCGGCGAATCTTCGGCCTCGAAACCGAGTACGGCGTCACCTGCACCTATCGCGGGCAACGCCGACTGTCCCCCGACGAGGTCGCGCGGTACCTGTTCCGGCGGGTGGTGTCGTGGGGCCGGTCGAGCAACGTGTTCCTGCGCAACGGCGCCCGTCTCTATCTGGACGTGGGCTCGCACCCGGAGTACGCGACTCCGGAGTGCGACTCGGTGACCGACCTGGTGGCGCACGACCGGGCCGGTGAGCGGATCCTGGAGGGGCTGCTCGTCGACGCGGAGAAGCGGCTGCACGACGAGGGCATCGCGGGTGAGATCTACCTGTTCAAGAACAACACCGACTCGGCCGGCAACTCGTACGGCTGCCACGAGAACTACCTGGTGTCCCGGCACGGTGAGTTCGGCCGGCTCGCCGACGTGCTCATCCCGTTCCTGGTCACCCGGCAGTTGATCTGCGGCGCGGGCAAGGTGCTGCAGACGCCGCGCGGCGCGGTCTACTGCCTGTCGCAGCGGGCCGAGCACATCTGGGAGGGCGTCTCGTCGGCGACCACCCGCAGCCGGCCGATCATCAACACCCGGGACGAGCCGCACGCGGACGCGGAGCGGTACCGCCGGCTGCACGTGATCGTCGGTGACTCGAACATGAACGAGGTCACCACGCTGCTGAAGGTCGGCACCGCCGACATCGTGCTGCGGATGATCGAGGCGGGCGTGGTGATGCGGGACCTCACGCTGGAGAACCCGATCCGGGCGATCCGCGAGGTGTCGCACGACATCACCGGCCGGCGCAAGGTGCGGCTGGCCGCCGGCAAGGAGGTCTCGGCGCTGGAGATCCAGCAGGAATACCTGGCCAAGGCGACGGAGTTCGTGGAGCGCCGGGGTGGTGACCAGACCGCGAAGCGGGTGGTCGACCTGTGGGGGAGGGTGCTGCGCGCGGTCGAGACCGGCGACCTGGACCCGGTGGCCCGGGAGATCGACTGGGTCACGAAGCTGAAGCTGATCGAGCGGTACCAGCGCAAGCACGACCTGCCGCTGTCGCACCCGCGGGTGGCGCAGATGGATCTGGCGTACCACGACCTGCGGCGTGGGCGCGGCCTGTACGGGCTGCTGGAGCGTCGCCGCGAGGTGGACCGGGTGGCCACGGACCCGGAGATCTTCGAGGCGAAGGAGACGCCGCCGCAGACCACCCGGGCGCGGCTGCGCGGCGAGTTCATCCGGCACGCCCAGGAGAAGCGGCGTGACTTCACGGTGGACTGGGTGCACCTGAAGCTGAACGACCAGGCGCAGCGCACGGTGCTGTGCAAGGACCCGTTCCGGGCCTACGACGAGCGGGTGGAGCGCCTGATCGCCAGCATGTGACCGCCCACGGGCGGCCGGTGCCCGGCACCGGCCGCCCGTGGCACGGGTAGGCTGTCGTCGCGATGAACACTTCCGAATCCGCCGGTCGCCCCGACCGTGAGACGTCCTCCGGCCGCGACGGCGGCGAGAAGCTCAACTGGATCGATCGCCGCCGGGAGAAGATCCGGGCCGAGATCGAGCGCAACCGGCGCGGTGACTACACGGTCCCGACGTGGGTGCTGGCGGCGGCGCTGGTGCTGATCGTCGGCGGGTGGCTGGCGTTGATCCTGCTGCTCGGCTGAGTTCGGCTCAGTTGTACGGCATCCGGGGGAACCAGCCGAAGCCGAACATGGCCGGCACCCGGATGTCCCAGTAGATGACGGTGAAGACGCCGAGCGCGACGAGCAGCGCTCCGGTGACGGCGGCGGCGCGGCGGGGGTCCGCCATCCAGGCGAGGAAGCGTCCGCGGCTGATCGTCACGGCCAGGGCGAAGACGGCCGTGACGAGCAGGATGTTCCCGAGGGACTGCAGCGTGAACGCCAGCGCCCCGTAGAGCGGGTTGCCGGTGTCGACGGCCCAGTGGAACAGCTTGTTGAACATCGGGTAGGGGCGGCCGACGAGGAACCCGCCGACGAGCGCGCCGATGGTGATCACCCGGGCGACGGGCCGGTGCGCGAAGATGTCCGGCACGAGCTTGAGCGCGGCGAGCCCGAGGTAGGTGAGGGCGAGTCCGATGACGCCGAAGACGACCGAGGACTGGATGAGGCGTACCGGGACGGTGCCGACCGTCTCGGTGGACAGCTGGGGCAGCCGGTCGCCGAGCAGGACGCCGATGATGCCGTAGGCGGCCGAGACGACGACCATGCCGAGCGCGAGCCAGCCGACCGGGCGCAGCAGGGCGCGCAGCGCGGACCGGGTGCCGCCGGCGGGGTCGGCGCCGGAGACCTGGCTCATCGGCCCGACCGAGGCCGCCACGGCGATGTTGCAGGCGGTGAAGGTGCCGGCGAAGCCGGAGACGAAGGCGAAGAGCATCCCGGCGACGGCGCCGGTGATGGCGGTCTCCTTGGCGTCGTGGCCGAGCACGGTGTTGGCGACGTTGTCGCCGATGACCTTGTCGACGAGCTCGAAGGACCACAGGACGGCCAGCAGCACGCCGGCTGCCGCGCTGATCAGGGCGAGTCGGAGGGGATGCGGCGGGCGGTGGGTGGAGATCCTGGCGTCGGGGGCCGCGTTCGGGAGTTGTCGCAGTGCCATGGGGGGTCGCCTCCTAACGGCGGCCAGCCGCGTTTCCCGCGCGGCTGCCTGGCGCGGACGGCGGTGACGGGATGGCCGGAGTCGATTTCCCGGACAGTATGGGGAGGCCGCGTGGGGCCCTGGTTCTTCGATCATGCTGACCTGTCTCCGGTGTCTGGCCCGGGCGGCGGGGGTGGCGGCACTCTGGACGGCGGGCCGCCGGCGTGACCGGGCCGGCACGGACAGGGGAGCGTGACGTCATCGCACACATCGATCTCGGGCTGGACGAGAAGGCCTATCCGGGCATCCAGGGGCCGCTGCGGTTCCGTCCGGAGACGGCGAAGCCGCTGGGCGAGCTGGCGGAGGTGCTGTTGCGCGCTCCGCATCCCACCTTGACGCCGGGGGAGCGGGAGCTGATCGCGGCGTACGTCTCCGGCCTCAACGACTGCGACTTCTGCTGTTCGTCACACGCGGCGTTCGCCGCCGCGCAGCTGCCCACGGGGATGGAGTTCGTCGACCGGGTGCGCGCGGACGTGGCGACCGCGCCGGTCGGCGCGAAGCTGCGGGCGCTGCTGCACATCGCCGCCGCGGTCCGGCGCAGCGGCCGGGAGGTCACCACCGAGCTGGTGGAGGCGGCCCGCGCGGCGGGCGCCACCGACCTGGAGATCCACGACACGGTGCTGATCGCGGCGGCGTTCTGCATGTTCAACCGCTACGTCGACGGGCTGGGCACGTGGACGCCGCAGGATCCCGAGGTGTTCGCGCGGGCCGCCGACCACCTGGTCGCGAACGGCTATCTGGCGATCTGAGGGCGGCGGGGCTCAGCCCAGCAGGCGGGCCGCGTGGCGGCCGGCGGCAGCGGCGGCCAGGAAGTAGGCGTGGTCGGCGTCCAGGCCCCGGCCCATCGTGGACAGGCCGACCGGGCCGGCCCGCAGCGCCGCGTCGAGGCCGTCGGTGGGCACTGTGACGATCGTGTGCCGGTCGGCCAGCGGCGCGAGCGCCGCGGCGACCTCCGCGGCCAGGGCGGGGTCGAGGCCGTCCGGCACCACCAGCTCCGCGGGGGCCAGCGCGACCCGGCCGTACGCGGTCAGGCTGTGGTGGGAGACGCCACGGTGCCGGGGCCGGGCGTCGGCGTCGGAGATGCGCAGCGAGCCGACCGGGCGCCCGCCCAGCGTGGCGACCGCGTTGACGGCCTCGCCGACGGCGACGCCGGAGAAGCCCCAGCGGGTTCCGGTGCCGAGGTTGCCGGGGCCCTGGGCGACGATCGTCAGGTCCGCGCCGAGTACGTGCCGGGCGGCGAGCAGGCCGCTGTGCAGAGTGCTCGCCTCCAGGTCGCCGCCGAACGCCTGGCCCACGCTCACCGTGCCCACGAGGTGACCGGCCAGGCCGGCCAGGGTGCGGGAGAACCAGGCGGGCAGCGCCCCGCCGTCGGTGAGCACGTACGCGACCCGGGCGTCGGGCGCGTCGGCGCGTACCCCGGCCAGGATCGCCGGCAGCGCGGAGTGCAGGTCGGCGGTGACCACCGGCATGCCGTCGACCGACTCGGCGGCTGCGAGCAGTTCGTGGTGCGGCGACGCCTCCTCGTCCACGCCCAGCAGGATCGGCTGCAGCGGCGTGTAGCGGGCCTTGACCAGGTGGCCGGCGTCGCGGCTGTCGCCGGCCTGCGGCGGGTCGGCGGGCAGCCGGTCGGGCAGCGCGACGACCAGCGCGTAGCCGCCGGTGCCGAGGCCCATCAGCAGCGCCCCGGCGTTGAGCAGCACCCGGTCGCCGGGCTCGGGCTCGCCGACCAGCGCCGGGTAGGCCAGGGCGCGCATCCGGACGCCGTCGGGCAGGTCGACGTCGAGTTCGACGGCGCCGGCCCATCGTCGCCGTACCGCCGTGACCGTGCCGGACCGCCATCGCACCATGCGGTGCACGGTATCGGCCGGGGTGCGGGCGGGCCGGGGGCGGGTCAGGTGTCGCCGTCGAGCGGGCGACCCGTCTCGTCCTGGGTGGTGCGGGCGGGCCGCCCGGCCGTGCGGGAGCGGGTGGGGTCGAGGAAGACGTACGCGATCTCCGGGAAGCGCCCGGTGAGCCGGCGTTCGGCCTCGTCGGCGGCGGCCTCGATGTCGGCGCCGGTGGCGTCGTCGTGGAAGTCGACCTTGGCGGCGACGAGGATGTCGTCGGGGCCGAGGAACATGGTCATCAGCGTGTCGATCCGGTCCACCGTCGGCACGTCCGCGAGCTCCCGTTCGATGCGCCGGTGCAGCCGGTCGGAGACCGAACGGCCGACCAGCAGCGAGATGTTGCTGCGGGCCAGCACGACGGCGACCACGAGCAGCAGCACGCCGATGAGGATCGAGGCGATCCCGTCGTACAGCTCGTCGCCGGTGAGGTGGGACAGGGTGAGCCCGGCGGCGGCGATCAGCAGGCCGACCAGCGCGGCGCTGTCCTCCAGGAAGACCGCCTTGACCGTGGTGTCGGCGGTCAGGCGCAGGTAGCGGCGCGGGGTGGTGCCCCAGCGGCGCGACTCTCCGCGCACCTGCCGCACCGCCCGGGCCAGCGACACCGACTCGATCGCGAACGAGACCGCCAGCACCACGTACGCGACGAGGTACTCGCCGCTGTGCTCGTGCACCAGGATGGTGGTGACGCCGTGGGTGATGGCGAAGCCGGCCCCGGCGACGAAGGTGAACAGCGCGGCGAGGAACGCCCAGACGTAGCTCTCCTTGCCGTACCCGAAGGGGTGCCGGGTGTCGGCGGGCCGCGCGCCCCGGCGCAGCGCCAGATAGAGCAGCACCTCGGTGGTGGTGTCGGCGAGCGAGTGGGCGGCCTCGGAGAGCATCGCCGCGGAGCCGGAGATCAGGCCCGCGACCAGCTTGGCGACGGCGATGGCGAGGTTCGCCGCGCCGGCCACCACGACCGTGCCGACGCTCTCGGTCTTGACCTCCGCTTCCACCATGCGCTCACCCTATGACCGGTCGATGCCCGTCGCCGGTCGGGAACACCTCCGCGCCGCGCCGCGCGGGTGCCCGCGCGCCATGCGCGGGCTGCTAGCGTTTGCACGTGTCCCGGACCCGTACCGAACGCCTGGTCAACCTGGTGATCTGCCTGCTGTCGACGCGACGCTTCCTGACCGCCGCGCAGATCGCCGCGACCGTGCCCGGCTACGAGCACGACCCGGACGACGCCAAGGACCACGAGGCGTTCCAGCGCAAGTTCGAGCGCGACAAGGCCGAGCTGCGTGAGCTGGGCGTGCCGCTGGAGACCGGCACGGCGAGCGTCTTCGACGCCGAGCCGGGCTACCGGATCGCGCCGCGCGCCTACGCGCTGCCCGACATCCCGCTCGAACCGGACGAGGCCGCGGCGGTGGGCATCGCCGCGCGGCTGTGGCAGCACGCCGGGCTGGCCGCTGCCGCGTCGTCCGGGCTGGCGAAGCTGCGCGCCGCCGGCATCGACGTGGACCCGCAGGCCACGCTCGGCCTGGAGCCCATGGTCACGGTCGACCCGGCGTTCGCGCCGCTGACCGCCGCTGCGCGGGACCGCCGCGAGGTCAGCTTCGACTACCGGGTGCCGGACCGGGACGCGCCCACCCGCCGCCGGGTGCAACCGTGGGGCGTGGTCTGCTGGCGCGGCCGGTGGTACGTGGTCGGTCACGACCTGGACCGCGCGGCGACCCGCTGCTTCCGGCTGTCCCGGGTGGTCGGCACGGTCCGGGCGACCGGCGAGCCGGGCGCCTACGAGCCGCCCGTCGGCGTCGACCTGATCAGCCACGTGGCCCGCTGGTCCGGGCCGGTGGAGCGCACCGGCCGGGCCACGGTGCTGGCCACTCCGGGCCGCGCCGCCGGGCTGCGCCGCTGGGCGGTGGAGTGCCAGGCCGGCCCGGACGGCGACCGGCTGGTGCTGCCGTACGCCGACGCCGACTACCTCGCCGGCCAGATCGTCGGGTACGGCCCGGACGTGCGGGTCCTGGAGCCACCGGAGGTACGGGAGGCGGTCATCCAGCGGCTGAAGGAGGTCGCCGCCCGGCACGACGAGCTGGCGACCGCCGGGGGTGCCCGGTGACCCGCCCGGCGGCCCGCGCCGGCCGTGCCTCCGCCGACCGGCTGGCCCGGCTGCTCAACCTGGTGCCCTACCTGCTGGCCCGCCCCGGCATCGAGATCGCCGAGGCGGCGCACGACCTCGGGGTGACCGAGAAGCAGCTCCGGGAGGACCTGGAACTGCTCTGGGTGTGCGGGCTGCCCGGCTACGGCCCCGGTGACCTGATCGACATGGCGTTCGACGGCGACCGGGTCACCATCACCTACGACGCCGGCATCGACCGGCCGCTGCGGCTCACCCCCGACGAGGCGCTGGCCCTGGTGGTGGCGTTGCGGATGATCGCCGAGACGCCCGGGGTGGCCAACCGGGAGGCGGTCGAGCGGGCGCTCGCCAAGATCGAGAACGCCGCCGGTGACCTGGCCGGCGCGCCGGTGGAGGTCCGCCTGCCCGGCGACAGCGCCCGGGTACGCGAGCTGCGCGCCGCCGTCGAGCGCGGCCGGGCGCTGCGGATCACCTACTACACCGCGGCGCGGGACGAGACCACCGAGCGCACCATCGACCCGCTGCGGATGCTGATGGTCGGCGGCCGGGCGTACGTGGAGGCGTGGTGCCGCCGTGCCGAGGCGGTGCGGCTGTTCCGGGCCGACCGGATCGACGCGGTGGCCGAGCTGCCGGAGCAGGCGGTCGTGCCGCCGCAGGCCCGCCCGCACGACCTCAGTGACGGCGTGTTCCGCCCGTCGGCCGACCTGCCGCTGATCACGCTGCGGATCGGCCGGGGCGAGCGGTGGATCACCGAATACTATCCGTGCGAGCGCGTCGAGGCCGACGGCGAGCAGTGGCTGGTGTCGCTGCGCGTCACCGACCTTGGGTGGGCCCGGCGGTTCGTTCTCGGGCTGGGCCCGGAGGTGACTGTGGTCGCCCCGGTCGAACTGGCCGAGCAGGTACGCGCCCAGGCCGTGGCCGCGCTCGACGCGTACGCGACCCCGGCCGGCACCGCCGACCCGGCGGCCGCCGGCGTCACCCGATAGGCTGACCGCCGTGGTGAAGTGGATCGTGCTCGGAGTCGTGCTGTTCGCGCTTGTCGTCCTGGCGCTGGCGGTCCGTCCGGTGGTGAGCCGCCTGTCCGGGCTGCGCCGTTCCGCGCTGGCGTTGCAGCGCCGGGCGGCCGAGGCGGAGTCGCTGCGTGCCGCCGCCGAACAGCTGCAGGCGCGGGCCGAGTCGCTCCAGGAACGGATCGTCGTCGCGCAGGAGCGGATGACGTTGATCAAGGCCAAGCGCGGCGACTGATCGACGGCCCCCGGCCCGGTGAGCGTCGTTTGCGCGTAACCGGGCGGTTGCGCGCAGAAATGCGCGGACCTGGACGGTTGACGGGACACTTCGGGTTGGTCGAAACTTCACCGATCGGGCTCGCACCAGCAGGCCCACCGGGGTGGCAAGCCGCTGCGACGCACGTACGATGGGCGGCGACCCACCCTCACCGACACAGAGCGACTGGAGCTTCCCATGGGTGCCCTCAAGCCGTGGCACATCGCCGTACTCGTGGTCGTGCTGATCCTGCTGTTCGGCGCGAAGCGGCTCCCCGACGCGGCCCGCTCGCTGGGCCGATCCCTGCGGATCATCAAGGCCGAGACCAAGAGCCTGCAGGACGACGACCGTAACCTCGCCGAGAAGGCGGACGCGCAGGCCGGCTACCAGCCGCTCCCGCCGCAGCAGCCGGTGCAGGGGCAGCCGTACGCGCAGCAGCAGCAGCCGTACACGCAGCAGCCGTACGCGCCGCAGCCGCAGCAGCCGGTCGCGCCGCCGGCCGACCCGGTGCAGCGCGTCCGCGAGAACTGATCCGAGAGGGCCCCAACCACCGTGGCCTTCGGGTTGAAGAAGCGCGGCCCGAGCAACTTCGCGCGGGCCGCCGACGGCTCGATGACGCTCATGGAGCACATCCGTGAGCTGCGCAACCGGCTGTTCCGGGCGTCACTGGCGATCCTGGTCGGCTTCGGCTTCGGCATCTGGCTGGCCACGCCGGTCCGGGTGTTGCTGTCGAAGCCCTACTGTGACCTGCCGCAGTCGATCGATCCGGAAACCGGCAAGTGCCTGTTCGTGCAGCTCGGCGTCGCCGACGTCTTCCTGCTGAATCTGAAGATCGGTCTCTGGGTCGGCCTGATCATCGCGGCGCCGGTCTGGCTCTACCAGCTCTGGGCGTTCATCGCGCCCGGCCTGCACCGGCACGAGCGGCGGTACGCGTACGTCTTCACCGCCCTGGCGGCCCCGCTGTTCGCGGCCGGCGCGGTGCTGGCGTTCTTCGTCACCACCAAGGGGCTCGAGTTCCTGCTCAACGTCTCCGGCGACGACATCGCGACCAACCTCGAGGTGACCCGCTACATCTCGTTCGTCACGAACCTGATCCTGCTGTTCGGTGTGGCGTTCGAGTTCCCGCTGATCGTGCTGATGCTCAACTTCGTCGGCCTGGCCAGCGCCAAGCGGCTGCTCAGCTGGTGGCGGGTGGCGGTGTTCGTGTTCTTCGCGTTCTCCGCCGTGGTCACGCCGACGCCCGACCCGTTCGGCATGACCGCGCTGGCGATCTGCCTCTGCGCGCTCTACTTCGCCGCGGTGGGGGTGGCGTTCATCAACGACAAGCGGCGCGGTCGCGGGCGTGAGGTCTACGCCGGCATCGCCGACGACGAGGTGTCACCGCTGGACCTGTCGACCGAGCCGGTGCCCGCCGGGGGCCGGATCGAGGCGTCCGAGCCGATCGGGGCGCCCGAGCCCGTCGTCGCCCCGAAGCCGATCGAACGCCGCTACGACGACATGACCTGACCGACCCCACTCACCCGGACGCCGTCCCCACCTCACGGGGGCGGCGTCCGCGTTTCCGCAGCCGCCCCTCGCCGCCGCGCCGAGTGCCCTCCGCCGACCTTGAACTCGATGCCCGCGCGACGGCCCGCCCTCACGTTGATCATGGACTTGCTGCCCCTCGGATGACCGGTTTCCGCACTTTGCCCGGGCAGGAAGTGCAAGATCGCCGGGCCGGGGCCGGGGCCGGGGGCGGGGGCGGGGGGTCAGGTGATGCGGCGGGCTGCGTTGGGAGCGGCGGCGGGGAGCGCGTCGGGGTGGAGGATGGCGGCTATCGCCTCGGCGCCGTCGACCAGGCGCGGGCCGGCGCGCACGATCAGCCCGTCCGCGTCCAGCGCCCACACCTGCGCGCCGGGGAAGTGCCCGGCCACGCCGACGGCCTGCTCGGCCGCGCCGTCGAGACGGAAGCCGCACGGCGCGACCAGCACCACGTCGGGTCGGGCGGCCCGCAGGGCGTCCCAGGTGGTCGGGCCGGACCGGGCGCCGCGATGGGTGCCCACCGGCTCGCCGCCGGCCACGTCGACCAGGTCGGGAATCCAGTGCCCGGCGCCGAACGGCGGGTCCACCCATTCGACCACCGCGACCCGGGGCCGGGGCCGGCCGGCCACCGCCGCGCGGACCGCCGCGAGCCGGGCGCGCAGGCCGTCGACAAGGGCCTCGGCACGGTCGGGCACCCGGGCCGCCGCGCCCACCGCGCGGATCGACTCCAGCACGTCGTCCAGGGTGTACGGGTCCAGCGACAGCACCTCGGACCGGCACCCGAGGTGGTCCACCGCGTCGGCGACCCGGCCCGAGGGCAGCGCGCAGACCCGGCACAGGTCCTGGGTGAGGATCAGGTCCGGGTCCAGCCCGGCCAGCGCCCCGGCGTGCAGCGTGTACAGGTCGGCTCCGGCCGCGACCTGCGCCCTGACGTAGGCGTCGATGTCGCCGGGACTCATGCCCCGGGTGTCCCGGCCGCCGACGACCACAGTGGTGCCCGCCCGGTACGACGCGGGCACCTCGCACTCGAACGTGACGCCGACCAGGTCGTCGCCGAGACCCAGCGCGTACACGATCTCGGTGGCGGAGGGAAGCAGGGAGACCAGCCGCATGCCGCCATCATGCCGGTCCCGCGGACCGCCCGGTGCGCGGGCACATCGGGTCGCCCTCGGGCCTTGCCGCCACGCCGTACGCGCTTAGACTCTGCTGACTCCGCCGAGCCCCCCGGGCGGTGTGCCGGGGTGCGTCGGCGCCCCGTTCCGGTCAGTCCGTCTGACCTGCGCTCCGGAGAACCCGATGAAGAGCCGTACCGCCGCCGTCCTGACCGTCCTCTGCGCGGCCACCGCGCTCACCGCCTGCGGTGACGACGAGCCCGCGCCGAAGGGCCAGCAGGTGCCGGTGACCGCCACCGACACCAGTTGCGAGGTCACCACCACGCTGTTCACGCCGGGCACCGTCACGTTCACCGTGACCAACCGGGGTCAGCAGGCCACCGGGGTCTACGTCTACGGCCGCGAGGGCGACGCCTTCACCAAGGTGATCGCCGAGGTCGCGGACGTGCCGGCGGGCCGTACCGGCGACCTGCGTGCCTCGCTGCAGACCGGCACGTACGAGGTGGCCTGCAAGCCCGGCCGGCAGGGCGACGGCGTGCGTACGAAGATCACCGTGTCCGACGACGGCAACCTGGCCAGCGCCGCAGCCGAGGTGGCCTACGACCGGTCGGTGACGATCGAGCTGACCGACGACGCGATGACCGGGGTGGACGCCCTGATCGCCGAGCCGGGCGAGAAGCTGGCGTTCAAGGTGACGAACAAGACCGCCGGGGCCCGGACGCTGTACGTGCTCAACCCCGACGGCAAGCGGGTCGCGGAGATGAAGGCGGAGGCCAACGGCACCGCCGAGACGGTGGTGACGCTCGGCGCGGCGGGGGACTGGTCGCTGAAGGTCAAGGGCGACGGCGTGCCGTCGGTGAGCAAGCGGCTGGTGGTGCGCTGAGGCGGCCGCGAAAACACCATCGATCCGGCTGCATCCACCGGGGACGGTGCGGGCGAAGCATTGGTCGTGACGACAGTCACGGACCTGGTCGCTTCGACGAAAGGCTCCCCGATGAACATCGCTCGTCTCGCCGCCCGGCTGGCCGTGGGCGCCACCGCGGCGGCGGTGGCCACCACCGCCGTCGCCGTGCCCGCCCAGGCCGGCGCCAAGCAGCCGGGCACGCGGTCGCTGGCCGCCGTGCTCACCGCGGACAAGAGCGGCTTCGACCGCAACTCGCGGGACTTCGACGTGCTCACCAAGGCGGTCCTGACGGTGCTGCAGGCCAAGCCGGACTCGCCGGTGAAGGTGCTCACCGACGGTACCGTCGCGCTGACCGCGTTCGTGCCGAACGACTACGCGTTCCGCGAGCTGGTCCGGGACATCACCGCCGCGAAGAAGCTGCCCGGGGAGAAGGCCGCGTTCGACGCGGTCGCCGGCCTGGGCGTGGACACGGTGGAGGACGTCCTGCTCTACCACGTCGTGCCGGGCGCGACGATCGACCGGAAGGCGGCGCTGAAGGCGGACGGCGCGGACCTGACCACCGCGCTCGGCGCCACCGTCGAGGTGGACGTGAAGCGCTGCTGGTACGGCCGCGAGGTGCGCCTGGTCGACGCCGACACCAGCGACCGCAACGCCAAGGTGGTGCGGTACGACATCAACAAGGGCAACAAGCAGATCGCGCACGCGGTGGACCGGGTGCTGCGCCCGATCGACCTTCCCTGAACCACCCCCGCCACGGCGCCCGGCACCCCCTGCCGGGCGCCGTCGGCGTGTGCCGCCCACCCGCCGTGTGACCTGGCTCTGGTGGGCGGCGCGAGCCGTGCCGTACGGTGCTCGCCGTGACCGCGCACGATCATGTCCCGCCCGGCCCCGTCGCCGTGCTCGCCAACCCGACCGCCGGCCGGGGGCGGCACCGCGGTCTGCTGCCCGGGATCCTGGAGCGCCTCGCCGGAGCGGGCCGCCCGGTCGAGCTGCTGCGCGCGCGTACCCCCGAGGAGGCGGAGGCGGCGTGCCACGCCGCGGTCGCCGGCGGCGCCGGGGCGCTCGTCGCGGTGGGCGGCGACGGCACGATGCACCGCGCGTTGCAGGCGGTCGCCGGCACCGATGTGCCGTTCGGGCCGGTACCGGCGGGCACCGGCAACGACTTCGCGGTGGACACCGGCTTCCCGGCCGACCCGGTGGCCGCGGTCGAGGTGATCGCCGACGCGCTCGCCGCCGGCCGTGCCCGGTCGGTGGACCTGGCGCGGCTGTCCCGGCCCGGCGAGGCCGACCGCTGGTTCGGCGCGGTGCTCGCGGCGGGCTTCGACGCGATCGTCAACGAACGCGCCAACCGGATGCGCTGGCCGCGCGGCCCGCGCCGGTACGACCTGGCGATAGTGGTCGAGCTGGCCCGGCTGCGGCCACGCCGCTACCGGCTGGTTCTCGACGGGGTGGCGCAGGAGGTCGACGCGGTGCTGGTCGCGGTGGGAAACACGGCCAGCTACGGCGGCGGCATGCGGATCTGCCCGGACGCCGACCCGCACGACGGCCTGCTGGACGTGGTGGTGGGCGGGCGGTTCGACAGGCGCACGCTGATGCGGGTCAAGCCGCAGATCTACCGGGGCACCCATGTCACGCACCCGCTGGCGCGCGTCTACCGGGCGCGGACGGTGGAGCTGGCCGCCGAGGGGATCACCTCGTACGCCGACGGGGAACGCTCCCTCGACCTGCCGGTGACCGTCACGGCCGTGCCGGCGGCGCTGCGGCTGCTGCGCTGACCGCCGCCACGCCCTCGGCGTCCGGTGGGCCGGGAACGGGCGGCGGCGCGGTGGACGGGGCGGCGGCGCGGACCGCGCCGGCGCTCGCGGCGACCACCAGCCCGATCGCGAGCACCTCGACCGGGTGCAGCGCCTGGCCGAGCACCAGCCAGCCGGCCACCGCGGCGATCGCCGGGCCGAGGCTCATCATGACCGCGAACGTCGCGGTGGGCAGCCGCCGCAGCGCCGCCAGCTCCAGGCTGTACGGCAGCACGGAGGCGAGCAGCGCCAGCCCGGTACCGAGCCCCAGCACCACCGGGTCGGCGAGGCGGCCGCCGCCGTCGGCCAGCCCGAACGGCAGCGTGAGCGCAGCGGCGAAGGTCAGCGAGAGGGCCAACCCGTCGGCGCCTGGGAACCGCGCGCCGATCCGCGCCGAGCAGACGATGTACGCGGCCCACATCGCGCCCGCCGTCAGCGCCAGCGCCGCGCCGACCGGGTCGAGCCGGTCGAACCCGCCCTGCCCGAGCAGCGCCACCCCGCCCAGCGCCAGCGCGGCCCAGAACCAGGCCGCCGCCCGGCGCGCGCCGAACACCGACAGCGCCAGCGGGCCGAGCACCTCCAGCGTCACCGCCGGACCGAGCGGGATCCGCTCGATCGCCTGGTAGAAGATCGAGTTCATGCCGGCCAGGGCCAGCCCGAACGCGACCACTGCGACCCAGTCCCGGCGCCCGTACCCGCGCACCCGGGGGCGGCACACCACGAGCATCACCAGCGCGCCGATGGTCAGCCGCAGCGTCACCGCCCCGGCCACCCCGGTACGCGGGAACAGCAGCGCCGCCAGCGCGGAGCCGAACTGCACCGACAGCGCCCCGCCGAGCACCAGCGCGACGCCGCCGAGCCGGCCCGGCGCACGCGGCGGCAAGGGGTGGACACCGGTCATGCCCCTGACCGTAGCCGGTGCGCCGGGACGGGTTCGCGCCGCTGGCGGGGTGTGCGCTCAGCCGACCCCGGCCAGGTCGAGCACCGCGCCGAGCCCGTTCGGGCGGCCGGCGTCGGCGCACGGCAGCACCAGCACCCCGCACCCGGCCGCGACCGCGCCCGCGTCGGCCGGGGTATCGCCCACCATGAGCGTGCGCTCCGGGTCGACGCCGAGCATCCCGCAGGCGCGCAGGAAGATGCCCGGGTCCGGCTTGCAGCGCCCCACCTCGTACGACAGCGCGTACGCGTCGACCAGCCCGTCGAGATCCCAGGCGGCGAACAGCGGCCGCAGGTCGAAACCGATGTTGCTGACCACCGCCACCTTCACCCCGGCGGACCGCAGCGCCCCGAGCACCGGCTCGGTGTCCGGGTACGGCACCCAGCCCTCGGGCACCAGCACCCGCTCGTAGAGCGCGTCGGCGAACCCGTCGATGCCGGTGTCCACCGTCTCGGCCAGCCCGGTGTACGCGCCCCGGTGGGCCTGCGGGTAGAGATCGCGGTCGGCCCACAGCTCGGCCAGCCGGGGCGGCACCCGGGCCGGCAGCGGGCCACCCGCGCGCCCGGCGGTGAGCAGCCGGTCGGCCAGCGACGTGGCCCGGATCCGGTCCAGCTCGACGCCGCAGGCGGACGCCGCGGCGAGCACCCAGGTCAGCGGCTCCTCCACCTGGGCGAGCGTGCCGTGGAAGTCGAAGAGCACCGCCTCCACGGGCCGGCGGGACGGGCGCGGGCCCACGACGTCGTCGGCGCCGCTGGCGGCATGGGGCAGTTCGGTACGGTCCGGCACGTCGTGCACCCTACCGACCCGCTCCGACCGTCCTGCCGGATGGCCTTGACCGGTACTCGTCGGCCGTACCGATTAATCTTGGATCCATGTCGAGCCCCGCCGAGCGGTACGCCGCGGCGCGCCGCCGGGCCGCGCAGGCCTCCGCCTTCCCGGCCCTGGACGAATTCTCCCTGGATCTCGGGTTCGATCTCGACGACTTCCAGCGCGAGGCGTGCGAGGCGCTGGAGCGGGGCAGCGGCGTGCTGGTCTGCGCGCCCACCGGCGCCGGCAAGACCGTGGTGGGCGAGTTCGCGGTGCACCTGGCGCTGCGCGGCCGGCCCGGCGGCGACGCGCCTGCGGCCCGGCGCAAGTGCTTCTACACCACGCCGATCAAGGCGCTGTCCAACCAGAAGTACCACGACCTGGTGGACCGCTACGGCGCCGAGCAGGTCGGCCTGCTCACCGGCGACAACGCGATAAACGGCGACGCGCCGGTGGTGGTGATGACCACCGAGGTGCTGCGCAACATGCTCTACGCCGGCTCGGCCACCCTCGAGGGCCTGGCGTACGTGGTGATGGACGAGGTCCACTACCTGGCCGACCGGTTCCGCGGCGGGGTCTGGGAAGAGGTGATCATCCACCTGCCCGAGTCGGTCACGCTGGTGTCGCTGTCGGCCACCGTCTCCAACGCCGAGGAGTTCGCCGACTGGCTGGTCACCGTACGCGGCGAGACCGCCGTGGTGGTCTCCGAGCACCGCCCGGTGCCGCTGTGGCAGCACATGCTCGTCGGCAAGCGGATGTTCGACCTGTTCCACGACGCCGACGCGGCCCGCAAGCACGACGTGCACCCGGAGCTGCTGCGCTACACCCGGGACACGATGCGCCGGCTGGAGCTGGGCGAGGGCCGCAGCGCCGGCCCCGGCGGCGGCCGGCGCGGCCCGCGTTGGCGCGGTCCGATGCGCCCGGACATCGTCGACCGGCTCGACCGGGAGGGGCTGCTGCCGGCGATCCTGTTCATCTTCAGCCGGGCCGGCTGCGACGCCGCAGTGCAGCAGTGCCTGGCCGCCGGGCTGCGGCTGACCTCTCCGGAGGAACGCGCCGAGATCCGCCGGGTGGTCGAGTCCCGGGTCACCGCCATCCCCGGCGAGGACCTGTCCGTGCTCGGCTACTGGGAGTGGCTCGACGGGCTGGAGCGCGGGCTGGCCGCCCACCACGCCGGCATGCTCCCCGCGTTCAAGGAGGTCGTCGAGGAGCTGTTCGTCCGCGGGCTGGTCAAGGCCGTCTTCGCCACCGAGACGCTGGCGCTGGGCATCAACATGCCGGCCCGCTGCGTGGTGCTGGAACGCCTGGTCAAGTTCAACGGCGAGGCCCACGTCGACCTCACCCCGGGCGAGTACACCCAGCTCACCGGCCGGGCCGGCCGCCGGGGCATCGACGTCGAGGGCCACGCCGTGGTGGTCTGGTCGCCGGAGACCGACCCCCGGCACGTGGCCGGGCTCGCCTCCACCCGCACCTACCCGCTGCGCTCCAGCTTCCGGCCGTCGTACAACATGGCCGTCAACCTGGTCGGCAGCGTCGGCGCGGCGCCGGCCCGCGAGCTGCTGGAGTCCTCGTTCGCGCAGTTCCAGGCCGACCGGTCGGTGGTCGGTCTGGCCCGGCAGGTGCAGCGCAACACCGAGACGATCGAGGCGTACGGCGCGGAGGCCGCCTGCCACCACGGCGACTTCGACGAGTACTTCGCGCTGCGGGTGGCGATCGCCGACCGGGAACGCGCCATCGCCCGGCAGGGGCAGAGCCAGCGCAAGGCGGCGGCTGTCGCCTCGCTGGAGCGGCTGCGGGTCGGTGACGTGATCCGGGTGCCGTCCGGGCGGCGGGCCGGCCTGGCGGTGGTGCTGGACCCGGCCACCGGCGGGTTCGGCGAGCCCCGGCCGCTGGTGCTCACCCAGGACCGCTGGGCCGGGCGGGTCACCCCCGGTGACTTCACCACCCCGGCGGAGGTGCTGACCCGCATCCGGGTGCCGAAGCACTTCAACCACCGTTCGCCTGCGGCCCGGCGGGACCTGGCGGCGGCGGTCAGCGGCACCGGCCTGGACCGGCACGGCGGCCGGCGGGGCGGCCGGTCCCGTCAGGCGGCGGGGGAGGACCACCGCCTCAGCCAGCTCCGCGTCGAGCTGCGTGCGCACCCGTGTCACGCCTGCCCGGACCGGGAGGAGCACGCCCGCTGGGCGGAGCGGCGGCGCCGGCTGGAACGCGACACCGAGGAGCTGCGTCAGCGGGTGTCCGGGCGGACCGGCTCGCTGGCCCGTACCTTCGACCGGATCGTGGCGTTGCTGACCGCGCGCGGCTACCTTGCCGCCGACGGTGAGGTCACCGACGCCGGCCGGATGCTGGCCCGGATCTGGACCGAGGCGGACCTGCTGGTGGCCGAGTGCCTGCGCCGCCGGGTGTGGGACGGCCTGTCCCCGGCCGAGCTGGCCGCCGCCGTGTCGGTGGTGGTCTTCGAGGCCCGGCGGGACGTCGACGAGCGGGCGTCGTTGCCGCGTGGCGGGGTCGCCGACGCGGTCGACGAGACGCTCAAGCTGTGGGGCGACATCGAGGCCGACGAGGCGGCGCGCGGCCTGGCGGTGACCCGCGAGCCGGATCTCGGGTTCGCCTGGCCGATCTACCGGTGGGCGCGCGGCGAGGCGCTGGCCAAGGTGCTCGCCAGCGGGCACCAGATCGACGGGGAGATGCCGGCCGGCGACTTCGTCAGGTGGGCACGACAGGTGGTCGACCTGCTCGGGCAGGTCGCCGACTCGGGTGGCGCTTCGGCCGAGCTGCGCGGCACCGCACGGCAGGCCATCGCGGCGGTCAACCGGGGCGTGCTGGCCTACCACGCCTCCGCCTAACGGTCACTTTCGGTCACCGATCTCCGGAAACCGACGCATCGCTGCGTCACCGCGCTGACACCCCGCGAATTGTCGGGGGGTCGATGCATGCCCTGGTCAGGGCCTATCCCATCATTGCCCCGGGGCGCCGTGGGTCGCGCTGCGTCGATGGTGAGGGAAGGGCGTCGTGGGCGAGATCAATCACTTCGAGTACGGGTGGATCACACCCGCGCTCAGCTACGCGTTGTCAGTGCTCGGCTCGGCGCTCGGACTGGTCTGCGCCGGGCGGATCCGGACCGCCACCAGCGCCGGCCAGCGCGCCTGGTGGGGCCTGCTCGCCGCGTGGGCGCTGGGTGGCACCGCGATCTGGGCCATGCACTTCATGGCGATGCTCGGGTTCGCCGTCTCCGGCACCCGGATCCGCTACGACGTGCCGCTGACGGCCGCCAGCACCGCGATCGCGGTGGCGTCGGTCGGCATCGGGCTGGCGATCGTGGGCACCGGCCGGCTCGCCGCGCCGCGTCTGCTGGCCGGCGGGTTCTTCACCGGCGCCGGGGTGGCCGCCATGCACTACACCGGCATGGCCGCGATGCGCCTGGACGGCTCGTTCGGCTACGACCCGCTGCGGGTGACGCTGTCGGTGGTCATCGCGATCGTGGCCGCCACCGTCGCGCTCTGGCTGGCGATGACCGTCCGGCGTGGGCTCGCCATCGCCGCCTCGGCGCTGGTCATGGGCATCGCTGTCAACGGCATGCACTTCACCGGCATGAGCGCGCTGTCGGTGCACCTGCACGAGAGCCGCGGCCCGGCCTCCGGCACCGAGGTGAGCGGACTGCTGGTGCCGATCGTGCTGGCGGTGGTCTTCGGCGTGGTGGGGCTCGTCTACGCGCTGCTCGCCGCGCCTTCGGACGACGACCGGGCCGGGGCCGCGTACGTCAGCTCGCGGCTCGGTGACGCGCCGCGGACGGTCGCCGCCGAGCCCGCGCCGGACCCGGTGGGCCTGCGTGCCCGGTCGACGCTGGCGCAGCCCGGCGCCCAGTTCCCGAGCCGCCGGAGCACCGACCGCCCTTCGTGATCAACTGATCACGATCGGTCGCCCGCCAGCGCGTCGACCAGGCGGCGGCAGGACCCGGCCAGGTTCCAGCGCTGCGCCAGCTCCAGCAGCCGCTCCGGGTCGGCGGGCGACGTCGGCAGCGTCGGGTCCAGCTCGGGCAGCGGCACGTCGGTGGCGACCCGGACCACCTTCGGCGCCACCGCCAGGTAGTCGCGGGCGGCGTCGAGCTTGGCGCGCAGCCCCGGGGCGAAGCCGGAGCCGGGGTCGTCGAGCGCGGCCAGGATGCCGTCGAGCCCGCCGTAGCGGTCGATCAGCCGGGCGGCGGTCTTCTCACCCACCCCGGCCACGCCGGGCAGGCCGTCGCTGGGGTCGCCGCGCAGCGCCGCGAAGTCGGCGTACCGGTCGGCGGGCACGCCGTAGCGGGCCCGCACCGCCGCGTCGTCGCAGTCGTCCAGCTTGGCCACGCCCCGCCCGACGTAGAGCAGCCGCACCGGGCGCGCGTCGTCGACGAGCTGGAACAGGTCGCGGTCGCCGGAGACCACCTCGACCGGGCCGGGCTGGGTCACCGAGAGCGTGCCGAGCACGTCGTCGGCCTCGTAGCCGGTGGCGCCCACAACCGGGATGCCGAGCGCGTCGAGGACCTCCAGGATCATCGGCACCTGCGGGGACAGCGTGTCCGGCACGACCTCGCCGCCCTCGGGCGCGACCCGGTGCGCCTTGTACGACGGCAGCAGCTCGACCCGCCACGCCGGCCGCCAGTCGTGGTCCATCGCGCAGATCATCCGGTCGGGACGGCGGGTGCGGACCAGCTGGGCGAGCATGTCGAGGAAGCCGCGCACGGCGTTGACGGGCTGGCCGTCGCCGGTCTTCGCGGCCGACTCGGGAATGCCGAAGTAGGCGCGGAAGTAGAGGCTGGGGGAGTCGATCAGGAGGATCGGCTGTCGGTGTGCCACGGCGACAAGCCTTCCACAGCCCTCTGACGAGATGGGGGAGGCGACCGCGGGACCGGAAACCCGGGCGCGCGCGGGTCCCCGGATGCGCAGACTGGCGGGGTGAGCTTCGTACCCGGCCTGACCCTGGCCCGCCGGTTCCACGACGAGGTGGTGGGTCCGCTGCTGGCGCGGCGGCTGCCCGGCCTGCGGTACTCCGCCGGTCTGCTCGACGGCGGCTCCGAGCTGCTCGGCCTCGACACGCCCCGCTCCACCGACCACGACTGGGGTCCGCGTACCCAGGTCTTCGTGGGCAGCGGGCAGGACGTGGCGCCGGTACGGGCGGCGCTGGACGCGGACCTGCCGGCGCGGTTCCTCGGCTGGCCGACCCGGTACGCCGGCGGCCCTGCGGTACGGCTCGGCACGGTGCACGCCGACGGCGACCGGCACGGCGTGAGCGTGGACGAGCTGGGCGCGTGGCTGCGGGACCGGCTGGGCGCCGACCCGCGCGCCGGCATGTCGGTGGCGGACTGGCTGGCGACGCCGACGCAGCGGCTGGCGGAGCTGACCGGGGGAGCGGTGTTCCACGACGGGCTCGACGGGGCTCTCACCGCCGCCCGCGCCGCGCTGGCCTGGTATCCGGACGACGTGTGGCGGCACGTGCTGGCGTCCGGGTGGCAGCGGGTCGCGCAGGCCGAGCACCTGGCGGGCCGGTGCGCCGAGGTCGGCGACGAGCTGGGCAGCCGGGTGGTGGCCGCCGGGCTGGCCCGGGACCTGATGCGCCTCGGGCTGCTGCTGCGCCGCCGCTGGCCCCCGTACGCGAAATGGCTCGGCACGGTGTTCGCGACGCTGCCGGGCGCGGCGCCGGTGGTGGACGGGCTCGCCGCCGCGGTCGGTCCGGGCGAGTGGGCGGTCCGCGAGCCGGGCCTGGTCCGGGCGCTGGAGACGGTGGCCGGCTGGACCAACGACGTCGCGCTGGCGCCACCGGTGGACCCGGCCGCCCGGCCCTTCCACGACCGGCCGTTCCTGGTGCTCGACGCGGGCCGCTTCGTCGAGGCGCTCCGCGCCGCGATCACCGACCCGCGGCTGCGCGACCGGCCGCCGATCGGCGCGGTGGACCAGTACGTCGACAGCGTGGACGTGCTCACCCACCCGGACCGCGCCCGCCGGGTAGCCGCGGCTGTTGTCCGTCCGCCGGGCGCGGCCTAGACTCCGATTCGAGTCGCATCGATCCGCGACTGTCTATCTCGTCTCCGAGGGTCCGGGCCGCCCGTCGCAGGCGCCTCGCCGGCGAGGACGCCGCTCCGTGCGGCGTTCCCACCACCGAGGAGAACAGCATGCTGTCCAGAATGAGCAGACTCCGGCTGCTCGGCGCGGCGCTCGCCGCCGCCGGGCTCGCCGTCGGAGCGGCGCTCGCCGTCCCCGGGCCGGCCTCGGCCGCCGCGCTGACCGAGGTGACGAACTTCGGCACCAACCCGAGCAACCTGCGCATGTACCTGTACGTCCCGGACACCGTCGCGGCCCGTCCCGGCCTGCTCGTGGTGAACCACTACTGCACCGGCAGCGGCCCGGCCATGTACTCCGGCACCCAGTTCGCGTCGCTCGCCGACCGGTACGGCTACATCGTCGTCTACCCGTCGGTGACCCGCAGCAGCAAGTGCTTCGACGTGTCCTCACCGCAGGCGCTGCGCCGCGACGGCGGCAGCGACCCGGTGGGCATCAAGTCCATGGTGGACTACGTGCGGCAGCGCTACCCGGTCGACTCGCAGCGGATCTTCACCACCGGCACCTCGTCCGGCGCGATGATGACGAACGTGCTGCTCGGCGACTACCCGGACGTGTTCCGCGCCGGGGCGGCCTTCGCCGGGGTGCCGTTCGGCTGCTTCGCCACCACGAACGGCTCGGAGTGGAACAGCGAGTGCGCCAACGGCCAGGTGCTGAAGACCCCGCAGCAGTGGGGCGACCTGGTGCGCAACGCCTACCCCGGCTACACCGGCCCGCGTCCGCGGATGCAGATCTGGCACGGCACCAACGACGAGACGCTGCGCTACCCGAACTTCGGCGAGCAGATCGACCAGTGGACGAACGTGCACGGGCTGAGCCAGACGCCCGACTACACGGACAGCCCGCAGTCCGGCTACACCCGGACCCGCTACGGCGGCACCGGCGGCACCGCGACCATCGAGGCGATCAGCATGCAGGGCGTCACGCACAACCTGCCGGTGGACGCGGCCCAGGCGATCCGCTTCTTCGGCCTGGACACCGTGCCCCCGACCAGCCCGCCGCCCACCACGGCCGTCCCCACCACGCCGCCACCCACCACGCCCCCGCCGACGACGCCCCCGCCCACCACGGCGCCGCCGCCCACGACGCCGCCGCCGTCGGGGGCCTGCCGGGTCGGGTACGTGGTGAACGCCTGGAACAACGGCCTCACCGCCTCGGTGACGATCACCAACACGTCCACCACGGCGATAAACGGCTGGAGCCTCGCGTTCACGCTGCCGGGCGGCCAGACGATCACCGGCGGCTGGAACGCCACCTACAGCCCCACCAGCGGCGCGGTGACCGCCCGCAACGTCTCCTACAACCCGGTGATCGCACCGGGCGGCTCGGTCGACATCGGCTTCCAGGCCACCCACACCGGCAACGCCGGTAAACCCGGCTCGTTCACGCTCAACGGAAGCCCCTGCACGGCCGCCTGATCCGCACGCCAGTACGCCGAGGTGGCGGCATCCCGGACACGGTGATGCCGCCACCTCGGCGAAGCGGTGGCGATCACGCGGGACCGGGCATGAGCACCGCCGCGGCGGGTACCCGTCCCGGACGGACACCGGCGGGAACCGAAGGAGCGGATATGAAGGTCCGAAGCTCCCTGCGCGCACTCAAGCGCAAGGCCGACTCGATAGTGGTCCGGCGCCGGGGCAAGCTGTTCGTGCTGAACAAGTCCGACCGGCGGCAGAAGGCCCGGCAGGGCTGAGCCGGTGGCGGACATCCTGATCACCGGGGCCGGCAGCGGGCTCGGCCGGGGCACGGCGCTCGGGCTGGCCCGCGCCGGCCACCACGTGATCGCCGCGGCACAGATCTGGCCGCAGGTCCGCGAGCTGCGCGCCGAGGCCGAACGGGCCGGCGTCGCGCTGGACGCGATCAAGCTGGACGTCACCGACCCGGCCGACCGGGCCGCGGCCGCCCGCCACCGTGTCGACATCCTGGTGCTCAACGCGGGCCTGCAGGAGGCCGGCGCGGTGGTGGAGATCCCGATGGAGCGGGTCCGCCGCTCGTTCGACGTGAACGTCTTCGGCCACCTGCACCTGGCACAGGACCTGGTGCCGCCGATGCTGGCCCGGGGCGCCGGCAAGGTGGTCTGGGTGTCCTCGGCGGTCGGCGTACGAACCCGGCCGTTCATCGGCGTCTACGCCGCCACCAAACACGCGATCGAGGCGCTCGCCTGGGCCATGAAGGGCGAGCTGGAACCGCGCGGCGTCCGCGTTGCGGTGATCAACCCCGGCCCGTACCGGACCGGCTACAACGACACCGGCGTGGAGACCATGTCCCAGTGGTGGGACGAGTCCACCGCGCTGCTGCCGCGCCCTGACTTCGGCGACTACCTGGACCACCAGCGCGACCCCCAGGAGATGATCGACGAGATGGTCCGCGCGGTGCCCGCCGACGACGGGCACCCGTACCGCACCACGTGCCCGCCGTCGCTGCGCGAACAGCTCAGGGAGTTCGAGTCGCAGGTGTGGGACGCGACGTCGTGACGGCGGTGTCCGGGATGCGCTCCGGGTGGGCACCGCCGGTCAGCCGGGCCGCGGCGAAGCCGACCAGCGGGCGGTAGATGCGCACCGAGTCGGCGAGCGCGGAGAAGTGCGAACCCGCGTTGCCCGCGTGGTAGCGGGTGGCGATGTCCACCTGCTCGACCGGCAGCCCGGCGCCCACCGCGCGCAGCAGCACGTCCATCTCGTACTCGAAGCGGTCGCCGGGGACGGTGACCAGCCAGTCCAGCAGCCCGGCCGGGTACGCCCGCAGCCCGGTCTGGGTGTCCCGCACGTCCCGCCCGGTCGCCAGCCGGAACGCGACCCGGGTCGCGGCGTTGCCGAACCGGCTGCGCGCCGGCACCTCGCCGTCGAACCGGCGCACGCCGAGCGTCATCGCGCCGGTGGCGCGCATCCGCCCGGCCACCCGGCACACGTCCTCCACGCGGTGCTGACCGTCGGCGTCCACACAGGTCACATCGTGTCCCGGGTGGCGCGTGGCGGCGTACCGGAAACCGGTGCGCAGCACCACGCCCTTGCCCCGGTTGACCCGGCGGCGCAGCACCTCGGCGCCCCGGTCGCGGGCCGCGCGCAGCACCCCGGCTGCGGCCGGGCCGCTGCCGTCGTCCACGACCAGCACCCGCGCCCCGGGCAGCGCGGCCCGCAGGTCGGTGACCAGCGGCGGAAGCCGGTCACCCGGCCGGTACACGGGCACGAGCACGATCACGGAACCTCCCGGTTGGACTCGCCCGCCGGCATGGCCCGCCGGGTCGATCGAGGAGCGTCGTACCCCGGGCCCGCGACCGCGAATCACCGCCGGGGTGTGAGGCGTCCGATCCGGTCGGCCGCGCGGGTCAGCGCGCGCTCGCGGCGCAGCGACGCCTCCGGAGTACGCACACCGAGATAGCCGAGCCGGCTGAGCGCCCGGACGGCCCGCTCGCGCCGGGCCGGCACCGGGTCGGGCGCGGTCACCGGCACGTCGGCCAGCGCCGGGCCGGTCAGGCCGAGCACGCGCGCGGCGAGCAGCCGGACGCGGGGCAGGTGCCACGGGTGCGTGACCAGCCCGAGCGGGCGCCGCGCGGTGAACTCGGCCGAGCCGAGCAGCCCGTCCTGCACGGTGTGCGCCAGGTTCTGCAGCGTGGTGCGGGACCGGGTCTCGGCCGCCGACCGGGCGTACGCGTCGAGGCCGGCCTCGCGCGCCAGCGCCCGCATCAGCTCGCCCTCCCGGAATCCGGGCGGCGGACCGGGCGCCCCGGCCGGGCCGTGCGGCCAGCCGCCGGTGAACACGACCCGGGCGCCGGGCGCGCGGCGGAACTCGTCGGCGTGCGCGCGGACGTACGCCACCGCGGCCTCGGTGCGCGCGACGCTCTCGGCGGTGAGCCGGTAGCCGTCGTCGCCGGCCACCACGCCACGCCCGAAGACCAGCAGCACGGTGGCGGTCGGCGTCATCCCCTCACCGTACGTGTCACTCCTCTTCCGGGGGCCAGGGCGGCGTGCCGACGCCGGTGATGCGCACCCCGCCCCACGGGTCCACCTCGGTCAGCCGGGCCCGGGTGACCCGCTCGCCGATGCGGATCTCCACGTCGCGGCGGCCGGAGCGCAGCAGCCGCACCAGGCGTGGCTCCGGCTCGACGCGCCCGGCCCAGTGGTAGCGGCCGTCGACCGGCTCGAACCGGCCGCCGGCGTGCAGCCGTACCGGGGTGCCGGCGATCTCGGCCGTGCCCTGCCAGGTCACGTGTCGATCCGTTCGTGCGCGCGGGTCAGCTCCGGCGGCAGGTCCGCGCCCCGGCGGACCCCCTCGATGCCGCTCCACAGCAGCGTGGTCAGGTACTCGGTGAGCGCGGACCGGTGGATCGGCTGCCCGTGCGTGGTCCACCAGTCGCCGACCGCCTGCACGAACCCGACCAGCCCGTACGCCCACGGCTCGGCCGGCCCGGCGTCGAGACCGAGCGCGCGCAGCCGGTCGCCGATGACCCGGGCCAGCCCGGTGGCCACCTGCCGGCTGGTGCCGGCGACCACCTGCTGGATGCCGGGGTGGCCGGACTCGTGCACCAGGAACCGGTAGAGCGAGGGCTCGAACTCCACCACGCTCAGGTACGCGTCGATCGTCGCCTCGACCAGCGCCCGCTCCTCGCGGACCTGCTCCACGGCGGGCGCGACGGCGGCCACCACGCGCGCCGCGACCACCTCGCTGACCGCGAGCCAGAGCTGCGCCTTGTCGGCGAAGTAGCGGTAGAGCACCGGTTTGCTGACCCCGGCGGTGGCCGCCACCTGGTCCATGTCGACGTTCGGGCCGTGCCGCAGCAGCGCCTGCACGGCGGCGGCGATCAGTTCCTGGCGGCGCTGTTCGCGGTGCTCCGCCCAGCGGTCACGCCGCCCTCCGGACCGTGGCGGGGACGGCTCCGGCGAGGGGTCGGGGCCATTGACATCGGTGGTGGTGCGTCGCATGCTACCACTCGTAACAGTTACTGGAAGTTACGTCAATATGGAGGGGTCATGGCCGGATTCCCGCGCGAGGCGGTAGCCGCCCGCCTCCTCACCGCCTCCGTGCGTACCAGCTACGACCCCCTGGTGGACGTCGACTGGTCGGCGCCGCCAGTGCCCGGCGCGTACTGGCTGCCGCCGCAGCGCAGCAGCCTCTACGGCACGCCACTGTGGGACGGGCTGACCGAGGAGCAGCGGGTCGAGCTGACCAAGCACGAGGTGGCCAGCGCCGCCAGCGCCGGGATCTGGTTCGAGACGATCCTCATGCAGATGCTGATCCGGCACTACTACGACGCGGATCCGACCAGCCGGCACGCCCAGTACGCGCTGACCGAGGTCGCCGACGAGTGCCGGCACTCCATCATGTTCGGCCGGCTCATCGAGGCCACCGGCGCGCCCGTCTACCGCGCCGAGCCCGTCGACCACCTGCTCGGGCGCTGGCTCAAGGCCACCGCCACCGGCCCGCAGATGTACGCGGCCATCCTGATCGCCGAGGAGATCCTCGACTCGTTCCAGCGCGAGATCATGGCCGACGAGTCGTTGCAGCCGCTGATCCGGATGGTGTCGCGCATCCACGTGGTGGAGGAGGCCCGGCACGTGCGCTTCGCCCGCGACGAGCTGGCCCGGCAGGTGGAGGCGGCCGGGCCGGTCGCGCTCACGTACGCGCGGCTGGTGATCGGGCGGGCCGCGTACTCGATCACGCGGCGGCTGGTGCACCCGCGGGCGTACGCGTCGGTCGGGATCGACCCGGCGGCCGGTCACGCCGCGGCGCGGGCCAACCCGCACTGGCGGGCCACGCTGCGCTGGTCGGCGCAGCGGATCGCCGAGCATCTGACCGAACTGGGTCTGGTGGCCGGGCCAGGCCGGCTGCTGTGGCGCCGGGCCGGGTTGATCGAGGGCTGACCGGCGGCGACCCGAAGGGGAAGGATCGCCGCCGGCCGCCCGGTCAGGAGGTCGGGAAGTTGTCGGGGGTGCGGATCCGGTCGCGCATGTACGCGCCGGACTGCGTCAGCACCGACGTCCCGCTGAACGAGCCGGACGCGCACGTGCCCGGCCGCAGCGCGGCCGAACCCTCGGGGGCGTCGGAGAACGTCCAGTTGGCGTAGCTGATCTTCAGCCGGTCGAGCAGGTCGAGCCAGGCGTTGCTGCTGGCGACGTCGACGGCGCCGTCGCCGGTGTAGGTGACGGTGCCGAACTCGGTGACGAACAGCGGCAGCCGGGAGGCGGCCCGCTGCACCTCGTTGCGGTAGTTGTCCTGGTGCGAGGCGGCGTAGAAGTGGAACGTGTACATGATGTTCTGCGCCCGCACCGGGTTGTTCACGATCTCGTCGGAGTTGCTGCCGTCGGACACGCCCAGCGAGGACCAGCCGCGGGTGCCGACGATGATCACCGCGTCCGGGTCGTTGGCCCGGATCACCGGGATGACCTGCTCGGCGTAGTTGCGGATGGTGGACCAGCTGACCCCGTTGGGCTCGTTGGTGATCTCGTAGATCACGTTCTTCTTGGCCGCGTTGCGCGCGGACACGTTGGCGAAGAACGTCTTGGCCCGGTCCAGGTTGTACATCGGGTCACCGGGGGTCAGCGTGTGGAAGTCGATGAGCGCGTACATGCCGCGGGCCTCGGCCTTGTCCACGAGCGTGTTCACCTGGGCGGTGAAGCCGGCCGGGTTGGTCTCGTAGCCCTGCTCCTGCACGTACATCGAGATGCGCAGCAGGTCCGACTGCCACTCGTCGGCCAGCACGTCGAGCGAGGTGTCGGTGTAGCAGTTGGCGAACCACTGCAGGCCGTGGGTGCTCATGCCGCGCAGCTGGATCGGCCGCCCGTACTGGTTGCAGAGGTTGACCCCGCAGACCTGGAGCTGGCCGTTGATCGCGACCGGGGTGGTGCCGGTCGGCGGCGGCGTCGTGGGCGGGGGAGTGGTCGGCGGCGGGGGCGTGCTGGGCGGCGGGGTGCTCGGCGGGGGCGTGCCGGTGCCGCCGGTGCAGACCGTGCCGTTGAGCGTGAACGAGGTGGGGCTCGGGTTCGACCCGGTCCAGGAGCCGTTGAAGCCCACAGTGGTGCTCGCGCCGGTGCCGAGCGCGCCGTTGTAGTCCGCGCTGCGCGCGGTGACCGAGGAGCCGCTCTGCTGCCAGGTGGCCGACCAGCCCTGCACCACGCGCTGGCCCCCGTCGGGGAAGGTGAAGCCCAGCGTCCAGTTGCTCACCGGGTCGCCGAGGTTCGTCACCGCGACGGTGGCGGTGAAGCCCCCGGGCCACGAGTTGGTGGTGTAGGTGACGGCACAGCCGGTCGCGGCCATCGCGTTCGGCGACGGCAGGACGGCCGTCGCGGCCAGGGCGAGCGCGCCGACCGCGCCGCCGACGAGCAGGTGCCGCCGGGACGGGCGGGGAATCGAGAACATACGGGAAGGTCCCATCGCTTGATGGTGATCGGACGGTGCCCGTCGTGAACCTGCCCGGAAAGCCCGACGCGGCGGCCTGGGGGAGCGCTCCCAAGGCGAGCGTAGAGGCGGATGTCGATCCGTGCAACAGCCGGTGGCTCAGCGGCCGCCGCGCCGCCCACCGTAGAGCCGCAGCGCGTTGCAGACGTCGAACACGCCCGGCACGTCCCAGGCCAGCTCGGCGGCGACCAGGCGGGTTTCCGGATCGGCCACCAGGCCGGCGAGGATCACCACCCGGTTCTGCACCGTGACGGTGATCTGCTGCCGCCGGGTGGTCCAGTCGGCGCTGAGCCGCTGGGCGACGAGCGAGGCGAGCCGGGTGTCCGCGTCGTCGGGCTCCGGCTCACGGCCGGTGTACGGGAACTCGGGGTACGGCCAGGGCATCACCACGGGGAGGGCTCCTTCTGTTCGGTCATGACCGCGCGCCGGGACGCGGATCCCGGCGCCGGGGCGCGGCCGTCGACGACTGTGAAGACGCCGTCGAGCCGCATCGTGTGCAGCACGGTGAGCACGAAGCGCGACGGCGACAGCAGGCACAGCCGGCGGCCGTCGCGCCGGGCGTCCTGGTGCGCGCGCACCAGCAGGCCGAGCCCGGCCGAGTCGATCACCTCGAGCGCGGACAGGTCGACCAGTTCGCGGTCGCCGCGCACGGAGCGTTCCGCGATCGCCCGGCGTACCGCCTCGGCGGGATCGACGTCGGCGGCGGCCGGGGTGCCGGCCACCTGCTCCAGGTCCTCGGTGCCCAGGCCGTCCTCGGCGACCGTGGCCCGGACGCTGCACCGGGGGCAGTGGTGCGGGCCGGACGCGAAGGGCGAGCCGACCCAGTCGTGCTCGAACACGAGCGTCCACACCACCTCGGCGTCGGGCAGCGTCGCGCCCGCGCCGGTGACGCTGTCGCCGCAGCCGTCGCAGATGAGCATCATCAGGTGGTCTGCGGGGACGACTGTCACACCTCCTCCTTCCGCCGGGCGCCCGGATCGGGCGCCTGCCGGTCCGCGCCCGTGCCGCCCGCCGTCACCACCGCCAGCACGACCGCCACGGCCGCGAACGCGGTCTGCGTCACCAGGGACAGCAGCGGCGAGGCGTCGGGGCGGCGGTCCACCAGCCCGACCACGATCGCGCCGAGCAGCGCGGCGGCCACGCCGAGCGCCAGCGTCAGCCAGACCGGGACGGCCTTGCGTCCCGGCACGACGAGCCGGCCCACGCCACCGACGGCGAGACCCACCACGAGTGCTCCGACGAGCGTGCTTCCGGTCACGGCCCCTCCTCAGCGGGGTGCGGACGCGACCCGGGCCCGGCCGCGCGCGGCCGGACGGGGCGTGTCGACGACGGGTACGGCGCCCAGCCCGGAGGTCTGCAGGATGCGCCGGATCCGTGGGTGCGGGTTGCTCAGCGTGAGCACGCCGTCCTGCCGCGCCAGCCGCCGGTGCACGTCCAGCAGCAGCGCGACCGCGGCGGCGTCCACATGTCGGCACCCGGCGAGGTCGATCGTCAGCTCGCGGGGGTGCAGCGCGAGGATGCGGTCCAGCACGTGCGCGACCTCGGGCAGCCCGGCGAGGTCCAGTTCGTCGGTGATGTCCACCCGCACGTGCGGCACGGCGGACTCCGGCGGGGACGGCAGGGTAGCGGGCATCAGGTCGCTTCCGTGGCGGGTTCAGTGTCGATCCCCACTCTGCGCAGCGATCTTGGAGGTCCCCGGACGGTTGTATGACGGTTCGATGACAAAAACCACGAACGGCCCACGCGGTTGGGCTACCCGTGCCGGGCCGGTCATGATGCCCATATGACGGCCGTACTGGTGATCGAGGACGACGACCGCATCCGGCTCGCGCTGCAGCTCGCCCTGGAGGAGGAGGGCTACGAGGCGTACGGCGCCCCGACTGCGGAGGACGGGCTGCGACGGCAGCGGGAGAAGCCGTCCGACTACGTGCTCGTCGACCTGATGCTGCCCGGCATGAACGGGTTCGACTGCATCCGCCAGCTGCGCCGCGACGACGACGTGCCGGTCGTGGTGATCAGCGCCCGCGACGACACCCACGACATCGTCGCCGCGCTGGAGGCCGGCGCCGACGACTACGTGGTGAAGCCGGTCGCGATCAAGGAGCTGTCGGCCCGGCTGCGGGCGCTGCGCCGGCGGGTCCGCACCGTGTCCGGGCCCGCCCCCGCCCAGTTCTTCGGCGAGCTGGAGATCAGCGCCGAGGCCGGCGAGGTGCGCCGCTCCGGACGGCCGGTCCCGGTCACCCGCACCGAGTTCCGGCTGCTCTGCGAGCTGGCCGAGCACGCCGGCCGCGTGCTGTCCCGCCAGCAGCTGCTCAGCCGGGTCTGGGGCTACGAGACCGGCGACGAGCGGCTCGTCGACGTGCACGTCGGCCGGCTGCGGCAGAAGATCGAGTCGGACCCGGCGAACCCCCGCCACCTGGTCACCCTCCGCGGCCTCGGCTACAAGCTGCAGCGATGACCCGTCCCGGACTGCGCGCCCGCGTCACCGCGGCGTTCGCCGTCGGCGCGTTGCTGCTGTCCGCGCTGATGGCCCTCTTCTCGTACGACCTGACCCGGCGCTCGCTGCTCGACGAGCGGGAGCGCACCGCGGTGCGGGCCGCCTACTACGACGCGGCGGTGGTCCGCTCCGGCCTGGACACCGGCACGCCGGACGTGGTGGCGGTGCTGCGCTCGCTCGACACCGGCAGCGCCCGCCGCCCGCTGCTGCACCTGCCCGACGGCTGGTACGCCCGTACCGCCGACGTGGGCGCCAGCTCCGTGCCGGTGGAGTTGCAGCGCATGGTCGCCGACGGCAAGCCCGCGGTGCAGCGGATCCGCCTCGACGGGCAGCCCGCGCTGCTGGTCGGCGTGCCGCTGCCCGGCGCGCTCGGCTACTACGAGCTGACCTCGCTGCGTGAGGTCGAGGAGACGTTCCAGGTGGTGGGCCTGGCGCTGATCGCCGTGGCGATCATGGTGGCCGGGGCGGGCGCGGCGCTCGGCTGGTACGCCACCCGGCACAGCCTGCGGCCACTGACAGCGGTCGCCGACGCGGCGGAGCGGATCGCGGGCGGGGACTTCGCCACCCGGCTCGATCCGACCACCGACCCCGACCTCACCCGCCTGTCCAGCTCGTTCAACGAGATGGTCGACAAGCTGGTGCACCGCATCGAGCGGGACCGGCGCTTCGCCGCCGACGTGAGCCACGAGCTGCGCTCGCCGTTGCAGACGCTGGCCGCGGCGGCGAGCGTGCTGCACCGCCGCCGCGAGCACCAGGACGAACGCACCGCCACCGCCGCCGGCCTGGTGGCCGACGAGGTGACCCGGTTCCAGCGCCTCGTCGACGACCTGATCCAGTTGGCCCGCACCGAGCAGCCGGCGCACCGCGAGACGGTCGACGTGGTGGAGCTGGCCCGGGCCGCCTGCCGGGAACGATCGCTGCCGGAGAGCCTGGTGCAGGTGGCAGGCGACGTCCCGCACGAGTGGTGGGTCGACCGGCGCCGGTTCGCGCAGACGCTGCTGAACCTGGTGGAGAACGCCGAGCGCTACGGCGGCGGCCCGGTCGCCGTACGCCTGGGCGGGGGCGACGGCGTGGGCGTGCTGGAGGTCGACGACGACGGACCGGGCGTGCCGCCGGGCGACCGGGAGATCATCTTCGACCGGTTCGTGCGGGGCCGGGCGGCGCACGACCGCGCCGGCACCGACGGCACCGGACTCGGCCTCGCCCTGGTGGCGCAGCACGCCGACGCGCACGGCGGGTCGGCGCGGGTGCTGGACCGCGCGCCCGGCGCCCGTTTCCGGGTCGAGCTGCCCGGAGCGCTCCGGTGAGCCGGCGGCGGCTCGCGCTCGCCCTGCTCGCCGTGGCGCTGCTCGCCGGCTGCGGGGTGCCGGTGGACGACGAGCCCCGGCTCGTGCAGACGCCGCCCGGGGCCTTCCCGACGCCTGCGGTGTCCTCGACCGCCGACGGGGACGGGCGGGTGGACGAGCCGTTCTGCTTCGTCCGGGACGACGGCCTGGTCGTGGTCAACCGCAGGGTGGACGGGCTGCCCGGCGTGGACACGCACCTTCAGCACCTGCTGGCCGGTCCCGGTCCGGGGGAGCGCCGCCAGGGGCTGTCCACGGCGCTGCCGGGCACGGTGGCGGTGGCCGGGGCCACGCTGGCCGGCACCGTGGCCACCGTCGACGTGCGCCAGGCCGGTGAGGAGACCGGCCGCAACGACGAGGTGCTGGCCTTCGGGCAGATCGTGTGCAGCCTCACGCAGCGACCGGACGTGTACAGCGTCGCGTTCCGCCGCGGCGGGCAGCCGCTGGAGGTGCCGCGCGCGGACGGAAGCCTCTCGGTGCTGCCGCTCACCGCTGCCGACTACCGCCCGTTGATGCCACGCTGATGGCCGTTGCTCGCCTCTATGTCCGGATATGACACTAAATCTCCATCGTCCGTTCGGTTGATTTGGCCATGGCCTTTGGTCTAGTGTGGCTGGCACGACCGGTGTGGGAGGCCACCCGTTCTCCGAGGACAGGAAGGGCAGCATGACCACGATGACCATGGCATCGACCGCGACCGAGGTGCAGCGCGCGCCGCAGACCGGTGAGGAGTCCCGTGCCAGCGAGCTGATCGCGGCGCTCGCCGCGCTGCCCGCCGGCCACCCGCAGCGGGCCGCCCTGCGCAACCAGGTCATCGAGGCGTGGCTGCCGCTGGCGAACCACCTGGCCGCCCGCTACAGCGGGCGCGGCGAGCCGGCCGGCGACCTGGCACAGACCGCCGCGCTGGGCCTGATCAAGGCGGTGGACCGGTTCGACGCCTCGCGCGGCGTCGACTTCGCCGGCTTCGCCATCCCGACGATCCTCGGCGAGATCAAGCGGCACTTCCGCGACCGCACCTGGAACATCCGGGTTCCGCGCCGCCTGCAGGAGCTGCGGCTGCGCATCTCCGAGGCGAACAGCACGCTGACCCAGACGCTCAACCGGGCCCCGACCGTCGCCGACATCGCCACCCACCTCGACGTCACCGAGGAAGAGGTGCTCGAAGGCCTGGAAGGCGCCCGCGCCTACAACGCGGTGTCGCTGTCCACCCCGATCGGCGACGGCGACAGCGCCACCGAGCTGGGCGACACCCTCGGCGCCGAGGACAACGAGTACGAGCTGGCCGAGCTGCGCGCCTCCCTCGGCCCGGCGCTGGCCACGCTCGACGAGCGGGAGCAGAAGATCCTCACGCTGCGCTTCTACGGCAACCTGACCCAGAGCGAGATCGCGGCCCGCGTCGGTGTCTCCCAGATGCACGTGTCCCGGCTGCTCGCCCGCGCCCTGACCAAGCTGCGCGGCCAGCTCACCGAGGCCTGAGCCACACACGTACCGCGACCCCCGCCGGCCCGTGACGGCGGGGGTCGCGTCGTGTGTCACCAGCGCGACGGCGGTGGCGGCGGCACCAGCGGCGGACGGTCGTCGCAGGTGATGGTGTTCGGCAGCAGCCACGGGGCCAGCCAGCCGCCGTCGTTGCCGCCGAGGTCGGTCAGGGCGAACTCCGACCCGGCCGGGGTGAAGTGGAACGACCCGCAGTTGTTCACGCCGACCGCGCCCACGTTGCGGGCGTCGACGTTCGCGAAGCTCGCCCCGCCCGCCGTACGCGCGCTGACCACCGACGTCCCGGCGCCGTCGACCCGGATGTCCCGGAAGCGGACGTTGTCGATGCGGACGCTGTCCTTCACCGGCCAGTCGCTGACCAGCATGATCGCGTTGTAGGTGCTGTCCAGGTACGCGTCGCCGCTGACCAGGATGTCCGCGTCGATGCTGCGGTCCAGCGCGTAGAACCAGATCGCGCCGAGGCCGATGTTCCAGTTCAGGTCGTACGTGCCGGCCCGGACCGTGGTGTTGCCGGTGATCCGCAGGCGGCCGGTGAACGGCTCCGCCCCGAAGCGGGAGCCCACCTGGATCGCGCTGCCCTCGCGTACCGGGTCGGCGACCAGGTTGTGCGCGACGGTCAGGTCCGCGCCGCCGTACAGCGCGATGCCGTTGGCGAGCACCGGCGACTGCACCGTGTTGTACGCGAACGTGTTCGACGCGTTCGCCGTGCCCTCCGACCACATGGCGAGGGCGTCGTCGCCGCTGTTGCGGACCACCGAGTTCGTCACCGAGGAGCGGGTGACGCCGGTGTGGAAGTTCAGCCCGTCGGCGATCTGGTCGGCGATCACGGTGTTGGTGACCCGCAGCCCGGTCATCGGCCCGTCGAACCACATGCCGACCTTCGTGTGGTGCAGGTAGAGGCCGTCGATCGTGCTGTGGCTGAGCGCCCCGCCGATGGCGTTGACCTGGTCGGTGTCGATCCGCTCGCGTACGTCGCCCTCGATCGCGAAGCCGGACAGGTGCACGTCGCTGCTGCCGCCGTCGGCGGCGTTGCGGCCGTAGAAGCCGACGCCGGTGTGCCGGGAGCCGTCGGGCGCGGGCGTGTCCAGCGTGACCTCGCGTCCCCGCACGATCGTGTACCAGCTGCCCGCACCGGCGATCGTCACGTCGTCCACGACGATGTGCCGGTTGACCTGGTAGGTGCCGGGCGGCAGGTAGAGCGGGCGGTCCACCCGCCGGGCGTACGCGACGGCCCGGTCGAGGGCGTCTGCGGACTCCCGCCGGCCGGTCGGGTCGGCGCCGAAGGACAGCGCGTTCACCGCGCGGGGGACCACGCGCGGCGGCGCGACCAGGTGCGCGTCCACCAGGTCGATCACCGTCCACGCGGCGGCGGTGCCGCGCGGCGCGGTCAGCCGGACCACCTCACCGGCCCGATGGGTGCGGCCGAGCAGCAGCCGCTGCTCGTCGTAGAAGTGGTGCGGCCGGAACGGCTTGCTGATCACCGGCGCGGGCGTGGTGGCCGCCGGCACGCAGGAACACTCGGTGATCCACCAGTCCGGGTGCAGCAGGTCGGCGCCGGGGTCGTTGGTGAACGGGTACTGGTTGTAGAGCCAGGCGTACTGCGAGGTCAGCGTCATGGTGCGGGCGGGCGCGTGCCCGACGGACACCCGCAGCGGCGCGGTGATCCCGCCGCCGCCCGGCGCGTCCGGGATGCTGTAGCGCACGGTCAGCGCGTTCGTGGGCCGGGGGAGCGTGAGTTCGACGTGCTGGCCGGGCAGCAGGCGCACGGCGCGGCGGCCGGACGCCTCACCGGCGAGTGTGTACGCCGACCGGTCCGGCCCGATCACGGTGCCGGTGGTCCGGCCGTGTTCCGCCTCCTGCTCGACGTAGTCCACAGTCGCACCGCGCCCGGCGACGAGCGCGGGGTCCAGCCCGGCGCGCGTCACCACGGGGGCCGGTCCGCGCGGCGGGCCGGCCGTGGCGGCGCCGGGCGGTACGAGCAGGGCGGCGGCGGCGAGCGCCGCCGCGAGGATCCTCGGCACGCTCCGCGACATCGGAGCACCCACTTTCTCGGGGGACGGTTGGCCTCGGCGGCGCAGGCCATCGACAAGGGTCCTCATGTTATTCCGGTATTCTGCTGCCTTTCAAGCATCAATCTGCTCGTCTCTTTCGGACCTCCTGTCGCCCGTCTTGGCAAGAACCGACCCGTCCGGCTGTTCATTTCTTGCAAGAACCCGACGTACGATTGCCGCCGTGACGAAGCGCCTGACCGAGGTGGCCCGCAAGGCGGGCGTCAGCGAGGCGACGGTGAGCCGGGTGCTCAACGGCCGCGGTGGCGTGTCCGAGGCGACCCGGACCGCCGTGCTGACCGCCCTCGACGTGCTCGGCTACGAGCGCCCGAGCAAGCTGCGCGGCGAGCGCGCCCGCCTGGTCGGCCTGGTGCTGCCGGAGTTGCAGAACCCGATCTTCCCGGCGCTGGCCGAGGTGGTCACCGGCAGCCTCGCGCAGCGCGGCTTCACCCCGGCGTTGTGCGCCCGCACCATCGGCGGCGTACCGGAGTCCGGGTACGTGGAGATGCTGCTCGACCACCAGGTCAGCGGCGTCATCTTCGCCGGCGGCTCGTACGCGCTCGCCGACGCCTCGCACGAGCACTACCGGCGCCTCACCGACCGGGGCCTGCCGGTGGTGCTGGTGAACGCCGGCGTCGAGGAGCTGGGTTTCCCGCGCGTGTCCACCGACGACGCGGTCGCCGTCGAGCAGGCGTACGGCCACCTGCGCTCGCTCGGCCACGACCGGATCGGCATGGTGCTCGGCCCGGCCGACCACGTGCCCTCGCGCCGCAAGCTCGACGCCATGGTCCGGGCCGCCGGCTGGGGCGAGGACCGGTCCATGGTGGAGCGGTCCAGCTTCTCCATGGAGGGCGCGCGGGTCGCCGCCACGAAGCTGATCGAACGCGGCGCGACCGGCATCGTCTGCGCCAGCGACGTGCTCGCGCTGGGCACCATCCGGGCCGCCCGGCGTTTGGGCTGCGCGGTGCCGGCCGACGTCTCGGTGGTCGGCTTCGACGACTCGGCGTTCATGACCTGCACCGACCCGCCGCTGACCACTGTGCGCCAGCCGATCGAGACCATGGGCCAGGCCGCCGTGGACCTGCTGGTGACCCAGATCGAGGGCGCCGGGGTGCTGCACGACGAGCTGCTGTTCGAGCCCGAGCTGGTGGTACGCGGCTCCACCGCCCCCGCCCCCCGCCGCTGACCCCGGGGCCCACGCCGCCTCACCCCACCCCACCGCATCCGTCGATCTTGGAGTTGTGGTGCCCGGAATGCGGCACTGATGCCGGTATCTGAGGCGCCACAACTCCAAGATCGATGGTCCGGCCGACTGGAGCCGCGTCCTTCCGAGGCCAAGTCGAATTCTTGCGTTTGTCAGTCGGCATCTTGCTGGGTTCGGTTCGCGTCGCTACAGTGACTCCACTCACACCTGACCCGGGGCGCGGTTTCCGGAGGCAGGGCGCGTGCCGGCTGCCGTTCCACCACCAGAGGCAGCCGCGCGGTCACCGCACATCAGTGAAGGCCATGGATACACCCGTTCCCGAAGGGATGGACAGATGTCCGTACCGCAGTATCGGAAGGTCGCGGCGCTCGCGCTCGCGACCGGCCTCGGGCTCAGCCTTGCGGCGTGCTCCACCAAGAGCGACGACAGCGGCGACGCCGGCGGCAAGGTCACCATCACCGTCGACTGCCAGCCGGTCGGCGCGCAGAAGGAGCTGCTGAAGAACTGGAACGACGACGTCGCCGAGTTCCAGCGGCAGAACCCGGACATCGTCGTCAAGAGCGTCAGCGTCGGCGAACAGTGCAACAACCCGCCGGACTTCACCGCCCGCCTGGCCGGCGGCACCGTCACCGACGTGTTCTACGGCTACATGACCGACCTGCAGCAGGTGCTGGACTCCGGCCAGGCGATGGACATCGGCCAGTACGCCACGAAGGACACCGTCCCCACCTGGGACAGCGTCGACCCGGCGCTCAAGGAGGTCTTCACCGACGGCGGCAAGCTCTACGCCGTACCGGTGAAGAACTACTCGATGGGCCTGATCTACAACAAGGCGCTGTTCCAGCGGGCCGGGCTCGACGTGAACAACCCGCCGAAGACCTGGCCGGAGGTGCGGGCCGCGGCCAAGAAGATCTCCGCGCTCGGCGACGGCATCGCCGGGTACGCCGAGTACAGCGCGGGCAACACCGGCGGCTGGCACTTCACGTCGCTGCTCTACTCGCAGGGCGGGCAGGTGCTCAGCGCCGACGGCAAGAAGGCCGACTTCAACAACGCGATGGGCAAGCAGGTCCTGCAGAACCTCAAGGACATGCGCTACGGCGACAACAGCATGGGTGCCCGGCAGCTGCTCCAGTGGGGTGACCTGCTCACCAACGCCGGCGCCGGCAAGGTCGGCATGTTCATCGGCGCGCCGGACGCGACCCAGGCGATCGTCAGCCAGTTCCAGGGCAAGTACCAGGACTGGGCGATGGGCCCGCTGCCCGGCCAGGACGGCCCGGCCAAGGCCACGCTGGGCGGCGGCGAGGGCTACTTCTTCAAGAAGGGCCTGAGCCCCGAGCAGGTCAAGGCCGGCCTGAAGTGGCTCGCCTACCAGAAGCTCACCCCGGGTAAGGGCCAGTTCGACTACGTGCGCGCCAAGCCGCAGAACTACCCGGTCGGCCTGCCCCAGCCGCTGCTGTTCACGAACGGCAGCGACGCGCAGAAGCAGGAACTGGAGCTGCGCAAGGCGAACGCGAACGTGGACACCACGAACTTCGCGGTCTTCGAGGCCAACCCGGTGCCGATCAAGGGCGAGCCGCGCAACGCGCAGGCGATCTACGCGGTGCTCGACGCGGCGATGTCCGGTGTGCTGACCAACCCGAACGCGAACATCGACGCGCTGCTCAAGACCGCCGAGGACAAGGTCAACCAGCTGCTGGCCGCCGACAGCTGACCCGACCGGAGGTGGGGCCGGCGCACCGGCCCCACCTCCCCGAGCACCGCAGGAGTCGCCTTGGCGCTCACCACCGCCCCCGGCGCCACCCGCCGTACCGGTCCTGTCGCGCCGACGCCGTCGCGTACCGCCGGCCGCCGCGTCGGTCTCGGCCGCAAGGTCCGGGACAACCTCACCGGGCACACGTTCCTCATCGGCGCTGTCGTCTGCTTCGCCGTCTTCTCCTGGTACCCGATGGTCCGCGGCGTCGTGATGAGCTTCCAGCGCACCCGCCGGGGCGAGACCACCTGGGTCGGCTGGGACAACTACAGCCGGATCATCGCCGATCCGAGCTTCTGGACCGCCTGGAAGAACACGTTCGTCTTCACCGGCCTGGCGCTCGTCCTCGGCTACCTGGTGCCGTTCTTCGTGGCGATCCTGCTCAACGAGCTGCGCCACGCCAAGGGCTACCTGCGGGTGCTCGTCTACCTGCCGGTGATGCTGCCGCCGGCGTCCGCGCTGTTCCTGTTCAAGTTCTACGCCTACGACCCGAGCGAGGCAGGGCTGTTCAACGCGGTCCTCACCGCGCTGGGACTGCCCACGTCGGAGTGGATGCAGTCGCCCACCATGACGATGCCGGCCATGGTGATCGCGTCGACCTGGATGAACATGGGCGGCGCCGTGCTGATCTACCTGGCCGCGCTGCAGAACATCCCCGGCGAGCTGTACGAGGCCGCCGAGATCGACGGCGCCGGGGTGTGGCGGCGCATCGTGCACGTGACGGTCCCGCAGACCCGGCTGATCCTGGCGCTGCTGGCGATGCTCCAGATCGTCGCCACCATGCAGCTGTTCATCGAGCCGCTGATCCTCGCCAACGGCGCCGGTACGCAGGACTCGGCGACCTCCGTGGCGTACCTGATCTACCAGCACGGGTTCTTCCAGAACGACCTCAACGGCGCCGCCGCGCTCGGCGTGATTATGCTGGTGGTGCTGGCCGGGTTCTCCGCCGTCTACCTGCGACTGACCGCGAGACAGGACTAGGACATGGCCGCCGACAGCACCACCCGTACCCTCATCTCCCACGCCCAGCTGCGCCGCGGTCGCGGCCGCGTCCTCTACTGGGCCGTGCTCACCGTGGTCGTCGCCGGGTTCACGCTGGTGTTCCTCGGCCCGTTGTACTGGATGGTCACCGGCGCGCTGAAGTCCGGCCAGGAGATCGCCCAGACCCCGCCGACGCTGTTCCCGCGCGACCCGCAGCCGGGTAACTACGTCGACGCCTGGACCAACCTGGATCTGGCGAAGCTGCTGTTCAACACGTTCTACTACGCCACCGGGGCGGTGGTGTTCCAGCTCGTGTTCGACACCGCCGCCGCGTACGCGCTGTCGAAGCTGCGTCCGGTGCTGGGCAGGCTGATCCTTGGCATGATGCTGGCGACGCTGATGATCCCGGCGATGGTGCTGGTCGTCCCGCAGTACGTGACGGTGATCGACCTGCCGATCGTGCACGTCAACCTGCTCGACTCGCCGTTCGCGATCTGGCTGCCGCTGGTGGCGAACGCGTTCAACATCTTCCTGCTGAAACGGTTCTTCGACTCGATCCCGGAGGACCTGATGGCCGCCGCCGTGATGGACGGCGCCTCCCCGCTGCGCACGCTCTGGTCCATCGTCCTGCCGATGTCGCGACCGATCCTCGGCGTGGTGGCGATCTTCGCGGTGACGGCGGTCTGGAAGGACTTCCTCTGGCCGAAGCTGGTCATGCCGTCGCCGGAGACGCGGACCGTCAGCGTCGGCATCTACGCCTTCGCCGGCGGCACCCCGATGAACGTGGTCATCGCCGCGTCGGTGATCGCCGCCATTCCCACCGTCGTGCTGTTCCTGATCTTCCAGCGCAACATCATGTCCGGCCTGACCACCGGCGGCCTCAAGGGCTGACCGGGCGAACCGCGGCCCGCCGCAAGCCGGCCGCCCAGCCCGCCGCCGCAGAACCGACCCCGCAGAAAGCAGGTGCCCGTGTCCATGGCCGACAACAGCCCGTGGTGGCGCTCCGCGGTGATCTACCAGGTCTATCCGCGCAGTTTCGCCGACGGCAACGGCGACGGGATCGGCGACGTCGCCGGCATCCGGTCCCGCCTGGATCACCTCGCCGCGCTCGGCGTCGACGCCATCTGGTTCAGCCCCTGGTATCCGTCGCCGATGGCCGACGCCGGCTACGACGTGTCCGACTACCGCGACATCGACCCGGTCTTCGGCACGCTCGCCGAGGTGGAGGCGCTGATCGCCGAGGCGCACGCGCTCGGCATCCGCAGCATCGTCGACGTGGTGCCCAACCACTGCTCCGACGCGCACCAGTGGTTCCGGGCCGCGCTCGCCGGCGGGCCGGGCGCGCCCGAACGGGACCTGTTCTGGTTCCGCCCCGGCCGGGGACCGGGCGGCGACCTGCCGCCCACCGACTGGACCGGCGAGTTCGGCGGCCCGACCTGGACCCGCACCACCGACCCGGACGGCACCCCCGGCGACTGGTACCTGCACCTGTTCGCCCCGCAGCAACCCGACTTCAACTGGGACCACCCCCGGGTCCGCGAAGAGTTCGAGGACATCCTGCGGTTCTGGTTCGAGCGGGGCGTGGACGGCATCCGCATCGACTCGGCCGGGCTGCTCGTCAAGGACGGCACGCTGCCGGAGGTCCACCCGGACCGGCCGCACCCGTTCCGCGACCAGGACGGCGTGCACGACGTGTACCGCGCCTGGCGGCGCATCGCCGACTCGTACCCGGGCGGGCGGGCACTGGTCGGCGAGGTGTGGCTGCCCGACCGGCAGCGGTTCGCGAACTACCTGCGCCCGGACGAGCTGCACACCGCGTTCAACTTCGACTTCCTCGGCTGCGCCTGGGACGCCACCGCGCTGAGGGAGAGCATCGACGGCACGCTGGCCGCGCACGCCCCGGTCGGCGCGCCCGCCACCTGGGTGTTGTCCAACCACGACGTCACCCGGCACGTCACCCGGTACGGCCGCGCCGACACCCGGTTCAGCTTCGCCGCCAAGCGCGAGGGCATCCCCACCGACCTGGAACTGGGCACCCGCCGGGCCCGCGCCGCCGCGCTGCTGTCCCTCGCGCTGCCCGGCGCCGCCTACGTCTACCAGGGCGAGGAGCTGGGCCTCTGGGAGGTCGAGGACATCCCGTACGAGTTGCGGCAGGACCCGATGTGGGAGCGGTCCGGGCGGGTCGACCCGGGCCGCGACGGCTGCCGGGTGCCGCTGCCCTGGCAGGGCGACACGCCGCCGTTCGGGTTCAGCCCCGACGGCGCGTCCGCCGCGCCCTGGCTGCCGCAACCTGCCGACTGGAAGGACCGCACGGTCCGCGCCCAGACCGGTGACCCGCACTCGATGCTGGAGCTGTACCGGGCCGCGCTGGCGCTGCGCCGCGCCGAACCGGCGCTCGGCGACGGCACCCTGGCGTGGCTGCCCGCACCGGAGGGCGTGCTCGCGTTCGCCCGCGAACCCGGCTTCACCTGCGTGGTCAACCTCGGCGACGCCGCCGTGCCGCTGCCCGCGCACGACGAGCTGCTGCTCGCCAGCGGCCCGCTCGACGACGACCGGCTGCCACCGGACACCGCGGTCTGGCTGCGTACCCGATCGGCCTGACCGCGGCGCCGGCGGCCCCGTCCCGCCGCCGGCGCCGCCGAAACACCCGGCGGCCCGTCCCGGCCGCCACAGACGCCGCACACCTGGGGAGGAGGAAGGAGAGGCAACGCCGCACGGGGGGATCTGGCCACCGACGAAAGGGAGCACACCCCGCATGGCCGAGCACCGCACCGCGCACCGCCACCGCAGCACCGGCGTGGCCGCCCTCGCCGCCGCCGCGCTCGCCGCCTCGACACTCGTCGTCGTGGCGCTCACCACGACCGCCACCCCGGCGTACGCCGCCGGACTGTCCCCGTTCGACATCACCGGACGCGGCGCCACCGTGCCGTTCCGCGAGCAGGAAGCCGAGCAGGCCACCCACAACGGCACGAAGATCGGCCCCGACCGGCGCTACGGCACGCTGCCGTCCGAGGCGTCCGGCCGGGAGGCGGTCACGCTCGACGCCGTCGGCGAGTACGTCGAGTTCACGCTCACCGCCCCCGCGAACGCGGTCACGTTCCGGTACAGCCTGCCGGACAACGCCGCCGGCACCGGCCGCGACGCCACCATCGACCTGCGCGCCAACGGCACGCTGGTCAAGGCGGTGCCGGTCACCTCCCGGTACGGCTGGTACTACGGCGGCTACCCGTTCAACAACAACCCGGGCGACACCAACCCGCACCACTTCTACGACGAGACCCGCACCATGTTCGGCACCACGTACCCGGCCGGCACGAAGATCCGCCTCCAGGTGTCCTCGACCGCCCAGTCACCCACGTTCACCATCGACCTGGCCGACTTCGAGCTGGTCGGGGCGCAGATCACCAAGCCGTCCGGCGTGCTGGACGTGGTGACCGACTTCGGCGCCGACCCGACCGGCACCACCGACTCGACGGCGAAGTTCCAGGCCGCGGTGGACGCCGGCAAGGCGCAGGGCCGGGCGGTGTGGATCCCGGCCGGCACGTTCACGCTCTGGGACCACGTGGTGGTCGACGGCGTGACGCTGCGCGGCGCCGGCCCCTGGTACTCGGTGCTCGGCGGCCGGCACCCGACCGACCGTAAACGTGCCGCCGGCATCTACGGCAAGTACGTGCCGGGCGGCGGCTACTCCGGCGAGATCCGCCCGCACGAGGCCGGTGGGCCCAGCCGCAACGTCACGCTGCGGGACTTCGCCATCATCGGCGACATCCGGGAACGCGTCGACGAGGACCAGGTCAACGCCATCGGCGGCGCGATGAGCAACTCGGTGGTGGACAACCTGTGGTTGCAGCACACCAAGGTCGGCGCCTGGATGGACGGGCCGATGGACAACTTCACCATCCGCAACAGCCGCATCCTGGACCAGACCGCCGATGGGGTGAACTTCCACTGGGGCGTCACCAACTCCACGGTGACGAACACGTTCGTCCGCAACACCGGTGACGACGCGCTGGCCATGTGGGCGCAGAGCGTGCCGAACGTGGGCAACTCCTTCACCCGCAACACCATCGGCGTGACGATCCTGGCCAACCACCTGGTCACGTACGGCGGGCGGGACATCACCATCGCCGACAACGTCACCGCCGACTCGGTCACCAACGGCGGTGGCATCCACGTGGCGAACCGCTATCCGGGCGTCACCGGGCCGACCGCCGTGGCCGGCACGATCACGGTGGCCCGCAACACGCTGATCCGCAACGGCAACTCCGACTACAACTGGCAGTTCGGCGTGGGCGCGATCTGGTTCTCCGCGCTCAACGAGCCGATCCAGGGCGCCGCGATCAACGTCACCGACACCGACATCCTGGACAGCTCGTACGCGGCGCTGCACTGGATCGAGGGGCAGACCAGCGGCATCTCGTTCGACAACGTGCGCATCGAGGGCGTTGGCACGTACGCGCTCCAGGTGCAGGCGCCCAGCCAGGTCCGGTTCACCAACGTGCGGGCCACCGGCATCGCGCAGTCGAACCCCATCCACAACTGCGTCGGCAGCGGCTTCCAGATCACCCAGGGCGCCGGCAACTCCGGCTGGTACACGCCCACCCCGTACTGCGGGCCGTGGCCGCAGCCGCAGTGGGGCAACGGACCGTCCAGCCCGCCGCCCACCAGCCCGGCGCCGACCACGGCAGCGCCGACGACGGCCCCGCCGACCACCGCGCCGCCGACCACACCGCCGCCGGCCGGCGGGAACCTGGCCCTGGGCCGCCCGGCGACCGCCACCAGCACCACCCAGACGTACGCCGCCGGCAACGCCGTCGACGGCAACCCGGCCAGCTACTGGGAGAGCGCCAACAACGCGTTCCCGCAGTCGCTCACCGTCGACCTCGGCGCGTCCCGCACCGTCGACCGGGTGGTGCTGAAGCTCCCGCCCGGCTGGGAACGGCGTACCCAGACGCTGTCCGTGCTCGGCTCCACCGACGGTTCCTCGTACACGACGCTCGCCGCGTCGGCGGGCCGCGTCTTCGACCCGGCCGCCGGCAACACGGTGTCGATCGCGCTGCCGTCCGGCGACCGGCGGTTCGTCCGGGTCACCGTCACCGGCAACACCGGCTGGCCGGCGGGCCAGCTCGCCGAACTGGAGGTGTACGGCGGCGGCACCACCACACCGCCGCCCACCACGACTGCGCCGCCCACCACGACTGCGCCGCCCACCACCGCGCCACCGACCGGCAACCTGGCGGCGGGCCGGCCGGTCGCGGAGACCAGCCACGCCGACGTGTACGGCGCCGCCAACACCGTCGACGGCAACGCGAACTCCTACTGGGAGAGCGCCAACAACGCCTTCCCCCAGTCGGTGACGGTCGACCTGGGCAGCGCCCGGCCGGTCGCCCGGGTGGTGCTGAAACTGCCCCCGTCGGCGGCCTGGCAGACCCGTACCCAGACCGTGGCGGTGCTCGGCTCCACCGACGGCTCGTCGTTCGCGACGCTGAAGGCGGCGGCGGGCTACACGTTCGACCCGGCGGGCGGCAACAGCGTGTCGATCGCGCTGCCCGCCGGTGACCGCCGCTTCGTGCGGCTGACGTTCACCGGCAACACCGGCTGGCCGGCCGGCCAGCTGTCCGAGTTCGAGGTGTACGCCTCCTGACCCGGCGCGGCGGGGACCATCCCCGCCGCGCCACCGCACCCCCACCCCCGAACGCCTCTCCACCTCCCCCGGGAAGAAGGTGTCCGTCCACCATGTCCAGACTCCGTACCGGAATCGTCGCGGTGCTCGCCGCGGTCGGCCTGGTCGTCACCGCGGCCCCCGCCCCACCGGCCCTCGCCGCCGGCGGCCCGAACCTCGCCGCCGGGCGCACCGCCACCGCCAGCAGCGTCAACGGCCCCTACGTCGCGGCCAACCTGACCGACGGCAACCAGGGCAGCTACTGGGAGAGCAGCGGCGCGCTGCCCCAGTGGGCCCAGGTCGACCTCGGCACCAGCCGCGCCGTCGACCAGGTCGTGCTGAAGCTCCCTGCCGCCTGGGAGGCCCGCAACCAGACGCTGTCCGTGCAGGCCAGCGCCGACGGCAGCGGCTTCACCACAGTCGTCGCGCCCGCCGCCCGTTCGTTCAGCCCGGCCGCCGCCAACACCGTGACGCTCGGCTTCACCGCCACCGACGCCCGCTACCTGCGGGTCGTGATCACCGCGAACACCGGCTGGGCCGCCGCGCAGCTCGCCGAGCTGGAGGTGTACGGCGCGGCCACCTCCTCGACCAACCTCGCGCTCGGCCGGACCATGACCGAGAGCGGTCACGCCGACGTGTACGGCGCGGGCAACGCCAACGACGGCAACGCGGCCACGTACTGGGAGAGCCCGAACAACGCGTTCCCGCAGTGGATCCAGGCCGACCTGGGCGCCGCCACCAGCGTCAACCGGCTGGTGCTGCGGCTGCCGCCCGGCTGGGGCGCACGCACCCAGACGATCACCGTGCAGGGCAGCACGAACGGCTCGGCGTTCGGCACGCTCGTCGCCTCCGCCGCGTACGCGTTCGACCCGGGCGGCGGCAACACCGTGACAGTCACCGTGCCCACCGCGTCCACCCGGTACGTGCGGCTGCTGTTCACCGCGAACAGCGCCTGGCCCGCCGGGCAGCTCGGCGAGCTGGAGGTCTACGGCCCGGTCACCGGCGACACCCAGGCGCCGAGCGCGCCCGGCAACCTCGCGTTCACCGAGCCCGCCACCGACCAGGTGCGGCTGACCTGGACCGCGTCCACCGACAACGTGGGCGTCACCGGCTACGACGTGTACGCCAACGGCGTGCTGCGCACCACCGTCGGCGGCAGCACGCTGACGTACACCGACACCCAGCCCGCCGGGACCACCGTCTCCTACTACGTGCGGGCGCGGGACGCGGCCGGAAACGTGTCGGCGAACAGCAACACGGTCACCCGCACCGGCAACACCGGGGACACGGTCGCGCCCACCGCGCCCGGCAACCTGGCCTACACCCAGCCGGCGAGCGGGCAGATCCGGCTGACCTGGACCGCGTCCACGGACAACGTGGGCGTCACCGGCTACGAGGTGTACGCCAACGGCTCGCTGCGCACCACGGTCAGCGGATCCACGCTCACCTACACGGACAGCCAGCCGGACAGCGCGACCGTCTCTTACCACGTGCGGGCCCGCGACGCCGCCGGGAACGTGTCGGCGAACAGCAACACCGTCACCCGTACCGGCAGCAGCACCGGCGGCACGAACCTGGCGGTCGGCAAGCCCGCCACCGCGTCGTCGATGGTGCACGTGTTCGCCGCCGCCAACGCCGTCGACAACGACGTCACCACGTACTGGGAGGGCGCGCCCGGCGCGTACCCGAGCACGCTCACCGTCGCGCTCGGCGCCAACGCCGCGATCAGCGCCGTCGTGGTGAAGCTCAACCCGGACCCGGCGTGGGGCGCGCGCACCCAGACGTTCCAGGTGCTCGGGCGGGAGCAGTCCGCGTCCGGGTTCACCAGCCTGGTCGGCTCCGCCACGTACTCCTTCAACCCGGCCAGCGCCAACACGGTGACCGTCCCGGTCTCCGCGACCGCAGCCGACGTCCGGCTCCAGTTCACCGCGAACTCCGGTTCCGCCAACGGCCAGGTCGCCGAACTTCAGGTCATCGGCGTCCCGGCGCCGAACCCGGACCTCACCGTCACGGCGGTCACCGCGTCGCCGTCCGCGCCGGTGGAGACCGACGCGATCACGCTGTCCGCCACCGTGCGCAACGCCGGCACCGCGGCCTCCGCCGCCACCGACGTCAACCTCTACCTGGGTACGACGAAGGTCGGCACCGCCTCCGTCGGCGCGCTCGCCGCGGGCGCGTCGAGCACCGTCTCGGCGAGCATCGGCGTACGCGACGCCGGCAGCTACCCGCTCACCGCGAAGGTCGACGAGTCGAACGCGGTGATCGAGCAGAACGAGGCGAACAACTCCTACACCAGCCCGACCCCGCTGACCGTCAGCCCGGTCGCCAGCTCCGACCTGGTCGCCTCCGCCGTCACCTGGTCACCCGGCACGCCGAGCGCCGGCGCCACCGTCTCCTTCGCGGTGACGCTGCGCAACCAGGGCACCATCGCGTCGGCGAGCGGCGCGCACGGCATCACGCTGACGGTGCGCGACCAGTCCGGCGCGGTGGTCCGCACGCTCACCGGCTCGTACAGCGGCACGATCGCGGCCGGTGCCACCGCCGGACCGGTGTCGCTCGGCACGTGGACCGCCGCCAACGGCCGGTACACGGTGCGGGTGGTGCTCGCCGACGACGGCAACGAGCTGCCGGTGAAGCGGCAGAACAACACCAGCGACCGGGCGCTGTTCGTCGGCCGCGGGGCGAACCTGCCGTACGACGCGTACGAGGCCGAGGACGGCACGACCGGAGGCGGCGCGCAGGTGATCGGCCCGAACCGCACCATCGGCGACCTCGCCGGGGAGGCGTCCGGGCGCCGCGCGGTCACGCTCAACACAACCGGCGCGTACGTCGAGTGGACCACCCGCTCGGCCGCGAACGCCCTGGTGGCCCGCTACTCCATCCCGGACGCGCCGGGCGGCGGCGGGATCGACTCGACCATCAACGTCTACGTCAACGGTGTGCTGCACAAGCCGATGAGCCTCACCTCGAAGCACATCTGGCTCTACGGCGCCGAGGCCGGTCCCAGCGACTCGCCGAGCGCGGGCGCGCCCCGGCACCTGTACGACGAGGCGAACGTGCTGCTCGACACCACGGTCCCGGCAGGCAGCCGGATCCGGCTCCAGAAGGACCCGGCGAACAGCACCACGTACGCGATCGACTTCGTCGACACCGAACTGGTGTCGCCGCGCGCCAACCCCGACCCGGCCCGCTACAAGGTGCCGACCGGGTTCAGCCACGCCGACGTGCAGAACGCGCTCGACGCGGTACGGATGGACACCACCGGCACGCTGGTCGGCGTCTACCTGCCCGCCGGCACGTACGAGACGGCGCAGAAGTTCCAGGTGTACGGCAAGGCGGTGAACGTCGTCGGCGCCGGCATGTGGTACACCCGGTTCCAGACGCCGCGCAACCAGCAGAACACCGACGCCGGTTTCCGGGTCGAGTCCTCGGCCAGCGGCTCGACCTTCGCCCACCTGGCGTTCTTCGGCAACTACACCAACCGGATCGACGGTCCCGGCAAGGTGTGGGGCGAACTGAAGGACGTGGACGACCTGACGCTGGACAGCGTCTGGGTCGAGCACACCGTGTGCGCGTACTGGGGGGTGAGCGTGGACGGGCTGACCATCCGGGACAGCCGGTTCCGCAACACCTTCGCCGACGCGGTGAACATGACCAACGGCAGCACGAACAACCTGGTCACCAACTCGGAGGGCCGCTCCAACGGCGACGACGCGTTCGCGTTGTTCTCCGCCACCGACTCCGGCGGCTCCGGCGGCAACCACGGCAACGTGTTCGAGAACCTGACCGCCACGCTGACCTGGCGGGCAGCCGGGCTGGCGGTGTACGGCGGCTACGACAACGTGTTCCGCAACCTGTACATCGCCGACCAGCTCACGTACTCGGGCATCACGATCAGCTCGCTGGACTTCGGCTACCCGTTCGTCGGGTTCGGTGCCAGCCCACCCACCCGGTTCGAGAACATCTCGCTGATCCGTTCCGGCGGGCACTTCTGGGGCGCGCAGACGTTCCCGGCGATGTGGTTGTTCTCCGCGTCGAAGGAGTTCCGTGGCATCCGGGTGAGCGACGTGGACATCGTCGATCCGACGTACTCGGGGATCATGTTCCAGACCAAGTACAACGGCAGCCAGCCGGAGAACCCGATCACCGACACGGTCCTGACGAACGTGTCGATCTCCGGCGCGCGGCGCAGCGGTGACGCGTTCGATGCGAAGTCCGGCTTCGGTATCTGGGTCAACGAGATGCCCGAGGCAGGTCAGGGCCCCGCGGTCGGCTCGGCCACCTTCACCAACCTCCGCCTGACCGACAACGCCCAGGACATCAAGAACACCACAAGTACGTTCACGATCACCCGCAACTAACCTCGCGGCCTCTCCCACCCCCGCGATCTTGCACTTTCGGCCCCCGCGATGCCGGATTACTCCTGGTATGGGGGGTGCCAAAGTGCAAGATCGCGGGGGCTGCGGGGCGGCGCGTCGATCTTGGAGTTGTGGCGCCTCTGATAGTGGGGCGAAGCCGACAAGCTGTGGCACCACAAGTCCAAGATCGACGGGGGAGGTAGGTCCGCCGGTCAGTGGGGGAGGGCGGTGGAGAGGCGGCGGATGGCCTCGTCCATCTGCTCGGGTGGGGCGGCGGCGTACGTGAGGCGCAGGTGCGGGGCGGGGGGTTCGGCGGCGTACCAGGGGCGGCCGGGGAAGACTGTCACCCCCGCCGCCGCGGCCGCCGCTGTCACCGCTACGTCGTCGGTGTTGTCGGGCAGGCGTACCCACAGGTGCAGGCCGCCGCGCGGGACGTCGCGCGGCGCCAGCTGCGGCAGGTGGCGGTTCAGTGCGGCTAGCAGCGCCTCCCGGCGGGCCCGCAGCTGTACGCGCAGGCTGCGGCGGTGCCGGTCCCACGCGGGCGCGGTGAGGAACTCCAGCGCTGCCTGTTGCAGCGGCCCGGCAACGAACAGGTCGTCGAGCAGGCGGGCGGCGCGCAGCCGGGCTCCGGCCGGTCCGCGTGCGCCGAGCGCGGCGATGCGCAGGCCGGGCGCTGCCGGTTTGGTCAGTGAGCGCAGGTAGACGACGTGTCCGTCGGGGTCGTCGGCGGCCAGCGGTGGCGGGGCCTCCCCGTCGATGGTGAGGTCGCGGGCGTAGTCGTCCTCGATGAGGAACGCCCCGGCGTCGCGTACCGCCTCGGCGACCTGGGCGCGCCGTGCGGGGGAGAGCGTCGCGCCGTGCGGGTTGGCGTGCAGCGGCTGGCAGTAGAACAGGCGGGCGCCGGTGCGGGCGAACGCGGCGGCGAGCTGGTCGGGGCGTACCCCGTCGGTGTCGGCGGGCACCGGCACCACCCGCAGCCCGGCGGCGCGCGCGGCGGCGAGCGCGCCCAGGTAGGTGGGGGATTCGACGAGCAGCGTGTCGCCGGGTGTGGTGAGCGCCCGCAGCGTGGTGGAGAGCGCGGCCTGCCCGCCCGGGCAGATCACCATGTCCTCGGCGCGCAGGCCCCCGCCGGCCGCTCGGGCGAACCAGGCGCGCAGGTCGGCGCGTCCCTCGACCGGGCCGCGCTGCCACGCCGCCGGTTGCCGGGCGGCGCGGGCGAGCGCCGCGCCGAGCGCGGCGGCCGGCTGGAGGTCCGGGTCCAGGTAGCCGCCGGTCAGCGGGATCGCGCCCGACGGCGGTAGCGACAGCAGCGCCTGCATCTCCTCCTCGCCGTCGCGCCGTGAGCCCAGCGCGACGGTCTGCCACGACAGGTCCGGCCGTGGTGGGTCGGCGCGCCGGTTCGACACGTACGCGCCACGTCCCGGCCGTGTCTCGATCAGGCCGTCCGCGACGAGCCGCCGGGTCGCCTCGGCGACGGTGACGGGGGAGACGTGATGGTGGGCGGTCAGCTCCCGTACCGACGGCAGTCGCGTGCCGGGGACGGCGTCCGCCGCCAGCGCACCCAGATGCCGGACGACACGCTCGATAGCGCTACCATCATTCATGACAGCAGAGAGTAGCGCTACTGCACCAACGACGGTAACGGTGGGAGCGGGCGGCGGGGTTGCCCTCGGCGCGCTGGGCGTGCTGGCCTTCAGCATGTCGCTGCCGGCCACCCGCGTCGCGGTGCACACACTCGACCCCTGGTTCGTCGCGTTCGGACGGGCCGTCGGCGCGGCGCTGCTCGCGTGGGCCTACCTGCGGTTCACCGGCGCCCCACGCCCCACCCGGGACCAGTGGCGACGGCTGTCCATCGTCGCGCTCGGCGTCGTGGTCGGCTTCCCGCTGTTCACCTCGCTGGCGCTCACCACACAGACATCGGCGCACGGCGCGGTGGTGGTCACCGTGCTGCCCGCCATGACGGCGGTGTTCGCGGTGCTGCGGGCCGGGGAACGGCCGCCGCCGCTGTTCTGGATCGCCAGCATCGCCGGACTGGCGCTGGTGCTCGCGTTCCTCGCCGCCGGCGGCTCGATCCGCGGGACGCTGGCGCCCGCCGACCTGTACCTGCTCGCCGCCGTGGTGCTCTGCGGACTCGGGTACGCCGAGGGCGGCCGGCTGGCCCGCGAACTCGGCGGCGCCCGCACGATCTGCTGGGCGTTGCTGCTGTCGCTCCCGGTCACCGCGCCGGTCACGGCGGTTGCCGCTTTCGTCCACCCGCCGCACGGCGGCATCGCCGCCTGGGCCGGGTTCGGCTACCTCACAGTGGTGTCGATGTTCCTCGGCTTCTTCGCCTGGTACGCCGGGCTGGCCCGGGGCGGCATCGCCAAGGTCGGCCAGATCCAGCTCGTCCAGCCGGTGCTCACGCTGATCTGGTCGGCACTGCTGCTCGGCGAGGCGGTCACGCCCGGCGCGCTCGTGGTGGCGGGCGCGGTGCTCGCCTGCGTCGTGCTCATCCAGCGCACCCGGGGCGGCGCGACACCGTCGCGCGCCCCGGGCCGGTCGCCCTCAGCAGGGCGCGATGGTGCCGGTCACGCTGGAGACGTACGCGTGGCTGACGAAGTGTCCTGACGCGAGGCGGTTCCACTGGGTGGTGGTCCGGTACGGGCCGCTCACCGACTGGCCGCTGACCGAGCACTCGATCGGCACGTCGGCGTACGTGGCGGCCAGCCCGACGACCGGGTTGCTCGTGCTGGGACCGGAGCGGATGTTGAGCGGCCCGCTGCCGATGCGGCCGCGCGTGCCGGTGCCGGTCCAGAGGTAGGCGACGTCGACCCAGGCGTTGTCGGTCAGCAGCAGGCCGTCCCAGAACGTGCCGTCGGCGAGGTCGATGCCGGCCGGGCTGCCCACCACCCGTCCGAACTGGTCCCGCCCGCCGTTGTAGCCGCTCTGGTACGCCGCCTGCGCCTCGGGCCGGCCCTGCGGCAGGTCCTTCCACATCTCCCGGGTGCTGCTGGGGTTCCAGTAGTCGTCCTTGGTGTTCCACGGTCCGACGTCCCAGACCGGCGCGTACTCGCAGCGGCTGCGGGTGGTGGTGCAGACCCGCACGGTGTAGTCGCCGGTGTTCTTCGGCGCGAGTCCGCGGAACGAGGGCAGCGCGACGAAGTGGTCCCGGGAGACGATCACGTGCCCGTTGGCGGTGGTGCCGCCGACCAGGCCCTCGCGGGTGGCGTACACCCGGTAGGTGAGGCCGGGCGTGGCGGCCGTGACGGCGGCGACCGAGTCGGCGGTGAGCCGGAGCGTGCGCAGGCTGGGCGCGGCGGACGGCCGGTCGGCGGTGAGGACCACCCGGATCTGCACCCGGGTGACCGGCTGGTCGAAGACGGCGGCGCCGGTCACGGCCCGCCATTCGGTCCACGCGCCCGATCGCCAGCCGCGCGCCGCCACCTCGACGGCGCCGTCGCGGGCGGGGACTGCGACGACGTCGGCCCGGACCCGGTTGGCCGGTGCGGCGAGTGAATGCGGCGCGACGAGCAGCGTGCCCTCGGCCGCGATGCCGCGCCGGGCCGCGGGCCGGTGCGCCGGGTCGGCGAGGCGCAGTTCCGTGCCGGTCCAGTGGACGTTGACGTCGTCGGAGTCGACTCCGGCCAGGTCGGCGCTCCAGGTGTTGCCGGTGGCCGGTGCCGCCAGGGGCGCGGCGGGGGCCGGGGAGGCGGCCAGGACGGCGGCGACCGCGCCGGCGACGACCGCCGGGGTGCGGGTCCTGCGGGATCGGGACATGGCGCTCCTCGTGGGGGCAGAGTTAGACGGACGTCGATGCGAGGGTGAGGTGCAGGCAACCATCGATCTCGCCGCCCGTCAAGGTGGCGTCCCCGGCGTCCGGCCGCCCTGAGCAGTGCAAAAAACCTGCAAACGCTACCTCTTGCCCTGAGCGAAAGCGCTTTCATACGATCGCGTTACATCGATGTTTCGTTTGCGGCCCGGGCATCGCAGATGAACGACATCCGCCGGCGACGCGCCTGATCGCGTCGCGGCTCCGCACTATTCCCATTCGGTTGCTGCCGCGGCTCGGCGGCAATTCCCGCGTGCTCGAAAAAGGAATGAGGCGACATGAGAAGACCAGTCGCGCTGCGACTCCACGCGGCACTGGCCACGGCGGTCGTCGGTATCGCCGTCGCCGTGGCGCTGCCGTCCCCGCAGGCGTCGGCGGCGGCCGGCAGCGCCACCGGCTACGCCACCCAGAACGGCGGCACGACCGGCGGCGCGGGCGGGCAGATCGTACGCGCCACCACCGGCACCGCCATCCACGCCGCGCTCTGCGGCCGGGCCAGCAGCAGCACCCCGATCATCATCGAGGTGACCGGGACCATCAACCACGGCAACACCAGCAAGGTCTCCGGATCGAGCTGCAACACCGCCGACGGCGTGATCGAGCTGAAGCAGATCAGCAACGTCACCATCATCGGGGTGGGCAGCGGCGCCGTCTTCGACCAGCTCGGCATCCACATCCGCGACTCCCGCAACATCATCATCCGCAACGTGACGGTGCGCAACGTCAAGAAGTCCGGCTCGCCCACCTCCAACGGTGGTGACGCGATCGGCATGGAGAGCAGCGTCCGTAACGTCTGGGTCGACCACGTGACGCTGGAGGCGTCCGGCGGGGAGTCGGAGGGCTACGACGGCCTGTTCGACATGAAGGACGACACCCAGTACGTGACGCTGTCGTACAGCATCCTGCGCAACTCCGGCCGCGGTGGCCTCATCGGATCGAGTGAGAGCGACCGCGGCAACGGCTACATCACGTTCGAGCACAACCTGTACGAGAACATCGACTCCCGTACGCCGCTGCTGCGCGGCGGGATCGCCCACATGTTCAACAACCACTACAACGGGCTGCACGAGTCGGGCATCAACTCCCGGGCCGGCGCACGGGCCAAGGTGGACAACAACTACTTCCGCAACTCCAAGGACGTGCTCGGCACGTTCTACACCAGCGAGCGCGGCACCTGGCAGGTCAGTGGCAACATCTTCGACAACGTGACCTGGTCCTCGCCCGGGACCGACAACTACCCGGCGGGTCCGAACGTGACCTCGACGACCACCGTGAGCGTCCCGTACTCGTACCGGCTCGACGCGGCGAGCTGCGTGCCGGACATCGTGCGGCAGACGGCGGGCGCGAACACCGGCCTGCGGGTGTCCGACGGCAACTGCACGCCGCAGTCCCCGGCGCCGACGACGCCGGGGCCGACCACGCCCGCACCGACCACGCCGCCGCCCGGGACGACCACCCCGCCGCCGTCCGGCGGGACCAACCTGAGCCTCGTCTCCGGCGCCGGCGCGGACGGGTCCAGCAAGGCCGACGGCACCAGCTACGGCAACGTGCGCGACGGCAACCTGAGCACCTACTGGTCGCCGTCCGGGTCGACCGGCACCGTCTCGATCAAGTGGGGCTCGGCCACCACCGTCTCCCGCGTGGTCATCCGCGAGCCGTCCGGCACCTCGGGCTCGATCGGGTCGTGGCAGCTCGTCAACAACGACACCGGCGCGGTGCTGGCCTCCGGCAACGGGGCCGGCCAGATCACCTTCGGCGCGACCTCGCTGAAGAAGATCAACTTCAAGATCAACAGCTCCAACGGTACGCCGAGAGTCGGCGAGTTCGAGACGTACGCCAGCTAGCACGTCACACACGAGCGGGGGCGGCCGATCCGGCCGCCCCCGCCCTTGTTGCGTGTCCCCGGTCAGAGGGTGAGCACGACGGTGGAGATGCTCCGCGCGCCGACGTTCACGGTGACCTGGTTGCCGTTCACGCCGACCGGCTGGCTCGCCGCGCTCGCGTTCTGCGACGTGGCCACGTACTCCGCCCGGCTGACGTTCTGCGGCGCCTGGATGATCGCGTTGTTCACCGCGCTGGTGGACCGGTTGAGGATCACCAGCGTGACCTTCCCGTCGCCGGAATAGGCCGTCACCTCCAGCGGCGACGCCTTGGAACTCTTGGTCAGGGCGACCCGCTGGTAGCCGGGACGCACGTACTTCGCGTACTGCGAGAACGCGTACCCGCGCTTGAGCGGCGCGCCCGCCACGGTGCCGTACGCGGACTCGCCGTCACCGATGAACGAGTAGTAGCGCTTGCCGTACCACCAGACGTACGCGCTCCAGTTCGACTCCATCGACTTGTGCACGGTGCGCATGATGTCGTCGAGCGTCTCGTTCCACGCGGCGGCGTTGGCCGGGTTGCCCCAGATGTTGGAGCCGCCGCCGTCGGCCTCGTGCAGGTTCCACTCGGTCATCCACACCGGCTTGTTGTACTGCTGCGCCAGCGTGTACGGCTTCAGCCGGCCGGACGCCTCGGTGCCGTAGAGATGTCCGCCGATGTAGCCGATGTTGTTGCGGGCGGCCGCGTCGTTGAGCGTCGGGTCGGTGTAGCCGTAGTTCAGGTTCACCGCCTCGGCGACCATCAGCTTGGTGTTCTGCACCTTGGCGCCCTGCTCCCGCACGAAGGTCTGGAGTTCGGTGCCGCTCCAGTCCATCGAGTCGTAGTCAGGGTGCCAGTCCGGCTCGTTCTGCACGGACGTGACGTCGATCGTCACACCCTGGTTGCGCATGTACTGGACGTAGCTGTTGAGGTGGTTGGCGTAGTCGTCGTAGTAGTCGGTGCGCAGCTTGCCACCGTTGATCCGGCTGTTGTTCGTCTTCCAGGCCGCCGGGGCGGTCCACGGCGACGCCATGATCTTCACGTTCGACCCGTACGACTTCGCCGTGCGCAGCGCGCTGACCTGGGTGCCCCACTCGCCGGACACCGGCGAGATGCCGGTACGCACGATGGACAGGCCGAGCTGGTTGGGGCCGAGCCCGACGAGCGTCTGCGTCTCGGCCGTCGACCAGGCGCCGCCCCAGATCGACACGGCGGCGCCGAACCCGTCGATCGTCTGGTAGCGGCTGGCGGTGTTGACGGTGATGTCCGCCGCCCCGGTCGGCGGCGGGGTGCTGGGCGAGGTGGTCGGCGAACTCGTCGGTGACGTGGACGGCGAGGTGGACGGCGACGTGGGCGTCGTGCCGCCGGTGCAGGTCACCCCGTTGAGCGCGAAGCTCGTCGGCGCGGGGTTGCTGCTGGTCCAGGCCCCGTTGAACCCGAACGACGTGCTGCCGTTCGTGGGGATCGACCCGTTGTAGTCGACGTTGCGGGCGGTCACCGCCGCTCCGCTCTGGGTGACGGTGGCGTTCCACGCCTGGGTGACGGTCTGGCCGGCGGCGTAGGACCAGGTGAGCGTCCAGCCGTTGACCGGGTCACCGAGGTTGGTGACCGTCACGTTCGCGCCGAAGCCGCCCTGCCACTGCGACGACACGGCGTAGGTGACCGCGCATCCGGCGGCTGCCGCTCCGGCCGGCAGCGCCGCGGCCATCGCGGTGGACGCCAGCAGGACCGCGCCGGCCGACAACACCGCGGTACGGGTCGTTCTGTGCCTTCTCATGCGACCTTCCTTCCTGGACGGTCCGGCTCAGCGCTGGAGGGTGAGCAGTCCGGGGCGGTAGGGCAGGAGGCCGTAGTCGCCGCCGGAGTTGGGGGAGCGGCCCTGGTAGAGCAGTTGGAGGTTGCAGGGGTCGACGGTGAAGGTCTGGTCCGCGGTGGTGCGGATCAGCTCACCGTGGCTGATGTCGTTGGTCCAGGTGGCGCCGCTGTTGGCCTTGCCGGCGAACGGGTTGGACTCGGTGGCGGCCTGCGGGGTCCACGATCCGTTCAGGCTGGTGGCGGTGAAGGACCGGAAGTAGCGGCCCTGCGAGCCGATCGCCTCGACGATCATCAGGTAGCGGGTCTGGCCCTGCAGCTTGTAGACCTGCACGGCCTCGAACAGGTTGTTCGTGCTGTCGGACATGATCGTGGTGTAGTTCGACCCGAAGCTGCCGGGGAAGTTCC